>CANFCK010000004.1 GCA_947445035.1 Deltaproteobacteria bacterium
CCGCGTCTTGGGCAGCCCCGACCGCTTCCACGCCTCGACAAAGTCCCTTTTCGACTGCGCTGGCCAACTCCGACGTCGCATGCACACCTCGCGTTCGCCATGTCGCATCGCCAGGGCTCAGGCGGTACCGGGGATCGCCGTGGGGATACATGGGTTGCCCGGTATTCGCGTGCACCCCCGAGCAGTTCCCCGACCTGATGGCGGTGGCCTTGTCGCGGGGGGATGTCGCCGCGTGGGCGGCTTCGCGCGACATTGCGTTGGTTCGCGGGGATGGAAGCGCGGCGGGCTGAGCGGCTCGTCGGTATCACTCCACCGTACACGTCCCCGGATTGTCGTAGCCGTCAGACGACCCGCCCTCATTGCACGAGTCGCCGCCAAGGTCGCAGAGGGTCCAGGTGAGGCCATCGTCCGCACTGGCGCGCGCCACGTAGTCGTAGGTGCCAGCCGTTGCCGGACCCCGCAGCGTGCCCACGTACTCGTCATTGGCGAGGTCCCCGGCGGTGAGACCGTCTTGATCGCCAAGATAGGCCATGCTCGACCAGCTCCAGCTCACGTCGGACTCCGGGTCCGTTCCGCGCTCTCCGACGCCAAGGTCGAAGAGGATGAGGTCCCCGGGCCCGGTCCTGTCGCTGACGCCGCCCTGGTAGATCCAGGCGTAAACCTCGTCCGATATGCCATTCGGCGCGACGGAGAGCGAACACGGCCACTGAAGGTGGCAGTAGTCGACCGCCTCCTCGTTGGTGGGGGGCACGACCTCAACCAGGCCGTAGGCACCAGCGCTGCTCTTGCATACCGTCCAGTCGCCGTGATCCACACGAAAACGTACGCTATAGTCGTAGTTGCCAGTCCGGGTGGACTCGAAGGTGCCGCGGTATTGGTCGCCCTCGCCCGCTTGCACCGACCAGTCCATCTCGAACCAGCCCCACAGATTGGGGTCACTTCCGGGGTTGCCGAAGCCGAGCTCAGCGTCGACTCCGGGGGGCTCACCGGCGCCGATGGTGCGGCCGTCGATGAGCACGGTGGCCAGGACTTCGGGTGAGGCTTCGCTGGCCTCGGCCTGCATCGTGGTTGGACTATCGAGGGTGCACCCCGCGATGATCGATGGTAGATCGCCGGTATCCGCAGTATCGGTGTGACTGTCCAGGTAGGTGAACGGGGCGCTGACGGCCTCGGAACGTTCGCCGACGATGAGCCAGCTTTCGCCCACACTGCCGGCGGGCGTCGTGCAATACAGCTCGGTATCGGAGAGGAAGGTCAGCTCGGCACAGGGCGCCCCCCCCACCGTCACCGCGCTTGCGCTGGTGAACCCCTGGCCCACGATGCGGACGAAGGTGCCGCCGGAGGCCGGACCAGTGTCGGGGCTCAGCTCGATGGGCCAGAGCGTCACCTCCGCGGAGTCCGGGTTGTCGTTGGCGACGATCTCTCCGGCGCAGCTCAACAGCAAGAGCAAGGTCATGGGCCGAGCATAGCCGTGCGCGCTGGGGTAGCGTAGGCCGCATGTTTGTTCTTGCCGTGCTGGCCTGCGCCACCTCCAACGAATCCGCAGGCGTCGACTCCAGCCTTGACGCCGTGGGCCTGCCCGAGGGCGTGTCGGCCGAGTGGTTCTGCGGTGGCGATGCACGGTTCTACGATCGTGACCAGCCCGCGTTCACAGAGACGACGATGGACTGGGGGCTCAGCGATTTCACCGCGTCCACGATGATTGCGTTGGACCTGGACGGCGACCGCTACCCGGACCTTGTGGTCAACGAGCAGGGCGGCGAAGGGCGGGACGACCCCGCTTCGGGCGTCTTCGGTCACCGGGTTCTGATGAACCGAGAGGTGGCGGGGCGGCGGGTGTTCGTGGACGAGACGGTCGAGAGCGGACTCATCGTCGGTGCCGACGGGCGCTCCGGGTCCGGTCACGGGGTGTACGTCGGCGCGGATGTCGATGGGGATGGCGACGTGGACCTCTTCGCGGGGCGCTCGCACGACAAGGGCGCCGAAGATGTCACCGGCGAACGCAACGCGATCTTCCTCAACGATGGCGCCGGACACTTCACCCGCCTCGCCGAAAGCGGGCTGGAGACCGAAGACGCCATGCCGACGGTCAGCGCGGCGTTTACGGAGGTGGACGGCGACGGAATTGCGGATTTGTGGCTGGTCAACTGGTACGAGGAGTACGGAAGCAGCCAGAACTCCCTGCCGCCCAAATTGTATCGGGGCGTGGGCGACGGGCATTTCACGGACGTCTCTGACGGCACCGCGATGGACCTCAAGGCTACCCGGACGAGCAACGCGTGGACGCAGCGCGAGAATCGGCGCCCTGGGTTTGGTGCCACCGCCTGCGACCTCGATGGGGACCGCTCTCCGGAGCTTTTGCAGTCAACCTACGCGCGCAGCTGGAACCTCATGTTCACCCAGCGGGACGGGGACTGGGTTGAAATCGGCGAAGAGGCTGGCTTCGACGAAGATGACAACCTCGATTATTCGGACAATCTCTACTATGTGTGTTGGTGTTCGGTGACCGGCGGCTGCGATCCGGAGCCGGCCTTCGCCTGTCCCGACCCCCGGTATTCGGCGTGGACCCCCGGGTACGATGATCATCCTTCCCGTCTGGGTGGCAACACCTTCACCACGGTGTGCGGCGATGTCGACAACGATGGGGACGCCGACCTGTTCAACGCCGAGATTCGCCATGAGTGGGCGGGGGTCTCTGCCGACGAATCTCAGCTCTTGGTCAACGATGGTACCGGCCACTTCGAACACGGCGACAGCGCGGCGCTGGGGCTCGACCGCAACGGCGGCAACGATCACACCGATCTCGGCGACTTGCACGCCGCGTTCTTGGATTACGACAACGACGGTTGGAAAGACCTTCTCGTCGGCGAGAGTGATTATCCAGACACCCAGTTCTGGACTTGGCACAACGAAGGGGACGGCACCTGGGAGGAAGACAGTGACGAATCCGGTCTGAACCAGCCCTGGCCGCACGGAATCGCGGTGGCCGACTTCGATCTCGACGGCGACGTCGATGTGGTGACGGGCTCGTCCCACGCCCGGGGGGGCTCGCCGTGGGTCGTCAACTCACTGCACCTCTATGAGAATGGGTTGGGCGGCAGTTCGCTGCGACTGTCGGGCGTTGGCCTCGGCTCGGAAGTGGTCGTGTCGACCGCGGGGATGACCCAGAGCTTCGAGGTTGGTGGCGGCTACGGCGTGGGCGGCATGCAGCATGATCTGGCGCTCACGATCGGCCTTGCGGGGGCGTGCGAGGTTGAGTCGATCGCGATCACGCCGCCCTTCGGCGAGACCACCAGCACCGGCACGATGTCGAGTCGGTAACCGAGGTGACCATGGTTGTTTTTTACTTCATCGCCGTGGCCGCTGCCGGCGAGCTGTCGGTCGGCCCGGGGACGGTCGTCGTCGTCACCGACGTAGGCGGCGCCGATCCCAACGCGATGGAGCGAGGCGCACTTTTGGGAGAGGTCTGCATCGTCGGCACCCCGTCGTTGTACTCCAAGGGCGACGGCTGGTGGAGGGGCCGGCTGCACTGCGCCAACCACATCACCTACAACGTCACCGGCGTGGCCGTCGGCGTGCCGGGCTCCGCGCTTTTGCCACCCGCGTTCAGTGGGGAGACCCTCGCGGGTCAGCTTGGCAAGACGATCAAGTTCGACGTGCCGGTCGCGCCCGTCGGCACGCTGGCCAAACCGACGGTGCCCGCGCCGGTGATCGTGTCGTCGCCGACCGTTGCGCCGGAGGAGGCGCTGCGTCGTGCGGCCACCTCTGGGGAGGCGGTTCGCATCGTGGCGGTTTCGCCCGAGGACGCCTTTTACACCGAAGCCGACTCGCTCATCGGTCGAAATTGTTACCCGACCGAGGCGATGCGGTACCAGGAGGACGGGTGGCAGGGTGGGCCGATGACCTGCCGGGACGGGCAGAGCTACTACTTCTACAAGGCGGCGTTGGGCGCCGATCCCTCCCACGCTGACCTGGACCTTCCGGTGAAACCGCCGCTGGGCGTCGGTCCCGTCGCACCTGTGCCCCCGAAGCCGGTGCCGGTGGGTCCGGTGGCAGGGGCGCTCATCGAAGGCACACGGGTGAAGATCCTGGAAATATCGAGTGATCAAGCCTACTTCGCTGAGAGCGGCGCGCTGGTGGGCAAGCGCTGCCGCGTCACCGGCGATCTCCATCCACGAGCCGACGTCGTGTGGTTTGAAGGTGGGCTCACCTGCGGGAGTCGGTACTTGTACCTGTCGAAGGTCAAGGTGGAGCGGTTGTAGCCACGGCCGTGCTCGTCGCCGTGATTGCCGCCGGTAGCCCCGCCGCGCCTCCGGCGCCGCCGCCGCGCCGCGCCTCCGGCGCCCGTCGGCACCAAGCTGCCCTCTCACGCCGATGAACATCGAGTTTGGTGTCGTAGCGACATCAAACTTGCACCTCACACTCACGACAGCGCGATTGGGTGCCGCCGGCCGTCTCATCCCATCTGCCGCTTCGGCCGCCGTCGCTGGAAGGTTCGTCTGGCGGAGGCCTACGGCGTCTCGCAGATGTAGCCGGTGCTCAGACCGGAGCACCGATGGTCGTTCCAGGCCCCGCTGTCGTAGGGGTGGGCACAGTCTTCGTCGCCAGAGTTGTTCGGTTCGCCCGACCCCCAGTTGGTGTAGGAGGCGTCGTCGCCGTTCTGCCACACCCAGGAGCCCTCCGACGCCAGGTCGTTGAACCCGATCCACGGATCGGCCACATCAACGCCATTGCAGACCTCGACGCCGGCCGGAGACACGGTCGCCTCGGTGTCATCACACTCGTCGGCATTGTCGACATAGACCTGCGGCGCAGCGCAAGCGACCGAGGCGTAGCGCGCGCTCCCGTACCCGTCGCCGTCGTAGTCGATGTACCAGGTTGTCGCGTCGGCGTCACCATCATCGCAGTCGTCACAGACACGCGACCCGTCCCCGGCGGCGTCGGTGGGGCGCCTCTCCGGGCCCGAGGCGCACGTCGTCGCGACGTTCGGCAACTTTGGCCAGGATACGACCGTGGAGTATCGCCTGCTCTGGTCGAGCGAAGGGTGGCGCGTCGATGATGTGTTGTGCGGCAGCGAGTCGTTGGCCGGTGTGCTGCGGGACCGGGGGGGAGCGGTAGAGCCGGGCAAGCGCCGTCGCTGACCGGGCGTGCCGACGCCCGCGGTCCCCGGGGAGGGTTTTTCCTCGCGAAAACGAACCCCTTTGGTTAGCCAGCCTTGCCCCCTGAGAGTTCCCGTGAAGCTTCTCCTTCCCGTCGGCATGCTTGTCTTTGCAGCCGGTGCTTGTTGCTGTTGTGGCGACTTCGGCGACGACTTCGATCCCGCCTCCCTCGGCCTGCCCGTCACGCCTGAGTTCCCGACGCCGACACCGGGTACCGCCACATCGATCATCCCCTCTGGCCACAGCGTCAAGGTGGTGTCGATCCAGTCGGACGACGCCTACTACACCGACCGCGCCAAAATCGAAGGCCGCGACTGCCTCACCACGGGCGACACCACGAACAACGATGGGTTCCAGGGGGGCGCGGTCACCTGCGGCACCGACAGCTATTACTTCTACAAGGCCACGCTCGAAGACCTGGGCATTGCGCCGCCCGCCGCCGGTGCTGTCGACGGTATCCGTGCCACGGAGTCGATCCCCTCCGGCGCTCGCGTCAAGATACTCGATGTCGCCTCGGACGACGCCTACTACGGCGATCGGACCAACATGGTGGGCAAGCTGTGCACGATGCAGGAAGCCAGCTCGCTCAAAGAGGTCGAGTGGCACGGCGGCAGCATCAACTGCGATGACGGCAGCAGCTACTACTTATACAAGGCCGCGCTCGAAAAGCAGTAGCCTCGGGCGGCCTGGCCGGCGCTATCCGGCTCCGCCCCAGAACAGGTACACCGCGCCGGCCCCGCTGGCGGCGCTGGCTTCACTGGGCGCACCCACAAGGATGTCGTCGGTGCCGTCCCCGTCGATATCACCGGCGCCGCCGACAGCCTCTCCAGCGCTGTCGCGCGCGCTTTCGCCCAGGACCGTCGCCCCCGCGCCAGAAAGGCTTCCGGTAGGCAGGCTGGTGGCTCCGTACAACAGGTAGGCGGCGCCGGCGCCGCTGCCCGAGCTCTCGTCGTAGTAGGCGCCGACGAGCACGTCGTTGCGCCCGTCGTTGTCGGTGTCGCCGGGGCCCGAGACGGCGTCGCCAGCACGGTCGGAGGCGTCGATCCCCCGGAGGGTGGAGTCGGCGCTGCCGAGGGCTGTGGTGACCGGCGTGCCTTGGCCGAGGACCAGGTAGGCGCTGCCCGCCGCGGCCCCGCCGTTGTCGTTCTCGGGGGCACCGATGGCCAGGTCGCCGTAGCCATCCCCGTTGACGTCTCCCAGCCCAGCCACCGACGCGCCCGCGGTGTCGCCCGTGGCCTCGCCGGTGTAGGCGGCGTCGGCTCCGGAGGAGAGCGTCACGTTCCCGAGGCTGGTGGACCCGAGCACCAACCACGCCTTGTTCGCCTGCTCGTCGCCGACCAGGACGTCGTCCACGCCGTCGCCATCGACATCGTCGAGCAGGGCAACCGCGCCGCCGGCGCCGGTCCCACCGGTGAGCTTGGCCCACTTGGTGAGCGTCTCGGCGTCGTACAGGTAAGCGGCGCCGGTGCCCGTCGCCCCGGCGAGCACGTCGATGGCACCGTCGTCATCGACGTCGCGGCCACAATCCAAGCTGGCGCCGAGCACCTCGTTGTTGGCGCCGTTCACCTCGTCGTCAGCGGCGGAGGCGGCGCCGGCGCCACGGGTTCCGGACCACAGGTACACCGCGCCGCCGAGCGTCCCGTAGCCGGGGGCGGAGAAGACGACGTCGTCACTGCCATCCGCGTCTACGTCCCCACACGCCGCCACAGCCACGCCGAGCTCGTCGCCTGATGCCTCGGCGGTGATCGCCACCCCGGCGCTGACCGAGCCGCTGCTGAGCGAGCCGCCATCGAGCAGATAGACCGTGCCGCCGGTGCCATACCCCCAACAACCGGTCGCGAGATCGGTGGTGCCGTCTGCGTCGCGGTCGCCCGCGCGGGACACCGCCGCGCCACAGAAACCGTTGGCGCCGGCCCCCGTGAGCTTGACGTCGGCGCCACTGAGATTGAGGCTCCCAGCCAGCGCACACAGGCTGTCGCCGCCGCTGCAGTCGTTGTCGGCGCCGTCCTCGCAGGCCTCCGTCGCGCCGGACCACGACAGGGCCTCCCCATCATCGCAGTCGTCGTCGTTGCTCGCCCAGCCGCGGCCCGCGTCGCAACGATTTCCGGGCGTCAAGGCGTCTCCATAGCCGTCGCCATCGGTGTCCTCGTAGTGTCGCGTCTGCCCGGTGGCGCTGGAGTCGTCGTCGTCGGCGTCACCATCGCAGTCCTCGTCGCGGTCACTGCTGTCGCACACCTCCGCCCCGCCCGGGTTGACGGTGGCCAGGCTGTCGTCGCAGTCTCCCGACACGGTGGCGTACCCGTCGAGGATCGCACAACTCACGACGGCGGCACCCCGGCCATAGCCGTCGCCGTCGCTGTCGACCCACAGGCGGAAGCTGGTTTCGGCGTCAGTGTCGATGATGCCATCGCAGTCTTCGTCGACGCCGGTTTCACATTGTTCAAACGCCCCCGGGCTGACCTCAGGGTCGTCGTCGTCACAGTCACCAGCCAGGGCAGCGTGGCCCTCCGGGAGCTCGCAGGCGTCTTTGGGGTAGCTGTCGTCCCCGTAGCCGTCGCCGTCGTCGTCGTCGTACCAGGTGGTCATGCCGGCGGCGTCGTCGTCGACCTCGCCGTTGCAGTCGTCGTCGAGTCCGTTGCACTGCTCGGTGCCGTCGGGGTTGACACTGGGGTTGGCGTCGTCGCAGTCGTCACCGCCGAGCCGTGCGTCGGCATACCCATCGCCGTCTTCATCTCCGCCGGTTGCAGAGAAGTGAACATTCAGCGCACCGATACCGCCGTTGGCGTCGGTCGCGCTCAGCCCGATGTCCCACTCGCCCAGGGCCAGCGCGTCGGCCAGGAACAGGACCTCGCCGCCCCCGAGCACGGACCGCGGCGCGGTCGCGGCGCTGGCCCCGATCCCCGTCCACGAGAGCGCGATTTCGCCGATGCCATCGAGGTCATCGGCGTCGAGGATCGTCGCGCTCACCTGAAACGGCCCACCGGCGAGAACGACGCCGCCTTCGACCGGGTTGGAGAAGGTGACCACGGGAGACCCGTTGAGGAATCCGGTGAAGGTGCGCTCGGCCTCGGCGCGCTCTCCGTCGCCGTCGGTCGCTTGGGCGCTGAGCTTGAAGGGCCCGAGCGGGAGCGCTGTCGTGGTGAACGTCGCCTCACCGGCGTCCGTGTCCAAGGTCCACTCGCCTTCCACGGTGCCGCCATCGATTTGGAAGCGGAGTTCGACGTCGTCGATGGCGTCAGCGGGGGTGATCTCCACCACCAACGCCGACGGGGCGCCGGCCGCCACCCGCGCGCCGGACTCCGGCGACACGAAGTGGAGGGACAGCCCGTTGGTGCACGCCAGGAGCAGCAGAATCGCCATGGCTAGAAGTACCACCGCGCTCCGGCCGCGCCGGTGAGTCCGACGTAGCAGAACACCGAAACGTCGATGCCGAGCGCGGCGGACAGGGGAGCGGTGACGTCGACGCAGTAGCCGTTGAGCGGGTAGAACGCGAGCCCGACCTGGCTGAAGAATTCGAGGGGGTACTTGTTGAGTTGGAGCGCGGCGCCAACGCCGCCACCGACGCCGAGGCGGGGGTACGTGGGGTACCCCGGGACGATGTAGGCGCCGAAATCGACGCCGCCGTGCCAATACATCGGCAGTTGCCCCCACGACCACTTGTCCCCCCAATGCACGAACTCGCCCTCGAACGAAGCACGTCCGGCGTGGAAGCCGGCGCCGGGGCTGGTCCCAGCCGCGAAGGCGATACCGGTCTTGGGGCCAAACCAGTATTTGCCAGCGAGGCCGACGGTGTTGGAGCCGGACTCCAAGCCGAGGCCGAATTTCTTGGTGGTTCCGATCTCCGTCTGTGCGTAGGCGAGGGAGAGCGCGAGAAGAAGCACGGAGACTCGAGGGGATGACGGAGTATAACATTTGCCCCATGAACCCCATCGATCGAGTCCGCATCCACGCACTGGTGGCGATGATGAAGAGCCCCGATGCGATCGCGCGTCGCATCGTGCGGGTGCCCGACACCCTCGACGGTCAGTCGCTCGACCTGACCACCCGGTTGTTCCTGACCCTGCTGAAGCTCGACACCGTGGAGCACCACCTCCTACCGGTAGCGACGCAGCGCGCCGAAATCGAACTCGCCGAGCGGGCGTTCGCCTCGTCGGTGCGCGACGTCGAGATCGATTGGATCGATGTGCCGCTTTTGGGCCGGACGCTCCACCTACGCACCTACGCCCCGCGAGGCGCCGGCACGACCGGTGCGCTGTTGTACATCCACGGCGGCGGTTTTGTCACCGGCTCGGCGGAAGCCTACGACACCTTCTGTTCTCGCATGGCGGAAGCCGCCGCGTGCCGAGTGTTTTCGGTGGAGTATCGCCTGGCCCCGGAACACATCTTTCCAGCCGCTGTAGATGATATTCTTGATACCTATCGCTGGCTCAGGGAGCGGGCAGGCGCCCTGGGCTTCGACCCGGCACGCCTCGCGGTGGGGGGTGATTCAGCGGGAGGAAACCTGTCGGCCGTGCTCTGCAATCTGCTCCGTCCCGACGAGCTGCCGGCGTTTCAGCTCCTGCTGTACCCCGGGACCGACATGGTGGGTGAAGCGCCGTCGCGTATCCGCTACGCCAACGGCTTTTACCTGACCAGTGCCCATGTGCGTTGGTTCTACGAGACCTATGTGCCCGACCCGGCGATGCGGAACGATCCGCGGGCAAGCCCCCTTCTGGCGACAGCCTTCGGCCGCGTCCGGGCAGTCCTGGTTTTGGCGGGCCTCGACCCGCTGGTCGACGAGGGGCGGGCGTACGGAGTTGCCCTTTCCGAAGCTGGGGTGCCCGTCGAGATCATTGAGGTTCCCGGAATGGTGCATGGCTTCGTGAGCCTGGATGGCATCCTCCCGGCCGCCGATGCGGCGGTTGCGCGAATTTGCGAGGCCGTGCGCCGTCGTATTACGTGATATGAAACCGATGTCCCGTGCCGGAATCTTCGGCGCCGGGCGTTTCTGCCCCGCCACCCCCCCTGGAGTCACCCATGACGACCCCGACCCTCCTCGCCGCCGCAATGGCCGGCATCCTCGCTGGCTGCGCCAATGAAGCTCCCAAGCCGGTCGAGCCGCCCGTTGTCGCTCCTCCCCCGCAGCCCGAGCCGCCGCCCGTCGCCGATGCGGCGCTGACCGGTACGGCAACCCCGGATGCCGCCGCCGACAAGCATGCTTGCAAGGGTCTCAACGCCTGCAAGGGCCACGGCGCCTGTAAGACTGACAAGAACGAATGTGCGGCCAAGAACGAGTGTAAGGGCCAGGGCGGCTGCGCCACGGCAAAGCATGACTGCGCCGCCAAGAACGAATGCAAGGGCCAGGGCGGCTGTAAGACTGCCAAGAACGAGTGCGCCGGAAATAACGAGTGCAAGGGCCAGGGCGGCTGCAAGTCCCCGAAGGTCCACTAGAGCGCAGGATGCTAGTTCCGTTGCCCCGCCTCGGACACCCCGATCTGGGGATCGGGGTGGGGCTGCGTACGCTCCACTACCCGGAGATCCTCGACCGCTGGCCTACGGTCGGCTGGTTCGAGATCATCACTGAAAACTTCGTCCAGACCCAGGGGCGCCCCCTGGACATTCTCGATCGGATCGCGGCGCGATACCCCATCGTGATGCATGGTGTATCACTCTCGATTGGCTCGACAGATCCTATGGATCACGCGTACCTGCGTGATGTCGCGCGCCTCCGCGATCGGGTAGGCGCCCGCTGGGTCAGCGACCACCTCTGTTGGACCGGTGTGGCGGGGAGGAACAGTCACGATCTGCTGCCCATGCCGCTGACCGTCGAGAGCCTCACCCACACCGTCGATCGGGTCCACGAGGTCCAGGAGGTGTGGGGTGCCGCGCTCGTCCTCGAGAATCCGTCGACCTACGTGGAGTTTCGCGCGAACACCATTCCGGAGGGCGAGTTTTTGGCCGAGTTGTGCCATCGCACCGGATGCGGGCTGCTGCTCGACGTGAACAATATCTATGTATCAAGCCGTAATCATGGTTTTGATCCTTTGGCCTACGTGGATGCGCTGCCGGTGGACCGCGTGGTCCAGTTCCACGTGGCCGGCCACACCGACCTCGGCACCCACTGTATCGACACCCACATCGGCCCGGTCATCGATCCGGTGTGGGCGCTTTTGCGGCACGCCTGGCGCCGTGGCGCCCACGCCAGCATTCTCTTGGAGTGGGACGCGGACATTCCGCCGCTTGCGGAGGTTTTGACCGAGGCCGATCGAGCCCACAGGTGGGTGGCGGGCGCATGAGCGTGATCATCGGCCCGCATGCCGTGGAGGGGGGGGGCGTCGAGGTCCACGAGGTGGAGCGGGCCAGCGCCACGCCCACGCCGCCGTCATCGCCCCCGTCTCGGAGCAGGCGGCGCACTCCGGCCGCGTCGCTGGGCCTCGCCGAGACCCAAGCCTGGTTCCTGGACGCGATCACCCACCCGAGCTCGGCCGGCGCGGGCGCGCGGCGGGCGGCCACCCGTGAAGGGGTCTCGGTCGATGCGTTACTCACACCCGGCCCCAAGCTAGACGCCTTGCAACGTCTGAGCGTGTATCACTACGCGTATCAAGCTCGACTCACCGAGGCCTTAGCCGACGACTTTCCCGCGGTTCGCAACGCGCTCGGGGCTGACACATTTGATACCGTCGCACGACGTATCATCGAGGCATCACCGTCATCGACGCGCAACTTGAACGCCTACGGGCGCGTGATGGTCGATTGGCTCGCACGCCCAGGTCAGCGTGTCGCCCATCGGCCGTTCCTCCACGACCTGGCGCGGCTGGAGTGGGCGCTGGTCGAGGTCGTGCATGCGGCTGTGCCCCCGCGCCTGGATCCCGGGCAGTTGGCGGCGATCCCGATGGAGCGCTGGGCCGGTCTGCGCTTCGTGCCCGGTGCGGCCACTCGCCTTCTTGATTGCGGCTGGCCGGTGAATCCCTATTTCCAGGCGTGGCGGCAGGGGGCGCAGCCGCCCATTCCGGCCCCGAAGGCCAGCGCGGTGGTGGTGTATCGCCACGGCTTCACCGTATGGCGCATGGACCTCAGCCCGATGACGCATGGGCTCCTGGCCCGGCTCTTGGCGGGTGTACCGCTCGCGGCCGCGTTGGCGCCCATCGAGGGCCAGGCGGGTGCCGAGCGGGTGATGCAATGGTTCAGCGCCTGGGTCAGCGGTGGCATCTTCGCCGGGGTGGTCGACCCCGTTTCTTGATACCCGCACTCTGTGCGCGCTCCCTCCACGACCCGCGTCGTTCTCACCCACGCAGCCCTCACCGTGGTGACGGTGGTCACCTTGCTCCCCGTTTTGTGGGTCGTCCGTATCGCGCTCGCGACGACGCAGGGCTTCTCCTTAGGGCTTTCGGGTGGCGTGACGGGGGCGAACTTCGTGGACGTGGTCTCCACCACCTCCGCTGATGGGGGCTGGCTTTTCGGTCGGCAGCTCTTCAACAGCATCGCCGTCAGCAGCGCGACGGCGGTGATGGGGGTCGGGCTCGCCTGCACCGCCGGCTACGCCCTGTCGCGCTGGAGCTTCCCGGGGCGTGACCGGCTCATGGCGACGTTCTTGCTCACCCAGATGTTCCCTGGCGTCGTGATGGCGATTCCGTTGTACATCCTTCTGGATGGGCTGCACCTGCTTGATTCGATGACCGGACTCGTGCTGGTCTACAGCACGACCGCGGTGCCCTTCGCAACGTGGAACCTCAAGGGCTACTTCGATACCATTCCCCGCGAGCTGGAGGAGGCCGCGATGATGGACGGAGCGTCGCGCTTTACGACGTTCTGGCGCATCATCCTGCCGCTGGCCCGGCCGGCGCTTGCAGTCACCGCGCTCTTTTCGTTCATGACGGCGTGGAACGAGTTCATCCTGGCGGCCACGCTCATGGGCGACGAACGCGCGTACACCCTGCCAGTGGTGCTCAACGGCTATGTGGGCGAGTTCGGCGCTGAGTGGGGTCGTTTCGCGGCCGGGGCGCTCATTGCCAGCGTTCCGGTGGTCGCGCTTTTCTTCTTGCTACAGAAACAACTCGTAGAGGGGCTTACCGCGGGCGGAGTCAAGGGCTGACGGGGGTCAATGACCTCGGTGCCTGCGTCGGCCTGCTTGTCGGTGTCACGGCCCCGGCGAACTTGCGGTCACGGAGCGGCCAGCGGGCTCGGCCGCTCCAAGGTGTGGCCTACAGGCTCGAACCACGCGGCGTCGAAAACGGCGTCTTTCAGCGAGTCCGCATCGAGCACAAAGGCGAACGCGGCGCTGGTTGGTCACCAATTCCGTAGAGCCCGACGACGCCGCGAGGGTCAACTGGCCGGCGTCGACGACGCAGAAGGGATCGATCCACAGCTTGCGCCCTGTGGAGGTCCGAATCACCTGGTTGCCGAGGCGCTCCACGAGTTCGCCGTGCGAAAGGAGTGCCGGCGCGGTCCTGGCAGGCTCGTCCAGTGGAATCGTGAGCGTGGGACGCTCGCCCGCCTGTTTCAACCATGCGCTGGCGACCGCCTTGAGTGGGTCCCAAGCCGCCTTGGGTGGTGTCGCCGACAGCGCCGCCTCCGCCACATAATAGCCCTGCCCTCGGGCGTTCGGGTGTCCGGGCACGTCGAAGCGCACAAAGCTCCATGTCCCCGCGCACTCCGCTCGGGCTGGCTGGGAGATTCCGCGCAGGCCCTTGGGCAAGACGGCTCCTTCAATCGGTTTCGGCGCACACACAGCGCCGCCGCCCTCGGCGTGTCCGATGCTCTCCTCGGCCACCCACACCACGGTTTCGGCGACAGGCGTCATTGGCTGTAGGCCCGGCTGGCGAACTCGTCGAGCTCCGTCGATGACCGCGACACGCGGGCCGGCGAACGCGATCGACAGCCAAAGGACCGTGAGCGCAGCGCTCGCGTATCAGCCGCCGGGACCTCGTGCGGTCAGGACTCGGGCGATGTCCGCCTCTGCCGCTCGTGCATCCTGGTACCCCAGCTCCAAAAGTGGTTCGCAGAAGACCCGATCGAAGAACAGGTACGACAACAGATCGGCCTCCTGGACGTGTTCGTCCGCGGCAACCGCCCCGAGGAGCGTCCGGACGGCCCACGGGAGCGTATGGCTGCCCTTGCGGAAGGTCTCCGCAGCGACGCGGCCGAGGTCTTCTGAGGGGCGCAAAAATGCGTGGTGCACGACGTGGTAGGGTTTGTGTCCGACGCGACACCGTTCGATGAAACCGGGGTGTTCACCCTCGGCCCAGTTCAGCAGATTGTTGAGCGCGTCGATGCGCCGAATGCTTTCTTCGATAGGGTCCAGCATCAAGGCGTTGAGCGCCTTTCCTGCAAGGAAACCAGGGGTGGGCTGGACGAGAAGCGTCGCCTCTTCGCTTCGGAGGCGCTTGACTCCGATCACCAAAACATGGTCGACGCCGGCCTCGACCGCGGGCGCCAGAGGGGTGTTTTGACGCAATGCACCGTCGACGTACGAGCGCCCGTCGATGGGGATTGCGGGAAAGACAAACGGGATTGCCGCGCTGGCCAGACAGTGTTCGGGTCCCACCCGCGCGGGGATGGCACGCGAGGTCGCGGCCCGGCGCAACTTCACGTCGCCATCGGTGAAGATGTGGGCCCGCCCGCTGCCGACGTCGGTCAGCGTCACCATCATCGCGCGCAGCTCTCTTGAGTCGATGCGTCGGTGCAGTCCCGCCCAATCTACGCGCGCCTTGAGTAGGTTGTAGAGTGGGGTCGGATCCAAGAGGCCCACCCCCTCGCCGAACTCGGTGGTCCGCCGCAGCCAGCGCGCTGGCGACTGCAAGAGGTCACGCGGGGAGAATCGGGCCACATCCTCGAACCGGAGCGTGGCCCAGAAATCCCACAGTGCGGCGACGTTTCCGCCGCTGCCGATCCAAGCCCCATTGATTGCGCCGACGCTCGTGCCGCTGATGACTTCGAAATGAGGGGCGAAACGTTCTACGACATAGCGGAGCACGCCGGCCTCATACGCGCCTCGTGCCCCGCCACCGGCGAGGACGAGACCTAACATTGTGTGCCGGGGAAAAAGGGCTGCGCCCGTTCCCCTACCGCCGACGTGGCGACGGCATGGATAACTAACAAAGGTTGTGGAAGACGCTTTGCACGTCGTCGTCCTGTTCCAAGGCATCGACGAGCGTGAGCACTTCGTCGGCCTCGGCTTCACCCAGCTCCATGGGGCTGGTCGGGACGTACTCGGCGCCGGTCGACAGGGGGGTGATCGACCGATCTTCGAGGGCCTTGGCCATGATGCCGAAGCTCTCGAACGAGCAGCGCACCACCAGGAGCACCTCGCCCTCGTCGCCGCTGCCTTCGCCGAAGTCTTCGAGTCCGTAATCCATGAGGTCCAGTTCTAGGGATTCGGCGTCGATTCCCTCCGGCTTGAGGCGAAACACCCCCATCTTCTTGAATTGAAACGCGACGGAGCCTGCGGTGCCCATGTTGCCGCCCTTCCGGTTGAACGCCACACGCACGTTGCTGACGGTACGAGTGGGGTTGTCGGTCGCCGTGACGACGAGCACGGCGACGCCATGGGGAGCGTACCCTTCGTACACCACCTCCTCATACGCGGCGGCCCCCTGACCGGACGCCTTTTTGATAGCGCTCTCGACCTTGTCTTTGGGCATGTTCGCGGCGCGCCCGTTCTGCATCGCGCGGCGCAGCGACGGGTTGCTCTCGGGGTTGGGGCCGCCGGCCTTCACCGCCATCGCGATTTCTTTGGCGACGCGGGTGAAGGCCTTGGACATCCGGTCCCAGCGCTTCATCATCGTGGCTTTGCGGGTCTCGAAGATGCGTCCCATCGGTCACTCCGGGCGCGCGGATAGCCCGTTGAACGGGCCCAGTCGAGTCAGTCCGGGTACCCGTTCGGGTGCGTCTGTGCCCATTCCCAAGCCGAGGCGACGATGTCGTCGAGCGCCGGGTGCGCCGGTTTCCAACCGAGGTCTTGCCCGATGAGCGTGCTGCTCGCGATCAACTCGGCCGCGTCGCCATCGCGGCGTGCACCGAACACCACCGGGACCGTTCGCCCGGTCACGCGACCCGCGGAAGCGAGCACCTCCCGCACCGTGAATCCCCCTCCGCATCCAAGGTTGTAGACCCTCCCTCCGGTGCTCAACGCGTCCAGAGCAAGGACGTGGGCCCGGGCGAGGTCGGCGACGTGCACATAGTCACGCACGCACGTGCCGTCGTGCGTTGGGTAGTCCTCCCCGAATACCGTGATGGGCGGCGCGGTTCCCAGCACGGCCTGGAGCACCAGGGGGATGAGGTGGGTTTCGGGTCGGTGGTCCTCGCCGGCATCCGCGAGCGCTCCCGCGGCGTTGAAGTACCGGAGGCTGGTGTGGGCCAGCCCGTATGCTTCGCCGTACCGGGCGAGCACCGCCTCGATGAACAGCTTGGTGTCGCCGTAGGGGGACTTGGGTCGCGTCGCTGCCGACTCGACGATTGGGCACTGGTCGGGGTCGCCGTAAACCGCCGCGGTCGAGGAGAAGACGATCTTCCCCACCCCCGCGTCGAGCATCGCATCCAAGAGGCTGAGCGCGCCCCGCACATTGTTGTCGAAGTAAAGCCGGGGCTCGCGCACGCTCGTTCCCACCTGCGAGATCGCCGCGAGGTGAACGACCGCTTCGATACGGTACGTCTGCATCGTTCGACACATTTCAGATGTGTTGCGTGTGTCAACCAGCGCGAAGGGCACGCCCACTGGAACCGCGGCGCGATGCCCGGTGATCAGGTTGTCCAGCACGACGACCTCGTGCCCGGCGGCGGCTAGACCCCGCGTCACCGCGCTCCCGATGTACCCGGCGCCGCCGGTGACCAAGACTCGCATGGGCCGCCTCCTACCGCATCAACCCGGGGGGTGCATCCCACCATCGGGCCGCTTCATCCATAGCTGGCAGCGCACGGGCAGGTGCTTGCGATCCAGCGCCTCGCAGACGTTGGTGTAGAGGCAGGAGCGAACCGCACTCTCTTGGCCAGCGAGCACTTTTTTCGGCCAGTCGGGATCGGCGAGCAGCCCGCGGGCCATACCGACCAGGTCGAGTTTCCCGCCCTGCAAGGCGGCTTCAGCCACCTCGTACCGGTTGATCTTCCCTGCGCCGACCACCGGCGTGGACTGGCCGCTTTCTCGCAGCGCCGCCCGGATGCTGGCGGGGAGGTCGAGGTTGGCAGCGTCGGGGAACTCCCGCGTCGGCATGCAGAGCAGCCCCGAGTGGCCGGTGTAGGGGTAGGCCGCCTGTCCGAGCGCTGGACGCTTGCAATCCTCGAACCGTCCGCCCCGACTCACCGAGATGAAGTCGAGACCCGCCGCGGCGAGGGACACCGAGAAGAACGCGGCGTCGTCCACGGTGCTGCCCCCGTCGACGTCGTCGCTGCCGAGCAGGCGGCAGCCGACACAGAAGTCGCTCCCGACTTCGCGCCGGACCTCGGCGACCACCTCCAACGCCAGTGCGAGCCGCCCGTCCCGCGAGCCGCCATAGGGCGCAGGTCGGGCATTGGTCGCGCTCAGGAAGCTCGCCATGGTGTAGGCGTGGGCGAAGTGCAGCTCGACGCCGTCGAAGCCGCAGAGGCGCGCACGACGGGCGGCGGCAGCGAAGAGCCCTGGGATCGCGCGCACCTCGGCCAGGGACAGGTCCTCGATCTGCTGACGGTACCCCCAGGCGTAGTCGCGCCACTCGCGGGGCTCCAGACGCTCCCGCAACTCCGCCTCGGACCACCCCGTGCAGCCGGGGTAGCGGCCTTCGAGCCGGGCCAGGGCGCGAACAGGATCCCGCCGCGCGATCTTGAGGAAGTCGATCACTTGGGGGATCACCCGCACCTCACCCTGCGCGTGCACGTCTGCGGCGAGCTGACGGAGTGCGGGGATGGTCCCGTCGTGACCGATTCGCATGAGCGGACCGCTCGGAACGTCGCGAATTCCCATCGCTTCGAGCACGACCATGCCGGCCCCACCCCTCGCATACCGGACGTAGCGTTGGGTGATGTCCGGGGTCACTTCGCCGGCGTCGTTGCTGAGCCAGGTGACCATCGCTGGCAGCCATACGCGGTTGGGGACGGTCAACGGCCCAACCTGAAGGGGCGAAAACAGGATCGACGTGTCCGGCGGGGGCAACACGAGGGCGGGGTAACGGCCGGGGAGCCGTCGAGCCATCGGCGGGCCTAGAACGCGCCGTCCAGCGCACGTGCCCGCAGGGTCGTGGCCAACGCCGGCACGCCCTCCAGCCGGTAGGTCAGCGTCAGGCCCGTGTAGCAGTCGCACATGTCGTTGGTGAGGTCGTAGGTCGCCTCGATGATGCCGGTCGCACAGGTCAACTCGGCGGTGACCAGGGGAATCGGGCAGCAGCCGTCGGCCACGTGGAGATCGATGATGTCGAAGGTTGTGGGGTCGATGCGGGTGGTGGTCAGCGTGCGTAGGGTCGTCGGATCCCCGGCCGAGTAGCTGATGCCTGAGACGACGATGTCGGCGGTGGGAGCGCCCTCGCAGGGGTCCGCGCCGGTGTCGCCGGTGTCGCCGGTGTCGCCGGTGTCGCTGGTGTCGCCGGTGTCGCTGGTGTCGCCGGTGTCGCCCCGGTCCTCGGGGCACCCCATGAGTAGGATCGCGATGAACATGTCTCCTCCTTTGCCACGATAGCTGAGCGGAAGCGGGTCGGGTGACTGAAGTTGCGGGGGCGGATTAGGCGATGCCGTGGCTGAACCCTCGGCGATGTACGGCACGCGGCTCTTCGATCGACCCAAGCATGCCGAGGTCAAGCGCTCGCTTTTGGCGTTCGTGGGGCGCCCCGGCCCGCTCGGACTGGAAATCGGCTTCGATCATGGGATGTGTGTGCTCGATCGGGCACGAAGTTTCCCTACGTTCAACCAACTCGGCGTGGAACTCCGTCAGGCACGCGTCGAGGCGGCCGCCGCCAACGCGCCCGACAACTGTCTGCTTTTGCGCATGGACGGGCGCACGCTGGTCACCGCGCTTTTGCCCGATGCCTCCATCGACTGGCTCTACATTCTGTTCCCGACGCCTCCGACGTCGCCGAAGCGTGCCCTGTTGACTCCCGCCTTCGCCGGCTCGGTCCACCGGGTTTTGCGTCCGGGCGGGTGCTTGTGGTTCGCCACCGATCGGCCGGAGCTGGCCGCGCTCATCGACGAGCTCTTCCCGTGGCCCACGGCGGCGGCGCCACCCCCACTGGGCGGTCAGCTCTCCAGGCGCGAACGAGTATGCCGTCGCGATGAAATTACGGTCTCCCGGCGGTGTCTTGCCCGTCCAGTCCCGACGGTGACTTGACCGCAGGGGTCGGTGGCGGCTTAGGGCAGGGCATGGATTGGTCCGCGATCACCCGGCGCGTCGTGATCGCGGCGGCGGCGCCTCATCCGCAGGACCTGGTGCTCGTGCTCGGCGACGACTGGGAGGTCGCGAGCAGCCTTGCGGTGCGGGTGGCGCAGGTGGTGGTGCGCTCGACTGTCGCTCCGCCGGCGTTGCCAGCCAACGTTGTCGTCGAGTTGGGTGTCGACTGGCTGGACGCGCCGCCGCCCGGGACGTCGGTCGTCGTGATGCACGACAGTTTCGGATCGCTGTCGACGGATGGGCAGCATCGTCTGGTGAAATCGCTCGGCGCGGCCCTGTCACCCCGTGCGCTGCTGGTCGTGGGGGGCGTGATGTGGTCGATGCCCGTCGCCGTTGTGGACGCACCCGAACAGTACGGGGGGAGCATCCAAAACGCCCCGACGGTGCGCGCCTTCGAATCCCTGGTGCGGGAGGCCGGATTTCTCCCCGACACCCATCGATTCGGCGTAGGGCGCGCCGTGTGTGTGGCCATCCGCACCTAGGATCACCGGCCGCGATCGACGCCCATCTCCGCGAGCAGGACCCCGGCGTGCTCAACTTGGTCCAGGGACCACAGCAGGTAGCGGACGTCCACGTGGATCGACCTTGTCAGCGCCGGGTCGTACATCCAGTCGGCTGCGACGGCTTCCCAATTGCGGTCAAAGGTGATGCCCACGAGCGCGCCATGGGCATTCATCGCCGGAGAACCCGAGCTGCCGCCCGTGTTGTCCAGCGTGGTGAGGAAATCCACGGGGACGTCCCCGAGGGTGGGGTCGGACCACCGAGAGCGGGGCGCGTTGGGGACCTCTTCGAGCACCCGGGCGGGGGCGTGAAAGGGGGCGCCCCGCACCTTCGCCGCCATGCCCCCCAGCGTGGTCTGCGGCAGGTACACCGCGCCATCTTCGGGGGTGTAGCCCTCGACCCTGCCGAACGAGAGGCGCAGCGTGCCGTTCGCCTCCGGGTAAATGGTGCCCGGCCGAAACTGGATGAGCGCGTCCATGTAGATTGGCCGCACCCGCGCCAGTGCGCCATCCCGGGCCCGCTTTTCGCTGCGGACTCCCCGGTGCCAGGTTTCCAGGGCCACGGCGAGTCGAACCCACGGGTCGCCCGAACGCTCAAAATCGACCCGGTCGGCGATGAGCAGCCGCTCCCGACCCTTGAGGTCCACCAGCGCGCGTGAGGCGTAGAGCGCCTCCAGCCCGGCGTCGATACCGCCCGCGGCAACGATCCACGCGTCAATCGGGGGGATCCGTTGATTCTGCGGGAGGTCCTGTGTCGCGACCAGAAGAGCGCGGAAGAGCGCACGATCGGAGGGGAGGTCGAGCGCGCGCGACAAGGCCTGGAACCGGTCCCGGATGTCGGTGACATCGCGGCTCTGGAAGCCCGGATCGCGATCGACATCGGGGAACTGCCGCTCGAAGGCGAGGTGATACCCGGTCAGCGCCACACCGAGGAGCCGCGGCGTGTTGGTCAGGCCGCTCACCAGTCGGTCGCGACGCCACGTGGAGAGTTCCTGGCGCACCAGCTCTCGGAGCTCCACGATCGCGCCCGCATACCCGCCCCGTCGTGAGTCGGCGGCGACCAAAGTGTCTAATCCGGCGTCAAAGGCTTATTTCCGGCTGGTGATGTGCGATCGACTGAAGTTGTCGATCATGCCCTCGAAGCTCTTGAGGGTGTTTCGGTAGCGAAACTGGGTGGACTCGAGCTTCAGCGCGCTCTCTCGGCTCGCGCGACTACTGGCGGTGGCCGTTCGGAGCAGGTCTTGGAGCAGGTCCACCCCCGTCGGGTACCGAACCTCCTCCGCGTGCCGGGCTTCGACCGCGGTGCGCCATCGGAAGGTGCTCGCTGGGTAGCCCGCCATCATCACGAACTCTCCCGGGCGGACCCCACCAGGTTCAACCCGGAGAAAGTGCTCGGGGGAGTACGGGATGTTCGCGTCCGAGTACGGCAGCCGAGCTGCCGTCCGGCGCGGCCCAAGCACGAATCAGAGCGAAGTCGCCGCAGTGCCGCGGCCAGGCCCAGTTGTCGTTGTCGCCGCCGA
This sequence comes from Deltaproteobacteria bacterium, assembly GCA_947445035.1. GTDB lineage: Bacteria > Myxococcota_A > UBA796 > UBA796 > SXON01 > SXON01. Next base: position 21,503 of record CANFCK010000004.1, read on the forward strand.
ACATCGAGACCGATTGGGCCGGCGCATACACCACCCGGACATCGTGTAGTTCCTTGCGGACCACGAGGCGCCACTGCCGGCCTTCGTACAGCGGAACGACCGAACAGCGCCGTCCTCCTTTTCGCTCGCAGGTCGCGACGATTCCGCTGGCGGTGCGCTCGATCGCATCGGTGCGGTCCGAGTCCGCGACCTTTGCGCCCAGCTTCGCCTGCATCTCGACGGTGACGTCGTCAATGCGCTCGGTGATCCAGACGTGGGCGGCGGGGCCGGCCGGGAGCTCTCGACGCCGATCGGTCGCGACGAAGCCCTCCAACGTGTAGTCGTGCTGCTCGTCCGAGGCATACTCCAGGTAGTCCGTCACGCAGTGGGCCGCGGTCACCATCAGCCCGTCCGGCGAAAGGAAGCTGGCGGTGCAGTTGCCGAGCGAGACGAGCGAGACGAGCGAGCCCAACGGTTCCCCCATCGGGTCAGCCAACTGCCCAGGGTCCACGCCCAGCCCCATGACCCTGAGGCGATCGGCGAGCCCGGGGACCTGTTCGGGGAGCCACATGCCCTCGTCTGCGTACGCGCGATGGAGGAGCGCTACGAGAGCGACGATCATGAAGTGCTCCGGTGGCGATGACGCTACCAGGCCGCATCCGATTTGAACAGCCGGGGATAGACATGCTCATGCGTCTGTTCGTGACGGGGGCCAGTTCGTTCGTCGGCGCCCACTTCAGCAGCCTCGCGTCCCGACAAGGCTTTGTCGTGCACGGGCTGCACCGCCGCACCCCTTTGGCGCTTCGCGGCGTGGTTTCGGTCCGTGGCGACGTCGCAGAAACGCGACCCTCCGCAGGGACGGAGGTTGTGATCCATCTCGCGACCAAGGTCATGGCGTCCGACGCACGCGAGCAGAACCGTCGGATGTTGGATGCGGTGCTGAGTTGGGGACTTCCCGTGGTTTATGCCTCCAGCACGGTGGTGCACTGGCGGCGACAGAACGCCTACTCCGCGTCTCGGATCGAGGATGAGCACCGTGTCCGCGAGAGCGGACTTCCCTACCTCATCCTGCGTCCCTGCGCGCCCTACGGACCCCGCCACCCGGAGCATCAGCCGGCGCACAAAGAGAGCTTTCACACCCTGGCCCGGATGTGTCGCTCGCTGCCGGCGGTCCCGGTGATGGGCGATGGGAATTACCGACGTCAGCCGGTGCACGTCGACGATTTCAACGGCGCGATCCTTCGTCTGCTCCGGACAGGTGTCTGGGGGCAGGAATTCGACGCAGGTGGGCCGGAGGCCATGACCCTGCGCGCCATCATCAGCGCCCTCGGGGGGCGTCGCGTGCTGGCTATTCCTCGCCCGATCCTACGGGTTGCCGGTCCACTCGGCGGGCTGAGTCGCGACGTACTCTCGACCTTCGACACCGATGATGTGGTGGATCCACGACCGCTGGCCGCCGCCTCCGGGCTCGAGCCCCGTGCTTTCGATCCTGGCGTGCTGGCCAACGTGTAGGCTCAACTGCGGAAGAGTTCGCTGACGGCGCGACGGACGACGCTGGGCAGGTCCTGGTAGGCGCGGGCCCGGTACAGGCGGCCACGTCCGGCCCGCGCCATGGCGAGGCAAGACCGCGCCCCTTGGGGGTGGTGCTCGCCGACATGAATGACGTGGAGCCGAGGGTATCGGAACGCGGCCCGGACCGGGTCCCACCCCACGTTCGCCACGCCGTCGGTGAACAAGAGCCCCACCCGTTCACGCTGTCGGCCACCCCGGAGCTCGGCGTGCCCTGCGAGCAGCCCGCCCTCGATGTTGGTGTACCCCTGCGCCGGCACGTCCAAGACCCGCCGCACCAGCTCGCGCACCGATGGGGACTCTCCGGCTCGCACCAGGACGTGCGGTACCGTGTCGAACGCGACGACACCGAGCCGTTGCAGCTTGATGCGTAGAATTGCTGTCGCGACGGCCACCAGCGCGATCTTCTCGCCGGTCATCGAAAGTGACATGTCCAGGACCACGACGACATCGGCCTCGCGGGGGACCCGTCGTTGCAGGCGGATATCGTCGGGGCCCCAGGGGCGCGCGCGTTCGAGGGTCGCCTCCAGGTCCAGGTCCCCTTCGCCGGGCCACGCGGCGGCCTCGGCGCGCATGGGTCGGGCGGCATGTCGGAGCAGCTCGTGCGCCCGGGCGATGACCGACTGGATCGCGTGTTCGCTGGCTTTTTGTCGGGTGGGACCGGCCGGGATTTGGCCCTGCGTCCCACGCCAGCTCGTCGCTGCCTGCCAGCCCGAGGGCGTGGCACTGGGCGTGCCATGAGCTGCGGGACCGGGGCTCCCCGGGGGGGACGCTGAGGGGATGTCGGTTTCGGTCGCGGGCCGGAGAAGCGTTACTCCCGAGCCGCGACCTGCACTTTTTTTGCGAGGTCGTCCAGCAGCCCGGCCAGGGGGGTGGCGCCGGGATCGACGAGCTCGATTCGGGTGGGCAGGGCGATCTGCGCGGCGCGCACGAGGTCACCACCTAGCTGGGTGGCGATGTCGGCGATGGCGACGGCCGCCCGGACGGAGGCGCCGCGGCGAATGCGCGGGTCGTGTCGCGTTGCCCGGACCAGCGCCACTGCCGCCGCCACGAGCGCCGCCGTGGGCGAGCACCGCGCATCTTGCATGACGATCGCCGCCTCCTCTTCGGCGCCCTGGTACTCCAAGCGGACCAGCTCGAATCGGTCGAGAAGTGCCTCGGACAGCGCGCCGGTCGCCACGAACTCGGTCGGGTTTTGCGTCGCGACGAGCGTAAACCCGGACCGGGCCTGGATGACGCCGAGGTGAGGCACCGTCAGTCGACCCTCGTCGAGCGTGGGCAGGAGCACATTCTGGACGCCCTCCGGCATCCGGTTGAGCTCGTTGATGAACAGCACCCCGCCCGCCTGCATCGCTTCGACCAGCGGACCGGCGACGAAGTGCTCCGGGCGGTAGCCTGCGGCGAGCACTGCTGGGGGGTCAAAGTGGCCCACCAGCTTCGCTTCGGAGTAGCGCCCATCGCCATCGACGCGGTGAATGGCTCGTCCGAGGGTCGCGCAGACGGCGCGGGCCAGCGCGGTCTTGCCGACGCCCACCGGGCCGTCCAGAAGCACGTGGCGGCCCGCCGCGATGCAGGCGTGAAGGGCCTCGGTCTCCGCTGCACGTCCAACGATCGGGTTCATGCCCGAGGCCTATCCGGCGCGGTCGGCCACCGCGGCCCCCACGGTCAGCCCCACGGCGTACGTTGTCACCTGAGGGTTGACGCCCAGCGAGGTGGGGAAGACGCGGGTGTCGGCCGCGTGGCGGTTGTCCCAGCCCCACACTCGACCATCGGCATCGACGACGCTGTCCGTGGAGGAGCGGTCCATGCGGCAGGTGCCCATGGGGTGGGCGGCGTACAACCCCATCTGCCACGGCGAGGTCTCGTCCTTGAGCGCGTGGTCGAGATATTGCCCAGCGGCGATCGTGCCCGGCCCGTGGATCCCGGTGACCACGGCGGAGGCGCCGGCGGCGAAGTACACGCGCGCCGCAGTGCCGAGGGCGTCGAAGAGCACGCTGCGATCGTGGTCACCGAGCGAATATTCGATCCTGCTTGCCGTCACCCGGCCGGTCGAGTCCTCGTCGTGCACGACCACCCCGGCCATCGCACAGCGGCGGAGGTTCGCCATCCACTCGAGCGCTTCTACCGGCGGGAGGGCCAGCTGCAACCACGCCTTATCGGGCGGGGCGTTGTACACCTGCAGGAGGAAACCGCGATCCCACTGGTCGACGTAGCGTGGTCCAGATGCGATCGAAACACTGGTCCATCCAGGCGTCGGTGAACCGACTGCAACCCGACTCGTCCCGCCAACGGGCCAGCACCGACGGGGGTGTGCGGAAGCAGATGGCGCTGTTGACGAGGGTACTCCCACCCACGCCCCGGCCTCCCGGAAGGGCGAGAATCCCGTTGCCGTGGGCGGCTCGCGTACCCCGCCCCTGGTACAGATTTCGGAATGCCCAGATGCTGCTCGGCTTGAACTGGTGGGGTGGCCAATGCGACCCTTCCTCGAGCGCCGGCACGCGCAGGCCGCGCTCCGTCAGGGCCGCCGCTGCCGCGCACCCGCCCGCGCCGGCGCCGAGGATCGCCACGTCAACGTCGAGTTCGACGTGTGGAGCATAGTCCGAGGCGCCGTGGCGTCCGGTCGGGAAGGTATCGAGCATCGAGGGGTCCGGGCGCGTCCTGCGCCGAGGAGACGACTACGCGGCGCCGACGTGGCAGTCGGACTGCCAGCCAAGCCCAGCACGAACCGCCGGAGCGTTGAACCACGCCCAGCCCACGCAGGTCTTCAGGACGTCGTAGGCCATGCGGCGCGGCACCGAATCGGGAGCGGACCAGTCGGCGAGAATCTCTTCCCGTACCGGACGCTCCAGTCGGGAGAAGCGACCGCCATGGGTCGCGACTGCACCATACTCCAAGCCACGGAGCAGGTGCCGAAAAACCGGGGCGACGACGGGATCGAGGTCCTCGCCGAGCATGCGGTCAACTTCTGCCGCGACGTTGACCGCACCACCGGCCACACCTATAGGGTTGCCAGGGGGGAAGAACGCGTCGGCGAGCGCTGCCACGACCTGGGTCTCTTCGTCCGAAAGCACCACGCGCCCGGGCGCTGGCGCCGGCAGGTGGGCAAGGACGCCCCCTGTGCCCGCGAGCGCCGTGCAGGCGGTGGTGGCGGCGAGGAGCTGGCGGCGTGTGATGGGCATGAAAGAAGATACTGACTGGTCGGTCGGCCCGCTACGGTCTGGATGCGAAAAGTTTTACGCACCCTGTGAATATGTTTGCGCACCAGGCTGATTTTCGTCGAAGAAGTTGCCGAATGGGCAGGTAGCGCCCATAACGCCGCCTCGGTCGAAACTTGGATCGTGTACGATTCCATACGGATGTCGACGGCATGCACCCGCTGCGATCAGTGGCTCGTCCTTGCCGTCACGGGGTCGGCTCATCAGGCCCATGAAACTGGCGCGGCATGGGTGCGCGGTTCGGCCGCGTGGGCTCCCGTTTCTGGATAGCCGCCGCGGCGGGAGTACCAATGTCCTACGTTCACGGTGGTCGCTTGGTGGCCGAAGCGCTGCACAAGGAAGGTGTCTCACACGTTTTCACGTTGTGCGGCGGCCACATCCAACACATCTACGACGGCTGCCTCGACTTCGGCATCCGCGTCGTCGACTTCCGCCATGAGCAGGCCGCCGGGCACGCCGCCGAAGGGTGGGCGCGGGCCACCGGCAAGCCGGGTGTGGCCCTGGTCACCGCCGGCCCTGGGGTCACTGATGCGGTGACGGCCGCTGCGAACGCGATGCGCGGTGGGGTCCCGATGATCCTCATCGGCGGGCAGGGCCCGCGCTTCTTCAGCGGGATGGGCTCGCTCCAAGAGATGGATCACGTCACGCTCTTGCGCTCCATCACCAAGTGGTCGGTCACCGTCCCGGAAACCCGGCGGCTGCCGGACTTCATGGCGATGGCGTTCCGGAAGGCCACGACCGGGGTTCCGGGGCCGGTCTTCCTCGAAATGCCGCTCGACATCCTGATGGGGATGGAGGAGGCGGACAACCTGAACTATCCCACGAACTACCGGACCGAGGCCGTGGCGGGTGGGGACCCCACCGCGGTTCAGGCCGCGGCAGACCTGCTCTCGCGAGCCGAAAGGCCCGTGGTGCTCGTCGGAACGCAGTGGTGGTGGTCACCCTACAAAGCCGCGATTCACGAGTTCCTGGCCGGGTACGACGTTCCCGTTTTCCTCAACGGCGGCGCGCGGGGCGCCGTGCGGCCGGACGACCCACGATTCTTCCGGCTCTGCCGCAACAAGGCGCTCGCCTCGGCCGACGTGATCGTGGTTTTCGGGACTCCGTGGGACTTCCGGCTCAACTACGGCAACGACGTTTCCCCCGGCACTCGGGTCATTCACATCGATCTCGATCCCGACGTGATCGGCCACAATCGGGGGGCCGACGTCGGCATCGTAGGGGACACGGGGCTCGTCATGCGGCAGCTCGCCCAGGCGGGTTCTCGGTCGGGTCCGGCCTGGCTCTCCGCGGTTCGGGACATGGAGGCCGCGCGCTTCGACAAGATGCAAGCCGAGCTCCACAGCGATGCGGTTCCGATCAACCCGCTCCGGTTCTCCTCGGAATTGGGCAAGGCGATGCCTCGAAACTCCTCGGTCGTCTGCGATGGCGGCGATATCGTCGGCACCGCAGCGAAGGTGGTCGATGTTTGGGAGCCAGGGCGATGGATGGACCCCGGACCGCTCGGCACCCTCGGCGTGGGCCCGTCGTTCGCGATGGCGGCGCGGTTGGCTCGGCCGGCTGACCCGGTGTTCATCATCTATGGGGATGGCAGCTTCGGACTCAACGGCATGGAGTACGAAGCGGCGGCACGGCAGGGGATTCCCTTCGTGGGCGTGATGGGCAACGACGGAGCGTGGACGCAGATCCGTCGAGGCCAAGCCCAGCTCTTCGGTCCCGAGCGGCTGCCCGCCACGAGCCTCGCCTTCACCCGTTACGAAAAAATGGTGGAGGCCCTTGGCGGACACGGCGAATACGTCGAGCGCCCGGAGGAAATTCGCCCGGCCATCGACCGCGCGCTCGAAAGCGGCAAGCCCGCGCTGGTCAACGTGAAGATCGGCACCTCCGCTTTCCGCGAAGGCGCCATCTCCGTCTGAACTTCCGCCTCTTTACTCGGTGACGCGCACCATCGCGCACGCGACGCCGATCGGCTCGCGCTTGCCGTCGCACGTCTTGTACCGATCGAAGTACACCACGTGCCGGCCGGGTTCGCTCAGCGCCACGGTGGCGTCCCAGCGGGGACCGAATTTCTTGTCGTCGACGGTTTGCAGCTCGCCCTGCACCTTGACCCAGTCCTTATAGACGTCGGCCGAGTACGTGCAGCCCGGAGCGCCCTTCTGCGCCTTCTGCATCCACGCCGAGAACTTGATCGCGCCCGCCGCTTGGGTCGGCAGGTGGACGCCATCGGGTCCCGGCGCTCCCGCCGAGTCCACGTCCTTGCAGGCCGACCAGATATACTCAGCGTCCGCTTTAACGAATTTCGCCGTGCCGATCTGATTTTCGAATTCGTTGAGCTTGCCGTCCACCATGGTCTGGTACTTGTCCTGGACGGTGATCACGCACTTAGCCGTGTCGATGGCGACGAGGAACTTGCTCCGCAGCTTGTTGTTCGGGCTGTTGTCGACCTTGCGTTGTTGGGCGATTTCCGGCCCCTTCAACTTCTTCAGCTCCTTGTTGACCTCCTCGGCCGACTTCGTGGCCACGTCGAGCGCGACGCCCGTAGCCGCGACGACTTCCGCAGGGTCGCAAACGCCGTCGTGAACCGCCGCTGAAGCATGGCAGAACGCACCGACGTGCGCATCGGACTCCAAGCAGGTGAGGATCTTTCCCGTTTCGTTGGGCGCGCAGTCGTAGGAGAACATGTCGCTGATCGATCCGGCCGTGTAGTTCGCCTTGGTGACCCCAGCCTCATCCACAAAGCGCATACGGGCCGTGGGATCCGGCACGTTGGGCCCGGCGGGCTGCGGCTTGTCGTAAAGCCAGGCCGTCCCGCCGAGCTTGGCGAGATCCAACTCGCACGCCGGTTTCGCCGGCTTCGCGGGGGGCTTGGGGGGTTGGGGCATTTCGCAGGCGAGCGCGAGAAAGAAGAACATCTGGACTCCGGGTTCTGGAGGCGCGGCAATACCAGTTTCAGCCCCGACTCGTCAAGAGGCGGTGACGTAGGGGCGCTTGACGTTTTTTTTTCGCACCCGTTGTGACACTTCTGGTCATATGGCCTGAGGCCTCCTGCACCGGGGCGTCAAAGAGGCTTTACGCTCTCCTTGCTCCTCGGTGTGGTCAGCCCTGCGCGCACCTGCTACAAGGGTCGGCGCTTCCCAACCCAATTCGGCCCGAGCGGCCGAGGAGTGATTCGATGGCCGACTTTATGCAGTTCTACCGTGAAGGCGGCTGGGGTATGAACCTCATCTCGCTGTGCCTGTTCACCTCGATCGGGATCATCATCGAGCGGGTCAAGGTGTTGTGGCTCGACAGCTCCGAGAACAAGCACGCGCTGCTTACCGGCCTGAACCAGCACATCATGCGTGGCGATGTCCAGGCGGCCATCCGCTGGCTCTCCAGCCAGAAGCCGGGGCCGATTAGCCGCATCCTGCGCGCGGGCCTGATGAAGGCCCACCGCCCCGACAAAGAAATCCAGGCGGCGCTCGATCAGGCCTCGCTCTCCGAAGTGCCTCGCCTCGAAGCGCGTACCGGCTACCTCGCGGTGCTCTCCAACACGGCCACCCTGTGCGCCTTGATTGGGACGATCTCGGGGCTCATCAAGACCTTCGGTTCGCTCTCGGGCGCCGACCCGGCCAAGAAGTCCGAGCTGCTCTCGGCGGGCATCTCCGAAGCGATGCACTGCACGCTCTACGGGCTCGCCAGCGCGGCCTTCGTCATCGTCATCTACGCGGTGATCCAGGCCAAGACCCAGCACACGCTCGAGGCGATCAACGAGTCCGTGGTTGCGGAACTCAACTTCGTACTCTCCAACCGTGCCGCCAAGTCCGAAGGCGCACAGGCGGTCGGGTAGGTCATGAGCATCAGCGTCGAGGGGGGCAAGGGCCGCGGCAAGGCGATGGGGGTCGAGCTCAATCTCGTCCCGTTCATCGACTTCTTGTCGTGCCTCATCGCCTTCCTGATGATGACCGCTGTCATGACTGAAATCCACGCGGTCGATGTGGAGCAGAGCATCTCCCCGCCCGATCCGAACCAGATCCCTCCGGATCCGCCTCCCCCCCCTCCGCTGACCGTGGCTGTGAACCTCGACAGCCTCTGGATCGCGCGCAAGGTGGAAGAGGGGCAGAAGCTCCCCAAGGTCGGCGAGGAAATGGACTGGGCCAAGCTGGAAGAAATCATGGTCAAAGACCGTGAGACCTTCCCCACCGAAGACATGATCGTCATCAACACTTCGGACGGTGTGCCGTTTGAGAGCATGATGGGGGTCTTGGATATGTCGCGACGGCTCGGCTACGCGAAGACGGCGCTCGCAGGCGGTCCTGCCGCAGCAAGCCCGGCAAACGCACCCATCCCTGTCGCACCCGCGGGTGTTCCATGAGCGTCGTTACCCCTGGGCGTCGGCCGGCGTTCCCGCCGATCGGGCGCCTCCGTTCAAGTCCGCTGTCGGGTGGGAAGAAGAGCGGCTTCGTGTCGCTCAACCTCACCCCGATGGTCGACATGTTCACCATCCTCGTCGTCTTCCTGATCCAGCTGTTCAAGGCCTCGGGCGAGGTTGAGCTCTCCAGCAAGATCCAGGTCCCCAAGACCCTGGCCAGCGCACCGATGGAAGGCGTGACCGGCACCGTGGTGCAGGTTTCCTCTCCCAAGGACGGCGAAGCCGAGGGCATTCTACTCCTGGACGCGATTCCCTTCACCACGGAAGAGATGGGCTCGGAGCTTGATATTCCGATTCCGGGCATGGTCGCTCGGCTGGTCAAGACGCGCGAACAGAACGAGAAGATCTTTGGTCGCGACCCGACCAAGCCGTACGATGGGCTGCTCATCATCCAGGCGGACATCAAGACGGACTTCCGGCTGATCCGGCGAATTTTGGCCTCGTCCAACGAAGCCGGCTGGGCCAAGTTCAAGTTCGTCTCTCAACCCGCCGCTTCGGGCAAGGCCGCGGAGTAGTCCGGGGCGCACTCGGGCAACGTCGGGCCGCCTTCGGGCGGCCCGCACTGTTTTTGCATGGCGACGGACCCGCACCTCCTGGCCCTTGGCGCTGCGCTCGAGCGCGAGCGCAGAGCCGTGCTCGTCGAACATGAGAGCTTCCAGGCCCTTCCCCTCGCGACACGGCGGGCCGTGGGATTCAGTTCTTATCCGCTGGTTGTCGATGCCCTTGAGTTGAGGAGCCGCGGCCGGGTCAACGTGGTGCTCCGGGGCACCGACGTAGGCGATGCGTTTCACCCCGGCGACCCCGTCACTCTCGCTCCGGTGGGTCGACCAAATGACGGCCTCGTCGCGCGCATCGAGGGCGTCGATGACGCGACGATCGAGCTTCGGTTGGCGGAGGTTCCCGAAGGGAGCGGCCCGTGGTGCGTCAGCCGCCGGCTCGATTTCGCCTGGCTCGACGGTCAGGTTCAAGCCATACAAACGGGCGCGGAGCGGCGCACCCCATTGACGGACCTGCTTTTGGGGTACGAGCGGCCCTACCGTCCTGACCCGCGTGAGCACGGCGCCTTCCGTAAGCTCGACAGCGCCCAGCGCGCAGCGGCGGAGCTGGCCCTGGGAGCGACGGAGATTGGCCTGGTTCACGGCCCGCCCGGCACCGGGAAGACGCAGACATTGATCGCGATCCTGGAAGCGCTGGTGGAAACTGGGGAACGGCCCTGGGCGCTCGCGGAGAGCAATGCTGCCGTCGACCAGCTGGCCCTGAAGGCCCGCACGGCTGGCTTGGACGTGGTCAGACTGGGCGTGAGCGCCCGTATCGGCTCTGAGGTGCAGCCCCTGACGCTCGAGTGGCGGATCCTCCACGGTTCGCGCGCGGAGGTGATTCGGTCCTTGATGCGCCAGGCCTCGCGCGCGAGCGGTCCGGAAGGCGTCGAGCTGCGCGATGCCATCCGGTCGGAATGGGCGGTGGCCAAGCGCGAAATCCTCGGTGCGGCCGACGTCCTGGCGATGACGCTGGGCTCCCTCGCGACGCGGGGGCGTGATCTCGCCGCCCCGCGCACCGCCGTCGTGGACGAGGCCTCGCAGATCATGGAGCCGGCCCTCTGGGTCCTCGCGGCAAAGGTCAAGCGAATGATCCTCGCCGGTGATCCCATGCAGCTTGGGCCGGTCGTGAAGTCGCGCGACCCGCTTTTGGAGCGCTCGTTGCTACGCCGCCTCGTGGACGAGGGCTTCTGCTTCCCGATGCTGGTTCAGCAGTATCGATTCAACGACGAGCTCCTGGGGTTGTGCGCCCCCACCTACGGCGGCCAGCTGGTCTCGCACCCCTCGGTCGCGACCTCAACGCTTTCCCCCGCAGCCCGATGGATCGACACGGCCGGAATGGGCTTTGATGAAGAGCCGGATGCCGCTGAATCATTCCACAATCCGGGCGAGCTGCAGCTGCTGCAACGGCTGTACGCGGAGCTCGTCGCCGAAGGCGTGCTGGCGGGCGACGTCGGCGTGGTGACACCGTATCGAGGGCAGGTGCTCCGCATTCGCGCGGCGCTGCCGGGCGTAGAGGTGGGCTCCGTCAACGCGTTCCAAGGCCGCGAAAAGCGCGTCATCCTGGTGAGCTTTGTGCGAAGCAACCCGGAGCAGACACTGGGTTTTGTGGCGGATCCTCGTCGCCTCAATGTGACGGTCACGCGCGCTCGGGACCGGCTGATCCTGGTCGGAGACTCGGCGACCCTGGGGGCCAATCCCCACTACCAGCGGGTCATCGACACCATCGCGGCGCAGGGGGGCTACCAGAGCGGGTGGGAGTTCATGGACTGAGCCGGGCCAGGGCGGCCGCCAGTTGCGCGTCCTGGACCGCCCTGACCGCCAGGGGGGAGCGGACGTCGAGGGCCTCCGTCAGGCGGGCCACGAGTTCGTCCGGCATCACCCCCGCGCCCGGCTCGATGACGCTCCCGTCCGGCAGGAAGTAGCGCCCCACGGTCAGCTTCAGCGCCGACCCGTCGTCGTACTGAAACAAACGCTGCACGGACCCCTTCCCGTAGGTTCGCGCGCCGATGAGCGAGGCGCGGTCGAGCTTGCGGAGCGCCCCGGCGGCGATCTCGGCGGCGCTTGCGGTCTCCCGGTCGACCAGCACCACGAGCGGGAACGCCCAGTCCGATCGTGAAGCTGTCGCCAGGATCACCTTGTCCGCAACCGCGCGCTGTCGCACGGTCACGATGGTCCCGGCGCCCACGAAGCGGTCCACCAGCCGGGCCGCCTCGTCCACCTGACCCCCCGGGTTGTCACGTAGGTCGAGGATCATTCCGCGAGGAGGCGGCCGAGTGGGCACGGCGCGGACCAGCGGCTCGACGACCGGATCGTGAAAGTGTGCTACTCGAACCACGATGATCCCGTTGAGCATCGCAGTGGTGACTGCGGGCTCGCGGGCGACGGCACGAAGGATTGCCAGGTCTCGCGCCTTCCCGTCGCGTACCAGGGTGAACTGCACGACCGTGCCCACCACGCCGTCGAACTGTGATGGTTCCGTGCCCATGATGCAGTCGCCGGGGAGCACCCCGACCACCTCGGCAGGGCCCCATGCCTCCAAGGCGGTCACCCGCAGCCCGCAGGAGTCTTTGACGAGGGTCGCCCCGATTCCGAGGTTCAACCCGGCTTCCTGACGCCGAATCTTGGTCCAGGTCTCAGCCGGGAAATAGGCGCTGTGAGGATCGAGGGCGCTGGCGACTCCCAGCAGCGAGGCGGTCACGACGCTGGAGAGGGGGAGCTCCGTCGCGGCGTAGCTTTCGATATCGGACACCACGACGGCGTAGTGGTCCAGTGCGGCGTAGGGGTCAGCGGCTCCGATGAGCACGGTGACCACGGCCCCGGCGGCGAAGGCGCCGACGTGTCCGAGCGCCTTCATCGGGCCAGCCACTCCGTCGGGTCCTGGGGCGTGCCGTTGTAACGGAGCTCGAAATGGAGCTGTGGTGTCGTGTCTTCGGCCAGCCCGGTCGTCCCGACGATGCCGAGGACGTCGCCTGCTTGCACCGGCTGGTCCACGACCACCCGGAGCCCGTTGGCGTGGGCGTAAAGCGTCGCGTAGCTGCCGTGTTGGACCATCACCATTTGTCCGTATCCGCGTACGTACCCGGCCCTGGTGACCACGCCGGCGGCGACGGCGCGGAAGTTGCTGCCTGCGTCCGTCGCCCAGTCCATGCCCTGGTTGGTGGCGCGGGCGCCGGTCGCAGGGTCGGTGTAGCCACCGTATCCGCGGACGAGTCGGCCGCTGACTGGTCGCGGTAACTGTCCCCGGAGCGTACGGAAGTCGGCGTTGGTGGGCGCCGCCGCGCTCTCCGGCATGGAGCCCTCGCGCGAGCGGGCCGAGCTGTCGAAGTCGCGGCGCGCCACTTGGGTTTCGGTCGCGACGCGCGCCGCCAGAACCGGGGTCTGGCGCATGTCGCGGAGCCGGGCTGTGCGTCGGCGCCTCTCGGCGTCCAGCCCCTCGCGCTGGGCCTCCAGCTGAGTCCCGAGCTGGCGGGTGGCTTCGTTGGCGGTCTCGGCGCTCGCGGCCGCCTTGCGCTTGGATTCGGCCAGCGCGGCGAATTCGGCGGTCCGAGCTTCATCGCTTGCGAGCGCCAGTCGCAGGTAGACCGCCCGGCGTCGCAGGTCCGCGGGGTCGTCGGCGGCGAAAAGGAGTCGGAGCAAGCCGAACCGGCGAAGGCGATAGAGGCTGCCGACGAGGCTCCGCGCGCTGTCCGCGCGCTGCCCAACGCGAGCACTGGCCGCTGCGGCCTCGGCGAGCCGGGCCTGACGGTCGGCCTCCGCGGTGGCGAGCGTGGTCTGCAACGTGGCCAACTGACCGTCGAGTTGGCCGATTTGTGTGTCGTAGGCTTCGATCTCTCCCAAGAGCGTACGCGCGTCCCCTTCTTGGGCCAGCCCGACGGCGCAGAGGGCCGCGAGGAGGGCGCCCGGGCTCACGCCAGCCTCGCCAGGAATCGGCGCACGGCGACCCACCCGGCCACGATGCCGATGGTGATTCCGGTGGTGACCAGGCCGAAGAGGATGCTGCTGGGCAAGAACGCCAGGTCCTGACCGCCGAACGCAATCGGCAACGTCTCGTGCAAGCGCAGCACGACGCCGTGGTGGACCAACTGGAGGATGGCCACCGCGAAGGCGCTGGCCACGAGGCCCTCAAGGCAGCCCTCGATCAGAAACGGTGTCAGGATGTAGGATTCGGTGGCGCCGACGAGCCTGAGTATCTCCAGCTCGTCGCGACGCGCGTACACCACCAGGTGGATGGTGTTGCCTACCAGGAAAAGTGCCGCCAAAACCAGAATGATGCCGAGAACGCCCCCGAGCAAGGAAAGCGTGGCCAGAAGCGCGGCCGCCCGCTCCACCCACTCTCGGCCGTAGTCGATTTCGGCGAATTGACCCGTGGCGCGCAGGGCTTCGGCGAAGCTGTCCATCGCCAACGGGCCCGTGCTGCCGGGCCGTAGGCTGACCTCCAGGGAGGCGGGAAGGGCGCCTTCGCCGAGCTCGAGGAGGAGCGGTTCCACCTCGGGCACGCGCTCTTTCATCCAGGCCGCTGCCATGGGGGCGGTCACCAGTTCTACCGAGGCGACGTCGCTCCGAGCCGCGACTGCGGCGTGGGCCGCCAGCTGGTCGGCGGGGGCGACGTCGGAGTCGAAATAGGCCGAAACGTGAACGTCTTGCTGCCACCCACTCAGCGCCGACTGGATATTCACCACGACCAGCGCGTATAATCCGAGCAAAACCAGCACGGACGCAATAACGCCAGTCGCGACTGCCGCAAGGTAGGTATGTTCTCGCAGCCCGCGCAGCGCTCGTTGGAAGGCGCCGGTCATGTCCGGGCGCCCTTGGCAGCGGCGGAGGCGACGAGCCGCCCGTCCACGAAGCGCAACTTCCGATAGGGAAACCGGTCCATCAGCCCCACGTCGTGGGTGGCGACGAGCACGGTCGTGCCTCGCAGGTTGATGGCCTGGAGAATCTCCATCACCTCCACGGCCATGGCGCCGTCGAGGTTTCCGGTCGGTTCGTCGGCCAGGAGCATGGCGGGATCGTTGACGATGGCCCGCGCGATGGCGACGCGCTGTTTTTCTCCGCCGCTGAGGATCCCCGCCAGGTCGTCTTCGCGGCCTTTGAGCCCGACGATGTTCAGAACGGCCGGAACCCGCCGCCGGATGGATTCGGCTGGCGCACCGATCACCTCCAGCGCCATAGCCACGTTTTGGGCCACGCTCCGGCTCGGAAGTAGCTTGAAGTCTTGAAACACGACGCCCATGTTGCGGCGGAGGGATGGGAGCTCCGCGTGCTTCAGCTTGCTGACATCCACGCCGCCGATCAACAACTTCCCCGACGATGGCAGTTCGGCGCCGTAAACCAGCTTCAGCATCGTCGACTTTCCCGCGCCGGAGGGGCCGGTGATGTAGACCATCTCGCCCTTCTGGATGTGAAGCGAAATGTCGCGCAGGGCGTCGCGGTCGCCGTAGCTCTTGACGATGTGGTAGAGCCGAATCACAGGGGCGCTACGTTATCACCATGCACGTCGCGGTGTTCGGAGGCAGCTTCAACCCCCCCCATGTCGCCCATGGGATGGTGGCGGCGTGGTTGTCCTGGGCTGGTCGTGCGGATGAAGTCTGGCTGGTACCGACGTTCGAGCACGCCTTCGCCAAGGAGCTCCGACCCTTCCAACGCCGGGTGGCCGCCTGCGCGGCGCTTGCAGCACGGGTCGGGCCTTGGGTTTCGGTGTGCACCATCGAGTCGGAGTTGCCCACGCCGTCGTTCACGATCGCCACCCTCGATGCCCTCGCGTCGCGTTTCCCCGAACATCGGTTTCGGTTGGTGGTGGGCGCTGACAATCTCGCGGTGAAGGCCCAGTGGCGCGATTGGGCGCGCATCGAGGCGGAGTACGCGCCCATCGTCGTGGGGCGTGGTGTCGCTGCGAGCGCGTCGGCGCCTTGTTTTCCGGACATCTCCAGCACCGAGGTCCGACGGCGTCTTGCGGCGGGCCAGCCCGTCGACGATCTGGTTCCGGCGACGGTACTCGCCGCTTGGCTTGGCGAGGGCTGAACCCGTCAGCCGCCGACCGCGACCTCCGTCCATGGCCCGCGGGGATCGGCCCCCATGTTCACCGCCAGGAAGCTGTTCAGATGCGGGGAGGGGCCATCGACGAGGCGAATCAGGCAGCGGCACCCACCGCCGGGACGATCCAGGAACTCGAACCACCGCGCCGCCATCGGCACACGTCGTTCACCAGGATGTACCTGTCCAAAACGGAGTCGGAGCGCCAAGGCTTCGGCGGCGGAGCGCCGGGCGACAGGGTCGTCAGGAAGCGTCCAGCTGCTGTCGGCCTTCACCATCTCGTGGCCGAGGAGCCTGACTGGCGCGCACCCGTCCAAAAAATCTCGCACGAGTCGCCGCTGGTGGGCGGCGAGGAGGGTCATGTCGACCCCCTCGGGCGCGGGTGCCGGCACCAGTCCGTGAAAAAGATCGAGCAGACGCTCGCTCCAGCTCGGCGGGTAGTCGGGGTGCCAGATGCGCAGGCGCGCCATGCCTCCAGCATACCTGACAATCGGCGGCCGGCGCGGTTCCCACGAGGTAGCTGGCGTGCATGCTACCCCTGGTACTCTTCGACATCGACGGAACGCTACTGCGCACGCGAGGTGCGGGTCGCGAGGCGCTCGACAAGGCCTTCCTGGCGCTGCACGGCTGGCCCGATGCCACCGAGGGCGTCCACGTCGCGGGGTCCACCGACGATGCGATCTGTCGCGACGTTGCCGCCCGGTTCGGTGCGTCGTGGGGCCCCGCGTCGACCGGCGCGCTGCGCGCGGCCTACCTGCTCGAGCTGACCCGGTTGCTGGTGCCCGCTGAGCGAACCGAAGTCTTGCCAGGCGTGTCCCGCCTGCTCGATGCTCTCGACGGACGCGCCCACATCGCGATCCTGACCGGAAATTGGCGGTCAGGCGCCGAGGTGAAGCTCGCCGCGGCCGGGCTGGGCGGCCGCTTCGAATGGGGTGTGTACTCGGAGGACGCCTGGGAGCGCGATGGCCTGGTGCCCGCGGCCCGAGCGGTGGCGATTGCGCGTGAGCTGACGGTGGGCGAGGTCATCGTCATCGGTGATACGGTGGCCGACGTGCGGTGCGCGCGGGCTGGGGCGGCGCGGGTCGTCGCGGTCGAGACTGGGTTCTGCTCGCCTGAGGAGCTTGCCAACGCCCGTCCGGACCTGCAAGTCAAGACGTTGGAGGACGGAATGGGGTGGATCGTCGCGCTGGTCGCCGGCGGGTAGCCTACTCGTGCGCCGTGGCGAAGAACCCCACCTGGGGCACCGCCCCGTTGGGACCGTCCCGCCCGCCGATCGCGAGAACTCCCAATTCCGGGTCGTAAAGCACGATCGGCTCCTGTTGGCGTGCGGGGAGCCCACCGGCGTCGTCGTCTTCTGAGCAGCTGCCCACCATCGAGGACGTCTCGTTGGCAGCGTCATAGATCTCGACGCACGACAGGGCGCCGTCGGGGTACTCCGTTGGCCCCCACTGCGCCGCGCCACCGACGATCAGCACGCGGGTGCCGTCCAGAACGACGGCGCGGTGGCCGGCGCGGGCAAGCTTCATCTGTCCGACCTCATCCCACTGCTGGCTACCGGGCTGGAATCGCCACACCGTCTTCACTGCGGGCCCGGTGTCCAGGTAGCTGCGACTGGCACTGTCCGAGACGCCGCCGAAGCTCAGCACATCGCCGTCGGCGAGCGTCACCATCGCGTGCCCTGCCATCGGCTCCATCCCCTCGATTTCTTCGACATCGCCGCGGAGCGAAACCCGCAGGCTCACGTCCGTCGCGCGCCACTCTGGGTCGGCGCCGCTCTGGACCGGGCGCGTCCCGCCCGCAACGAGGATGCCGTCGTCTCCCAAGTCCGCAAGGGCCACCCCGACGCTCCCCGACGAGGTCACACCGGCTTCCTGCAAGCCGGCCACTGGGGCAAAGCTCCGATCGACGGGGTCGTACAGCTCGCCGTCGCCGAGCGTGACGAAGTACGACGAGCTTGCGCCCCCAAATCCCCCCCATAGCAGCACCCCGCCCTGCTGATTGGCCATCGCAGCATGGCGCGTACGCGCGGTGTACAGCGTGTCCTTGTCGGGGAGACTGTCCTCGAACGCCAGGGACTCGGGGTCGAAGAGGCGGGCGTCAGCGGTCAAGAGCGAGGCGTCCGAGTAGCCGTCCGAGTTGCCGCCGCCGGCGATCAGGTACTTGCCCGCGTCGCCCGCCGTGAGTTGAGTAACGGTGAAGCCGCGGCGCTCCGTTTCGTCGTCGCCGTTGGTGTCGACGTACGAGGGCAACGTGTCAATCTCGGTGAACGCCAGCTCGGCCGACGGCGCACCGAGGTCGAGCAGCAGCACGGTGTCCAGTCCGCGCGCGAGGGCGGAACCCCCACCCGCCCGATTCCCCGCGCCGCCCATGAGGACGAAGCGCCCCCCGCCCAAGGCGATGCCGCCGCCCTGGTGGGCCTCCTCCGGCAGGTTACCCAATTGGGCGAGGCCGCTTGGGCGACTCACAAAAACCGTGGCGGTGATCTCGTCGTCGATCAACGTCATTGACCCGGTCTGTCCCCACGCCACGAGCTCACCCTCGGCGTAGCCTTCGACTCGGATGAGCCCGGACTCCAGCGCCGGAAGTCCCTCAGCAAGCGCGCTGTCCCCGCTGGCGGGGGCCTCCAAAGTCACGCGGACCGGCTCGCCCACGCCCGAATCGAGCACCAGATCGATGCGATCGACCCCGTCCAGGGGGTTGTCGTCGAGGGGGACAAGGGGCGCCAGCGTCAGGGTATAGGTGGCCAGCGGCGCGGCGTCGTCGCCGGTGGTTGTGCAGGCGGCGGCGAGCAGGAGCAGGACAGACATCGCCCACAACGTAGCACACCCCGATAAGCGGTCCGGATGCTTCGTTCGGGGCTCCTGCATCACGTCGCGCACGGGTTCACCGGCCGCTCCGAGGGGGACCTTCGGCGGGGAAACGTGGCGGGGTTGGCCGAGGTGGGCGCGGCGCTCTGCGCGCGGGGTCTCATCCGGACCGCGTCGCAGGTGCACGGGCGCGAGGTCCTGGTGGTGGAGGGCGTCGATCCAACCCAGTTGATTGAGGCGGACGCTGTCTTATGCACCGCCCCCGGGGTGGCCGTGGCCGTGCGGGTCGCCGATTGTGTGCCGATCCTGGTGGCCAGCACGGCTGGGCACGGCGTGATCGCCATTCACGCGGGCTGGCGCGGCACGGCGGCGGACATCGTGCGGGTGGGCGTGGCCGCATTGCGTACCGCGCTCGGTGCGCCGGACGAGCCCCTGCGCGCTGCGATTGGACCCAGCATACGATCTTGCTGCTACGAAGTCGGCGACGAGGTGATCGAAGGGGTCCGCGCGATTTCTCCTGGCGATGGATGGCTGCGGGGAAGAGCGGTCGATCTGGCGGAGGCCAACCGACTGGTCCTCGCCGCACTCGGGATTCCGGTCGAGGTTGTGGGGGGCTGCACCCGCTGCGGCGGCGAGTGGTATTCGCACCGGGGCGGAGATGTGGAGCGCCAGTTGGGTGTGATCCGCGTGGCGTCGTGATCCTGGCGATGGCGATGGCGCTGGCTTGCCGCGATGCCGAGTTCGCTCCGCTCCGGGGTGCTCTGGCCGACTACAGCAGCGGACGGAAGGCATTTGAGGCGGGAGATCACGAGATGGCGATCGCGTCGTTCGTGAAGGCGCGGGAGGGCGACCCGGACAGCGCCGTCCTCATGCTGTGGGAGGCGCGTGCCCGCGCGGCAGGGGGTGATGTCGTCGCGGCCGAGGCGCTCGCCACCCAGGTGATCACCGCCCATCCGGACGCTGGCCTCGCCTGGTACAACCGCGCGGCATGGCGCGTTCGCCTGGGCCATACGGATGCGGGCGCCGAAGACCTGAAGCGAGCGCTGGTGACCGGAATCCGTTCTCCGTATGAAGCCGCGATTGACCCGGATTTTGTCTCGGTTCTCGGCACGCCAGCGTTCGTTGAACTCCTCCCGCCAGCCCCGGTGGTGGCGGTGGTCGTGCCGCCGGCCGGGTCGGTCTTCGTGGGCAGCGAGGTGCTCATTCAGGTCCAGTTGGTATCGGCGCCGACCGTGCTCGCCAGCCTGCGGCGCACGAGTCCTTCCTCGTCGTGCCTGGTGCTGGATCGCATCGTTGAGGACCAGCACCGCGGTGGCGGCGTTCTGGCCCGGCGGGTCGACCTCTATTTTCGGGCAGTCGGGCCCTGCGATGTCGAGCTGAGCCTGCTGGCAGAGGCAACCTCCCCCGTTGTCGCGAGCGCCGCGTTGCCGCCCATCCGCGTGGTCGTCGAGGCGCCAACCGCCTTCACCGCCCCCCCTCCCAAGGAGCTTCCTGAACAACTTCCGCTCCCTGGCACCCTGGCAGCGGCCGACGGAGCCTGGGCGGCCGGCCGTGTGGGTCGTGTTGCGTGGGCGATGGGACGCGCCGATCAGGTGCCGACTTTAGGAGGAAGTCCGCCGAATATGAAGCTCGAACTGCGGGTGGATGGCACCACGCGGGCTGGCGGTGGCGCCTGGCTCGGCGACAGCGGCGGGGAGGTGCGCGCGGGAGATTGGGTGGGGACGGTCGCGGATAGTCCCCGGTAGACTGCCGTAAGCTACCGCCGCTGTTTCTTCCGGGCCTTCTTCGCTTCTTTGGCCTTCTTACGGCGCAAGTCACGCTCGGCCTCGCTCATCTGGATCGCCTTGGGCGCCGCCGTTGGCATGCCCGGCATCGGCATCCCTGCTTGCTGCGCGTACTGTGCCATGCGCTGCTGCAGCGCCTTTGGATTGAGTTTTCCGCCGAGAAGGCCGGTCATCGAGCCGACCTCCTTCATCATCTCCCGCGTCATGCGAAAGCGATCGTGGAGTTCCTTTACTTCCTGGAGCGGCCGGCCCGCGCCCCGGGCCAGGCGTCGGAAGCGGGACTCGTCGAGCAGGTCAGGATTCTTTCGCTCAGAACTGGTCATCGACTGGATGACCGCCTCGATTTTGACCAGCTCGTTGTCGTCGAGCGCGCCGGCCGGCACCTGCGACATCACCTCGTCCATGAAGGGCAGCTTGCCCATGACGTCGCGGAGCGAGCCCATGGACTTGATCATCTTGAGCTGGCTTTGGAAGTCGTCGTACGTGAACTGCCCACGCAGCATCTTCTCGGCGTCGGCTTCGGCCTTGTCTTTGTCGATGACCTTTTCGAAGTCGGCCATCAGCCCGACCACGTCGCCAAAGCCCAGGATGCGGCTGGCGAGCCCTTGGGGCCTGAATTCCTCGAGCTTGTCGAGCCCCTCCCCCATACCGATGAACTTCACCGGCTTACCGGTCACCGCCTTGATCGACAGCGCCGCGCCGCCGCGCGCATCGCCGTCGAGCTTGGTCAGGACAAAGCCGGTGAAGGCGAGGCGCCGATCGAACTCGGCGGCGGTTCGTACGGCATCTTGGCCGGCCATCGCGTCGCACACGAAGAGAATGTTCTGGGGCTGGGTCTTTTCGCGGATCTCGTCGAGCTCGGCCATCAGGGTTTCATCGATGGCGAGGCGGCCGGCGGTGTCGAAGATGACCACGTCGCGACCTACATTGCGCGCCTGGGTGACAGCGGTCACGCACAGTTGGACCGGGCTCATGCCCTTGATGGTGAAGACCGGCACGCTGAGCTTGCGACCGAGGGTCACCAACTGATCGACAGCGGCGGGCCGATAGACGTCGGCCGCCACCAACATCGGCTTTTTCCCTTGGCCCAGGAGCCGTCGCGCCAGCTTGCCCGCGGTCGTGGTCTTTCCGGAGCCCTGCAACCCCACCATCATGATCAGCGCGGGCTTGCCGTCGAGGTCGAGGCTTGAATCCACCGGACCCATGAGCGCTTCGAGTTCGTCGTAACAGGACTTGATGAAGTGGTCGGCCGGGGTGACCTGGAAGGGCTGGTTCTTCGCCTTGAGGGTGACGACCTTGCCGAGCGACCGCTCCTTGACGCGGGCGAGGAAGTCCTTGACGACGTCGAGGCTGACGTCGGCTTCCAAGAGCGAGACCTTCACGTCGTGGAGCGCGTCGGCGACGCTTTCCTCGGACAGCTCGGTCTTGCCCTGCAGTTTGAGACGAGCGTTGCGGAAACCACGAGAGAGAGTGTCGAACATGGGGGCGGCTGCTATCACGAGCGCGCCGCGGGTGGCCCACCCTACGAACGTCGCGCAGGCCTGTCGGTTACCGGGAGCCCATGGTGGACGAAGCGACCTTTCGGCAGGATGTGGCTACGGTGATCCGGTCGCTCGGGCAGCAGCTCGATCTGGTGGACACCGACGACATGGACTGGAAGCTCACCGAAGGGGTGCTCACGGTCGAGTTCGAAGGGGGCGGAGTCTTCGTTCTCAGCCAGCAGGTGCCGACGCGAGAGTTGTGGCTCTCGGCCTATTCGCGGGCCTGGCACTTCGATCGGCGCGATGGGGCCTGGCTGGAACGCGACACGCGCGTGCGCATGGACGCCGTCCTTTCAGACCTTTTCACCCGCCGCCTCGCGTTCGCCGTCACGATGGGGCTGTAGGCTCGGACTCCGGGACGAAGGGGTAGATGAACTGCCCGGCCATGGTGCGCGGAATCGGCTTGACGGTGCCGTAGGCGATGGGCCAGTGGGCGTCAGGCATGTGGTAGGTGCCGAAGAGTGCGTCCCACAGCGGCAGGTGGACGGCGTAGTTGGTGTCGATCGCCGGTCGGTCGCTGCTGTGATGCCAGTGGTGGAATTGTGGCGTGACGAGCAGATACTTCAGCGGGCCGAAACCCCAGGAAAGGTTGGCGTGCACACCGACGGCCTGGATAGCGGCGATGACCACGTAGGCATCCAACGCCGCCTTGTCGGGGCCGAGCAGGTACAGCGGAACCATCACGAGGCTGCGGTCGATGAGCACCTGGACGAGGTGAGTGCGAGAGCCGGCCAGCCAGTCCAGGTGTTCAGCGGAGTGGTGGACGGCGTGCAACTTCCAGAGCACCGGAACCTCGTGGTAGGCGCGGTGCACCCAATACTGCACGAAGTCCGCCGCCATCAACACGATGAGCACCTGCGCGGGGAGGGGAAGGGCTTGCAGGAAGGTCTGGAAGCGGGCGTTGACCGCCCAGCCGAACGCGGCTGGTGCGAAGCTGTTTCCCACGAACAGGAAAAGGCCGATGAGCAGGTGATTGACGACAAAATAGCCGGCGTCGAGTCGCCAGCCCGGACGCAAGATCACCTGCCCGGGGTACCGCGGGAAGAGCTTTTCCAAGACCACGTACAGCGCGCCGCTCGACAGCACCGAGATCAACAGGAAGTCGAGTCCGATGGACATCTTTGTCGGGGCCACCGCGCCTGCCTCCACCGAGGCGCCGCCCAGCGCAAGCGCCGCGAGTGAAAGCGCGACGCCAGCCGCGGCTTTCCGGCGATGCATCCACCGGGCCAGGTTGAACATCCCAAATCCCAGGGCGCCCCAGATGCACACCCAGAGCAGCACGCGGATCATGCCGACGTCGTAGGTGGCCCGCAGCTCGGCGGTGGTGAAGATCGTCGGGTAGCGGAAACAGAGCACGCCGGCGACGCTCATGCCGCCCAAAAGCACGGCGAGGTAGCCGGCGATCCGGCCCTGGCCCGGCACAAGCTCGCGACGCGACATGTCGGGGACGTCGCGTTCGCCGTACTTGTAGGTGGGATCGGGCACGGTGGGGCTTATCCGCGCCAGCGGAAGCTGGTCTCGCCAAGCCGAATGACCTCCCCGCCGTACAGGCGCCGGTCCCTGACGCGGTCGCCGTTGACGAGGCACCCGTTGAGCGAGCCCAGATCGAGCAGATAGACGCCCTCCGCACGGCGCTCGATGGCGGCGTGGGCGCGGGAAAGCTGGCCGTCCCATGCCAGTTGCAGGTCACTCGCACGGCCGCGGCCGATCACCAGGCGCTCCTCGACGACGAGGTGGGCAGAAGCACCCCCTTCGGACCACGCCAACCCGGGAGGGCCTTCGGCCGCAGGCGCCGGTTCATCTTTCGGTCGGATCGGCGCCGGCATGCCGCCGAACGGATTGGTCGCGTCGTCGTCGAACCAGCCTTCCAGGGCGCCGTGGGACTCGACCACCAGCCGGGCGCGGAGCTTGTCCCAGGCAAGTTGGGGCTCAACCGCAAGAGCGTGGGCGACGGCCTCCATGGCCTCCCGTTCCGGCGGGCTGATCCGCCCGAACAACGAGCCTCCCGACTGCGCCACGCGGCGACAGAAGTCGACCACGTCACCCCCGGTGCCAGCGCGGGTGCGCATATCCAGTGCCACCAGCAGCGCGGCGGCGCGCTCGACCCGCGCCCGGTCCGGAACGAAGCTGAGCCAGTTGTCCAGCGCCCGTGCGCCTTCCGGGCCAAGGCTGACGTGTTGTGCGGCCAACTCCAGGATCAACGCCCGCTCCGCGGGCTCGACCGTGCCGTCGGACCAGGCCACCCAAACCACCGGCAAGAACGCCAGCGCCTCGCGGGACTCGGCGTCGATGCCGAATTCGTGGAGGAAGCTTGTGAGTTCGCGATCGTTCATATCTTCCCCGTTGAGCCGAAGCCGCCGCCGCCGCGCCCGCCAGAGGCCGGCGGAAGCCGCGCCACGCGGGCTACTTCCACCCAGGGCAACTGCTGAAAGACGATCTGCGCGATGCGTTCACCACGAGTGACGACGAACGGCTCCTCGCCGTGGTTGACCAGCGGCACCAGGATCTCGCCGCGGTAGTCGCTGTCGATGGTGCCCGGCGCGTTGATGAGGGTGATACCATGGTTCAACGCCAACCCCGAGCGCGGGCGAACCTGCCCCTCCCACCCCTCGGGAATCGCGAGCGCAACCCCGGTCGGAATCAGCGCACGCTTTCCCGGCTCCAGCGTGACTGGGGCGGTGACGGCAGCGCGCAGATCGAAGCCGGCCGCGCCTGCGGAGGCGCGCGCCGGAAGGGCCAGGCCGTCGCCATGCGGCAGCACAATGAGCGGGATGACTTCCATGGCCGCCTTCCCTTAGCGCGCCGTCGGCCCCAGGGAGTAGGCGGGAGCGCCGTGTTTGCGAGGATCGCTGGCGGCGGCGAAGCCGTCGGGGGTGCGCGCCACCACCTGGACCGCCGAGAACGGCTTGTCGACGGTGCGTACGTCGTGACCGAGGGCGGCAAGGTCGTCCCGGCCTGGCGTGCCCGCTTCCGCGAGCACCGCGTCCGGCATCCACTGGTGGTGCCAACGAGGGGCGGAGACCGCATCGGAGACCGACACTCCGCTCAGCAAGACCCCCTTGAGCACCTGCCAAGTCGCGGTCACGATGAAGGGCCCGCCGCTGCCGCCGAGGCTCAGCTCCGGGCGGCCGTCGCGACCGAGAACGATCGTCGGGGTCATGGAAGAGAGCGGGCGTTTGCCGGGCTGGACCTCGTTGGACTCGCCCTGGATGAGACCGTAGGCGTTGGGCTGTCCACGGCGGGTCGCGAAGTCGTCCATCTCGTTGTTGAGGACGATCCCGGACCGGGTCGCAACGAGGTGGCTCCCGAAGCTGGTGTTGATGGTGGTGGTGAGCGCCACCGCCCAACCTTCGGCGTCCATCGCGCTGATGTGCAGGGTTCCGTGGTCGTCGCCGCGGGGGACCGCCGTGCCGTAGTGCGCTGGCGCGAGCGGGAATGACCCACAATCGGCGGCGATTGCCGCGAGGCGTTCTGGGGCCAGGAGCTTGTCCACCGGCACCCAGGCGAAGTCCGGATCCCCGCCCCAGGCGGCGCGGTCCGCCATCGCGTGTTTGGTGGCTTCGATCTCGCAGTGCAGGCTGGTCTCCGCGTTGACCGCGCCCGCGATCTGCAGCAGTGCGATGCCGCCAGAGGATGGTGGGGGCATCGTCAGAATCGTGCGTTCGCCAAGCTGGCCGCGCAACGGGTTCCGCGTCTTGACCCTATACCCGGCGAGGTCCGCCATCGTCAGCGACCCGCCGTTTTGGGCGACCGCGTCGACGAAGTCTTGGGCGACCCAGCCCGAGCGGAACGCTTCCCCGTCGGTCTCGGCCCACGCCCGAAGCGAGGCCGCGAGCGCGGGGCGCCGGTTCCCGGCCAGAAAAAGGACCTCCATGTCAGGCGCCGATTCCAACGCCGCCGCGAGGTGCGCCCCCCGTTCGAACCCGGCCTCCGCCAACTTCACCGCCGGGGCCACGATCGTCGCGAGACTGGCGCGCCCGAACGTGCGGTGCAGCTCGGCGAGGCCGATTCCCTCCACCGGCACCGCGACGGCCTTACCGCCCCGGGTGGAGGACCCGGGGTCCGCGAAGCCCGCCATCGTCGCGCCAGCGGGCGCCACCTCGCGGAAGTCGAGCACCGCGGCGCTGCCTTGTGGCGGCACCACCAGGGCAAAGCCACCGCCACCCAGTCCACTTCCCGAGGGGTTGACGACCCCGCTTGCCAGGGCCGCTGCGATGGCGGCGTCCACCGCGTTTCCGCCGTCACGCAGCACCTGGGCCCCCGCTTCGCTCGCGAGCGGGTGGTCGGCGGCCACGGCTCCGGCCACGGGGACCGTCCCATCGAAGCGCACCGGCTGGGGATCGCGGTCGTTGGGTTTGTGGGCGCAACCGGCCGCCGCCGCCAAGAGCACCCAGCCGGGTCGGAAGTCAAACATGGTAGCGCACCGCCAGGTAGCCCACGGCCAGACAGACCTGGAGCACCCACAGCGGCAGCCCGACCCGGATCCGGGCGCCGCTCAGCAGGAGCATCGGCAGCCCCGCCCCGACCGAGACGCCGATGCGGAGCGCATCGACCGTCCAGGTTCCGCGCAGCTGCGTCGCCAAAGACAACGTGTGCTCCAGGAACAAGGCCGCAGCGGGCTCGTAGACGACCGCACCCGCGAGGGCGGCGAGGAAGCCGACCCACTCTGTGGCGCGACCCGGCAAGAGCGGCGCCAGCCCTTCGAGGCCGAAACTGGCGAAGTCGGCCACACTTCCGGCAGCCATCAGCCATACCAGGAGCGTCACGGACACCACCACGGCGCCAGCCGGCCAAGCCAACGCCCACGACGGCCGCACCAACCGATTTTCGCCGCGTCCCGAGGCGTAGCCGATGAGCGCGAGGGCAAGGCCGAGCACGCTCATCTCCAGTCCGCCGTGGCCCAGGGTGAGCATGGTCGCGCCCGACCACGGACCGACGAGCGAAGCACCCGAGGCTGCGAGCACCAGCCGTGCGCGGCGGCTGGGGTCGGGCTCAGCCAGCGCGAGTCCGGTCGCGACTGCGACGTCGCCGAGGAGCGCGGTGGCCACCACTACCCCCGCCCAAGACGTGGTCCGTACCGCGCCGGAGGCGCCGAACGCGCACCAGACGGCCAGAGGCAGGCCCGATCGCCACGGGGCGTCCCACAGGATCGAAGCCCACATGAAGTCCCACCGCATCGCGTGCGCGCTGAACGCGACCCCGAGGGCCGCGAGGACCACGATGGGCAAGGCCCACCAGGCGGCGCGTAGCCGCGCGACCATGCCGCCGATCGCGCCCAGGCCGCCCATCACGATGGCGATCTTCACCACCGGATACAGCGTCATCGGTCGCTGCGATCCACGACGGGGTTGGTCATCGCGCCGACGCCTTCGACCGTCACGGTGACCCGATCTCCCGCGATGATCGGTCCGACCCCGGCGGGCGTTCCGGTCAGGATGAGATCGCCCGGCTCCAAGGTCATGATCTGGCTGATGTAGGCGATGAGCTCGGCGACCGAGGTGACCATGTCCTCGGTGTTTCCCTGCTGCCGAACCTTACGATTGACGTCGCAGCCGAGCGCCAGGTGCGTCGGGTTGAGGCCGGTCGCGACATGCGGGCCGACGGGCAGGAAGGTGTCGAAGCCCTTGGCCCGCGCAAAAAGCCCGTCCTCCTTCTGGAAGTCGCGTGCGGTCACATCGTTGCAGATCGTGTACCCAAACACGTATTCCAGCGCGTCCTCGGCGTAGGCCCGCCTGCACCGAGCGGCGATGACCACGCCCAGCTCCACCTCGTGGTCGACGTGGGTCGTTCCCGGGGGAATCTCGATGGGCATCCCCGGGCCAATGATTGCGCTCGGGGGCTTGAAGAAGATGCGCGGCGCCTTTGGCACCGGCTTCCCCATTTCCGCGGCGTGATCCCGGTAGTTGGAGGCGACCGCGATCACCTTTCCCGGGACGACTGGAGCCAGGAGACGGCCGTTTCCGACGACGGCGCCGACCTCCCGGCCACCCGCCCAAGGCGCGCCCGTGAGCAAGTGAAAACCGTGGCCTTCGACGCGCGCGTAGTACTCGACCCCGTTGACCTCGATGCGAACGTAGCGGGTCATGAGCGGCGAGCCTCCAGCTCGGTAAGACACTCTACCGGATCGGCGGTGAACATGAGCAGGCCGCGCCACACCCACTTCTGCCAGAGAAAGTCGTCGATGGGGCCTTGGGCCACGGCCAGATGGCAACGGGGCAGCTCGCCGCCGTACGCGTCCGACAACTCAGAAAATAGACGTTCGAACTCCTCTTCGTCGGGTCGGAAGCCCACGAAGAGCACGACCTGATGGCGCATCAAGAGCCGGAGTTGTTTTTTGAGTTCGGCCCCGAGTGGCCGCGACGCATGGTCAGCCCCGGTCACGACCATGGTGTCGGGGCGGGCCAGGTCTCCGCGAAGGCGAACGAGCGTACATCGGCCTTGCTGCGGCGGGGGCAGCACACTCTGGCGTCCGAGCACGTCAATTGGCACGCCCGCCTCCGCCGCTGCCCGCTCGATGAGGTCATCGTAGTTGGTCGTGAAGACAAGCGGGAAGCGTTGGACTGCGACGGTGTGCGCCGGCGAGGGTGCAGTCCCCCCAAGGCTTGTGGTCAAAGCGGCGAGCAGCGCCGGCCGGCCGTTGGCCCGCTCAAACGCCGAAGCGGTCTCTTCCACGCTCACGATGGTTCCCTTTTTCCCAGCCACAATCAACGGTTTTTTCCAGCCGAGTTGTTTCGCCAGTGCGCGCTGCTCGGGACAAGAGCCGCCGGTCAACTCCGCCGCCTCGACCGACGCGCGGTTCCCCAGGAAAAGCACACAGCGATCCTGACGAGCGGCCTCGATCACTTCGACGGGGAGGTTCATTCGACGCCCACCAGCTCCTTGATCGCCGCGAGTTGAGCGCGGTCGCGGACGACGGCGCCCACCTGCCCGACGGTCAAAGCGGCAATTCGGGAGCCCAGCTCTCCTGCTTTGTCCGGCGAGAGGCCCCGCAGCCACCCGTACAGGAAGCCGCCCGCGTAGGTATCCCCGGCGCCGGTAGTGTCGGTGACCTTGGCCGGAAACACGGGGATGTCGAATCGTTTTCCATCGGTCAGCACCACGGATCCGTCGCCTCCGAGCTTCACCACGACGATGTCGGTCCACCCGGCCAGCTCCTCGATCGCGGCGTCGATGGGCTTGCCAGTGACCAGCTGGGCCTCCTCGCGGTTGAGGAAGGCGATGTTGGCGTGGTCCTTGATGATCGCCTCCACGTCGGCCCGGATCGTCTGCGCCACGAAGGGGTCGGCGACGTCGAAGCTGATCGGCACGTTGTTTTCTTCAGCCACGCTCATCGCCGCGAAGGCGGTCTCGCGCACGGGTCCGCCCAGGAACTTGTAGCCTGTGGTGTGGAATAGGCGTGCGGTGGCGATCTTCTCGGCGAGGGGGCCGAGCCCGCCAAGGTGGATCGCGGCGCCGAGGTCGGTGAGCATGGTGCGTTCGGCGTCGCTCTGAGAGATGAGCGAGAGGCATTTCCCCGTTGGCAGGTCGCGGTCGATGTGCAGCGCGTGGCCGCCGCACGCGGCGTTGAGTGATTGTGCGTATCGGGTGCCGAACTCGTCGGCGCCGACCTGACCGCGGTAGATGACCTTCGCGCCGCATAGGCCGATCGTCGCGATGGTGTTGGCGCAGCTCCCTCCGCTATGGAACTCGATCCCCAGCGGGCGGACCTTGAGGAAGACCTCGACCCAGCGGGCGTGATCGACCGGGTGCATCTGCCCGCGGGTAAGGCCCAACTCTTCCAGGATCGAGTCGTCCTCGATGCGGACGAGGGCATCCATGATCGCGTTGCCAAGGCCGACGGCGTCGTAGGTCATCCGAACTCTCGAAGGGCGGCGCAGCTAACGCGGGCTTCTTGCGGGCGCCGCGTGCTACGTGGCACAGGCGTGCGGGCCCGTATTCTGCGCCTCGTGGTTGGTATCGCCGTGAGCCTCGGGTTCACGGTGTGGTTCCTAGCACGCGCGCACTGGGCCGAATTGGGGGCCGCGCTTCGCGGCGTTGACTTGGGCTGGGTCGCCGTCAGCGCGCTGGTGCTCTTCACTGAGTTCGTCATCCGGGCGGCCCGATGGCGGGAGCTCCTCTGGCAGATCGCGCCGGGGGTTCGTTTTGGGCGCCTTTTCGTGGCGACCACAATCGGCATGGCGCTCAACGTTGTCTTGCCGTTTCGAGCAGGTGATTTTGCCCGACCTTGGCTCGGCTCCAGGGAAACGGGCACCCCCATGCTTCCGCTCGTCACCGTGGCGGTGATCGAGCGGGTATTCGACATCCTGGGTCTGCTTTTCGTGTTCCTGGTGATGCTGCTGGTCCTCCCGGAAAGCGCGGACTCCCATCACGAACTGGTCCGCAATCTGCAGCTGTACGGCTCGATCTTTGGGGTGCTCGGGGTGCTCGGGCTGGGGACGTTCTTGGTGCTCGCGGCCCAAGAGGAACGCGCGCGGCGCCTGTTTTACCGGCTTGCGAGCTTGGCCCCCGGGCCCGTCGCCCGGAAGTTCACCGCCCTCTTCGATGGGTTCGTCGGTGGTCTTTCCAGTGTTCGCTCGCGGCCGGCGCTGTGGAAGTCTGCCGGCTACTCGATGCTGCACTGGTTCAACGGATCGCTGAGCATCTACGCCCTGATGCAGGCGTTCGGCATCGACCTCCCCTTTGCGGCCGCCTGCTTCACGACCGTGGCCATCGCGCTCACCGTGGCCTTTCCGCAAGCGCCTGGATTCTTTGGGGTCTTCCACATCGCAATCGAGAAAACGCTGGTCTTGTGGGGGCAGGACCCGGGACCGGCCCAGGCCTTCGCGATCGTGATGTGGGGCGTGTCTTTCTTGCCGGTCACGGTCGTCGGGGCGATCTTCTGGTGGCGCGAGGGGCTGTCGACGAGCTTGCTACGCGGGTCGATGTCGGGGCATAGTGAGCGGTGATGTTGCGCTCGGTCCTCATCGTGGCCGTCCTCGGGGCTTCGGGGTGCTGCGTGCCGTTCGGCCTGGGTGACTCGGGCTTCGACTCGGCGATCGTGTGCTTTGATCGAGATGAAGATGGGGTCGAAACCTGCTTCGGTGCCCGCGGCGACTGCAACGACTTCTCCGCCGAGGTCGTGAGCGTTTGGGGCGGTGCCGAGCGCTGCAACGGGCTCGACGACGACTGTGACACGCTGGTAGACGAGGGTGTCGGGTTTTTCCCTGACGAAGATGGGGACGGCTTCGGCGACGATGCCGGCGTGCACTGTGCCCAGGGCGCCGATGACGCCACGATCGGCGGCGACTGTGACGACGGCGCCGCGACGGCCCACCCAGGCGCGACCGAGCTGTGTGACGGGCTCGACAACGATTGTGACGGCGGCGTGGACGAGGGCGCCACTTGGTACCCGGACGCTGACGGGGATGGGTATGGCGACAGCGACCTTGCCAGCTGTGAGCGGCTCGCCACCGAGGTGGGGGGCGATTGCGACGACGCCGACCCTGCGCGTCATCCGGGCGCCTCCGAGCTCTGCAACGGACTCGACGACGACTGCGAGGGCACCGTCGACGGGGACACCCGCCTGTGGCCCGATGCCGACGGTGACGGCTACGGCGGCGAACCGTCCGTGGTGGTGGCGGCGTGCATCGAGGGGCACAGCGCGCAGGAAGGCGACTGCGATGATGCCGATGCCGCCGCGTTCCCGGGCGCGGTCGAGACCTGTGAAGACCTCACCGACCGCAATTGCGACGGCTCCGTCGGCGGCGATGATGCGGATCGTGACGGGTACCCGGCGTGTGAGGACTGCGACGATCAAGCGTGGTTCGTCTTCCCCGGAGCGACTGAGATTTGCGACGACGGCATCGATGAGGACTGCGACACGCTGATCGACGAGGATTGTTAGCGCCGAAGGACTGGCGGATCGGTCTCGGATAGGGCATCATGTTGTGGGCACGGAATCGGAGCGCACCATGCTTCTCGCCCTCGTCACGTCCGCCTTCGCCTGTCCCACCATTGCGACCGGCACCCCGTTGCCGCTGAGCTTCGACTCGGCGGCCGTGGCGATCGTCCGTGAGGGGCGGCGCACGACCTTCTCGGTCTCGATCAACCCCGTGGGTGACCCGCAAGAGTTCGCGCTGGTGCTGCCGGTTCCCCAGGTCCTGGCCGAGCATGAGGTGCAGACGCTGGACGCCGAGATCTTCGCGCGCCTCGACGGGTACAGCGCCCCGCGTCACGTCGCGGATGCCGGTTGCAGCCAGTACTCGTACGGCGGCGCCAGCGACAGCGACAGTGCCGGCGGCGAGGAGGGGGGGGGCGACGACGGTTCGGTCGAGGTGGAGGCCGAGTACCTGGTGGGCGACTACATGGTCGTCATCCTGTCCGCTGAGGAGTCCATCGGCCTTGAAACCTGGCTTTCGGTCAACGGATACCACCTTCCGGATGGCGCCGACGAGCGCCTTGGCGAGTACATCGAGGGTGGCAGCTACTTCCTGGCCGCCAAGGTCGCGCCGGGCGCGGACATTGCTGACGGTTCGCCACTGGCACCGCTGCAAGTCTCCTATGAAAGCGACATCTTCTCGATCCCGATGCGCCTCGCCACCCTGAACTCCCCTGGCGAGCAGGACATGGTGATCTACGCGATCACCGACGTCAGCGCGTCCGACGGCGGCAAGGTCGGCATCGCCAACTACCCTGAGTTCACGGTCCCCGACAAGTGCATGTGGGTCGACGAAAACGACGACTTCGGTGCCTTCTACGATGATCTGTTTACCGGGGAGTGGCTCTCGACCAACGACGCGGGCTGGGCGATGGAGTACGCGGGCGTTCCCGGGGACTGCTCGCCGTGCTCAGGAGTGTACGTCGACGAAGCCGACATCGCCGCTTTGGGCTTCAAAGGAGACTATTACAGCCAGCACCTGACCCGGCTGCATATGCGCTACACCCCGGAGCAGGCCACGGAAGACCTCGCCCTGTACGGTTCGGGCATGTACGAGCCCAAGGTCACCTCCTTCGCGGACCGTAATCAGGCCAACTTCGAGTGCATCGACCGTACCTGCGCGGACGATGACGACGGTGCGCCTGATGTGGTCGCGCCCCCGCCGCCGAACGACTTCTGGGCCTGTGACAGCGGCGCTGGCGGGGTTGCAGGGCTCGGGGCCGTCGTGGGTGCGCTGGCGATTTTGCGACGGCGTCGGGGGTACTAGCCCGGGTCCAACAACCCACACGCCAGCCGCACCGAATCCAGCCCCAGCACGGCTCCACAGCCGCCGCCGAGGTGCAGATCGACATCGTGGATGGCGTCTTTGCCGAGCATGCGGCACAGTCCCCAGTGGGCTTTCTCGGTGCTTTTGTGGCCGATCTGGAACCACGCTGAGACGCCCGGGTGCAGCACGTTGGCCAGCATCCCGCCGGCGCTGGCGACCAAACCGTCGAGGATGACCGGGATCCCCAACGACGCGCCGCCGATGCACAACCCCGCGATGCCGGCGAGCTCCAGGCCGCCGACGCTCGCCAGGATGCCGATGCCGTCGTCGCGGTCAGGCCGATGGCGTGCGATCGCCCGGTCAATCGCCGCAATCTTGCGGGCCAGCCCCTCGTCGTCCACGCCCGAACCGCGCCCTGCCACGAGCTTGCCTGGCATCCCCGCCACGGCGGCCAGGCACGCTGCGGCGGCGGTAGTGCCGCCCACCCCGATGTCGCCCGCGCCGAGCACGGACACGCCCTCCGTCGCGGCCTCCCGCGCCAAGTTGATACCGACCTGCACCGCAGCCTCGGCCTGGGCGCGGCTCATCGCTGGCGCTTCGGTGATGTCGCCGGTACCGGCAACAACGCGATGGGACGTGAGCGTCGCGTGGGCGGAAGGCTCGGACAGAAGCCGGGACCGGCAGCCGATGTCGATGATCAAGGGCATCACCCCGACGTGTCGGGCGAAGGCGTTGACTGGCGCGCGGCCGGTCATCACGTGCGCGACCAGGGTGTGAGTGCCGTCGGCCGGCAGGGCGGAGACGCCGATCGAGGCGACGCCATGGTCGCCGACGAAGACACAGAGGCGAGCCGGCGTGGGCGCGCGGGGCGGGAAGCTGTCGGTCGCGCCGCACCACCAGGCCGCAAGGGTTTCGAGACGCCCGAGCGCGCCCGTCGGCACACCCATCCGGGAGAGTTGAGCGCGCGCGGTCGCGTCAGCGTCGGCGCCCCAAGGCCGTAGAGGAGGAAGGATCATCCCGACCGGCGTATGCTGCGGCGTGTTGCAGCGCCGCGCCGGCTGGGTCCCTGGGTTGGTGGTGTCGCTGCTGTGGGCGATCCTGCCCGCGTTGCCGGCCTTGTGGAGTGGCTCCATTCCGGGCCACGGCTTCACCGACCTGGTCCCCTCGGTCTGGGGCCTGGACGTCTTCTGTGAGGCGCTACCCGGCTTCGCGGGGCACACCGAGCGGTTCGGAGCACCCGACGGCATCGGGTTCTACTACAGCTCGCCGATTCATGGCCTGGTCGGTTGGCCGGTCTGGGCGG
The DNA here is from genome assembly GCA_947445035.1 of Deltaproteobacteria bacterium. Taxonomy (GTDB): domain Bacteria; phylum Myxococcota_A; class UBA796; order UBA796; family SXON01; genus SXON01. The sequence goes on from CANFCK010000004.1 coordinate 55,867, forward strand.
TGGCCGGCCCGGCCGCGGCGTACACTGCGACCCTGCTGCTGGCCCGCGCCGCGACGGTTTTCTGCATGATTGGGTGGCTCCGGGCGCTCGGTCGGAGCGAGGTCGCCGCGATCGCCGGCGGCCTGCTTTTCGGCGCCTCGCCATTCTTCCATGGGTACGCCGTCGAGGGGATCGTAGAGGGCACCGACGGGTGGACGTTGGCGCTGTGGGCGTGGATGGTCTCTACGCACCGCCGGGTGCCCGCCATCCTCGCCTTCGCGCTTTGCGTGCTTTCGAGCTGGTATCTGGGGATGGTCGTCTGTTTATTGGCGTTGGCTTGGGGTTTTCGCGAACGTCGGGCATGGTTGAGCGCTGTGGGCCTGTTGGCGGCAGCGCCCGCCTTGGCGGCCTTCTTCACCGCTTTCGGGGGGAACGCGCCGTTGGACGAGGCGGTTCGCATTGCGATGGGCGCTCCCCTGCGCATTCCGACCCCAGGGCTGACCCCCGGATTGCAGCCCTTTGCCCTGAACACCTACGTCGGGTTCAGCACCGTTGCGCTGGCGGCGTTGGGGGCTCGTCGCTCGCCGTGGCTGGCGGCCGGCGCAATGGCGTGTTTCGTGCTTTCGACCGGGCGCGGTCCTTGGTGGGAGCTTCCGGTCCTGGAGTTGGTGAGGTTCCCGTATCGTTGGCACGCGGGCACGCTCCTCTGCCTGGCGGCGCTGGTGTCGCAGGTCGAAGTGAGGTGGCGGTGGCTGCTTTTTCTACCCTTCTGTGAAGGGCTCCTGCTGTCGCCCGTCGAGCCGATCTTGCCCTCGACCAAGATTGAGGCGCCGGGTCTCTATCAGCGGGTCCGTTCGACGAGGCTCTTGGAGCTTCCGGGGCCGCTCGCGATGCCGCCGGGGGTGCCGAATCCATCGCGGTCGCGCGCCAGCTACCTGCTGGGCGCGCAGTTGAGCCATCGAGCGGACTCGCCGTGGACGTTGGATTTCAATGGGATCAGTCGCGCGCAGGATGCCCCTTGGCTGGAGTCGTTCCGGAGTTGGGATCCGCTGCTGGACGTGGAGCCGCTGCCGCTGCGGGTGGCGGAAGCAAGCGCCGCCGGGGTCACCCAGGCGATGGTGCATCGCGACCAGTACCGGGACCGCGGCCAGGCCCTGGAGGCTGAGCTGCTTGCCCATGGGGCAACCCTGGTCGAATCAGCGGGTGGACTTGTCCTGTACCGGTTCCCCGAGCCGCTGGGGGAACGGTAACGACTGAACGATCGCAGCCGCCGCCACCCGCTCCCCGAATCCGCCCCCGGCCCCAGAAAAACCATAGCGGCCCGAACAAAAAACCCGCGCCGCTCCCGTCGCAGCACGCGCCGGGCTCTTCATCGCCGGTATCCTCCTGCCCCTTCGGCTCCGCCGTGACCACCGTGATCCCCGGATCAAAGGCGGTGATCCACGCAAGATCGCGCTCTACAAGCGCCGCGCCGGCGCCGCCGCCATCGCAACCGCTGACATAGCTGATGACCCCTACCACCGCGCTGCTGCCGTCGTTTCGGAGCCGGGACACCGGCCCCCCCGAGTCGCCGAAACAAGCGTTACCCGACGCGTCCCACGTGTAGACCAGCGCGCCGTCCACGTCGAGGATTGGGACGTCGACTCCGCGGCGGGTCGGATCCTCGTTGGTGTCGAGATCGTCCACCGCGCCGTACCCGGCGAGGTGCACGGTGGCGTCGATCCAGACGTCGTCGAGCGCGGTCGCGTCGAGCGCGGCGAAGGCCCCCGCTTCGGCAGGGACCTCGATCATCGCCAGGTCGTGAGCGCTCGTCGCCCAGTCGAACTCCGGGTGCGCCGTCGTCGCCAGCGCAAGCACGGTGGTCGCCGTCGTGGCGCTGTCCAGGTCGTCGGCACCGACGACGTGCACCTTCGCCACCGGAACGCCGTCCGGGTCGAGCACGCAGTGGGCGGCGGAGAGCACCCATCGTGCCGAGACCCGCACACCGCTACAGGTGCCCTCGGTCTCGCCGGCCTCCCCGCTCAATAGCAGCAAGACGACCTCGTCCCGCTCGGGCTCTGGCTCCCCACCGAAGATGGGTGGCGGCGCGGCGGCGAACGCGAGGCTCCAGATCATCCTGCGCCGCCAAGCCGGCCGTACAGCGCAAACTTCAGGTACCGACCCTCCGGATGGCCGATGCCGACGGGATGATCGAGGGGCTCCCCCGAACGATGGAGCGCTGCCCACGCGCCGCCGACGCCTTCGCGCACGGCCTCTTCCCACCGTTCCCAGTTCAGCCGGGCCGAACAGCTCGACGTCGCCAGCAGGTCTGTCGCGTAGGTGGCGACGTGCCGATGGAGGTTCCGATAGGCGTTGCGGGCGGCCTGGTCGGCCTGTTTGGCGTGGGTGAGCGACGGGGGGTCGACGATCACCAGATCAGCGGGGGTCCCGGGCCAGGCAAAGGCGTCTGCGGCGACGAATTCGTGGGCGGCGGGATCAAGGCCATTGAGTCGGAAAATCTCCTTCGCGTCTTCGATGGCGCCGGGCGCGATGTCGACGGAGGTGACGTGTTTCGCACCGCCGAGCGCGGCTGCAACCGAAAAGCCACCGTTGTAAGAGAACAGGTTCACCACCTTGCGTCCGGCGCTCCACCCGCGGACAAGCTTCCGGTGTTCTCGCTGGTCGAGAAAAAGCCCGGTCTTCTGCCCCTCGCGGACGCGGACCAGCAGCTTCATGCCGTGCTCGGAGACGACCATCGCCTCGGCGGGCGCGGGGCCGCGGAGGGTGTCTCCCCCTTCCCGATCATCCACCTTGCCCACGCCGTACCGCCGAAACACGGTCCGGCAGCCGGTCAGGGGCAAGAGCACATCGACGATGGTGCCGAGGTGACGCTCCCAGGCCTTGCTGTAGAGCCGCACCACCAGCACGTCGCCGTAGCGATCGACGACCAGGCCGCCAAGCGCGTCCCCCTCGCCATTGCAGACGCGGAAGGCGTCGGTATCGCCTCCGATGAGTCGGCGGCGCCGCCACGCCGCAGTCAACGCCGACTTGATGTGGTCCGGAACGTTCGTGGACTTCCGGCTGAGCACGCGCACCGCGATCGCGCCCTCGTCGAAGATGCCCCAGGCAACCGGCTTGCCGCGCCCGTCCACGAGCTCCACCGCGTCGCCGACGGTCGCGCGACCGATCACGCCGTCGGGGTAGACCCACGGGTGCCCGCGGGCGACGGGACCCACGGTATCGGCGGTGAGGGGGAGGCGCTTCATCGGAGGGACGCGAGGTAGCGCGGCACGACCGCTTCGTACACCGCGGCCGTGCCGGGTCCCAAGAGCGCTTCCGGGTGAAAGATCACCCCGACCACCCGGGGGGCGTACCGGGCCGCGACGACGTCGCCTTCAGGACCCCGCGCAAGGGTCGCGCCCTGCTCCCCAAACACCCCCCAGGCGCGGCTTTCGAAGGTGCCCGCGCCCGACAGCCCCGCCAAAAGCGGGTCCTCTACCCGCAGCGCCAGCGGAAACTCACCTTCTCGCGGCGTCGTCAGGCGTCGTAGCTCGGAGCCCGCTGCGGCCGCGAGCAGCTCGAACCCAAAGCAGATGCCCAACGTGGGGAGGTCGTCCCTGATGCGGCGTTCTAGCACCGTCAAGAGTGGCCGCCGCCACGGGCCCGCTACGATCGGTGACCCGTGGCCTCCTGTCAGGAGCCAGGGCAAGCCGTCCGAGGCGGGAAGCGGCTCTCCACTGCGCACATTTACGCAGCGCGCCTTCCACCCCGCCGCCTCGACCAAGCCAACCAACGCAGGAGCGCCCCGGTTGGGGCGGCCGTCGTTGAGGTCGAGCAGGTGGAGGTCCAGGTGCTATGCTCGCGGGATGGTTGTGGTGTGGCTGGCTTTCGGATGCATCGAGTCCGGCGTGACGTCCACCGCGACCCGGGAGGCCGAGGGCCGCTCCCCGTACGATGCTACCACCCATGACGCCGACCACGACGGGTTCGTGGATGCCGAGGATTGTAAGCCTGACGATGTGAATGTTCACCCCGACGGGGTCGAACGGTGCAATGGCCAGGACGACGATTGTGACGAGAGTGTGGACGAGGGGGACTACGACGCCGACGATGACGGCTACGACGATCAGGTCGCCTGCTTCGGCATGCCTGGCGAACTGGATTGCCGCGACGACGACGCCTCGGTCCATCCTGGCGCGCCGGAGACCTGCGACTACGTCGACGAGGACTGCAACGGGGTCATCGACGACGGCGACCTCGATGGCGACGGGGTAGTCACTTGTGACGACTGCGACGACCTCGACGCATTTATCTTTCCGGGAGCGGCCGAGGCTTGCGACGGTCTCGACAACGACTGCGACGGCACGATCGATGACGGGTGGGACTTCGACGGCGACGGGTACAGCGAGTGCCAGGGCGACTGCGAACCGGAGGACGCTGACTTCGGCCCCGCGGCAGTGGAGCTCTGCGACGGCGTCGACAACGACTGCGACGGCGGGGTTGACGAAGACGACGACGCGGACAGCGACGGCGTGCCCACGTGCGAGGGGGACTGTGATGACACCGACGCCAGCGCCTTCCCAGGAGGGGAGGAGGTCTGTGACGGTGTAGACAACGATTGCGATGCCACGACCGATGAGTCGGTCGATGCCGACGGCGACGGCTACACCCGCTGTGCGGGCGACTGCAACGAGGCGAGCGCGTCCGCGTTTCCGGGCGGGGTCGAGTCCTGCGACGGCGTGGACAACGACTGCAACGGCTACACCGACGAAAGCTACGCCTGCTACGGCTGTACGGTGTCGGGCTCGTACGTGCTCTGTTCGTCCAGCACCACCTGGGCACTGGCCGAGAACGCGTGCGAAGGCTTCGGCGGGGCGCTGGTCCGGCTCAGCAGCGCCGCAGAAAACGACGATGTCGCCAGCCTGACGGCGCGGCCGACCTGGATTGGCGCGAACGACATCGACACCGAGGGCGTCTGGGTGTGGCCCGACGGCTCCACCCTCGGCTTCGACAGTTGGGCGGCGGGGTATCCGACCAGCTCGGACGCGGCGGACTGCGCCATCACCAACTACGGCGGTCGGCGAGGGGACTGGGTCGACGTGGACTGCACGGGGTCGTACCCCTTTGCATGCGAGCTCTGAGGCGACGACGCGATGCGGTCCTGGCGCTTTCTGGTTGAGTCGGCCAGCTCCCGAGCATCGCCCACTCGCGCCGGTCGGCGGCCTTAGTAGTAAAAGTAGTAGTAGAGCCGCGCGCCGTTCTGATTCGTCGCATAACGAAGGAAGTCCGCCGAGTAACGGTCGCCCTGCACCCCGGCGGCCGAGCCCGAGAAGTTGTACCCGTACAAGTACCAACCGGTGTACCCAGCGCCGTCCAGGTGGGCCCAGACGACCTCTTCGAGTTGGTATTCCGTGGCGCCGTATTCGTAGATGAAAGCCTCGGTCCAGCCGAATCCGTCGACGTAGCGGGTCGCGCGAAGGTCGTCGTAGGTGTACTCATCGAAGACGGTCGGAGTGTTGAACGCATCGCAGAAATCGCCGGTCGTGCCACCGCCGGTGACCACGGTCGAGAAGGACCATTCGCAGTCCGGGCAGCCCGGCGGACCGTCGCCGACGCTCACGTAGGTGGCGAAGATGTCGCAGATGAAATCTTGTTCGCGCAGGCGGAACGCCGCCAAGCCTCGAGTAGCCTTCAAGCTCTGGGTCTGGGCGTCAAAGTCCACGGTGCCATGCCAGGCCAAGAACGCGGTACCGGTGTCGTTGCCGTCCGGATCGGGATCGGGGTCGGTGGGGACGGTCACGTCGGGGCCGAAGATGTCGACGAGGTCGCCGTCGACGCAAGCCTGAAGCACGACGAGGAGGGTGAGGGGCACGGTCAAGTTCACGGTAGGCGTACGGTACACCGGCATGCGTCGCGCTGCACCATCAATCAGGCTTACGCGCCACCAGCCTGACATAGTCGAAGGGGTAGATGAGGTAGGGTATCGAGCTGAGCAGATAGAGGAGGTCGTAGCGCAGCTGTACCCAGGGTGGACGGGTGAGGATCCAGCGTCGGAACGGGGGAAATACGCGGTCGATGATGTTTTCCTCGGCGACCACGTCGAAGCCGGCCGCGCGCACCCGGCCAACGAACTCGCCAAGCTCGTAGACGTTGGCTTCGGGGACTGCCTGGGATCGAAGAACAAAATACATCGCCACGCGTTGCCAGGGCTTTTTGGCTGGAGGAACGATGAGGTCCACCAACGACAGGCGACCTCCCTTGCGGAGGACGCGAAAAGCCTCGGCGAAGAACGCCTCCCGGGTGTCGAAGTGAAAGGCCGCCTCGACGGACAGCACGACGTCCACCGACTCGTCCGCCAGGGGCAGCCGGGTGACGCTGGCCAGGATGAAATCCACTCGATCCGCGAGGCCAGCCTCTTGGGCACGACGACGTGCGGTGGCAAGCTGTACGTCGGACACGTTGACCCCGGTGACGCGCGCGGGACCGTACGTTTGAGCCACAAACACGGCGTTTGTTCCGAAGCCGCAGCCGGCGTCGAGGACGACGTCCGTCCCGACGATCCTCGCGCCGCCCGCGACGAGCTCGAAAAGCGCGTAGCACGCATTTTGTAAGGCATTTCGCCCTTTCGGCGCGATCCCCACCCAGTACCCCATGTTGACCAACGGAATCTCTCCCGCCCCCTCGATCGCCCTGTCACCACGCAGGTCGTAGAGAGTCCCGGGGTCAGGTCGCCGGGAAAAGAACAACCGGGGCCATGCCAACGTTCGGGCAAACCAGCCGGGCTTGTCAGGGGAGGGACCCATCGGACGTGCGGCGTAACCGCTCACCTGCTACCCTTCGCGCATGTTGCTTCTCGTCTGGGCATGCGCCACCGAGCCCACCACGGACTCCGGTGACGACCAGGGCCTGCTGCCCCTCGATGCGCATGACATCGAGGCCTCCAGCGACGCCGACGACCCGTATCCGGAGCGCGCGACCCTGGTTTCGGGTACCGAAGCCGAGTACGACTGGTCGGTCTTGCGCGGCTGGGTGAAGGCCGATTCGGCTGCTGTCTGGGACGCTATCGTCCAGCCGGACGTGGGGGTGAACCGGCGCGACGTCGCTTCGTGGACGGTGACCCCGTTCGAGGATTCCTCCGTCGACGACGCGTACGTCGTCAATGAGGTGGTCGACGAGCCGATCACCGTCGACTTCGATCTCACCTGGCGGCACGCCCAGGCGGAGGATCCATCGGCGGGTAGCATCTCGGTGTGGGAAAAGACCGCGGGCACACAGTTCATTCCGCTGATGGCGGGTTCTGTGGTGGCCGCCGGTCACGACGGCGTGGTCGATTTCCTGGTGGTCTTCCACCTCAAGACGGTCGACTCCGGCACCGAAAAGACGGAGCAGTTCGTCACCGATTTCTACGCGTCTGTGCTGGCAGCCTCCCATGGGGAGGCGCTCCCGACGTACGAGTAGCTGCCGGCGTCAGCGGCCCAAGGTAGATCGTCACGCAACGACGCACGTAGTAGCTGAGGTAGCGCACGATCGCGCCCACCCCGCCTCGGAAGCTCAGCCCCTGCGCGGTCACCCCGCCGGTGCCCATGGTGAAGACGCCGCGGACGCGCGGGGTCCCGACCGGCTCGGCGCCATCCCACACGTCCACGAAAAGCGTCGTGGTGTCGGTCAGCACGGTGGGAAACCAACGACGCCGGCGAACGTCCTTGATGCCGACGAGCACATAGCGCCGGTCGTGCGCACCTCTGAGAAGAAGGCGGTAGCGCATTTCCAGCACGCCGGGCCCCGCATCGACGAACAGGTCCAGCGCCCCCTCGTGTACCGCGATGGGGCCGGGCTCCAAAGCGGGGCACTCCACCAACCCGAAGGCCGGGCTTCGATGATTCGGGTCGAGGACCAGCGCGTCCACGTCGGGCGTCACCACCGTCAGGGTGAAGCTGGCCGGGTCGGTGGCGGTACCCAACCAACCCGACATCGTCTCGGTGAATCGGACCTGTCCGGGCATAGGCAGCGGTTATCCCGGCCTGTGCGCGAAACGACGTGGACCGTACGGGGCCGGGTGCTGGCCGGGCTGGAATGGGGCGAGCCGGTCGGCCGACCGGTGGTCTTCCTTCACGGCTTCTTGGATCACGCCGGAGCCTGGTCCCGGGTGGTGGAGGGGCTCTCCGGCTGGCGTGTCGCCTATGATCATCGTGGGCACGGTCGCTCCGCGCACCAGAGCGCGTCCGACGACGATGCGTTTTTGACCTACCACTTCGCGGAGTACCTCGCCGACCTCGATGGACTGCTGGCTCAGCTGGGTCCGGCTGTGCTCGTGGGTCACTCGATGGGGGGCACCATCGCCACGATGTACGCCGGCGTTCGCCCTGATCGGGTGCTCGGCGTGATCAGCGTCGATGGCCTCGGTCTCGCCGATGGAGCCGACGGAGCGGTCACCCGGATGGAGGAGTTCCTGGACGGGGTCGCCCGCCTCCCGGTCAACAAGCGCTTCGCTTCGGTCGATGACGCGGCGGCGCGGCTTCGACGAACCCACCCCGCCTTGGATCAGGCGTGGAGCAACGAGCTGGCCGCGCGCTGCCTTCGTGAGGTTGATGGGGGCTACACCTGGAGTTGGGACGCCCGGCACCGGCTGCGCGGTCCTGTCCCCTACCGGCACGACCATCACGCCCGCTTCTTACGACGGATCCGGTGCCCGGTGCTGTCGGTGCATCCGGAGCACAGCCCGTTTCGGGACCAGGACGTGGCCGCCCTCGAGGCAGAGATTGCGATGGTTCAGATCGTCGTGATCGCCAACAGCGGGCACATGGTCCATATAGACGCTCCGATGCGGCTCACCGAGTGCATCGCCTCCTTCCTCCAATCGGTGTGAGGCGGCGCTGGTGCCTTGACAGAAGGGCCCGGACGCCGCATAAGGGGCCGCCGGAGCGGCCACATGTCCAAGCGTCGTCACGTCGTAATCACTGGTGGGGGCCGCGGCATCGGGGCCGAAATAGCCCGTCGTTTTGCCTCTATGGGGGATCGCATCACGGTCCTGGCGCGGACGCGCGAAGAGGTCGAGAAGATCGCCGACGAAGTCGGTGGGTATGGCGTGCGTTGTGACGTGGGCGAACCCGCCAGCGTCGAGGCGGCGTTCATGGCGGCCGGCCCGGTCGACATCCTGATCAACAATGCCGGCGTGGCCCGGTCCTCGCCGGTGCTCAAGACCGACGTTCGGGTCTGGGAAGAACACCTGAAGGTCAACCTGACAGGCTCCTTCCTGTGCGCGCTCAAGGTGCTTCCTGGCATGGCCAGCCGCGGCAACGGGCGCATCATCAACATCGCCAGCGTCGCCGGACTCAAGGGCTACCCGTACCTGGCGGCCTACTGCGCGTCGAAGCACGGCCTGATCGGGCTCACGCGGGCGCTCGCGGTCGAATACGCGGAGAAGGGCGTCACCGTCAACGCGATCTGTCCTGGCTACGTCGATTCACCGCTTCTCACCCACTCGATCACCAACATCGTCGACAAAACAGGTCGCGACCAGGATGAGGTTCGCCAGGACCTCGCCGATCGCAGCCCCCAGCGGCGATTCCTGGATGCCTCCGAGATTGCGGCCACCTGTGTCTTCCTCGCCAGCGAAGAAGCGCGCGGCATCAACGGTCAGGCGCTCTCGATCTGCGGCGGCGAGTTGAACGTCTGATGGACGGGCCGGTGCAGCCCGCGAGTTGGCCCAGGCCGCGCGGGTATAGCAACGGCTATCGCCTCGACAACGTGCTTTTCGTCTCCGGCCAGGTGGCGTGGGACGAAACGGAGCGCATCGTGGGGGAAGGGGACTTCGCGGCGCAGTTTCGCCAGGCGCTCTCCAACGTGTGCGCGGTGCTCGACGCGGCCGGAGTCGGGCGCGACCGCGTCGGCCGGGTGACGGTGTACGTCACCGACAAGGACGCGTACATCGCTGCGGTACGCGAGGTGGGTGTGGCGTGGAGGGAGCTTTTCGGCCGGCACTATCCGGCGATGAGCCTGGTGCAGGTGGCCGCGCTCCTTGAGCCTGGCGCAATGGTGGAGATCGAGGCCACGGCGGTCGTCGTATAGCAGTGAGGAGCGTGTTCGATGTTGGTTTCCATCGCCGATCGTGTCGCGACCGTAACTCTGGACCGTCCCGAACGGCTCAACGCGCTCACCTTCGATGAATACACGGCGCTGATCACCTGGTTTCGTGCTCCGCCGCCCGGGGTCCGCGCGATCGTCATCACTGGCAGTGGGCGTGCCTTCTGTTCGGGGGGCGACGTCGAGGACATCATCGGTCAGCTCTTCGCCCGGGACATGGAGGGGTTGCTGGCGTTCACGCGCATGACGGTGGACCTCGTCCGGGCGATGCGCACCAATCGCATCCCGATCGTGGCAGCGGTGAACGGGATCGCTGCGGGTGCGGGTGCGATCATCGTGATGGCGAGCGATCTTCGGATTGCCTCGACCCGCGGGCGGATCGCGTTCCTCTTCAACAAGGTCGGCTTGTGCGGTGCCGACATGGGGGCGGCGCATCTGCTCCCGCGCATCGTGGGTCTGGGCCGCGCGACCGAGCTCCTGTTGCTCGGCGATGTCGTCGATGCGGCCACGGCGGAGCGCTACGGCCTCTTCAACCGCGTGGTGTCCGAGGAGGCGCTCTTGACCGAGGCCCAGGCCCTCGCCAAGCGCATCGCCGACGGCCCTGCGTTCGCCAACGGCATGACCAAAGAAGCGCTTCTGCGCGAGTTGGACGTGTCCCTGGACACCGCCCTGGAGATGGAGGCGCAGGCCCAGGCGATCTGCATGGCGCACCCAGATTTCCGGGCGGCTTACGACGCCTGGGCGGCGCAGCGGCCGAAGTGAGCCCGGCACTGCGACGAGGGCTGGGCGTCGGCCTCTCGGTGGGCGGGCTGGTGGCCGCCGTGGCCCTGCTCGCGGCGACCGTAGACTTGGGCGCGGCGGCGGTGACGCTGGCCTCGGCGCACCGCGGCTGGCTGACGGCCGCGGCAGGGATGTCGCTTCTGGCACCGGTTTTGGTGGCCGTGAAGCTGCTGCTGGTCCTGCGACTGATCGACGTACGGCGTTCGTTCGCGCGCTGCTGGTCGGCCGTGATGGCGGCGGTCACCCTCAATGCCGTCATCCCTGGGCGTGGCGGCGACTTCGTTCGTGCGGTCTTCTTGTCGGACGGGCCCGGCACGCTCTCGCTTTTGGTGGGCGCCGTACTGGTCGAACGACTGCTCGACGTCCTGATGCTCGGGCTCCTGGCCGGGGGTGCGTCGCTGGTCGGGGGCGTGGGCGTGGTGACCTGGATCGCACTGGCGGTGTGCGCGGCCGCTGTCGGGGCGGTGGTCGCATTGGCGCTCGGGCATCGCCTTCCAGTACGTCCCGAGGCGGCGGAGCGTGCTGGACGGGCGGCGCGCGCGCTGGGGAGCCGGCCGGGGCTCGCCGTCGCCATCCTCGGCATGACCGCGGTGTGCTGGACCAACAACGTGGCGACGATGGAGTTGAGCTTGCGCGCCGTCGGTGCCGACATCCCGACCCTGGCGGTCTACGAAGCCACGCCGATCGCCGTGCTCACTGGAATCCTGCCGATCAGCGTCAACGGCATCGGCACGAGGGATGCGGCGATGGTGATGCTGCTGGAGGGGCGGGCGCCGCGGGAGCAGATCGTCGCCGGGGCGTTCGCGTACTTTCTGCTCAACGGCTGGTTTCTGGCGCTGATCGGGCTGGTCGCGCTTGGCCGTGAGGCGCTGCGGCGCGTGCGCGCGCAGGCGGACGCGGCACGGTTGCCGCCGGGATAAGAACCTGCGGTGCTCACGACCCGCTACCCCTACTTCTTCGACGCCGCCCACGCGCCGCTTGAGGAGCGCGCTCAGGCCTTCCGGGGCGCCGGCGGGATTCGCGAGCGCGTGGCCGCGTTGGGGCGGGCCGAACTTCTGGTTCGACGTGACACGAGGTCGTTGGCCGTGATCCGACGACAGCTCGCCTATTCTAGCCCGCTCGACGATCTCGCGTTCGTCATCCAGGAGCTGGGGTGCACCCCGTTGGAACGTGCGGGGGCGCTGGGTGACGTCGTCGCGGCGGCGCGGGCTGGCGATCGGGTCCTGGCGTTCGCGCTGACCGAGCCCGGTGCCGGGAGCGATGTTCGCGCCATCGCGACCGTCGCGACCGAGCACGCCGGAGAGTGGCGGCTGACGGGGACCAAACACTTCATCAGCAACGCACCCGATTGCGACGGGGCGGTGGTTTTCGCGCGGCTGGACGACCAGATCGGCTGCTTCTTTGTCGACAGGCCGACCACCTCCTCTCAGGCCGTTGCCGCCCACTCCATCGGCCGGATCGAGCTGCAGGACACGCCCGCCACCCTCGTCGCGGCCAAGGGCCTGGGATTGGCCTTCGCCACCCTGGAGCGATGCCGCCCGACCGTGGGCGCCGCTGCGGTCGGACTCGCCGCCCGCGCCCTCGACGAAACCCGCGCCCACGTTCGCGCGCGGGTGCAGTTCGGGGCGCCCCTCGCCGCCCTTCCCGTCGTACGCCTGCGCGTGGCGGAAATGGCTGTGGAGCTGGAAACGGCGACGCTCGCCATGCTCCACGCCTGCTGGAAGCGTGACGCCGCCTCGCCGACAGAGCGTACGGGGACCAGCAGCGCGGTGGGCAAGATCGTCGCGACCGAAGCGGCGCAGCGCATCATCGACGCTGCGGTGCAGCTTCACGGGGGCGCGGGCGTAGAAGAATCCAGCGTGGTGCAGCAGCTGTACCGCGCGGTCCGCCCGCTTCGGATCTACGAGGGGGCCACCGACGTGCTCTTGTCGGTGGTGGCGGACGACATCCTGGGGCCCGCATGAACCTCGCCGCCTACTTCCTCGATCACAACCTAATGACGCGCGCCGACAAGGTGGCGCTGCGCACGGCCGCGTGTTGCTGGACGTTTCGCGAAATGCACGAGGCCTCCTGCCGATTTGGGAACCTCTACCGGGCGGCGGGCGTCCGTGTGGAGGACCGGGTCTTGCTGGCGCTCAGCGATGGGGCCCCGTTTGCGGCCGCCTGGTTCGGAACGGTCCGGATCGGCGCCGTCGTGGCGATGATGAACCCGGGCGTACCCGTCGAAGACTGGGCCTACTATCTTCGTTATACCCGTGCGCGGGTGCTCGTTACCGAGCAGGCCTTCTACGAGGCCAACCGAACGGCGATCGACGCCGCGCTGTCCGCCGGGCTGGGGCGTGTCGTGGTGATCGAGCGTGACCTCGACGAGATCGAGGGTCAATCCGTAGAGTGCGCGTACGGCGACGTCGGACCCGACGATCCGAGCGTGTGGTTGTTTTCGTCCGGAAGCACGGGAAAGCCCAAGGGGTGCGTGCACGTCAACCAGGACTTCATCGCCAACACCGAGCGCTACGCCAAGGGTGTGCTGGGCATCCGCGAGGATGACGTGACCCTCGGCGTCCCGAAGCTCTTCTTCGGGTACGCGACAGGGACCAACCTGATGTTCCCCTGGGCGGTCGGGGCGACCACCTGCCTTTTTCCGGAGCGCTCGACGCCAGAGGCGCTCCTCGGCCACATCGCCAGGTTCAAGCCGACCATCGTCACCAACGTGCCCACGATGATCAACAAGATGTTGGAGAGCCCGCTGTGCGCGACCACCGACCTGTCCAGTGTGCGGTTGGTCTTGAGCGCCGGTGAAGCGCTTCCAGGCGAGTTGTACCAGCGTTGGGTGGACCGCACGGGCGTCGAAATCCTCGATGGCATCGGATCAGCGGAGATGTTCCACATCTACATCACCAACTACCCGGGCGACGTGAAAGTCGGCACCCTCGGCCGTTTGGTGCCCGGCTACGAAGCACGATTGGTGGGTGAGGACGGCGCCGCGGTCCTCGCCGGTGACATTGGCACCCTCTGGATCAAGGGCCCGAGCAACGCCATCGGCTACCACGGGGACCGTCAGAAGAGCCAACAGACCTTCCGGGGAGAGTGGACGGTCACCGGCGACCAGTTCTGTATCGACGAAGAAGGCAGGTTCCGGTACTGCGGCCGCGCCGACGACCTGCTGAAGGTGGGGGGGGTCTACGTCTCGCCCACGGAAGTCGAGAACTGCCTTTTGGCTCATGCCCGGGTGCGGGAGGTGGCCGTCGTTGGCGTAGAACACGGCGGATTGATGACGACCTACGCCTTTGTCGTGACCCACGGTGACCCAGGGACCGACGCGCTCGCCGCCGAGCTGCAAGCGTGGGTCAAGTCCCAGCTCGCGCCGCACAAATACCCCCGCCACGTGCGCTTTCTGGCCGAACTCCCGCGCAACGACCGCGCCAAGGTCGCCCGCGCCGAGCTCAAGCGGGCCGTGGCTTGAAAGCGTCGACGTCAGCGTTGCACCTGGGTGCGCGTCGCTTTCCCACCGCCGCGTTGGCGGGGCGTCCGGCGATTTTGCCGACGGGGGCCTGTGAGGCGCATGGTCCCCATCTCCCGCTCGACACCGACGTACGCATCGCAACTGCGATGGCAGAGCGCGGCGCCGCTCGATGCGGTGGCATGGTGCTCCCGGCGATTCAATACGGCGTCACCGAGTTTGGGAGGAACTTCCCGGGCACGCTCGGGGTGTCGCCCGCGGTGATGAGCGCGCTGGTGGCGGAGGTCTTGCTCGCAGCCCACGCGGCTGGCGCCAGCAGCCTCGCCATCGCCAACGCGCACCTCGAACCGGCGAATCTTGCCGCGCTCTTCGAGGCCTGCCGTATCGTGAAGGCTCGATCGGGCGTCGACGTCCATTTTCCGAACGTGGGCAGCCGCCGGAACAGTGAGCGGCTCGCGCGCGTGGCGACGGCGGTGGACGGGCATAGCGGGCGCTATGAGACGTCGTTGATGCTGGCGATTTCGCCGCGGCGGGTCGTAGGTCATCGGTCGCTCCCCGAAGTGACGGCCGACCTGGGGGCAGGAATCGTGGCTGGGGCAACGACGTTCGAGGAGGCGGGGGGCCCGCGTGCGTATTTCGGCGCCCCGGCGGTCGCGACTGCGGAGATGGGCGAACGGCTCCTTGATGAGCTTGGCGCCTTGTTGGCAGAGGGGTTGGGGGATGGGCGTTGAGCCTCGCGGCACCGGTCTTGGCGAGTGAGGACAATCTTCGGTTCCTCGGGCGCCTCCCCGATGGGCACGTCCGCCTCGTGGTCACCTCGCCGCCGTACAACATCGGCAAGGAGTACGAGGAGAAGTCCAGCTTGGAGCGCTACCTGGGCGACCAGGCCCAGGTTATCGCGGAGTGTGCACGCGTTTTGGACCGCCGCGGTAGCCTCTGCTGGCAGGTCGGAAACCACGTCGTCGGTGGCGAAATCGTCCCGTTGGATATGGTTTTGTACCCGATCTTCAAGGCCCTGGGGCTTCGCCTTCGCAATCGCATCGTGTGGCACTTCGAGCACGGACTCCACTGCTCCAAACGACTTTCCGGTCGGCACGAGACCATCTTGTGGTTCACCAAAGGCGACGACTACGTCTTTGACCTGGACGCCATCCGGGTGCCCCAGAAGTACCCGGCGAAGAAACACTACAAGGGGCCGAACCTGGGGAAGCTCAGCGGGAATCCGCTCGGGAAGAATCCCGGGGACGTGTGGGTGATCCCCAACGTAAAACACAACCACGTAGAAAAGACGGCGCATCCGTGCCAGTTCCCGGTCGAGCTGGTGGAACGGCTCGTGCTTTCGCTCACCGAGGCCGGGGACCGCGTGCTGGACCCCTACATGGGCGTTGGCAGCGCGCTGGTAGCGGCAGTCATACACGGCCGCGAGGCGATGGGTTGTGATGTCGAACCGTCGTATGTGCGGGTGGCCGAGGCTCGGGTGGCGGCGGCGTTGTCGGGGACGTTGCGGACGCGGCCGCGGGACCGGGCGGTCTATGGCGAGCGCGCGGGGGTCGGCGCCCAGCCGGCTACGGTCGGGCGGGTCGCCGGTCGCTGACCACGAGGGTCAAATGGCCAATGTGCAGGGGGTACCTGCACTCCGGCTGCCGACTCACGCCGCAACGACCCGGGCGGTCGTCGCCTGCGCGCGCACCCGCGCGATCGACAACAGGTCGGTGAAGCTCGTCGCGTCCACGTCGGCGACGGCCGCGCCGATGCGGCAGGCCACCTCGACGCGTGCGAGGCTGGGCACCGCGACCCGCTCGATGACCGGTGTGAGGCGAGCCGCCGCGCGGGTCGCGCCATCGGCGTCGGTGCCTCCGAGCCAGACCACCACCTCGCTGTCGGTGCAGTAGACCCGATCGGTCGGGCGAAGCCGCTCGCGGACGCGGGACTCGAGCGCCGCCAAGAACGGAGCGCGCAGGCCCATCGGCACCGCCTCGGGATCGCGGGCGGCGATGCACAATATCGCGCCGGTGGTGACACGAAGCCCAAGGTGGGCATCGGCGGCGGCGACGCTGCGAAGGGCTTCCATCGTCGCGATCATCCCCGCCACCAGGCTCGGGGAGAAGGTGGCGCCAGCCTCCAACCGAACCGCCTCGACCAACGCATCGCGGCTCGCGCCGTCGCGGGCCTCCAACCAGTCGGCGGCGGCGAGCAGCTGGGCGGGCATGGGGATGGCCGCCCCCGAGACGTCGTGCACGATTCCGTTGCCATCCCACCGCGCGTGGCGGGCGGCGAGCGCGGCGCGGGTTCCGTCCGGGAGCGGCAAGCGAGTGTCGGCACGCGCACCCGCCGGAAGGGCCGCTGCGAGGCAGGCCGCGCGGGCATCGCCGGCGTCGGCGTCAAGCTGTTTGGCCAGGACGAGGATGCGCTCGACCATGCGCCGGGGCACGCGAAGGTCCCCTTCGAGGGGGGTCCGCTCCGCCAGATGCAGCGCCAGCTCGACCGACAGCTCCCGGGTGCGCTCGTCCTCGGTTCGCCGCTGCCGGCTGGCCTCCCGCTCGCGGACCAACATCGTGCCCATGGCACTGACGAGGCAACATGCGAAGGCGGCGGCGAGCATGGCCTGTCGATCGGCTCTCCCGTGCGCGAACATGAGATGCAGAAGCCCGCCTACGCTGGTTGCCCCACCACCGCCGCCGCGCTACCCGCGCCGCGATTTCAGAGGTTGTGATGCAGAGCGGGGTGCTGCTCCTCGAAGACGGTCGGCGCTTCGTCGGCGAGGCCTTCGGAGCCGTCGGAACCCGTGTCGGCGAGATCGTCTTCAACACCGCGATGAGCGGCTATCAGGAGGTGCTCACCGATCCGAGCTACTGCGAGCAGATCGTCGTGATGACCACCTCGCACGTCGGCAACTACGGCGTGAACGAGGCCGACGCTGAATCTCGGCGGGTGTGGGTTTCGGGCTTCGTGGCCCGCAGCTTTTCTCGGATGACGAGCAGCCACCGGGCCACCGGCGGCCTGGGCGAGTACCTCGCGGGGGCGACGGTGCCGGGTGTGCAGGGCATTGACACCCGCGCGTTGGTCCGACACATCCGCAGCCAGGGGGCGATGCGGGCCGCGATCAGCACCGATGGTACCGACGACAACGCGCTCCGCGCGCGGGTCCGCGAGTGGCCGGGCATGTCGGGACGGGCGCTTGCCGCCGAAGTCAGCTGCGACCAGCCCTACGTCTTCGCGGCAGGCACCGGCGGCCCACGGATCTCGGTTCTCGACGCCGGTTGCAAGGCGAACCTGCTCCGCCTTTTCGCCTCTCAGGGGTGCGCGGTGCGGGTGTTTCCGGCCAACACCCCCGCCGAGGTCTATGCGGCGGACTGCGACGCGGTCTTCCTCTCCAACGGTCCTGGCGATCCCGCCGCGCTCCCCGGCATGATCGCTGAGCTTGGCAAGGTGCTGGGCAAGGTCCCGCTGCTCGGGGTCTGCCTCGGCCACCAACTGCTCGGTCTGGCGCTGGGTGCCGATACCTTCAAGCTCCGCTTCGGCCACCGCGGCGGCAACCACCCCGTGCGCGACATCGAGACGGGCCGCGTGGAGATCACCTCGCAGAACCACGGCTTCTGCGTGGACCCGGTTGGCGTCCTGCGCGCGGGCGGGCGACTGACGCACACCAACCTCAACGACGGCACGCTCGAGGGCTTCGTCCACGAAGATCTCCGCGTCATCGCGGTGCAATTCCATCCTGAAGCCGCGCCGGGGCCGCACGACTCGCGACACCTCCTCCTCGACCGCTTCCTCCGTTTGGCCCGGTAGCCTTCATGCCCAAGCGCACCGACATCCAGAGCATCCTCATCATCGGCTCGGGCCCGATCGTCATCGGCCAGGCCTGCGAGTTCGACTACTCGGGCACCCAGGCGTGCAAGGCGCTGAAGGCGCTGGGCTACCGGGTGATTCTCATTAACAGCAACCCCGCTACGATCATGACGGATCCTGGCGTAGCGGACGCAACGTACATCGAGCCGCTTACGATTGAGTTCGTCGAGCGGGTCATCGCCCGAGAGAAGCCCGACGCCATCCTGCCGACCGTCGGTGGCCAGACGGGCCTGAATCTCGCGATGGAGCTCGACGCCACCGGTGCGCTGGCACGGCACGGGGTGGAGCTGATCGGCGCCAAGCCTGCTGCTATCGCCCTCGCGGAGGACCGCGAACTGTTCAAGAAGGCGATGGAGGAGATTGGGGCCGAGTGTGCCCGGGCCGACGTGGCGACGACCGTCGCCGAGGCCGAAGCCATCGCCCGAATCATCGGAATGCCGGCGGTGATCCGGCCGAGCTACACCCTCGGCGGCGCCGGCGGCGGCATCGCCTACAACATGGACGAGCTGCGGGACATCGTGGCGCTCGGGCTGGACCTCTCGCCCACGCGTCAGGTGCTCGTCGAAGAAAGTCTCCTCGGCTGGAAAGAGTTCGAGCTCGAGGTCATCCGCGACCTCGCTGACAACGTGGTCATCATCTGCTCCATCGAGAATGTCGATCCGATGGGCGTTCACACCGGCGACAGCATCACCGTCGCCCCCGCGCAGACGCTGACGGATGTCGAGTACCAGGCCCTACGGGATCTCAGCATCGCGATCATTCGTAAGATCGGCGTCGAAACGGGCGGCAGCAACGTTCAGTTCGCGGTGAGTCCCACCAATGGCGCGATCCGCGTCATCGAGATGAACCCCCGAGTGTCGCGCTCCTCCGCGTTGGCCAGCAAAGCGACCGGCTTCCCGATAGCCAAGATCGCGGCCCAGTTGGCGGTCGGGCTCACCCTCGACGAACTCCAGAACGACATCACCCGGGTCACTCCGGCGTGCTTCGAGCCGTCGATCGACTACACGATCGTGAAGATCCCGCGCTGGAACTTCGAAAAGTTCTCGGGAGCCAGCCGCCGCCTGGGCACGAGCATGAAGTCGGTCGGCGAAGTCATGGGCATCGGCCGGACGATCGACGAGGCGCTTGGCAAGGCGATTGCGTCGTTGGAGGGCGGATTTTCTGAGGCCGGACGGTGGACGGACGTTGACCTGCGTGAGCGAGCGGCGGCCGCCACGCCCGACCGACTCCCGGCCATCCTGGAGTCGCTTCGGCGTGGCGTCACGGTCGAGGACATCCACGCCGCCACGCGCATCGACCCGTGGTTCCTCGATCGTTTCGCGGCGATGGTCGAAGCGGAGTCTGCGTTGGCGGCCGGGTTGCGTGGGGCTCCGGCGCTGACGGTGGATGCGCTGCGCGCGGCCAAACGTGCTGGCCTCTCCGACGCCCGAATCGCCGCGATCGCCGGGCTGACTGAGCGGGCGCTCACCGAACGTCGTGAGCAGATGGGGCTTGATCCGGTCTACAAGCGAGTCGATACCTGTGCGGCGGAGTTCGAGTCCCACACGCCCTACCTGTACAGCGCCTACGAAGACGAGGACGAGGCCGGCGAGAGCACAAGCGAGCGTGTCGTCATCCTCGGCAACGGTCCAAACCGCATCGGGCAGGGCCTCGAGTTCGATTATGCATGTTGTCACGCGGCTTTTGCGGTCCGCGAGATGGGGCTGACCTCGGTGATGGTCAACTGCAATCCCGAGACGGTCTCGACCGACTACGACACCAGCGACAAGCTGTACTTCGAGCCGGTCACCGCTGAGCACGTCCGCGGTGTCGTACGCCGCGAAAAGCCCCGCGGCACCATCTTGCAGTTCGGCGGCCAAACGCCTCTGAAGTTGAGCCATCGTGTCGGGCAAGTGCTCGGGACCTCGCCCGAGGCCATCGACATCTGCGAGGATCGGCGCCGTTTCAACGCGCTTTTGATCGAGCTGGGGATCCGCCAGCCGGACGGCGAGATGGTCAACACCAAGGAGGAGTCGTTCGCCGCGGCGGCGCGGCTGGGATTCCCAATTCTGGTGCGGCCGTCCTACGTGCTTGGCGGGCGCGCCATGAAGATCTGCTTCGACGACTTCGACCTGAAGGGCGCCGTGGACGAGGCGATCTTGGTCTCCGACAACCATCCGCTGCTCATCGACCGCTTCCTCGAAGGCGCGGTCGAGTACGATGTGGACGCGCTGTGCGACCTTCAGAACGTGCACATCTGCGGGGTGATGGAGCACATCGAAGAAGCGGGCATCCACTCCGGCGACAGCACGACGGTGTTTCCGGCGCTGCAGCTCAGCGCCGCCAATCGCGCAGAGATGGAGGACATCGTTCGTCGGATTGCGCTCCGGGTCGGTGTTCTGGGCCTGGTCAACGTGCAGTTCGCGGTCCAGGCGGGCGTGGTCTTCGTCATCGAGGTCAACCCCCGCGCCAGCCGCACCGTGCCCTACCTCGCCAAGGCCACCGGTCACCCCTACGCGGCGATCGCGACCAAGCTGGTCTTGGGGATGAAGCTCAGCGACTTCGGGCCGATGTTGCCGTGGGGCGCCGGGCATTGGTTCGTTAAGGCGCCGGTCTTTCCGTGGCGTCGATTCCCTGGCGTGGACACGGTGCTCGGCCCCGAGATGCGCTCTACCGGCGAGGTCATGGGCGTCGGTAGGAGCTTCGGCGAGGCCTACGCCAAGGCGCTGATCGCGGCGGGGCTGTCGCTCCCGCTGTCGGGGGGTGTCTTCATGAGCTTCCGCGACGCCGACAAGGCTGAGGCCCCGCCGATTGGCCGGGCGCTGGTCGAGATGGGCTTCCGGCTCTACGCCACTCGCGGCACCGCGGCGGTGTTGTCGGCCGCCGGGATTGTGGTCGAGCGGGTGTGGAAGGTGCGCGAGGGGCGTCCGGACGTCGTGGATCGCATCAAGAACGGGGACATTCAGCTCATCATCAACACGCCGCTCGGCAAAAAGGCGCAGTACGACGAGGCGGCGATGCGCCTGGCGGGCTTGCGCTACGGGGTGCCGTGCGTGGCCAATCTTCAGGCTGCCAAGGCGCTGCCTGCGGCGCTGGCGGCGCTCAAGCGAGGCGAGATGGGCGTGATCAAGCTGCAGGATTTGGCGTAGGGGGGCTGGCCGCCTAGCCGCCTACCGCGCCATCGCCTCCGCCGCCGCCGACTCCCCCGCGATCTTCCCGCCGAGGATCACCGCGGTCAACGAGCCGGTGAAGCCGTAGTCGCCGACGATCGAGCCACCGAGCATTCCGGTCAGCTCGCCGCTCGCCCAAAGCCCTGGGAGCGGAGCGCCCGACGCGGAGAGCACCCGTCCTTCGGTGTCCACGTGGATGCCACCGAAGTTCTTTACGACGCTGATGCCGACGGGAACGGCGTAGTAGGGCTCTCGCCGCACATCGAACGCGGGAAGTGCGGCCGGGTCGCGGTAGGGGTCGACGATCTCGCCGTCGGCGGCGCTGTTCCATGCGTCGATCGTGCCGCCGAGGCCGTCCGAGGGCACCGCCAACGCCGCGGCGAGCGCGTCGAGGTCCGTGGCCGTCACGCCAATCCGCGCGTCCACCAGCTCGTCGACGGACCACGCTTGGGTGTCGTCGGCCGGGTCGAAGAAAACGGCCCCGCGCAGCCCGGCATCGCCGATGAGCCACACGCTCCCGCCTTCCTGCTCCGCCCGGGTGCGGCCCAGCCGAAAGCTGTTCACGTCCCACTCGTCGCCGAACCGTTGCGCCTGGTGGTTGACCCACGGGAAGCGGGTGAGGGCGGCAGAGGTCAACTCGGCCCGACCTCCCCGCGGGGAAGGGACCGCGTGGGCGTAGAATCCGATGGCGCCCACATTCTTGCTGGCGGCGCCACGGGCTTCGAGCAGCGCCAGGCCGGCACCGTCCGCGCCCGCACCGGCCCCCACGAGCAGCTGATCATCGGGCAGATCGGGGTACAGCGCCTCGATGCGCGCGAGGTCGCGAATGAAGCCACCGGTCGCGACGACAATCGCATCCGCGCCGATGGTGTGCTCGCCGGTGGCGTCGCTCCAGGTGACCCCGACGACCCGGTCTCCGTCGAGAATGAGCCCCTCGGCGGTCGCGCCGAGGCGAACGGAATCGGAGGGGACGGTGCCGGCCAGGACCTCGACGATGCCCGCGCCATCGGTCGTGGCGTGATGCACGCGGGCCGTACGTCCGCTCGATGGATCTGACTTTACCTCCGACCAGGTGAGCCCTAAAGCCGCCAGCCAGTCGTGCACCTCGCTCACGTTGCGGTCGGCGAACAGCTGGAACCAGGGGTCGGTCGGGTCGCCCCCGGTGAACTCGGCCCACTCGGCCGTGAGAATCGCCGGTGAGTCCACGATCCCCTGCGCATCCTGCTCGGCGGTGCCCGAGAACATCATCAGTCCGCCGGCCACCAGCGCCGCGCCGCCTAGCCCGGCCTCGCGTTCGAGTACGACCACGCTCACGCCGGCGGCTGCCGCCGTTGACGCGGCTGCCAGACCTGCGGGACCGCCGCCGATGACCAAAACGTCGACCTCCTCGTCGAAACCTGGCGCGGTGGGGCCGGTGTCGACCTTCGGCTCTGGGACCTCGACGCAGGCGACAAAGAACAGCATCACCCCCAGGGTAGCGCGGTGGACACGGCGTTGACAACGTCCGGGGTGGGACCTACTGTGGCTCGGTGCTGGCGATTTTCTACACGATGGCGTGCGCGGAGGGCGAGCTCTTCGAGTTTGACGTCGACGAGGCGGAGGGTCGTTCGGTGGTGCTCCCGAGGGACCGCGAGCGGGGGAAGGCGGCAGATCCGACGAACCCGACCGGCTTGGCGAGCCTGTCGTCGCTCTTGGTATTCGGGGAAACGGTGGTCTACGCCGTCCGCCACGCAGAGAAAGAGAGCGAGGGCGACGACCCCGGCCTCACCGAGGAGGGCACCGCGCGTGCCGAGGCCCTGGCGGACGTACTCAGGCCGGCTCCGCTCGTCGCAGTCTATGCCACCACGCTTGCCCGAACTCAGCTGACTGTGGCCCCGACGGCGGCGGAGCATGGCCTGCCGGTGATCACCGACATCGACGCCGAGGAGGAGCTCGCTGCGCACATCCTGGCCACCCATCCGGGCGAAACGGTGTTGCATGCCGGTCACTCGTACACGCTCCCCAGTTTCCTGTTCGCGATGGGGCTACCCGATCCCCCCAACGTCGACGGGTACGGCCAACTTTTCCGGGTACATGTCGACTCCAATGGAGGCGTGACGGTGCACGAGTCCAGGTTCGGAGAGGCGGAATGATCTCGGGCGCCGACATCGCGGCGCTGCTGCCCTATGGCTACGACCCTGTGTTGCAGGCGGAGTTCTCTCGGCGGGCGCCGCTTGCCTCCCAAAACGATGTAGTGGGGACGCTCACGCCGTTGCCCGAGGGTTGTCTGACCCGATTGCCAGCTTTGGCGTCGACGCGACGTCTGGCGTTGGCCGAGCGGGGCTGGGCCGCCGTGCGAGCCGGCCGCGTTGGCGTGGTCGTTTTGGCGGGCGGAATGGCCACCCGCTTCGGGGGCGTGGTCAAGGCGGTGGTGCCGGTGGTAGGTGACCGAAGTTTTCTCATGCTCAAAGCGGAGGACATCTCGCGCGTGGCCGCGATTGCCGGTCGAGCCGTGCCGACCTTCGTCATGTCGAGCTTCGCCACCGACGACGTCATCCGAGACCACATCGCTTCGCGGCGATTGGAGGGCGTCACCGAGGTTTTTCCCCAGCGTGTCGCCCTGCGCCTGACGCCTGAGGGAGCGGTGTTCCGCGACCGCGCCGGGAACGTCTCTCCCCATCCGACCGGGCATGGCGATCTGGTGGACGCCCTGCGGGCCAGTGGGGTGCTCACTCGCTTCCGCGAAGCAGGTGGCACCACACTTTTCATGACCAACGTCGACAACCTCGGGGCCACGTTGGACCCGGCCCTTGTAGGCCTGCACGAGGAGCTTGGCGGGGCGATCACCGTCGAGGTGGTCCGAAAGTGGGCCGGCGATGCCGGAGGCGCGCCGGCGATGCTCAATGGCGTCGCGCAGATCGTCGAGGGCTTCCGGTTTCCTCACGACTTCGACCAGGCGCGGATCGGAGTATTCAACACCAACACGCTCACCTTCGACGCGGCCGCCATCGACCGGGACTTCGACCTTCCCTACTACCGGGTCGTGAAAAAGGTGGATGGCGTGCCCGTCATTCAGTTCGAACACCTCGTCGGAGAGCTCACGGCCTTGCTTCCGAGCCAGTTTGTGGAGGTGGACCGCGACGGGCCTGATTGCAGGTTCATCGCGGTCAAAGAGCCGGCGGATCTGGCTGGGCAACAGGCGATCATCGCCGCGGTGACGGCGGGGACGCGGGGCTGACGATCACCCCCTCCGGGCGTCGTGCTCGGCCAACATCTTTTCGATGCGCGTGTCGTAGATCACCGACTCGGCGCGGGCGGCCTCGTGCTGGTCGCGCAGCGTCTTCGACAGGTTGACCGTCGACCCGACGGTGAAGAGCAGGCCCATGAACATGTAGCCCTTGACCCACAAGACGGCGGGCATCAGGAGGATGCCGAGCAGCATCGAGCCCATGGCGGCGAGGAAGCTGAGCCAGGTCTGGGCGATCCAGGCGGTGCTGTGGGTGGGGAGAGGCGTTGAGATTCGATGCATGGTGACTCCGCCGATGATCTTGCGCACGGGTCGCCGGAGGACCGCTGGCTGATACTGACAATGTCAGATCATGTCGGTATAGAGCGTGCTATTTACGATGCCAGGGGCATCATATGCAAACTGACATCGTCATTAGTAAACGATCGGGGACGCTCACCTCGGCGGCGACACCGCTGCTCGCGGCGATCCTGGCCGCTGACGCCGCGGGCGAAGGGGCTTTCCACCCTCAGGATGTGCGCTTCTATTTTCTGCTCTTCACCAACTGGATGGGGGACGACCACCTGCGCCCCGGCGCTGACCTCGATCCCACCCAAGCTCGCCGAATGCTCGGGCACCTTGCCGCCGACGGTCTGGCCACCACAGCGGGAGGCCGGCCGCCTACCTGGGGACTTTGCCCCGGGGGCGTGGTTCGGCTGGTGGAGGCGTTGACCGATCCGCGGGCGGTGCGGCGATTTGAGGAGGTGTTGCTCCTCGCCTCGGCCGCCACCTTGTACGTGGACGCGATCGCGGCGCGGCTCTCGGGAGGCGACAGCCGGCGGGTGAGGCAACGGCTGGACGGGGCCTCGATCCTCCGCGCTGAGCGTCGGCGGCTGGGCGATGCGCTCATCGACATGGACGCCCGGAGGGATGCGGGCGTCGAGCTGGCGGCGGAGGCGGAGGCCGGCCTCGCGGCAGGGCTCACCGCCGAGGGCGTGGCACAACGGCTCACCGGCCGCCGCATGCCCTACCAGCTGCATCCGATGCGCCCGCTGCCCGAAGCGATCGCCGGCCTTCCGCCGAGCCTGCGCGACCGAGAAATCGGGCGCGGAGCTTCGTTGCGCTCGGCCTGGCTCTTTGCGCCGCTCGCCGACGATCTGCGCGCCCGCATCGGCATCTTGGAGCGCCTGGAACGCTCGATCACCCGGGCTTGACGCCCCAGCGGGTCTTGAGGAGATCAAGCGGGAAGGCCATCACCGCGTCCTGGTTGACCAGCCAGCCCGGCAGGGTGCCCCCCGGATCGGACTGGACACGGTAGCTGATGGTGCCGCCCGGACGATCATAGACCCAGCCGCCGGTGTTGTAGGGCGTGTAGACGGCGTCGGGATTCGCGTTGAGGGCGGCGGCATACGGACCGGTCATCTGCGCGCCGGCGCCATTGTGTTTGACGAGGTCCCAGTCGATGCGAGCCTTGCCATCGCTCTCCTCGACCACCTTCATCGCGATGACGTAGTGTCGCGACGACACCAGCGCGTTGCCACCGGTCAGCTGGTAGATGACGATGTAGCCGTCCGGCCGCTTCTCGAGGGTGCGGCACGTTTTGAGTGCTTTGACGCCCATGACCGACGCGGTGAGGGGGTAGTGATCGCAGTCGAGGATGGCGGCGACAAAGTCGCGGGTTGTGATCGCCGCCCCGCGGGTAGGGACCGAGGTCGCCATCGTCTTGGCCTTCCCGTCGCGACGGACCAGCTCCATCACCGGGGCGGCCAGCGCCAAACTGAGCATCAACAGGTGCATCCCACTTCCTTAGCTGCTGGATACAACACCGCTATGATCCTTCTTGCCGCCGCGCTCGCCCTCGCCGCCGCGCCCCCCCAGGCGTCGTTGCCCAAGGGGAACGTCCTCGTCCTGGTCGTCGACACCCTGCGGGCCGACGCGATGGGTCTCTACGGTGAAAAGAGTCCGACCACGCCGAGAATGGACGCCTTTGCCAAAGATGCCGTGGTCTTCGACCGGGCGTGG
This sequence comes from Deltaproteobacteria bacterium, assembly GCA_947445035.1. Classification (GTDB taxonomy): domain Bacteria; phylum Myxococcota_A; class UBA796; order UBA796; family SXON01; genus SXON01. Next base: position 82,373 of record CANFCK010000004.1, read on the forward strand.
ACGCAGTACACCTGGACGCTGCCGTCGTTCATCTCCTACACCACCTCCCGATTCGTGAGAACCCATGGATGGGATTACGACATCGGGCAGTTTGATCTCTACAAGATGGTCGACATCTCGGTGCCGACGCTGGCCGAGGTACTCCGGGCCAACGGATACGCGACCCACGGCCGCTTCGCCAATGGGCATCTCAACGACTCGCTGGGGTTCGGCAAGGGCTTCGACAAGTGGGTGCGGGGGTCCGACGAGGCCGTTCTCAGCGGGGCAATCGAACAGATCCAGGGGTGGGCCAAAGACGGCAAGCCGAACTTTCTGTACGTGCACGTGATGCAGTGCCACACGCCTTGGCGCCCGAGCGCTGCGGCTCAAAAGGCGCTGGGGACGCCGCTGACCGTCCCCGAAAAGGGCTTTGACGCGGCGGACTGGCCCAAGCTTTCGAAGGAGGCCCGGCCGGCGCGCGCGGTGGAACTGCGCACCCACTACGAGGCCGCGCTGCACGATGCCGATGCGGGCATGGGGCGCGTCCTCGACGCGCTGAACGCCTCGGGCGAGGCGAAAAACACCATGGTCATCTTCCACTCCGACCATGGAGAACAGCTGGGCGACCACAGCTTCGCGGGTCACAACCGGTCGGTTTTCGAAGAGCTCGCCCACGTGCCGCTGTTGGTCAAGGTTCCGGGAAGCAAGCCGGCCCGGGTCAGTGACCGGGTGGGAAGGCTGATGGACATCCCGCCCTCGGTGCTCGATGTGGTGGGCCTCGCGGCGAAGGCGCCCGCCCGTTGGGAGGGCACCTCGTGGTATCGGCAGGTGCAACCGCCGCTCGCCGTGGTCGAACGCACCACCGACATCGCCTTTTCGCTCGATGGCCGCACCAAGCTGGTTCAGGACCGCGCCAAAGCCACGTTCCTCTATGGTTTTGATCTACTCACCGACCCGGGTGAGAAGGCCCGAATCAAGGATCCGACTGTCCCGGGTCTGGCCTCGTTGGAGACCGCGGCCAAGGCGTGGTGGGCCAAAACCCCCAAGGGCACCAACATCGGCGAAAAACCCAAGGTGTCGGCCGAGGAGGAGTCCGAAGTCAGGGAGCTGCTGAAAGAGCTGGGCTACGAGGAGTGACGACGGTTGTCACCGCGGGCGCCGGGGGATCGTACATGCCCCAACACAGGTTTCCTTCCCATGCGCTTCTCCTCCCCGATTCTGGCCTTCTTGCTCTCCGCGTGCGCCGTCCCCGGGGGCGCTGACGTCGATGACAGCGTCGGTCAGGACCTGGAAAGCTGCCCAATCGCCGAGGTGCCCGTCCAAGAGGGCGACAACGGCTTCGAACACCACGGCGAGGTGTACGCGAACCAGGCCGAGTTCATCAACCTCGGGCTTCGCTGCGCGTTGGAGTCCTCCGACGAGGAGATCGCGGAGTTGGCCGCGATCGACGCCGAGCAGCCCTACTTCCAAGAAGGGGACGAGGGTGAGCCCGCGGCGGATGAGTCCTGGGCGCGCGGCGGTGGCGGTGGCGGCGGCGGCACCACGGTGACCGGCGGCGTGGTCAACGTGTACTGGCACACGATCTACAGCGGCTCGACTGGTGCGCTCACCACCTCAGACGTCGCGGCGCAGATGACCGTGCTCAACAACGCCTTCTCGGGGACCGGATGGAGCTTCACGCTGGTTGCGACGGACAACACCAGCAACAGCACGTGGTTCGACGGGTGCGCGACCGGGGCCTACGAGGATGCGATGAAGGCGGCCCTGCACACGGGCACCGCCGACGACCTGAACATCTACAGCTGCAACCCCAGCGGAGGCCTGCTGGGGTGGGCCACGTTCCCGCAGTACTACGCGAGCGCGCCGACGGACGACGGCGTGGTCCTGCTGTACTCCTCGCTGCCCGGCGGGACGGCCACGCCGTACGACCTGGGCGACACCGGCACGCACGAGGTCGGGCATTGGATGGGGCTTTACCACACCTTCCAGGGCGGTTGCAGCAAGACCGGCGACTCGGTCTCAGACACTCCCGGCGAGCGGACCGCAAACTACGGGTGCCCGACCGGGACCGACACGTGCTCGTCGACCGGCGTGGACCCCATCACCAACTTCATGGACTACACCGACGACTCGTGCATGACGAGCTTCTCGTCCGGGCAGGACACTCGGATGGACAGCATGTTCTCGGCCTACCGATACGGGAAGTGATCTCGGCTTGACAACCCGCTGACCATTCGGTAGAGCCCGGTCCGCCAGGAGTTCCCATGTACCGGATCGTGCTCACTCTCGCTATCAGCGCGCTGGCAGGCTGTTCGCAGACCTACGGGACCGACAAGACGCAGGACGCGTTCGCCGACTCGGCGGACACCGCGTCGGACACGGCGGACGCGGACACCGACTCCGACGCGGATTCCGACACGGACTCCGATAGCGACTCTGACAGCGACTCTGACAGCGACTCTGACAGCGACTCTGACAGCGACTCGGACACCGACACCGACACCGACACCGACCCTGGCTGCCCGTCCTCGGTGCCGGAGATGGCGTGGGTGGTCGAGACCTTGGAGGTCTCCAGGGCCACCGACGGACTCGACCTCGACGGAGACGGCACCGGCGACAACGTCATCGCGGCCATGCGCGACGCGATCAACGCGTCGATCCTGGAGACCTTTCCCGGCACCCCCGTGGTCCTGGTCTGGCAGATGTGGGACGTGGACGATTGGTGCGATGATGCCGACATCACCGGGGCGTTCCTCAAGCCCGAGGATGTCGATGGGGACCATGCCGACGACTATTCGGGCAGCGAGTCCTTCTCCGCCGGCGCCGAACTCGATGGCAGTGGGCGCGCAATCGAAAACGGGACCGGAGCGATCACCGGCGGCGTCTACACCTTTGAATTGGCCTACGGTGAGCTTTGGGTGGGCGGCTTCACCCTGACCAATGCTACGCCGGTCATCGTGGTGGGTACCGCCGATGAGTCCGCCAACGCCGGCCAGTTCGGCTTCGGCCTCCCCATCCCGCTGATGGAAGACATCGCCATCTCGGAGGGCTACGATCCGGCCTTGGCCACCGCGCTTGCGGATCTCGACGCCGATGGCGATGGTGAACTGGACTCGCTTTCGGTCACCTTCGAGTTCACGGCGGTGCCGGCGACGGTGTACTAGGCGCCGCATGAGCACCCCCAACGAAAGCGACGTCATCTACGACTGGAACGTCAACGGCGCCAACCGGCCCGCGCCCCCCCGCCGGGTGCTCCTCGTCGATGAAACGATGCGCGATGGGGTGCAATGCCCCAGCGTCACCGACCCTCCGATCGACGCCAAGCTTCAGATGTTGCGGCTGATGGCGCGGGTGGGCGTCGATTGTGTCGACATCGGCCTCCCGGGCGCCGGGCCGCGCGCGGTGGCGGACGTCACCCGGCTCGCCGAGCTGATTCGCGACGAAAAACTCCCGATCGTGCCCAACTGTGCGGCGCGGACGCATGCCAACGACATCGTTCCGGTTTTGGAGATCACCCAGAAAACCGGCGTGATGATCGAGGTGATGGCGTTTTTGGGCGCCTCGCCCATTCGTCTGTACGCCGAGGGGTGGGACGTTGACCTCTTGGAGAAGCGCACCCGCGACAGCATCCGGCAAGCCAAGGCTGGCGGCCACGTCGCGACGTTCGTCACCGAAGACACCACACGCGCCCACCCGGACACGCTGCGCCGGCTTTTCTTGGCGGCGATCGAAGAGGGCGCCGACGGCCTCTGTCTCTGCGATACCTGCGGGCACTCGACCGAAAGCGGGGTGCGCAACCTCATCGCGTTCACTCGCGGCGTTATCGCTGAATCAGGTCGCGACGTTCGGATCGATTGGCACGGCCACCATGACCGCGGGCTCGGGCTCTCCAACGCGCTCGCGGCGTGCGAGGCGGGTGTCGATCGGGTGCATGGCTGTGTCCTGGGCGTGGGCGAACGTGTCGGCAACACCTCCCTTGATCAGCTCCTGGTCAACCTCAAGCTGATGGGCTGGCACGACGGTGACCTGACCGCGTTGGGCGATCTGGTGGATCTGACCTCCGCGGCGTGCCAGGTCCCGATCCCGGTCAGCTACCCGGTGTTTGGGAAGGACGCCTTCCGGACCGGAACTGGCGTGCACGCGGCGGCGGTGATCAAGGCCTTGAACAAAGGCGCCGACTGGCTCGCGGACCGCGTGTACAGCGGCGTGCCGGCGGGCTGGTTCGGCCGCCACCAGGTCATCGAGATCGGTCACATGGCGGGCGACAGCAACATCGTCTATTGGCTGCGCCACCGCGGCTTTCCCACCAGCGATGCGCTCATCTCGGCGATCCGCACCCGCGCCAAGGCGACGAGCCGCCTGCTGGAAGAGCAGGAGATCCTCGACGTCATCGCGTCCGTCTCGGCATAACGCCAGATAGAACCAGCTAGAACGGGGCGTTCGGGTCGGGCTTCGGCTCGAAGGGCGCCAGGATGCCGGTGGGGGCTGTCGGCGTGACGCTTGGCGTGGGGACGCTGGCCGGCGGCATGGCTGGCGCCACGGACGGGCCGACGTTCATGAGGTTCCAGGCGTCGAGTTTGGGGGCGAGCGTCTCGGCCGTCCAGTACAACCACGGGCGCTCGTTCGCCTGGAGCACAGAGCCCAGCGCGCCGATGCCGGTCACCGCGCCCGCCACGCCGGTGATCGCGGTCAGCGGGGAGTACACCGGATCATCGGCGATGTCATCGACTGCGTGCAGCGCCAGCATCGTTGCGCCGATTGCCAGGCCCAACGTCCCGATGACCGCGCCGACCGTCGCCTGCTTCTTTCGTTTCGCGCGGACGTCAGCATCGCCCACTCGTCGGGCGGTCTCGTCGACCGTCAGCATCCCGTCACCATCCACGACGCGAAAGCGCTGCTCGACGGCCTTGAAGTTGAGTTTTGGCGTGAAGCTCACCCCCTGGGTTTCCACGAAGCCGGCGAGGCGCACCGCGCGGGGGTCGGCGGCGCGCACCGCGGGCGGCGAGGGGGTGCCGGCGAGGGGTGGTGCCTCGACCGCGACGGGTGGGGCCTCGACGGTCACGGGCGGTGGCGGTGTCGCGACAGGCTGGCCGCTGTCTTCGTCCGCAAGTGCGATCGTGCCTGCGAGAAGGAAGATCATCATCGGTTCACAACTTCTTCCCGCCGCGGCGGATGACGACGTTCTGCACGAGGTGGAAGATCAGCAGCCCGGTCACCACGATTCGCGCGACCGGCACCCGATCCAGGCCGCCGATCCCGTGCACGCCGAACCACACCGCGGCGGCAATCAGCACCACCTGAAAGGACCAGTAGACCACGGCGTTAGGGAACCACTTGACCAAGGTCCGGTTGGCCACCAGGATCACGACCAGGGCGAGCAGATCCCACGGCTTGTCGCTCATGGCGCGATGGCCACGTTGTCGAGGAGGCGGGTGCGGCCGTACCGGGCGGTGGCGATGGCCCTGAGGGGTCGGTCCACGAGCTCGGCGGGCTCGAGCGTTTCCGGATCGACGATGGCCAGGTAGTCGAGGCTGTCGCAATCCAGAATCGCGCGCCCTTCTGCGATCCGCTGTTCAGCGCTCTGAGAGCGACTGTCCCGAATCGCGTAGAGGGCGCGGTGCAGGGTGAGCGCGCGGCGGCGGTCCTCGGGCGAGAGGTACACGTTGCGCGAGCTGAGCGCCAGCCCGTCATGATCGCGGACCAACGGACCGGGGATGATCTCGATGCCCATCGCGAGGTCCCGCGCCATCGACTTGAGCACGGTGAACTGCTGGAAGTCCTTTTCCCCGAACATCGCCGCGGTGGGCTGCACCAGCCCGAATAGCCGACAGACCACCGTCGCGACACCTTCGAAGTGGCTCGGCCGCTCGGCCCCTTCCCAGCGGGTTGTCACGCCGCCGACATGCACTTTGGTGCGGAAGTCGGGAGGGTAGAGGTTGTCTGGCACGAAGAGGACATCGCAGCCGGCTGCCCGGCACTTGGCCGCGTCTCCTTTGGGATCGCGCGGATATCGTGACAGGTCTTCGCTCGGCCCGAACTGGAGGGGATTGACGTAGATGCTCACGATCAAAAGCTCGCACCGCTGCCGCATCAGCTCGATGAGCGTGGTGTGGCCATGGTGGAGGTAGCCCATCGTCGGCACGAATCCGACCTTCTTGCCCCGCGCGCGCCAGCCGAGGGCGAGCGCCTGCATCGTGTCCACCGACCGGATGACGTCCATGCCGCGGGCACGTAACGCGGCTGCCTTCGACGTCGCAGAGCCTACTTGCCGCCGCCGTAAACGCGCCCGCTGTTGTCGAACCCGTGCTCGCCCGCCGGAAAGGTGCCCGCTTTCACCTCGGCGACGTACGCGCTTCCCGCCGCGGCGACGGTCTGGGCCAGGTCGGCGAAACGTTTGACGAACCGGGGCTTGAAGCGCTCGTCCAGGCCGAGGAGATCGTTGCACACCAGCACCTGCCCGTCGCAGCTGCTCCCGGCACCGATGCCGATGGTCGGAATCGTCAACAGCGCGGTGAGCTCGGCCGCGAGCGCGGCGGGTATCATCTCCAAAACGATGCAGAAGGCGCCGGCCTCCTGGACCGCAAGCGCGTCTTCGCGGATGCGACGGGCGGCCTCGTCGTCGCGCCCCTGAACCTTGAAGCCCCCAAAGGCGTGGACCGACTGCGGCGTCAGACCTACGTGTCCGACCACCGGAATCCCCGCCTCCACGCACGCCCGGATCGCCGGGGCCGTGCGCGCACCGCCCTCCAACTTCACTGCTTGTGCCCTGCCTTCCTGCACCAGTCGCCCCGCGTTTTGCAGGGCCTGCATCGGGCTGAGCTGGTAGCTCATGAACGGCATGTCGATGGTCAAGTGCGCGCGCTCCAGCCCCCGCGCCACGCAGCGGCCGTGGTACGCCATCTCGTCGAGCGTCACCCGCAACGTGTCCGATTGCCCCTGGATGACCATGCCCAGCGAGTCGCCGACCAGCACCATGTCGGCGCCCGAGCGGTCCATGAGCCGGGCCATGCTGAAGTCGTAGGCGGTGACCATCGCGATCTTCTCGCCGGCCGCCTTCATTTTCAGGAGTTCGGGAGCGGTGAGGCGGGCCACGGAGTTCCCCAGCGAAGCCCAGGCCATAACCGGCGGGCTATGAGGGCGCGCCGAGCCGATCGGCGGGAGCGGGTGTGGCAGAGCGAGAACGAGCGGTTTTGGTGGGCGTGCAGCTCCCCGGCATGGATGCGGCCGAGCACGAAGCGTCGATGGCCGAACTTGGGCGCCTCGTGCATACGCTCGGTTACGACGTTGTCGGCCAGGTCACCCAGCGACGCGATCGCCTTGCCCCCAGCAGTGTGCTCGGCGAAGGCAAGCTTGTGGAGCTCGCGGCATGGTCGGGTGGCCAGGGGCTCGTGCCGACGGGGCCCCCGCGCCGCATCGTGACCAAGGCGCGCGAGCGTTGGGAGGCCGATGGGGACGAGGAACCCGCTCCGGACGTGATTCCGGAGGATGTCGAGGCGGTGCCGAGGGAGTCGCGTCGCGCCGACCTGGTGGTGGTCGATCACGAACTGTCACCCAGCCAGGCCCGGAACCTGGGGCGCGCCACCGGCGTCGAGGTGCTCGATCGGACCGGCGTCATCGTGGAGATCTTCCATCGCCACGCTCAGAGCCGCGAGGCGAGGCTTCAGGTCGAGATTGCCCGCCTCAACTACCTCGTGCCCCGCATGCGGGCGACGGGTGGAGGCGACCGGCAGCGCGGCGGGATCGGCGGCAAGGGTGCGGGAGAAAGCGCGTTGGAGCTCGACCGGCGCAAGGTGCGCGACCGCGTCGCCCAGCTCCGCCAAGAACTGGCAGCCATCGAGTCCGAGCAGACGACCCGGCGTGCACGCCGGACCGATCAGCTCCGCGTGGCGTTGGTCGGCTACACCAATGCGGGCAAAAGCTCGCTGATGCGCGCGCTGACCGGCAGCGACGTGCTCATCGCCGACAAGCTCTTCGCGACGCTCGACACCACGGTCCGGGCTTTGCATCCGGAGTCCGTGCCGCGCGTCCTGGTGTCCGACACCGTCGGTTTCATCAAGAAGCTGCCGCATGACCTCGTCGCCAGCTTCCGCAGCACCCTCGACGAAGCGCTGGAGGCGTCGTTGTTGTTGCTGGTGGTCGATGCCAGCGATCCCACCTTCCGACAGCAGCTCGCGGTCACGCGTGAGGTGCTCGGAGAGATCGGCGCCAACGAGGTTCCCGAGCAGTTGGTACTCAACAAGATCGATCGGGTCGGCGCCGAGGAGCGGGTGGCGTTGGCCGCCGAGTTCCCGACCGCGCTCCAGCTCTCGGCGAAGGACAGCGGCGATGTCGCCGGGCTCCGGGCGATCATCCTCCGCACCTTCGACGGCGACCTGGCAGAGGCCGACATCTTCTTACCATGGACAAACGCTGGGATTTTGGGCGATGTACACACCCACACCCGCGTGGTGGAGGAGCGGCACGAGGGGGATGGCATCTACCTCAAGATCAAGGGACGCCCAGCCGAGGTTGCGCGGATACTGGCGAAGCACCTGGGGTAGTCAGCGGACGAAGCGCGCCTCAGGCCCGACCGCGGCAGGGAGCGAGCGGAGGGGCCGCCCCGAAGCGAGAGCCCGGCGACGCGTAGCGGCGGCCGCCCTCCTCGCCTGCACCTCCTCGTGGTGGTTCAGCGGACGAAGCGTCCCTCGTGCCCGCACGCGATCACCCGCTCGCAGAGAGCATCAGTCATCCCCGGAATCTCACCGACGCGGCGCAGCTCCTCGCTTGCCGTCACGTCCGAGAAAAGCGTGTTGTCGGTGTTGACGCAGGCCCGGATGCCGAGCGCCAACCAGTGGGGGAGGGGATGGTCGCGCACCGAGGCGATGACGCCCGTGTGGACGTTGCTTGTCGGGCACCCCTCGATGGTGACCCCGCGCTCGAGGATCAGCTCCACCACCCGCGGATCCTCCAGAAGTGTCGTTCCATGCCCGATCCGTTCGGCGCCCAACGCCCGGATCGCCGTGGCGATCTCGTCGGGGGGGCGACCCTCGCCGGCGTGGACCGTGCGGCCGATCCCATGACGTCCCGCCCGCAAAAATGCAGGGCCGTAGTCGGCGAGTAACCATCGATGCGCCGGCAGCGGCCCGCCCGCAAGGTCGAGCGCGACGACGCCCGGACGGGGGATCGCCAGGTCCACCAGCGCCTCCAGAAGTTCCGGCGGGTCGCCGTACAGCCCGCAGAGGATCAGTCCGGCGCGGCCCGCCAACCCCTCCAGCGCGGCGTCCACGATGCGATCCATGGTTGCGCCGCGGTGGAACTGGGGCGCGAAACGCACCTCCATCGTCGTGACGCCATCGCGCATGGCATCCTCCGCAATCTCGGCAGCGACTCGCCGAATGCTGGATTCGGTCTGGAGGAGCGCGATTGTGGATGCGAATCGCTCAAGCGCGGCGCCCAGCCCCATGCCGGGATGGAAACGGAGGTCGTCGCGGACGGAGATGCCGGAGTCGGCAGCGAGCGCGAGCGCGGTCGCGGGGCGGAGGGACCCGTCCAGGTGCCGATGGAGATCGGCCAGGCCCGCGTGCACGATCAGTCGCCGAACAGCGAGCGTTGGGCAGAGCCGCGGTACGGCGGCGGGGCGCCGGGCAGGGGTCGCCTTTCGAGCCACCCGCCCACCAGCGCCAACATGTGGGCGCGGGCGTCTTCGCTGCCCACGTAGTCGAGCTTGTCGGTGCGGATCACATGGACCGGACATAGCGTCCAACGGTCCCAAAGCTGGTAGTAGCGCTCGCGCAGGGAGTCCAGGTAGTCGGCGGGGATCACCTGCTCGGCGGCGATGGCGCGGCGGGCGATGCGATCACGAATGACCTCAGTGTCCGAATCCAGAAAAACCACGAAGTCCGGTCGCAGCGGCTCCTCGTCGAGAAGCTCCGCAAAGCGGCGGTACAGGGTGAGCTCGTGGCCGGTGAGTGTCATTTCGGCGAAGATACCGTCTTTCGCCATCAGGTAGTCGCAAACCGTCAGGGGGTGGAAGAGCGAGGTCTGCCGCGCCTGGAGCTGTTGGGCGTACCGATTGGCGAGGTAGAACATCTGCGCCGGGAAGGCGAACCGCTGGGGATCGGCGTAGAACTCGGCGAGGAAGGGGTTGTCTTCGGCAGGCTCCAGCACCAGCCGCGCGCCCCATTCGCGTTCCATGATCCGGCACAACGTGGTCTTGCCGACCCCGATCAGCCCCTCGACAACGATCAAGCCGCGCATCGGGCGCCATGTAGCGCGCGCTTGGCCTTGACGCCTTCAGGGTGACGGACGTCGCCGGACACTGACGGACGTCGGTCGGTCGACTGCTGAAAAGAGAAGGTTCACCCGTTGGCACGCCCCTTGCCCGGACCCGGCGCGGCACATCCATTCAGGGTGGCCAGGAGCAATACGTGAACGGTCTCAACAAAGCATACTTCATTGGCCACCTTGGCCGCGATCCCGAACCCCGCACCACGCCTGGAGGCACGACCCTTGTGCGTCTGAGCCTCGCGACGCCCCACGCGCGCAAGGACGGCGAAAACTGGGTCGACACCCCCGACTGGCACCGGCTCACCGCCTTCGGCAAGACTGCGGAGTCCCTGCTCCGCAATGCCCACAAGGGCGACATGATCGCGGTGGAGAGCGTGGTCCGCCCCAACCGCTGGACCGACAAAGACGGCCAGGCCCACTACGAAGTGAACCTGTACGTCGAGCGCGTGCTGTGGATATCGCAGAAGCGCCGGACGCCGGGAGCTGTCGCGACCGATGTCGCGGCGGATGCCGCGGTTATGGAGGTGGCGCCTATGCCGGAAGGGGTGTCGGAGGAGCCGTCGGAAGAGGTGGCGATGTCGTCAGGTGACAGCATCTCCGAGGACGAGATCCCCTTCTGATACGGGGTTTGCGCCAGCGGCCGGGGGGGCTCCTCGGCCGCTGTGTCATCGAGTCGTCGCAGAATCGGCCTGCCGGCTTGACGAATCCCCGCCGATCGCTACAATCGCGCCTCTTCCGGAGCCTGCCTTGCCCACGATCCGCATTCTCGCCCTCTTCTTGCTCGCCGCCTGTACGGGTGGGGATGGTTCCGATCTACCGAAGGAGATCGTGATCGGAGAGTACGGCTCTTTGTCGGGCACGGCGGCCACGTTCGGGCTGTCCACGCGGGACGGGATCGAAATCGCGACCGAGGAGCAGAACGCCAAAGGGGGCATCGGCGGTGTGAAGATTCGCGTCGTGGTGGAGGACGACCAGTCCAAGCCGGAAGAAGCGACCACCGCGGTCAACAAGTTGCTCAGCAGCGACCATCCCGTCGCGGTGCTGGGCGAAGTCTCTAGCTCGCGTAGCCTCGCGGCGGCACCGCTTCTGCAACGGGCGTCGGTGCCGATGATCTCGCCGTCGTCGACCAGCGAAAAAGTGACGATGGTAGGCGATTACATCTTTCGCGTCTGCTTCATCGACCCGTTCCAGGGGGAGGCGATCGCCAAGTTTGCCTACGGGGACAAGGGCGTGCGGAAAGCGGCGATCCTACGCGATGTAAAGAACGACTATAGCGTGGGTCTCGCCGACGTTTTCACCAAGCACTTCGTGGCGATGGGTGGCGAGATCGTGGGCGATGAAGCCTACAGCGAAGGAGACTTCGAGTTCAAAGCGCTCTTGAGCAAGCTGATTGCCGCGCAGCCCGATGCGATGATCCTGACCGGCTACTACACCGAGGTGGCGCGCATCGCAGTGCAGGCCCGGGAACTCGGGTACCAGGGTGTTTTCCTCGGTGGCGACGGCTGGGACAGCGAAACCCTGGTTCAGAATGGTAAAGACGCGATCATCGGCGCCTATTACACCAATCACTACTCGGTGGACGATCCCGCGCCGGCAGTTCAGGACTTCATCAAGAAGTACGAGGCAAAGTACCAGAATAAGCCGGATGGGCTTGCTGCGCTCGGTTACGATGCTGCGAAGATCTTGTACATGTCGATGGAAGACGTGGCCAAGGACCCCAAGATGTTGGAGGCCTTCGCCGATCGGAGCACGGTCCCCGCCACCGAGGGCTCCCGCAAGGCCGCTCGCGCCGCACTGAGGGACCGGTTGGCGGTGGTCAAGGACTACCCGGGCGTCACCGGCAACATCACCATCGACGAGAACCGGAACGCCACCAAGTCCGCGGTCGTCGTCCAGGTCAGCAAGGACGGGCCCAAGTTCGTTGCCAAGATCGACCCCATCGGTGTCGCACCCGCGCCAGCTGTACCGGTCGAGGGGTCCCCGCCGGTCGACGGCGCTGCCAGCCCGCCGACTGCTCCCGAATCCGCCCCGGCCGCGCCAGCCGGCGCTCCCCCGGCCGCCGCGCCGCCCGCGGATCCGTCCATGCCGAAGCGCCCGCCGCTGCCGCTCTAGCCGGTGACGCTCTTCGTTCAGCAGCTCGTCAACGGGCTCTCGCTCGGCGCGATTTACGCGCTCATCGCGCTCGGGTATACGATGGTGTACGGCACCCTCCAGATGATCAACTTCGCCCACAGCGAAGTCTTCATGATGGGCGGGTTCTTCGCGCTGCTGATCGCCAAGTACAGCGGGGTCGCCGATGCTCCATCCGTCCCTGGCGTCATCTTCGTGGCGGTGGGGACGATGTTGGCCACCGCGACGCTCGGGGCCACGATCGAGCGGCTGGCCTACCGCCCGCTACGAAAGTCGGGGCGGTTGAACATGTTGATCACCGCCATCGGCATGTCGCTGCTTTTGCAGAACGGCGCGCTCTTGGTATGGGGGACCAACGTGCCTTTCCCCGAGCTGCTCCCACGCACGACCTGGGTGATCGCCGGGGTGTCGGTGAGCACCAACAACGTGCTGGTCTTCAGCGTCACCATCGTCTTGATGATTGCGCTGCACCATGTCGTTGAACGCACCCAGATGGGGCGGGCGATGCGGGCGGTGTCCGCCAGCCGGGACGCGGCGGCGTTGATGGGGATTCCCGTCGATCGCATCATCGCGTTTACGTTCGCGTTGGGCTCCATTCTGGCCGGGGCGGCGTCGATGTTGTGGGTGCTCGACAATCCGCGCGTCGACCCCGCGATGGGCATCATGCCGGGGCTGAAGGCCTTCGTGGCCGCGGTGCTCGGTGGCATCGGTAGCATTCCCGGCGCGGTGGCGGGCGCGATCCTGCTCGGCCTCTGTGAAACGATGGTCAGCGGCTACGTTTCCAGCACCTGGCGTGACGCCGTGGCGTTCTTGCTGCTCATCGTCATCCTGCTCGTCCGCCCCGCTGGCCTCTTCGGCAAGTTCGTACCGGAGAAGGTGTGAAGTCGCCGCTGTTTGGGTACGCGCTCGTCGTGCTGGGCATCGCCGCAGTGTGGGGCATCGATCAGTTCGTCATCCCGTGGACCGACGCGTACCTGACCAACGTGCTTTTGCGCATCGGCTTCAACGTGATCGCGGTGACCGGCCTCGCGTTGGTGTTAGGCTTCACAGGCCAGTTTTCGCTCGGTCATGCCGGGTTCATGGCGCTCGGGGCGTATGGCGCGGCCAGCCTGTCGTTGCACCTGAACGTGCCTCCGGTGCTGGCGGTGCCCCTGGGCGGGTTGATCGCCGGGTTGGCGGGGCTGGTGGTGGGCGTGCCCAGCCTCCGGCTGTCCGGCGACTACCTCGCGGTGGTCACGCTCGGCTTCAACCAGATCATCATCGTGGTCGTGCAGAACACCCCCTTTCTAGGCGGTGCGCTGGGGCTCACGGGGGTTCCCGTCGCAACCAGCTTCGGTTGGACATTCACCTGGGTGCTGCTCGCGGTCGTCTTCATGCGCAACCTGCTGAAGAGCTCCCACGGACGGGCGTTTGCGGCGGTTCGGGACAACGAGATCGCCACCCGCTCGCTGGGAGTCGACACCACCCGCATCAAGGTCACGGCGTTCGTCGTGGGCGCATTCTGGGCGGGGGCGGCCGGGGCGCTGCTCGGATTCTACAACTCAAGCATCTTTCCCAAACAGTTCGAGTTCGACCGCAGCATCGAGCTTTTGGCGATGGTGGTCTTGGGCGGCACGGCGAGCCTCAGCGGGCCGATCCTCGCCGCCATCGTGCTCACCGCGCTGCCCGAGTTCCTTCGCGTGCTCGGGGGGTGGCTCATCAAGGCGTGCGCCCCGCTGGTGGCCGCTGGTTTGCTCGATGCGCCGCCGGAGTTCCTCGGTCGGCTTTCTCAGTACCGCATGGTCATCTACTCCCTGGTGCTCATCGGCATGATGATCACCCGGCCCAAAGGCTTTTTGGGCGGTCGAGAGCTCGGCGATGTGTTGGTGGGAGCATGGCGGCGGGTTCGCCCGAGTCCGGCGTAGTTACTCGACGTACCCGGCTGCTTCGAGCGTCTCCATCATCCGGGCGTCTTCGACGCCCTCTCGGGTGCTCTGGAGCTCCAACAGGGCTTTGAGCCCGCTGAACCCGGCGTCGGGCACGCCACCGGCGGCGCCAAGCTCGTGAGGGTCGGTGGCGAGATCGAATCGGTAGTAGTCGCCGTCGAGCCACATTTCTTTGATGAGGCCGGTCCAGCGCGCGACCGACATCGAGCTGAAGGCGTTTCCGCCGCAGTGCCCCGCGCGGCGAACATGGGGCCACGCCCAGGCCTCGACGCTCGGGAGGGGGTCGGGAAGCCGTCCATTCAGCACCAGGTCGTGCAGCGCGACCCCGGGGAAGGGCTCCGGCAGGGAGGTCACCTCGACCCCTTGGGCGACGACGAACACGTTGGCGTTTTCCTCCCAGGTGTAGAAGCCGTGATCGATGAGCCGGTGCTCGCCGATGAACTCCCCATGGTCCGACGTCACCACGATACGGCAGTCGTCGCGACACCAGCCCGCCTCACGAACGGTGGCGATCACCGCGGCCACGCCCACATCGGCGCGCTCGATGCCGTAGTCGTAGACATCGGTCACGTGGCTGAGAAAACTCGTCCGTTCGGGCTCGGACATCTGTTTCTGCAAATACATCTTCCAGTTGTCGCCGCCTTTTTCGGCGTCATATCGGACCCTTTTTCGCCGGGGAAGCCAGTCGTGGTCGGCCGGGATCGCCTTCCACGGCGTGTGGGCGTCGGCGAGGTTGACCGTCAGGAAAAGGGGGCCGCCCATCGGGTCCAGGTCTTCGCGGAGCACCCGCTTCACTTCGTCGACGAGCTCGGGCGCGTCGAGCTCGCCGAACGTCTTCGCCACCTTGCCGTACCGGTAGCCCTGCGCCAGCCCCATGGAGGCGCTCAGCACCGGATTCGCGGACACCAGCGTCGTCTGATACCCGCGCGCGGCGAACGTCTCCGCCAGCGTGATCTCGTGCTTTTTGAGCGTGCGGCTGATGATGCGGGTGCCCGAGTGGTCCTCGACCGCGCCACCGTACTCGTGGGCGAGGTGCTGGACGACGGCGAATCCGGTGAAGTAGCTGGCGTGGCTGGGCAGGGTCCAACTGCCGGGGGCGTACGCGCGGCAGGTTGAAACGGCCCCCGGAGCCGCCGCCAGGGCCGTCAACGCGGGGGTGGTGGGACGGGAGTAGTCGCATAGCGACGTATGGTCGGCGCGCACGTTGTCGGTCACGATGAAGATGACGCCGTCCCGACCGACCGGAACACGTTGCACGCTACCGGCGCGGTAGGAGCGCAGATAAAGAGCGCCAGCGATCGTGCCTGTCGCGATAAGCATGAGCGCGCATGCCCCTACGTACAGCAGCTTGCGCATCGGACGCTGCTACCCCGGGCCGCTGGCTCCGTCATGTTAGGGCGCCGTATGCTCCTGGAGTTGGACAAGGCTGGCATCCGCTTCGGTGGCCTGCGGGCGGTGCAGGACCTGGAACTGAAGGTGGCGCCGGGCGCGCTGTACGGGTTGATCGGCCCCAACGGCGCGGGCAAGACCACGGTGTTCAACCTCATCACCGGCATCTACGCGCCGTCCGAGGGAGACATCCGCCTCTCTGGCGCGTCCATCGTCGGCAAAGGCCCGGTGGCTGTCGC
This sequence comes from Deltaproteobacteria bacterium, assembly GCA_947445035.1. Classification (GTDB taxonomy): domain Bacteria; phylum Myxococcota_A; class UBA796; order UBA796; family SXON01; genus SXON01. The sequence goes on from CANFCK010000004.1 coordinate 98,301, forward strand.
CCGGGCTGGCATCGCGCGCACCTTTCAGAACATCCGCCTGTTTGGGGGGCTGTCGGTGCTCGAAAACGTGACGGTGGCGATGTTCCGGCACCAGGACGCCACGCTGATGGAGGCCGTTTTTCGGGCGCCCCGGTACGCCCGCGAAGAGGCCGAGGCCACCGCGGCCGCGTTGGAACTTTTGACTACCTTCGGCTTGGCCCACGTGGCGCACCTGGGCGCGGAAGAGCTGCCGTACGGGCTCCGCCGCCGCCTGGAGATCGCGCGCGCGCTCGCGACGCGGCCTCGCCTCCTCCTTCTCGATGAGCCCGCGGCGGGCATGAACCCGTCCGAGGCCGACGAGCTCATGCACCTCATCCGCTGGACCCGGGATACGTTCTCGGTGACGATCCTGCTCATCGAGCACCACATGCCCGTCGTGATGGGAATCTGTGAGCGTATCGCGGTTCTAGACCACGGCGCCCGTATCGCGGAGGGTACGCCGGCCGAGATCCGTAACGACCCGGTGGTCATCGAGGCCTACCTGGGCGCCGAGGTTCACGCGTGAGCGCTCGCCTCGACGTGCAGCACCTCAATGTGTACTACGGGCAGATCCACGCGCTCCGCGACGTGACGCTGTCCGTGGTGGCAGGTCAGATCACCACGCTCCTCGGGGCGAATGGCGCGGGCAAGACCACGCTGCTGCGGACGATCAGCGGGCTCCTGCAACCCCGCTCCGGGAGCATTCGCCTGGCGGGTGACGAGATCGCGGCGATGGAGGCGCACCTTGTCGTTCGTAAGGGCATCAGCCAGTCGCCGGAAGGGCGGCAGGTCTTTCCGAACTTGACGGTGCTCGAAAATCTCCAACTCGGGGCGTACACGCGCAAGGACACCGCGGCGATCAAGAAGGACTTCGAGCACGTCTTGTCGTTGTGGCCCCGGCTCCAGGAGCGATTGGCGCAGCGGGCCGGTACCTTGTCCGGCGGCGAACAGCAGATGTTGGCGATGGCACGGGCGATGATGGCGCGGCCGAAGCTGTTGCTCCTCGACGAGCCCTCCCTCGGGCTCGCCCCGGTGGTCGTGGCGGGCATCTTCGCGACAATTCGCGCGATCAACGCCGGTGGAACCACCGTTCTACTGGTCGAGCAGAACGCCCATCTGGCGCTGTCGATCGCCCACACCGGCTACGTCATGGAGACCGGTGTCATCCAGAAGTGTGCACCCGCCGCCGAGCTTCTGGCCGACCCCTCGATCCGTGAAGCCTACCTCGGAGGCTGATATGCGAGTTTGCACCCCGCTGATTCTCATGCTCGCCTGTGTGGGCGAGGCCCGGACGGGCGGCGACTCCTCGGACAGCGTCGGCGACACCGCCGACTCGGACACCGCACCGACCTGCGCGGTGCCCACCGGCATCTCGGTCGTCGGCGAGCTGATTCCCGGGCGCACTGTGAACCTCGCCGTCGACGCGGTCGGCGACCCTGGCGAGATCGTCTGGCTTGCCCTCAACGGCGGCGACGACGTGGGACCCATCGACGCCGCAGGCGTGTGGCTCATTCCCGACACCCTTGCGGAGAAAAAGGCGAACGATGTCTCGGTGACGGCGACGGCCTGCGGCGAAACCGTCGAGGTGACCCTGTCCGTGGACTGGCCCGAGGCAGAGCGTGTCGCGATCGTCTACAACCCCGATGCTGACGGGTCGGAAGCGGTGGCAAACGCCTACGCCGACTTCCGCGCCGTCCCTGACTCCGGACTCTGTCCGGTCGCGACCACGACGGATGCGACGCTGGCTGGGGCCGACTATCCCGCCTTTGTCGACGCGGTCTTCGCGTGCGTGACGCCCCACACCCAGTACATCGTGCCGGTGTGGGGGGTGCCCTACAAGGTGGCGGACCGGATTGGGGACCTCGCCAGCGGAACGCCGGTGACCGTCAGTCTTGACGCGCTTCTATTCGGTGGCCCCGCCAACGTCGGGCGTACGTCGGTCGATTACAACCCGGTCTACGTCAACGGCGACAGCACCACCGGCGTCTACGGCGACTACATAGAGGTCGGCCGCCTCCGCCAACGTGAAGACTTCTGGATTGTCTCCCGCATCGATGGGGCCAGCGCGGACGATGCCATCGCCCTGGTCGAACGAACACGCGCGGCTGAAGACGCAATCGCTGCGGGCACGCTTGACGGGGTCGTGTACGTCGACGGCAATCGGGGCGACGTCGCCCCGGCCGATGACGTCGGCTTCGGAAGCTACGAGTGGGGAGAGTGGAACATGTGGGGCACGCGCACGGTCTTCGAGGACGTCGGGCTCTACGAAGTCGTCTGGGACGGCAACAACGCCGAGTTCGGCACCGAGCCCGCCCCTCTGGAGTGTCCGGATGCGCTGTATTACGCAGGTTGGTACAGCTATTACAACTACAACGACTGTTTCACCTGGACCACAGGGGCGATCGGCGCCCACCTCGATTCATGCTCGGCGTGCGACATCCGCAATCCGGGCACTTGGTCGGGTTCAGCGCTCCTCGACGGTATCACCGCCACCTTCGGCGCCGTGAACGAGCCTTACGTCGCGGGCATGCCGGAATACGACCAATTCTTCTACTACCTGCTTCAAGGGGCCAACTTCGGCGAGGCCGCCGTTGAGAGCACCGTGGTGGCCTACTGGATGATGGTGTGGGTCGGCGATCCGCTGTACCGCCCCTACGGTGCCAGCCCGCCGGTCCCGGGGGAGTAGGCTCCCCGGGGCTGGGCCGACTACTTGATCACCAGTTCCACCCGGCGGTTCTTGGCCTTGCCGTCGGCAGTCTGGTTGGTGTCCATCGGCTTCTGCTCGCCGTAGCCCATCGCGACCAGCCGGGTGCGGTCGACCCCGCGGCCAACGATGTAGGCGACGACCGCTTCCGCCCGTCCCGTGGACAACGTCAGGTTTTTGCCGTCGTTGCCGTCGCTGTCGGTGTGACCGCCCACCTCGATGAGCTTGATCTGCGGGTTGGCCAGGATCACCTTGGCGACTTCGTCGAGCAGCGGGTAGCTGGCCGACTTGATGCTGGTCTTGCCGGTGTCGAAGAAAACGCTCTCGTTCATTTCGATGCGTTCGGCGGTCACCACGACCCGCTTCGGGCAGCCGTCGGAACGCGCGGGATCTTCGCGCGGGTCGCGAGGTTCGGTCGGGCAGCGGTCCTTGCTGTCGCCCACGAGATCGCCGTCTTGATCGGGGCAGCCGCCGCTCTTGGCGGGGCCGGCCTCGGCGGGGCACGCGTCATCGCGGTCGGCGACGCTGTCTTTGTCGCGATCAGGGCAGCCCTCGGTGGCGGCCGGCCCGGGGTCGCTGGGGCAGCTGTCTTCGCCGTCGGTCACCCCATCTTTGTCGTTGTCGGGGTCCGGGCAGCCGTCACGGTCGTCGAAGCCGTCGGTGTCCTCGGCCTGGTCCGGGCAGCGGTCAGCCGCGTCCAGGACGCCGTCGCCGTCGTTGTCAGGGTCCGGACAACCATCGCTGTCCTGGTGGTTGTCGATGTCTTCAGCGCGGTCCTTGCAGGTGTCGAGCTTGTCCTCGATGCCGTCTTTGTCCTTGTCCGGCGGCGCGCCCTTGTGGTAGCCGACGCCGACCACCACCCGGAAGTCGGGAGCGCCAACCCCCGCGACGACGCCGGTGCCGAGCCCCAGCGTGCCGATGATCCCAGAATCGTGCGCGTAGGTGCCGTACACGTCGAGCTCAACCGGGTTCTTCTGGTAGGTGCCCACGCCCCCGGCCAGCCCGATGTCGCCGTTGAGCTCGGCGCCGATTCGGACCGTTTCGCTCAGGAGGTAGGCGGCACCGAGTCCGAACCCCAAGGTGCTGCCGAAGTCGTAGGGCCCCAGCGTGGTCGATGGCGCGAGCGTGGTGCCGAGATTGGCGCCCGCGACGATGGCGTCACCGAGCTTCCCTTCGACGGCCGCGGTGACTCCAGCCGCGAAGCCGCCGAGGGACACGTGACCTTCGGAGCCGCCCGTCGGCAGCGAAAGAAACGGCTTGAACGCGACCGCGACCGGGGAGTCGTCCAAGCGGAGCACCGGCAGGAGCCCGCCGACCCGGATGTCGCCAAACGCGAAGCCCTCGAAGTTTTCGCCCGGCGCGGCGATCACTGGAAACATCGGCACGTCGAGGTCCAGGCGGACGATGCTCCCGATGGTGTAGCCCCCGCCCAGGCGCAGACCGAACTGGTCACTGACGTAGGAGACTGGACCGTCGGCCGTGTTGGAGACGATCGGATTGTGGGCGTAGACCAACTGCAGGCCGGCGTAGAAGTCGCCAGGGGTGCCGATGGTGGGCGATTCCACCTGTAGGCCGCCCTGGCCGTCCAAGGTGGAGCCCGCAGGGTCGTAGGTCTCAGCGTCGACGGCGAGCGCGGCGTGGGCGAGCAGCAAGATCATGGCGGCCTCAAGTTGCCGCCACCCTAACTCATCTCAACGGGCGTAGGTCGAAGCTGGCGTCGGGATCTGGCGGGTTGCGGAGGCGAATGCCCTCCACCCCGGCTGAACTTACCTTCCTCCTGGCGAGCACCTCCACGGTGCCGACATCGACCCGCTCCCGTCCGTCGTCGGTGGCCAGCACGTCCCCCGTGACCCGGGACCAGCCTACGGAAAGGGTTGCCGTCCCCACCGCGGCCGTAGGCGGCACGCTCACCGAAAACTTGTCGTCGATGCTCCAACCCGGGCGCCAGTCCCACATGCTGAACAGCCCCATGTGCGGTGTAGCCCGCTTCTCAGCCATGAGGCCCGCCCGGTCGAGCTGCGCCACCAGCGTGAGCGGCTCGGCGAGCGGCCGTTCCGCACGCCAACGGCAGGACACCCAAACCGGTTCGCCGGGCGTCACTGCGGCCGTTTCTACTTGGCAGCCGAGCAAGGAGACCGATCCCCAGCGGGCGAGCGCCGGGCTCGCGTCGGGTCGCTGGATGGTCTCCAGCCACACCCGCCGACGTTCGGCGTAGCGTCCTCGCACCGCGCCGTACCACCTGCGCAGTGCGGCCCGTCGTGCGGCGCTGTCGTTTGGAGTCAAGGCGATGGATTCGTCTTCTCGCGGGTCGCTGTCGAGATCAAAGTGCTGTTCGGGTTGGTCCCCATAGTGGTCGATGAACTTGTCCGATCCGGTTCGACTCGCAATGCACCGATGGGACCGCCAGCACGCATGGAACAGGGTCCGGCCCTCGGGGGCAGGACCCAACAGTGACGATCCCCGGAGCGTTCGGTCCGTCGACTCCGCGCCGATCAGCTCCAGCACCGTGGGCAGCACGTCGATCTGCTGCCGGTTGCCGGTGATGACGCCGGTTCGGCCGGCAAGAATGGCGGGCGACCAGATGACCGCGGGGACCTGCAAGCCCTCCTCGTAAATGGTCAGATCGTGTTGGGAGCGGCCGTGTTCCCCGAAGCCTTCGCCGTGGTCGCCGAGGACGACGAAGACGGTGTCCTCGGCCAGCCCGAGCTCCTCGTACCCTCGCACCAGTCGTCCAAGAAAATCATCGACGTAGCGGACGGCGTTGAGGTAGCGTTCGAGTCGGCCTCCGACGCCGGGAAAGTCCAGTAGGGTCCAGTGCGAAGGCACCCGATAGTCGTGGTGCGAGGCGAGCGTCAGGTAGGTGGCAAAAAACGGTCGATCCTTGTCCTCCGTCGACCACTGCAGCCCCGGCGCCAGCATCGCCCGGTCGTCGATGCCGAGGTAGTTGCTGCGCTCCCAGGTGCGTTGGGCGAGGCTCTCTTGGGCGCGGAAACGTTCGAAGCCCATCTCGTGCACGAGGTCAGCACGGTCCTCGAAATCACCGCGCGCGGGCTGGAAAAAAGCGGTTCGGTAGCCACGCTCGCGCAGGAGCGCCGGCAAGCAGCGGTCCGGAAGGCCTCCGGGGCGTGCCTCGTCGGCGTCGCCCACGGGCTCCGGCCAGTCCCCGCAAAGTGTGCTGACGAGGGCCTTGGTCGTGTGCGGAATCACGGCGTACATCGACTCGACCTTGAGTCCTTCGTCGGCGAGACGCGCGAGGTTGGGCGTGCTTTTGATTGTGGCGTCGCGCAGCGTCGTGTGCTTCAGGCCTACACTTTCCAGCAGGACCACCACCACGTTGTGAGGCCGCGTCGGGCTCGAAATGCGGATCGGCGCAAGCTCGGCGGCGGTGGGCTCGATGACGAGGTCGTCCCTGCGATTTAGCGCCTCGCGGAAAAGCGCGACGGTCAGCGTCTTCTGGAGCGGGCGGACCTCGCGGCTGGTGGCGAAGCGGCCGTAGGTCCCGTTGAGGACGGCCGGGTACAAGGCCAGAAGCGCCAGCCGCGTCCACCACCGGCGGTTGGTGCTGGCAGGCGTCCACAAAAGCGGAAGGAAGCTTCCCGCGCCAATGGCGGCCAGGGCGGCCCAGTCGCGGCCGGTGACCTCGCTCCCCACCACCGGCCAGACACGGCTGAACTCGGCCACCGCGTACTCGACACTGTCGAGATCCGCGCGGCCCCCCGTAATCTGGAAGAAGAGGAGATCCAAGAGCGAGGCGACGAGGATCAAAACGGCGATCGTGTGCGCCCCGAGGCGGACGACCGTGCGGGTGTGCCGGCCCGGAAGGCGTGAGAGAATCAGCACCAGCGCGGCGAAGAGACCCCAGAACTCGGCCTCGCCAAGCTGGACGAGCACGGCGTCATCCGGCCATTGCACACGTTCGAGCTGGGTCAGGAGCCACAGGCGCGCCAGGGCCAGGCACACGAACGGATAGACGATCAGCGCGCCGACCGCCCACACTTCGGCCACCGTTGGCGCCAACCGGTCGAGGTAACGAAAGTAGCCCAACGACACTCAGCCCGAGCGTGCCGCGTAACCCCGCCCCGTGGCGGTGGTTACAACGGGTTCATGCACCTGCTGGTCGGCAACCCCACGGCACAGTCTGGGCGAGCGGAGGGGAGGATCGAAGACGCTCGATCCTTGTTGTGGGCGGCGTCCGTGCCCCACGAATTCTTGGCGACACAACCGGAAGGGCGGACTGTGACCGAGACCGCCGCCGCGCTTGCGACGGGGCGGTACCGCGCGGTGATCGCTATGGGCGGCGACGGCACCTTCGCGGAAGTAGCCAAAGGGCTCTTGCAAGGAGGTGCCACCGTACCGATGGCGATGTTGCCCACCGGGACGGCCAACGACCAAGGCAAATCCTTCGGGCTTGGCGGCGGCGAGGCCGACCTCCCTCGCAACGTGCAGGTGATCGCCGAGGGACACACGGTTCCCTTGGATGGAGGGCGGATTCGCGCCCTCGACACCTTCGATCACCCCCTCGGGGAAGATTGGTTCTTCGACAGCGCCGGTTGGGGGTTCTCGGCGCTGGTTCTGCGGATGCGCAACGAGGATCGGCGTCTGGTCGCTGGGGTCCCGATCCTTCGCGATCTGTACCGGGGTCAGGCCGTCTACGCCGGCGCGATCCTGCGCGCCTTTGCGCTCGCCGCGGTGCAGGAGCAGCCCTTCGAGGCGGAGGTGACCACCGCAGCCGGCACCGTCTACTACGAAGGTGTCACCGACCTGATCGTGAAGAACACGCGGATTTACGCAGGGGCGTGGGTGCTCGATCCCACCGCCAGTCCCGAGGACGGTGAGATGGAACTGGTGCCCTTCCGGGGGCGCGACGAGATGCTCGCCCGTGGGGTCATGGATCACCAGGAGGTGCCGCTCAACGCTGAGCACCTTCTGGCGCTTGGCGTGCAGGTCACGCCTCCGCTGCGGGCATCGGCGTTCGATATTCGGTTGCTTCCTCGCGCGTTAGCGCAGCCGGTGGAGGCACAGATCGACGGCGAGGAGTGGGTGCGCGCCGAACGGTATCGAATTGAGGTCGTTCGCCATGCGATTCGGCTTGTGGTGCCGCGCAGCCTCGACGGGCACGCCGATTAGGCCTACCTACGCGGTTGGGGCCAGGTCTTCGGGCTGCGATTGGCCGCTTGGGGCAGCTTCCCGGCTGCGCGAGCCTGCTCGATGAGCACCTCCTGGGGGATGTGCTCCGGGAAAAACTGGTACCACGACTCGCCGAAGACCTTGAAGTCGGGGCGCTTCCTGTTGCTCAGCGCCTCCTGGATGGCGACCAGCCCCGCCTGTTTGGGCAACGCCACCAGCCCGCGGCCAACGACTTTGAGAGCCTCGTCCCGGCGCTTGGCCTCGTTGAGGATGTAGGCCCAAACCGCCCAGAACATCGATTCGCTCGAGCCGACCGACTCCGCCTTGGCGAGGACGGCGACGGCCTGATCGGTGTTGTTTTCCCGGTGGTAGACACAGGCCAAGAGCGTGCGTGAGCGCCAGTCGCGACTCCACGACTTTTCCAGCTCGGCCTTGGCGTCGGTGAACTTGCTCTTGCTGGCGGTGATCTGTCGTTGCATCAGCATCGAGCACCCCTCCAGGTAGTCGACAGCGCCGAGCTGTGCGTGGATCTGGGCTTTGACGAGGACCTGCCACTTTCCGAGCGGAAGCGCACCACGGAGCAGCTCCCGCGCACCCGCCATGTTGCCAGCCTGCAGCTGTGCCATCGCGCTCATTGCGATCGCCTCCACCTTTTTCCCCGTGCGACGCGCCAGGAGGAACCACACCGCGACCAAGGCAATGACCGCCGGGACGATGCCCGCGATCCAACCGGCCGCGAAGAAGCCGATGGCGAAGGCAACGACGGCGGCGCCGCCAGCGATGAGCAGGTTGTACATATGCGGCCGGTGCTAACCGAGATGGGCCGGACGCGGACTCAGAAGCCGGTGTCGAACGCGTCATCGGGTTGAGCGACAAGCGACACCTCGCCCGTTGCGGCGGTAATCGAGCCTGACGCCCCGTCGGCCCCAGAAAACGTGTCGGCGTAGGTGAAGGTGCCCGCCAAGGCGTCGCCCTGCCACGTCAGGCTCGAGGTGTAGTCGAACGTGTGGCTCGTTCCCGCCGACGTCGTGTAGACGCCGTTCATCACCAGGTCGAACGCGTTGCAGTTGGTGCCGCCCTGCGTGAGTTGGCCCTGCCACGTGAAGGTCTGGCCGTCGACCAGACCGGGGTCGCCCATGCGTTCCCGTGCGTCCGCCGCCGCCACCTTGAGGCTGCCGGTGGACTCGGCCCAGGTGAGCCCCCACTGAGACCAGCCGTTGGCGAAGAGCGCGTACGAAACGTCATCGTAGCCTTCCACCACGGCGGGCCCCGCCTTGGCGGTGGTGTCGGTGTCGCCGGTATCGCCGGTGTCGTCGCCATCGGAGGTTGTCCCGCTGGCGTTGAACAGGGCGTGAAACGCGGCGTAAGTGCCGTTGATTCGGGCAGGATCGTCACAGTCGGCGTCGCACCCGACGAGGAGGAGGACAACCGACATCATTGCGGGAAGCTCACAAACGGTAGGCTAGCACGTTGGCCCCCTAGATGCCGCCCCTGCCCCCCGAGAGTAGCTTGTGCTGGTGGAACCAGGACGCTTTCCTACGCTCGACCCGGCCCGGTGCATTCCCTGCGGCCTCTGCGAAGTCGCGTGTGTGTCCGCACGCTTCAACCTGACCGATTTGCTGCCCGAGGACCCGATCGTCTTGGAACAACGTCGACTCAAGGTGCGGGCCTGGGCGGGCGTGCCCAAGCTCGAGGTGTGCGTGCACTGCGCCGAACGACCCTGTGTCGCGGTCTGCCCCCATCACGCGCTGGTCGTCTTTTCGAACGGCCGCGTCGATCTCGTAGAAGATCGGTGCACCGGCTGCGGCCAGTGCATCGCCGCCTGCGACTACGGCGCCATCCGTCGTGTCAGCCGCCTGGACATCGCCCAGAAGTGTGACGGCTGCGCCCCGCTCGGGCATCTCCCCGCCTGCATCCCCGCCTGTCCGTCGGGGGCGCTTTCGCTGGCGGTGCGATAACGTAGCGCATGGCCATCGAGCTTCGTTGCTTCACCTACATCGACGTCTTGCAGTCGCAGACGGCCTCGTTCTTGGCGACCGTCAGCCGCGGGTACATGCCGCTGGAACGGCAGGCGGCGGTGTTCTTCGAGGTGGCGCCGGGCATGGACATCAACGTCGTCACCGACATCGCGCTCAAACGCACCTCCTGTACGCCTGGCATGCAGATCGTAGAGCGGCAGTTCGGCTGCCTGCAGCTTCAACACGATGACCAAGGACAGATCCGCGCGGCGGGCGAGGCCGTTTTGGCGACCCTGGGCCTCAAGGAGAGTGACCGGCTGCGCCCCCGCCTGGTCAGCGCCCAGACCATCACTGGCGTCCACGGCTACCATGCGCAGCTCACCAACCGCATGCGCCACGGGAACTTCCTGGACGAAGGGCGCACCCTCTTCGTTTTGGAATGCCATCCCGCCGGGTACGCGTTGATCGCCGCCAACGAGGCGGAAAAAGCCGCGCACGTCGACATCCTTGAGGTCGTCTCTTTCGGCGCGTTCGGGCGCCTGTACCTGGGCGGCGGGGAAGAAGAGATCAAGTGTGCGGCCGCGGCCGCGATCGCGGTGCTCGAATCGATCGACGGCCGGCCCAACGAGGGGCCCGGCGCCAGCTTCTACTAGTCGATCGCCCACACTTGCGCGGTGAACACGCTGCGATCGGAACGATCGTCGCCCTCCCACGGGTCGAGGACGAAGTCGACTTGCGACCCTTCGCCGACCCTCAGCACCTTGTCGAACGCGATGCCGGTGTCATCCCATCCCTCAAGGTACCACGCCCAGCTCATCACCCCGTCGATGAAGATGTAGGCGGCGACGCCGTTTGAGGTGCCGTCGACGGACAACTTGGCGAATTGGCCGGTCATGCGGACGTCCCCGGAGACCTCGCTTTCCCAGCGACGGACGGCCCACTGCTCGACGGCGTGCCGGCCTCCGGTGGTGACGGTGCCGTTGGGATGCATGGTATCGGCGTCGGCCATGGTCCAAAAGACGCCGCCGAGCTGGGCATACCAGCCCGGATCCGCGCCGCCCTCCACGTAGGCGCTCATCGGGACGAAGGTGTTGGCCAAAGCCGGCTCGATGTACCCGTACGACCAGCCGTTTTCGCCCTGCTCCTTGGAGAACTCGGCGACGCTGTCTGCGAGGAGCGTCGGGTCGGCCGCTTGGCCGCCCAGGTTGATACCTGGGCCGACTTCAAACGGCAGCGGGCCCGACTGCTCCTCGTCAGGCAGCTCGACGAAGCCCTCTCCGCGCTCTTCGCTAGGTTCGACCAACAACCCGGTCTGGTCGATCGTCACATCCACCGGCGCACACGCAACTCCACCAACCACGAGCAAAAGCACGCGCATGAAGCCTCCTTTCCGGCGCCACCCCGCCGGGTTGAGAACCTGGATGGTCCTCCCTCATAAAGTACCCGGCCGCTGCATCTTCGATCCCGACATTTTGGTTTTTTGCATTCTCAAGACGAATGCCCGGGGTCTTGCTCCCCATGATAGCCGCCCCTCCTCCGAGGGTACGGGTGCGGATCGTTGCGGCGGGCATTGAGAAGGGCTGGGGTGATCGTCAGATTCTGCGGGGCGCAGATCTGGTTTTGGAACCTGGTGAATGTGTGGGGCTGGTTGGCGCCAACGGCTGTGGCAAGTCCACGTTGTTGGCAATTCTGGCGGGCATCGAGGAAGCGGACCACGGCACCGTGACCCAGGCCGGCTCGGTCGGGTACCTCGGCCAGAACCCGACCCTGCCCGCGGGCACGGTGGGCGCGGCAGCCCGCGAGGCGCTGGCCTGGCATGCCGAGCTGCTGTCGAAGTGGGAGGACGCGGTCAACGCCGAGGATGAGGTGGCCTCGGCCGACCTGCAAGGACGACTCGATCTGGTGGGCTGGGACCTGTCGCATCAGGTGGCCGCGGTGCTCACCCGACTGCGTGCGCCCCCCCAGGATGCGGATGTCGCCCCGCTTTCAGGAGGGGAGCTTCGTCGGGTGGCGCTGGCCAGAGCCCTTTTGTCGTCGCCGGAGCTGCTGCTCCTGGACGAGCCGACCAACCACCTGGACGCCGAGGCGGTGGCGTGGTTGGAGGGCTTTTTGCAGAGCTTCGGGGGTGCCGTGGTCCTGGTCACCCACGACCGGTACCTGCTTGAGTCCGCTGCCACGCGGATCGTGGAGGTCGAAGCCGGCCAGCTCGTCAGCTACGAGGGCAGCTACGCCGACTACCTGATCGAGCGCGCCGAGCGGCAGATGCGCCTGGGCCGCATGGAAGAGGAGCGCTTGTCGATGATCAAACGGGAGGCTGCATGGGCCTCCCGATCGCCGGCGGCGCAGACCAAGAAGCAGAAGGCCCGCCTGACCCGCCTCGATGCCTTGCAGGCGATCGAAGGTCCCAAACGCCAGGAGGCCTTCCACCTGAAGCTCGTCAGCGGCGCGAAGTTCGGGAAGACCTTCTTGGACATTCGTGGCCTGCGAAAGTCCTTTGGCGGCCGACGGCTGATCTGGGACCTGGACCTGGACCTGGGACCCGGCGAGCGGCTCGGGATCGTGGGCCCCAACGGCATCGGCAAATCCACGCTCCTCTCGATGATTGCGGGCACCCTGGCTCCCGACGCCGGCACCATCGCCCGTGCGTCGCGACTGAAGATTGCGGTACTCGACCAGGCCCGCACCGGACTCAACCCCACCGACACCGTTTTCGAGGCCGCAGGCTCCGGAAACGACCAGGTCGTGGTGGGTGACGAGACCGTCCACGTGGTGGGGTTCCTGCGCCGGTTCCTCTTCCCCCGCGAGATGCTCGAACAGCGGGTGGCGGGGCTGTCCGGCGGTGAAAGGGCCAGGCTCCTACTGGCGAAGTTGATGTTGCAGGGCAAGAACCTGTTGCTCCTGGACGAGCCCACCAACGACCTCGATCTGATGACCCTCGCGGTCCTTGAGGAAGCGCTGATGGGCTTCGACGGCGCGTCAGTCATCGTCACCCATGATCGCGCGTTCCTCGATCGGGTGTGCACCAGCGTGCTCGCGTTCCACGGCGACGGGCGCCTGGTGCGCTACGCCAGTCGGCAGCAGTGGCTATCGGCGCTGGCGGCAGAGGAAAAGGCGGCCGAAGCGGCGGCGAAGGCCGCTGAGACCAAGGCGGCGGCGGCGCGGGTGGCGCCGGTGCGAGGCCCGGTCGTGAAGTTGTCGTACAAGGAACAGCAGGAGCTGACCGCGCTTCCGGAGCGGCTGGACGCGATGGAGACAAAGCGGCTTTCGCTGCAAGAATCGCTCGCCGACGCCGCCGCGTGGAAGTCCGGGGAGGGCGCCGCCAACAGTCGCCGCCTCGCCGAGCTGACCGAAGAGCTGGCGGTGTCGTGGGCGCGGTGGGAGGCGTTGGAGGCGCGGCGGTGAACTTGCTCCCATCCCCCCGGCGCGCGACGTTGCGCCGATGATCGCCTCCGTCCCCGACGTCGTCGACGTCCTGGCGCTGCACGCCGGCTCCCCGCTCCCGGCCGCTACCGACCTCGTGATCGAGATCCCCCACGGCGCCGTCGGCGACTGGGAGTACCACGCCGTCGCGTCGCGACTGACCAGCCCCCTGCCCGCCGATCTCATCGAGTTCTTCCACGTCAATACCGACAGCGGCGCCGCCGAGCTGGCCGTGGCGCTCGCGGAGCGGCTGTGCGCCCGGGGAGTGGTCCGGCGCGTGATGATCGTGCGGTCGCGCATCCCGCGCACCTTCATCGACTGCAACCGGGTCTTGGGTGCCAGCCTCGACGCCTACCGGGCCGGCGGGGTCACGCCCGGAGTTCCGCCCTGGGTCACCGAGCCCGCCGATCATGCGTTCTTGGTGCAGAGGTACGCCGCCTATCAGGCCGTCGCCGCCGCGCTCATCAACGAGGTCTGCGCTGCGGGGGGTCGCGCGCTCCTGCTTCACACGTACGCCCCGCGCACGATCGACGTCGAGGTCAGCCGCGACATCGTGCCCGCGCTCAGGGCGGCGTACCAGCCGGAACGGGTCGACACCTGGCCGCTACGTCCCGAGGTCGACCTCATCTTTCGCGATCCCGAAGGCACGCGGCACCTCCCGGATAGCGTGGTGGATGGCTTGCGGAAGGCCTTGGCGAGGGAGGGCTACCCCCTTGCGGAAGGGGCCACGTACCCACTCCACCCGGTCACGACGGGTCACGCGCATGTGATGGCGTGGCCGGGGCGCGTGGTGTGCGTTGAGGTCCGCCGCGACCTGCTCACCGAGGCGTTCGTGCCCTTCCGACAGGTTCAGATCGATGGCGAGCGCGTCGGGCGGTTGGCGGAGGGATTTGCCAACTGGCTGGAGGCTTGGACGGCGTGAGTCCGCTCTCACCGCGGCAGCATACCCTTCAGTACGCCTCGACGATCACCGCGATGCCCTGGCCGCCGCCGATGCAGGCGCTGCCGAGGCCGTACTTCTGGCCGCGCCGGCGCAGCTCGTGGATGAGGGTGCCGGTGATGCGCGCTCCCGATGCCGCCAGGGGGTGGCCCAGCGCGATGGCGCCGCCGTTGACGTTCGTGATGCTGCGATCGAGGCCGAGCTCACGCTCGACAGCGAGGTACTGCGGCGCGAAGGCCTCGTTGACCTCGACAAGGGCCATGTCGCCGAGGGAAAGCCCCGTCTGCTTCAGCGCATTGCGCGCGGCAGGTGCGGGTCCGATGCCCATGATCGTGGGGTCGCAACCGCTCACGCCCCAGCCGACCAGCCGGGCAATCGGGGTCAGCCCCCGCTTCGAGGCCCACGCCGCGTCCGCGACCACCAACGAGGCGGCGCCGTCGCAGATGCCAGAGGCGTTGCCGGCGCTGATGAGGCCGTCTTTCTTGAAGTAGGCCGGGAGTTTTCCGAGGGTGGCCATGTCGGTGGCGCGGGGATGTTCGTCAACCGAGAACTCGATGTCGCCCTTGCGGCCCTTGATGACGAAGGGCACGATCTCGTCCTTGAACTTCCCTTCGGCGTTGGCCGCGGCCCAACGGACCTGGCTGGCGACAGCCACCTCGTCGACCTGCTCGCGCGTGAGGCCGTATTGGTCGCCAAGCTTCTCGGCGGTTTGCGCCATAGCCAGGCCGGAAACGGTGTCGGTGAGGCATTCCCAGAGCAGGTCCTTCATCACTGGCGGGCGCCCGAACTTGGCGGCGCCGTCGCGCAGGCCGTGAATGACGTGGGGCGCCATGCTCATGGCTTCGGTCCCACCGCACAGAACGGCGTTCGCTTGCCCCGACAGGATCTCCATCGCCGCGCTGATCACGGCCTGAAAGCCACTGCCGCACAAACGCTGCACGACGTAGGCGGGCGTCTCGACCGGGAGTCCTGCTTTGAGCGCGATGTGGCGGGCGCCGTAGATGGCGTCGTTGCTGGTCTGGAGCACGTTGCCGTAGATGACGTGGTCGATGTCGTCCACGTTGAGGCCCGCTCGCTCGATCGCGGCCTTGGCCGTCGGTACCGCAAGATCGTTGGCGCCGATGTCCTTGAGCGCGCCCCCCTGGGTTCCGAATGCGGTGCGGCAGGCGGACAGGATGACGATGTCGCGGGAGAGGGCCATGGTGACGTCCAGATTGGCGGCGCTGCTAACCGGCCCGAGCGGGGTTTGGGCGACGCCGCGTGCCCGGGCGTCCTTCGTCAGGCCGGCGCTGTCCGGCGTCGCGGGTCCCCCGTCGACGAATTAGCCGCGCGCCATGGCGACCTACCCCAATGGCAAGCTGACCGTGGCCACCGCGCGGCAGGGCGGCGTTCGTGTGCTCGCGGTCACCCTGCCAGGCCAGGCCGAGGAGCTGGCGACGCGCCACGAGCTGGGCAGCGGCGCTCGCAAGCGGGCTGCGGAGGGTCTCGTGGCCGCGTCGCTCTTGAGCGCGCACATCAAGGGGGACGAGCGGCTCACGCTCGATTTGCAGATCAGCTCGCCCCCGAGCGCGGGGGTCTTCGAGGTGAACGGCGACGGGACGGTCCGCGGGCGCTTCCGCCCGCCTGACGTGCGGGACCAAACCGAGCAGTTCGGGTTCATCTCCGTCGCCAAGTCGCTCGGCTCGCGGGAACTGTACCGTGGCATCGCCAAGATCGAAGGCGAGTCGATCGAAGCGGCGCTGCAGCGTTTCCTGCGCGAGTCCCAGCAGACCGACGCCCACGTGCGCCTGGCCGTCGATCTCGACGCGGACGGCCTGATCGAGTACGCCGACGGCATCTTTGTCGAGCGTTTGCCCCACTTTCCGAAGGAGGAATTCGTCGACCTGGTCAAGGGGATGGACACGGACACGAAGCGGGTCGTGGACGAGCTTGCGCTGGGCCTGTTGGTCGGCGGCGCCATCGATCACCTCGGCGAAGCCACGCTCACGTTCGCGTGCGGATGCAGTCGCGACAAGGTCAGCGGGATGATCCGAAGCCTCGGCGCTGACGAGATCACCGCGATGATCACGGAGCAGGCGGGGGCGGAGGTGATCTGCCACTTCTGCAACGAGGTCACGCGCTACGACGCTGGGGAACTCGCGGCGTTGCGCGACGAAGCAGTGTGAACGTCGCCCGGCTGCCGGCTGTTCATTCCGCGGATCGTCTAGCTTCCGAACCAAGCCCGCGCGTCCTTGAACGCCGCGATGAGCGAACTGGAGGACAGGTCGACCCAGACCAGCCAATCTGACTTGTCGGTGACGGCGTGCGCCACCGCGAGCTGGCCTGGACCGACGCTGGCCACTGCGCGCAGGACGGCGTTGACTGCGGTGGCACCGGCGAGGTCCCCGGTGCTGAGGAAACGGGCGCGGTGAGCCCGCCACAACCCCGTCAACACGCCGCGGTCGTCGAGCACGATCGCTTTGGCGATGTAGACCGCGCCCACCTGCGGCAGGCAGTCCTGGATGATGCCGGAGATGACGTCAGTCGGGTCATAGGCGCCGGCCGCGGGCGTCAGGGTGGTCGAGGCGGCGGTGGTCGGGAGCGCGCTCGGAATCCGGGGGGCGATGGCGGGCGCGCTGGGCATCGGAGCCGAGCCTGCGGGCGGCACCGCGGCGTCCGGCGGAGCGGCCTTGGACCGGGCCTCGTCTTCGTTGGCGAGGCGGAGCGCGTCGGCGGCGCTCAGCGACTTGCGCGGCGGGGGCGCAGCCATCAGCCGCGACGTAGGCGCGGCGGGGGCGGTCGGCGCGGCGGCTGGCTTTGTCGCCTTGGCGAGGGGCGTTGCCGCAGGTGGCGGCGGGGGCCGGGAGGCGGCGGCTTTTGCGGCTGCGGCGCGTGCCAGCATCTTGGCGAGCTGCGCGGGGTCCGGCCCAGCGGGCACCACTGGCGGCGTGACCCTGACGTGTGGCGGCTCGGGCAGGTCGTCGCCCCGTGCCGGCGGGCCCGCGGCGGGCGCGGGAGCGGTGTCGGGCAGGTCGAACAGGCTGGAGAGCGGGTCGAATCCTTTCTTGTTGCTCACGAGTGCCCCGGGGAGGCAGCGCGGATATCGCGTGCGACCCCTGGCCGCATGTCTCCGCCGCTACTGCTGCTTGTGCGTCATGGTCAGACTCGCTGGAATGCGGAGCGTCGTGTCCTGGGCCGCACCGACCTCCCCCTGGATGAACTGGGGCTGACTCAGGCCGAGCTGGTTGCACCGGCGCTGGGCCACATCGACGCGATCTGGTCCAGTCCGCTGCTGCGGGCTCGGCAGACGGCGGCGGCAATCCTGGCAAGTCGGCCCCACCTCACGCTGCAGATCGAGCCCGACCTCACTGAGATGGACCAGGGGGAGCTCGACGGACTGGACGAGGCGGGGCTGCGTGAACGATTCGGCACCTTGCTGGTCGACTGGGCCCGGGACCCCGCTGGCATGCGCCTCCCGGGGGGGGAGACCCTCGACGAAGTGCAGGCCCGGGCGCGCGCCGCGCTGTGCCGCATCGCGGCGATGAGCGCGCCCGGTGCACGGGTGGGGATCGTGACCCACCAGTTGGTGATGTCGTCGACGCTGTGCGGGCTCCGGGGCGAGCCGCTTTCGGCTTGGCGCACCCACAACCATCGCAACACCGGATGGTCGGAGATCTTCTGGGGGGCCGTTCCTGTCGTGCTCGCGGAGAAGCAGGGCCTCGGGTGAGGGAGCGGAGGCATTTCGGCGTCAGGTTGTTGGATTGGATGATGTCGATCTGACGAACTGGCTCGGCTGGCGACTCAATAGCTGAGAATCACCCCGACATCGCCGCCCGCGTACATGCGCTACTGTACGGCGAGGATGTCCCGCATCGCAATCACGAGCCGCGCCACGGTGTAGCCGCGCTCCAGCAGGCGCCGCCGTCCAGCGGCGCCTCGACGTCCGCGCTCCTCGGGATTCGCGAGCGCCTCCCTCACGGCAGCCAAGAGCGCGGCGGGGTCCTCGGGCGGAACGACCCACCCCACCTCGTCGTCGACCAGCTCCGGGATGCCGGAAATCGGGGTCGTGACCACGGGCACCCCCGCCGCCATCGCCTCGACCAGCACAACGGGCAGTCCGTCCATGTCCCCGTCCGCGGCTTGTCGGCAGGGGAGTACGAACAGTCCAGCATTCGCGATTTCCCGCCGTACCTCGGCGTGGTCGCACAGCGGGAGCACCCACGCGGGGGGCGATGGAGCGAGGTCGGAGATGATCCGCACCTGCGCCTGGCTGCCGAGCGCCTGCGCCAGCCCCACCACGAGGTCCAGCCCCTTCTTGGGCACGTTTCGTCCGACGCTGAGGATGGTGCTCGACCGTGCCGGCTGGGCCTCGATGGTGCCCGCCACGTCCACCCCGAAACGAACCAGGTGTGCAGCGACACCCCAGCGTTCGGCGAGCAGCCGCTGGTTCCACTCGGTCATCGCGACCACCGCTTGGGCGTCCCGCAGCACCTCGACGAGGCCCGGCCGAGGCTTGTAGATGTCGACCGCGTGCACGGTCACGCTGTAGGTCACGCCCACCCGCCCGCAGGCCAGCCGGGTCCACTCCGCTGCCTCTCCGGCAAAATGGACGTGGGCACGTCGCGACCGACGCAGCAGCCCCGCCAACCAGAGCACGCGGGGAGACAAGAGCGCCGGTCGCCGGGCCCACTCCACGAAAAGCCCTGGCAGCGCGGGAAGCCACCCCCACCGATGCGGCTGCATGTGCACGGGTGCCCCGATCGGCTCGATGGGAACGGTGTCGCGGGGGTCGAATGCCGCCAGCTCAACCGGCACCCCGGCCGCATAGAGCGCCCGAACCTCGTCGCGCACGAAGGTCTCGGTCAGCGCTGGGTGGTAGCGCGCCACGTACAGGATCACGACGGGCACCGCGGTCGGGCGATTACCCCGGCCAGCACGGCTTCGAGCTCCTCAGCGCGCTGGGCCCAGGTGCGAAGGTGGGCGGGGCGCGCGGGGGCGGCGAGGGCGCTTTGAATCGCGGCGCGCATCGAAGGTAGGTCCCCCGGCTGGTAGTAAAACGGCCGGTCGCCGGCAATCTCGCGCACGGTCGGCAGGTCGGCTGCGACGATCGGGAGCCCCGTCGCGAGGTAGTCCCACAACTTCAACGGCGAGGTGAACTGCCGGCCGAAGCTGTTGTCCTCCAACGGCAGGATCAGGGCGTGGGCGCGAGCGAGGCGCGCCGGAACCTCAGCGTAGGGGAGGGGACCGGTGGCGATGACGTTTTCGGGAAGCGGACTGTCCGGCGCCTCCCCCACGAGCTCCAACTGCACCCCGGGCAACTCTGCAACCGCGTCGATCAGGCCGCGCACGCCCTTGTACGCCCGCGGCGAGCCTGCGTAGACCAGCAGCGGGCGCGTGTCCGGCGCGAGGGCGACGATGCGGTCGGGGCTGGTCGCGTTGTGACACACATGCTGCGACGCCGGTAGCGCCTCACCGTAGGCGGCACGCAGCGCCGCGAGGGTGCCGCCGCTGTTGGTCACCAACGCCCCGGCACGCGCCAGCATGGCCCGCTCCCACGCCTCGGTCACTCCGACTTCGGCGCCCTCCTCAAGGGCGCGTTGGCGCTCATGGCAATGCGCCTCGTACACGACGCGCGGTCGCTCCCCGACGAGCCCGAGGTACCGGAGCTCGCGGGCGTACACCACCGAATCGCGGGTCGCGGCGTCGCACCAGCGGCCCACTCGCCAGCGAAACCAGAGGCTGGCCGCCGGGTTCCAGGCGAGGGGGGCGACCTCCACGTGAAAGGAGGGCAGCGGCTGGAGCCCGAACCCGGCCAGGACCGCTTCGATATTCTGTTCGTCTTTCCTGGGATTCGCGAATAGCCACACGTCGTGGCCGCGGACCGCGAGCGCGTGGCAGGTATGCACCACCTGAACCGCCTGGGCGCGGGACGACGGGAGGGTCGGCCGGAACAGGTGCAGGACGCGCATCGCCGGGCCGGTATCCCGAACCCAGGTGCGTAAAGAATTACGCACGTCCGCGTTGACGGTCCGGAGTCGCAGCGGCTACACCTCGGGCCAGAGGCGACGCGTGCTGGTCCTTTTTGCTGCCGTTTTCGCACAAACCCCGGTAGGGAGCCTCGATTCGGATGGCGCGGCCCGCGTTTTCGTGGTCGTGCTTGACAGCGAGGCTGCCGTGCGGGCGGCGTTGCTCGACCCGGCGGCGGCGGCAGCGCTCCCGCCCGAGGTCCTCGCGGTCGATACCATCGCGACTGGAAAGTGCGTCACGCTCGGGGTGACGGTGAAAGGGGCGTGGGACCCCCTACGCTACACGGCCCAGCGCTGCCCCACCGTCACGGGGTACCGCTACCACCTGCTCCAGAGCGACTCGATCACCCGTTACGAGGCGGAATGGTCGCTTTTGCCCCACGTGGGGGGGGGCACCGAGGTCACGTACCGGATCATCACCGAAGTGGACCTGCCGGTGCCGAACGCGCTCATCCGGCAAAGCGTGCTGGTCAGCGCCAAGGACACCATGCTGGCGCTGATCAAGCGGCTCATCGCCCGAAGGTGATGGGGGGCCGCTCGGCGGTGCTGCCGTCCATCCAGAAGAGCTCGGGGGGATCGATGGGGGTGCCGTCGGGGCGTACCTGGAGCAGGCGCCGCTCCTCCAACAGGTAGGCGCTGAGCGCGTTTCCGTAACAACAGCCGGTGTCGAGTCCCGTGGTTCGCGCGTGTGCCTGCAGGCCGCGGAACGCGTCGTGTCCGTAAAAGACGTGCTCCGGCCGGAACCAGAGCTGCCACCAAAACGGGTTCTGGAGGTCCAGATCGTTGGGCCAACGTCGCATCAGGTAACGTCGTGCCGAATCGGTGCCTTCCAGCCCGCGGATGGGATCCAGGCCTCCGTGCACCGCGATCCAAGGCACGCCTTCATGGGCCCCTTCGATCGCCGTCGGCAGGCCCCCCAACCACGCTCGCGCCTCGTCCGGGAGCTTGCGACAGGTGTCCTCGGCGCGCCCGGGCGCCTCACTTCCCCACACCCGCAACATCTTGGCGTCGTGGTTGCCGAGCACCGCCTCGGGCTTCCAGTCGGCGATTCGCTCCCACACCCCGAGCGGGTCCGGCCCCTTGGTGAAATGGTCGCCTAAAAGCACCAAGCGGTCGGGCTTGGTGCTCGCCACCATGGCGCCAAGGGCCGTCGCGCAGCCATGGACATCACCAACGAAGAGCGTTCTCACTGCAAACCTTTATGCCAGAGCGGCGGCCGCGTCGCCCGCCAGTCAGCCGCCAACCGCGGCCCAGCCGGTCTCGAGGGCGGCGAGGTTCAGATTGCGCCCGATGACCAGCAGGCCACTCTCGTGCGGCGGCGCTTGTGGCATCGGACCCATCTCCATCCAGCCGTACACACCGTGGGCGACCACGGCAGTGGGCACGCTCGCACAACGGAAGATCCCTTTGAGCCGTAGGACTCCCGAGCCGGGTCGCCCGGCGATGAACTCCAGGAACAAGGATAGTTTGGCGAGATCGGGGCGGCGGTCGGAGCGCAGACCGGATGGCGTCACCGACTGCGGCGCAGGTCAGGGCGAGTCCGCCCTCTCCCGGGTCATCGGCGCGATCCATGACGACGCAGGCCATGACCATGCCCGAGATGTGCGACACTTCGCGGATGCTTCTGCTGACCTTGTCGCTCGCATCCGCTTCGTCCCTCGTCGGTGACCTGCTCGAACTGCACTATGGCAGTGCCGGGGCGTGGAGTGACGGGGCAACCGCCGTCGGGCTCAGGGCCAGCCTCGACGGGACGCCCGTCGAGTTTCTGTACGCCGGCGACGTCTACCAGGTCACTAGTCTGGCTTACGTGGCGGGAGACGAATCCCGGTTCTTCGCCGTGGGTTCTTCCGTGGGCAGCAACCTCATCGTCCAGGGGAGCGAAGACCTCTCCGTCGGGAGCACGCTCTCGATGGCGTGGACCTACCGCACCGGCGAGCTCGAGATCGTACGCACCGAGAGCTTCGACGAAGCAGAATTGGCGTTGGTGGTGACCTATGCGGTGACCAACCTCTCCGCCGCCCCCGTCGAGGAGCTACGGATGCTTTTCGCGATGGACCCGGATCAGGACGCGGTTTTCTCCGCGAACTACAGCACGCTCAACTCGGTCGAGGACCTCGACGGCGACGGCGTGGAAGACTGGGTGCAGGCACTGGGTCCCGACTCCGGTGTCGCGCTCGGATTCGGAGCGTGTGAGCCGAGCGCGGTGGCGATGGGCTTCTACAGCGCTTGGCAAGGCACGTCCGACGTGGACGTCGGGCTGGGCGATCCCGCGGGCGCGAGCGGAGACGACGCCCTCGGGATCCGATGGACGGCGCCCGATGCGCTGGGCGTGGGCGAGTCGATGGCGTTTCGTTTCGTGGTTGCGGTGGACGCCACCGTGCTCGACGCGGTGGACAACTTTCTCGATGTCGCTTCGGACGCCTGTTGCGACGGCGATGCGGACGGGGTGACGGCCGAGGCCTGCGGCGGCGATGACTGTGATGACCTGCGTCCCGACGTGCTTCCGGCGGCAAGCGACACCCCCTACGATGGCATCGACCAGGACTGCAGCGGGAGCGACTTGGTCGACGTCGACGGCGACGGTGAGTACGCGATCGAGGCCGGGGGACGCGACTGCGAGGACGCGGACCCGGGGGTCTCGACCGCGCAGGCCGAGGTCTGGTACGACGGCATCGATCAGAACTGCGACGACAACGACGACGATCAGGACCTCGACGGCTACGTCCTCGCCTTCGACTGCGACGACACCGATCCCGCCCTGTGGGTCGACTGCCCGACGCCCGACACCGACGACGGCGAGGTCACCACGAGCGGCGCCTGCGGGTGCGCCTCCTCCGGGGCGGGCGCGCCCTCGGCGCTGATCGCGCTTTGGGCGACGGTAGCGCTCCGCCGGCGCCCTCGGTCTTCACCGGCTCGACGCTGACGGCTGATGGCTGCCGCCGACGGCCGACGGCTACCAGACCTCACACGCGTTCGCGGGCCGCATCTTCGCGCCGGCCTGGCAGCCGAAGGTCGCGTGGAACTCGGGCAGGTTCTGGAGGGGGCCGGTCACGCGGAACTGGTTTGGACTGTGGGGATTGCTTGCCACGATCATCTTGTCGTACTCGGGAGAGCTGACGGTGCACCAGTTCTGGGCGTAGGCGACGAAGAAGACCTGGTCGAGGGTCATCCCGTCGATGCCGGATTGTGCCGCCGCGCCCGGGGTGCTCCGAAAGGCGCGGTAGGCGGTCCGCACGCCGCCAAGATCGCCAATGTTCTCACCCAGGGTCAGGTCCCCCTTGACGTGGGTACCGTCGGCAATGGCGAAGTTGTCGAACTGCGCTTTGACGCAGGCGGCCTGGGTCTCAAAGCGGGCGCTGACCTCGGGCGCCCACCACTCGGACAGCTTGCCGTCGCCGTCGAACTTACGGCCCTGGTCGTCAAAACCGTGGCTCAGCTCGTGGCCCATGACGGCGCCGATGGCGCCGTAGTTCCGGGCGCTGGGGAACGTCCGGTCGAAGAACGGCGCCTGTAGGATGCCCGCGGGGTAGGCGAACTCGTTGTTCAGGGGGTTGTAATAGGCGTTGACGACCTGTGGCGTCATGTACCACTCGCCCTTGTCCACCGGGTTGCCGAGCTTGGCCATGTTCCGCTGGTGCTCGAACTGGGTCCCCGCCACGACGTTGCCGGCGAACTGCCCCGGGGTCACGGTGAGCAAGGAGTAGTCGCGCCAGGCATCGGGGTAGCCGATCTTCTTGCTCATCTTCGCCGCCTTCTCTCGCGCGCGTTCGCGGGTGGGGTCGTCCATCCACGCCAGATTCGGGAGGCCGGTGACGAAGGCCTTCTGAATGTCATCGAGCATTCCGCTTGCGATGGCCTTGCTCTCTCCAGGGAAGGCAGCGTCGACGTAGTAGCGACCCGCGACTTCGCCCACGACGGTGTTGACCGTGGCGAGGCAGCGCTTCCAGCGGTCCTCAGGCTGCTTGCGGCCCACGAGCGTGGCCTGGAAGAAGGCGAAGTCTTCGTCGAAGAAGGCCTTGTTCAGGCTCGGCGCCATGGCGTGGATGGACTGGAAGCGGAGCCAGGCCTTGAGGTGGGCCACCGGTGTGCCCAGGATCACGACCTGGAACTTCTCGAACGTGATCGGCGCGTCCACCGAGATTTCCTGGGCCTTTCCCGCGCCCGCGGCATCCAGCCAACCCACCCAGTCGAGCTTGGGCGTGAGCTTCACCAGTCCCGCCCGATCAAGGCGGTTGTAGCTCTTCATCGGGTCGCGGAGCTCGGCCTTGGGCGTCCACGCGTCGGCCAGCTTCGTTTCGAAGGCGACGATCGCGGCGGCGTCGGCCTTGGCCTGCGCCTCTGGGGTGCCGGCGAGCACCAGACTGCGGGCGACGTGCGCCTCGAACGCCACGAGCGTCGCCTTTCCTTTGTCGTCCGTGGGGGCGTAGTAGTCCTTGTCGGGAAGGGAAAGCCCGCCTTCGCCCAGGTACAGCGTGTTGCGGCTGGGGTCCTTGAAGTCGCCTTCTACCCACATGTCCACCACCGACCGCACGCCGGAAGCCGAGAGCTTCCCGGAGGTGCGCATGAAGCCCTTGACGTCCTTGATCTTGTCGATCTCGGCGAGCCATGGCTTCAGCGGGGTGACGCCGGCGGCCTCGACCGCGGGCTCGTCCATGCAGCTCTTGTAGGTGTCCCCCATCTTCTGCCAGTCCGCGTCTTTGGCGGTCGGATTGGCGGCTGCGGACTCGACGATGGTGCGCAGGGTGGCGAGGTTCTTCTCGCGAATGGTGGAGAAGCTGCGCCCCCACGCCGGCTTGTCGGCGGGCAGGGGGGTTTCTTTCAGCCAGGTCCCGCAGGCGTACTGGTAGAAGTCGTCGCAGGCAGAAACGCTCGTGTCCATGGAGCTGAGCAGGTCGACGGCCCAGGCGGGCGGCGGCGTCGGCGGCGCCGGCGGCGCTTCCACAGGGGGGGCGGCCTTGGGCGCGCAGCTCAACAGGAGGACGGTCAGGGGCAGGGTGGGTCGCATGGCGGCGCGCTTATTTCGGAGCGCCGGCTCCGGCCCGTGGGCGATGCATCAGACCCGTCGTTCGGCCAGTGCCGGCGCCCATCGCAGGAGGGTTGGGCCCGCGATGAGCGGCACCGATCGCAGCGCTGCGACGTCCTTCGCGCCGACCAGCACCATCGCCATGCGCAGCTCGGCGAGGAACGTCAGCAGCGCTTGATCGAGGGCAGCAGCGCCCCGCGCCTGCGCCTGGAGCAATGGCCGCGCCACGCCGACACAGGCGGCCCCGAGGGCCAATGCCTTCGCCGCATCCAGGCCGTTCCCCACGCCGCCGGTCGCACAGACGCCAGCGGGCAGGGTCGCGAGCAAGGCGACGCTCGCTGCCGTGGGGATTCCCCAGTCGCGGAAACGTTCGGCGACCGCGCGTTTTCCCTCGTCGACACGATGCATCTCCACGGCGATCCACGAGGTGCCGCCGGCGCCTCCGGTGTCGAGCCAACGCACTCCGGTGGCGACCAGCCGCTCGCCAACCTGTCGCGACAAACCGCAGCCGGTCTCCTTGACCAGCACCGGTACTTCCAATTCCGCGACGACGCGTCGGATGGTGTCGAGGCCCCCGCGGAAGTCACGGTCGCCCTCAGGCTGGGCCATCTCCTGGCCGGCGTTCAGGTGAATGGCGAGCGCGTCAGCACCCGAGAAGTCCACCAGCGCTCGAAGTCGGTCCGTCGTGACCAAACCCGCTTGAACGACCCCGATGTTCCCGACGATCAGCGCGGTGGGGGCGACGTCGCGGACGCGGTAGCCGATCTCGATGCCGCGGGTGAGCAGCGGGCGTTGCGAACCGAAACAGAAGGCGAGGCCGTGCGCTTCGGCGGCCGCGGCGAGGTCGCGATTGACGGCCTCCGCGCGTTCCGTCCCACCGGTCATCGCCGCGATCACCATCGGAGCGGCAAGGCGCTTGCCGAGCCAGTCGACGCCAAGGTCGACTTCGCCTACGGCCAACTCGGGAAGGGCGTCGTGAACGAAGTCGAGCTCTTCCCAGAGCGCGGTCTTCCCGACGAAGCCGACGTCGCCGTCGGTGCACAGCGCCAGGTGGTCGGCCTTGCGGGCGGAGATGTCGTGCGGGGCCGGCATCGACACGAGCTAACCCGGGGTCTGAGGCAGCGGGTTATCGCCGTCGGCAGAGGTACCCCGATGATCGCCCTACTGTCCGTGCTCGGTTGTTTCCTCGTGGTCGACGAGGACACCTTCCCCAAGCAGTTCGCGTCGATCACGTGCGCCCGCTTGCAAGAGTGCTACCGTGGCTACTTCGAGGCCGAGTACGACACGGATATGGAGGAGTGCACCGATGATCAGGAGGACCTGATCGACCTCGTGGACATCGGCAACGACTTCGACGAGGACGAGGCACGGGATTGTCTGGAGAAGCTCCAGTCCGAGACTTGTGGCGACTTGTACGACGAAAGTCCTTCGGACTGTGGGCGGGTGTATCTGTAGCTACCCCAGCCACCCCGCCGCCGACTGCGCGTGGCGCCTGGGCATCGTGGCGCGGCCCCTAGACCCACCCCGCCGCCGTCGCGACACTGACTTCGATCGCAACAAACCCCTCCGCCTCGCAAGCCCTCCCGAACGCGGCGGCCGCCTCGGCATCAGGAAACACACCCACCGCCACGTCGCCCCCCCCCGCGCCGCTGGGCTTGGCCGCCCCTCCGTGCGCGACGGCGAGGGCGGCGATGCGCTGAAACACCGGCAGGTCGTAGTCGAGGCCAACGGCGCCGGCCATCTCGCACAGATTTGCATAGGCCTCGCGTATCGCCTGACATGGCGCCGCTTCGAAGCCGGCCAGCGCCGCCGCTGAGCGGGCGAGGAACCGGGCGCGCGCGACGTCGTCGGCCCACGCCAGGTACTGCGTTACCCGGGGTCCGGTTTGGGCCGAGCGACCCGACGCGATCGCAATCAGGACGGGGCAGGGCACCGCGACGCCGGCTTCCGTTCGGACACCTCCAAGCCACGACGCCCTGACGTCGATGCCGCTCCCGCCGCCCTGGACGGCGCGGTGAATGGCGAGCGCATGCGCCAGGGTCCCACCCCCCGCGACGACCGCGGCCACCGTCGCCGCAGCGCTGCCACCGAAGCCCGGCTTGCTCGAAAGCCCGGCGACGGGCCGCGCGTCCGCGAACGTGTACGCCGCGCGCGGTGCTCCTGCGAGTGCGGCACGGACGAAGCGATCGTCGCCCGGCGTCGTGATGCCAGTGCCCTCGGCCACCACGCATCGCACCCCGCGATCAATGGCCGCGACGAGCGCGGGTCCGCCGTCGAGCACCGCGTACTCTCCAAGAAGCACCAGCTTTCCGGGCGCCAGCACCGTGCCGTACCGCGGGTGCGTCACCTGCCGCTCACCCGACGAGGCGCGCCGGACCGCCCGGCTCGAGCACGTGGACCTGCTCTGCCACCCGACCGAGGCGTGCGGCCACGGCAGCGGCGTGCGCCGCAGGGACCAGCACCTTCACGTTCGGCCCGGCATCCATCGTCCAAGCGCAGGGCGTTCCTTGCTCGCGCAGGGTCCGCACCGTCTCTTGCGCCCACAGCGATCCGCTTTTCCAGTAGAGGACAGCGGGGTCCGCCGCCATCATGCACGCGTGCATGCGGAGCGCAGAGCGCTCCATCACCACGCCCAACGCTGCGAGGTCGCGGTTCTGGATCGCGGCCCGCGCCTCGGCGAGGTCGCGCGGCGCGCTCGCCACCCACGCCGGGTAGTAGGGGGAGGTCTGCTGGGTGTGCAACATCCCGTCGCGACTGGAGACGGCCTTGGGACCGGCGTCGAAGATGGCGACGACCATCCGAACGTCCCAGTGTGCTTCGGGAGCGATCTGAAAGGCGTAGCTGTCCAGCCCGTCCTCGCGTTCTCCCAACTTCCATTCCGCCCACCCTCCGAAGAGGGACCGCGCCGCGCTTCCGGAGCCCCGCCGGGCCAGGGTGGAGAGCTCCTCCGCCGAACGTTTCTGCCCGGCCGCAGTGCAGGCCGCCAGCGCCAACGCGGCGAAGCCCGAGGAACTCGACGCGAGGCCCGCCGCGGTGGGGAAGTCGTTCTCGGTGAGGACCCGAACCTTCGGTCGCCAACTGTCGATGAGGTCGAGCAGCCCGAAGACCTTGCGCGCTTCTTCCACGGTACCCGTGCGCCCGTTGAGCACCAGTTCGTCGGCATCCGCGCCCCATTCGACGGTGGTTGTCGTCGAAAATGGAGCCAGGGTCAGCGAAAGGCTGCCCACCGACGGCAGATTCAGCGCGCGGTCGCGTTTGCCCCAGTACTTGCAGAGGGCGATGTTCGGGTGGGCGACTGCGCTGGCGACGGGCACGGCCGCGCCTATCCCTTTGTCGCCGCGATGGTGGTGGTGAAGACCCCACCCGGCGCCAGCGGCTCGGCGGCCTTGCGGACGGCGTCCTCGGTCTTTTCGTCGACCAGCGCAATGGCGATTCCGCCGCCTCCGGCGCCTGCGAGCTTGGCCCCTTGGGCCCCCGCCGCCTCCATGGCGCGGCAAAGCTCGTCGAGCCGACCGGTGCTGACCCGCATGAGGCGCAACATCCGGTGGGCATCCTTCAAGAACTCGCCGATGGGCTTCCCTTTGGCGATGCGCACGGCAGTCATCTCGACCAACGCGCCCATGCGGGTCAACTGTTCAACGGGGTTGCGCTCGCGCACGCGTTCGACCATGTCGGCGGTGTTGCTGCGCACGCCCGTGTTGGCGACCACCAGGTGTAGGGTCTTACCGACGATCAGCTCTTCGGCCGGCTCACCGCGCCGGTACAAGAGGGCGCCGCCGCTGGCGCTGACGGTGTGGTCGAGGCCGGAAGGGCTGCCATGGAAGATGCGCTCCATGGCGAAGCCGCGCTCGACACATTCACGTGGCGACGCTTCGCGGCCCTCCATTCGGGCGACCGCCCGCACCGCCGCGACCGCGAGCGCCGCCGACGATCCCATTCCGCAACCGACGGGCAGGGTGCTCCGGATCGTGATGCCGAAGCCCATGGGGGGGACCACAGTCGCCAGCGCCTCGGGGAGCCGGGGATCGTCGATGAGGGTGTCTTCCACCGCCGTGGGGCCTGGCCGCCGGCGTAGCGTGACCGTGGTGCAGAGGTCCACCGCGGCGGCGATCGCCCGGTGCCCGTAGACGACCGCGTGTTCGCCGACGAGGATGATCTTGCCCGGCGCGGACGCCATCACGACGATCGGGCCGGGGTCGCTCACGGGGCTGACCGTCGCGACCACCGGCGCAGGCTCCGGTGCCGCGACCAGGCTGGCGGCCATCACGCCGGCAGGATTGGCGCCGCCGAAGCGGCCGGTCGACAAGGGCCTGCGAACGGGCACCACCCGTGGCAACGCGGGCTCAGGGACCTCCTCGATCGCGATGTCGTCAAGCTCAGCGACGGGCTCCACCGGCTGGAACCCCCACTCGTTGAGGGTGGGCTCTTCCTCCGTCAGGGGCACCAAGAGCGTCGGCTCCTCGAACCCGCTGAACAGCTCAGGCCGAGGCGCCATCGGGGTTGCGGGGTCGGAGACCGCTTCGGGCACGGGCGGCGGCGGCGCGGCCTCGGCGCGCTCGTTCGGGTCCCCCTCGGCCGGCGGCGGCTGCGCTTCGGCGGGGTCTGGGGGGCGCTCGGTCGCGACGGGGCTGGCCACGGGGGGAGCCTCGGTCACGACGATGTTGGCCACGGGGGGTGCCCCGAGCGCCGAAAGCGGCACGGACAGCGCGCCCGGTCGGCTGAAAAGCCGCGACCGCGGGCGGGGAGGGGCCTTGTCGTCGGGCTCGGTGCTCATGCGCGCATCGTGTTGAGCGCGGTCCGCGCGCGCTCGACGGTGAATTCACGGGCGCGCACGAGTTCCATCACCACGCCCTCTAGCTCGTCGGGGGCGGCGCCGGCAGCCATCGCCAACGAGCGAGCGTGCATCCGCATATGACCGTGCTGGATGCCGTGCGTCGCCAGCGCGCGAAGCGCGCCGAGGTTCTGGATGAGGCCCACTGCGGCGATCAGCATGGACAGGTCCCGCGCGCCCGTGACTCCGGCCACCGCGAGGTTCGCCCGTACCGTTGGGTGCACCCGGATGGCCCCCGACACGGTCCCTACCTGCATCGGCAAGGTCAGCGTCCCGACCAGCGCACCGTCGCGCAGCTTCCACGAGGACAGTGGGCGATACTGCCCGTCGCGAGCGGCGTAGGCGTGCGCGCCCGCCTCGATCGCCCGCCAGTCGTTCCCCGTCGCGAGCGCCACCGCGTCCACACCGTTCATGATCCCCTTGTTGTGGGTCGCGGCGCGGTAGGGGTCGGCCCAGGCGAACCGCCACGCAGAGGCGATCCCCTCTGCGACATCGGCGCCATCGGTGCCGCCGTCGGCCAAGAGCGCAACCGGCAGGCGCACGGTCGCAGTGGCGACACGCTGGTCGGCGAGGTTGGAGAGGATGCGCAGCCCGATCCGGCCCCCCGTCAGTTCCGCCAGCGTGGGCGCCAGTCGCTCGGCCACGGTGTTGACCATGTTCGCGCCCATGGCATCCACGCAGTCCAGGTGAAAGTGGAGCACCACCATCGCCTCCGGCGCCTCGCCAGGCTCGTCGTAGGTGAGCTCCCGCACTTCCATCCCGCGGAGCCCGCCCCCGTATCCGGACAACTGTGGGTGCACGGAAGCCGCCAGCTCCGTCAAGCGCGGAAATGCATTGCGGATCCGCTCGGCTGACCCTTCTGCACAGTCCACAAGCTGCACCTGGCCGATCATCACCGCATCGTCGCAGCTGGCGGTGACTCCCCCGGCGAGGCGGGTGAGCCGCGCCATGTTGCTGACGGCCGCTACGACGCTGGGCTCCTCCACCACCATCGGCACCAGACGGTCGGCACCGTTGAGCAGCAAGTTCACCGCGATTGCGTTGGGAAGCGTGAACAGGCCGACGACGTTTTCGATCATCGAGTCGGCGACGGGCAGGCTGAGCCCTGCCTCCGCCGTCCAATTCGACGCAAGCTCGGGGCCCAGACCCGCACCGGCCAGGGCCGCCGCCGCGCGTTCGGCAGGTGGCAGGCGGAAAAAGCCGGGGAGCCGGGACGAGGACATCTTAGGCGAGCTGACCCTCGTAGAAGCTGTCAAGGAGCGCCTTGTACTTGGCTTCGACGGCCTTGCGTTTGACCTTGAGCGAGGGCGTCAGGTCGCCGTCTTCCTGGGTGAGGTCCTTGGGAAGAATGGCGTAGCGCTTGATCGTCGAGTAGCTCGGAAGTTCTTTGTTGTATTCGGAAAAGACGGCATCCAACTCGGCTTTCACCTTGGGATGCTTGATGATCTCGTCGTAATCGGTAGTTGTAAGTCCGTTGGCCTTCGCCCAGCCCGGAGCGCCCTCGGGGGTGACGCTGATCAGCGCGGTGACGAAGTTGCGGTTGTTCCCATGCACGATCACCTGGGAGATGAGCGTGCTCCGGGTCTTGAGCTTGCCCTCAAGTTCCTGCGGCGCGACGTACTTTCCGCCCGACGTCTTGATGAGGTCCTTCTTGCGGTCGGTGATCTTGAGGAATCCGCCTTCCTCGAGGTGCCCGATGTCCCCGGTGAGCAGCCAGCCGTCAGCGGTCAGGCACTCGGCGGTCTGCTCCGGCTTGTTGTAGTACCCGCGCATGATGCCGCGCCCACGGAGCATGATCTCGCCGTCGTCGGCGATCTTGATCTCAACCCCGGGCGCTGCGGTGCCCACCGTCCCGAAGCGAAAGGACTCAGGGCGATTGATGACGCTGCCTGCGCTTGATTCGGTGAGCCCGTAGCCCTCTGCGATCACGATGCCCGCGCCATGGAAGAACTCAGCGATCTCTCGGGCCAGGGGCGCGGCACCCGAGATGAAGAAGCGGATGTTGCCGCCGAAAACCGCGCGAATCTTGTGGAAGACCAGCTTGTCGGCGATGGCGTACTTCAGCGCCAAAAACCCAGAAGGCTCCTGCCCGGCCTGACGCAGCTTGCTGACCTGCTTGCCCACCCCGACGGCCCAGTTGAATATCTTCAGCTTCATTCCACCGGCTTCCCGCGCCCCGGTGACGATCTTGTTGTAGACCTTCTCGAAGATGCGCGGGACGGCGCCCATGAACGTGGGCTTCTGCACCGCCAGGTTGGCGACGAGACTGTTGATGTCCCCGTCGATCGCGCTGGCAAAACCGATGCGAAGCTGGGCGCATTCCAAGACCTTGCCGAAGCTGTGGGCGAGAGGCAAGAAAAGGTACTGCTTGTCGGCGGGGCTGAGGATGCCCACGGCATCGATGGCTTCCCCCTCGAAGACCCAACAGTCGTGGGTGAGGATGACGCCCTTGGGGTTGCCGGTGGTGCCGGAGGTGTAGATGAGCGTGGCCAGGCGCTCGGAGCCGATCTCATCGGCCAACCGGTCGTACTCCCCTGGGTTGTTCTTGTCCCACTCAGCGCCACGCACCTCGAGCTCGTCAAGGGTCAGCACCCAGCCGTCGGCCGACGCGCTTCCTTCCATCACGATCACGCACTTGAGCCCCGGGAGCTCCGCGCGCCGCCCTTGGAGCTTCTTGACCTGCTTGTCGTCCTCGGCGACGACCATGCGGCTGTCAGAGTCCTTGATGACGTAGGCGATCTCTTCTTCGGTCGACGATGGGTAGATCGTCGTGCAGGCGCCGCCCCCGCAGAGGATCCCCATGTCGGCCAGGACCCACTCCACCCGGGTGCCGGATTGAATCGCGACGCGCTCTTCCGCCAAGAGGCCTAGCGAGTGCAGCCCGCACGCGACGTTCCGAACCCGCGCGCCGACCTGCTTCCAGGAGATCGTGACCCAGTCCGCGCCCTTGCGGTAGTAGTAGGCATCGCCGTCCGGGGTGGACCGGATGCGGTGGTGGAACATCTCGGCGACGGATTTGAAGCTGGCCGCGGGCATGGCTCGGGTACCTGGGAAGGGACGTGGAGTCTATCCTATTCAGGGGGAAAGGGCTCGCGCGCTCTCCCGCTGCCGCGCCATCCCCTCGGGCCTCCAACCTGCGGTTTCCGGCCTTCGGCGCCCGTCGCCCGGGCAGCGCGCCGCGCGTGGTGCTCCCCAACTCCGCAAGCTCTGGGCACTGGCGGATTCGTGGCCGCAAGGGGGGCTACTCCGAGGCCGCCACCAGGGCTTGCGCCGCGCTCGATCGAGGCGCCCCCAGCACCTCTTCGGTGGACCCGATTTCGACGAGGTGGCCCGCTTCCAGCACCGCGATCTGGTCCACGAAGTGGCGCACGACGCCGAGGTCGTGACTGATGAAGAGCAAAGCGACGCCCCGCTGCGCTTGTAGCGACTGCAGCAACGACAGGATGTGCGAGCGGGACTCGGTGTCGAGCGCCGAGACCACCTCGTCGCAGATCAATAGGCGCGGGTCCAGGGTCAACGCCCGTGCGATGGCCACCCTTTGGCGCTGGCCGCCCGACAGGGTGTGGGGCAGCCGGCTGGCGAAACTGCCGTCGAGGCCCACCTCTGAAAGCACGGCGCCAACGCGCTCCTGGCGCTCTCCGTCGTTTGATCCCACGCCATGTGCGGCCATCGGCTCCATCAACGCCTCTCCCACGCTCATGCGCGGGTCCAGCGAGCCGCCGGCGTCTTGGAAAACCAGCTGTGCGTTACGCCGCCAGCAGCGCAGCGGCTCTACGTTGAGCCCGCGCACGTCGATGCCGTCGAACGTGACCGTGCCTGAGGTGGGCTCGACGAGTCGGAGCAGCGCGCGCGCAAGCGACGTCTTCCCGCAGCCGGAGCTGCCCACCACCGCGAGCGTGCGCCCCGCGTGTAGATCGAAGCCGACGTCCGTCAGCACCCGCTTACGACGGGCCGGCGCACCCAGGTCGACCGAGAGGTTCCGAACCTGGAGTAGCGGCAGCGTCGCCGGGGCGGCGAGCGGCCTCCTCTCGCGCGGGGGCAGGCGCGCGCTGGCAAGTGCCCGGGTGCGGGGATGACCGGGGGCTTCCAAGAGATGGGAGGGGGTGCCCCGCTCGACGATTTTCCCGCCGTCCATCACCAAGACCTCGTCGGCGAAGTCGCGCACCAGGGCCAGGTCATGGGTGACGAAAAATATCGCCGTGTCGCGACGTGCTCGGCATCGCCGCAAGAGATCGAGGAGCTGAGCTTGCACCACGACATCCAGCGCGCTGGTCGGCTCGTCGGCGATCAAGAGCGGTGGGTCGTTCGCCAGGGCAATCGCGAGGCCCACCCTCTGTTTCTGGCCGCCTGACAGCTCGTGGGGATGCTTGCGCGCGTGTTCGTGGTCCACACCGAGCTCCTCGAGGAGCACCAGTGCGCGCTGCTCCGCCTCGTTGCGGGAGAGAGGGTGGTGGGCCCGAAGCGCCTCCGCCACCTGGGACACGGCGTCGTACGCCGGATTGAGGCTCCCGTGCGGGTCCTGGAACACGCTCCCGACGAGGCGCCCTCGGATGCGTCGAAGTCCCGCGGGCGTCAGCGTCGTGAGCTCATGCCCGGCGATCTGCAGGACCTCGGAGTGGGTGATCGCGACACGCTCGTCGAGGAGCCGAAGGCAGGCCAGGGCGACGGTGGACTTCCCCGAGCCCGAGGCACCGACCAGGGCCACAAAGCGTCCGGGCTCGACGCGGATATCCACGTCCGAGACCACGTCGATTCCGCCGCGGTAGCCGACCCGAAGGCCACGAACGTCGAGCGCGGGGACGGTCAAGTGGCGGGCTCCATGCGCGAAGCGAGCAGGTTGGCTCCCACCACGGAGACGGCGATCGCAAGCGCCGGGAAGACCATCGGCCACCACGCGGATGTGACCGTTGCCGCGCCCGAGGCCACCAGTGCACCCCAACTGGGATTCCCGCCGCCGACGCCGGTGCCGAGGTAGGCCAACGCCGCCTCCGTCAGCATGGTTCCGCCCACCGCCAGCGTCGCGTAGGTCGCGACGCTCGGGAGCACAGCCGGCACCACGTGTCGGCGCAGGATCCGGGGCTCCCGCACGCCAAGGGCCCGCGCCGCGGTGACGTAGTCCGACTCCCGAATCGAGAGCACCTGCGTCCTCACGACGCGCGCGATGCCCATCCACCCCGTCAGGCCCAGCACCACCGCGACGGCCAGCGGCCGCGTCGAGGTGCCGGGCAGCAGGCCGATCACCACCAGCAGGAGCACCAATCGGGGGAGGGCCAGGAGTAGATCGGTCAGGCCCATCAGCGCGCGCTCGGTCCAGCCGCCGACGATTCCCGCGACGACCCCGATTGCGGTGCCCACTCCCGTGCCGATCGCAACCGCGAGCGCGCTGACGCCCAGCGAGACGCGGCCCCCTACAGGGTGAGCGTCCATACGTCGCGCCGTGCGCCGTCGGTGCCGAACCAGTAGCCCCAGCGCGGGCTGGCCGAGAGCGGTGTCGGCTCGTGACTGGGCGGGTGGCCGGTGAGCAGCGGCGCAAGCAGCGTCGTGAGCACGGCGAGCACGACGATGGTCTGACCAAGCTGCCCGGGGCGTTGCTCCGACGGCGCCGCCCTCCGGACCTCGCGAATGGCGACGCCCGCCGCGATGAAGAAGGCCACCACCGCCACCACGGTTCCGGCCCGCTCCTGCTGCCACAACGTTGGCAG
The DNA here is from genome assembly GCA_947445035.1 of Deltaproteobacteria bacterium. Taxonomy (GTDB): domain Bacteria; phylum Myxococcota_A; class UBA796; order UBA796; family SXON01; genus SXON01. The sequence continues at coordinate 134,029 of CANFCK010000004.1, forward strand.
CTGCGGCGCGCCCACTACGGCGGCGCGCAGGAGGACGAGCCCTACGAGGGCCACGCGGGCGCGCTGATAGAGGGTGGTGCCGCTCACTGGGTCAGCCGGATCCGCGGGTCCGCCCACGCTGCGGCGAGCTCCGTGAGCGCTCCCCCAATCGCGACGAGGGCCGCGAAGAAGTAGAAAACCCCCAGCACCACCGGCGCGTCGCCGGACTGAACCGCCTCGACGAGGACCCGCCCCAGCCCGGGCCAGGCGAAAAGTGATTCGCACACCACGGCGCCCGAGAGCACCGCCGGGAGCTGCAACCCCACAAGTGCGATGGTGGGGAGCAGCGCGTTGCGGAGCGCGTGCACCAGCACCACGCGCCGCTCCGAGACGCCTTTGGCGCGTGCGGTACGGACGTAGTCCTGACCCAGCGCACCGAGCATCGCCCCCCGGATGAACCGCGCGTCGGCGGCGGCGCTGGCCAGCCCGAGGGTGAGCGCCGGGAGCAGCAGGTGCTGCGCTCGCTCGATCAGGGTCGCCGCGATCCAGGGGGTGGGGCTCCCGGTGACGGGCCAGTCGGGAATCGCGGCGCTGGTGAGGTGAAGAAGCGCCAACCCAAGCGCAAAAATCGGCAGTGACGCCAACGAGAGGGTCGCCACCGACACGGCCAGGTCGAGCGGTCGGCCATGTCGAACCGCCTGGGCCACGCCGAGCGGGAGGCCGAACCCGTGACCGATCACCAGACCGCTGAGGCCGAGCGCCATGGTGGCCGGCAACGCTTCCACCAGCAGGCTCCAAACGGGCACGTGTTTGGCGATCGACAGCCCCAGGTCCAGGGTGAGGAGGCTCTGCATCGCGATCCAAAACCGCACGGGAGCGGGGTCGTCGCATCCCATGGCGGCGCGCATGGCCGCGATCGTGGCGGGGGCGCCATCGGGATCAAGCACGAGCGAACAGGCGTCGCCGGGAAGGGCCTCCACGAGCAACCAGGTCAGCACGGCCACCGCGCTCATCAGGATCGCGACGTGCAGCAGTTTGTGGAGGAGCCAGGTCTTCACGGGGCTTATTGCTTGTACTTCACCTTGTCCGGGGCCACCGTCCAGCCCTCCAGCTTGTTGAATGGCGAGATCAGGCCGACGTCGGTGTTCTCGAAGCGCCCGTTCACGGCCACGATCTCGTCCAGCCAGTAGAGGAAGGTGTACGGTTGGTCGTCGTAGACGACGCGTTGGAACTCGTTCCAGATCTCGTTCGCGCGGGTTGGGCTCGACTCGCGGACGCCCTCGTCGATGAGCGCCTGGGCTTTCGGGTTCTGGTAACTGAAGAAGTTGGATTCGCTGGTGCGCCCGAGCACCGTGGTCGGATCCACCCAGAGCCCGGCCGACCAGCCCGTCAGGGCGGCGTCGAAGTCACGACGCCGAAGGCGCTCACCCATCGCGCCCCCGGCGATGGACTCGAACTGTGCGTCCACGCCGATCGCCTTCCACTGTTCCTGCAGGATGGCGCTTACCAGAAGGTGGCGGGCGCTGCCGAGGGGCATGATCGCCGTGAACCGGAAGGGCACGCCGTCCCGGTCGATCACCCCGTCGCCGTTGGTATCGGTCCAGCCGGCGCGCGCCAGGGCCGCCCTCGCGCCCTCCACATCGTAATTCAGAGGGATGATCCCGTTTTCTCGGGACGCGCACAGCTCGGGCGTGATCGTGCTCACCGATCGGACCGCGTAGGCCTTCCCCGACGCCTTGGAGGTCAGGACGTCGGCGATGATTCGGCTGACGTCTACCGCCATGGACAGCGCCCGTCGCACCTCGACATTCGCGAAGAGCGGGTGCGGCGGCATCTTGGCGGGGTCGGGCTTGTGTCCCGCTGCCAGCTCGGCCTTCCAGGCCGCGGGATCAATCGAGTTCCATCCGACGTAATCTTGGCCTCGGTACCCACGCGTGTGGAGCTTGATCTCGGGGTGCTCCTGCACCAGGGCGTCGGCGTCCGCGACCTGGACCGCCTCCATCAGGTCGATCCGGCCCTGCTGCAACTCCAGCAACCGGGCCGCGTACTCGGGGAGGATACGAAACACGACGCGCGCGAGCCCGGGGGGAGGACCGGGGTACTTCGGGTTGGGCTCGAGGGTGACGCTCTTGCCCTTTTCCCAAGCGGTCATCATCCACCGCCCCGATGACAGCGGCGACGTGGTGTTGAGCGTGTGGCTGCGGATGGCGGCGCGTTCGGCAGATGGGTCGGCGAGGATGTGGCTCGGCACCAGCTGCAAAAGGGTCGTGTTCGCCGTCATCACGGTGCGGTCACCCCTGGTGGTGAAGTCGTAGCGGAGGTGGTGCGGATCGAGGAGCACGGGCGATTCTGGGGTCAGCAAGGCGAGGTTTCCGGAGCGTAAGCTCCCGACCGCGGGGTCTCGGATCAGCTCGGCGAGCAGGCTCAGGTCACGGGGGACGACCGGCGCGCCATCACTCCAGGCGAGGTCTTCGCGTAGCTCCAGGGTCATGCTCTTCCCGTCCTCACTCCAGGCGTACGAACTGGCGTAGTCGGGCAAGAACCTCAGTTCGCAGTCAAACTCCGCTTTCAACGGCTTTGCGCCGATCAGATCGAGCAAGCTCAGGTCGAACGCTGACTGCGCGAGCGGGGAAAGGAGGTCGTTGGGGTCCACTTTGACGCCCACCACCAGGGTGTCCAGCTTGACGGCTGCCGGGTCAACTTCCAAATCGTCGTCAGCGGCGGTACTGCATGCACATAGCCCCAGGAGGCCGATGAACGCTGCGCTGTAGCGATGGTGCATGCGGTGGGTCCGCCTCCGGCGGGGGGTTATACCACGACGTCTGCCCGCTCCCCGGGTACGGTGGGAACACGCTGTTCTTGATGTGGGGATGCGACGCCGGCGGGGCTCCGGGGCCCGGGCCGACCGGGACTGACCCGATCGACGAGCTGCCGGGGGACACCGCGGACACCGGCGAGCCGGAGGACACTGCGGACCCGCCGGACGGCTACGACTTTCTCTTCGGGCTCGACCGCGTCCACACCATCGACATCACCCTGTCGGACGGGAGCAAGCGGGCATTGGCTCGCGCGCCCAAGGAGTACGTCGAGGGTGGCGCAACCATCGATGGCGAGGCCTTCGATCTGGTCGGCATCCGGCTCAAGGGGTCGGGGTCCTTTTACGATTTGTCCGGAAAGGCGGCCTTCAAGATTGACTTCAACCGATACGATCCCGACCAGAGCTTCCACGGCAAGGGCAAGCTCACGCTCAACAACATGACGCACGACGAGACGCAGGTCCACGAGGTCGTCGCGTACGCCGCGTTCGGTGCAGCGGGTTTGCCGACGTCGCGGGTGGGTTATGCGTGGGTGACGGTCAACGGCGTGGACTATGGCCTGTACGCCAACGTCGAGTCGCCCGACCGCGACTACCTCGAACGCAACTTTGGCGTGCGCGAGGGGAACTTGTATGAGGGTGGGTATCCGGAGTACCCCGACTCGTGGGAGCACGCGGACTTCACCGCGGGTGAGGCTCACAATTTCCAGCTGGAGACCGGGGTCGATCTGGGCTGGTCCGATATCGACGCGGTGGTGACGGCCTTGTCGGCGGAGGAACTGGAGCCGACGTTGGCGGGCGTTGTAGATCTGAACGCCTACGCGAAGTTCCAGATCGTCGAGTCGTGGTCCGGGCAGTGGGACGGCTACGCCTTCGCCTCCAACAACTTCCGCGTGTACGTCGACCACGGCGGCACGGGCTTGCTCTACATGGCGCCTACCGGGCTCGACTACTGCTTCACCAGCTACGGGGGTCGCATGAGCCGCGCGTCGTCCCCGCTGGGCGCGATTTGTCAGCGCGACGAGGCCTGTAGGGCCCACTTCGCCGCCGTGACCGATCAGGTGCTCGCCGACATCGATGCCGCCGGGCTCGAAGCGCTGATGGATGAGGCGGTCGCCCTGACCCGCCCCTACGTCGAGGAGGATCCGCGAAATTTCATCGACGAACGAAACCTGGATGCCTCGATCGAATCGATGCGGACGTGGATCCAGGAGCGGAGCGCTGCCGTCGGGAACTGGTACTGAACCCGCCTCAAATCAGGCCGCCGCCGCCTCCCCCAACGTCAACCGGCGAAACACCTCTTCGAGCGAGTTCCGCTCGCGCGTGAGCTCCACAAGTCGAAGGCCGTGGCTCGCCGCGACCTCGAAGAGATCGGTGCGCACGTCGCGACTGGCCATCACTTCGTAGGGGTAGACACCTCGGTCGTCGGAGGTCTGGAGGCTGGCGGCGTGGACCCCAGGGATCGCGGTGATGAGCGAGCGGAGATCGGCCTCCGGGAGGCGTACGGCACCGTCGGTGAACGTCGCGCGGTACAGGTCGCCGCCCGCCACGGCCGCGTGGACCTCGTCGATGGGCGCGTCGGCGACGAGCTCGCCGCGGTTGAGGATGAGCACCCGGTCGCAGGTCGCCTGCACCTCCTGCAGGATGTGCGTGCTGAGGATGACCGTGCGCGACTGGCCGATGCGGCGGATGAGGTTGCGGATCGCCAGGATCTGGTTCGGATCCAGCCCGCTGGTCGGCTCGTCCAGGATCAAAACCGGCGGCTGGTGGAGCAGGGCCTGGGCCAGCCCGACGCGCTGGCGGTAGCCCTTGGACAGGGTTCCAGCCCGCTGATCGAGGCGGTCAGCGATGTCACATTCCGCCGCGACCCGGTCGATGGCCGCGGCGCGTTCGGCGCTGGCAAGGCCACGCACCCGGCCGATGAACTCAAGGTAGTCTCGCACCAGCATGTCGGCGTACACCGGAGCGGACTCCGGCAGGTAGCCAATCCGGGAGCGAACGGCGAGGCTGTCGGAGACGCAGTCGAGTCCGTGGACGCGCGCGACTCCGCCGCTGGGACTGACGAAGCCGGTCAGGATCTTCATCGTAGTGGTCTTTCCTGCGCCATTCGGACCGAGGAAGCCCACGATTTCCCCGCGACGGATCGTGAAGCCGATGCCCCTGAGGGCCGCAAAGCCGCCATAGGCCTTGGTCAGCCCCTCGACCTCGATCATCTCGTCCATGCCGCGGCTTAGCACGTTGTTGACGGCGGTTCCGGTGGTGGCGTTGTATCCTTGCTCGCCTTCGGAGCCTTCATGTCTCTCTTCGCGATCCTTTTGGCTTGTAGCGACAACACGCTGGTCGTCGACGGCGCCGAGGATGGCGCGGGCGCCGACCCGGCGGCCGAAGAAGAGCTCGACCTCACTTGGGACAACGCACGCCTGGTGATAGAAGAACCGCTCAGCGGCGCCTTCCTCCCGATGGAGGAAGACTCTGCGTTCACGGCGGTGGTCATGGGCGCCGACGGCACGGTGCTGGACTTCCCCGGCGTCACCTGGTCCAGCGATGTCGACACGGGCTGGGCGCTCGCCGGTGCCGCGGCGATCGACGGGCAACTTGCGTTGGGGATCCACGCGATCACCGCTGAAGCGCTGCTTCCGAACGGGGATCGGCTCGCCTACACCGTCGGTGGCGTGCTCAAGCAGAGCGTTTACGCGGGCGTGTATGTCGGTGCGCTCACAGTATCGGCCGAAGCCGAGTACAACGGCACGCCGATTTCGGTGGGATGCAGCGGCCCCCTGACGCTGATCGTGGACGCTGAAGGCGAGACGGCCACCGGCGATGCCGGCTGTCTTTTGAGCTTGCTCGGCTACGACATCGACACCGCCTACGATTTCGCGCTCGACAACGACGCTGGCGCCCTTTCCGGCGAAGCCGCGATCGACCTCTCCTTCTACAGCCTTCCGGTCGCGACCGAGGGTACGTTGACCGAAGCGGGCGAGTTGGAGGGCACCTTCGGCGCCGACGTCGCCGGCTTTGTCGCGCTCGACGCTAGCTACAGCGCGACGCGCATCACGCGCGACCTCTCGACCATCGAGTAAAGCTTACGGGAAGCGGGCCACGATTTCGAATGCGTAGGCCTCCCAGCTGTCCGCCGTCGGGTCCAGGGGCACCAAGAAGCCGTCGACCCACGTGACAAACGCGTAGCGGCCGGGGCCGAGCACCGGCCGTAGATGTTGGTGTCCCGGGCTCAACTCGGCGATGGGCACAACGATCGCGTTGCCGACCGGCGACCAGAAGCGGCCGCCATCCTTGGTCGTCAAGCGGATCGCGCACCCTTCGGTGTCCAATGCATGGAGGCGCCAGTCGGAGCCGTGGACGTCGAAGATCGAAGGGTCGGGGGTGGTCGTCGGCAGCGGCGTGTCGGGGCCGAGGCAGAAGCGCTGTTCGGTCGCGGTGACCGTGCGCAGCAGCGGGCTCGTTGGAATCAGCACCAGGTCGGGCTCCAGGTACAGTCCGACGACCGTCGGCCACGGAACGAGCGTGACGGCGGCGGCGGCGGGCGCAAGCGCTCCGGTGGCGTCCACGCTCAGGTGCCCGGCGGCGTGCGCCGGGTGCGACAAGACGAAGTGGTGGAGCCCGCGCGCGCATCGCGTCCGGAAGGTGCCGTCGTGAGCGGAAACGGCGGCGCAGTCCGCTCCGGTGAGTTGCGCGCCGGCGATGGGCGTGCCCGAAGCTTCGCTGACCAGCCCAGTCACCTCGACCTCGCAGCCGAGCATCACGACGATGAGCATCAAGTCGGCTCGACCCTAGCCGAGCAGGAGGACGTGATCGACCTTGGCGCCCGGGATGACTACCCGTTGGGCTGGCCCCTCCAGCCGGGTCCCGGTCTCGTTGAGCCAGGTGTCGACGGCGACCACCCAGCCCAGCGGCTTCTCCTCCTCAAGCACGCCTTCGACCACCACCGCCCCCCGCGGGATGTACCCGGGCAGCGTGAAGAACGGCTGTTTGAGGAAGATTCGCACGCGCATCGGGGCTCCAAACCGTGGCAAGGTGTAACGCGGAGTAAAGCAAAGCTGGCCAGATCACTCTTGACGTGTCTATACTTGGGCAGACATATCGTGCGTTGCATCGGAACCATCGTCTTCCTAATCCTGACGCCCCTGGCCGGTGCGCAGGCAGCCGAGCCGCTCGCGGTGTGGCTGCGACAGGTCCGGACGCCTGCGAACGAGGACGGTGGCGGGGGCGCTTCGCCAGTTCAGGAGCTGCTGCCGGTGGGGCTCGTCGCGCCGGGGGAGGTGCTTTTTGCCACCCTGCGTACGTCCCGAGGGGCGATCGAGTGCGAGCTGGCGCACGAAGCAGCCCCGTATTCGGTGAGGACGTTCGTCGAACTGGCCAGGGGGGTGCGCGAATGGGTGGACCCCCGCTCCGGCGCCCGGGTGATGCGCCCACTCTACAACGGCACCCTTTTCCATCGCGTCCTGCCCGGTTTCTTGGTGCAGGGCGGCGATCCTGGCGGCACGGGCACCGGGGGCCCAGGGTTCTCGTACCCCGATGAGATCGCGGGGGAAGCGATCTTCGATCGAGCGGGCATCCTGGCGCTGGCAAACCGAGGCCCGAACACCAACGGCTCCCAATTCTTCGTCACCGCCGGTCCAGCGCACCACCTGGACGGGCGGTACACCCGCCTTGGCCTTTGCGGCGACCTCGACGTCATCGATCAGATCGCGAGGGTCCCGCGCGGGGAGGGAAATCGGCCGGTGGAGCCAGTCGTCCTCCGCAGCGTGGAGATCGTCGCGCGGCGGCGTTAGCCTGCGACCATGCTCCTCCTCCTCTCGCTCCTGGCGTGCAAAGACCAGGCCACCCTCGACGAAAACGAAAAGCTCAAGATGCGCGTGGGCGATCTTGAACGAGCCAACGGCAGGCTCGAGAGGGACAATGAGGCGCTGAAGGCCCATGCCGCGCGGGCGGACGCCGAACGGGTGGACACCGCCAACGCTGGCCGCCTCGGGGTTTTGGGCATGAAGCCGGGTCAGAAGCTGTTGGCGACGTTCAAGACCAGCATGGGCGACATCCACTGCACGCTCCGGCATCAACAAGCCCCGGAAACGGTGCTCAATTTCGTGCAGTTGGCGCGCGGCGAGCGCGAATGGACCGACCCCCGCACGGGCAGTGTCACCAAGGCGCCGCTGTACAGCGGGACGATCTTTCACCGGGTCATTCCCGACTTCATGATCCAGGGTGGGGATCCGCTCGGAAACGGGACCGGAGGCCCCGGCTATGAATTCGCGGACGAAGTCGGCGAGTTCACCGTCTTCGACCACACGGCCATCCTCGCCATGGCCAACGCCGGTCCCGACACCAACGGCTCCCAATTCTTCATCACCGAGAACATGCCCACCCACCTCAACGGCAAGCACACCATCTTCGGGGACTGCGAGGAGCTGGACCTCGTCAAGAAGATCGCCCGGGTGCCCGCCGCCAAGAACGACCGGCCCGACGTCGACGTGGTCCTCACCGCGGTCGAGATCTCTGCCGGGTAGACGGCATCAGCGTCCCAGAGCCCCTCGGTCCGCGACCGCGACGGCGACCGCCACCCCGTCGGTCGTCGTCTGTACCGCCAGGCCGATGCTGCCCCAGCTGCCCGCCAGCGCGTCGTGCCCGCTGAGTGACCACCAGATGCCATCCAGACAGTCCACCACCGTCCGAGCCCGACACTCGCCGGATGTGCCCCCGAAGAAGCCGGCCGCCGCCAGTTGGGTCTCGGCCGCGGGCAACGGCTGGCCGGACAGGAAGCCGCGAAGGCGGCCGCGCGCCGCAGCATCCAGTGCCGGATCGCGGTCTGCCGCGGGGCGGTCGTACCAACGATCCAGCGCGTCCATCCGCAAAAGCAGCTCCTCGTCGAGGTCGCCGGCCTCCTCGGCGCCCAAGACCCCGGAAAACGGGGGGGTCTGGCGCGTGCGTTCACCGACGTACATCGGAAACGTCGCGACGGGTCCGGCGTTGTCACGCAGTTGGACTAGCCACTCGCCGGGCTGATCGACGATCAGCTCACCGGGCGCCGAGACGGGCGCCCCGTTGGGCGCGACGGCGAACACGTGCAGGTCTGGAAACGGCAGTATCTGGCCCAGGACCGGCTCGCGCGGGGTCGACGGCAGCGTGCCCAGGCGCGCTCCGACGAGCAGAACCCAGTGGTCTACTTCGCGTCCACGCGCCCGAACCAGACCGATGTCCTGGCCCAGGTTGGCGGTGGCGGTCGCGACAAGCTCGGCCGGCGCCTCGTCAAACGGGGCGGTCGCGAAGCGGGCCTCGCGGATAGGCCAGGGGTATCCTGCGAGGATCGCGCGCCATCGCAGCGCCTGCGCATCCACCACGCGCCGCTCGGACAGCGCGATCGCTACCGCCCCCGCCGCCCCAGCGAGCGATTCGTCTACCGGGTGATTCCAGGACCTGGCCACCACTCCGTCGCGAGGAAGGCTCTCGACATGTACGTAGTTGGGCGAGTGCAGGCTCGGCACGCGGGGCTGCGGCGGCCGCTTCGCGCCGGGACCGCCCGTCGTCGCACAAGCCAGTACAAGCCACCAGAGCATGGGCGCCACCTATCGGGCCGGGACGACGCCCGCCGCTGTCTCGACCAAACGCGACCGACGCTGGCATCACGTGGCCTGGGTGCATAGGCGGTCGGCAACGAGAGTCCCATGGCCGACATCGAAGTCAAAAGTGCAGCCGTGGAGGGTGGCAAGGTTCGCTCCCTGGTGGTGGCGATGGTGGGCTTGGCCGACCGTACGATCGACCGCGAGACCGCTCTGGCCTGGCTCGCAGGGGGGCACTCCCTGATTCCGTGTGCGGGGCACGGTCACCACCGGGCGCGCGGCGCGGCCATCGAGCGGATCGAGGTGGAGGGGGCGGCCTATCTGCGGACGAACACTCGTGTGGAAGCGGCGGACGACGTGCACTTTCCCGGCGGCCATCGCTGAGCGTCAGCTGGCGGCGCGTTCCACGGCCACCACGCCACGCACGCTGCGGAGCTTCTTCACCAGCCCGTCCAATTCCCCGATGTCGGACACGCTGATTCCGAGATCGCAGATGGCGCGGTGGTCCTCATCCTGCCGCACATCGGCTTTCCACAGGTTGATCTTCGCAGTGCTGCACACACCGGTGATGGCAGCGAGCATGCCGGGCCGGTCCTCGAGCACCAGGTGCAAAAGGCCCTGGTGAAGCGTCTTGCACTGCGCATCCCAGCTGACCTGGACGAAGCGCTCGGCGTCGAGGCCCTTCACGCTGGGGCACGCGGACTTGTGGACCGACAGGCCGCGGCCGCGGGTGATGTAGCCCATGATCGGCTCGCCTTTCATCGGGCGGCAACAGCGGGCATAGTCGACCAGAATGTCGGTTTCACCCGACACCACGATCGCGTTTTCCGTCTGCTTGCGCACCCGCTGGATCAGCGCTTGCAATGCGGAGGGTTGGGGGACCGGCACCTCGGAGGGGGGCGCCAGCATTCGCACCGCTTCGGTCTGGCTGACGCTCCCGGCGAAGACTTTTTCGGCGAGCTCGTCTACGTCTGCAAACCCAGCGTCCTCGAGCCGCGCCATCGCCTCTTTGTCGCCCGAGGCACGCTTGAGGCTGGAGCCCGCGCGCCGGAGCGCCCCGTCGAGGATTTCGCGTCCGAGCGCGACCGCCTTGTCGGTGAGCGACTCGCGGAGCCGCTTCCTGATCTTCTCCAGGGCGCGGTGGCTGTGGGCCCACTCGAGCCAGTCTCGTGAGGGATGCGCGTCGGCCTTGGTCATCACCTCCACGGTGTCGCCGGTCTTGACCAGCGTTCGAAAGGGCACGAGCCGCCCGTTGACCTTGACGCCCGCGGCCCGATTCCCTACCTCGGTGTGGACGTGGTACGCGAAGTCCAGCGCGCTGGAGCCCTCTGGCAACAAGATCACGTCTTTTCGGGGCGTGAATACGTGGATCGTCGCCGACAGATCGGAGCGCGCGGCTTCGAGGAAGTCGGCAGGATCTTCGATGTCCCGCGCCATTTCGATGAAACCGCGCAGCCGCGCCAGCTCGGCCAGTTCGCCATTGCTGACGCTGAGCCGACCATTCTTGTAGCGCCAGTGTGCCGCGATTCCGGTGTCCGCGACTCGGTCCATCGCCTCGGTACGGAGTTGGATCTCCACCTCGCGCCCGTCGGGCCCGACCACGGTGGTGTGGAGGGACTGATACCCATTCTGCTTGGGCATCGCGATGTAGTCCTTCATCCGTGTCGCGACAGGAAGGAACGAGGCGTGCATGAACCCCAGCGCGACGTAGCAGGAGTCGCGCTCGGGGACGATCACCCTGAAGGCGAGCAGATCGTAGAGCTCCGAAAGGTCCTTGCCCGTGCGTTGGAGCTTCTTCCAGATGCTGTAGATGTGTTTGACCCGCCCCGTCACCCGGCACTGCATCCCGCGCGCGCTCAGCGTCTCCTCGATGAGGGAGCGCGTCACCGCCACATAGGAGTCCCGCTCGTCGGCATCGAGCTGGATCGCGGCGGCAAGTGCGTCATAGGCGTCGACCTGAAGGTAGCGGAACGAGAGGTCCTCCAACTCGCGCTTCATCAGCTCCAACCCGAGGCGGTGGGTCAGCGGGGCGTAGATGTCCAGCGTTTCTTGGGCGATGCGGACCCGTTTGTCCGGACGCTGGAATTGCAGTGTGCGCATGTTGTGCAGCCGGTCGGCGCACTTCACGATGATGACCCGGATGTCCTTGCCGAAGGCCAACACCAACTTCCGGAAGTTCTCCGCCTGCTCTTCCAGTTTGCCCCGGTAGGCGAGCTTGCTTAGTTTGGTGACGCCCTCGACCATCTCCGCCACGCTTGGCCCGAAACGCTCGCGGATCTCCTCAACCGTGGCTTGGGTGTCTTCCACGGTGTCGTGGAGCAGCCCCACCGCGATGGTGTCGATGTCCATCCGGAGCTCGGTCAGGATCCAGGCCACGTTGATCGGATGAACGAGGTAGTCCTCCCCGTTTTTCCTGACCTGGCCACGATGGTGAAAGGCCGCGTACAGGTAGGCGTCGGTCAAAAGCTGCGTTTCCGCGCCAGGCGCGTACGCTTGGACGGCGGCGAGCACGCGCTCGATGGTCACCTCTCCTTCCGTGCCGATGTCCACTGAACGATCCCTCAATCCAGTGTGCTCGCTTTGGGCCCGATGTCAACACTTCGCTCAGGAGCGCGCAGCGTCCAACCAGCTTCCGCGACGCGCACGCCGGTGCAGTTCCGCCACGATCACGGCTTGGAATTGGGTATGAGCCGACACCAGATCGTCGTTCATGATCAGATAGTCATACTGCCCGGCCTGGGCCAGTTGTTCGTCGGCCTCGGTGATTCGGCGCCGGACGACGCGTTCGTCGTCGAGGCCACGGGCCCGTAGTCGGGCTTCGAGCGACGCGAGACTGGGGGGGAGGATGAAGATGGACACGGCGTCGGGGTAGGCGGTGCGCACCTGCTCGGCGCCCTGCACGTCGATGTCCAGGACGATGCTACGGCCCTCGGCGATGGCCCTTTCCACCGGAGCGCGCGGGCTGCCGTAGAAGTTGCCGTAGACGCGGGCATGCTCGAGGAGCGCGCCGGTGTCGAGCATCTGGCGGAATGCATCGTGAGACATATAGTGGTAGTCGACGCCCTCCCGTTCGTTGGCGCGCGGCTCGCGGGTGGTGGCCGAGACACTGAACTCGAGTCCGGGGATCACCCGGAACGCTTCCCGCAAGAGCGTGGTCTTGCCCGTGCCGCTTGGTCCGCTCACGACGAAGAGCGCCCCGATGTCGGGGGCGACCCAACGCGCGTGCTGGCCTCGCGCTTCCATCACTCGACGTTGGCGACTTGCTCGCGCATCCGCTCGAGCACGCTCTTGAGATCGACGACCCTTGCGGACACGGGCGTGTCGGTGGCCTTACTGCCCAAGGTGTTCACCTCGCGGTGCATTTCCTGGAGGACGAAGTCCAGCTTTCGGCCCACGGGCTCGTCAGCGCGGAGCGCCTGCTCGAATTGGTCGGCATGGGAGGAGAGCCGAGCGAGTTCTTCCGAGACATCGGCCTTGTCTGCCAGAAGTGCCGCTTCCTGGGCGACCCGGCCGGCGTCGACCCGATCTCCGAGCAAGCGGCTGACCCGGTCCAGCACCCGCGCGTGGAGCTTGGCCACGATGCCGGGAACGGCCGCCTCGATCTCGCTGCAGTGACGTCGAAGCTCGACGAGGTGCCGGTCGAGGTCGCGTGCGAGCGCCACACCCTCGGCGATGCGCATCGTCGCGAGGTCCGCAAGCGCGCTCTGTACCGCCAACTCGACCAAGTCCCACTCGCCCAAGGCGTCCGCGTCGTTGTCGGTGGTGACCAGCACGCCGGGCTGCCCAAGGACAAAGCTAAGTGGGACCTCGGTGGTGTCACGCTCGAACCGATGGGCGACCTCGGCGATCGCGAGGCGGTACTGTTCGACCAGCTTGAGATCGGCGGTGACGCGGGTGGCGCCCTCGGAGCAGATCCGGCGGACGCTCACCTCAAGCCGGCCGCGGCTCACCGCGTCCTTGACCACGTTGGTCACCCGGGCTTCCCAGACGTTGTACTCGCGGGGCACACGCACCTGGACGTCCCGGAAACGATTGTTCACGCTCTTGATCTCGACGACCACGGCGGTGCTGCCGTCCGAGGCTTCGCCACGGCCGAACCCAGTCATGCTGTTCATGCGCTGGCTCCCTCAAGCCAGCTGACTTCAGCACGGCCGTAGCTTGCGATTCGCTCGGCCACGGCCGAAGCCCACGGCCCCCCGGTCACGACGACCCGGCCGGTCAGCGTGGGCCAGGTGGAGGGCGCGCCCCCAGCGGCGATGTCGATGACGGTGGCGCCCAGCGGGACGATGCTGCTGGCCCGAGGCGGTCTGACCGCGGGAGCGGACGGCGCCGGGGCCGGCGCGGACGATTCGCTGCGTGCTGGCTCTGCCCGCGGCGGTCGCACGAGGAGTCGGAGGCGGTCGCGGAGTCCCATTGTGGCGGTGCTAACCCGCGCGAGCTGCGAGCCGCCTACCCGAGCCGCCGAAGGGCCTCGCGGACGACGCCCTCGATGTCCGTGTTCGCCGGTGCTGCGCCGACGTTGGAGGTGCCCACCCCGGCGGCGCTCGGCCCGATTCCCGCCTTCTTTCGCGCTGCCACGAGCGCCTCGACATCCTCAGCCGGCAGCGGACGGGCCCCCCCCAACGGTCGGGCCAGGAGCGCAATCTTCGCGAGGTGCTCTACCAGTTCCATCCGCAGCAACGCCGTCTCGGCGTCCGCGCCGACCGTGATGACGCCGTGGTTGCCCAAAAGCGCGGCGTCCGCGAGCCCGAAAGCCGCTTCCACCGGGCCGGTCCCTGCTCCAGGCTTCGCATAGGGCACAAACGGGATTCGGGCGCCCAGGGACACCACGGCTTCGGCAAGAAACGGCGCGTCCCAGAAGCTTTCGCCCGCGGCCGCCCAGGCCGTCGCGTGCGGGGGATGGGCGTGGACCACCCACCCGACGTCGGGTCGGGCGCGGTAGGCCGCGAGGTGCAGCGAGATTTCGCTGAAAACCCGCCGGTTCCCCGACAGGACCTTGCCTTCCGCATCGACAGTGACGAGGCCTTCGGGCCGTACGTCGCGTTTGCTGACCGCCGTCGGCGACGCCAGGAAGTTGCCTCCTGGCAAACGAGCGCTGACGTTGCCGTCGTGGTTCGCGACCCAACCGCGAGCATGGAGATCGTGGCAAAGGGCCGCCAGTTGCCGGGCGCTGGTCTCGTCCATGGGCGCTGCTAACCGCCTCGGTTCATGGCTCCCACCCCTCGGGCGCGCATTCGCCAAGCGCAAAGCGGCGTTCGAGGTCGGAATAGGTCCCCGACGTGACCATCGTTTCATGGCGGCGCCACACCTCCGCGCACGGCCGATCCCGGCTGGCCCAATGAACACCGAATAACCACAACTCGTGGTCCGCCGGTCCTTCCTGGTCCAACCAGCCGTCTCGCCAGGCGGGGGAGCAGCCCTCGATTTGGGGCCGGAGCGCACACAACCGAACCCGCGCGCGGGCCGCGACCCGGGCCCACTCAGCGCCGAACGCCTCGAGCTCACCGTAGGTTCGCACCGCCGCGGCATCGTCTCCAGCCAGGTCCGCCGCGAGGGCGTACGCTTGCGCCCGCGTCGCGACGTGGGGGGCTTCCCGATACTGGCGCTGAGTAAGCTCCAACTCCGCAGCCGGTTCCCAGCGAACGGTTGCGACGATATGCTCGTACAACGAGAGGCGGCCGGATGACAGCGAGCTCGCGTCCCAGGACGCCATGAGTCGGTGTCCGTCGTGCGCGAAGATCGGTCGGTTGTGCCCGTCGGTCGGTTGTGAGCCGTCGGTTTTCGTCAGGTGAAGCGCCTGTCCCGGGGCGCCCGTCTGCAGCGCGAAGGGGCCTTTCGCCGTCGGCCGCTGGGCGTCCGCCATGCGCCAGGGGACGTCGACCGCGATGCGCGTTTCGGGGTCGAGGAGGGTCCGACTCGGGAATGCCAACAAGAAAGGGGCGAGGGGAGCGAGCACGCAGAGGGCCGGCGTGCCTGCGGTGAGCAGCGCCGAAACCGCGAGCGCCCGCCGCTGCGCGGACCCTCGCCGTCCGATCGGCACCGCCGTGGCGAGGGGCAGCAGGAAGACCGCCAGGATGCCACCGAAAAAACCGCCGAGGTGGCCGGCGAAAGAAACCTGGGGGTTGGCGAACGACCAGGCCAGAAGCGGCGCCGCCACCAGCACGGTCCCCATCCCGTAGTAGCCCCGAAGCCGCTCCGGGATGACCGGGCCGTACCGCCAGCCGATGGCGAACTGTCCGCCCCAGAGCCCAAAGGCCAGGACGCTCGCGCCGATGCACGGAAGTCGCGACAGTACAATGATGAAAATGGCGCCGCCGGTCAGAGCCCCGGTCACGATGGTCAACAGCCCGGTGGCGCCCACCGCTCGTTCACAGCGCCATCCGGAATACCCGATGATGACGACGTTCCCGAGGAGGTGGACGAAGCTTTCGTGCAGCAGCACCGCCGTCCACGGCGACCACCATGCGCCGTCGACCAAGGTCGTTTCCCAGCTGACGCTGAGCAAGCGGACGAGATTGGGGTCGGCGGTCAGGAGGTCTCCGCACCAGAACTGCGCCCCCGCCGCGGCGATCAGGACGCCGACGACGACGACCGTGGCCCACGAGCGCCCCGGTCGCAACAACCTCGCCGCGAGCCTCGCATCCGGGGTGTCGAGCGCGTCGCGGAGCGCGAGGATGTCATCGATCCGGCGCCAAAGCTCTCCGGTCCAGGGAGGGTGGTGCAGCTCGGCGTCGGGGAGGACCTCGGCGCGACGAACCGCCTCTTCCAGCTCGGTGATGTCGATGAGCGAGACCTCACCGTCCACTCGCAACTCGGCCCGCGCGCCCATACGCGACAGTATGCCTAGCCGAGCGTGACGTCGTCGACAATCCCGAGGATGACGCTGTGCAGCGGGTCGTCGTCGTTGCCCAGGATCTGGCGGGCGGTGTTCCCCTCCCGCGCGCAAAGCACGAGGTCGCCCACGCCGGCCTGAACACTGTCGACGCTGAGGAACGACCGACCAAGCGGTGTTTCCCCGTCCGCGCGCACCGGCTGCACGATGAGCACGGCCTTGCCGACGAAGCACGGGTGCTTGACGGTGGCGACGCTGTTGCCGATGACCCGCGCGAGGATCATCGCCGACTCCGGAGGTACTTTTCGTCGCTCCAGGCGTGATCGACGATGCGCACCACCGCGACGTCCACAGGCGAGTAGGTGACCGGCAACGCCAGCGCGGCTTCGCGTCCGGTGGTCCACTCGATCAGCTCGCCCACACCTGCCTGCAAAGGGTCCGCGGCCACGATGGCGTCGCCATCCTCGACGCCGTTTTCGTCCTGGGGCTGAATGAGGAGCAGCCGCACGCCCACGAGCGACTCGTGTTTGACGGTCGCGACCACGGTGCCGATCACTCGGGCGAGCTGCATCAGGGGCTTCCGAAGGGGGTGCGGCGCAGGACCCAGGGCAAGAACTCCGCGTGCGCCCGCGGGATCACCTGCGTATCCACCAACCGACCGCGAGGCCCGAGAAGCTCGCGACCGCACCGCACGGCCGCCTCGACCGCGCTCTGCCCACCGGTGACGACGTAGTACGCCTTCCCGCCGAGGCCGCCGGTGACGCGCAGCCCGGCCAGGTAGACGTCCGCTTCTTTCGCCGAACGGTCGGCGGCTTCGATGACCGACGAGACCGCCGCCCCCTCTACGATGCCGATGCAGTCTGGGTTCCGGAGCTCCTCGTTGCCCGACAGGCAAGCCCACACTCGAGGGTGGGCGAGGGGAAGCAGCAGCTTGTCGAGGAGCACGCCCTCGGCAAGCTGCACGCCCTCATCAAAGCTGGCCTGTGTCTCGGCGACGCCGCCCCCGAAGAGGATCAGGTATTTTCCGGGCTCGACGAGGTTGGCCTCGATGATGGTGACCGGCGCCTGCTTGACCATCCAGTCCAAAACGCGGTATCCGCGGGCCACGCTGGCGAGCTCCAGAAGCGCGAGCGCGTCGGGCATGGCCTAGACGATGCGGAAGTGACCGGCGAGCACGCAGCGGCGCTCGCGGGTGAAGTTCCGCGCGGTGGTGAGGCCTTCGCCGGTTGGAGAGGCGATCGTGAAGCTGGTATAGCCTTCGCCCGTAAAACCAAGCCCGGCGTAGTTCGGCGCGTTCTTCACGAAGATCGACACGTTGCTAACCCGCGCCATGCGGTGCAGGTTGTCGATGTTCTTGCTGTACATCGACGCGGTGTGGCCGAAACCATGCTCGGCGCGCACCGCCATGTCGATGGCCTCGTGGACGTCCTTGGTGCGGACGATGGCCATGATCGGCATCAGCAGTTCAAGCTGCACGAACGGGTGGTCAAACGGAACTTCGCAGATGATCAAGCGGGGATCACCGACAAAGGGCACGTCGATCTGCTTGAGGTACTCGCTGGCGTTCTTCCCGACCCACTTGGTGACGGTGTGATCACGCTCGGCATTGAGGATGAGCCGTTCGAGGCGCGTGACCTGGTGATTGCGGAGGAGAACCGCGCCGTGGCCGACCATGCTGTCGATGAGCTTGTCGGCCACCTTCTCGACCACAAAAGTCTCTTTTTCGTCGCAACAGATGACGTTGTTGTCGAAGCTGCAGCCAGCGATGATGCCGCGCGCGGCCTGATCGATGTCCGCCGCGTCGTCCACCACCACCGGCGGGTTGCCGGGACCGCCACAAATCGCCTTCTTTCCCGCATTCATCGCCGCTTTCACCACCGCCGGCCCGCCCGTCACCACATTGAGGCGGATGCCCTTGAAGCGCAAAAGCTCGTTCGCGGACTCGATCGTGGGCGACTCGATGACCGTCATGATGTTGTCGGGCCCGCCGACCTCGATTGAGGCGCGGTTGATCAGGTCGATGACAAAAGCGCTGACGCCCCGCGCGCCTGGATGGGTGTTGAACACCACCGTATTGCCGCCCGACACCATGCCGATCCCGTTGCACAGGATGGTCTCGGTCGGGTTGGTCGACGGGGTGATCGCCGCGATGACCCCGTAGGGAGCGCGTTCGATGAGGGTGAGGCCGTCGTCACCGGTATACGCAATCGGCTCGAGGATCTCCGGACCTGGGGTCTTGTAGATGACCAGCAGGTTCTTCTTGATCTTGTCCTCGATGCGGCCCAGCCCCGTCTCTTCGACGGCAAAAGTTGCGAGCGACCGGACGTCCTCCGCCGTACGCTTGCGCACGTTGGCGATTATCTCGCGACGCTTTTCGAGAGGTAGGGCGGCGAGCAGGCGCTGGGAGGCCCCGGCCGCGTCCACCGCCTCGGACACCGTCTTGTAGCAGCCAAGACCCTTTTTTGGGGGCTCGGTCCGGGCCGGGGCGGCGTTGCCCGACTTGATACGGTCCAGCACCTGAGACACGATGGTTTCGAGCTGATCGCGCTCCATGCTGTCCCTCCTAGCCCGCGGTGGACTTGTCGTAGAGCACGGTGCCGCCGGCATCGACGGTGTCGACGATGGCCATGATGACCGCGTCGACCGGGCGCGAATCCGTGGCCTTGGTCTGCCGGGCGGAGGAGCCAGAGGCGTACAAGACCACCTCGCCCACGCCGGCGCCCATCGCGTCGGCGGCGACGACGAACGCATCCCGCCCCTTCATGTCCAGGGACAGGTCTTGCACGAGGTAGAGGCGTAGCCCCTCCAACTTCTCGTCCTTGCGGGTGCTGACGACGGTCCCGACGACCTTGCCGAGCTTCATCGCTGGTTACTTCTTGTCGCCCTGGCGACCGAGCGGGAGCACCTGATCGATGTTCTCGTGCGGACGGGGGATGACGTGCACGCTGACCAGCTCGCCGACGCGCTGAGCCTGGCGGGCGCCGGCCTCGGTGGCTGCCTTGACCGCGGCGACATCGCCGCGGACGATCGCGGTGACGTAGCCGCCGCCGATCTTCTCGAAGCCGACCAGTTCGACGCGGGCGGCCTTGAGCATCGCGTCCGCCGCTTCGACCATTGCGATGAAACCCTTGGTCTCGATCATTCCGAGCGCGTCAGACATCTGAAACTCCTGTGCCGGTGTACTTGGGAAGAAAGACTATTCTATTGTTTCTTGCAGGCGTCGATCGCCGCGATGGCGGCCGCCGCAGCGCTGTCGATTTCGGCCTCGGAGCCCGCCATCCACAAACGGCCGAACGCGCCGTAGGGCTGGAGGTTCACGAGATTGACGTTCGCGGCCTTCTCGGCCTCGTTCGCGGCCAGCACGATCCAGGCGGCGGGCTCGGTTTCGAGGATGAAAAGGCTCTGGCCGGGGATGAGCATCATGCCCTGCCGGTTGCGATTGATCAATTGGGCCTGGTAGGCGTGCACGGCCCGGATGACCTGATTGGAGGTCACCTTCGGCGCGATGTACTGGTCCTCACGCAAAGACAGGAACCGAAGCACGGCGTCCCCGGCGGATCGAACCTCGCCTTTGTCGTCGTGGTGCAGCTCCAACAAACCGAACGCGCGTTCGACGACCTGAACTGCCGGAATGGCGCGCGTCGCCTTGAGCGCCACGTCGGTGACCCGGTTGATGATCATGCCCGGCGCCGTCTCGATCCAGATGCTGGCCTGACCGGCCAACGGCAGGAAGCCCTTCGCCGTCGTGCCGGTGAAGGCCGCCAGCTGTGGCTGGAGGCTGTCGAGGAAGACGTAGCTGCGGAGCGTGACCGACACGCGGACTCCTGTGGTGGGGGCGGCGGGATGTAGCCCATCGCGGGGGGGCGTGTCAACGACGGGGATGTCGGTTAGCGAGGGCGGTCGCCAATGGATCTCATGCGCATCTCTGCCGCACTACTGAGTCTTCTCGCTCTCGCCGGTTGCCCTGATCCCACCGCGCCTGCGGGTGGTGAAGTACCGGGCGCTGCCGGGGGTGGGCCCGGTGGCCCGGGCGGTCCCGGTGGCCCGCCCCCTGGCGAAGGCGGCGGCGGTGGTGGCTCGGGTCCCCCCCCTGCAACCCAGAAGTTCGAGGTGGTGGCCGGCGAAGGCGTGAAACTTTCCGGAACCATCACCTACGCGGGCAGCAAGGCGGGGGCGATTCACATCGACTTCTTGCGCCCCGGCGACAACGGCAGCTTCCCGGTGCTCCTGGACTCGCTGACGATCGAAAAGGCCGGCCCGTGGGAGGTCGAGGCGCCCAAGGGGCTCGGAAAGGTGGGAGTGGTCGGGTACGTGGACGTCGCGGGCGATGGTCCCAACGATGGCGACCCTGCGGCGCGTGTCAGCGGCCTCGTCGACGTCGGCATGGACGCCATCGCTGGCCTGGACCTGGCCCTGTCCGACACCCCCGATCTCGGCGACTTCACTCCCGGAAAGGGGGAAAAGGGTCCGCCGCCCGGTGCTCCGGGTGGCGACGCGCCCGCCGGCGGCGCTCCCCCGGCGGGCGGCGCTCCGCCAGCCGGTGGAGCCCCCCCTCCAGGTGGCGCTCCCATCGATCCCGCGGCGCCCCCGGCCGCCGCGCCTCCGGCAGGAGCCTTGCCCGCCGGCGGCGCCGCCCCGGCGCCTGCCGGCCCGCCCCCGGGTTAGTCCGTGGGCGGCTTTGCCGGCCTTTTGGGCGCTGCGTCGGTTTCGACGCTTCATCGTATGGCGCGCGTTTTGGATGCCCGCGGGCCTGCCGCTCGTTGGGAGCTTGCCGATCGCGACGCGGCCTTCGTGGTCGCTGCCAGCGGCGTTCCGGGGCCCGGTTGCCCCGTCGGCCGCGCCGAGGGCATCCTTGTTGCCGTGGACGGCGCGGTTCCGGGGCTCAAGCCGTTGGCCGCCGAGATGGAGCTGGAGGCCGACGCCGAGGTGGGTGTGGTGGTCGCGACGCTGATCGCCCGTACCGGATTCGCGAGGGCGTTCGCCCGCATGCCGGGGGACGTGGCGCTGGCCGCGTGGGAACTTGGGTCTGGGCGCGGGTGGGTGGCCAGGGACCGCGCGGGGTCGCGAGCGCTGGGGTGGGCGCGCGTCGGCGGTGGAATCGCCTTTTGCACGGACCCGCGTGCGTTTTTGGTCGCTGGCCTTTTGCCCACGGGAAGCGACGCGGGGGCGCTTGCCGCGGGCCAGGTTTTGGAGGTGCGGGGCGAGGCAGTTTTTCCCGGATCGGTGCCGGAAGCGCAGGTGCATCCTCGCGGGTCGGCAGGAAACCTCGATCGCTGGACCCGCTCGCTACGCTTCGGCCTGGACCTGGCCTATGCGACCAGGGTCCGCTCCTGCCAACCGCACGCCATCGCGCTTTCAGGAGGGCTGGCCTCCGGGGCGCTGGTCGCCGTGCGCCCGCGCGAGGGCGGCCCGGCGGTGGCGCTGACGCTGCGGGGGCCAGGCGGCGTCGAACCGGGAGTCAGGGAGCTGGCGGCAGCGGCGGAGATCCCCCTGGTCGAGGTCGCCTGGGACGCAAAAGTGCTCGGGAGTCTGATGGAGGAAGTCGCACCATGCGCGGCCTGGGCGCGGCCGGAAGCGTGGGCGTGGGCGGCGCTCGCACGGGCGGCGTGGCAGGAGGGCGCCCTGGGGTTGGCGGTGGGTGTCGGCGCCAGCCACGGCTTCGACCCGCCGGTGGTGGGACGACTCGCCGGGTTGGCCACACGCTTTGGTCGCGCGGATGCGGCGGCGTTGACGCTCGCGGAGGCGCAGGCGCGCGTCGCAAGACATATTCTGCTCCCGGAGGTCGAACTCGCGGACCTCGACGCGGGCCTCGCAAGCTTCGGACTCGACGCCATCACGCCGTTTGCGGACCCGGGGGTCTTGGCGGTCGCGTGCACGGTCCCGGCGGGCGCGCACCACGCAGGCGGGCGCCGGGCGCTGCTGGCGGCGGTCGCCCGCGCTGGCGGGGTGGAGCCGCGCACGGGGGCGCCCGTGCCCTGGCCCGCGCTTTTCAGCGCCCTCGTCCCGGGGCTCCCCGATGACCCCCTCTCCCAGCGGGCCGCCTTCGCCGAGCACATCAAGGCCCGGGGCCTGCTCCGCTGAACGGGATACCCGCGCGCCATGGGCCTTAGAGACGTTCTCCGCAAGCTCCCCGCACCCGCACAGGAGGCGTTGCGCGACCGCGTCTACCCCCGCTTGCTCCCAGAAGGTGAAACGGCGCCGGAATGGCACCTCCAGTCCTGGGACGACAGCTGGCACCGGCACGGGCGGCATTGGTCCATCCTTGCGTTCGTGGCCGACCTCGACGACGAGTCCGACCGGGGCCAGCTCCGCACGCTGGAGGCCCATCAGGTCGACTTCGCTCGACTCAACGTCCGGGTTTTTTCGATCAACCCCGCCGAAGGTCCGGCGCAGGCCGCCGTGGCGAAAGACGTGGGCTTGAGCTTTCCCCTCTTGACCGATCGCGGCGGTTCGGTCGCGCGAATGTTTGGCGCCTCGTTGCAACTCCCGCTGCGGCCGCTGACGCTCTCGGCGCTCTACCTGGTGAATCCCGACCGCAAGGTTCGCCTCTCGAACCGCGGGCGGCCGAGCGTGGAGGCAGTCATTCGGTCGGTCGAAGCGCTTCAGCGCGCGACGAGGACGGGGGCGTAGGCACTACGCCTCGCCCCAACTCCAGCCCCAGGTGAAGGCACCCATCAGCACCGCGACCTTCAGCCATCGCGGCGCGCTCGCGACCACGAAGCGCGCGAAAGGCAGCCCGTGGACTCCGGCGCCCACCGTCGCGAGTCCAAAGGGCAGCGGCAGCACCGAGGCCAGCAAGACGGCGCGGACGCCCCAGCGGTCGAGCGCTGCAGAGGTTCCGGATGCGAGAAGCACCCGGCGCAGCGGGCTGAAGTCGTGTCCAGCTCGGCCGATGAGCCAGCCGAGCATGCTCGCCATCGACGAACCCAGCGCCGCGACCACGTACAGCGGCACCGTGGGCACGCCCGCGGCAATCCCCACCAAAAGTCCAGGCTGGAAGCCGAGGCCCGGGACCAGTTCTCCAACCAGGACGATGAGCCCAACCCCCCAGAGCCCCCGATCGGCGACGAGCGCGAGGGCGGCGGCTTCCACGGGCTCACGGAGCCACAAGCCCAAGAGGCCGATGCCCGCCGTGATGACCGCGGCGGCCACGAGCAGCCTCCCCACGATGGACAGCCCGCTCATCTGCAGAAGGCGGCTGGTGATATCTGGCATCTGCCGCCGGCCTAACGCGGCTACCGGCGTGCTACCCTTGACGTTGTGAGCAGCCAGACCCCCAGCGTACCAGCGGCCGATCCGCTCGTCGGCGTGCTGGTCGCGGGGAAATACCGCGTGCTGGGGCTCGTTGCGCGCGGGGGGATGGGCCGGATCTACCGCGCTGAGCAGCTGCCTCTCGGGCGCGAAGTCGCGCTCAAGATCCTCACCCGACCGATTTTGGGGTCCGATCAAGACGATTCGGCGCTCGAAAAGCGATTTTTGCTGGAGGCTGCGACCTGTGCCAGGTTGAAGCACCAGAACACGGTGGACGTCTTCGACTACGGCGCCCTGGACGTGGGGGGCGATCCAACGTTCTACATGGTGATGGAGCTGGTGCGCGGTCGCACGCTTGCCCAAGCGCTTCGGCAGGACGGCCCGTTCCCGGCGGCGCGCGCCGCCCGGGTCGCGTTCGAGATCGCCCGTTCGCTCAGGGAGGCGCACGGGGCTGGTGTGGTTCATCGTGACCTGAAGCCGTCCAACGTGATGTTGGTGGAGACCGACGAGGGGGAGTCGGTCAAGGTGCTCGACTTCGGTGTCGCCAAGGTGATGGCCGCTGGCACCGAGGTGCTCACGACCGACGGTAGTTTCGTGGGTTCGCCGCGGTACACGGCGCCCGAACAAGTGCGACAGGAGGCTGTGGACGGTCGGGCCGACCTCTACGCGCTGGGCGTGGTGCTCTGGGAGATGCTGACGGGGGCGCCACCGTTTTCATCGGCAGAGCCCATCCGCACCCTGCTCATGCACCTCAACGACCCACTCCCCCCGTTCGCTCCAGCGCACCCCGTACCCCCGCCGCTGGAGGCCGTGGTGCGCAGGCTGCTCGAGAAGTCTCCCGCGGATCGTCACGCCGACGCCGATGCCCTGGTGCTGGCCCTGCGTGCATTGCGTGGTCCGGGGGTGGCCGACAACGTCGCGGAGCTGCCCGGAATCGACGCCGTCACCCAGCCGACGGGGGCGTTCCCCGCCCAGCCCGCGCCGCGTAGAGTGGCCCCACTGGCGGCGGTGGCCTTGGGCATCGGGGTGGCGCTGGTGAGTTTGGTCCTGATTGTCTCCGTCGCCGGCTGGTGGTTCTCACGACCGGGCCCGCACCCCGGAGGGCCCGATGGCCCCGCGCTCGCAGAGGCGATCAACGCTCTCGCGGCGGACGGTGCGGGAACGGCGCCGCCGGCCCCCGGGGCGCTGCCCGCGGCGGGCGAGGACGAAGTGGTGATCGAGGCCGAACCCGGTCCGGCTGAGGTCTGGATCGGCGGAAAGAAGGCTGGGAATACCCCCTACCTTTTGCGCTATGACGCCGCCGCCGCCGTTGCGACGCCGATTCAGCTTGAACTGCGCCGCGCGGGGTTCCGCGGGGCGCCGGTCACCATCACCGGGCGGGACGACGACGGCGTCATTCGAGCTACGCTGCACCAGCGGGCCGAAGCGCCGCGTCGTCCCGAGAAGCCGCCGTCCGGACCGGACGACATCCGCCTGGAGAGGTGAGCCATCCTCGTTTTCTTGGCCTTCATCATCTCCGTCGGCTTCGCAGTCGAACCCGCCCTCGATTTGGGCGAGGAGGCCGATCTCCGGTTTGAGCTAGGGGTGTCCGCGTACCGTCGTCGCGACTACCTCGGCGCGCTGGAGCACCTGCTACTTTCCAACCGGCTCGCGCCGAATCGCAACGTGGTGTTCAACGTCGCCCGAGCCTACGAGCAGCTCGGTCGTTACCCGGAGGCATTCCGCCACTACACCGACTACCGCGCCGTGGAAACCGACCCGGAACGCCAGAAGGCGGCGGATGAGGCGCTTGCGCGGATCCGGCCTTCCGTTGCGCTGGTTTTGGTCGAGTCCAACCCGTCGGGCGCGCAGGTTTTCGTCGATCGAGTCGATCTGGGCGGGCGGGGTCAGACCCCGCGGGTCCTGGCGCTTGATCCGGGTGAGCACACCATCGTCCTGACCCGGGAGAACTTCTACGAGGCCCGTGCCACCAACATCGCAGCGGTGGTGGGCAAGCAGGGTCGCGTCGCGCTTTCGTTGGAGCCGATCCTTGGCGCGGTCGCTCTGACCGGCC
Source organism: Deltaproteobacteria bacterium (assembly GCA_947445035.1). GTDB lineage: Bacteria > Myxococcota_A > UBA796 > UBA796 > SXON01 > SXON01. The sequence continues at coordinate 159,531 of CANFCK010000004.1, forward strand.
GTCCGGAGGGCGCCACCGTGCGAGTCGATGCCGAGGATGGCGCGGTGGTGGGTCAAGTCCCCGCGGTGTTGCGGCTTTCCCCCGGACCGCACATGCTCATCGTTTCGGCGCCGGGCTACCGGAGCGCCCGCCAGTTGATCCAGGTGGCCGCCGAAAGCGAGGTTCCCGCAGTGGTCGAGCTGCCGCTCATCACCGGAACGCTCCTCGTCGATGCGATTGAAAAGGGCGCGCTCATCGAGATCGACGGGGTTGCGGCCGGGTTCACGCCGGCCGTGCTTCCGTCGGTGCCGGTGGGAAAACACGCGGTCCGGGTCAGCCTGCCGGGCTACCGCGCCTGGGAAAAGTCGGTGGAGATCGAGCCGGACGGCCGCGTCAGCGTCGAGGCGGCCCTCCGTCCTGTCCAGGAGGTCACCGCCGCCAGTCGGCAGACGCAGCTCGTGGAAGATGCGCCTGCCAGCGTCAGCATCATCTCGGCGGAGGAGATTCGCGCCTTCGGATACCAGACCTTGTACGAGGCGTTGGGGGGGACTCGAGGCATCTACCAGTCCAACGACCGGGTGTACGAGTACCTGGGCGTGCGCGGGTTCAGCCGAACCGGTGACTACGGGAATCGGCTTTTGAGCACCTACGACGGCCACTCGCTCAACGACGATCAGCTTGGCGCCTCGTACGTAGGCACCGACCTCATGCCCGACCTCGCCGACGTGGAGCGGATCGAAGTGGTTCGGGGTCCGGGGTCGGCACTCTACGGCTCAAACGCTTTTTTTGGGGTCGTCAACGTCGTGACGAGGGAACGAGAGAGCACGCGACCGTCCCACGTCTCGGTGGCGGCGGGCGCCCCCGGGTTCGGGCGAGCGCGGGCGAGCGCATCGGGAGTCGCCGGCAAATCGGGCGGCTGGTGGTTGTCGGCCGATGGGTTCTTCGGCCAGGGTGATCCGCCGGAGTTGGAGCCACCGTTGCGGGCCACCGACGCGGCGCGCGCGGACTACGACCAGTCGGCGGGCGCCGGCGCGCGGGGCAAGCTGTGGGCCGGACCCTGGACTGCGGTGGCCTACGCCAACTATCGCGACAAACGCGTGCCCACGGGAGCGTTCGGCACCGTGGTCGGCGACCCCCGCGCCCGGAGCGTCGACGGCCGGGGTTTCGCAGAGCTGCGATTCGAGCCGAAGCTCGGTAAGGTGGGTCAGATCTTCACGCGACTGTACGTAGACCGCTACGACTTCGGCGGCGCCTACCCCTACGACGAGGGCGACGATGTCCGGTACGTGCTGCGCGACTCGTGGCACGGGACCTGGCTCGGGGCCGAAGCGCGAGCCGTGTCCGCCGTGCGCCCGTGGTTGCGCCTGACCGGGGGGCTCGCCGGCGAGGCTCGTGTGCAGGCCGATCTGCGCGGGGAGGAGGACGGCGAGGCCTACCTGGACGAGTCGATGCCGGCCCAGTCCGCCGCGGTGTACGCGGTCGTGGATGCGGACGCGGGCAAGGCGCTGACGGCGTCGGCCGGCGCGCGGCTCGACTATTTCAGCACGGTCGGGCCGACCGTGAATCCGCGCGCGGCGTTGATCCTTCGGCCCGCGTCGAACCACACCCTGAAACTCCTGGGCGGTCGTGCCTTCCGGGCGCCTTCGCCCTACGAACTCGCGTACAACGACAACGGCGTCACCCAGGTGGCGGCGTCGTCTTTGCTGCCGGAGACCATCCTGACCGGCGAGGTCGAGTACACCGTCCGCGTGGGCGAGGTCGGCAGCACCGTACTCTCGGTCTACTACGATCAGATCGACTCGCTGATCTCACTCATCGAGCGCGATGACGGACTCCTTGTCTACCAGAACGAAGCGGGAGTTGTCCAAACGGGCGGCGTCGAGCTGGAATTTCGTCGCGACTGGCGTGCTGGTTGGATGGTCGCGTTCACCCAGTCGGTGCAGCGGGCGCGTTCTGGCGATCTGCTCGATGGCGAGGCGCTCACCAACAGTCCTGAGTACCTTGCGTCGCTGAAGGCGGCAGCGCCGCTCATCCCCGGGCAGGTGCGTGGAGCGACCCGGCTGGCCTTCGAGACCGGCCGGGTGGTCGGCGCCGGAGAAGCGGACACGACGCCGGTACTCTTCTGGGATGTCACCCTCACTGGCGCGGTGCCGAGCTTGCGGCTGGATTGGACCCTGGGCGCCCGAAACCTCCTGGACTGGACGGTGGCGTGGCCGGCCGGGGACGACGGGTGGCAGGCGACGGTGCTGCAGCCCGGGCGCTCGTTCACCCTCGAGATGACGGTGGCCCTATGAAGCAGGCCCCACCGCCGCCATCGGTGCTGTCAGCTGCGGCGTTGCGCGCGGTGGCTCGCCGCTTGCTGGAGCGGCTCCTGTCGCGCCTGGTTCCCAGCCATCGCCAGAACGCCAGCGGGAACAACCAGTCGCAGCGCTGATGGCGGACCGAAGGTGGCGAAAGGGACGCGTTCCCGCTACCTGAGCGGTGCTTCTTTGTGTGGAGGTCGGTTGCTCCTGTTCCTGGCTTGTTTCGCCCATGCCGCTGGCTACTCGCTCGATGTCGAAATGGCACGTACGGGCTTCTCTTTGGCGCCTCCAGGCCTTGACGCGCCCGAGGTCCAGAAGCGTGGGCACGTCCGCGCCGGCATTCTGGTACAGTACGAACTGAACCCGCTGGTGCTTGTGGTCGACGATGTGGAGGTGGGGCCGGTGGTCGCCAACCGCTTCGACATCCAACTCGGCGCTTCGATCGACGTGTCTCGCAAGTTGGCCGTGCGTGCAACGCTGCCGATGGCCGCCAATTTCGGCAGTGGAGTGGACTCGCTCGCCGCCGATGGGTTCGGCGCCCGCGACCTCAGCGCCGGCGTTCGCTACGAAATCCTTGCAAACAAGACGATGGCCCTTGGCGCTCATGCCGACCTGCTCGTCCCCATCTCGACCGCGAACAGCTACTTCGGCGAGACCAGTCCCCGGTTCGTTCCCGGTGTGTCCTTCGCGGCGAAGCCCGGCGACTTGCGGATCGCCGCTGACGTCGGGTTCATGCTCCGCGGCCCCGTCACGACCCAGCAGACGCTGAGCGCGGGACAAGAGCTCACCGCCGCGGTCGACGTCAGCTACAGCATCCTCAAGGACCTCGTCACCCCGCACCTTTTTGCCCTCACGCGGGTAGGACTCACCGATTCCGGTGCGGCCAGCTTCCCACTGGAAGTGCTTGGTGGCGCGCAGGTCAAGGTGAACAAGGAGTGGTATGTCGACGTGTACGGTGGGCGGGGTCTGACCGCCGGCTATGGGGCCACCGACGCCCGGATCATGGCGGGTGTCACCTTCAATCGGATGCCGAAGGAAGAAAAGATCATCGACACGGGTCCGGTCACCGTATTCGACGCCAAGGTGACCGACGCGGAGCTCGACAAGATCATCGAAGAGCCGGATCCCGAGCCCGAGCCCGTGCAGAAGGAGCTCGCGGTGGTCACGCAGAAAGAAATCGTCATCCGCGATCCGATCCAGTTCGAAGTCGGCAACGAGAAGATCCTCGCGGCCAGCCAGCCGACGCTGGACTTCGTCGCGAAGCTGATGTCCGAAAACGCTGATATCCAGGGCCTCATCATCGAAGGTCATGCGTCCGGCGAAGGCAGCTTCGAGTACAACTACGAGCTGTCGCGCAAACGTTCGGAGGCGGTCTTCCGCGAGCTGATCGTCAGCGGCGTGAGCCCGAGCCGGCTCAGCTACCGTAGCTGGGGCGAGGTCCTGCCGGTGAAAGAAGGCGACGACGCCGCCAACCGCCGGGTCGTCTTCACCATCGGCCGCCGACTCGGTCCGGGCGAACCCAACGCCGGCTGGGAAACTGCGATCAAGCTGCCCTGGAACGGGGAGGCGAGCACGATTCCGGGCCCGTCGCTCCCACCGCCGCCCGAGACCACCGAAAAGAAGATCGAGATGAACGAGGAGGAAGGAAAGTGAGCCTCATTCTGCTCCTCGCGGCGGCGCTCGCCGACGAGTGCGAAAACCTGCTCACGCAGGACATCAATTGTAACAACGTCGACGTGGACGATGAACTGCCCGTCAATCTGGGTGACGCCGTCTGCCTCGCCACGGTCGACGGGTTCGGTGACCCCTACGAGTCGGCTGACTACTACTACGACTACTACAGCTACGGCTGTCTGTACGTGCTCGTCGATCTCGACGTCGATCTCGACGGGTTCTCGGCGGGCGCCAGGGACTTCCCCGAGGGCTCGCCATTCCCGGACATCACGGTCACGCTGGCGTGCGACAACTGCCCAACCACGTTCAACGACGATCAAGCCGACGCCGACTGCGACTACATCGGCGATGCGTGTGACAACTGCACCGACACCGAAAACCATGAGCAGACCAACAGCGACGCCGACCTGCTCGGCGACGAATGCGACAACTGCCCCTACACCGACAACGAAGATCAGCTCGATGACGACGGGGACGGCGCCGGTGACGCATGCGACAACTGCGAAGATGCCAACAACCAGGACGACCTGGACAACGACGGCCTCGGCGACGACTGCGACAACTGTCCCAACGTCGCCAACGTCGAGCAGACCGACATCGATGGCGATGCCGGCCAGAACGGCGGCGACGCCTGCGATCTTTGCCCCGAGTTGGTCTCGGCCCAGGAAGACCTGGACGTGGACGGCGTCGGCGACGACTGTGACAACTGCCCCGACGACTACAACCGCGACCAGGCCGACAGCGATCTCGATGGCGTCGGCGACGCCTGCGACGCCTGCCCGGCCGTCCCGGAGGCTGGCAACGTCGACACCGACAAAGACGGGATCGGCGACGCCTGTGACATCTGCAAGACCGTGTCCGACAAGGCCCAGCTCGACGCGGATGCGGACGGTGTGGGCGACTCCTGCGACCTGTGTCCTGACTTGGTCGATGCCGAGAACCTTGACTCTGACGGTGACGTGATCGGCGACGCTTGCGACGTATGCCCGCTGGTGTCCGACGTCGAACAAGGCGACAGCGACCTCGACGGCAAGGGCGACCTTTGCGACTTCGACTCGCTCGTCGGCGGTGGCGGTTCGTGCGGCTTGGGACTCAGTGCCAGCGGCGTGGCGGTAGGCCTGGCGGCGGCCGCCGTCGCGCGTCGTCGTCGTCAGCTTCGGTAGCGCCAGAACGCCCAGGTGATGCGAGCGCCTGCCCGCAAAGTCCCGCGCAGGGTGCCGCTTATCTTGCTTTGACCCACCCGAACGCGGCAATGTACCGGCACTTCGACCACGCGCAGTCCGGCGCCGAGCGCTTTGAGGTGCATCTCGACGTTCCATCCCCACGTCGGGTCGCACATTCGTAGGGAGGTCAGCGCGTCGTAGCGCATCGCGCGGAAGGGTCCCATGTCCCGGAAAGCGAGGCCGGTGCTGAGTCGTAGGAGCATCGTCGCCCAGCGGTTGCCCCATCGCTGTTGGGGCGGCAGGGCGCCGGGCTCGGCCAGGCGGGTCCGATCCCCAAGCACCAGATCGGCGTCCCCGCGTTCGATGGGCGCCAGCAGTGCGGGGAGGTCATCTGGATCGATGGACTGGTCGCCGTCCCACACCACGACCACGTCGGGTGGATCGGCTGCGAGGTGGCGGACCCCGGCCAGGACCGCGCCGCCGTACCCCCGCTGCGAGCACGTCACCACCTCGGCACCAGCGGCCCGGGCGATCGCCACGGACCGGTCGCGCGAACCATTGTCGCAGACGACGATACGCAGGCCTGCCGGCATCGAGGCCAACACGCAGGGGAGCGCCAGCTCTTCGTCCAGCACCGGAATCAGGACGGCTACGCGCACCGCGGGCCGGTATCCCGGAAGGGGGACGCCCAGGGTGCCGGTCGAGGGCTCGCGGCCTACGGCTGCGTGGAACTCCGCAGGTGAGGACTTGACGCTGGCGCGGCGGAGGCCGCGCGCCGCGGATTGACGATGGCGATCCAACCGATTCCGGCGGAAGCGACCCAATGGCGTGGAGCGAACGGGCTGCTGGTCGGCGTAAGCTTTCCGGAGTCCTGGGTGGCCCCCGAGGCCGCGCTCGGCGTGGAGGGGGCCGCGCGGGCTTTCCTCAGCCGATACGGCCACCAATTCAGCGTGACCGAGGCGGAGCTTGTCGAACCGCTCCCGTGCTCAGCGCGCACGAAGTTCGCTACCGCGCCTACGATGCCGCCGGCACCCACGTTCTGGAGGCCAACCCGGTCATCGGGCTGAACCCCGGCGTGTACCGCGCCCTCGCGCGCCAGGACGTCAACGGCCTCATCCAGGTGGGGCACGCCGACGTTTTCGTGCGCGCGCCCGGTGTCCCTGCCCAACCCTTCGTCGAGACCTGGTGCTACGACGACGTCTTCCATTGCCCTCGGGTCACCCAGACCCACAACTTCGTCGAGTACAAGCAGACGTGGTGGGAGTTCACGGCAGACTTGACTACCGCACCCCAGAACGCGGTCTGCCCGGCGACGAGCACCGATCCCACGGTGAAGGACAACCGCGCCGACTTCAACTACCAGTCACTGTAGCAACCCGTGCGGTCGCCGCGTCGGCGACGACCGCACGCTTGGGTGCGTTCAAGGAGTGGCTCTACTCCGCCGCAAGCGAAGGATCTTCGTAGTTCGCCGTCCCCACCGTGCCGATGGTCTCGCACGGGAAGCTCATCCCCGCCATGCCCTCGGCGGTGTCGCACTGAGTGCCGGTGCACGACATCTGGAACGACCACGCCAGATCGGCGGACCAACGCGGCGAGAAAGTGTGTTCGGCTCCATTGACATCCATCGTGCGCTCGACGAAGGTCCCCTTCATCTCCAAACCCCACCCGATCGTGGCGTCCACCCCGTAGCTGCCGAGGCTCATGCCGACCGAGGTGGCATCGCACCAGAAGGCGCCGTCGAGCGAGTAGGTACAGCCGACGATGCTGTTCTCGCTGGCGGTGGCTTTCTCGTTGAAGAACTGGGGGTCCGGGTCCACGTCCATGAGCGTGATCGAGTCGAACATGGTGAGGCTGTACGGGTTGACGTTGACCCCGCAGGCGTTGTCGCCGAGCTGGAGCTCCGACACAAAGAACAACACGCCCGCGCCCGGGCCGTTGGCCACGAACTCCGGGTCGTAGTCGGTGTCGGTGTCGGTGTCGGTGTCGGTGTCGGTGTCAGCGTCGGTGTCTGAATCGGTGTCTGAATCGGTGTCGGCGTCCGACTCGGTGTCGAGATCGGCGGGATCGCCGTCGGAGTCGGTGGGAGCGGAGCAGGCGAAGAGGAAAAGTAGCGAGGTCGTGCGCATCGGGGTCCGGGGTGAGCATGGAAGGTACCGCAGGTCGCTTTCATGCGAACCTCACAGCGATCTCTCATGCGGCGTGCATGGAGTCCGTCACGTTCGGTGGCGGCGAGCCTGTTCCCCGAGCCCCCGTGTTAGGCCCGGCCACGTTCGTCTCTCGGGGTGCCCGTGTTCGCTGCCGCCTTCGCCTTTTACGTCGCGGTCGCCCTCGCTGAGGAATCGCCGGTGCGCATCGAGGTTGCGGACGCCTTGGGCACCGCCGGCACGACCCTCGACCTTCCCGTGCACCTGCTGGTGCCGCCCGGCGCTCACGTGTACGCGGAGATGGTCGAGATCGAGGTTGTGGATGCCGGCGGGCTCGTCGTGGGCGCGCTTGTAGAGCCCCCGGGCAAGCTCTTGGCGGACCCCGCCAACCCGGCCCGCCAGCGCGAAGTCTACGAGGCGGGCGACACCGTCCTGTCGCTGCCGCTGACCCTCCCGGCCGGTTCGCCGCGCACCTACACCTTGAAGCTGCTGGCCCGCCACCAGGCCTGTCGTGTGGGCCTCTGCTACCCGGCGCGTGAGGATGCGCTGACGGCGACCGTGTCGGCGGCGGGCATCGCCCCGGTGCCCGGTATCGGAACCGCCGCAGCCGCCCCCCCTGCGGATGCGCCCGCAGCGCTCTTTGCGGCGGCACGCTCCCCCGACGGTACGGTGGCGATCCACGTCGATCTTCAGGGTGACTGGCACATCAACAAGATGTTTGTCGGGCTCAGTGTCAGCGCGCCCGCCGGCTACACCGTCGGTGAGCTGGTCCTGCCGCCGGCCACTTCGAGCGGCAAGGTAGAGGACGGGAGCTTCCGCGAAGACTTCGTCGCCGACTTCACCGTGGTGGCGCCGATCACCGGGCCGGAAGGCCCCGCGATGGTGACGGTCGACTTCGCCTACCAGGCTTGCCAAGGCGTGGCGTTGTGCCGGATGCCCACCGCCGAGGCGGTGAAGGTCCCGATCGTCGTGCTCCCCGCCGGGCAGGTTGCGACGCTGCCCGACCCGGCGACGCTGGTTGACCCCACACCCGCGGCTCACACGCCGCCTGTTGTGGTCGCTGCGGCGCTTCCCCAAGCCGAGCCGACCAACGCGTTCGCCGCGGCGGCAGAGCGCGGGCTGCTCTTCCTGGTAGTCCTCTGCTTCATGGCGGGCGTGGGGGTGTCGTTCACGCCGTGCGTACTACCCATGGTGCCCATCACGATGGCGATCATCGGGGCGCGGGGGGCGACGACCAAGCTGCAGGCGTTCTCGCTGGCGTTTGTGTACACGCTGGGGCAGACGCTGGTCTACACCGGGCTTGGTGTCCTCGCGGGAAAGACCGGGAGCCTGTTCGGCAGCCAGATGCAGAACCCCTACCTCGTCGGTGGGATCGGCGTTCTCTTCGTCGGAATGTCGTTGGCGATGTTCGGCTTCTTCGACATCCAGGTGCCCGGCTTCATCCAGAGTCGGGTCTCGGGCTACGAAAAGCGTGGTGGCTACGGGGTCTCGTTCGTGTTCGGCATGATCGGCGGGGTGCTCGCCGGTCCATGCAGCGGGCCCGTGGTGATCGCCATCCTCGGCAAAGTGGCCATCGAGGGCCAGGTCGGGCTGGGCGCGGCGCTGATGGCGGCGTTCTCGACAGGCATGGGCATGATCTTCCTGGTCGCTGGCGTCGCGATGTCGGCGATCCCTAAGCGCGGCGCGTGGATGGCCCTGGTGAAGAAGGGCTTCGGCCCCGTGCTCCTGCTGATGGCGATCTTCTTCACCAAGACATTGTTCACCGATTTGCAGGTCGCGCTCTTGACCGCGGCCACGCTTTTGGTCACCGGCGTCTTTGCCTGGCCCGACGCCGCTGAGGACGAAGGCTTCTGGGTCTCGCGGGTCCGGCAGCTCTACACGCTCGTGGCGGTGCTGGTGGGCGCGTGGCTCTTGGTAGGGTCGCTCATGACCTCTGGTTTCTTGCTCCCAAAGATGGGCGCGGCGGCCGGCACGCCAACGGGCGTCAACGTGGCCCAGAACGGCCCCGGGATCACGTGGCTCGCCACCGAGGAGGCGGGGCTCGCCGCGTCCGCAGCTGCGGGCGGCAAGCCCCTGATGATCGACTTCACCGCGGAATGGTGCGCGGCCTGCCACGAAATGGAGAAGCTGACCTACACCCAACCCGGCGTCATCGCGGCGTCCGAAGGTTTTGTGACGGTGATGATCGATTGCACCGACAAGGCTGATCCTGTCGTGGCCGCGGTGCAGAAAAAGTACGGCGTGATGGGGCTGCCCACGGTGGTCTTCGTGCGGCCTGACGGCACGATTCTGGAAAGCACCGTGGGATTCGTCGAGGCCGCGGACTTTGAGGTCGTCATGGCGCGCGCCAAGGCCAAGGCGGGCTGATGCGACGCTTCTCTCAGCGCGCCCGCGCTTTGATCGAAGAGTACGGCACCCTCGGGCTGGTGGTGTGGTTCTCGGTCTTCGGGCTGAATCTCGCGTTGGCGGCCCTGGTTCTCGAGCTCGGCCTTGACTGGCCTTGGCTGGAGAGCCGGGTTGGGAGCGCCAGCACGATTGCCGGCGCGTACATCATCGCCAAGCTGTTGATGCCGGCCCGCGTGCTGTTGGTGGCGGCGTTGTTGCCCCTCGTGGCCAGGCTGCGACGGCGGCTGGTCGGCGAGCCGACGTCCACGTGATCTGGTTCCTCCTGGCCTGCGAGGCGGAGGAGGTACGGGTCGCACGCTGCCAGGCCCCGCTCGTCGAGCTGGTGACCTGGCGGAACGAACGCTATCGTGAGTGGCTGGCGGGCCGCGAGTTGCTCAGCGGACCGCAGATGCTCGTCGTTGAGCGAGACCGAGTCGCCGCCTCCGTGGCCCGCATGCGCCCGGACGTGGGCGCGTGCGCGAGCACCTGGCGGATGGTCCTGTGGTCGACGCCCGACACGCCGACGGCGCGCCTCCGGGATGAAGCGGTGCGCCAGGTGCTGGGCCTGCCCACCATCGACTATTCCAGCGTTGCGGTCGGGATCGCGGGGGTGACCACCGACGGGCGGCCGGGGTTGCCCGGCCAGGAAGAACGTCGCGAGTGAACCGCGATGTGCGTCCAGCTCACGCCGGACGAGCGACCGGTCCGCGAGGTGCGGCGAGCTGGCGCATCGCCCAGCCGAACTTAGCCGCCGTTGGATTCGTCGTACGTCGGCGCCTGGTTGACCCAGTTCTTGGTGCCGTCGGGCACCCGCGCGGCTGCAACATCCGCGGTCTGGGTGCTGTCCCAGCGCACTGAATCGGCGGTGACCACCTGATTGTCCTCAGAGTAGCTGAGGAAGACGAAATCGCCCTTGGCCCCGAGCTTGAACGTGGCGTGCAGCTCGTCTGCCGTTTCCTGCTCGACCTGCTTGTCGCACCACACCACGAGGTAGCCGTGCCCCGGAATGCCCTTGCCGGCCGGAAACTGGTAGAGCGTGGGCTCACTTTCGGTGTCCGTCAGGTAAAAACCGTCGAGCTGAAGGATGGTGTCGCTGGGGTTGTACAGCTCGATCCAATCGTCGTACTCGCCCGCATTGTCAGCGTTGTTCGAGTCGTTCTTGGCGAGCACCTCGTTGATCACCAACGGGGGCGCGGTGATCGTGGGGCCAGAGTCCCCGCCGGTGTCGCCGGTGTCGCCGGTGTCGGGGTCTTCGGTGGTACAGGCGGCGAGGGCGAAGGCAAGAAGCATGGACGGATCCTGGGTTGCGGTGCGGACGCAGCTTAGCACCGATGGGCGTGCTGTAGCATGCCTGACCGATGGCTGACATTCTGCACAGCCATCGGTCGGCGGGTCGGAAGCCGGTGCTACCATACGAACACTCCAGGGCTTGTATGAGCACCAAGAAGACCCGCATCCTCTTCATGAAGTACCATGAAGCGGCAGACCAGCAGCCGCTCTCTAAGAAGGCCGCGGAAAAGCTGGGGATATTCCCGTCGCTCCCCCTGCTGCAACTCGCCGCCTGGGTTCGCGAGGCCGGGTTCCCGATCGGGTACATCGATCTCCACGCTGAAAACCTCTACCCGAAGGATGCCCACAGCCGCGTGGCCGACTTCAAGCCGGACATCGTGGCGCTCACTGCCAAGACGTTGGGCTGGCCGGCGGTCATCGAAGTGGCACAGATGGTCAAGGAGGCCTGCCCGAACGCGATCGTCGTGGTCGGCGGCCCCCATCTCAGCATCTACCCCAAGGAGTCGCTGACCTGGGATTGTTTCGATCTGGCCGTCGTGGGCGATGGCGAAGAGACGTTCCTCGACATCTGCGAGGCCGTCGAAGCCGGCGCCAGCCTGGACGACATCCCTGGCACCTGCGTCCGCAAAGGCGGCGAAATCGTGATGAACGCGACGCGCGCCGTGCCCAAGGACATCGACCGCTATCCGATGCCCGCCTGGGACCTTGTCGACGTCAATCGCTACCACTGCCTCACGCTGCTCAAGCCGTTCGCGACGATGGTCACCACGCGAGGCTGCCCTTGGCATTGCGGCTACTGCAGCCAGGTTTACAGCGACAAGCTCCGCTTTCGGGCGCCCAACCTCGTCGTGGACGAGATGGAGTACCTGGTCAAAGAGCACGGCATTCGTGAAATCGTCATGTTCGACGAGACCTTCACCATCGGGAAGAAGCGGATGCGCAAGTTCTCCGAGGAGATTTTGCGTCGCAACCTGAAGGTGAAGTTCAACATCCGCGCGCGCGTCGATACTGTCGATCGCGAGGTGCTGGAGATGCTGAAGGCGGCGGGTCTCCGCAGCATCCACATGGGCGTGGAGGCGGGCACGGACCGCGTGCTCAAGATCATGAACAAGCAGATCACCCGCGAACAAACGGAGCGGGCGTTCCGCATCGCGCGCGAGGTCGGCATCGAGACCCGCGGCTACTTCATGGTCGGCTACTACGACGCCTCGCCACAGGACATCGAGGAGATGATCAACTTCTCCGCCAGTCTTGGGCTGGACTGGGCCAGCTACAGCGTTGCTACGGCCCTTCCCGCGACCGACCTTTACCGGATCGCGCAAGAACGCGGCTACGTGGACGGCGACTTCTGGCGTCGCTACACCATCAACGGTGGTGGGCCGATTCCTCAGCTCGAAACTGAGACCTTCACCGCCGAGCGGCTGCGCCAATACCGCACCAAGGCCTACCTCAACTTCTACATGCGGCCCGACCTCATCCGTCGCAAGCTCAGCAAGTCCGAAGGTCGCGAGGAGCTGATGGAGATGCTGGGCGGCGTCACTGTGCTCAGCGAAATCGTCAAGAGTACCCTGACCAAGGCCATTCCCAGCGTCGGCATTGGCAAGTGGGGGACGGTCTAAGGGAACGCAGCTCTTCGGCCGTTTACGAGCGTTGCCGCACCCTCCCGGGTGCTCGAAATCCGCACGACCGCCCCTCGCTCGATCGGCTTCCGGACGAGGTCGTCGCGCGGGTTCGGCTCGCCGGCGTTCCTGCCGAGCGGCCGGCCCCGCCTACCTCCCCGATCGCATCGCCACAAAACTCGCGCTGCCCCCGATCCCCAGCCTCGCGCCGATTGCGTCAGCGCCCGTGAGCGCCTGCGCGAGCGGTAAGACCACCGTGGCGTAAAACTTCTGGTGGCGGCTCGCGGTTTGACGAGGGAACTCCGCGCTTTGCGTGGGGGTGCCGGCGGCGTCGCGTGCGCCGCCGCGGTGGCGGAGCTTGCCCAGCCAGGGCATGAACCGGTGGTCGTGCAGGGGTTGCAACCACACGTTGAAGCTCCGCACCTCGAGCACGTCGAAGCCGCAGGACTCCAGCCGCGTCCGCATTTGCAGTCGCGTCGGGAGGCGCTCGTGGTAGTGACCGACGCTGGCCTGCCGGGCGGCGAAGTCGGCGGGGTCGCGGCGGCGCTGCCAGCCGTCAAAGCTGCCGCCGATGTCCGCGACTGGCAGGTGGCACACCAACCGCCCTCCCGGGCGCAACACCCGCGCCGCCTCACGCAACGCTGAAAGCATGTTGCTGACGTGCTCAAAGACGTCGAACGCCACCAGTCCGTCGAAGGACCCCGCCTCAAAAGGAAGCACCTCCGCGCTGGCCACGGTCCACGTCGTCGGCGAGCCGCGCGCTGCGGCAAGGCGGTTGTGGGCATCAACCCAAACGGGCGAGATGTCGACGCCGTGTCCGACCACCTGATGGTGGCGCTCCAACCACGGCAGCGCCCCGGAGCGATGGCCGCCAATCTCCAAGACCGAAGCGCCCGCGGCCAACTCCAGCGCCTGGAGCAGCCCCCGCTGGTGCAGGAGCGTCAGGTTGTGGGGGTGGTCGAAGTCGCTGAGTTCGCCGAGCTTTTCATCGTAGATGTCCGCCTGCCGGGCGGTGTTCTCGTCGCTGGCCATGGTTATTGAAGATAGCCGAGGCCGCGGAGGCGCTCTTCGATGGCGCGATCGGTGGCGGCGTCCGACACGCGGGCTTGGCCCGTCCACCCGGTGGCCTCAGACCAACGCGGCCGCAGCGCGCGCCCGGCCACGACGATGTCGCGCAGCACCACGCCGTCCACGTCGTCAGGTATCGGCACATCCATCAACGCGAGGATGGTCGGAAATACATCGTTGATCGAGGTGTCCTCGCGCGTTCCGGGGGCGATGTCCGGCCCCCACGCCAAGAAGATCCCGTCCGGCTCGTGGTTTCCGCTGGCCCAGCCGCTGGGCTCGAAGACCGCCGCCGGAACCTCGCCCTCGGAGTAGTAGAACCACACGCTGTCGTCATGCTCCGCCACCAGCAGGTCCGCTGCAAGGTCGACGTTGGGGCCTTCGTAGAGGTCCTCCCTCCTCCGCGCGGCGCGTACGACGACGTTTCCTTCTGGGTCGCGCATCGCGCGGAGGCGCTCCTGCAAGCGGGCGACCAGCGCGTCGTAGTCCGCGGGCTCGACGCTGCCGTGGCGGTCGCGCCCTTTCAGGTTGATACGGATGGCGTTGGTCCCGTGGCAGAAGGCGCTGGTGTGCTCCCAGTCGATCTCGGCCGCAAACCTAGATAAAGAGTCGCCCGCTCCCAAAAGTGCCTCCCCGCCGAACCGCCGCGCAGTCTCAAGCAGCTTACGGGAATCGATGCCGGCCCGCGTCAGGACGCTGCGCACCGCATGCAGGCGGTTCCTGGTTTCCCGGCCGCCTTCCTTGAACTTCAGGAAGCCCTCCTGGGCCAACCACGTGTTCAGGAAAACCTTGTAGCGACAGGGACCAAATCCGTGGTCGCTGACGAAGAAGACGTTGGCGCCCTCCGGGCGCCGATCCACCATCTCGCCGATGCGGACGTCCAAGATGCGGTAGACATCCAGGATCCGCTCACGATATTTCGCCGCCAGTGCCGCATCGAAGCGCGGGTGGAGCGGGTCCACGATGTGCCAGAGGCAATGCTGCATACGGTCCATCTCGACCCAGACGCACGAGAAAAGGTCCCAGGGCTCGCTGTCCATCAGGTGGCGCACGACCTTGCCACGCTCTTCGATGAGGTGGGTCAGCCGCGCCAGGAAGGGGAGGACGTCGTCTTCTCGATCGCACAAGTGGGTGTCGATCTTATATTCAGGAGCGAGCCGATCGAGGGTGGCCCTGAACTCCGGCGGGTACAAAAAGCCCGGGGTGTCCTTGCTGGGGGTGAGCATGTCTCCGATCGCGATGCCGTTGATCGCGCGGGCCGGGAAGGTCAGCGGCAGGTTCACGGTGGCGACGCGCCGCTGTCGTGCTGACAGCACCTCGAAGATCGTCTTGCTCTGCATGTGCGTGCTGTCGATCGGCCGGTACAGGTAGGTGCCAGGCACCGGCTCGGTCCAGTCGAAGACGCCATGTTTGCCGGGTCCTTTTCCAGTCTGGTAGCTGGTCCAGGCGGTGGCGGTCATCGGCGGGACGACGCTCCACAGCGGGCCGCAGCAGCCCTCGGCCTGCATCCGGGCCAGATTCGGCATCACCCCTTCGAGGAAAAGGCGGTCCAACAGCTTCCATGTGGCCCCGTCCAGTCCGATGACCACGGCGCGGGCGGAGGTGGGCGCAGGCCGGGACAGAGGCAGCTCCAAAAGGCTACGTTGTCTAACGCTCCCGGTGACCTCTGTCTGAATCCCCGAGTCGACCGCACCGCCCCCGTCGTTCGATGGGGAACGACACCGGTGAGGCGAGTCTCAGCGAGATACTGCACTTGCGGGACTACTGGCGCACCATTCGGAAGCGGCTTTGGACGCTGGTCACCGCGTTCTCGCTCATCGTCGGCAGCGTCACCGTCGTCACCCTTTTGACCCCGCCGATCTACCAGGCCAGCGCCTCGATGCAGATCAACGCCGAGCCCCGGATCATCGGCAACCTCGACGCGTTCGGCGAACACGGGTCGGGCCAGTACCTGTCCGATCAGGAGTACTACACCACCCAGGACAAGAAGCTGCGAAGCCGAGTGCAGGCGCGGGCGGTCTTTGATCAATTGGGGCTTGCCGAACACGAAAATTATCGCGACCTGGAAAGCCCGGTCGAGGCTTTGCTTTTGCAGGTTTCGATCGAGCGGGTGCCCAAGTCCCGTATCGTCTGGATCTTCTGCAAGGCCGGCACCGCCGAGCTCGCCGAGCGGATCTGTGCTGCCTGGACCGACGTCTTCGTCGTTCGCAATCTCGAAGAGCTCAACCGCGGGATGATCACCGGTCTCGACTGGCTCGACAAAGAAACGACCAAGGCCGAGACCGACTGGCGCCTCGGCGAGGGCAAGCTCCTTGCTTTCCGTCAGAAGCACAACCAGATCGTGCTGGATACCGAAGAAAAGGGCCACGTCGCCAGCCAGCAGATCGAACAACTGGCGATCGAGAAGGGAAAAGCCGAAGGGCAACTCGCCGAGGCCGAGGCCGAGTTCGGGGCCCTCGACTCCGCGCTGCAGGGGGAAAAGGACCCGATCGCCGTCGCATCGCTGATCGGAGCCACGACCCTGGCCGATTCTTTCGAGGAAGAAACCAGAGAACTCGACGGGCTTCGCACCACGTTGGGAGAAAAGCACCCCAAGGTGGTGGAGCAAGCCGGGCGAGTGGCCCGGGTCGATGGACAGATACGCACCAAGGCCCGCGGTGAGCTGGGTCGACTCCGTGCTGAACGGGATGGGGCCACGCGCGCGGTCGAGGAGCTCCGCGCCACCATCGAGAGCACGACCGCCAGCGCCCTGGCCACCGATGGCCCACAGGCCGACTACAGCGTGCTGCGCCGCGGTGTCGAGGCCAGCCGCACCATCTACGAGACGCTCATCGCCAAGCGGCAGGAGATGGCGGTCACCGCGTCGCTCAAAGAAAACAACATCTCGGTGATCGACCCGGCCGAGGCGCTCAAGGACCCCGTCGAGCCCAACTACGCGCGCAACATCGCCATCGCGATCGCGATGGGGCTGCTGACAGGGGTTTCCCTGGCGTTGTTCTTCGACTACATGGATACGACCATCAAGACCCGCGAAGAGGTCGAGGCGCTGGGCGTGGACTTCCTGGGCATCGTACCCAGCGTCCCCGGGCTGGCCGGCGAGGGGTGGGAGATGGCACGCGAACGTTATCTCTATAGTTACAAATACCCGAAGTCCGCGTTTGCAGAGTTCGTGCGGAACATCCGCACCACCGTGAACTTTAGCGCCCGCGCCGACGGGAAACCCCCGCGTCGGCTGCTCATCACCTCGGCTGGCCCGCGCGAAGGCAAGACCACCTCCAGCATCAACCTCGGCATCAGCTTCGCGGCGACGGGTCGGCGGGTCTGTCTCGTCGACGCGGACCTCCGCCGGCCGTCGCTACACCATGCGTTTGGCATCGACAACGAGCATGGCATCTCCACGCTCATCACCGGGGCCAGCACCGTGGAGCAAGTGGTTCAGCCGACGCCTCAGGAGGGCCTTTTCCTCATTCCGTCCGGCCCCCGACCGCCCAATCCGGCGGAGATGTTGGGCTCCGACGCGTGCGTCCGCGCGCTCGATCTGCTCAACGAGAACTTCGACCTGGTGATCATCGACTCCCCGCCGGTGGTGGCGGTGACCGACGCTGTGGTGCTCTCGGCGCACGTCGACGGGGTGATCATGGTCATCAAGAGCTTCAAGGTCGCGCGCGATCTTGTCCTGCAGGCCAAGCGTCAGCTCACCGATGTGGACGCGCGCCTGATCGGCGTGGTGCTCAACGACTTCGACATCCAGCGCAAGTCGTATGGCTACTATTACTACTACACCTACTACGGTGCCGAGCGTGAAGATGTCGCGAAGGTGAGGCGCACGGATGGCGCATGAGCGGAGCGCGCGTCGAGCTCCTCGCGACCCTGGTGGCGCTCCTCGCCGTGGCCCTCGCTGCCGGGCTCGAAGGCGGGACCGAACACCGGATGGGCGCGGTTGGGTGGCTGGTGGCGCTGGTCGCCGCCGGGCTGATGTTGATGCGCGGCGAGCTGCCCCGTACCGATCGGGTGGTTCGGGTGGCTGGCGCCGTGCTTCTGGGCGTCCTCGTCCTCCAGGTGCTACCCGTTCCTGCGCTCGTTCGCGAGTGGATTGCGCCGAACCAAGCGGAGCGGATGCATCGGCTTGGGGGGGACCTCGCCGTCGGCACCAAGCCTTGGCTGGTGGCGCTGACGCGCTTCGACTTGGACGTGCTGTTCGGGAATTCGGTCCCGTACGCCTTCGACGTGCTAGCGGGCGCGAAGGACCCCGGGCTGCGGCCGCTGGCGGTGAGTCCTCCTGCGTGGTTGTGGCAAACGGGTCAGTGGGTGGTTGCCGGACTCCTGGTCCTCGTGGGATGGCGGATCGGCCGCAATCGCACCAACCTCCTGATCTTTCTCCTGGGCATCGTCGCGTTGGCGCTTTTGGAGACCTTCTTCGGCTTCGCCAATCGGAACGGGCCTTCCACGGGAATCGGGCTCAAATCGGAGTACGTCGGCTCGGCCACCGGCACATTCATCAACCGTGGCCACTTCGCGGCCTTCCTCAACCTCGCGCTCGGGGCACTTTGGGGTCTCGCCGCCTCTGTTTTTCCGCTTTTGCCCGAGGAGGTGCGGCGCCACGCCGCCCGGAAGCGGCGTTCGTCGCAACCGCCCAGCGTTTTGGACATGGGCGGGGACAAACTCCAGCGCCTCGCGTTGATGGGCTTTGCGGCGGCGACGCTCTTTGTAGGGCTCGTGGCCAGCAACGCGCGCGGCCCGCTCGTCGGGTTGCTCGTCGCGGCCGCGGGGGTGGGGCTGTGGACGCGCTACCGTCGTGACGACGCGCTGCATCTGCGATTGGGGATCGCAGTGCCCATCGTTGGGTTGCTTTTTGCGGCGCTGGCGCTGGGCCCGCGGGGGGCGCTCGGGAGGTTCATGACCGTGTTTTCGGGTGACGTCAGCCTCACGGCCCGCGGTGATTTGTGGCTGGCCTCCGCCTCGGCGTGGGTGGACGCTCCGCTTTTCGGTGCCGGTGCCGGTGGCTGGCGTGGCGCGTTCGGGCCCCACGAGGTGGGCACCCACCTGTACGACGTCATCCACGCGCACTCCGAACCGATCGAGCTGCTCGTCGAGGTAGGCGCCGTCGGGCTCCTCGCCGTCCTTGTCCTCGTCGGAGCTTTTGCTCGCGGCGTGGTCCGGCGGCTGGACGTGGTGGAGGCGGACTTTCCTTCCTCGGTGGCCATTGGCGCGTTGGTGGCGGTGCTTGCGGTGGGCGTTCAGTCGTTGGCGGACTTCCCGCTGCGAACGACGGGCGTCCTGGTGCCGTTTGCGCTTTTCCTGGGGATCGTCTTGGCCGGGCTCGGCCTCGGCCAACCGGGCGGACGTCGTCTACTCCCGGCGCTCGGTTTGTGCTTTGGCGTGGGCGCCATCGGCGCTGCGGGGCTGGCGGACTACCAGTTGCCCGGCGCTCGGGCCGAGCGCATCTCCGAGCAGGCGCCGACGCTGCTTTTGCCGCGTGCCGACACCGAAGCGGAGGCCGCCGCCGGCATGGCGCGGGCCTGTTCTGACGCGCGGCGCGACCCGTTCAACGCCTGGCAGCACGTGGCCTGCGCGGTCGCTGCCAGTCGGGTAGCCACAGCGGGCGGGGGCGCGGCTGAGGGTCTGGTCGCCGACGCCGCGATCGCCCGGGCGATCGAGCTGCACCCGAACGATCCCCGCGTGCAGCTCCAGGCGGCTTGGGTATGGGCGCGGCTCGCGGAACCCACAGCTTTGCCCACCGCATTCGAAGAGCGGGCGACGCGCGCGCTGATGACCGCGGTCGCCGCGGACGGGTGGCGAGCTGAAGCGGCGTTCAAGGTTGCGCGGACGCTGCCGGCGGCGTCGATCGATCGGGTGGGCGCGGCCGCTTCGAGCGAGCCGGTGTCGCGCTCGCGGACGCTCTACCAGTACGGCGTCGTCTTGGAGGAGCGCAAGGCCCTGGTGGGGGCGCGGGCCGCATTCGAGGAGGCGGCGGGACTAGATCCCCAGTTCGGGCCCTCGGCCTTCCGCGCGGGCCTTTTGGCGCGTCAACGTGAGGACCCGGAGGCGGCGCGGCGCTGGTTCCACGCCTTCCTCGCCGGCCGCAGCCGTCCGGTCGGCATGGAGGGCTGGACCTACTATTTCCTGGACGAGCCCGAAGCCGCCGAGGTGCGGTTCCGTCGCGCCGTGGCCGCCGACCCCAAGAACCGGTGGGCGTGGGAGGGCCTCGCCGCGATCGGGCGTGTCCGCGGCGACCCCGCGGCCGAGTGCGAAGCCTGGTCCAAGGTGCTTGCGATCACCCCCGCGCACGCCCAGGCGTTGGCGCGCGCCGCTGACCTGGGCTGCTGATGGACCTTCACTGCCTCACCCCCGACGCCATCGACGCCTTGATGGAGCCCCACCGGGTCGTCATCGAACAGCGCCTGCGCACCGCGCCGCCAGGCATCGGCGTGGCCCCCCTGCTCGCCCCGCCACCCGATGCCCGCTCGATCTACGGCACTCCCTACGAAAATCACCTCGAAACCGGGCACTTCACCCTGAACTGGGCGGGTGGTCTGGACTATGCAGACGGCGCAGAGCGGGCGGGTGCCGCGCTTGAGGCGGGTTGGGACGTGCTGGTCACCACCGCAGGGTGGACGCCGCCCGTGGGCTCCGACCGGTACTACATCTGGGTGTTTCTGGTGGATGATCTTGGGGGTACCGGGCTGACCACCGAATATTTCACCGACGAGTTCCCCGACGGCTACCCGGTCATCTACCTCAACGGGTATTGGGCGCGGGATGCGCCCTTCTGGTCGTCCCTGGCGGTGCACGAGCTCCATCACGCCTTGCAATTCGCGCGGCGCGACTGGGCGGGCGGGGTCGACGACGAAGCCTGGTACTGGGAGGCTTCGGCGAACTGGGCCTCGGTGCTTGTCGAGCCGGACTCGGTCGCCTTCGACTACACCGTGCCTTGGTACGGCGACCAGGCGGCCCTGCCCTATGGAAGCATGGCCGGTTCTCACCAATACGGCATGTTCGTCCTCAACGGTTGGCTCGACACCGTCGGGGTGGGCCCGGCGACGATGCAGGCCGTCTGGGCCGCAGCTTCGTCGCGACCAGAGGATGATTGGAAGTCGCTTCTGGTCGACGCTACGGGGCTCGAAGCGGGTGCGCTCTGGTCGGGGTTCGCCGCAGCCTTCGGCAACGACACCTACAGTCGCGGCGAGTGGTGGCCGGATCCGACTTCGCAGATCGTGGCCTCAGACGTCGAGTACACCGACAGCGCGGCAGAGCTCGGCACCGTCTACTACTGGGTCGCCCAGAACATGGAGATCGACGTGCGCATGCAAAGCGGTCAGGGGATCACCGTGACCTTCCCTGGGATGACGGGCGATGCGCCCTGGTTTGTGCCGGCCGGCACGACGGTGGCGGTGACCACGACCGAAGGCACCCATGCCAACTGGGTTTTGGAGGCGCACGCGGTCGGATTCGAAGAGGAGGATTCCGGGTCCGATTCCGGAGCAGTCGAGGCTGAGGGTCCAGAGGCGCGGGTGTGCGGCTGCGCGGCGGTGTTGCCCGGCGCGTGGGCGTGGGTGCCGGTGGCGACGGGGTTTTGGGCGCAAGCGCGACGTCGGCGGCACACGGGACGGCCCCATGCGCAATGATCCTCGTCCGTTCCTGCTCGGGACCGTCCTCGTGGCGACGCTGGGCTGCGACACAGAAACACTCGTAGAAGGATGGCAGTTCTGGGATGAAGGCCCGGCGCTCCGAGGTCCCGGATACCCGGGAACCGCTTTCGCGGAGGACGAGCTGTGGGTGGCGTGCGGCGCGGTGACGGGCGGCCCCGCCGACCCGCTCCACCACAACCTCCAGGTGCCCTACCGCGGGCACCTGCTGCTCCCCTGGTCTCCAGAGCTCGGCACTGGCGGTCTTTCGGTCATCGACATGGCCGACCCCTGCAACCCTGTCGCCATCGGGGTCACGGAGAGCGACGCCATCCGCGAGACGCACGCCATCGGGTCCGTGTACCTGCCGCCAGACGATCCACACGCCGGCGACTGGGCGTTCACCAACGGCAAGGAGTACGGCAGTTTCTTGAGCGGAATCCTGGTGTGGAACCTCGATGATCCGACCGCGCCCGTCGCGTCAACGCTGGTGACGATCCCCGCCGCGCTCTACCCCGACTCCTACACTCGGGTGGTGCTCTCGCTTTTCCTCCAGTATCCCTGGATGTACGTGGCGAGTGCCGACAACGGCGTGTACGTCTTCGACATCACCGATCCCACGGCGCCGGTGCTCGTCAATCAAATGGGCTTCGGACTGCGGGCCGGGGGGGTGTTCGCGCTCGGCAACGAGCTCTTGGTCAGCAGCGCCGAGCAGACCAGCGCCGCGCTCCTCGACATTTCGGATCCCGCCGACCCGGTGCTGATGCCGGGCTCGCCCTTTTCGACGCCGGGGCGCGCTGGACTCGGGGTCGAGACCTACCATGGCAATCGGGTGGGGGACCTCGCGCTCTTCGCCCGCAAGGAAGGCGGCGGCGGGCCGATCGTGATGTCCCTGGCTGATCCCGAAGCGCCGGCCTTCGTCGCCGACGTCGAGCACGCGGGCAACGGAGGCTACGTCTTTTACGACGAGGGCTACTTGTTCGTGGGTGAGTCCGACCACGGCTCGGTGTGGGACGCCTCCGACCCCGCGGCGCTGGCCTTGGTCGGCACCGGTGACCTCGCCGGTGACCTGGACACCAACGTCCCTTGGGGCAACGTCATGCTCTTGTCGGTGGACGAGCCCGAGACCGAGGTGGCCACGGCGGTGGTGCCTTGGCGCGCCGAACCGGACCGCGACGGGCCGATTCTGCTCGCCCACGACCCCGACGATGGCACCAGCGGCTGGCTCACCTCCGCGCGCGTCGGCTTGAGCTTCAACGAGTTCATCGAACCCGCCAGCGCCTGGCCCGGCAGCGTCCGCCTCCTGGACGGGGAGGGGAACCCGGTCGAGGGCTGGGTCAGCACCCAAGAAACGACCGTGTCGTACGTGCCGAAGGCGCCCTTGCAGGCAGGCGTCACCTACACTGTAGAGGTGGACGGCATCCAGGACATCCACGGCAACGCGATGGACGGGACCTCGTCGTTCCAGTTCACGACGGGCGGCGGATGATGCTGTTGCTGCTTGCCTGCACGGGTGCGGACACCGCCAGTGGCGACGTCGTCGAGCCCTTCCTGATGGTGGAAGACGACACCCTCCAGGTCCAGCTTGACCGGGTTCTCTCCCTGGAGGCCACGGCTTCGGAAGGCACGGTCACGTGGAACTTCGGCGATGGCGAAACCGGCGCGGGCGCCGAGGTGGCCCACGGCTGGGCCGAGGCCGGAAACTACGTCGTGGTGGTTCAGCTCACCGACGATCAGGGTCGGCGTGCCACCCAGAACCTCTTCGTCGAGGTGCACACCCCCCTTTTGCTCGACGTCCCGGTGCGTTCATCGACGTTGGTCGTCGCCGACGATGGAGCGGCCTGGGCCGTGACCACGGACGCGGGCCTCATCACCCGCGTCAACGCGTCGGGAGCGCGGTCGATGGACGCTTGCGCGCGGCCTCGGAGCGTGGCGAGCCACGGCGCGTTGGACATGAAGGTCGCATGCGACGACGACCAGGTCGTGCACGTGAGTGTCACCTCTGGCGAGGTGACCTCGCGCGACGAGCTCCCGGCCGGGTCGCACCCCTATGGCGTGGTCACCTCCGAGGCTGAGGTCTTTGTCACCCTCGCGGGTACGGGGCAGGTGGTCTCGCTCGGCTCGGACGGGGAGGTCACGGTGGTGGCGGAGTGTCCTGACCCCCGTGGAATCGCGCTCGCGGACGGCCAGCTGTATGTCTCCCGCTTCCGCAGCGCTCCCGACGCTGGCAGTGTCTGTCGCCCCGGGAAGGAGCCGCTGGTGCTCCCGATGCACCCCGGCCCCGATAGCGACACCCTTGCGGGAGGGGTCCCCAACCTCATCGAGAGCCTCGCCATCAGCCCCGACGGGGAGACGCTCTACGTCCCGATGTTGCAGTCCAATGTGGGTCGGGGGCTCTTCGGCTCGGGCCAGCCGCTCACCTACGAGAGCACCGTCCGCGCCGCCGTTGGGGTGGTGTCCGTCGACGCTGCCGAAGAGGACTGGACGGTGCGTAAGCTGCTCGACAACCAGGACCGGGTCATCGTCGTCGAGCCGAGCCCCACCGGAAATTACCTGGCCGTGGCCCATCCGGGCACGGGCACGGTGCAGTTCCTCGACGCCTTCACCCTCGACGCGGTCGGGAGCATTCTCGGAGCGGGGCAGGGCATCGCCGGACTGCGCTGGGTCGGGGATACGCTTTTCGTACACGCCGACCTCGATCGGGTCGTCCGCGCCTACACGATCGGGGCGCCCGGCACCCTGCCCGAGCTCATCTGGGAGACCTCGCTGGTCGAGTCCGAGCCGCTCGACGCCCAAGTGCTCCTGGGCAAGCAGCTCTTCGCCGACAGCGGCGACACGCGCATCTCCAAGGACGGCTACATCGCCTGTGTGTCGTGTCATCCCGACGGCGATCACGATGGCATGACCTGGGATTTCACCTCGCGCGGGGAGGGGATGCGCAACACCGCTTCCCTCCTCGGCCGCGCCGGCACCGGCATGGGGTACCTGCACTGGAGCGCCAACTTCGACGAAGTACAGGACTTCGAAAACGACATTCGCAACGCCTTCGGTGGCACCGGCCTTCTGAGCGCGGCCGACTGGGCGGCCACCAGCGACCCCTTGGGGGCGTCGAAGGCCGGCTTGAGCGCGGAGCTGGATGCGCTCTCGGCCTACGTCACCTCACTGGCGGTCACCCCGACCTCGCCTGTCGCCGACGCCGCGACTCCCGAGCGCGAGGCGCTGTTTTTGGCCTCCGGTTGCGCGGAGTGCCACCCGGCCCCGCTCTACACCGACTCCGCGCTCCCGGACCTCCGTCTGCACGATGTGGGCACGCTTTCAGCGGCCAGCGGCGGTCGTCTGGGTGGCGTGATCGACGGGCTGGACACGCCGACTCTCCTCGGCGCCTGGAGCACCGGGCCGTGGCTGCACGACGGCAGCGCCGACTCCCTCGACGCGGCCATCGCCGCCCACACCACGCTCGCGTTGGACCCGGGCACCGTCACCGAGTTGGCGGCCTACGTCGCGGGATTGTGAAGCCCTGTCCCGGTAGGCTGGTCCTCCGGAGCGCCGATGCGTCCGACGATGGGGGCGTTTCCGGGGTGGCCTTCCTCGTCGATCACGGCTCGGTGATGGAGCCGACGGCGCCGAAGACCTGCTCGTGTCGGCCTACTTGGAGGACACCAGCGGCGCTTCGGCCGGCGCCGTGTACCTCGCCTATGGACCGCTCGCGGTGACCGGCAGCCTCGCCCACTCCGGTGCGGCTTATGTGCTCCCGGGCGGGACTTGAGCCGCTGCGTTAGCCCCGCGCGCACATGGCATCCCCGCAGGACAAGCTCCGCAACTTCGCGATCATCGCCCACATCGATCACGGCAAGTCCACGCTGGCGGATCGTCTGCTGCAAGTCACCGGTACGGTGCCCGAGCGCGAAATGCGTCAGCAGTACCTCGACAAGATGGACATCGAGCGCGAGCGGGGGATCACCATCAAGGCGCAGACCGCCGCGATGGTATGGAAAGGGCACGTCCTCAACCTGATCGACACGCCCGGCCACGTCGACTTCGGGTACGAAGTCAGCCGCGCCCTGTCCGCCTGCGAAGGCGTGCTCCTGGTGGTCGATGCGGCGCAGGGTGTCGAGGCCCAGACCCTCGCCAACGTCTACCTGGCGTTGGAGCACGACCTCGAGATCCTGCCGGTCATCAACAAGATCGACCTTCCGGGCGCCGACGCGCTGATGGTGATGCAGCAGCTCGAAGAGAACGTCGGGCTCGACACCGCACACGTCCAGCTGGTGTCGGCCAAGAGCGGCCTGGGCGTCGAGGCCCTCCTCGACAAGATCGTCGAGCGCATCCCGCCCCCAGTGGGCAAACGCGACGCCCCGCTCCAGGCGCTGATCTTCGACGCCTGGTTCGACTCCTACGTCGGCGTCATCGTGCTGGTGCGCGTCAAGAACGGGGTCCTGAAAAAGGGCGAGAAGATACGGCTGATGGCGACGGGCGGCACCTACGACGTCATCAAGCTCGGCGTCTTTTCGCCCGACGCCACCGACCGGAACGAGCTCGCCGCCGGCGAGGTGGGCTTCATCATCGCCAACATCAAGACCCTCGCCGACGCCAAGGTCGGCGACACGGTCACGCACGAAAAGCATCTCGCTCCTGCGCCACTCCCGGGCTTCAAAGAAGTCAAGCCGATGGTTTTCTCGGGAATATTCCCCACGGAGAGCGCAGACTACGCCAACCTGCGCGAGGCGCTGGAAAAGCTTTGCCTCAACGACTCCAGCATCAGCTGGGAGCCGGAAACCTCCGACGCGCTGGGCTTCGGCTTTCGTTGTGGCTTCCTGGGTCTTTTGCACATGGAGGTCATCCATGATCGCCTGGAGCGCGAATACAATCTCGACTTGATCATGACGGCCCCCAGCGTCGTCTACGAGGTCGTCAAGACCGACGACACGCGGATCATCATCCAATCGCCGTCGCGACTGCCTCCGCTTCAGTACGTCAAGTCGATCGAGGAGCCGATCGCCAAGGTGACCCTGCACACGCCCGAGCGGTTCTTGGGGAACCTGTTCAAGCTCTGCGAAGATCGCCGAGGCCGACAGGTGAACTTCGCCTACGCCGGGCCCGGCCGCATCATCCTCACCTACGAGATACCCTATGCGGAAGTCGTCTTCGACTTCTTCGACAAGCTCAAGAGCGTCAGCCAGGGCTACGCGTCGATGGACTACGAGATCATCCGGTGGGAAGAGGGGGATCTGGTCAAGCTCGACATCCTCGTCAACACCGAACCGGTCGACGCGCTCTCGACGATCTGCCATCGCAGCGCGTCGGCGCACAAGGGACACGCGTTGGCGGTCAAGCTCAAAGATCTGATCCCGCGGCAGATGTTCGACGTGGCCATTCAGGCGACCATCGGCACCAAGATCATCGCCCGGACCACGGTCAAAGCGATGCGAAAGGATGTCACCGCCAAATGTTACGGCGGCGATATCAGTCGTAAGCGAAAGCTGCTTGACAAGCAAAAGGAAGGGAAAAAGAGGATGAAGTCGGTAGGGAGCGTCGAGGTGCCGCAGGAGGCTTTCCTCGCCGTGCTTCGGTTGGGTGACGATTAGGCGCGCCCGGCTCTGATACACTCCGGGCCGAGGCTGCGCGGATGAAGAATCTGATCTCGCTCTTGCTTGTGGTCGGCGCTGTGGCCGGCGGCGGGTGGCTCACCTACTTCGGGCCGTACTACATGGACTCCTACCGCATGGAGGAGATCACCCAGTCGGTGGCGCTCACGTGGGCGGCGTACACCAAGCCCCGGGCGGAAAGCGAGCTTCTGTCGCAGTTCCGCGATCGCGACATCGACTACATCACGCCCGAGCACTGCAACATGAAGGAGATGGGCGGAGACTTCCACGTGTCCTGTACGTGGCAGGTGGACGTGTACCCCCCACTCGTGGGTGGCCGCCGGCTCGACTTCACGGTTGAAAGTGTTGCGTCGAAGGACGGCAGGCTGGTCGACGACTGATGGGCGAGGTGATTGATCGTGCTGCGCTGAAGAGCGCGGTGGGGCGCCTCGCTGACGAGTTGACGGTCGCGATGGCCGACGCGCCGCGGTGGGCGCTGGTCGGCGTTCGGTCAGGCGGCATCCCGCTCGCAGACGCGCTGGCCGACGCGATCGCTGGCCGCACCGCCAGCGCGCCGGCCCGTGGTGACGTCGACATCACCCTGTACCGTGACGACCTCTACACGGGCTTCGAACGCCCGGTGCTCGGCGACACCGACCTTCCGTTCGAGGTCAACGGCTGCGGCCTGATCTTGGTAGACGACGTGCTCTTCACCGGGCGGACGATCCGCGCCGCGCTGGGCGAGGTGGTCGACTACGGTCGACCGGCCTTTGTCCGCCTTTGTGTTTTGGTCGATCGCGGGCACCGCGAACTGCCCATCGCCCCCGATTTCTGGGGCTTCCGCCTGCCGACCGCGAAGTCGGACCGAGTGGTCGTCGACTGGCGGGAAGGCGTCGTGCGGTTGGAAGCCACGCCGAAGGTGATTCCAAGTTAGCTCCCCGGACGTGACGAAGAAGGACCTCCTCGGGCTGCGCGGAATGCCCCGCGCCGAAATCGAAGAGATCCTGTCCACCGCGGCTTCGATGCGCGAAGTTGGCAGGCGTCGCATCAAGAAGGTGCCGACCCTCCGGGGTCGGCTCGTGGTCACTCTGTTCTTCGAGAACAGCACCCGAACCCGGACCAGCTTCGAGCTCGCGGCCAAGCGACTCAGCGCGGATACGCTCGGCTTTTCGGTCAGCAACTCCAGCACGACCAAGGGCGAGTCGTTGATGGACACCGCCCGCAACATCCACGCCATGTCGCCCGATGCGATCATCATTCGGCACAGTTGTGCCGGGGCGCCGCACCTTTTGGCGCGCAGCTTCCCGTTTAGCGTGCTCAATGCCGGGGATGGCATCAACGAACATCCGTCGCAAGCGCTGCTGGACATGCTGACGATGCGCGATCATTGGGGTAGTCTGGAGGGCCGTACTGTCGCCATCGTAGGCGATATCCAACATAGCCGCGTCGCGCGTTCAAATATTCATGGACTCACGACGATGGGCGCCCGGGTTCTGGTTGCTGGCCCCGGGACGATGTGCCGGTCGGAGCTGTCCGGACTCCCCGTCGAACGGCGCCACACCATCGACGATGTGGTGGGCGAAGCCGACGCCATCATGATGTTGCGCATCCAGCGTGAACGGCTCGGGCGTGCGGTGCTCCCCTCCGCTCGTGAATACGCCGCCTTCTACGGGCTGGACCTCGCGCGTCTCCACCGGGCCCGGCCGGAGGTGCTGGTGATGCATCCAGGCCCGATCAACCGCGGGGTGGAGATCGGCGCCGACGTCGCGGACGGTGAGCGCAGCGTGATCCTCGATCAGGTCACCAACGGCATCGCGGTGCGGATGGCACTTTTGTACTTACTGCTGGGTGGTCGCGAAGGAGCGGAGGATGCGTGACTTCCCGGTCTTCGCCACCCGGTCCCGACGGCCGGCGCCCCTCGGACTGGTGGTCAACGACGAGGTGGCGTCGCGTCTCCTGTGGGTCCCCGCCTTCGTAGACCTCTGCTGCGATCCCGGATACCCCGGCTTTCCGGTCCGGGAAACGCCGGAGAGCCTCGCGGCATCGGCGCTCGCGGGCGGGTTTTCCGACCTGGTGATGAGCCCGCGAGTCGATCCGGTAGTCGATACGCCCGAGCACCTCTCTCGCGTCGGAGGTGCGCTCAACGGGGTTCGGTTCCACCCCGCGGCCGCGCTCACCGTCGGCTTGCGGGGAGACGAGCTGACCGAGACCGGGCTGCTCCGTCGGGCAGGCGCCGTCGTGCTCTCAGATGGCGGCTGCCCCATCGCCGACACCCTCGTCTTGCGCAACGCGCTCGAGTATGCGCGGGAGTTCGGGGTACCGGTGGTCATTCGCCCAGCGGACCCGGCGCTCGATGCGGTGGGCGTGGTGCACGACTCCCCGCTGGCGACGCGGCTCGGGCTGCGCGGCAACCACGCGGCGAGCGAAGAAATCGGTGTCGCGCGAGCGATCGCGCTGTGCAGGGCCACCGGCGCCACCGTCCACCTCTCCCATCTGGGCACGGCGCGCGCCGTCCAACTGCTGACGGCGGCTCGGGCGGAGGGGTTGTGGATCTCGGGCTCGACCCCGGCCCGCAATCTCATACTCGACGAGCGCGCGTTGGACGATGGCCGCTACGACGCGCGCCTTCGCGTGCACCCGCCGCTGCGATCTCGAGAAGACCGGCACGCGCTGATCGAGGCGGTACGCGCGGGCACGATCTGGGTCACCGCCGATCACCAACCTCGCGCGCCGGAAGAAAAGGACCACGAGTTCGAGCGTGCCGTGCCGGGTTCGGCGGGTCTTCGTTCTGCCTTCTCCGCCACGCTTTCAGCAGTCGGTGACCTCGCCTGCACCGTCGCTGCCCTCTCGTCCGGTCCGGCCTCGCTCTTCGGTCTGGCCACCACGGCCCTGGCGCTGGTGGATCCCGAGGGTGCCTTCGAGGTGCGGGCCGAGCGCAGCCTCCCTCCCGACGCGCTGCAAGGCCACCCGCTTCGTGGCGTGGTGCATGCGGTGGCGGTCGGTTAGGTTGTTGGGATGCGGGAACGGTTTCCAATGACCCCGGAGGGGTACCTGAAGCTGCGTGAGGACCTCAACCTTCATCGCCAGGTGCTTCGTCCGCAAAACATCATCGCCCTCGAAGAGGCACGCGCCCACGGGGACCTGTCCGAAAACGCGGAATACGACGCGGCGAAAGACCGGCAGTCCCATCTCGAGGGCCGGATTCTGGACCTTGAGGCCCGGGTGTCCCTCGCCGAAGTGATCGACGTCTCCAAGGCCACGCCGTCGGACCGGGTGATCTTCGGCACCACCGTCGACCTCGAAGACGAGGACACGGGCGAGAAGCTTCAGTACCGCATCGTCGGCATGGAGCAAGCGGACGTCAAGCTTCGGCTCATCAGCTACAATTCTCCCATTGGTCGCGCGGTCGTCGGTCGGAAGGTGGGCGACTCTGTCCGCTTCGAGACCCCCAAGGGCACGCGCAATCTCATCATCAATGCGGTCCACTACCGCTGACGGAGGCGTGTTGAACGCGCCCGTGGTCGATGCGCTCGACGTGATCGCGCGCCTGCTCGCCTGGCTCTCCCGAAACGGGGGGCGCAACCTCAGTCACGCCCGGTTCATAGAGGAGACGCTGTCGCCTTGGGCGGCCAAGCTGATGTCGGTCGACGTGGAGGAGGTCATCGATGACGTCGTCGCGATCCGCGTCGCTTTGGCCGGCTTCGACGATGCCGACGACAAGTTCGAGCGCGTCGAGGCGATGCGCATCGCCTATGATCGCGTGCTTGCCCGGGTGGGCGAAGCGGTGCCGCCGGTTCGGTTGGCGCGTGCGGTGCTGCTGCCTGAAGGCGTCAACGAGGACAACCCGCCGCGCCTGGTCACCGTCGAGTTCATCCCTGCGCCGGTTGTGGACCCGCCATCGCCGGCGCCCCGTGGCCGGCGCGAAGGTCGCGAAGGTCGCGAAGGTCGCGAAGGTCGCGAAGGCCGCGAAGGTCGCGAGGGTCGCGAGGGCCGCGAAGGTCGCGACGGTCGTGAAACTCGCGAACGGGCCGACGGCCGGGACGACCGCACCGCGCGCGATCGCCACGAAGGACGTCGTGGGGAAGGCTCGCAGGGTGAGCCCGCTCGGCAGTCGCGCCCAGAAGAGCCGCCGCCGCCGCCGCCGCCCCCACCGCCCCCGCCCGCGCCCCCGACGTGGCCGCTCGGCCATCCGGAAGGGAGCGGCGTCTCCGTGACCGTGCTCGGTGCCACACCTGCCGAGGTGGAGGCGCTGGCGGCCATCGACGTGGCTACCGTCGCGGATCTGCTGCTCCTCGCGCCTTCGGAGCATCGGCGCGCGGGCGAACGGCTCGTGGACGGGGTTGAGCCGGAGGGTCCGGTGCTCGTTCGCGGCCGCATGACTCGGCGATTCACCCACGTCTCGTCGGCCGGCGCGCGTTTCGAGTTGGTGCTCACCACCGACCGCGGGGATGTCCGCTGCCGCTGGTTCGGCGCCGTCCCTCCCGAAGTGACCCTGTCGCCCGCGGGTGGCAACCTGGGTCTGGCCGGGCGGTGTGAACGCGGCGATGACGGCGTCGTGTTGTACGAGGGTGAGCCTCTGGGCATCGACGGTCGGGGCGGTGACTGGCTTCCGGAGTACGGGGTCCCCTCGATATCCGACCTGCGCTTGCGGGAGCTGGTTCGCGCTGCGTTGCGGAGCGTGGACGAATTGCTTGCGGAACATCTCCCCGCCGAGGTCGTCGACCGCCAGAAATTGCCGCACGTCGGTGTCGCGCTTCGCGATGCCCACTTCCCCAGCAATGTGCACCGGAAGGGTCGCTCCCGGCTCGCTTTCGACGAACTTTTTCAGGTTCAGCTTGGCATGGCGCTCTTACGTGCGCCGGAACGTCGCGAGCGTGGCATTGCCCATTCGGTCGCCCACGGGCTCGTCGGCCGCGGCCTCGCCCAGACGCACGCGCAATTCGGAGACGCCCAGGAGTCCGCGTTTGATGCCATCCGGCGGGACCTGCGGCGTCCCTTGCCGATGGAACGGCTGGTTCAGGGTGATGTTGGCAGTGGCAAAGGCGCCGTCGTCCGGGCCGCGATGACGGTGGTGGTGGAGGAAAAGCAGGCGGTGATCTACTGCGCATCCGACGCGTTGGCGGCTGAGCATCACCACCTTTTCGCCGGGGATTGGTGGCGCTCGGTGGGCATCGAACCTCTGCTTCTGCTCGGCACTCCCTCCCGCGCCGAGGCGGAGGCGCTGCGCAAGGGCGAGACTGTCGTCGTCTACGGAACGCATCAACTCCTCGAACGTCCTCCCGAGGTCAAGAAGCTGGGTTTGGTCGTCGTCGAGCAGAGCGGCACCTATGCGATGCCCGATTTGAGCCATTTTGAGGCTGCACAGCGGCCCGATCTGCTGGTGGTCACGCCGACCCCGGTCCCCGCGCTGATCGCGATGACCGTCTACGGACAGCTCGCGATGAGCGTAATCGACAAGCCCGCGATGCACGGCGTGGACACCCACGTGCTTGACGTGGGTCAGCGCGATGAAGCCTACGCCGCCGCGCGATCGGCCCTGGAAGCGGGGAGGCAGGTTCTGCTGGTCTTCCCCTTCCAAGAGGCCAGAAAGGACCTGCTCAGCCCCAGCGAGGCGCGGCGCATGGCCGAGGTGCTCACGGCGCAGCAACTCCCCGGCGCCCGGGTGGTGCTATTCTCCGGGGGCCTCACGCCGGAGGAACGGTTCCGCGCGTACGAAGACTTCCAGCACCGGCGCGCCGACGTGCTGTTGGCGACCACGGCCTTTGAGGAGGGGCCGATCGTGCCGAACGCGTCGGTCATCATCGCCGAGTACGCGGAGGGCTTCGATCTGGTGCGTCTGCATCGGCTCCGCAACCACGTGGCCCACGGCTGGGCGCGGGGCGCCTGCTACTTCGTGCAGGGCGACGGCACGACCGTGGCTGCTCGTAGTCGACTCGACCTCGTGGCCCGTGAAGACGACGGCTTCCGCATCGCGGACCTGGACCTCGCCGCGCGGGGCGTCAGCGCCGCGCTGGGCGATTCGGCCGATGTTCCGCGCTTCGCCTGGGCCGACCCGGCGCATGATCGGGAAACCCTGACGCGCGCGCGGAACGAAGCGTTCAAGCTTCTCGGTCTCGATCCTGGCCTTCGTCGCCGTCAGCACCGGCCACTCGTCAACCTTGTGCGCGCCCGTTTCGGAGAAGAACCCTTCACCCAGGACGGCGCCCTGCCGCCGCCCCCCACCGGCGATGCGGCTTCCAAGCGCCGCCGCCGCCGTCGGAGGTAAGTATGCCCGCCGCCCGCCGCAGCATCGAAATCCGCGTCCCCCCGGACCGTTTGATGGCCGTCGTGACCGACTTTGCGGCCTACCCGCGATTTTTGTCGGAAATGGAAGAGGCCACGATCCTCCGCAACGACGGCGATGTCTGGGTCGCGCGCTTCGTGATCCGGGTCGTTCGGCGCATCGAGTACACCTTGCGGCTGGAAAAGAAGAGCCCCACCTGTTTACGGTGGTCGCTGGTCGAAGGCGCATTCAAGGCCAACGACGGGGGCTGGGACCTGACGCCGTCAGCCGACGGGAAGTCCACGCGGGCCGACTACTTCATCGATCTCGAGCTCGGCATGTTCGTGCCGGGCAGCGTGCTCAAAACGCTCATCGAGACCAGCCTGCCCGCTACGCTCGCGGCGTTCAAGAAAGAAGCCGAAGCGCGCGGTTAGTTGCCCATGCCGACGCGTGTCAGCTGGCTGATCCCGGTTCGCGACGGTGCCCAGTGGCTCGGGGCGGCGGTGCGATCGGCGCTGGCTGACTCCTTGCCCGACGACGAACTCATCGTCGTGGACGACGGGAGCGCGGACGCGCCTGAATCGGTCTTGCCCGCTGACCCGCGCATCCGGCTGCTGCACCAGCCCCCCCTCGGGATCGTCGCGGCATTGGAGGCTGGGCGGGCCGTCGCGGGCGGAGACCTGATCGCCCGCCTGGACTGCGACGACCTGGTGATCCCTGGCCGGCTCGCTGCGCAGCGCCCGCTCTTCTGTGACCCAGCTATTGCCGCCGTCGGCGGCCAGGCCCGAGCGATTTCGGATGGCGACGTCCCGGAGGGAATGGCCCACTACGTTGCGTGGGTCAACGGCCTCCTGGACCCGCACCGAGAGCTCTTGGTTGAGAGTCCCATGTTCCACCCCGCGACGACGCTGCGGGCCAGCGCGGTCGCCGCGATCGGCGGCTATCGGCAGGGGCCCTTCCCGGAAGACTACGACCTTTTCCTGCGCCTCGCGGCTGCTGGCTTCCGGCTGACGAATCTCCAGCGGGAGGTGCTTTTCTGGCGCGATCGGCCGGGGCGACTCACCCGGACCGACCCCCGGTACGCGCGGGCGGCGTACTTACCGCTGAAACAGGCGTGGTTGGCCAACGGCCCGCTGCGAACGCCGCGACGGGTAGTTTTGTGGGGGGGCAACCGGACCTGCCGCCCGTGGCTGCGCTGGCTGCTGGAGGCCGGTCACGACGTCCCTTGTCTCGTCGATCTCGCGCCTTTCGTTTCCCGGCGCGAGCGCCCGGTGGTTCGCCCGGAGGCGATCATCACCGAGCGCTTCGACCTGCTCCTCGTCGCGGTCGGCTCCCGCGGCGCTCGTGACGAAATCCGCGCCCGGATCCGGATGCTGCGCCCCGACCTCGTCGAAGGTCGCGACTGGTTTGCGCTCAGCTAGCCGCAGTGTGACGACGTGGCCGCCTACCGCGCGCCCAGCGCCAAGTACAGATGGTCGTCGCAACCCAGGACCACATCGCCCCGGTACTCACCCTTGCCGATGGCGTAGGGTGGATATTTCACGCACGCGAGCTTCCAGCTCCTCTTTCGTTCGTCGCGCGGTAGGCTTTGGCGCAGTTCCGGCGTGAAGAGGACCGCAGCGACCGGATCCTTCACCCGGTGCTGTCGCTCCCCGAGCGGGGTGCCGAGCTCGGTGGTGAGCCACGCGTCCGCCGGGCCCGCCATCGTGACCCAGGCGTACACCTTCGCATCGGCGCGCCCGGAAGCGGTACGGCCGAGCTGACCGGCTTCGGTCATCCACCTGACGGCCACGACAGAATCCGGGAGCTGTGTCCGTGCGGCCAGGCCCTCGAGGTCCGTCCGCAAGTCTCCCGCCACGGGGCCGCGGCACGCGCACAGAGCGATCCAGGCGACGAGGGTCATGCAGGCGGGAAACGGGACAGAAGCAAGGCCGCGACCTCGTCAGCGACCCCGGCGCGCGCCAAGGAACGGGCCGCGGTCGCCATCCCGGCCAGGGCGACTGGATCGTCAAGCAACGCGCGGGTGTCGGTCGCGATGTCACGGGCGTCGAGGCTACGCTCCACGTAGACACGTGCGGCGCCGGCCCGCTCCAGGCCCCGGGCGTTTGCTTCCTGGTGGTTGTCGGTGACGTTGGGGGAGGGGATGAGCACGCTTGGCAGCCCGACGGCGCACAGCTCTGCGAGCGTGCTGCTGCCTGCTCTTGCGAGCACCAGGCTCGCCGCCACGAACGCGTCGCCCATCCGGTCTTCGTAGGCCCGGACCGCCACGTCCTCGGGCACCCCGCCCGGGAGCGCGCGATACCGCTCGCTCAGCTCATCGAAGTACCGGGGGCCGGTCAGGTGGAGGATGGTGTACCGACGGTCGGGATCGACCGCGCACGCAAGGGCCACGTCGTTGATCGTCGCCGCGCCCAGCGAACCGCCAACCACGAGCAACACGGGCTTCCCGGCCGGGAGGCCGTACTTGGTCGCATCGCCGCTCGCGACCAGCGGGTTGACCGGGCAGCCGACGGTCACCGCCTCGGCGGTGCCGGTGAGGTGCTTCCGCGTCTCGTCGTACGTCAACAGGACGAGCCGGCTGACCCGCGCGCAGAGGCGGTTGGCGAGGCCGGGGGTGACGTTGCTCTCGTGGATCGC
Organism: Deltaproteobacteria bacterium; assembly: GCA_947445035.1. Lineage (GTDB taxonomy): Bacteria > Myxococcota_A > UBA796 > UBA796 > SXON01 > SXON01. Next base: position 195,262 of record CANFCK010000004.1, read on the forward strand.
GGTCGGGATTCCCAGCGTCCACGCCGCAAGCACGGTCGGGGCCATGACGTAGCCTCCCACGCCCAGCACCAGGGTGGCGCGATCGGCCCGCAAGAGCCGCCGGGCGGCGGCGACGTTGGCGACGAGGCTGAACGCGAACCTCAACTTGGCCAAAAGCCCTGATCGCGGAAACTGCGCCGCGGTGACCCCGCGGAAGCTGTACCCCCGCTCGGGGGCCACCCGCCCCTCCAGCCGTGCGGCGTCGCCGTAGTAGCGGACGTCCTGACCCTGCGCGCGCAGCGCGTCCCCCATCGCAAGCGCAGGGTATACGTGACCGCCAGTGCCGCCGCCGGCGAGGATGACCGTGTGCCGCATGCCGCAATGTACCTCGCGCGGCATGGCGGTCTGAGGTGATAGCTCGCCCCGTGACCGGATCGCGCTTCTCTCCTGCCGCCGCCGAGCGGATGCGAAGCGAAATCCGCATTGCTGGAGGGTTCGAGATCTTCGTGGTGGGCACGCTCAACGAGCAGGGGCTCGTCGCTCAGCTTGAGGTCCACGCGCGGGGCACCGAGAACGCGGTCAACGCCCTGCGCGGTCGCGCGCGCGCGGGTCAGGTCGTCATTCACAACCACCCGAGCGGCGACGTGCGCCCCAGTGAGCCAGACATGGTGTTGGCGGGTGGATTTGGCGAAGACGGCGTCGGCTTTGTGATTGTGGACAACGAGGTGACTCGGGCCCAGTGGGTGGTCGAGCCGCACACCAAGAAGCTGGTCCCGGTCGACACCGCGCTGCTGCTCGACATCTTCGACGCGCGGCTTCCGGCGCAGTTCCCGGGGTGGGAGGCGCGGCCCGGACAGCGGGAGATGGCGCTGGAAGTGGCCCGGTGTTTCGATGAGGGCGGTGTGGTCGCGCTCGAAGCAGGTACCGGCACCGGCAAGTCGCTCGCCTACCTGGTGCCGGCCGTGCTCTGGGCGGTGGCCAACGACGCCCGCGTGGTCGTGAGCACCTACACCCGCACGCTGCAGGCGCAGCTGGTCGCCGACGATCTTCCCGCGCTCGCCCGGGTGTTCCCGCACAAGAGCGCGGTGCTCAAGGGGCGCAGCAATTACCTCTGTCGTCGTAAGTTGGCCCTGGCCGTCGACGAAGGTGGGGAGGGCATTGGCCGGGTGGCAGCGTGGGCGGCGCAGAGCCGCACGGGGGACTTCGCCGACGTGGGCTTTGAGCTGGACGAAGACCTTCTCGATCAGGTGGAGAGCGACGCCGATCAAACACTTCGCGCCCGCTGCCCGCACTTCAACCAGTGTTTCTACTACGAGGCCCGGCGTACCGCATCCGCCGCGCACCTGGTCGTCGCCAACCACGCGCTGCTGCTGCGCGACCTGGCCCTCAAGGCCGAGGCTGGCGGTCGGGGCATCCTGCCAGACTTCGACCGCGTCGTGCTCGACGAAGCCCATCACCTTGAGGAGGCGGCGACTCGCGCTGGGGACACCCGGCTGTCCAGCGCCGCAATCGGGCGCGCCGTGGCCCCGCTCCTCGCCCGTCGGGGTCGGCCCGGTGCGCTCGGCCGGCTGGTGGAGCGTACCCCCGATCTACGAGCGTTCGCCGCGGTCGCGGAGGAGGCGGCCGTTATGGCTCGCGACACCGCTTCGATCGGTTTCGAAGGTCTCGCCGATCACGCCAAGGTGCCGACCCGCGTCCTGGGTCCGGCGCCGGACGCGGACTTCTTCGCCCAGCTGGTCACCGAGCTCCAAGGTGCGGGGGCCAGCCTCGGCGCCGTTGAACACGCCCTTGAGGACCGCAAGCTGGCCACCAACGAGGTGCAGCCCCTCCTCGATGTCGTGCGGGCCCGGCGCCGGCTGCAGGATCACGTTGCCGCTGCCCAGGCCTTCCTTGAGGCCGAAGAGAGCCGCGTGCGCTTTCTCGATCCCGGGAAACGTGGCGTGGCCGCCGCCAACGCCCCGCTCGACATCGGGGCGTTCGTCGACAAGGCGCTTCGCCAGGGGATGTTCGCGACGGTATTGACCAGCGCCACGCTCGCCTCTCACGGCAGCGCGGACCCTTGGCTTCGGCGCGTCGGCCTGCCAGGGGCGAGCTTTCACACGTTCCCCTCGCCGTTCGACTACCCCACCCAGGCCTGCCTCGCTTTGCCGAAGGACCTTCCCGTCCCCGACGCCCCCGAGTTCAACGAGCGGGTATCGGCCGTCATCGTGGAAGCGATCCTCGCCAGCCGCGGCGGTGTCTTCGTGCTCTGTACCTCCTACGCCGCGGTCGACGACCTCTCGGCCCGTGTTGAGGCAGCACTGGGCGGTCGCTACGCCGTCCTCCGCCAGGGGCGGACCAGCAGGGAGCGGCTGCTCGCGCGCTTCCGCGACGACCACGCCAGCGTGCTCTTTGGGACCGACAGCTTCTGGGAAGGCGTCAGCGTCAAGGGCGACGCGCTGAGGCTGGTCATCATCCCCAAGCTCCCGTTCCGCGTGCCGACAGAGCCGGTGTCGCAAGCGCGGCATGAGCGGATGGTTCAGAACGGGCAGGATCCGTTTCGGACGTGGTCATTGCCCGAGGCCGTGCTGCGTCTCCGCCAGGGCTTCGGTCGGCTGATTCGGACCGCGACGGATCGAGGCGCGGTGATGATCTGCGACCGGCGAATCCACGACCGCTGGTACGGGCGCGTGTTCTTGGCGTCGTTGCCCCCGGCGCGGCGCCTCGTCGGCCCGTCGCGCGCAGTGGTCGAGGCGCTCCGACTTTTCTACGCGGCCGCCCCAGGCGGTCCAGCGGGCGCCCGGTAACTAAGCCTCCTCGTCCTCCTCGGGTTCGTCCTCGAACTCGTCCTCGTCCTCGTCTGAGAACTCGTCGCCGGCCGGGGACTCGTCGTCATCGTCGACATCTTCCCAGTCGTCGCCTTCTTCGCCCTCGTCGATCTCCTCCCAGTCTTCGCCTTCGTCGTCGTCGTCGTCGTCGTCGTCTTCGGACCAATCCTCGTCGTCGAAATCGTCGTCGTCGAATTCGTCAGGCATGGGTGGAAGCTATCCACGGCCCGCCGGCTCAGTCGATGATTTCGTCGAGGAACCGAAGCGTGCGTGCCCAGGCCAGTGTCGAGGCCTCGCTCGAATAGCCGGAGCGGTTTGGATTCATGAACGCGTGGCCCACGCCCGGGTAGCGGTAGACGAGTGAGGGGATCGGCTGGTCGGCGAGCCGGCGCTGCAACTCTTCGACATGGTGCACCGGTGCGATCGGGTCCAGCTCCCCGAAGTGGCACAAGAGTGGGCAGCTCCGTCCGGGAAGCATGTCTAGCGGCTGGGCTGGATTTTGCATCGTGAGCGTGGGGTAGATAATGCGGCCGTAGAACTCGACGGCCGCGGAGAATGCCGGAACGGCAGCGCTCGCGAGTCTGGCGTAAAGGCCGCCCACACAGAAGCCGAGGACCACGCGTGGACTCCCGGTCGGCAGACGCGCGGCTGCGGCGGCGATGTCGCGCATCGCTTGGCCGTCGTCTAAGCGAGCGACCGCGGTCCCAATCGCCTCAGGCGAATCGAGGAGCGGAACGCCGCCGTAGCGGGCCCACAAGTCTGGGATCGCAACCACGAAGCCTTCGTCAGCCAGCTTCTGTGCCCATCGCATCAGGCTCGCGTCGATCCCCCACACCTCCGAAACGAGCACCGCGCCGCCGCGGGCACCGCCTTCGCCAATCAAGGTGACCGGGGTCAGGAACATTCGTCGCGGATAGCACGAAAGGCCGACCCGGATGCCCCAGATCGGCCTTTGCAGTGCGCGGTGCGAACCTTCCTACGAGCGGCGGCGCCGCATGACAACCGCGAGCCCGAAGAGCGAAGCGCCCAGCGCCGACGCACTGCCTGCCGAGCTGCACGCGCCGCCCACGTAGGCGAACTTCTTCTCGCCAGAGTCCGGGTCGGGAACGTCGAGGACGTCGTCGGCCGGGTTCAGTGGGTCGGTTCCCCTATCGAGCTCGTCGCCGTCCGCGACGCTGCCGCCGTCGGTGTCGAGGAGGCGGGGGTCCGTCTCGCCCGCGTCGGTCTCGCCGTTGCGGTTGGCGTCTTCGGTGCCGTCCAATAGCCCGTCGCCGTCGGTGTCGTTGTTCAGGGGGTCGGTCTCGGTGAACACCTCGATGCCGTCCTCCAGACCGTCGTCGTCGCTGTCGGCGTCGAGCGGGTCGGTGCCGAGGGCGGCCTCGACCACATCGGACAGTCCGTCGAAGTCGTTGTCGAGGCAGTTGCCGTCGTCGCTGCCGTCGTTGGGATCACATTCGGCGCCGTCGACGGCGCCATCGTGGTTGAAGTCCTCGGTGCCGTCGACCACGGAGCCGCCGTCGCTGTCGGCGTCGAGCGGATCGGTAGTCGTGGTCGGATCGGCGTCCGCGATGAAGTCGTCGGTATTGGTGTCGGGCGTCTGCGCCGACGTCAGCCCGATCTCGGTGCCGTCCAAAAGGCCGTCGGCATCGGTGTCCCACAGCACGGGGTCGGTTTCGTCGTTGGCGACGGCGCCGTCCCGGTCGGTATCCTCGTTGCTGTCGGTGATCCCGTCGTCGTCGGTGTCCGCGTCGTTGGGGTCGGTGGTGGTGCTAGTGTCGGCGTCGGGCACAAAGTAGGTGCCGACGGTGTGAATGGTCGCGTAGTCGCGACCCACCTCGGTGGCGTCGCCGATGCCGTCGCCGTCGGTGTCCTGGACCAACGGATCGCAGAAGTACACGTTGTACTCCGCGCCGTCAGACAACCCGTCGTCGTCGGTGTCGCGGTCGACTGGGTCGGTGCCGATGTCCAGTTCGTCGGCGTCGATCACGCCGTCGCCGTCGGTGTCGGGTCCGAGTTCGTCGACGGTGCCGTTGCAGTTGTTGTCGCGACCGTCGGGAACTTGCACCGCGGAGGTGTTTACGGCCGCGTCGGTATCGTCGCAGTCGTCGCCTCCGAAACTGTCGCCGTCCTCGCCGTCGCCGTCCTGATCGAAGTCCGAGCCGCCGCTACAGTCGCCGTCGGTGCCGTCGTACCAGGTCTCCGTGGCGAGGGGGTTGATGGCCGCGTCTGTGTCGACGCAGTCGGTGCCGCCGAAGAGGTCGCTGTCGTCGCCGTCGCCGTCCTGGTCGTAGTCCGACCACCCGTCGCAGTTGGCGTCGGTACCGTCGTAGTAGGTCTCCGTGGCCAGGCTGCTGATGCTCGCATCGCTGTCGTCGCAATCTCCGCCGCCGAAGAAGTCGCTGTCGTCGCCGTCGCCGTCCTGGTCGTAGTCCGACCACCCGTCGCAGTTGGCGTCGGTGCCGTCGTAGTAGGTCTCGGTCGCGCTGACGTTGACCGCACTATCGAGGTCATCGCAGTCGGTGCCACCGAAGAGGTCGTAGTCGTCGCCGTCGCCGTCCTGGTCGTAGTCGGAGTTGCCGCCGCAGTCGGAGTCGGTGCCGTCGTACCAGGTGTCGGCCGCGTCGGGGTTTACGGCGCCGTCGCTGTCGTCGCAGTCATCGACTTCGGCGTAGAAGCCGTCGCCGTCGGCGTCGGTGAATGTGAGCGAGTCGATCTCATTGCTGTAGAGTTGAACCATGTCCGCGTGCTGGCTCGGGTCGGCGGTGTCCGTCAGGAAGCCGTTGAGCACGACCATCCCGAGCGCGAGGATGGCCGGGTTGCCATCTTCGAAGGATGCCAACGAGATTGCGCCGCTCGCCGTCGAGCTGAACGAGTAGGATCCCCATCCTGGATTGGTGAGGCCAATGCTGGCCGGCAGCCCGCTGCTGATCGCGCTGTCGAACCCGCTGATGGTCGATTCGTTCACACTTTGTACGGTGACGCCGTACGCGGCGGCCACGCCCGTGTCCCCGGCAATGTTCCAGTCTTGAACAATCGTCGGCAGGCCCGCCGCCATCCGCGCGGCGTAGTTCGGCATTGTGTACGAACTGTCCTGAATCGCGACGACGACCAGGTCGTAGCCGCTGGTCGCGATCTCCGTCTCGCAGGTACCCTCCATGTCGTCGGTCGTCGTCACCGTGTGGCCGCTGGCCGAGAGCGCGTCGGCCAGGGCATCGGTGCCCAGCACGTAGTCGACACAGTAGAGCACATCAGCCGCGCGCGCCGTGGGGACCACGCCAGCCAGAAGAAGCAGAATGGAAGTCATGTTGGTGTCTCCTGGTTGGTCTTATTTCGTGGGGGTGGCGCCGGGGGTTCCCGGTGCAACTTCGATGGCGCCGGCGGGGTTGGCCTGGTCGACGAGCTGGAACTCGACACGACGGTTGTTGGTCTTGCCCTTGGCGGACTTGTTGCTGTCGACAGGCTTGCCTTCGCCGTAGCCCTTGGCCTGCAGCTGGTCGGCGGCGACGCCCTTCCCTTCGATATACCGCTTGACCGCCTCAGCTCGCCGCTGCGACAGATCGAGGTTGGCGGCGTCGTTGCCGTCGCTATCGGTGTGGCCACCGATAGCGACGCGGCCCACCTGCGGGTTGGCGAGGATGACCGAGGCCACCTCGTCCAGGAGCTTGAAGGACTCGGCCTTGATGACGTCCTTGTTGGTCTCGAAGAAGACCTTGTCGAGGATGACGATCTGCTTCGCCTCAAGCTTGATGCGGGTGGTGTCGAGCTCGACGCGGATGTCGGTGGTCTGGCCCGCGGTGAACGTGAACTCGCCGGTGTAGTTGGTCATGTCCTTCGCGGTCACGAAGACGCGGTGCTTGCCGGCGCCCACGTCGATGACGCCCTTGCCGCCGGCCAGCGCGACAGGTGCGCCGCCCGGCACGCAGTCCCCGCTGTTCTTGGTGTCCCACTTGACGGTTGCGGCATCGATGACCTTGCCTTTCTTGTCGACGACTTCGACCGCGGCCTTGGCGTCGCGCATTGGCTTGAGCTCGACGGCGAGGTCGGTGTTGCCTTCCTTGGCCGCCGTGCTGCCTTCGCCTGCGTAGCAGAGGTAGGAGCCCTTGGCGCTCCAGTTGGAGCCGGGCTCGGCCTTCTCCACCTTGATGGAGCCGGTGCCGGTCTGGGCGCCGGCCGGGCCGGTGAGGGTGATCGCACCGGGGACGGACTTGCCGCCAACGGTGGTCGTCACGGTGAGGTCGCCGATGCCGTCGGGGCAGCCGTCGGTGTCCTTGAAGTTGTTGACCGTCTCGGGATCGGTCTTGCACGCGTCGACATCGTCGAGGATGCCGTCGTCGTCGGCGTCGAGGTCCGGCGGGGGAGGGGGCGGCCCCTTCTTGAGGACCGGGCCGTAGCCCACGCCCACGAAGACGCGGTACGCGGGGGTGCCCGCGCCGTTGCTGAGGCCGCCGGCACCACCCAACAAGAAGTTGAGCCCGACGGGAAGCTGGTACTTCGCGTGGCCGATGAGCTCGACCGGGGTGTCGCTGCCGGGGACCGTCGTGGTGCCGAGGGGCAGGCCAGCGTGAAGTTCGGCGTTGATGCCGAGGTGCTCGACGACTTCGTAGCCGAGGACCGCGCTGACCGCGATCTGGTCACTCCCAGTCAGGTTGTCGAGGCTGATGTCGGGCTTGTAGGCGTAGCCCGCACCCGCCGCGACCAGGAACTTTTCGCCGTGGAAGCCGAGGCTGAGGTCGCCGCCACCGGCTACCCCGCTTTCACCGAGAAAGGCCGCGTCGCCACCCATCGGGATGGTGACCCATGGGGTGACACCAACGCCGAAGCCGCGCTGCTCTTCTTTGCTCCAGCCGACCGTCGCGGCGACGCGGACGTCTCCGGGAGCGAAGTCGTTGGCGCCCAAGGTGCCGACCGAGGAGACGTAAAGGGGGAGGCCGACGTCGAACCGCAGCATCTGGATGGGCGCCCAACCGAGGTTGAGATTCAGGGCCATGACATCGTCGAGCACCGTCTCCGCGTTGTCGAAGTCGATGTTGCCGTCGCTCCCGACGGGCGCACGGACCAGGGGCGATTCGGCGTATTCGAACACCGCGGCGCCGAAGAAGCCGCGTGTGATGAACGGGCTCGGGGCCTTCAGCGGGGCCACCGGCTGACCGTCAGCCGCGTACAGGTGGAAATTATGGGCATCGAAGCCAGCGGCGTGGGCCGAAGCGGGCATCGCGATGGCTGCGAGCAGCAGTACAGAGTGGTGTTTCACGTCGTCTCCTCAGAACGGGTGTCGGGCGGCGGGAACCGCGGTGCGGCGGTTTACCGCTTTTGCCGACTATTGACAACCTCGACGCGCCCGAAGGTGGGCGGATCGGTCCTACAGCGCCAGCCGTCGGTACACGTGGATGATCTGGGCTGGCAGCGTGTCCACCCGGTCAATCACGCAGTACCCGACGTCACCGTACATCCGTTTGAGGTAGGCCGGGCCGGTCGGATCAACGGTCACGCAAAAGGGATGGACACCGGCCTTGCGGGCCTCGCGCAGCGCGGCCCGCGTGTCCTCCTGGGCATAGCGGTCGTAGTAGTGATCGCACCCACAGTCTAGCGGCTTGCCGTCTGACAACAGAAAAAGCAGCCGTGACCGTGCTGGTTCGGCAGCGAGCTTGCGGGTTGCGTGCCGAATCGCGGCGCCGTCGCGGTTCTCCATCTTGAAGCTGATGCGGCCGACGCGTTGGCGGCTCCGGTCGTCCCACGCGTCACGGAAGTCCTTCGCCACGTAGAACGCCACGTGTTCCCGCCCGTAGCCGGAGAACCCGTAGATCGCGAACGGGTCGCCGATGGCGTCGAGCGCCTCCGCCACCACGATGAGCGCTTCTTTCTCAACGTCGATGACGCGCCGCTTGCCGCCTGCCGCGGTCGCCTCGTTGGTCGAGCTGCTCATGTCGAGCAGAAAGGCGACCGCGACGTCGCGGCGCTCCGGCAGCGTCCGACTGTAGACGCGCTCGCTCCGCTCGCCGGTGACCCGCCCTTCCACAACGCCCCGAACCACGCGGTCGATGTCGAGCTCGTCGCCATCAGGTTGCCCGCGGACGCGGGTGCGACCCTCGGGCCGCAGCGCCTGGAACGTCCGCCGAAGCCGCTCGATGTGATGGCGTTCACGCTCCATCACCTCATCGACGAAGGTACGGTCACCCTCGCGGAGGCGCGCCTCGCGCACCACCACCCACTGCGGCTTGTAGTCGTCGATGGTGCAGTCCCACTCCCGGTACACATAGTTGCGGCCGGTGGCGGTGACGTCGGGGTCCTGGGGGATTCCGGTCGCCTGGGTGGCGCTCGCTCCGCCCACGGCGGTGCCAGCGTCGACCAGCGCCCCGCCCGGCGGGGCGTGGCGTTCCAACATCGCTTCCATCTGGGCGAAGGCGGTGGCGTCGGCGAGGCTTTCGCGTCGACGTTCTCCCTCCCGGCGTCGCTCCCGAGCCTCGGCCAACGTGATCTCCTCGCCCCGGGCGGCGGCTGCTTCCCGAAGCGCACGCGCCTCCGCTTCGGCGCGCCGCTCGGGCTCCCCGGCTGCCTCAGGCGCGATTCGGGTGCCCATCGCGGGAGGCTGGAAGGTGGCCTCGGGGGGCGTCGCCCCCTCGCCGGGAAGTCGGATCCTCTCGCTTCCCTGACTCCGCGGCGGCGCGCTGGGTTGGGCTCGGAGCATCAGGGCTTCGATCGTGGGGTAGTTCTCTTGCACCGCCCGGGCGACGTCGGTCACCGCGAGGGTCCCCAGCGACCGGGAAAGTGTCCACAACGGCGCAATCGCCTCGCTCACAGAGGGATCGAGCGCGAGCTCTTCGAGCGCCCACAGCCGCCTCGCAAGCGCCTCAACCGCGCGCGCGGCCGCCCCCGTCGGCTCAGGGCGCGAGCCTCGCATCGCCGCGCCGACCACCGCCAGATCGCGGGCGATGCCTGGGTATTCGGCGCCGAGGTGCGCCTCGATCCGCGCGTCCTCCAAAAGTTGAAAAAGTTCCCGGGCCAGGCTGCGATTGGAGAAGGAGCGAAACCACCGCTCCAACTCGCTCTCGTCGTCCCGGACATCGGGCCAACCCCCTAAAGGGGCAGGGAGTTGGTCTAAAGCAAGGTCGAAGGTGCCGAACTCCAGATAGCCTGCGCCGATGGCCGTGAGCACGCGATACATGGCGAAGTCGCGTTCGTCGCCGAACTGCTCGATCACCTCCGGCAGATACACGTGGTGGCCGTCGGAAAATGCGCGACCTTTTCCTGGTCGTACCTGGACATCTTCCCCACAATGCGCGCGGGCGTAGAGGGTGAGCGTGCGCGACACCTCGGCGAGGGCCACACCGCCGTTGAGCGCGTTGACCGCCGCCAGCGCCGCCCCGGACTCTCGCTTGAGGAACGACTCGGCCTTTTGGTGGCTCTCTTCGTGCAGGAGCACACCCTGCCGAACGAAACTACGAAGCGCCTCATCGTCAAGCGCGTCCACCAGGTCCGGGAGGGTGCGCGCGAGGAGGCTCAGCGCCTCCGGGCGGGTGGCGCCGATCTCCTCCAACAGGCTGAAGTACACCGAACGCCGGCCGGCCGGCACGCGCGCCAGGTGGTCGGGGATGGTGACGGCAACGATGCGCGCGAGCTCCCCGTCGTGACGCGCCACCTTGGCCACGAGGCGGCCGTAGGCTTCGGCCTCGGCCTCGCCGATGCCATCGCGGATCGCCGCGCGGTACCGGAACCAGGCACGCAGTGCGGCGGCGTCGGCGCGCAACAGGCTTAGGGCAGGGGCGACATCGCGCGCCCACGGGGGCACCTCGCCGTCACGAACAAGGCGGCTGCCTGCCCGACGGATACGCTCGCGCAGCGTGCTCAGAAGTAGTCCGCGACGATCTCGTCGATGGTTCGGCCCAGATCACGATCGTCGGTGAGGGTGCGGGTGAAGGCCGCCCGGCAGGCTGAGCGCGCTTCGACCCCCTGCGCAAGGAGTTTTCCACAGTAGACCAACAGTCGCGTGCTCACGCCCTCTTCAAGACCGCGGTCGGTCAGATTGCGGATCTTTTCGCCGACCTTGACCAACCGCGCTGCCCGATCGACGTCGAGCTTCGCTTCGGCGACAACGATGTCACGCTCGAGATCCGGCGGGGGGTAACGGAACTCAAGCGATACGAAGCGCTGCCGGGTTGAGGGCTTCAGCTCCTTGATGACCGATTGATACCCGGGGTTGTAGCTGACGACCATCATGAACTCGGGCGGCGCCGACAGCACGGTGGCGAGGCGGTCGATCGGCAAAACTCGACGGTCGTCGGTCAGCGGGTGAATCACCACCAAGGTGTCTTTTCGCGCCTCCACGACCTCGTCCAAATACACGATGGCGCCATGGCGTACCGCGCTGGTAAGCGGACCGTCCACCCACACGGTCTCATCTCCTGAAAGCAGGTAGCGGCCTAGTAGATCGGAGGCGCTCAGGTCTTCGTGGCAGGCGACGGTGACCAACGGGCGCCCGAGCTTCCAGGCCATGTGGGAAACGAAACGCGTCTTGCCGCAGCCGGTCGGCCCCTTCAGCAGCACCGGGAGCTGGGCGTTCCAAGCGTGCTGGAACAGGCTGACCTCGTCGGCGACCGGCCGATAGAACGGCTCACGAGGAATGAGGTAGTCGGCAACGGAGGGCGTGAGCTGGCGCATCTGCGCAGTCTTACCCCCATCGCGATACGTCGGGCGGCATCGATGTCCAACAGCCTGCCCGTTCTGGTAGCCGAGCATCCCGCGGCGGCGAGGTTGTTGTCGCCACTGGGGCGTCGGGCTGAGGTGCCGTTGGGCATCCCCCAACAAAGTGCGCAGGCTGCCGGCTGCATTCGGCAAGCGAGCATCGGGCAGATCACCTCAGGCGACGGCGTGCCGCTCACCGTGCCGGCGGTTGCGGATCACTTCGCGGGTCTCGACCGGCGCGCGGCCTTCCTGTACGCCCCGACGGCGGGCCTTCGCCCCTTGCGCGAAGCGTGGCGTCAGCGCATCGACGTGCCAGGTTGCAGCCTGCCGATCGTCACCAGCGGCATGTCGCACGGCCTGTCGATCCTCGCCGATCTCTTCTCCTGCCCCGAGCATCCGCTGGTCCTGGCGGACCCGTTCTGGGACAACTACAGCACCATTTGGACGATGCGGACGGGTGCGGAACTTCGCAGCTTTCCATTCTTCAACCAGTCCCGCGGCTTCAACCTCGCAGGGCTTGGGCGAAGGCTCGACGAGCTGGCCGGGCCCGCATCTCTCCTGCTCAACTTCCCCAACAACCCCACCGGCTACACCGTCACCGTGCGCGAAGCCGAGGCGCTCATCGAGCGCATCCTCGCCCACCCGCACCCCCTCGCGGTCATCTGTGACGACGCCTACGCCGGCCTGTATTTCGAACCCGACTGTTACGGTCGCTCCTTGTTCGGGGCCCTCGCCGCGCGCGCCGACCGCGAGCGGCTCCTGGTCTGCAAGGTGGACGGGGCCACCAAGGAGCTGGTCTTCTTCGGTGGTCGGGTTGGCTTTCTCACCTTCGGCGTCGATGGCCCCGCGGGCGAGGCGCTGATGGACAAGGCGGCCGCGATCCTTCGGGGTACGGTCTCAAGCGTCAATGCGCCCGCGCAGGCCGCGGTTTTGGCGGCGCTCGGTGACCCCAACCTTTCGTCGCAACAGGAGAAAGTGCTCGGCGTGCTACGACGGCGCTACCATGCGCTCAGCAGCGCCCTCGAACGAGAGGGACTCGATGCGCTCCCGTTCAACAGCGGCTGCTTCGCGCTGATTCAGCTTCGCCCCGATCAGGACGCCGACCGGCTGCGCGTGCGGCTCATCCACGAGCAGTCGACGGGGGTGATCGCGGTGCCCTCGACCAACGCGCTCCGTGTGGCGTTCTGTTCCATCGACGAGGCCGACATTCCCGATCTGGCGGCGCGCATTGCCGCTGTGGTCCGGCCCTGACCCTCGCGGCTGCGCTGCTCCTGGCGGGATGTGCCTCGCGGGAACTCGATGGCCCGTACGTGTTGACCACCGGCTTGACCGGCGCGAGCCAGCTCGATTGGGGCGCGGTTCCGCACACCCTGGTGGTGACGACGACGGCGGGTCCGGTGCAGGTGGATGGTGCCGGCAAACAAACGTTGATCTCGGCCTACCCTGCACGCCGAGTGGCGGTTCGTCCCGATGCCATTCTGTCCATCCGCACCAGCGCCGGGACCGTATGGATCGACGCGGCCGGCAGCCTTCGCACCAACGAGGACGTCGTGCTCACCGGTCTCAAGGCGCCGCGGTCGCTCACTTGCGACCGGTTGGAGCGCACCTACCTGGTGGCCGGCACGCCAGAACCGGCGCTCTACCGGGTCGAAGCGGGCGCGTTGGTCTCGATCGCGGAGTGGGTCGGCCCCGTGACCGACAGCGCGTGGGGCCCGGGCGGCTGGCTGGGGGAGAGGATGCTGTACCTTGTGCGCTCCGACGGGGTTCTGGAGTACGTCGAGCCGCCGCCCTGACAGGGGATGAGGCCTCAGCTCGAGAGCAAGGCCTTCCACGCCGGCCACCGATCCACGCGCGGCTCGCTCGGGAGTCGAGCGCGGAGGGCCTCGAGGTTCCACATTGGCGGCGGCGTGGGCTCAGCGGCGAACGTACCAGCGGCCAGCTCTGCGGCCACGTCTCGATAGGCTTCACGGAAGGGCTTGTCCCGTCGGTACGCCTCCGCCGCGGCGTACAATGCCGGGTCGAGCGGGCGCGGTGTCGCTTCGATGGCTGCGGCAAGGTGCGCCGCGATGCGCAGCGCTGCTCGGCCTTGGCGGACCCCCCGCAGCAGGGGGCCCTTCGTGAGCTGCACATCGCGCTGATAGCCTCCGGGCAGGGCGACGACGTCTTCGATCTCTCGGCGGGCGGCGCGCACGCCGACTGCCGACGCCCGGAGCAGCTCCGCCACGTCCGGATTCCGCTTCTGCGGCATGATCGAGCTTCCCGTGGTGAACGCCGCCGGCAGTCGGACCGAGGCGAATTCGCTCGACGAGAAGATGACAAGGTCCCAGGCCCATCGGCCGACGAGCCCCGTCGCGGCGCCGAGCGCGCCCAAGGCGGCGGACTCCACGATGCCGCGGGTCAGTTGGGGCGTGGTGACGGGGTCCTCGACGGCGGAAAACCCAAGAATTTGAGCGGAGAATACGCGGTCGAGCGGCAGCGGGCTTCCGTACCCGGCGGCCGAGCCGAGCGGGCTTCGATCGGCTAGTGCACGAGCAGCGGTCAAAAGTGGGACGCTGTCGACCAGCGCCGCACAGTAGCCGCCCGCCCAGAGCCCGTAGGACGAGGGCATCGCCGGCTGCAAATGGGTGTAGCCGGTCATCGGAAGGTCGCGATGCAGCGCCGCGAATCCCAGCCATGCATCGGCGAGCGCCCGCCACTCTCGTTCCGTCTGGTCAAGCTCGTCGAGCATCCACAGGCGCAGCGCTGTGAGCACCTGGTCGTTGCGACTGCGTCCGGTGTGGAGCTTGCCGGCGACCGGACCCAACCGCGCCGTCAGCCGCGCCTCGATCGCGGTGTGGACATCTTCTTCGGCAGGATCGATGCGGAACTCGGCGCGCTCGATCTCCGCGAGCAGAGTGAGGAGGCCCTTTCGGAGCACCGCCCCTTCGTTTGTCGTGAGCAGTCCCGCTCGTTCGAGGACATGCGTGTGCGCGGCGCTGCCGACGACGTCGTGGGCCGCCCAGGCCAAATCAACCACCGGGTCATCCCCGACGGTGAACGCCGCCACCGCGCTGTCGAGGTCCCCACCCTTGTCCCACAGCCGCATCAGGCGGGCTCGTCGCTCTGGCGGGCCACGAGCATGGTTCCGCAGCCTTCATTGGTGAAGACTTCCAGGAGCAACGCCTGTTCCCTCGTCCCGTCGATCAGGTGCACCCGCGGAACGCCGCCCAGCAGCGCGTCTTTTACCGCCGCGAGCTTGGGGAGCATGCCACCGGAGACAACGCCCTGGCGGATGAGCTCTTCCACGGTGCCGAGATCTCCGAAAGAGACCAGCCGCCGTGGATCGTCACGATCCTCCAGCAAGCCGGGCACGGACGTGCACACGATGAGCTTTTCGGCCTTCACCGCGATGGCCAGGCGGGAGGCGATGGTGTCCGCGTTGGTGTTGAGCAGGTTCCCCGCCGCGTCGGCGATGAGCGAGCAGTAGACCGGCACGATACCCGCGTCGAGCAAGAGCCGCGGGAGCGTTTCGTCCACCGCGGTGATGTCGCCCACGTGGCCGAAGTCGACGGACTGCTCGGCCCCGGTCGAGGGATCGCGAACGGTGCGCGCGGGGCGTCGGATCCCAGTCACGCTCATGCCATCGCCACCCGAGAGCCCGACCGCCTTGACGCCGTGCGCGGCGAGCGCCCCTACCAGCTCGCTGTTGAGCTGCCCGCGGAAGATCATGCGCGCCAGTTCGAGCGTGCGCGCGTCGGTGACGCGGCGGCCTGCGACGACCTCGCGGGGGATGCCCATGGTGGCGCACGCTGCGTCGAGCTGCGGGCCCCCGCCATGGACCAACGCCAGGCGGATGCCGACGTGGTGTAAAAGCGCAATGTCTTCACAAAGGGCGTCCCGAGCCGCCGCGCTGGCGAGGACCGCGCCCGAGAGCTTGATCACGAAAGTACGGCCGCGGAACAGGCGTAAGTAGGGGTGGGCGTCGCGCAGAGAGAGAAGGCGTTCCATGGGCGCGGAGCTAACTCGAATTGCGCGGCCCCGGCGGATGGGTGAGGGAGGCGGGTGCTCGCCCACAACCAGGACCCCGCCAACGCGCTGAGCTGGTTTCGTTGGTACCGGCGGGCAGCCGGCGGTCTTGTGCTGGTCAGCGCGTCCTCGGGCGCGTTGTGGGGTGTGGGTCCTCGGTGGGGCCTGTCGACGGCGCTTTTGGGTGCTTTCGTCCTCGTCGAGCTCGGCGAAACGGTGTGGTTGCGCCGGCGGCCGGCCAGCTGGCGCCTCGTCGATGTCGCGGCCGGCTCGGCGCTCGCGGCCGTCGCGCTCGCCTGCGTTCTATTCCGTGCCGGGGATCACCCCGCGCTCACCCTCCTCTTGCAGCTCGTGATCCCGTGCGCGCTGGTTCTTCCGACGCCCCGCGCCTGGGTGGCATGCACGGCGGTGATCCTGCTCCACAACGGCATGGTCTATGTTGGTCCTAGGCTCCTGGCCGACGACGGCCTCTTTCACGCGGAACTGGCGTCTCGTCGGCTATCCGCCGTTCTGGGCTTTGACGTTTCCGCGATCGCGATGACGGCAACTGGGAGCGGGATACGCGGCGCGCTGCGGGACCGCGAGGAGCGGATGCAGCGCGCGCTAGACGACAAACATCGCGATGAGCGCCTCATCGCGCTCGGCACGATGGCGGCGGGAATCGCGCACGAGCTGGGTACGCCGTTGTCGTCCATCGACCTGCTGGCGGGCGAGGCGCAGGCGGAACCGGCGGAGGCACCCGGGCTCTTGCGCACGATTCGTGGCCAGGTCGGTCGTTGCCGCGAGATCCTGGACCGCATCCGCGGCAGCACCTCGAAGACCGTCTCCGACGAGGTCGATGGATTTGGGCGCGAGCTTGAAGGCTGGCTTCGCGACTGGCAGGCCGCCGGCATCAATCGGCACACCGTCGCCCTCGACCTCGCGCCCGAGCTTTATGCCGCGAGTGTCCTGGGGGACCCCGACACCTGGCGCGGCTCTTTCTGGACGCTCCTCGACAATGCCTTGCGGGCCGGCGGTCCGCTCTCTCTTCGCGGACGCCTGGCTTTGAGCACCGTGGTCATCGAGTTGGATGATTCCGGGTCGGGGCCGACCCCGAACGTGGTCAACCAGGCGTGCGAACCATTTTTTACCCGATGGCACGATGGTGGCCCCGAAGGTCGCGGTCTCGGACTGTTTGTCGCACGCGGGTTCGCGCGGCGATGGGGAGGAGATATTACGTTGACGCGTCGCCCGGGGGGCGGGGGGCGGGCTACCGTCCGGCTGGCGACACTCACGACCGCGCGGAGCTTGGATGGATACGATTCTGGTGGTGGAGGATGACGAGGTCCATCGGGAGGCCCTCGCGCGCACGCTTCGGCGAGCGGGCTTCGCGGTGCTCTCGGCCTCTGGCGTGGCCCAGGCCAGCGCCAGCATGCGCAATCGCCTGCCGGCCGGCGCCGTCATCGATCTGAGGCTCGGGGATGGAGATGGGCTCGCAGTCGTCCGGATGCTCAGCGTGCGGGCGCCGGCGTGTCGGATCCTGGTGCTGACCGGTTTTGGGTCGATCCCGGTGGCCGTGGAGGCCGTCAAGTGCGGTGCGGTCGACGTATTCACCAAGCCGACCAGCCCGGAGGTCATCGTCGCGGCGCTCACCAAGGCGTTCGCGTCCCCCACGCCCGCCACCCAACTCGAAGACCTCGAGCGCGAACACATTCGCAAGGCGCTTGAGGGCACGGACGGCAACATCTCGCACGCCGCGCGCCGGTTGGGGCTGCACCGGCGCACGCTCCAGCGGAAGTTGCAGCGACTGGACGGCGCGTCCACCGACGGTGCCGAGGGTGATGCTGTCGATGAGTCAGACGACGACGGTGGCGACGGAGCCTGAGCCGTGCTGGGCTTACAGCAGCCAGCTGAGTAGAACGGCGGCCTGCACCGGCTCACGATTCGCGGCCTGCGGGATCACGCGAGACTTGGGGCCATCCAACACGGAATCGGTCACGATGACGTTCCGCCGGACGGGCAGGCAGTGCAGAAAGGCCGTTGCGGTGCGCATCGCTTCGTCGCCCACGGTCCAATTTCCGTGCTCGGCCGCAAGGGCGGCATGGGCGTCGCGGTCCTCGGCCGCCCAACCCTTGGCGTAGACGACCAGGGCTCCCTTGGTCGCTTCGGCTTGATTCCGGGTCAGCGTCAACTTCGCGCCGGTGTCGGCGGCGAAGCCAGCGACCCGGTCCATCTCCTCGGCGTCGAGATCAAAGCCCACGGGGGCCGCGACGTGCAGATCTGCTCCGCCCAGAATGGCCGCCCGGACCACGGAGAGCGGCACTGCTTGCGGCAGCGGCTTGGGGTGGGGCGCCCATGTCAAACAGATCTTTTTGCCCTGGAAACTGTTGCCTCCGCCGAGATCGGCCATGGTGAGCTGATCAGCGAGGCCCTGGCACGGATGGGCGAGCGCGGACTCCAGGTTGATGAGGGGCGCGCCGGCGTAGCGGGAGAAGGCACGAATCACCGTTTCGTCCCGGTTGTGCGTCCGTGGAAACGCTCGGACCGCCAAGACATCGGCGTACGATGAAAGCACCGGTGCCGCTTCCTTGACGTGCTCCGCAGTGTTTCCGTTCATCACGACCCCTTCGTCGAACTCCATCTTCCAGGTGGCCTCGCCCCCTTGAAGGTAGACGAAATGGCCGCCGCAGCGGCCCGTCGCCACTTCCATCGAGGTGTGGGTGCGCAGCGAAGGATCGAAGAAAAGCCCGGCGACCGCGCGACCAAGCAGAGGCCGCATCCGGCCGATCTCGAGGCGATTGGCGCGATAGATCCGCGCGACGTCCAAAAGCGCGCGGGTGCCGTCAACCCCTGGTTCGAGGCCGTCGATGAGCCGACTGCCGCGCCAGTGCGTGCGGACGCGGGCGACGGCTTCGTAAAGGCGGGTTTCGAGGGTGGGCGTCATGGCAGGCTCCGAATGGCGGAGGCGAGCGCATCGATCGCCTCGAAGGGAAGGTTCAAGGGGGGCATCAGCCGCATGACCGTGGGAACGTCACTGCCGCCGACGATGAAGCCCAGCTCACGAAGCGCCGCGACCCGGGGTTTGACGGCGTCGGGAAAGACCAGCCCGAGCAGGCCGCCGTGGCCACGGACCTCGCCAGGGAACGCCGCTCGAACACGCGTTTCCAGCTCGCGTGCGCGCGCCACGAGACCCTCGGATGCGATGACGTGCTGGGTGGCCAGCAGCGCGGCACAGGCGAGGGGACCGGCGCCAAAGGTCGTGCCCTGGTCGCCTGCTTTTACGGCGCGTGCGATGGCGTCAGCAACCAGCGTCACTCCCACTGGGAAGCCGCCCGCCGCGCTCTTCGCGCTGGTAACGAGATCAGCGCGCACGTCGTAGAAATCCGCGGCGAAGTTGGCGCCCAGCCGTCCCCAGGCGGTCTGGACCTCGTCCAGGATCAACAGCGCACCCGACCGGTCGCACTCAGCACGCAGCCCATGGAGGAATTCCCGCGTCGCGGTGCGCATGCCGGCCAGGGACTGAATCGGCTCCAGGATCACGGCCGCGACGCGCTCATCGAGGCGCGGCACCTCGCCGAAGGGCACAAAGCGGGTGTGGCCGTACTCGGGGAGCGCGTAGCGGCGGTACTTCTCGCTGTGGGTGACGGCGAGCGCGCCGAGGGTGCGCCCGTGGAACGACCCCTCGAAGGCGACGACCTCGGTGCGACCGGTGTGATGGCGGGCCAACTTCAGTGCGGTCTCGTTGGCTTCGGCGCCAGAGTTGCTCAGGAAAACGCGGCTCAGGTTCTCCGGCGCGAATTCGACCAGCGCGCGACAGGCCGCCGTGCGGATCGGACAGTGGACGACGTTGCTGTAGAACACGAGCCGCTCGGCCTGTTCGGCCACGATGCGCCGCCAGGTGGGGTGACTATGCCCGATGAGCGCTACGGCGTGGCCGCCGTAGAAGTCCCAGTACCAGCGTCCGTCCGCGGTCTGGACCCGGCTGCCCTCGCCCTTGACCACATGCAACGGGAGCTTGTCGTAGGTGGCGAGCTGCCAGTCCGCTTCGGAGCCCGGCTCGCCAACCAGTTCGTCGAGGG
Organism: Deltaproteobacteria bacterium; assembly: GCA_947445035.1. Lineage (GTDB taxonomy): Bacteria > Myxococcota_A > UBA796 > UBA796 > SXON01 > SXON01. The sequence continues at coordinate 214,790 of CANFCK010000004.1, forward strand.
TCACGCTCATGGCACTGCTCCGATGCGGTCCAGGCCGAGGTCCATGCGCCAGCCCATCCGCAAGTTCAGGTTCGCGACGGCTTGGGTGGCGGCGCCTCGGCAGAGGTTGTCGATGGCGCACTGCACGACAGTGACGCCGTCGCCCTCGATCACGCCGATGTCGGCGCGCGGGCTTCCGAGCACGTGAAGCAGCTCGGGAGGCCGGTCGATCACGCGAACCAGGGGGTTGTGTTGGTAAGAGGAGTCCCAAATCCGGCGCGGCACGGCGGGCAGGGTCATCGTCACCAGGATGCCGCGACGAAAGGGGCCGGACATCGGGACGAAGTCGAGCTTGATGTCGCCGACCGCGTTTTCGACTTCGGGGACGTGCTGGTGGCCCAGGACCTTGTAGGCCCGGAGATTCTCGGCACGAAGCGGGTGGTGGGTGGTGTCGCCGGGTGTGGCTCCGCTGCCGGTGCTGCCGGTGATGCCGACGGCTGCGACACGACCGCTGATTTTTCCGGAGAGCGGAAGCAGGGCCAGCGCGAGCGCGGTGGCAAAACACCCCGGATTCGCGATGCGGGCGGCGCCGAGGAGGCGCTCCGGACCGAGTTCAGGGAGCCCGTAGAGCCAAGGCTCACCATCTCGGACGAAGCCGTAGTTGGCGAGGTGCTGCGCCGGTGGAAGGCGGTGGTCGCCGCTCAGGTCGATGATCAACTCCGCACTGAGCGAAGGGGCCAGCTTGGCGGCCTCGCCGTGGGGGAGGCACAAGAAGTAGGCGTCGGCCTCGGGCGGCTCTGCTTGGAGGACCACCGACTGCCCGTAGAACTGCGGCCACAGCGCTGCGAGTGGCTTGCCAGCGTGTTTGTGGGCGGTCGCGCCCACGACCTCCACCGCGGGGTGGCCCAAGAGCCAACGCAACGTTTCGGCACCGGTGTAGCCGGAGGCCCCCACGACGGCGACCCGCAGCTTGTCACGCACGGAGGCCCGCTCCGATGAGTTCTGCGACTTTCGCCGCGAGGGCGTCCCCCTGAGAGCGGGCGTTGATCGCCGGTAGTCCCAGGGTCTCCTCGACGAAGATCCGCCCGACCGCGTTGTCGGTCTGCGGCCCCGAGATCACCGAAATCGCCAGCCCCAGATCGTCGCGGAAGTACTTCGCCGCGCCCCAAGCGCCGACCGGATCGTTGGCGCAGAGCACGTGGACTTTGGTGAGGGCCATCAGGTCTTTTGCCCGCAGGATCTCTTCGACGCCGTACTCCCCCATCACCCCGTCGCCCAGCTCCACGATGATGACGTCGACGCTGAGCCCGTGTACGACCTCGTTGAGCGCTTTGACCAGGCCGCGGGCCACCGGAAGCGAGGTCTGCCGCCGCGTGGACACGATCCCCGCGTCGTTGAACGACAGCGCCCGCACCGCGCCCACGTCCTCCATCTTCAGCGTGTCGCGACGCAGCGACACGCCGGTGAGCTTCGCCGCACCGACACGGAGCCCTCGGCGGGTGAGGCCGCGGATGATCTCGCACGCGGCGAAGGTCTTTCCGGCGTTCATGCACGTGCCGCTGATCGCGACGATGGGAACGCTGCGATCGACGTGATCGGCGCTTGGCAGCGCGTTCGACTTGATGCTCGCGGGCACGCCTCGCCGCTCGCCAAGGTGCGGGAACGTGAGCACCTGGCCGAGCACCTCCACCCTACATGCAGGCCCGACGTCAGGATTGAAGCTGGTGCACAACCCGACCACCCCGCCGAGATTCAACAGGTGCAGGATGTCCCCGACCTTCACTTCCTTGGGAACAACACCGATATAGCCGTGGAGCGCGCGCCGCTCGCCGAGCACGCCGGCGATGATGTCGCCCTCGTTGACGGTCGCCATGCGGCCGTGAACGTCTTCGAGTTCGTTGTAGACGTTCTTCCGGTCGAGTGCCCGCACGGCCACCACGCTGCCTTCTTCCGCGGCGACGGTGACGCTGAGCGTGACCTCGCGCGCAAGTTTGCAATTTCTCGTGGCCGACGCGATCTTGTTGAGCAGGACTTTCAAGGCCGACCCGGGAGAGGCGGCGCGGCTATCACTTCCTCGTCAGCGATGCCTCGGCCGACAGCGAAAGCGACGCGGCCGACAGCGAAAACTCCAAGGACGCGGCGGAAAGAGTGGACCACGCCACGCTGCCTTGGGCGTCGGTGTCCCAGCCGTTGGTCGAAGCCACGAGCACCTCGCCCGTCCACGAAGCCTGCTCGACCGCGTCGTTGACCGGCGTGGCGCTCAGCGTCTCGCCAAGCAGCCGCTGGGCCAGGGCGTCGTCGGCATCCGGGGTGCACGCCAGTGTCCAGGTGAACTGAAGGGTGGTGCGCACCCCTGTCACCGGGCAAAACAAGGCGTAGGCGTACGGCGTACCTTCGTAGACCGCTGTCGCCTCCACGTCGGCCATCCCCGACCAGCTCCCGTCGGCGTCGAAGATCCCGTCGCAGTCGTCGTCGAGGCCGTTGAACACCTCGGTGGCGCCGGGGTGCACATCGGCGTTGAGATCCATACAGTCTTCGCCCGCGGGGTAGCCGTCGGCATCGAGGTCGCGAGGGGGCGATCCCGTGTCTGCGGTGTCGGCAGTATCGACCTTCCCGGAGCCTCCGTTTGAATCATCGGTGACGATGGTCTGGGAGGTGCACGCGGTCAGGAGGATCAGCACGGCCGAAGCGTAGCCCACGATGGCCCGACTACGCGACGATCGGGTTGAGGCGGGACTTCAGGAAGGCGACGGCCTCGCCTTCGGAGCGATTGGGCGCTTCCGGCAGTCGCACCATGCGGCGGGCCAGCCAGGTGTAGCGACCGAGCATCAAGTACAGCCACACCTGGAAAAAGTCGATGCCTTCGAACACGATCGCGTCCTGGCGCCCGTACTCGGCCCGATTCGCCTCGAACTCCGCCGGGTACTCGGTGTAGTGGGTGCGGGGCTTGATGTGGTGGAGAATATGGTAACCGTCATTGAAACAACGGCGGTTGTACCTGCTGTTGATACAGGTGATCGAGTTGAGGTAGGGGTTGGCGGGGTCGGCCGCGCCCACAAATGCGTGTTGCCCCCAATTGCCAGCCATCATCAACATCCGGATGGTCAGCACCGGGACGACGAACACGATGAGCGTTGCCTGCCAATTCACCACGCACAAAAGCGCGATCGTCAACCAAAACGCTCCTTCGCCGACGAGGAGCCGCTGGAGCAGCTTCCGATTTTCCTTGCGACGGTGGTAGTGGGCCAAGAGCGGCAGCCCGACGAACAAGAACGAGAAGAAGTAGTGGAGCCAGCCTCGGACACTGTCCCGTTGGTAGGGCAGGGTCGTGGACAGGTCGTCGACCAGATTGTTCTCAGGATGGTGCATGCCCATGTGGTGGGCGAAGTAGGATTCCGGCGTCTGCCCGAAGAACGGGCCGATCAGCCAAGGGATGATTTGGTTGAGCCGGCGGTCGCGGTAAAGGGCCCGGTGGCTGGTACAGTGCAGCATCAGGATGAACCGATCCACCAGGCCAAAACCCCACGCCGCCCAGTAGAATGGCGCCGCCATCCACACCCGCTCGTCCAAGAAGAACAGGCCGATCGCGAGGACCTGAAAGGCGAGACAGGAAAGGCTCAATCGAGCGAACTCCAGGTCGCGGGGGTCGTTGAGCAGGCCGACGAGCCAGCGATCAAGAGCGGAGCGGGCCGGCCGGGCCAAGGTGGAGTCGGTGTTCACGGGGGGGACGGGTACCACATTTGTGCAGGCGTCGTGGGCCCGGCGTGTCAGCGAAGTGTGGAGGCGGCGCGAATGCTTGGGCAGACCTACCCTCGGAGCAGGCGAGCGCGCTCGGCCAATACGCCCTGCAAGCCGTACACGTTGCTGAAGCCGCGCGCGTCCTCGTTGGACCACAGACGGTTGGACTCGCCGTAGGTGCCTACGCGCGCGTCCATCAGCGACCAGGGCGAGCGCACGCCGTGCACTTCGACACGTCCCTGCTCGACATGCACTCGGACATCGCCGGTGACACGGGTCTGGGATGAGGCTAAAAAGGCCTCGACGTCGCGCATGACGGGGTCGAAATACAGCCCCTCGTGGAGCCAGGCTCCGTAGGTGGCGCCGAGGACCTCTTTCTGGGTGAGCTGCAGCCGGGTGAGCACGAGCTTTTCCAGCTCACGATGCGCATCGAGGAGGATCGCTGCGGCGGGCGCCTCGAAGGCGACCCGGCCCTTGATCCCGAGGATCGTGTCGCCAAGGTGCATGCCGCGGCCGACACCGTGGCGCGCGCCGAGGGCGTTGAGCGCCTCAACGGTGGCGAGCCCGCCTACGACGTCACCCGCATCAAAGCTCACGACCACGTCCTCGCCACCGGCCGGAGCGGCAGCGGGCGCAGCGGTGGTCGGCCACGCCGCATCTGGGAGCCACGCCCAGGAGTCGTGGGTCTCTTTCCCGCCGATGGTGACGCCCCACAGCCCCTGGTTCACCGAATAGGTACGTCGTTCGGCCGAAATCGGGAAGCCCGCCTCTGCAAGGTAGGCGGCGCTGGTCTCGCGGAGGATTCCCTCGTCTCGAATCGGCGTGAGGATGTGGGCCCCTGGCAAGAGCGTTCGAATCGCGACATCGAAGCGGATCTGGTCGTTTCCTGCGCCGGTGCTGCCGTGGCAGACGGCATCTGCGCCCAGCTCCTTCGCCGTTTCGGCGACGACCTGGGCCTGAACCACACGCTCGGCGCCGACGCACAGTGGGTACACGCCGCCGCGCCGCACGTTGGCCTTGATCAACCAGGCGATGTGTTGCCGGAATACCCGCTCGCGTGCGTCGATGCAGCGGTATTCCGTGGCGCCCATCGCACGCGCACGTGTCGCGATCATGTCACGCTCGGCAGCGTCGAACCCGCCGGTGTCGACGCTGACGGCGATGACCTCGTGTCCCTCACGGCAAAGCCGACAGAGCAGGTAGGAGGTGTCGAGTCCCCCCGAATAAGCGAGCAGCACGCGCATCGTCGTCCCCTGAAGCGGCGCGCCTATCCAGAAACACGGGGAAGGGGCGAGCCCCTTCCCCTGGCGCGGCGTTCCCGCAGGCGGGGCGCAGGCGCCCCGCCTGCGCCCCGAATCGCGTGAATAACGCGCCTCGGGCGCCGCTCTCGCCATCCCCCGGAGCGCAGTGGGGTACGCTCTGACGATGGACCTATCTCCGGCGTCGATGGCCTTCGGCATCCTCTTCGGCTGCTACGGGCTGATGTGCGTCCAGATCGGCAAACGTCGGCAGGCGGCGAGGCCGCTGGTCATCGGCTTTTCCCTGATGGCGCTCAGCTTTGTGGGGAGCACCTGGTGGAGCTGGCCGCTGGCCATTCTACTGGCCTTCGGCGCATTCTTGCCGCTATAGGTCAGCTTGCGTCGCGACGTCATGTGGGCCCATCACGGTATTCTCTTTCGCCTTCTGACGACCACCAGGATGAGCCCCAGCGCCAGCGACCCCGCACTCCCTCGTCCGGAATCGCACCTGCACGTCTCGCCGAGCGTCACCGGCGGCTTGGTCACGACGCCGTTGGTCCCGGTGTCCTCCGGGCAGCTGACATCGCCGCCGTCGCAGTCCTGGTCGACGCCATCGCCGCACGGGTCCGGCAGTCCCGGGGCGATGCTCCCGATCTGGTCGTTGCAGTCGTCCTCACAGGCCGTGCCGTCCCCATCCTGATCGAGCCCATCGACGCACCCGTCCAGGTTGGTGTCGTAGGCGTAGTCCCAGACGCCACGGCCGTAGGTGCCGAAGCGCACGGTCCCGGTCGCGGCGACGATCTCCGCCGACCAGTACACGACCAGGGGCGCCTCGGTGCCGGTGATGTCGGTCCAGGACTCGACTTCAGGGTCCAATCGCCAGGCGCTCGTCTCGGTGCCCGCGAAGAGCACCCCCGATGTGGGCTCCTCGGCAAGGCAGTACACCAGCGTCTCCGGCAGCCCGTCGTTGAGTGCGTCGAAGTGGTCCCCGCCGTCGTGACTCACCCACACAGCCGCGTTGGAATACCCACTGCCGCCGATGTACACGGTGTCGACGTCCAAAGCCGAGGCGACGATCGCCGTCCCCGACCAGTATTGCCCAGCGGGGAGGCCACGATCGCCTGCGCTCCAGGTGAGGCCATGGTCGTCGGATCGGTAGAACCGCCCCGAGTTGGTCACAGCGTAGGCGCGGTCGTGATCGCGTGGTGAGAAGGCCAGACCGCTGACGTACTCTCCACGGTCGACCTGGAAGTCCTCGTCGCTATACAGCGATGGCGCCCATTCCCAGCGGCTTTCGCGCTCGTAAACCCACAGGCGGTCGCCGCCGAAGTACACCCGTTCGGGGTCGTCGGGATCTGCGGCCAGGGTCGGGAGCCAAGCATATGCGCGCGCATTCTCGGGGAAGTCGGCGTAGGTGAGGTCGGGCCGATCCTCTCCGACCTGGATCATCAGAAATCCAGGGTAGACCGAATAAACCAGCTCGTGCGTTCCGTCTCCCGAGACGAGGTGGGCGTAGTCGCCGCTGAGGACCTGGTCGAAGTCGTAGAGGTGGCCCGTGACCTGCTGGCCGGTCGAAACCTGGTAGCCCTGATCCTGTGCGCCCGCGGCCATGTGGGCGGGGTCCACCGTCGAGGTGAAGGTGCCGTAGTATTGGGACACCCGCAACCCGCGGAGCACCTGATTCGAGACGCTGCCGAGGGCGTTCTCTGACCGATAGGTACCGCCGTCGGTGTTGATGAACCACCCTTCGCCACCGTCGGCAGTGGGAATGACATCGATGCCCATGATGTCGGCGTGGAGCTTGTTCTCGACATCGTCGTAGTACTCGGCCCAGCCGCTCTGGATCGTGAAGCTGGCGCCCGCGTCGGCGCTCTTGTGGAGCTCGACGCCGCCGTACGTGATCAGCGCCGAATCGGTGATGCTGGCGGTCAGCGAGCCCCAGTAGTCGTCGAGCTCGCCGACGCTCGCGAAGGTGACGCCGCCATCATCGGACCGCAGCAACGTATGCGCATTCCGCACGATCCAGAACCGCGGCACCCCCGACGAGCCCGTCCACGTCTCGCTCGCAGCGAGATCAACCTGATCGGCCTCGGGCCAGGTCCCGACTGTCTCCCAGGTGTCCCCTCGGTCCAGGCTCCGGAGCAGCGCGTCGTCTGTCGCCAGCCACACCGCAGGGTCACCGGTGCGGGAAACCCACAAATCACCGAGGAAATCACCGATCTCGGCGATCTTTGTCCAGTTGAGGCCCCGATCCTCCGACCGCCACGCCCCGTAGCCGTCGCTGTTCCCGCGCACGGTGTACAACGTTTCTTCGCCATCGGTGGAGACCGCCAAACGCCGCTGCGCCCACGCCCAGTCCAGCCCCGCGCCCTCCGACCAGGTCTGGCCGTCATCCTCGCTGCGGTGCAGGTAGCCGCCGTCGGTCCCGGCCAGGAGGATGTCGGGAGCTCCGACGACCTCCGGCGCGAAGATCTCCAGCCAGTGCACGCCGCCGAAGAGGCCGTCGCCGAGCGGGGTCCAGGCTCCGTCAGCCTCGCGGCGCCACACTCCGCCGGCCGCCGCACCCACGTACAGCGTGGTCCCATCGGAGCCGTAGCGGCTCACATGCGTCCGCCCGGCCTGGTTTTCGGAGCCACGCTCGGTCCAACGATCGCCGTCATCTGGAGCGCCATCGGGCGGCGGCGCCTGACGCAGGCGGTTCCGACGGGCGATGCGGTCGCGACCGTTATTCCGCTCGACGCGCTCCCAGTCGACGGCCGGCGCGGCGCGATGCATCGCCGCACGCCACGCCTTCCGCGACTTCGACCGGGCGCGCTTCTCGGGGATGGAGTCGGGGATGACTTCGGTCGGCGCGGCCGTGGGCGGCTCGCGTCGGGTAGCGGGGATCCAGCGGGCCGGAACGAGGGTCGCGGCGAGCGTCACCGCGAGGGTGGCGCCCGCGATGGCAGAGCTGATCTGGAGCCTGGTTGGCATTGAATTCTCGGCGGGGGAGTGTAGCCTGAGCCTAGGGATCGGTGACTGAGGAGGAGGGGTAGACATCCGGCGGACGTGTCGCGACAGCATCGCTCACCCCCGAAACGCCGTCGCCACCACAAAGAACTCCACGCTCCGGTCCCGCGTGGCCTGCGGCTTTACCCGCTTGACCACCCCGAATAGCCCCTCGATGCGGCGCACGTAGTCCGGGGCATCCTCGCCTTCGAAGACCTTGGACACGAACGCGCCACCCGGCACAAGGCACTCCGCGGCGAGGTCCAGCGCCCGCGTCGCAAGCCCAATCTGTCGCATGTGGTCGGTGAAGCGGTCGCCGCTGGTGTTCGGAGCCATGTCGCTGACGAAAAGCGGCACTTTCCCCACCGCCGCCCGCAGCTCGGCGGCCTCGACCTCCATCACCGAACGCGCGATCCAGGTGCCGCCGCCGAAGGCGGGTGCTTTGAGATCGACGCCGACGACCTTCATGCCGCGATCAATCAGATATCGGCTCCAACTTCCGGGAAAGCACCCGAGATCGACGGCCCCGGCGTCACGCCGCGTCAAACGAAAACGCTGGTCCAGCTCCTCGAGCTTGTAGACGCTGCGCGCCGCGAATCCCTCGCTCTTTGCCTTCTTCGCGTAATGATCGGGGCGTTGGTAGGACATCTGCCGTCACACTCGGGGGCGCGGCGACGTAGTGCGACGGAGGACTTGTGGGAAGGGCCCGATCCGGGCTATTGTGCCACCCCTCTGGATATGGAAATGATCCGACCGCTATCCCTCTCGATTGTTCTGCTGCTGCTCGGCTGCCCGGGCGGAGAGGACTCCGCCGACAAGGACTCCGCCGACACCGGCGATCAGGCTTTCGTCGTGGAACAAGCCGACTTCGATGAGGACGGCATTCTCGACGTGCACGAAGGCACCGAGGACGCCGACGGTGACGACAAGCCCAACATGGAGGACAAGGACTCCGACGGGGACGATCTCACCGACAAGGCTGAAGCAGGCGACAACAAGCTCGAGACCATGCCCATCGACAGCGATGGCGACGCCGTGGCCGACTTCCTCGACGAAGATTCCGACAACAACTGCATCAAGGACGGCGAGGAATCCGGCGGCGATGCCGGTCAGGACCTCGATGGGGACGGCACGGGCGACTACGCCGACGCCGACAACGATGGCGACGGCATTTCTGACCTCGAGGAGATCGGGGCCTGTGAAGCTCCCGACACCGACGGCGACGGCCTGGCCAACTACCAGGACGCCGATGCGGATGGCGACGGGATCGGCGACCAGTACGAAGGCGGCACCACCGAATTCAACAGCGACCCGCGCGACAGCGACGGGGACGGAATGGCCGACTACCTCGACACCGACTCCGACAATGACGGCATCTCCGACTCGGACGAAGGCGGCACCGGCGGCAACGTGGGCACCGAGCCCCGCGACACCGACAACGACGGCAAGTACGACTACGCCGATCTCGACTCCGACGGCGACGCGCTGACCGACACCGACGAGCTCATCCTCGGCACCGACCCCTACGACTCCGACACCGATGGCGACGGCTACTCCGACGGTGGCGAGGTCACCGCCGACACCGACCCGCTCGACGCGGACAGCGTGATCGACGGCATTTATGTGGAGGTGCCCGAGCGCACCACGATCGAGCATGACTTCGACTTCGAGCTGTCGATCGACCGCGGCGATATCGGCTTCATCATCGACACGACCTGCTCCATGGGCGGCACCATCAGCGCGGTCGCCAGCGAGTTCAACACCATGGTCGGCGAGATGGCGACGCTCCTGCCCGACGCCGGGTACGCGGTCACCGGTCACGACGACTACCCCTATGGGAGCATGGGTTCGCCGGGCTCCGACAAGCCCTACTACCTCCGGCAGCAGGTCACCACCGACACCACGTTGGTGCAGACGGGCTTCTCCGGACTGTCCACGCACTCCGGGGCCGACGGCCCAGAGTCGGGCACCGAGGCGATCTACCAGGCGGCCTCTGGCGCCGGCTACGACCAGGACTGCGACGGCTCCTACGACGCCCAGTTGGATGTGTACCCGTTCCTCGCCAGCGCGACCGACCCCTTCGGCGGCACCGGCGGTGAATGGTATGACTCGACGACGCCGGATGGCGGTGCGGTCGGGGGCATGGGCTTCCGGGAGTACGCGCTCCCGGTCATCGTGTTGGCGGGCGACAACTACCTGCGCGATCCAGAGTCCAGCAACGGCATGTACAACGGCACGCCGGGCGGCTGCCCGATCGACGCGGGCATGTCCGATGCGGTCACGGCGTTCACCGACCTCGGCGCCTACTTTGTCGGCGTCAGCGTCAATGGCACCACGGGCTACCCGCAGATGGTCGACTTCGCGACCTCGATCGGTTCGCTCGCCGACCTCGACGGTGACGGCGTTGAAGAGCCGGTCGTCGAGACCTGGTCGGGCAGCAGCGCTGCCTTCCGGACCGCGATCGTCAACGCCATCACCCAACTGGTGTCCGGCGTGCGCTTCGAGCGTGTCGATCTCTCGGTCGGCGGCGACGTGTACGGCTTTGTGCAGAGCATCGAGCCCGAGTACTACGAAGGCCTCGGCGCCGAAGACGAGGGCGAGCTCCTCACCTTCACGCTGACCTTCCGTGGCGGAGTCGCCGCGCTGACCGAAGATCAGCTCTTCCGCCTCACGCTCAACGTGCTTGGCGACCAGAGCATCCTGCTCGACACCCTCGACATCATCGTCGTGGTGCCCGGGACCGAGTTCTAGGCCTTCAGCGCCCAGCTGATCGCCTCGCGCGCCTCGTCGACGCCGATCTTTTCGGTGGCCGAAAACGGAATCACCGCGTCCTCCGGGAGCCCTAGGGCCTTGGCGAGCGCGGCGACCGTGGGGGCTCGGCGCGCCCGGGGCAGGTCGTCGATCTTCGTGGCGAGGGCGAGCACCGGGAAGCCCAACTCCGCGAGCTGCGCCAGGAGCGTCTTGTCCAGGTCCTGGGCGGGATGCCGGACATCCACGAGCGCCACGACTAGCTTGATTTCAGGGCGATCGCTCAAGTAGCTGCCGATGAGCTTCTTCCACTCCTCGCGCATGGCCTTGCTGACCTTGGCGTACCCGTAGCCGGGCAGGTCGATGAGCCGGGCGGTGCCGAGGTCGATGACGTTGACCGATTGGGTGCGCCCTGGCGTTGAGCTGGTGCGGGCGATTTGCTGGCCGACGATGACGTTGATCGCCGATGACTTCCCGACGTTGCTGCGCCCGGCGAACACCACTTCGGGAAGGGCGACGCGGGGAACATCGCTGACAAAGGACCCGATGAAGGTTGCGTGGGCGGGGAAGAGTCGTTTCATGGGGCGGTTGCTATCAAGCTATGCTCCACCAGGATGTCCTGGTCCTGGTCCCAACCCGTCGAGGCGAGCCACGAAAAGCGCATCGCCGCTGACCGGCCGGTGTACTTCATCAGCGACCTGCATCTGGGTGACGGTTCTCGCAGTGACATCTTCATGCGCAAGGACAGGGCGTTGTTGGACCTGCTTGCGCGGGTGCGTGACGATGGAGCGCGGCTGGTCATCGTCGGCGACGCCATCGATTTTCACCAAGCCTGGAGCCTCACCAATGTGCTCCGGGCGCATGGTCCACTTTTGCGAGCCCTGTCCGAGCTCGCCGACAAGACCGGCGTCATCTACATCTACGGCAATCACGACGTCGACATCGCCTTGTTCCATGAGCTCTTCCGCTGGGACGTGTGCAGTACCTTGCGCATCGGCGGCGACATCGTCGTCCAGCACGGGCACCAGTTCGACCCGTTCATCGGGCCGGAGTTGCGGAGCTCGGCGTTTATGACTCGGATCCACCACGCGTTGGAGCATGTGGTCGGCTGGGTCCGCATGCCGCTCCACGAGTTCTACACCCCGGCGAACCGGGTGGTCTATTGGACGATGCACAAGTTGTGGCTGTATGTGCGGGCGCGAAACAAACTGTTCCGCCGCATTGGCCTCGCGCGCTTCGGCAAGGCGACGGAGGACTGGATCAACTACTGGGTGCGCAGCGAGTCGGGGGACCCGATGTCGATGTTGTGGCCGGCGGTCGAGGGCGCCCGAAAGGCCGGTGCCAGCACGCTCGTCTGTGGTCACGCCCACATGCCGGGCGTGCTTGACGTGGAGGGTGTCCGCTACGTCAACACCGGCAGTTGGACGTTTGGGCACGCCCAGTACGCGATGTTCGACGGCGATCGGTTCTCTGTCCGCGATTGGCTGACCGGACGCGAGTACGGGGACGAACTGTACCAGACCGCGCTGAAGCGAGAGCTCGTGGACATTACCATGGACCGGTGGTGGGCCAACCAGTACCTTGGCTGGTTCCGCTTTCGGGCCGCCGAGCTGCGGCGACAGGTGTCGGGATGATCCTTACTTTTTTGTGGGGGCTGGCGCAGGCCGGCCTGCTCGACGCCCTGAGCGACTCCGATCGCCACCTCGAAGCTTGCAAGCTCGCGGCGTCGGAGGCCGAGGAAGGGGGAGACGTCACGCGGGTGCAGGGGGTGTGGAAGGCGTGCCTCGGCGAGGCCACGCGGCTCGGGTACCCGGATTTGGAGACGAGCCTGAGGGCAGAGATCAGCGTCGGGGTGGAGCGCGTCGCGGCGGAATCGCTGCGGGAGAGCCAGCCCCACCGTTGGGCGCTCCGGGTGCTGGAGGTGGCGGCCGAATGGTCGACGGCCGACTTCCCTTCTGACGTGGTGCGGCGCACCTTTCGGAGCTGGATGGGCACCGACGAAGGCCGGGCCTATGTCGACCCCGTGCGGGCGGTCACCGTCGTGTGGGAGGCCCCCGTTGCACCAGCGGTCGAGGAGGTCATCCGGCGCTACATCGAGGATGCTGGGTTGAAGTGGGCGAACCCCGGCTCGCCCGACACCGACTGCACCGTCTTTGCGCGCTTGGACGCCCGGCCGGAGGGCGGCGCCAGCTCAGCGCAGGGACAGCTGGTCGTGGTGCGGACCACTCTGGAGGTTTCGCGAGTGCGCATCCGTGCGCGCGATGCGACGCTCAAGGGTTTTTCCGCCACGGCGAGCGCCGAGTCGCCCGACCAGAAGGAGGCTGAAGACCGGGCGCTCCGGAGCGTCGCCGACGCCACCGCGCAGCGGCTACTTTTGCGGCTTTTGGGCGCCCTGTTCGATCGCTAAGCCGTTACCGCGCCACCGACGCGATTCCCTCGGGCGAAGCAGCGACGATTCCTCGTTCGGTGATGATGCCGGCGATGAGCGCCGCCGGGGTGACGTCGAAGGCGGGGTTGCGCGCCCGGCTGCCGTGAGGCGCAGTGCGGACACGGAGGAAGCGGCCCTCGTCGGACCAGCCCCAGACGTACAGCACCTCGTCCTCGTCCCGCTCTTCGATGGGAATGTCGGCCCCGGATGCGGTGTGCATCGCGATGGTCGTAGTTGGCGCCGCCACGTAGAACGGGACGCCGTTGGCGGCCGCTGCCAGAGCGCTTGTGTACGTCCCGATCTTGTTGGCCACATCCCCATTGGCGGCGATCCGATCGCTGCCGACGATGCAGATGTCGACCTCGCCGCGGGCCATGAAGTGCCCGGTGGCGTTGTCGGCGATGACCCGGTGGGGCACACCCTCCTGGCCCAGCTCCCACGCGGTGAGCTGGCTGCCCTGTTGCCGAGGGCGGGTCTCGTCCACGAGCACGCTGACGTCGATGCCACCGCGACGGGCCGCGTAGACCGGGGACAGCGCGCTTCCCCAGTCGACGAAGGCGAGCCAGCCGGCGTTGCAGTGGGTGCTCATGCGGGGACGCTCGGCCAAGAGCGGGGCGCCAAGCTCGCCGATGCGGCGGCAGGAGGAGGCGTCGTCATCGGCGAAGGCGTTGGCGGCGGCGACGGCGGCGGCGCGGGCGCGGGCCACGTCGGAGCCCTCGGCCTCGATGGCCTTGAGCACCGCGTCCACCCCGGCGAAAAGATTCTGGGCGGTGGGGCGGGTGCCCCGTAGGAGGTTCGCCGCCGCGCCCACGTAGCTGTGGAAGTCCCGGTCGTCGGCCTCAACCGCGGCCTGCGCCAGGCCCAGCGCCCCTGTCGCACCGATGGCGCCGGCCCCGCGGACGGTCATGATGCGGATGGCCTCGGCGGTGTCGCGCATCGTGGCCATGTCCACGATGCGGAACTGGTGCGGCAGGAGGGGCTGGTCGATCATTCGGACGTGATTCGCTTCCCACCACACGGTCCGGAAGGCTTTGCCATCGACGTTCATGCAAACTCGGGGAGCAGGCCAGCTATCAGGGTGTGCGCGTCGTGCTACCTTGTCAGACGGTCGGAGTTGGCCCATGAACGCGAAGGAACAGCAGCTTCTCCAGAAGAAAAAGGCGCCGGCAGCCGGCCAGATGCCGACTACGGGCAAGGCACCGGTGCCTCAAGCTGGCGTGAAGCTCCAGCAGGGCGCGACGGTCGACATGCAAGACAACGTGGGCAACAGCGGGCTCCGTGAGTTGATCAAGGACCCGGCGCGGATGAGCCCCGAAGAGCTCAAGGCGCAGGCCCGGAAAGACGCACTGGCCGTCGGGAAGGCCCGCGGCAAAAGGCCGGACGCCGCGGGGGGGACCGCGGAACCCGACCAGAAGGCGAAGGCTGCCCTGGACAGCGCCGCGGCACGCAAAAAGAAAGAGACCGAAAGCGCTCGCGCCAAGGTCCAGGCGGAAGACGCCAAGATGGCGAGGCTCAAGGCGCTGAAGGAGCGCGCGCCGCAGGGCGCGCAGGCGAAGGCGGGCAAGAAGGGTGCCGTGGCCGACGCCGTCACGAGCAAGACGGCGAAGGGCAAGGCCGCCGCAGACGAGAAGGTCGTTTCGGCGGACGCGCGGAAGGAAGCCGCAAAAAAGAAGCTCAGCGCCGTCGAGGCCGAAGCGGAAACCGCCAAGGTGCGCGCCACGGGCGATCGGTCGGGCGAGGCTGGCCAGCTGACGCGACGGGCGGGCGAGCGGCGCGTCGCGGCGATCGATGCCGACGACAAAGTCGTGGCTCTTGAGGCCCGAGCCAAGAAAGAAGTGCCGAATGTCAAGGCAACGGGTCGCGACACGAAAGTTCCGACTGAGGGCGCGAAGACCCCGCTGGCAGCTGGCAAGAAGGGGGCTCAGCCGGGCGCTGAGGAGCGGGCGGCTGCCGTAGGCGACGCCGAGAAGGGCAAGGCCGCAGACCGGGCGCTGACCGGCCGGGCGCTGCAAAGTGAACAGCTCACGGTAGGCAAGGAAAAAGCGGACGCAAAAGTGGTCGCGGCCAAAGGGAAAAAGGCCGAGGTCGAAGGCAAGTTGGATGTCGAGGCCGATGTGGTGAAGGCAGCGGCGCTCGGGCGTGAGGCCGAGACCCAAGCCGCAACCGAAAAGTCGGCAGAAGATCACGCGCGGAAGAACGATGAGGACTTGGACGCCGTCGCGGCGGCCAAAGAAAACGACAAGACCATCGTCGAGGTCACCCGAGCCGCCGACCTGCCCGAGCACGACGGCGACGAGGTGACGCTGGTTGGCATCTACGTTCCCCGGCCCGTCGAGGGGGGAGGTCCGCAGTTGGGGCACGTCTCGATCCTCGTCGGTACCCAGGAGATCCGGCTGGGGAAGGACACCCGCTCGACGGCGGAAATCCTTAGGCTCAGCGGCGAGCGGGTGGTCATCACCGGGAAGCTCGACCTGCGCAAGCAGGCCGGGCAGGGCCTGGACCCGGCCCGGCGGGAAAAGCCGCTCGTCACCGGATTCCGCCCCCCCCACCGGCGATAGATGCAAGGTTCGCCGCTGATCTTACCACAACTTCCCGAGCGCTACCTCGCCACCCGGCTGCTCGGCGAAGGGGCCACGGGCGTGGTCTACCATGCGGAAGACCGCCTCCTGGACACGGAAGTGGCGGTCAAGGTGGTGAAGCCGAACCTGGCGTTGCATCGTCGGTTCCGCGCTCGGTTCGCGCGGGAGGTGGCCATCAGCGCCCGCATCGTGCACCCGCATGTGATCCCCGTGGTGGATGCTGGGGTGCTGCCCAGCGGCGAGCCATGGGTCGCGCTCGGGTACGCCGTGGGGGGCAACCTTGGGGAGCTGCTGCGCGTGCGCCCCCCGTTGGCCGAGGTTCTGCGTTTGATGGACGAGGTGCTTGACGCGCTGGCCGCGGTCCACGCCCGGCTCATGTTGCACCAGGACCTCAAGCCGGGAAACATCCTCCTGCACGCTGGGACCGACGGGCAGGTGCACGCCTGGGTGGCCGATCTAGGCGTTGCCGACGCGCTCGCGGAGCTCAATCGTGACCGGAAAGTGATCTCCGGAACCCCCGGCTACATGGCGCCGGAGCAGCTCCTTGGCCGCACCCACGACCTGGGCCCGTGGACGGACCTTTATGCCGTCGGGCTGATGCTGTACGAGACGCTGACGGGGCAGCGACCCCACCTCGGGGAGGGCCGGCAGGAGCTGCTTGAAGCGAGGATGATTCCGGCGCTGCGGATACCGGTCAGTGACGACGTCCCGGCGGCGCTGTCGGAGCTGGTGGCCGTGCTTTTGGACCCCGAACCGCGGCAGCGGTTCGACCGGGCGGCGGATGTACGTCGGGCGCTCCGCGATGCGGTGCAGGGCCTGTCGTTCCATGGACGGGTGCGGGCCATCCCCGCCTCCCAAAACACGGGTGCATCGACCGGTCCGGTTCTCGAAACCGGAGAGTACCCGCTGTCGTCTCCGGAGTCGGCGGGCCCGCGACCCGAAGGCGCGCCGCGCTGGAATCGGGTGGCCCCGGACCCGATCTCGGCGAATCCGCCGCCGGAACGCGGTTGGGAAGCGGCGTCGCGCCTGTCATTGCCGATCTTCGCGCTTCGGGAAGTGCCGCTGGTCGGACGCGAAGGTGAGCGAAAGGTCATCTGGGACGCCGCACGGGAGGTGGTTGCGCTGAGCGAGCCTCGCGTCGTGCTCATCGTCGGCGACGCCGGCAGCGGCCGATCGCGGTTGACCCGGTCCATCTCCCTCGCCTTGGAAGAAACCGGCTGGATGGAGGTGGTGCGGCTCCGATATCGCTCGCCCGCGTCGGTCGATGATGGGTACCGCGGCGCGGTGCGCGACATCCTCGTCCCATGGAACGACAATCGCGACGGCGCGGAACGGCGGCTCGCGAACTGGATCGCCCGAGATCGGAAGCTCCTGCCGTCGGCCGTCCACGAGGAGGCCAGCGTCCTGGCGCGCTGGTGTGGTTTTTTGCGCGAAGGCGAGCCGCCGGTCTCGGATGCGGTCGCGCTGGCCTTCCTGTACCGGCACCTCGACGCGCGCAGCTGGCGGGGCGGTTCGTGCCTGATCCTCGAAGACGTGCATCACGCCCACGCCGCGGGGGATGGGCTCTCGATCGCCGAGGCCCTTTTGGATCGTACCGTGGGCGAGCGGGCGGTCTTGGCCGTATGCACGGTCAGCGCGGAGGCCATCGCCGAAGATGCGGCGCTCCGGCGGAAGGTCGAGAGTCTGCAGGAGCGGGGGGCGCGGCGCATCGGGCTGCGCAAGCTCAACCTCACCGAGACGCGCAAGGTGGTTCAAGAATCCCTGGCGCTGGAACCGGAGCTCGCCCGGCTGGTATCGATGGAGTACGAGGGCGATCCACGGGGCGCCGGGCTGCTCCTGCGCGAGTGGGCGTCGCGAAAGCTTCTGGTCCTCAACGACCGTGGGCAGTACACGCTGCGGCCAGACATCACCCCTGCGGAAGCCCTCCCTCCCAGTCGCGAGGCGCTGGTCATCCGGCGGCTCAACGCGGCGTTGGAGCACAGCACCGATCCCGGTGCGGCGCGAGAGGCGCTCGCGGTCTGCCTTTTTGCAGGCCCGGACCCCCCAGTGGCCCTGGTGCGCGCGGTCAACGATGCTGGCGTGGACGCGCTCTTGGCGACGGGTCTGGTGACGGAGGAGCTCGGCTCGTTGGTGATCGAGTCCTCGGACGTTCACCGCGCGGCCACCGCCCAGCTCGATCAGGTGGCCAAACCGCAAGAGGTCCATCGTCGCATCGCGGACGCCTGGCAGGAACTGGGGGCCACGTCAGGCCTGGACGTCGATTTGCCGCTGGGCCTGCACCGGCACTCCGCTGGCGATTCCACCGCGGCGGTCGTGCCGCTTTTGCGGGCGGTTTTTCGCATGAATCGTGGGGGGCGAGCCCGTGACGCCATCCCGGTGGCCGCGGTCGCGATCGAGGCCGCGGACGCGGCCGGGTCGCCGACCGCCCGGCTGGAGGCTCGCCGCGCACACGCCCAGGCATTGGTCGAAAGTCATCAGTTGGAACGTGGCCTCTCGCTGATCGACCACGCCTTGGCCACCATCGAGGGGGACCGGCTGGCGCGTGCGCGGCTGCGGGTGCTCCGGGCGCGCACGGCCCGAAAGCTCGGCGACATCGAGACCGCCACCAAGGACTTGGACACCGCCTACGCGACCTTCGAGGGGCTGCGGGATCGGTCAGGGCTGCAGGATGTGGCTGGGCAGCGGGCTCGCCTCGCGCGGGTGGAGGGGCGTCATGCGCGGGCGTTGGCTCATTGGGGCGAGATGTTGCGGCTGAACCGAGGCGATCCCGGGCTGGAGGCCGAAGCGCTCAACGGCCTGGTCGAGGCGATGCTCGAAGCCGGCCAGCTCGACCACATCGACAAGCAGGTTGACCGCCTACAACGGGTGAGCCGTCTCAGCGGTGATACCCGGCGTATCGCTGAGGCGACGACCACCTGGGGCATGCTGCACATGGCCCGCGGGGAAACGGAGCGTGCGCGCCGGCAGTTTGAAACTGCGGCCGCAATCTCGGCAACGCTCGGCGCCGCACGGCTCCAGCTGCGCTGCCGACTGATGCTGGCCGAGCTCGAACAACGAGCGGGAAACCTGGATGCGGCGGATGAAATTGCAAGGTGGGCGGCACGTTTTGCGGAGGAGCGGGGAAACCCAGGGGCCAAGGCGCAGGCGTGCGTACGGCTCGCGTTCCTGGCTCTGGCGCGGAACGACACCTCTCGTGTCCGGGCCGAGGTGGAGTCTGCCGAGGTCGCGATCCGGGACAGTCCGCGCCATTCGTTGTGGTTGCACGTGGGTCTCCTCCGGGCCGGGCTCGCGGCGGAGGACGGAGACGAGCGCGGGTGCCGAGCATGGTGGTCGGTCGCGCGGGAACGAGGAATCGAGCAGCGAGCGGGATCAGACCTGCGCCCGGCGCTGACCTGGCTTTGTGAGCGGGCAGCGGCCCGGCAGTGGAGCGACGTGGCCTCCCGCGCGGCGGCGGTGGCCACCCGTGCCACGGCTACGCTGGGACCGATGCGGTCACCGTTGGCGCGCTCGCGGGCCTGAGCCGCGGCGTGGCTCACCCGGAGGCTCACGGGCCAAAAGCCGAGCCAGATCATCGGGAAGGGGTGATACATATCGATGCATCACGCCGGTCCAGGGGTGGCGAAAGCCGAGGATATGGGCGTGAAGGGCGAGGCGGCTGGCACTGCGGCCGGTGCCGTAGAGGTCGTCGCCGAGGACGGGGTGCCCGCTTTCAGCGAGGTGGATGCGGACCTGATGCGTGCGCCCGGTCTCGAGCCGCGCCTCGACGAGCGAGCCTGCGCCAAATCGACCGATACATTTGAGATGTGTCACGGCGAGCTTGCTGTCTGTGGTGGCGGCCCCCACCGAACCGCGCTTGCCGTCGCCCCGGTCGCGCACGAGGTGCGAACGAATGGTGCTCGGGGTGTTGGGAACGTTCCCGGCGGCGAGAGCGAGGTAGCTTCTCTCAACATCATGAGCCTCAAAGCTTCCCTTTAGCAAAAGTTGGGTCGCTTCGTCGAGCGCCACCATCAGCAGCCCCGAGGTGCCTTCGTCGATGCGGTGCACGGCGAATGCGCGGCCGAACCACCGCTCTGCCGCCCGCAAGACACTTGGCTCGCGCCGGCCGGGCGCGGGGACGCTCAAAAAGCCCGAGGGCTTATAGATGACACATAGGCGTGTGTCACGAGCCACGACCGCGGGCTCATGGCGCGCATCGAACTTGGGGCGTTCAGGCATGACACGCAGGCCGGCTTCGGCCGAGCGGCTGGCGTCGAGCACCGGCACGTCTTGGAGCCACACCTTGCCGGTTTGAAGGAGCGTGCGCGCTTCCCTCCCGCTGTGTCCCCGCTCTTGCAGCCACTGCAGAACCGTGCGAGGGCTGAGGTTGTTGTCGTCACCGGGCATGTTTTCCGGGTATAACCGGCGCGCACCTACCCCTTGTTGCTGGAGCTCAGATGGCTCGTTCGTTGATCCTGTCGTTGATCCTCGGCTTGTTTGCTTGTGATGGCAAGAAGGAGCGGGCCGACACGGGCGACGACACCTCGACCGGCCTGGACAGCGGGGACAGTGGGGAGACCGGCGACACGGGCGACAGCGCCGACACCGGAGACACCGCCCCCACCGATGAGGACGGCGACACCTACTCGGTTGAGGGTGGCGACTGTGACGACGCCAATCCCGAGGTGCATCCGGCGGCGATTGAAATCTGGTACGACGGCGTCGACCAGGACTGCGATGGCAACGACGGCGATCAGGACGGTGATGGCGACGCGAAGTCGGGCTTCGGCGGCACGGACTGCAACGATGAAGACGCCGGGATTTTCCCGGGGGCGGCCGAGGTCTGCGACGGGCTCGATCAGGACTGTGACGGCGCAATCGACGAGGACGCTTCTTCGTATTGGTTCCTCGACGCCGACGCCGATGGGTACGGGGACTCCGCGCGGGCGCTCGCCGGATGCCTCGGGGCGCCCGGATACGTGAACAACGCGGACGACTGTGACGACGAAAACGCCCTGGTCAATCCCATCGCCCTCGACGAGTGCGATGGCAAGGACAACGACTGCGACGGGGAGACCGACGAGGGCGCAACCACCTATCCCTGGTACCGCGACGCGGACGACGACGGGCACGGCGACAGCGCGGACTTCATCTCCTCCTGCTACGAGCCGGCCGGTTACGCCGAGAGCTGGCGCGATTGCGACGACACCAACGCCGCCGTGAACCCCGACGCGCCGGAGCTGTGCGACGGCCTCGACAACGACTGCGATGGCGACGTGGACCCGACGACCTCGGCCGACGCCGGCCTCTGGTACAGCGACGCCGATGCCGACGGCTACGGAGACCCCGGCAGTGTCCAAGCCAACTGCGCCCAACCGACGGACACCGTCGCGAGTGGTGACGATTGCGACGACACCACGGCCGCGGTGAGCCCCGACGCCGACGAGAGCTGCAACGGAGTGGACGACG
Source organism: Deltaproteobacteria bacterium (assembly GCA_947445035.1). GTDB lineage: Bacteria > Myxococcota_A > UBA796 > UBA796 > SXON01 > SXON01. The sequence goes on from CANFCK010000004.1 coordinate 235,933, forward strand.
ACTGCGACGGCGACACCGACGAGGCCGACGCCACCGATGCGCTCACCTGGTACACCGACGCCGACGTCGACGGCTACGGTGACCCGGCCACGGCCGATCTGTCCTGCGAGGGCGCCGCCGACCAGGTCGCCGACGACACCGACTGCGACGACGCCAACCCTGCCGTGAGCCCCGCCGCCGCCGAAAGCTGCAACACCATCGACGACGATTGCGACGGCGACATCGACGAAGCCGGCGCCCTGGGCGAGACTGCCTGGACCTCCGACGGCGACGGCGACGGCTACGGCGACGACGCCACGGCGGTGACGCAATGCGACGCGCCCGCGGATGCCGTGGCGATTGGCGGCGATTGCGACGACACTGACGCGACGCTGTACCCATCCGCGCCCGAACTCTGTGACGACATCGACCAGGACTGTGACGGCGCGACCGCCGACGAGGCCGGCACGGCGACCTGGTTCGACGATAGTGGCGCCATCACGGACGTCACCGCGGATCTCGCCGCCGGCACCGCGACCACGCCGGTGGTGATCGGGGACGCCGCCAGTGCCGATGTCATCGTCGGCGAGGGCGTCCTCCAGCTTTGCGACGGCACGTGGTACGCACGTGTGGCGCTCTCGGACGTGAATTCGGACCTTACCGTGGTTGGCCTCAGCGGGGCCGACTACACGACGCTCACGACCGCGGGCTCGGCGGGGGGGCCGAATGTCTCGGTGGTGTCCGTGACGGACGCCACGCTGACCATCCAGGGGCTCACCATCGCTGACGGCCTGGGCACCTCGGGAAGCGCCGGCGGCGGGGTCGCCGCGGTCCGCTCGACCACCTACACCACGCTTCCCAGCGTGCCGACGGTCACGCTGATCGATTCGGTCGTGCGCGACAACAACACTCGATTCGGGGGCGGGATCGCCATCTACGGCGCGTCGTGGGTCGAGCTCATCGACAGCTTGGTGGCTGAGAACACCGCGTCGTTGTCGGGCGGGGGATTCTGGATACAGAACAACGGGCAGCTCAGCTGCGCCGCGACCACGCTGGGTGGGGCAGGGGTGATCGCGAACACCGCCCCGACCGGTGGCGGCGGGTACCTCGGTGCCACCAGCCGGGGTACCGTCGACTCCGTGGGCTGCGACTGGGGCCAGGACTCCACCGCCGATGACAACGCCACCTACGACATCCAGCAGTTGCCCTCCGCGTCGGACTACTACTGCTACCCCAACGCGGCGAGCCTCACCGACACCGTCAGCTGCGCCGGCGGTAGCTGCACCGCCACGACCGACACGACCTGCCCCTGACGGCCACGCGGGAACGGGTGGAGGCCGCGTGCGGCCGGAACACGTGACGGGCGCCTGGCGCCCGGGCCGCCGTCACGCCGCGCTAGAAGAGCAGCCCGGCCTTGGAGTTGGTGTACACGTGGCAGATCGCCTGGAGCATGTCCCCGATCTCGGCGGCGCTGGGCGACTCGAGGTACACGCCCTCGTTGGCGGCGAGGTCTTCCATGAACGCGCTCTGCGTCGGGTCGTCAGTTTCGTTGTAGAACGCCGTGTAGAGGTCGTACTCGCTGGACTCGAACAGGTCGCGCTCACTCAGGGCGGCGGCCTTGAGCCGGGCGTTGGTGGGCGTGTTCAGCCAGATTGGGCACCACTTTGCCGCCGCCGGGGTTTTGTACCGCCCCCCGGTCTTTTGGCACGACTGGCCGCTGGAGGTGGGTGAGCCGTCTGACACCAGCAAGGCCGCCCGCCCGACCTCGTCTTCAGAGGTGCTGCGGTCGAGGATGGCTCGGGCCATGTGGAGGCCGAAGGCGATGTTGGTGTTGGTGCATGCGGGCATGCCGGTGTTCCCGCAGATATTGATGGTGTTGGCCACCGAGATCATCTGGGCGTACCCGGTCTCGTAGGTCAAGAGTTCGGTGGGCGAGAAAAGGTTCTTTTCGAGGCCTGAGAAGGCGACGATGCCCAACTTCGAGGCTGGGTCGGCTTTGGCGTTGATACAGTCGATGAGCGCGATGTCGGCCTCGCGCGCCTGGCCAATCTCGGCGGTGAACGAGGTGGTCACGTCTTGTACGATGACCAGGTCCGGCACCTTGCCGGTGATCGACGCGCCCCCGCCGGACACTGCCACCAGATCGACGCTGGGGAAGCCGAAAAGCGCGCTGATCGGCAGGTCGAGGGTGTAGCGCACGGTGACCCGCACGGCGTCGGAGTCGTCCGCGGCCCCCGGGGTGAACGAGCCGGTGCCCTGGTCCCAATCGCCTACCTCGATGTCTTCTTCGGCGAGGACCAGGCTTTCGCCGCGGATCGCCACCATCTGGCCATAGGCGATGGCGCGCGACTTGGCGTCGACTTCGATGGGGAGCGCGCTGGCGCCGGACATCGCCGCCGCGTCTGCCGCGATCTGCATCTCAGCGCGGGTGGAGGCGACGGCGCCCCAATCGACGCCGAGCGCCACGAAGGCCATGGTGACCATGAAGCACAGCACCAGGATGACTGCCGAAGATCCGCGACGGTGCGCGCGCCGGAGTTTGCGAAGCATAGAAACCTCGGGTTTCGGAGTTCAGCAGCCGGCGACGTTCGGGAGGTAAACGACGGCGTCCACGTCAAACGCGTTGGGAGTCGGCACGAAGCCCGTCATGGGCTCGAAGAGAATGGTCGGGTCAAGTTCCATCGCGCAGGTGCCATCGACCGCGAGGATGGTGGGCGTGACCTCGCTGGCGTCCACGACGATTCCGTAGGCGGCGAGCGCGGAGACGATTTGGGTCGCGGCGCCGTCCGTGCAGGGGGAACATTCGCCCGCTGGATCCGCGTCATCCGGGGTCTGCAACGCGCCGAACCGCATCGATTCCCGCACGGAGTTGACCACCAGGGCCTGGCGGAGGAAGAACCAACCGAAGTCCACCAGCCCCAGAAGCATCGTGATCAGCACTGGTAGAACCAGCGCAAACTCAACGGCCTGGCTTCCGCGTCGACGGCCACGAAGCGGGGTCTGGCGGGGGGGAGCACGCATGGCGACAGAGGCGTAACAAGCACTCTACCGGCACCGCCCGTTCAGATCAAGCAGTTTTGGTTTTTTGCGACTTATCGCCGGATCTTGGGGGCAGGGTCCGGAGTGAACCAGAAAACGATCCCGGTCCGCACGTCCCAGGCGAACATCCAGGAGGGCAGTGTTTCGGCGAGTCCGGGCCAGGCCCACCCGCCGATGTCGAAGAAAAATCCCATCGCCGGCCAAGGACGGGCGTCGAAGCCAAGGATGGTACGCGAGCCCAAGGTCGGCGCCAGCCTGTCGCCGTAGAGCGCTCCGTGGGCGAACCACAGGGCCGGACCGGCTTTGAACCGCAGCGCCCAGGCGCCGCCGCCGAGGGGGACGTGCATGCTGCCGAGGAGATCGAGCACCGGTCCTTCGATGACGGCGTCGCCGGCAGAGGTGTCGTACCCAGAGAGCTCCACGGCGGGGCCGAAAAGCCCCAAGAGCGGTACGTCGACTCCTAGCGAGTAGCCGACGCCGGGAACGAGGGCATCTCCCGAAAAACGGGCGGCGACCTGGGGGCTCGCGTAGATCGAAACGTGCCCGCGCTCGTTGCGGTCGGCGTAGCGGTGGTACGCCACCCAGGCCGAACGGCGCACCGCGTCGTCTTCGGCGGGCGTCGCACCCTCCGCCAAGGCCTTGAGGACACCCAACCCATCCAAACGGCTGCCCGTCCGCAAGAGTGCGTACCCGGTGAGCAGCTGCGCCGGCTCGTGGCGGCCCCCCGCGAGCTCCGTGGCCTGGCGGGCCTCGCGAAGCGCCAGGCGCGCGTCGCCTGACCGCCAGGCAGCCAGCGCGCGAAGGTACGCCTCATCGGCGTGCGGGTCGCGCACGACAGGCTGGTGGATGGCGGCTGGCGCTGCGGTCGCGTCGCCATCGTCGGCCTCGGCGAGCGACGCCAGGGCGAGGCACAGGAGGAGTGGCGTCACGTTTTTACGTTAGCCGGTGCCGATCGCCCTGTCCCGTGGCATAGTGGTTGGGGGCCGGAAGGAGTGCAAATGCGCCAGACGTTGCTTTTTTCCCCGCTGATTCTTGCGTGCGCGTGCTCCGCCGGGCTCAGTGAGGTGACCTTCCCTACCGGTTCCCAGACGGTAATCGCGAGTGCAGACCTGCACTCATTGCTGGTCGTGGACAATGCCGGCGGCGCGCTGTCGCGACGCGATATTGACGGAGGCCGCACCACGTCGGTGTCGGTCGGTGCGCTTCCCGAGCGGGTCACGCGGGCCGGCTCCAAGATCTACGTGACCGTGCGAGGTGAGCGCGCTCTCGCGGTCCTGACCGACGAGTCCGGTGAGCTGAAGCTTTTGGAGAAGGTCGATGTCGGCGCCGAGCCGATCGGCGTCGTCGCCCGTGAAGACGGCACCCGGATATACGTGGCACTCTCGCAGGAGGATGCGGTCGTCGAACTCGATGGCAGCACGCTGTCCGAGGTGCGTCGGTGGTCGGTCTCCGGTCAGCCGAGCTGGCTGGCGCTTCACCCTTCGGGCAAGGCCCTCTTCGTGGCCAGCGCCATGGGTGGCGGGCTGGTGCGCGTGGACCTTGACGCCAGCACCGTGGCCGAGGTCTCCCTCACAGAGCCGGTTGGCGCCGGCTCTTCCGGCGAGGATCGATTCACGCGCCGCCTCACCGGCGACCTCTGGATCTCGTCGGACGGCGACACGCTTGCCGTTCCCGGCCTTTTCGTCGACAACCTGACCCCGGCCGATGACCCCGCCGATGCCGGGATGGGCAGCTCGGGTAGCGGCTACGCCTCCACCAACACCGTGGTCACCAGCCGCTTCAATCCCGGCGTGATGGTGGCCGAGTTGGATGGGTCCGGCGCCGTCGTGGAGACCCCGCGCGCGGTCTTCCTGGCCGGCTTCGCAGCCGTGGGCGACAACGAGGAGATCGTTCGTAGCTACCCGACCAGCGTCAGCATGCCGCCGCGTGGCGATCTCGTGGCGGTGACGATGGAGTCCTCGGCGACGGCTATCGTCCTGTCCCTCAGCACGTTGGCGGCGAACTCGGATTCGGAGAGCTCGGACACCGGCGGGTTCAGCAGCTCACCACGGGACGACGGGTTCGCCACGGGCGCGGCGGTCTTCGTTTCGATGGATGCCGGTCCCCAGGGCGTGGCCTTCGTCAGCGACGACCTCGCCTATGTCGACAACTTCCTCGACCACACCCTGCGCGCGCTCGACGTCAACACCGGGCGCGCTCGCGTCAACGTGCTGCTCGCCAGCTCCGAGGCCGAGCTGTCCGACGTCATGGACGGCGGCGACAGCATCGCAGGCGTCACCACCGCGTTGGACGCAGATGTGGAGGCGGGCCGCAAGCTCTTCTTCTCGGCGGTCAGCGACAAGATGGCGGCAGACGGGGCGGGCGTGTCCTGCTCCACTTGCCACTTCGACGGCCGCAATGACGGGCTGACCTGGACCTTCTCTGACTCGGTGCGGCAGACGCCGACGCTCGCCGCAGCGGTCGCGGAAACCGCACCCTACACCTGGACGGCAGGCGTCGATACCGTGGCGGCCGAAGCCGTCGTGACCAGCCAGGGGCGCATGGGCGGCACCGAGCTCTCCGCTACCGATGCGCTCGATATCCAGGCCTTCATCCTTTCGATTCCAGAAGTCGACGTCCACCAGAAGGGCGTGATGGACGCCGCCGTGGAACGCGGCCGGCTGCTCTTCGCGAGCGAGGCGGTGGGTTGCGCCAGCTGCCACCCGGCGCCGTTGTACACCGACAACGAACACCACGACATCTACGGGCTCACCAAGGTGAACACGCCGTCGCTGGTCGGCATCGCGTCGAGCGCGCCCTACCTCCACAATGGCTCGGCGGGTGACCTCCGTGACGTTGTCGATGCCGCCCTCAACGGCGAGATGGGCACCACCGGGCAGCTCAACGAGTCGGAGAAAGACGACCTCGTGGCGTTCCTCGCGACGCTCTAGGTATGCAGAGGGGGAAGGACCTGAGGGTCTGCCAGCGCCGGAGCCAGCACATCCGTGAGCATCGGCCGGCTTAGCCCCAATGCCGGTCACTTAGGGCGACGTTGGCGGCGAGCGGTCAGCCTTTAGCCTTCAGCCGTCAGCTTCCGATGGAGAGCCGCCAGCATCTTCTTGACCTCCGTGACGAGGCCGTGGAGCTGGTCGACCATCGGCGTCGGCAGGTACTCGAGGTCTCGGGCGAGCATCAGGTGGTACTCCACTTCGGACGCAGAACCAGCCGCGATCGATAGGAATCTGGCGAAGTCGCGCTCGCCATCTCGACCGCAACCCTCCGCGATGTTCGTGGGCACGGACGCCACGGACCGACGCAGTTGCGCCGTCAGGCCGTAGCGCTCCTCGGTCGGGAAGCTCTTCGTGGCTCGGTACACGTCGAGGGTGAGGCGGTGCGCCTTCTGCCACACCAAGAGGTCCCTGAAGTCCCGCATGCCGCCTCCGACTTAGCTAATCACTGACGGCTAACGGCTAACGGCTCGGGCTGCGCGGCTTAGGTGACCGGCATTGCGCTTAGCCCGTCGGGGCGTCGGTCCCGGCCACATCTCCGGCCGCGCGCCGCTCCGCCTCTGCGGCAATGGCGTGCTGGTAGACGACCAGGCCCACTGTCAGCACCACAACCTCCCGCAGGACCGGGATCGGCCCCTGGAGGACCGACCACACGGTCTGGAGCCAGGTTGGCGTCGGAATCAGCGTCGGGAGCACCTCCAGGATCAGCCGCTCTGGCCGCGTCGGGTCCGCCCCCATCAATGCGGTGCCGAGAGCGCCAAGGTCCAAGCTGGGGCTGACGATCGAGCCCACGATCGCCAGTGTGCCCGTCGCGACGAAGAACCCGAGCATCAGGACCGTCGACGCGCCGGCGAGTGACCAACCCGGCTGCGCGCTGCCTGGGCCGCCGACGCGCATCGTGCCGAGGCGACTGCTCCGCCCAAACGCCGCAAGGCCGCTGTCCGTCTCGTACGCGTCGGCGATTGCGAGGCCGTAGGGCAAAAAGATGATGCAGCCCCCGATGAACCACAGCCCGGTGGCCGCGCTGAAGATCACGCTGGAAAGGAGCCAACTGAACTGCAGTCGCCACGCGAGGGTCCGACGCAGTCCCGCTCGGATGTCGACCGGACGACCGGCGGCGAGATCGGCGATCACGATGAAGACCAAGACCAGCGCAATGAGCCGCACGATGAGCTGGAGGAGCACCACGATCATTGCACCCAGGGCTACCCCGAGGAGCAGGTTCTCATCGAGCCCGTAGGGGGTGACCACGTAGCGCAGGACGTCGGGGAGGAAGCGCTGGCCGACCGCTTCGGGGACGGCGCTGAGCCAACCTAGGATAAGCAGCAGCGGGAGCCACGCCCCCGCCCCAGCGGCCAGCAGTCGGACGGTGGCGCTGAGCGCGGCGAGGGTGGAAGAGGCCGGACCGGTCATCCGTACGACCCTATCTGTCCCACGATAGGCGGGCGCGTGGTTGTGACCTGGCGTGGCACCCTTCCGTATGTTGAGACGCTCGAGGCGCAGCGCCGATACCGTGACGAGGTCATCGCCGGTCGCGAGCCTGAGGCGCTCTGGCTGCTCGAACACCCGTCGGTCATCACCACTGGTCGGCGAGATGCGGCCGTGGACGGGGTCCGCATTGCCGCAGCCGGCTACGAACTTGTCGCGACTGAACGTGGCGGACTCGCGACCTGTCACGAGCCGGGTCAGCTTGTCGGATACTGCTTTGTGGATGCCTCCCGGCATGGCATTCGCAGGGTGGTTGCCGACATCGAGGTCGGCATCGCGACCTGGCTTCGCTCGGTTGGTGTGGAGGCTGGTCCGCGCCAAGGGCATCCCGGTGTGTGGGTCGGGACCGACAAGCTGTGCGCGGTCGGCTTGCACGTGCGCCGCGGGATCACGATGCATGGGTTCGCGCTGAACCTCGACAACGACCTCGGCGGGTTCGGCCTCATCACCCCCTGCGGCATCATCGACGGGGGGGTGACCAGCGTCAAACGCCTGCGAGGCAGCGCGCCGATGCCCGGCGAGGCAGCGGCGGGAGTCGGCGAGGCTGTGGCGTCCGCGCTCGTCTCGCGGTGATCGCCCCCCGCTGCCCCCCCTCCAAGACGCTTGACACCGCCGATTTGAGGTAGTAGATGCGGGCGCTCGTTGGCACGTAGCTCAGCGGCAGAGCATCGCCCTGACACGGCGAGGGTCGTGGGTTCAAATCCCTCCGTGCCAACCACCACCCTTCCACCCGTCCAACGGAGACTTTTTGCGCGGACCCCTACGGCGTGATGCCCTCCAGTCCCCCCCCGAACGAAACGAGCCCCGGGTCAATGAACGGATACGGGTCCCACGCGTGTTGGTCATCGATGACGCCGGCGAAAAGCTCGGCGAGATGGACACCAGCGAGGCGTTGGCTCTGGCTCGTGAACGTGGGATGGACCTCGTGGAGGTGGCGCCGATGGCCCGCCCACCGGTCTGCAAGGTCGCTGATTACGGAAAGCTGAAGTACGAACGCAAGAAGCGGGAGGCCGAGGCACGGCGCAACCAGGTCATCGTCGAAATCAAAGAGATCAAACTCCGTCCCAAGACGGACGATCACGACTTCGACGTGAAGCTGCGCGCAGTGGAACGGTTCCTGGCTGACGGCGACAAGGTCAAAGTAACGGTTCGTTTCCGCGGTCGAGAGATCGCTCATCGTGACATCGGGGAAGAACAATGTCGTCATCTTGCTGAACGCCTCGGGGCCGCTGCGATCGTCGAGCAGGCTCCGCGGATGGATGGCAAGCAGATGTTCATGCTTCTGGCACCCGGCAAGAAAAAGTAGGAGATTCCATGCCCAAAATGAAGACCAATCGCGCCGCCGCCAAACGTTTCAGCAAAACCGGCACCGGCAAGATCAAGTACAAGAAGCGCGGCTTGCGTCACTGCTTGGAGCACAAGTCCAAGGACACCAAGCGCGGCCTCCGCAAGACCGGGTACATCGACGACACCAACCACAAGCAGGTTGCGGCGCTGATCCCGTACAAGTAGTCTTTCCTCACCGACCCCGCCGCCACCGCATCATTGCTGGGAAGCGGCTTTTCACCCAAGTGGAGTCATCATGGCACGCATCAAACGGGCAGCAATTTCCCGTGTTCGCAAAAACCGCCTCTACAAGCGCGTAAAGGGCTTCTTCCTCGGCCGGCAGCGTCTGCGCCAGGCGATGGAGCACAGCGACCGCGCCAAGCGTTTCGCATTCGCCGGCCGCAAGCAGAAGAAGCGTCACTTCCGCGGTCTGTGGATCAGCCGCATCAACGCGGCGCTCGCGCCCAAGGGCATCTCATACAGCCGCTTCATCGACAGCCTGCACAAGTCCAAGGTCGCCTTGGATCGCAAGATCCTGGCCGACCTGGCGCTCAACGATCCCGCCGGGTTCGACGCGGTCGTCGCCCGTGTGCAGGCCGCGAGCTAGTTCGCGATGACGTCGCGACGCCGGCTCCGTTGGCTCGTCCTCGGTCTGGTCGCCTGCGACACGTCCGACGAGACGACGTATGAGCAATACAACGCCGATGGGGACAGTGTCACCGTCTCCGTAGGCGTGGTAGACTTGCTCCCAGCGGTCACGACGGCGCTGCACAGCTCCACGGGTGAGGTGGAGGTGGGCAGCGCCTCGATCGATCCGGGGGGCGGCCCGATCGGGTCCACCCACACGGTGCTGGTCAGTTTGATTGCGGACTACGTCGCCGATGTGGACCGGGTCTCGATCCGGACCGACTCGGGGGATCGCGGTGAGGACGAGTATGATCTTGAGCCCGACTCGACCGGGACCGGCATTTTCAAGCGTGAGCTGGTCACGGTGGGCGAAGAGGGGGAGACGCGGGACGACGTACTCACGTTCCGGTTGTGGACGGCGGTGGAGACCGACAGTGCCGAATGAACGCCGCTCGCGCCCTCGGCCTGCCGCCCTCACCAAGGCCGGTCTGGTGGACGAGCTGCGTGAGGCGACTGGCCTGCCGCGGCAGGACGCCGCCGGCTACGTCGAGGGGCTTTTGGAGTCGCTGAAGGAAGCGCTCGAAGCCGGTGAGACGATCAAGATCAGTGGCTTCGGCAACTTCGTGGTGCGGGCCAAGCGGGCGCGTCGGGGCCGGAACCCCTCCTCCGGCGAGTCCATCACGCTGCCAGGACGTCGGGTGCTTACGTTCAAGCCCTCGCGGGTGCTGCGCGACGCCCTGCAAGAGCCCGAGCCTCGGTGAGCGAGGTCCCCGACAAGCTGTTCTTCCGCATTGGGGAAGTGGCTGAGCTGGTCGGTGTCGAGCCGCACGTACTCCGCTACTGGGAAACGGAGTTCAAGCTTCGGCCGCAGCGTTCGTCATCGGGGCAGCGGCTGTACCGGCGGCAAGAGGTTGGCCGCTTCCTCAAGGTGCGTCAGCTGCTGCACCAGGAGGGCTACACCATCGCCGGCGCGCGCAAGGCCATCGCCGAGCTTGCTTCTGGCGAGGCGCCGGCCCGCCCGCAGGTGGGGGTGGAGATCGAGGCGCTGCGTGACACGCTGCGTCGCGTGCGCAAGCTGCGCGCGGAGATCGTGGCGCTTTCTGGGGAAGTCCGGGGCTGATCCTTGGCGAGGCCGCCCGGCGGCTTGACAAGCGACCCCCGGCGGATAGCTGCGGCCCCGTCGGGGTATAGCTCAGCCTGGTAGAGCGCTTGAATGGGGTTCAAGAGGTCGCACGTTCGAGTCGTGTTACCCCGACCAAACTTGATGGGCCGCTGACGATCGAAGGATTATCAGCGGCCTTCGCCGTTTTCTGAGGTTCACTGATACAGTAGCCCAGGCGCCGGCTCGTGTGCGCCACGGCCACAATAATAGCCCCAAGGGACTCCGTACCGAGCCCGCGGCGCTGATCCTCATACCAGCGGTTGGCCGTCCGAAGGGGTCGAGCGATAGGCGTCGACGCTCTCGCCGCGCCCGGCGAAGCTGCCGGCACCGTCGGTGCCCAGCCCGATTCGACGCACCCTGCCCTACGGTGGTGGACGCCGACGGCCACCCCGCCCGAGGAGATACACGCAAGGATGCGCGCCTACGTCCGCTTCCGCCTGCCGAGTGGCGATTCCGTCGAGCTCGGTCACGGCGATCTCATCGGCCGGTTGTGGTCTGCGGCGCTCACGATCCGCGACGCGCGGGTCTCCGAGGCCCATGCGATGGTGAGTCTGCGCGGCCAGGAGCTGCTCTTGCTCCCCTTGCGTGGGCGCTTCTCGACCAACGGGCAGCGTGTTTCTTCCTTGGTCCTGGCCATCGGCCAGAGGATCACCCTCGCCGAGGCGCTTGAGCTCGAGGTCGAGGACGTGTCGCTGCCGGCCGCGGTTTTCGCGGTCGAAGGGGAGGGGCTCGCGAGGGTGGTGGTGACCGGCGTCTGCAGCCTGTTGACGCGGCCGCGGCCCGAGTTGGTGCCGCGCCTCGTTCCGGACGCGCCAGCGTACCTGTGGGGCGACGGCGAGGGTTGGTGTCTGACGGTCAACGGCACCAGCAGGACGATTCAGATCGGAGACAACTGGGAGCTGGACGGCCGGCAGTTCCGGGCGGTCGGATTGGCGTTGGACAGCGCCGGAAACTCTGCCACCCGGGGGGAGGCCGGCGTCGCCCGCAGCTTGCGGATTGTGGCGCAGTTCGACACGGTTCATGTGCACGTGGACGGGGGGGGGCGCGGTGGCGCTCGGGGGACTCGCGGCGCGACTGATCAGCGAGATCGTAGCCTTCGACGGGCCGGTTTCCTGGGAGGTCCTGGCCGGCGAACTGTGGCCCGACGAAGATGATGTCCATCTGCTCCGACACAAGCTGGACGTCACGCTCTCCCGACTTCGGTCGCGGTTGCGCGAGGCCCGTGTCCGCCCGGACCTCGTCCGATCCGACGGGTTTGGCAAGGTGGAGATATTCTTGCACACCGGCGACGAGATCGAGGATCGGACTTGATCGCGGACGACAGCAACCCCGTCCCGAGCGAGCCAGGGGCGGGCGCCACCGAGACCTTTCCTTCGAGCGAAAGCCGGTATCAACGACAAGGTCTGATCGGGCAAGGGGGCATGGGGCGGGTGTACGCCGCTCGCGACCCGCGGTTGCGGCGTCAGGTCGCGCAGAAGGTCGCCGCGACGCCCGAACTGGCGGGTCGCCTCGCGCGGGAGGCGGCGATCACGGCCCAACTGGAGCACCCGGGGATTGTGGCGGTGTACGACGCCGGTGAAACGGATGGTCAGGCCTGGTACACCATGCGCCTCATCCGCGGTCGTACCCTGCGCGAACGGCTCGCGGCTTGTCCGACCCTCGCGAGCCGACTCGAGTTGCTCCCCCACCTGCTCGCGGCGTGCCAGGCCGTCGCCTACGCCCACGCGATGGGGATCGTCCATCGAGACCTGAAGCCGTCGAACATCATGGTCGGCGAGTTCGGCGAGACCCAAGTCGCGGACTGGGGCCTGGCGACCCCGATTGACGAGGCGGTGTCGGATTGGCAGCGGATCGCCGCGCAGGAGAGCCCCGCGGCGGGAACGCCCCGCTACATGAGCCCGGAGCAGGCCGCTGGAGCCTCTCCGACCCGTCAGGCGGACGTCTACGGCCTCGGGGTGGTGCTCTTCGAGCTTTTGGCGGGGAGCGCTCCGAGGCCCGCGACCGGTACGGCCACGCCGCCGGCGGTGCTGCCGCCAAGCGTGCCCCCTGAGCTGGCCGCCATCGTCCGTCGTTGTCTTCAGGTGGTCCCGGATGCCCGCTACCCCTCGGCGGCTGAGCTGGCCGCGGATCTGGGCCGTTGGCTTTCCGGTCAGCGGGTTTCCGCGCACGACTACCGCCCAGGCGAGCTCCTCCTGCGTGTTGCGCGGGCCTGGAGGACGCCGTTGGTCGCTGCCGGCGTTGCGTTGAGCATCGTCGCAGCCGTGGTCGCGAGCGCGGTGGACCGGGTCGCGGACGAACGGGCGACCGCAGAGGCCAACCTCGCGTTCGCGCTCGCCGAGCAGTCTCTGGCCGCGCTGCTGGACCTTCGCACGCCCGAGGCAAGCGTCCTCGCCGCACACGCCCTCGCCTATGGTCCCTCTCCGGTGGCCCGGGGAATATTGGCGGCGACACGCCGAAGCCCGGCAAAGTTGCTCTCCCAGTCTGCCGTGCCCGAGCGCTGCGCGCACTTCGGGGTGCTCTCTCCAGACGCATCCGCACTCGCCTGTCATGGCGACGGCATGTTGGAAGTGTGGCGCACGGCCGACATGAGCCGAGCGTGGACGCTTGAGATCAACGTTGTCGAGGCGCCCGTCTGGATCGGAACTCGGCTGGTGGTCGCAACGATAGATACGTTGGCGTGGATCGACAACGGCGCCATTGTCGGCGTGACGGAGGGCGAGGCGTGGTGGCCGCTTGCGGGTGAGGGCGTCGTCTTCGCGACCCGGGGACCCGAGGCGCGGGTGCTGTCCCCCGGGGGCGGGTTGGTGGAGTTCGAAATCTGCACGGCGACCCGGGCAACCACGCTGGTCGCGGGTCGGGAGCTCGTCGTCGGGTGCGGCGACGGGACGCTACGACGCTACGGCACCGACGGCGTCGTGACCCTGCAGTTGCCGCTTGGCGAGCGACCATCCTGGGCCGCGCTCGCGTCCAGCGACAGCGGGCTGCTGGTGGGGCGGCTCGACGGTGCCGTGCACACGATGGCGCTGCCCAGCGGAGTCGTTGGGCGGCTGGTCACCGGTCGCTCCGGTGGGCTCCGCGCCCTGCAACCGATTCCCGGGACGCCGATGGTGCTGGTTCTCGGGGAGCGCGGGGGGCCGCGCATCTGGAACACGGATGCTGGCGAGTGGGTGGGCTCGTTGCCGAGCGGCGCAACGGGCATGTTCGCCGGAACCGACACGGGCGACGTGTGGCTCTTGGGGCAGACACTTCAGCGGTGGAATGTCACCGCCGAGCCCGGCCTCACCGCTTTTTCGTTTTCCACTGGCGTCTCCCAGGCGACCCCGTCACCCTCGGGGGACACGATCGCGGTAGCCCTGGGGAGTGGGGACGTGGTGGAGCGGCGGCTGGCCGACGGCGACACGCTTCGCAAGTGGAGCCTGGGCGACGGCGTGGCGAAGTGCGTGGCGTACGGCGACGGCGGGCGGCTCGTCGCGGGAGCGATGGGCTCAGACCCGACCGTCCTCGGTCCGGGAGTCGCGACGACTCCGATCGGGCTGGGCCTCGTCCTGCGGCGCGCAGGTCGACTCTCGGCCGGCAGGGTGTGGGCGTTGCCCTACTCGAGCACCGTGGTCGTCATCGACCCCACCAGCGGGGAGGTCGACGTGCACGATGTCGGTCCCGGGCCCATGGACGGCTCCAGCAGCCCGCTCGGTGGGACCGCAGCGATCCTCGATCAGCTGGGTGGCGTCTGGCTTCTGGACGGGTCGGTATGGAGGGAAGTCCGTCGGGAGGCGGACGCGATGGCGGTGGACGTGGGCGAGGGCGGGGCGCCGATCGTCGTCGCCCGCCGCCGAGAGGTGTGCATCGACCAGCTCTGCGTGCCCGTGGAGGACGATGTCATCGACGTCTCGATCGCTTCGGACCTCGTGGCGGTGGGTATGCTCTCGGGGGACATCGTGCTGCTTCGGGCGAGAAATGGCAATCGGGTGGCGCTTTTACGGGGTCACCGCTCCCGGGTGAGCTCGGTGGAGTTCGGCCCCGGAGCCCGGTGGCTGGTCAGCGGGAGCTGGGATGGAACCGCGCGGGTCTGGGACCTCGACGGGCTCGACGAATCCGCCGAGACGCTGATCGCCGCGGCCGAGCGGACCTGGGGCATCACCCTGGCCGAGGCGATGCGGTCTCGTTAGCCGCCCGCCTGGAACGCGCCCTTGTAGAAGTAGTAGCTGCTGCCATCGTCGCAGAGGACCTGGCCCCCGTGCCAGTACACGTCCCGGAGCACACTCTGTTCGTCCATCGTGCAGCGCTTCCCGATCATGCTGCTCTTGTCAGCGAAGTAGGCGTCATCGGTCGCGACATCGGCGATGACGATGCGGGTGCCCTTCGGCAGTGAGTAGTTCAGCGCGTTGGGCGGCGGGGCGGCCACCGCCACTGCGCCGCCGGTGAGTTCGTACGCTGCCTTGTAGAAGTAGTAGGTGCTGGCGTCGTCACAGTTGACGTTGCCGCCGTGCCACATTCCATCCTTGAACGTACTCTCTTCGCTCAGTGTGCACAGTTTTCCAACGATGGTGGCCTTGTCTGCGTAGTACGCATCATCGGTGGCGATATCCGCCACACGAACGCGGCTGCCCGCGGGCAGGGCCCAGGTGACCACCCCCGCGGGGACCGGGGTGGTGGAGACGGTGCCCCCGGCCAGCTCTTCGTAGGCCGCCTTGTAGAAGTAGTAGCTGCTGGCGTCGTCACAGTTGACTTGCCCGCCGTGCCACTCCACGTCCTTGAGCGAGCTTTCGCCGTCGAGGCGACAGGTCTTGCCCATGATCGTGCTGCGGTCCGAGGAGAAGGCGTCCTCAGCGTGCACATCTAGGATCTTGACGCGGGTCCCGGAGGGGAGGGGACGCGTGGCGCGCAGACCGGGAATGGCGGGGACGAGGGTACCGGCGACCGCAGGTGCGGGGCCCAGGTCCAGGTAGGCGGCCTTGTAGAAATAGTAGGTGCTGCCGTTGTCGCAGTCCTTGAGCGAGCCGCCGTGCCAGGCTTCGCCCTGGTGGGTTGACTCGCCGTCGGTGGTGCAGGTGACGCCCACCATCGTGGCGCGATCGGTGTAGTAGGCGTCGTCGGTCGCGATCTCCAGAATCTGGACGCGCTCGTTCGCCGCCACCGTCGACATCGCCCGGCCATCGGCGGGCGCGGTCGTGGGGATGTCGATCCCCGCCTCACGAAGCACCTTCTCGAAATCGCCGCCACAACAGCAGAAGCCCGCGGCGAAGAGGAGCACACCGACGGGGAGGAGCAGCTTCACGAAGACCTCGGGGTGGGCGGGAATAACCCGCCGTCTTGAAACCGACCGCTGTCAGCGGCATCTTAAGTCCGGGGGTGGCGCCTGCTGCTTTTCTTGCTCGCCTGCGATTCGACGAGCCTTCCGGAGGACAGCGTCGAACCTGCGGAAACCGCTGAGCCAGAGCCGGAGCCGGTCGTCCTGGCGCCGCACTGCGACCCCGGCGTGTCGGCGACCGATCCGTTGGTGGAGACCTCGTTCCTCTCGGTGACCAGCGCCGAGCCGGGGAAACCGTTCATGGAGATCGTCGATGTCGACCTCATCGACGGTGCGGCCTGGGCGGTCGGGCAGGGGGGGCTGGTGGTGGCCGACCTCGACGGGGCCGGCGTGCTTACCCAGCGCTTTCGTGACCCGGGGAATGGACGCTTCCACCGGGTCGAGCTGCTGCCCGAGGTCGAGGCCGTGGCCCTCTCGCACCGGGACCTGGGCTTGGCGTTCCGCCCCATCGACAACCTGACCAGCATGCTCCCCATGACGGTCGGCGCCGGGCTCGAGGGGCTGGCGGCCGTCGGCACCCGGCTCTACGTGTCGGACCGCGACCGGGCAGGCGTGGTGGTCCTGGACGTTTCGGAGCCGAGCCGCGCGGTGGAGGTGGGCTTCGGTTCGGGCGGGTCGAGCACCTGGGAGCTGGCGGCTGGGGATGGAGCCCTCTACGCGGCGGACAACGTCGGGGGGGTGCTGATTTACGATCTCGCGGAGCCTGACGAGCCGGTGTACGTCGGCGCTGCGGATTCGCTCGCCGGGGTGCTGGAGGTAGAGGTGGATGGGGCCTTCCTGTACGCTGCCGCCGGGGCCGGAGGCGTGCGCATCTACTCACTGGCGGATCCGCTGGTGCCCATCCTGGTCGCGACGGTGAAGACAGGAGGTTCGGCGGTGAGCGCGGCGGTGGACGCCGGGGTTTTGTGGGTTGCCGAACACGATGCGGTCTCCGTCCATGACGTGGCGGATCCGGCCAATCCTTCACCACTCGGTCGCGATGAGACCCGGCAGTTCGCCCTGGCGGTGGATGCCGAGGGCACGCGCGCGGTGGTCGGCGATTGGGGGTACGTCGAAGCCTGGAGCATCGACGCCGCCGTCGCCGCTCCCGCGCTCGACGTGCCGACGTTGTCGCTCGCTGCGGGTGACGGCCGCGCCGAGGTGGTGGTGACCAATCGCGGGAACGGCCCGTTGGAGCTTCGCGGCGCGCTGGCGGACGGCGCGGAGGTGCTCGCAGGGACGGACGAGCTTGAGCCGGGCGCGTCGACGACGCTGACGGTGCGTTTCGAAGGGGCGCCGCCCACGTCAGTGTGTCTCGCGACCAACGATCCGGACGCGGCGACGGTCACCTTTTCGATCGATGCGCCGCCGTTGTCGCCAATCGGGGAGCCGGCCCCGGACTTCGCGCTGCCCTCGCTAGACGGGGAGACACTTCGACTCTCCGGTCAGCTCGGCCATCCGGTGGTCCTGGCGTATTTCGCCACCTGGTGACCCGTCTGTCCGTCCGAGGTCTCGGACATCGATGCCAGCATCTGGGGCGAGTACACCGACGACGGGGTGGTCGTGTGGGCGATCGCGTCGGCCGATCCGCTGCAACAGGTGGAACAGTTTCGCGATGCCCTCGGTCTGGAGTTGCCGATCCTCTACGATGCAGGCGGCGTCGTGCATCAGGACTATGTACAAACGGCTGCGTTCCCGTCGGCCGCCTACCCCCAACAGTGGGTGATCGGCACCGATGGAAACATCGCCTGGTCCAAAAACGAATACGACGTGGGCGAGCTCCGCGCGGTCATCGAGGCGGAGCTGGCTGGGTACTGATCCGGCGGAACTTCCCCGGGAGGCCGCGGTCCGATAGTCCGGTGCCCATGTCCCCTCGCCGCCAGTTCGCCTTTGCCGGCTTCGGAATCCTGTGTGCGCTCGGAACGGTCGAGGCGGCCTTCTGGGTCCGAGACGATGGCGCCTTTCCCCATCTGAACGTCTACGCCCCCGACGAGGCGCTGGGAACGCGGTTGTTGCCGGGTACCAGCCAGCGTGTGGCGTTCGGCGGCAACCCGACCAGCTCTGTGAGGATCAACGCCCAGGGCTTCCGTGGAGCCGACTGGGGGCCGCCGGCCAAGGGCGAGATCGTGGTGGTGGGCGATTCTCAGGTCTTCGGCCTTGGCGTGGAAGAGAACCAGGCGCTACCTGCGATGCTCGCCGAGGTCACGGGGCGGCCGGTGATGAACGCTGGGGTGCCGACGTACGGACCGCAGGAGTACCTGGCGGTGGTGGAACGGCTCCTCGTCGAGCGGAAGCCCAGCGCGGTCGTGGTGGTGGTGAACCTCGCCAACGATCTTTTCGAGCGAGATCGTCCCAATCGTGATCGCCACAAAGTCTGGGACGGGTGGGCGGTCCGATCGGAGACGATGCCGGAGGCGGTGTTGGAGTTCCCGGGCCGGAGACTGCTCTTTCGTGAGTCGCACTTCGTCCACGCGGCGAGGCGATGGTTGTACACCCACGAGGATGACGCGGACCTGGGCGTGCCCTCGGAGGGCGGACTCGCCGACCTGCTGCCGGTGGCCCCGGCTGCTGGGGAGGGCCCGATGGTCCAGGCGCAGGAGCAAGGGTCGCTGGACGCGGCGCTCGCCGGCGTCACGGGGATCACGGAGGCCACGCCCGACAACCCGAGCTCGGTGGCGGCCAGGGTTCAGCAGGCCGCGCAGGACCGGCTGTACCTGGAGCGCGACCTCTTCCACATGCTCAAGCAGGTCGATGACACCTGGACCTATGACGACATCGTCGGGGTCGAGGCGGTGCGGGCGCAGAACCGTCCTGGCGACATCGTCTACGAACGCGAGGCCGAGGGGGCGCGGGGGGTCACGGTGACGGCAGAGCTGCTGAAGCGGGCCGTGCAGTTGCGAAAGACGGCGGTCAGCTCGCTGAGGGAATGGGTCAAGGCACATCCCGACCACGATCGGGCCGAGGACGCCAGGGAACTCCTCGCCGAGTGGGACGCGAAGAAGGCGACCCTCGATTCGCTGGCCACGTCGCTCGATGGCGGCGGGGTTGTCGATTCGCCGCTGGTTGGCTTTGTTCGGGAGCTCAAGACCCTCTGTGAGGGGGCTGGCGCCGAGCTCATCGTGGTCGCGCTCCCGTTGGACGTGCAGGTGTCGTCTGCGGAGTTCGAGAAGTACGGGCGACTGGCCGAGGACATGACGGCGACGCGGGTGCTGCTGGACGAGCTGGTGGGCAGCTCGCGACGGGCCGGGGTTCGGGCTGTCGACCTGACGAGCGCGCTGGCCGCCGCTGAGCCCGGCGCATTCCTCAACGCCGACCTGCACATGAGCCCCACCGGCACGAAGTCTGCGGCGGCGGCAATTGCGCGCACGCTCGACGAACCGAAGCCCGCGGCTGCGCCGGGGACGGGGTTCCCGGAGGGGCGAAGCCGGCTGCCCACGGTCGCGGAGATGGCGCTCGCCCCCGAGATCACGGTGAAAGGCTCGTCGCGGAATCGTTGTTCGACGAGGCAGCTCCGCGAGTGGCTGGTCGTCGAGTGCGCGGCGCTTTGGCAGGGGAGCCAGCGCGGTGCCCAGTCCGTCCCTCGCGTGCACGTCGAAGCGGCCCCGTTGGAGACGGCGTGGAGCCTGAGCTACGACGCCACCACGGTGATGATGCCGCTCCTGGCTGGGAGGGAGGCGCGCGTCCAGCTCGCTTGGCCGAAGCGAAGTTTGGCAGAGGTCGTGGAGGGCGACGACCCGCCCTGGGTCAGCGGTCGGCGCGAGACCCTGGTGGTGCGGTGGGAGGGTGACAAGGCGCGGGTCGGGTTCGAGCCGCTTTCGACGCCGTTCACTGCCGACGTTCATGCCTATCCCGAGCATCCGGACTGTTTTGCCGACAGCTACGCCGAGTCCTGGTACAACGTCGCGCGTGGCTGCGCGGAGACCTACGAGGCCTGCGGCGACGCCCAGGTATGCGCGACGGGAAGTGGAGTTCGCCCGCCGGTGTGCGAGGAGGGGACGGCAGCGGTCGGTTCGTCGGGGTGGTGTTTCGCGTTGTGCGATGCGGAGACGCCTTGCGCGGAGGGTGTGTGTACGCCGTGGCAGGGGGCGGGGGTTTGTTTGTGACGGGCGCCGGCGGCCTCCGGCGCCGGCCTCAAAGACCCTCAATCGCCCCCTTATACCGGTCGATCTGCCGCTGCATCGATGCCGCCTCGCCAGCAAGCGTGAGCGCGTCCTTGGGGCACACCCACCAACAGTACAGACACTGCACGCAGTCCGGCAACTCCAGCTTCACGCCGATGTCCTCCAGTTTCAGGCCGGTGGGGCAGACATCTTCGCATTTGCGACAGTCGCCGCAGGTGTCCGGCGCCCGCGCGACAAGGCGCAGCGTGTCATCTTCGAGCGAGTAGACATCCTGGATGATCCCGGCCTTGTAGGCGAGCTCCGCAACCGCCGGTTTGGCCACCAGCGGCTGCACCGCGGTCTTGAGCCAGCTCAGGTGTCGCGACTCCGACAACTCTGCGAGCCGGCTCCGCGGCGGTGCGAGTTGGATCGGCCGGACGACGGCGACCTCGCGCTCGACGTGTGACAACAATGCATCGTCCACGACCCCGGCGTCGAGCGCGTGCCTCAGGTAGGGCACCGTGCGGGGGTCGATGCCGACCAGCCGCGCCGCTACGACGTCGTTGAGGAAGGGATCGTCGGCCATCAGCAGCCGTCCCAGCCGCACCGGGTCGCCGTCGCCGGGGCCGTTGCCCTCCATGGCGACGAGTCCGTCCACCAGGATGAGGTCGGGCTGCACCACTTCCGAGAGCGCGAAGATGTTGCGCCCGAGGTCGTGATGCATGTGGCGCTTGTCCTGGCCCACGCAGATGCCGACCCAGTTTTTCATCGCGCAAGAGAGCTGGGCCTCGGCGTGGGTCTTGATCTTCGGGACGGAGATGAGGAAATCCGCATCGAGCACGGTGTTGGCCACCAGCGGCTCGGCGCCGGCATGCAGCACGATGCGCCGGCCTTCATCGCGATTGAGATCGACCGTACGTGCGCCGTGTCGAGCCGCGAGTTTGTCGATGCGCAGCCGCTTGAAACTGGAGATATTACGGCGTTCGATGCCCACGTTGCTGCCGTCGGCCACGGTGAGGTCGGTGTAGCCGCGGCGGTGGAGCGCCTCGATCAAAGCAGCGATCACCCGCAGATCGGCGCAGTTCCCCGTGAGCGCCACGAGGTCGTTGTTGAGGTTCGGCTTGATGACGATGCGGGCGTCGTGACTGGATGGCAGGATCGACTCCCACCCTGACAAGAGCAACTCGATAGTGGCGAACACCTCCGCCCGCGTCCAGGCGGCGCGCACGTCAACGCTGCCGCGGGCGTGGGTGATGGAGAACGGGGCGCTCACCGTTGGAACATAGCGCGGGCGACAGCACGGGCCCGGCCGGCTACCGGGCCCCCGAATGACCACCCCCATCCTCGCCCCCGGGCTTTACCTGGCCCACAAGCCGGTCGGTGCCACCAGCCGCTCCGTCGTCGAGGCGCTTCGCGGCACCTCGCGGTTGTCAATGTGTCATGGCGGCGCGCTCGATCCCTTCGCCGAGGGGCTGCTCTTGATCCTCGTGGGGGAGGCGACCAAGCTCTTCGAGTTCCTCCACGCCGTGCCCAAGGTCTACGAGGCCGAGGTGGTATGGGGCTCCGAAACGGACACCCTCGACCCCCTCGGTCAGGTTATCGCGACAGGCGACACCGCCGGACTGAACGAGTCGCGACTGGACGATGAGATGAAGGTCCTGACGGGTTGGCAGGAGCAGGTGCCTCCGGCGACGAGCAACAAACGAGTTGGCGGAGAGCGCGCCTACGTTCGAGCCCACCGCGGCGAAGCCGTGGAGTTGCCACCCTCGCGTGTTTTCCTCCATGAAGCGGCCTGGGTGCGCCACGAGCTGCCGTGGCGGTCGTGGATGCGAGTGTCTGTCGGCGGCGGCTACTACGTTCGCAGCCTGGCGCGTGACCTCGGGCGCACGTTGGGCTCGACGGCCCACCTCGCCGCCTTGAAGCGCGTGAGCATTGGCCCCTGGACCGATCCGGCGCCCGAAACACCGATGGCGCGCCTGCAAGGCGAGGCGCTGCTCCCATGGTGTCTCACCCGCCGGCTCCGCGACGAAGAGCGGCAGCTGATCGAATCGGGGTCGCCCGTACCCCGCGGGGACGTGCGCCCGGCCCCTTGGCGGCTCCCCGAGGGATTCCCCGCGCCTCTGGTGCGGCTCCTTCACCAGGGGCGGATCGTGGGAATCGCACCGGACGGTGAGCAGCTTGTGCCGGCGATGCGGTTGCGGGGGGTGTAGAACGCCCACCAGAGAGTCTGTTCCCGTAACTTTCTGATTCCGGCCGAGCCGGCCGCCGCCCGCCCTTCGAGCTGTGCGGCGCCGGCCCCGGTCCGCCGCCAGCCGCGCCCGGCGCGGCGTCGTCGTCCGCCGCCGGGGCGTCCCCGACGAGCACGCGGATCTCCACCTGGCGCGTCTCGGCGTCCACGGTGACGCGCTCGATCAGCTCGGCGATGATCGCGCGCTGCTGGTCGCGGTCCACCGTGTCGACGGCCGCGCGCATCGACGCCAGCCGAGCGTCCACGGCGGCGAGCCGCGACGAGCGCGCGCCTTGACTGCGCTCGTCCATCTGCGCCAGCTCCAAGCGGTTCAAGAGCGGCGCGCGATCCCGTTCGATCGCTGCCAACTCGGTCACGACCTCGTCCTCCGTGTAGAGGCCCTTGCGGAAGCCGCCCTGCACCCGGCTCCGTTCCAGCGCGAGCCGCTCCAACTCGGCCCGGAGCGCACGGGCGGCCTCGGCGCCGTCGCCGCCGTTGCGCTTGTGGTCGGCCTCGACCGCGCGCTCGACCTCGGCGCGAAAGTACCCGGGCTCGGTGATGAGCTGGCGGACGTACCTCCAGACCATCGGCTCCAACTGGTCGGCGCGCACGCTCTTCCCCCCGGTGCAACGCTCGCAGTTGACCTGATCGCGGCCCGCAAACGGGCACCGGTAGTAGGCGTTGCCGTCCTTGGTGGTGGTGTGCCCGCGCAGCTTCCTGTTGCAGTGGGCGCAGTAGCCTACCGCGCGGAGCAGGTAGTCGTACTTGATCGGGCGCGCCGGGGGGCGAGGACGGCCCTTGAGCGCGACGTTCGCCGTGTCCCACGCCTCCCGCGTGACGATGGGCTCCACCGACACGGTGAAGTTGGCGTCCCACGCCGGGTTCGGGGCCCACCGGTCGGAGTAGTACACGGGGTTCGCGAGCATGTCCTGGATGGACCGGCGCACGATGAACTTCGTGCCCGGCTCCCGCGGGGTGCCCTTCGGCGTGCCACGGGGCCGGTACTTCTGCACCCGGCCCGACGGCATGTCCCGCCGCACCAGCTCGCGCTCGATCTGGAGCGGCCCCAACCCCTCGGCGGCGAGCCGGAAGATCTCGCGCACGACCGGCGCTTCGATGGACGACGCGATGTAGCCGTGCTTCTCGGGCGACCACTCCAGGCCGAGCGGCGTCTGCGTGAGCGGGCGCCCGCCCTTGCGAAGCACCGCGTCCTTGCGGCCCCGCAACGTGCGCTCGCGGGTCTTCGAGCGCTCGTACGACGCGACGGACGACAGCATGTCCTGCGTCAGCTTCTCCTCGGGCGTGATGTCGCGGAGGATGCCCTTGGGCGTGGCCAGGAGCACGCCGTGGTCCCTCAGCGCCTTCCGGACGATCGCCCGCTCGAACGGGTCCTCAGCGCGAGAGGTGCGGTCGAGATCGACAACGAGCAGGTAGTCCACTTCCTTGCGTTCGATGAGCCGAAGTGCGCGGCTCATGCCGGGCCGCTCCCACGCAGGCACCGTGCCGCTGAAGCCGTCGTCCTCCTCGACCGAGACCACCGTCCAGTCGCTCACCCGCGCGAAGTGGAGCAGCGCCTCCCGCTGCGACTCGATGGTGCCGGCTTCGCGCTGCTTGTCGGTGCTGACGCGGCAGTAGATGACGCACTTCTTCATGGGGTTTCCTTCCCGACGAGGATGGCGTTGACGTCTTCGACGGAGCCCATGAGCCGCTTCTCGAGTTTGCGGGCGAACTCGATCCACTGGCGCTTCACCAGCGGCGGGATCATCTCGATGACCGCCGGGTCCATCCGCATCGGGCGGAGCGCAGGGTGCGTCACCAGCCGGACGAAGCGCTCGTCGAGGTTCTCGTCCAGCATGTCGACGCCGGGGGGCGTCTCGAACCGGAAGCCCGCCTCGTGCATCACTTCGCGCAGGTCGCGGCCGTAGGTGCGCGCCATGCGCTGCAACACCTTCAACGTCGGTGGGGAGGACCGCTCGCCGGTCTCCATCTTCGCGAGGTAGCTGAACGAGACGCCGATCTGATCGGAGGCTGCGCGCAGCGACATCCGCGTCCCGTCGCGCAACCCGCGCAGGTAGGGGCCGAACGAGGCGCGCGCCTCCCAATTGATGGCGGCGATCCCCGAGGCGCCGGGGCCAGGTGGGATGTTCCGGAGGAGCAGCTCAGTGGGGGATCGGGTGGGCATGGGCCAGCGTAGCCGACTCGCACCGAAAAGGACACAACTTTCGGGAACGTCGCGCGAAGCTGTGGACGATTAGACAACGGTGTGCAACGTTGGACACATGAACACCACCTCAGGTCTCCGCCTCCCCTGGCGCCTCCGCGGCAACCGTGTGCGGGCGCTCCTCGGCCGCTGCCATATGACGATCACCGAAGGCGCGGAGCAACTCGGCGTCTCGCGGTCCTACTTCTCGCAGCTCCTCGCTGGGCGTCGCGCGCTGTCTCCGAAGGTGCGCCGCCTCCTCCTCGCGTGCCCGCCCTTCTGCGAGCTCGCGCCGCACGACCTCTGGCGCGAGCCACCGGACGAGCCGGACGAGGAGGTGGCCGGTGGCGCGGCATAAACCCGACGGGCTCGTGCTCCGGGTCGTGTACGTCCCGGGCGGGGTGGGAGCGGCCGACGCACGGCGCCGGGTTGTCGACGTGCTCTTGCGGGCGGCCAGCTCCAGGGCGGAGTGTGCTGGGCCGACGCCAGCGCCGCCGGCGGCGAACGAGCCGACGGCCTCGCCCAGAGAGAAAGCCGCCTGATCCCTGGTCATATGGCCACCATATGATCGACCCATGACCCTTTCCAAAACACCCTCACTCCCTCAAGGATTACCATGTCAAGCACCAATGATCGCCATATGACCCGGACCAACGCCGGACTGTCTCGTCCCTCCGCCACGCCGCCCCGCGCCGTGCCGACCCTCACTGTTCAGGCCGAGGTCGCCCACGACGCCGCCGTGCCGCGGCTCCCCACCACCGTCGTCTCGTCGTGGAAGGGCGGCGTCTGGAAGACGGCCATCTCGGCGAGTATCGCTGAGCGGCTCGCCTTCGCCGGGCTCGACGTGCTCTACCTGGTCACGGACGACCAGCTCGACGCGCGCCGGCGCCTCGGGATCTCCGAGTCCGATCCGGATGTCGCTCGCGTGCAGCGCGGGCCCGGCAGCATCACTGTGGTCGGGCTCGCGGGGGCGCACGCCGTGGACGTGCTCTACCGCTCCGGGCCGGGCCGCTTCGGGCGCTTCGACGCCGTGGTCGTGGACACGCCGCCGGTCAAGAAGGGGGGCTGCCTGCCCGGCGTCCTGCTGATCGCGCCCACCGACGGCGATGACGCCTCCGCCAACCTGATCCGGATGTTGCGGGCGACGCCCGCCAACACCGAGATCGTGCTCGTCCGCATCGACGCCGTGCCCAAGCGCGAGTGGGCGCAGGACGCCGCCGTCATCCACGACGCCTCGAACCAGGCCGGACCTTTGGCCTACCTCTCGGATCCGCTCCCGCGCACCGACGAGGTCCGCGAGGCGCTCAACCGCGGCCAGTCGGTCTGGACGCTCGCTCGGCGCGGGGCCACGCGCGAGTTCCTCCAGGGCCTCGAATCGCTGGCCGGTGTAGTGTGGGCGCGTATCCGACCGGACACGGCGTTGCCCCCGCTGGGCGCGAACGCGGCGGCCGCCGTGCACATCCGCGGCTGGGACGACGATGCTTGATCCGCTCCGCGCGCGCGCCGAGGCCGATGCCGCGGAGCGCCGCGGGGCGGGCACGTTGTGGGCCGCCGGCCCCGTGGCGTGGGAGGGCGTGACCGCGGGCACCGTCGCGCAGCCGGAGGTCGTTCCGACCGTGGAGGAGGCGGCTGGAGAGGCTGTGCCTGCCCGGCAGCGCGTGGCCGCGATCCGCCGCGCCGAGGCGCCGCGGGCCGAACCGCTTCGGAGCACCGAGGGGGTGCCGCCGGCGCTGCTCGCGGCGATCCTCGCGCGCCTCCAGATGGCCCCGCCCGCGGCAGGCGGCGTGCCCGCGTGGTTGATCGAGGCCGTCGGGAACCCGCTCACCTACGATGCTGCGGCCCCGCACCGGAAGGACGTGTGCGCGCGTGTGGACCCTGCGCTGTACAGGCGGTTGCAGGAGGCGAAGACGAGGTTCGGGCTCCGGACGACGGCCGGCGCGTGGGAGTACGTCCTGCGCGCGGGATTGGCGGTGGCGGCGCGGGGGGTAGGCCGGTAATCACAGCTCAACGCCGCCAACCTGCCTTTCATGGCATCTTCCCGGCGTTCGAGCAAGCGGAAATCGCTTGTACACGCGCGGCGCTGACCGCCGATTCCCATTCCTTCTCCTCTGCATCGAGCAGTTGCGCCAAGCCCGGGGTCACGGCTGCACGCCAGTCCTGGCGGACCTGGCTCGCGAGTAAGGCCCGCTCTTCCGAGAACTTCTGTCGGACGGGGGCAAGCTGCCTGTCTCCCCGCCGAATGCGGCACTTCTCCCAGGCAACAATGGCTTTGGCGGGAATGAGATCCAGGTGCTCATCGATCTTGGCGACCGTTTCAGTGTCCCCTGCGCGAGCCAGTGCCTCGCGAGAGGTGATGATGAAGTTCAGGTCATACAAGGCATGACCCAGCAGCAGCATGCCTTCCGGCGTAAGCGATCCGTCTATGTAGCTTGGGAAAATAGCCACGATAGCGGACATCGGCTTACGATTAGAGTACAGTTCCTGCGCCTGTGCGAGCGTGGATTTGGTGTCCGCACCGTGCGCAGCCGAGACGAGCAGACCGAGCAGAATACTGACGAACAACGTCACCTGTATGCGTACTCCGTGTAGTAGTTGCGCGCAACGATCATCACGTCCAGCTCGACCAGGACCCGTTCAAGATCCTCCTGCCGGACCCCGTCCACGACAGAGATGATGAACCAGCCGGGAATCCAGGGAGGAGGCACGCAGCCGAGCACGTCCGCCAGCCACTCACAGAACGACACCTCGCCGTCGTAGTTGGTGTCCCTAGGATCGTAGTAGTCCGTGACGTAGCCTTCCGACGCGTCGATTTCCTTCGAACCATCGATCTCATGAGGGTAGGTCCGATAGCTTGGATCCGAGGAGGTCGTGACCGTGGTCGAGGTATCCGGTTCCTCCGGGGAGCTGGACGCCCGCCTGAACGGCCTTGAGGATGGGACCGTGGCGACCGTGCCGGCCGATCAGGTGCTCGCGGAGATGCGGGCGGGCGTCCTGCCTGCTCGCCGTTGAGTTCCACCCGGAGGCCCGCGCGGAGCTCCTCCAAGAACGGGCCTGGTACCGCGAGCGGAGTGAGCAGGCTGCGCTCGGGTTCGACACCACCGTGGCCGCCGCCCTCTCGCTGATCGCGGAGACGCCGACACGACCGTCCAGTCGCTCGCGCGCGCGAAGTGGAGCAGCGCCTCGCGCTGGGACTCGATGGTGCCGGCGTCGCGCTGCTTGTCGGTGCTCACGCGGCAGTAGATGACGCACTTCAGCACCCCGAAACCCGCTGACCGAGCCGACCCACCCGCGCGCGGCGCCGGAGCGCCCCTGCCCCAACCCCGCAACGACCGGGCACCGGCGAAAGAAAGCACATCGTAACAAAAAACGTTTGTGTTGTCGCGATCTGATCGAGCCCGGCGCGCCCAACCCACGGTTGCGAACGTCGCCTATGGGCAATGACCGGACCAGGCGGGGCATTTTTCTTCTTGCCTCGTTGCAAGGGGCGGTCTACGATCTCGTCGCCCGACAACTCGGAGTTCCGATGACGCACCTCTCGTCGTTTTACGCACCTCTCGTCGTTCTCGCTCTTGCTGGCTGTAACGAGTACTCCCTCGGCACAGTCAAATCGGCCGACACCGCGGACACTGGCGAGTTCAACCCTGACGTCGAGATTACCGAAGACGGCCATGAGTGCGTCGACCTCGAAGCCGTTTCGTGGGATGTGGACGTCTCGTGCTTCCTCTCCGGGGCCGGCCCGTTCGTCGGTATGCCCGCGTCCGGAGGCGGATCCGCCACCACGATTTCGGTCACCCATGTCGAGGTGACGAATGGCGACACCGGGACAGCGTTTCCCAGTGGCACGACAGAGGTGACGGCCGGTCGCTATGAGGTGGACGACAATGTCCTCCGCGAATCAGATTATGGGTACGCGTCGGGCGTGCCGGGTGCTTGGGGGGTGAACCTGTCCGGACCGGAGGTCAGCGCACTTAGTGCCGTACCCGCCGACGCTGAGTGGCAACCGTTCGTGGTAATCTATGATGAGCTAGCCGACGAGGCTGTGTGCGATGAGTACTTGCCGGTGAGGGTTTGCTTCGACTGGTCAAGCACCGTTGCCCATCGAGACATCCCGGACGACGCAGAGTGTGAGGCCGGCGCCGGGCGGTTTCTACTGTACCCGGTGCAAATCTTCGACAATGATCAGGACGGACAGGTGTCGGTGATCTTCCAACCCATCCAGGTCACGGGCAGCGGCGCGTTGACGGAGGCCGCGTGGATCACCGCCGTGGAGCCCGTTGAGGTTCAGGAGGCCGCCCTGCGCGTCATGAAGGTGGGCCATCCCCTCGCTGTCGGCTTCAACGACTACCTCCAAGACGCGGGGACGGTGTCGGTGCAGGTCCAGGCCCAAGGATCCTCCTTCAACACCGGCGTCATCACGGGCGGCACCGGTTTCTACGTACAGGAGGTGGGCGGCGACCTGGCCGCGGAGTTCACGGTAGACTTGGAGTGGTCGTGCGGGAGCGGTACGACGGTGACGCCGCAGAAGGGCTACATGTTTGACTCCTCAAGTTTCGAAGACTGCTCGTGGGCGGTCCCACAGAAGTTTGTATTGCGGCCTCGGATGGTTGACGGCGTGCCCGTCTCCGTGCGCCTGATGCCGTACGGGAACTTGGGTGCCTGGATCACCGTCCCCGTCGTGAAGGTCGGGAGTGTGTACACCTGGGAATACTCGTTCCTCGACTTCCACGCCGAGGGTACCATCGACGGATGGAGTGCCGAGGACATCGACATCACTCTCGTTGACTTGAGTTGGAGCAACATCGAGGTCTGTGACCCCGGCAGCTATAGCCTGCCCGAATCGGAGTAACGGCCGGTGACTCGGCGTGCAGCCATTGTGTTGCTGGGCACGTCGTCGGGCTGCTCAGACCAGGTGTTTGAGCCCCTGCCTGACCCGTGCAGCGCGCCGGTGATCGTGGCGCCGCTGGTGCCCGATGCATCGTGTTCGCGTGCCGTCCCGGTGCGCGCGGTGGCCGACGCGTTCTCAGCTCGCGAACTGTGGAGGTGGCCTGCTGAGGCGACATCCGGCGGCGCGCACGCACCCTACGGCGCCCCACTGGTCGCGCCGATCGAGGACTCGGATGGCGACGGACACCTAAGCAGCCGTGACGCGACTGCCGTCTTTTTCGTGGGATGGGTGGCGGCGACAGGTGATGAACGGGTCATCTCATTGGACGCTGCGACGGGAGGGGTGCGTTGGATCAGCGAGCAGCCGGCAGAGCACCTCGTCCTCGCCATTTCGGACATCGACGGGGATGCCGTGAACGACATCGTTACCTTCGTCGGGCTGTACGGGACCCTCGCGTTGCGGGCTTCGGATGGGCGGGAGGTGTGGATATCCAGCACCGAGCAGCGATTCTGGACCGAGATCGCCGACCTCACTGGGGATGGTGATGTGGAGTTGGTCTCGCCCCCCTTTGTAGCCCGCGGGCCAGATGGGGTCGTCGAGTTCTCCTTGGCGGGGTCCGAGTTACTTGACGCGCCCGTGGTGGCAGATCTCGACTTGGATGGTGCGCAGGAGATACTCGTGGATGGCGTTGTCTACGACGCCGGGGGCAAGCCGCTCTGGGATGCGCTCGGGGCCCAACGCCAGGGCGACACGCAGGGTGTTCCGCTGCAACTGGACGATGACCCGGAGGCGGAACTGGTGTGGATTGGATGGGATGCGTGGAGCGTCACGGAACACGATGGCACGCTTTTGGGCGGGCAAGACCTCCAAGGTCACGAGGACTGGCTGACCACCAGCGCGCCATGCGCCGGGGACTTCGATGGCGACGGGCTGCCCGACATAGCATTCGAGCACGGCGGCGCGCTGCGCGCGCAGACCGTCAGCGGCACCGTGCTCTGGGAGGCCGGGCTCTCTGCTGAGGAAGGTCAAGGTGCCTGCTCGGTTTTCGACTTCGATGCGGACGGCACGCAAGATGTAGTCCGCGCCGACGGGCCACGCGTGAGCATCTTCTCCGGGCCGGATGGGGAGCAGCACGACGTCCTCGATGTTCCGGGCGCGCGGGCTGGCGTCCGCTCGGCGTCCGTGGTTGACCTCGATCGCGACGGCCACGCCGAACTCCTTGCGTTCACCGACGGCGAGTCCGGTGGGTACCTCCACGCCTACACGCAGGCGGGGGCGGGCTGGCCGCCGGCAGGCCCGACGTGGACGAGCCAGAACTTTGCGGGCACCAATGGAAATCCCGGGGGACATGTGCCTCGTAGCCCCGTCCCCACCTGGCTAGCGTCGAACATGTGGCGGGGTCGGGTGACCGCCGAACCGGGGCTGTTGGGCGACCTCCGCGTTGTCGCCACCTTCTGCCCGCGCTCGGGCATGGTCCGGGCTGTGGTCGAAAACCGCGGCGGTCAAGGCGTCGCGGGCGTGGTGCTGGAGCTCCGTGCAAACGACGTGGGCGTCGATCGGGTAGAGGCGGGTTGGGTCGAAGGTGGCAGCGTGACCGATGGCCTGCTGCTTGACGCCCAAGGAGCCGGGGACTTGTCGGTCAGGGTGAGCGCCGAAGACCCTGCAGACGAGTGCGACACCGGGAACAACTCCTCCCCGGTCACGGGGGGCCCAGACTGACTGCTGTGTGGCGCGACCGTTCGACAGGCTACCCGAGGGGTCCACCCGCCCCCTCTCCCACCCCAGATCCTCCCCTATATTCGTCGCTTCCTCCGTTTTTCCGGGATCGTCACCATTACGCTAAACGAAACTCTCCCACTTGAAGTACACCCCTACGAATTCGCCCGGGACCCGGGCCAAGTGCCGGCTTGATCGCTCATGATCCTCGTATCGTGCTTGGGCGACTCCAGCGGCGGTCGCCTGACCTGGTGGCTTCCGTAACGAAGCGCCGAAGCTGTTGGCGCCACTGCGCATTGCGGGCCGGGTCGGCGCGTGACCCATCAGCGACCCTATCCAGACTTCCGCGTCGGTCCGGGTGACGTTGCCGGCGGAGATGCTACGCCATGGAACGACGCAAGATCCGGGACGCGGGTGATGCTCGGGAGTGCCTGGCCGCGGCAGCTGCCGCGGCCAACCGCCCCGCGTTTGGGGCCGCGCTCACGGGGTAAACGCTCGGTCACTCAACTGTTGGCGGCTGGGGCCGCCCAAGCGGCGGGTTCTGCCCGAGGTCCGGCTGGTGGAACTCGTGCCGATGCAGGCGGCTCTGCCGGCGCCGGCGCGGTACCTCCTGCACGCCGGCGCGTTCAGCGTCGAGGTGGACCCGTCGTTCGACGCCCAGGTCCTCGGGAAGTTGCTCCGGGTGGTTGCTCAGTGCTGACGCTGCCGTCGTCGGTGGGCGATATGGACGCGATGGGAAACCGGTTCAGCCGCTCTCGGCCGGCGTAGAAATGTCAACAAAGCGTCAAGCCAAACCTCCTGGGGCCGCAGGCGCGCGACGTTGCCGGCGCTGAGGTACGCTCCCCCCATGGCATCCAAGCACGTCCGTACTCCGCCCGTCAAAATGGTGTCGAACTACTTTACGCCCGATGACCAGATCATCGACCTGGGCGCGTTCCGGACGGTCGGCATCCAGTGCCGCCGGCTCAAGACGCAGTCCGGCGCATACACGATCGTAATCCAGCACAACTCCACGAAAGATGCGGACGCTTGGATTTCCAGCACGGTCACGTTCAAGCTGGACGGCAGCGACGACGACTTCAAGGAGCTCACGAGCTTCTCCAGGTACCTGCGCATCCAGGCTCCGTCGCAAGCCGACGGGACCTGTGTGCTGCAGATCGACTGGATCGGGAAGGAGTAAGAACTCGTGCGGGGCTCGTGCTCGGATGGAGGCATCGGGGGGCACGAGCTGAATACGACCGGGGCCCTGCGAACGATTGTAGGGCGGGGCGAGCATCTCAGATGCGGGGGCGAAGACCCCTCACCCGGCATTGTCGGGGTTCGGCCAATAGAAGCCATCCTATGGCCGCGAGGTGGGCCGACGTCGCGTGGCCGGCTCGGTGCGTGGCTTTCGTCGCCATCAGCGTCGCCGGCGGGCGGGTGCGGATGTGCTGGCGAACTTTCGTCGACTGACCAAGGGTGCGGATGTCGTACCACTGAAAGCGTCGCGATCGGTCGGGGGTGTAAGGCGGCTTGCGCCTGCGGCGGCGGGCGCGCCGGCGAGGCGGCCGGGGAAGCTGACCTGATGGACGCCGGCGGCCCGGCTTTCTCCCCCTGGCCCGAGCCTGGAGAACTCTCGGCACGGCGGGTCCCGGGCGCGTTGTTCCCGGGACAGGACTTCGAGCAGGCCCGGGAGCTGCCGGACGCGATCATGGACGCCTGGCGGGCCCGTACGGATGAGGTGCCCGGACCCCGCAAGGCTCATCGCAAGGGGCCCAAACCGGCAAGCGAGCGGGAATCGCGGAGCCTCACCCCGGGGGTGATCCTGCGCGCGAGCCCGGCGGGCGAACTCCGCCAGGACATTTCATCAACAGCGGCGCTGCTCGAAGCCGCCCGACGGATCGTTCGCCAACGGAAAGCTGGCGGCGAGTCGTGGCTGGTCGCTCGAAGGACTGAGGCGGATGGGTGGATGGGGCCGAACCCCACAGATTCCGGGCACATTCCTGGGCCGCACTCTCACCTCGACTCCCTCCTTCCGGGTGCGGCATCGCCGGCCTTCACCATCACGTACCGATCGGAGTCGTTCTCGTTTGACGCGGGCACTTGGTTGGATGAATGGATGTTTGAGTATGCCGGCTTCGACCTCGGACTTGACCGGATGACCTCGCCCCTCGACGTCACGGCGCGCCTATGGGATCCGCTTTACGACCAGTACGTCGCCGCGGGGGGCAACTCGCGGACGTTGGGCTACTTCATTGGCATACTCGGCTGCTACGGCCTTCCGACCACGACAATGAGCGCGGAGATGGACTACGTGTTCTGGTATGGCTTCTTCGGAGCGCCGTTTACCCTCTGGATGTATTCGTGCGCCATGGTCTATGCCTTCGCCGATGAGGCCAGTGACCAGACGACGAGCAGCGACTGCGGTGGGGCTTCATGCTGCGCAGGCTACACCACATTCTTGAGGACGGTCATCGCAGGCGGCTCGTCAGGTGTCCCCAGCCACTCGACCACCAGGCCGCCAACGTCGTCCTGCATGAACATTCACTTCATCGGCGGGGCCTACGGCGCCACGCCAGCGGCCGCGTGTGACACTTTGGTGCCCGACAAAGTCTGCGACGAATACAGTTTGGCCTGCGTCGGCGCCGGCTGGAACGATTGGTACACTGCACTCGGAGCCGGAAGCACATTCGCGGACATCATAGCTCCAGGTCACTATATTTACGATCCCGGATCGGTCGCATCGCCGGCCAGCGAAGCGGACTGCGGCGCTGACAATGCTGCACCGACCGGCCCCCAAACCGGATGTGGCAACAACTGGTACGGAGACAACTGGAACGTCACCTTCGGTGCGGCACCGCTCGCCTTTGACGGCTACACAAGCGACGTCATCATGTTCCTATCGCAGCTGGTGTACGACTACACCCGAGCCAATGAACGCCCGTACTACTGGGACGGGTGGAAGATTAAGGCAAACGCGGCGTACTTCGACGGCATGGACACCGCACGCCGGATTTCCTCCTATGCGTTGAGAATAGCCGCGCAGTGGGGCTACCACCTAGTCCACGAAATCGGACACACCTACAACGGAGACTACCACTGTACCCCGTGGAGTTGTTGTTTCGAGCTTGCGGCCCAACGTTGGCTGTGCAAGGTCGAGGGCCTACTTGGCCTTCCGTTCTGCGAGTACTACACCGATCCAACAGATGGCTCCGGCGACTGGGATTCAACGAGCTATAGCGATATTGCCGAGAACTGCGGCGACTCGTGCTCCGGCTGCTCAACGGAAACACCGTCTTACACCTGCACCACGACGACCCCGGGTGAGCCCGTGGCCGGTGCGGATGTCACCTTCGCCGCCGCGTCGTGTACGGCCCCGACAACGGAGACGCCGTGGCCGTAGTCCACGCACTCGTGAGCTCGATGATCGTTCTCTGCGCGTGTTCGAGCGGCGATGCAACGGAATCAGCCATCG
This sequence comes from Deltaproteobacteria bacterium, assembly GCA_947445035.1. Classification (GTDB taxonomy): domain Bacteria; phylum Myxococcota_A; class UBA796; order UBA796; family SXON01; genus SXON01. Next base: position 270,410 of record CANFCK010000004.1, read on the forward strand.
GTGAAACGGGCCACGAGGACAGCGCGCCCTCGGTGGACACAAGTGGTCGCGACATCGACATCGACGGGGACGGCCACGACGATGAGGCAGAGGGAGGCGACGACTGCGACGACACCAACGACGGCATTCATCCCGGGGCGGCCGATCCCTGTGGTGGCGTCGATTGGGACTGTGATGGAGACGAGCCGGGCTGCGCTCCCGGAGTCGTGAGCCTCGCTGAGGCGCACGGCACGCTCGCACCAGAAAGTGCGTCCGCGACCGGGTTGAGCGCCGCGCTCGCGGACGTCGACGGCGATGGGCACGCCGACCTGATCGCGGCCTTCGACGAAATCGAGGATGACGTTTACGACTCAAAGGTCGCAGTCGTCCTAATGCCGGTGTACGGGGACATCCCGGAAGCGAGCGTGTCGGCAAGACTCGGAGGGGAGGGAGGCCGGGACTACTCGAGTGTTTCCGCGTCGGGCGCGGACGTCACGGGAGATGGGGTCGTGGATCTCGTGATGGGGGCATCCGTCGCCAACGTCGTCGACGTGTATTCGGGCGACACCCTCGCGGCTGGCACGGCGTCATCGCCGGACGCGACGGTCTACGGGAGCGATGACCAGCTCAGCGGGTTGGGCTTGGATCTCGCCCTGGGGGATGCGAACGGGGACGGTGAGATGTCCCTCTACGTTTCGGCCCTCGGTCTCGCCGCCATCGTCGCCGGACCCATCGCCGATGGCACCACCGTGCACTCCGCCTCCCTTGTCGAGTTCACGGTGGACGGCGACGATCCCCCTCTTGGTCGTGCAGTCACGGCTGCCGACGTCGACGGCGATGGCCGGGACGAACTCATCGTGTGTGCACAATACGACCCAACCTCGTCGCGGTCCGATATCTACGTGATCGACGGCTCTCGTCGCGGCGCTCTTGCTCTGGGCGACGAGGACGTTCGCCTGAGCGCAGAGGTGGACGCGCGCGAGCTTGGGGGTGCAGGGTACGACCTCGCGGCTGGCGACACCGACGGAGACGGGTACGCAGACCTCGTGGTTGGCGCCCCCTTCGGCGGCGCGGAGGGCCATGGCGTGGTGATGCTACTTGCGGGTCCGTTCGACGCCGAGATGAGTCTCGCGGCGAGCACGGCAACCCTCTCGGCGCCGAGCTCGGGGGTGCTATTCGGGATCGCGTTGGCTATGGCCGACACGGACGGAGACGACCTCGTCGACGTGCTCGTCGGGGCATACGGCAGCGATGAGGGTGCGGGGGCGGCAGCCCTGTTCCACGGGCCGTTCGCCGGGGCGGTGGAGCTCGCGAGTGACCCCGCGGGGCGGTGGTTCGCCGGGGCCGCCGAGGGCGATCGGGCGGGCACGAGCGTTGCCCTCGGGGATGCCGATGGGGATGGCATGGCTGACGTCGCGGTCACCGCGCCCTTCCGCGACGCGACCGGCACCGACTCGGGGCTGGTTGCCCTCTTCTACAGCACGATCGGGTACTGATCGCCCCGATGCCGGTGGTCTGGCGGGCGCGCCGGCGTCGCTGATCTTCAGAAAGGCCATCGTTCACCTCGATGGCGAACGTCACCCGGGGCGCTGGCTCAGCCTACCCGGCGTCGTGGATCGTTCACTTCCGGGCGGCCACCGGCTTTCATCACCGCTTCCGCGTCCGCGACGAGGACGGCGTCCTTGAGCTACGCTCCCATCTGGAGCTTCACGTTCTTGAACTCGACCACTGGCGCCATAATCCTGACCTCTCGACCCCGGCGGGACTGCTCGGCTGGATGCGCTTCTTCACTGAAGCGGAGACTTGGCGGCAGGTTCCACGCGACATCGACACGCCCGTGCTGGAGAGCGCCATGTCCGTGTTGACCGACTTTCAAACCAACTCCGCCCGCAACGACCTCTCCCGCTCCCGCCTGGACTACCTGCGGGTTCAGAACACGATGGCGGCCGAGTTGGCGCAGGCGCTCGCCGACAAGGAGCAGGCGCTCGCCAAGGAGGCGCAGGCGTTGGGGCGCGAGGCCAAGTTGCGCGAGCGCCGTAAACACTCAGCGGGCCCCGGGGCTTGCCGCGTAGCTGATCACCGAGCAGCCCCGCGGGGAGGCACCACGGGGTAGGCTCCCCCATGGTCTCGGTGTTCCTCATCATCGCCTGCGTGACGAAGAACGAAGGGGCCGTCGGCGTCGACGGCGGGGCGGACGACACCCACGATACCCACGACACAGCCACCTGCTCCGCGGACACCGGGTGCCCTGACCTATCGACCTCGACCTGTGCCGAACCGGGCGTGTATTTCTGTGACTGCTGCGATCAGCTCTGGGACTGCCAGGGGCACCCAGACGCGCCCGCGACCTTCATCACCACCACCTTCGGCTGCGACTGCCTCACTCAAGACGGCACCAGGATCGACACCGGCGACCGAGATTGTCAACTCGGTGAGTGACTTGGCCGGACGCGGGTCCGCATCCGAATCCCAGACCCAATCCAGCACCTCGCCCCCCGAGCCCTACCCCTCCGGCTTCCAGTTCCAGGGCAGCAACTCGTCCACGGTGACCCCCGGCCAGTTCACCCGCACGATCACGTCGGCGAGGTACGCCCGGGGCTCAACCCCGTGCAGAACACAGGTGGACACGATGGTTAGGAGGATCGCGAGGTTCTGCCCACCCTCGTCGTGACCGACAAACAGTGAATTCTTGCGAAGGAGGGCCACGATCCTCAGCGCCCGTTCGCTCACGTTGTTGTCCAAGGCCACCTTGGGGTCGGTGAGAAACACCTTGAGGGCCTTCTCCTGGTTCGTGGCGTAGGCGATGGCCTCGCCGAGGGGCGACTTCGGTGCTGCCCGCCCCTTCGCCGCGAGGAGCAGCTTGAACAGGGCGTCGACGATCGGCCTCGACTCGGCCTGCCGGAGCGCCCGGTGGGCGTCGGTCCCGTAGATGCCGCGCTCGGCGGCGGCCAGCTCCACGTCGAACAGCTTGCTGATCTCCTCGATCATGGGGTCCACGACGGATCCGTGGTTCTTCCGCGCGTTGAACAGCTTGCGTCGAGCGTGGCTCCAACACCCGGCCCGGGTTCGTTTGGCGGGGACGGTGACGGTGTTGTACCCGCTGTAGCCGTCGACCTGGAGCATGCCTTTGCTGTCGCCGAGCACGGCGTCGGGCACTTTCGCGCTCCGGGTCGGGTCGTACTTGTAAAGGATCGCGTTGACGAGGATGAAGGTCCACATCCACCCTTTCCGGCAGCCACCCTTCTCCAACACGGGTTGCGGGGTCTCGTCCGCGGAGATGTGCTCGGCTTCGGGGGCCAGCGCCATCAGCGCCTTGTAGATCGGCTCCACCTGGTCAGCGGTGCGATGGAACATCGCGCCGAGCTGGGTTGGGGCGACGTGGCAGCCCTCGCGGGCGAGCGACTTCGACTGCCGGTCGAGCGGCATCACGTCGATGCACTTCGACACGACCACCTGGGCGTGGAAGTTGGGGCCGTACTGCCCACCCTCGTGAACCTGGGGCGGCGGGGCCGCCGTGATCACGCACCCGCCGCACGGGCACACCAGCTTCTCGCGCACCCAGCGGATCCGCACCGTTCGCGCCGGGATGTACTCGATCTGCTCGCTGATGTCGCCCTCGCCGAGCGGCTTGAGGTCCGTGCGGTGGCAGACCGGGCAGACCCGATCCTCGTCCGGCACCGCGATCTTCTTCTCAACGAAGGGCAGCTCGGCACGCTTGGCGCGACTCTTCTCCCGTGACTTCTGCCGGGCGGCTTCACGCTCCTCGGGCGTCCGCTTGGCCGACGCCTTCTTCTTCGCCTCGCGCTTCGGATCGGGGACGTGCTCGGACTTCCGGCCGTAGACCGCGCGCAACAACTGCTCGATCCGCGCGTCCTTGCGGGCCAGTTCCTCCTGCAACCCCTGGATCAGGACCTTGAGCACCATGACGATTGGCGCGACGATCGCCCGCACGGACGGGTCGAGGGATGCGAGGACGCCATCGAGGTCTTGGAGGGTGGACACATCCACCTTGAACCACGTCTATGCGTGCGTGTCGATCCCCTTCGGAGTGGGAACCCAGACTTTAGGTTTTCGAACCTTTTGAATGTCGATTCCGTCGAGGAGCATCGCTAGGTCGGTCGCGTCGATCGAGATGGTGCGCGCGTTTTCTCCACGAGCAGGGAAGCGAAAACGACCCTCCTCGAGCCGCTTCGCCAGGAGGACGAACCCGCCGCGCGACCACGTCAGGACCTTCACGTGCGTCATCCGCTTCGAGAGGAACACGAACAGGTGGCCGCTGTACACGTCGAGGCCGTTCTCCTCGACCCAGCCTGCGAGGGCGTCCATCCCCTTGCGGATATCGACGGGTTCCGACGCGACGTAGATCTTCGTGGACGCGGGGATGTTCAGCATCGGCGCAGCTCCGCGGCGAGTTCGGCCACCCAGGAGGCGGGCGGCAGCGTGTCGAACACCAAGCCCACGCCGTCGCCGAGCATGAGGCGGATGCCTGTCCTGGCGGCCTCAGGCGGAGGTGCCGGAGCTGCCGGGGGCGCAGGCGCGCGCACGACCTCCAGCATCGTCGGGGCATGCCGGCGAAGGACCGGTGGTGTCGCCGCGACGTACCGCCGCGAACGGGCATCTCCACCCAACCAGCGGCTCACCGTGCCGGAGCCGAGCCCCATCGCACGCGCCAGGTCTCGCTGTGAGCCGGTCCACGTCCGTGCTCGTTCGATGACTTCGGCTTTTCGAGCCTCGTAGTCAACGATGCCGGCCGTGGCCGCCGCCGCCGTCAGCCACTTCGAGACCGTGCTCTGGCAGATCCCGTGCTGGGCGGCGAACTGGGCCTGCGTCCCCTCCCACGCCTGCGCCGCCGCAACGAGCGCCGCTCGCTCCTCGGGGCTGAACACCCGGAATTGATCCTCCGACTCCATTTCGCACCTCACCCGGGAGCGTCACCCGGGAGTTGGGAGCCGGCCCCCACGGGCGCGCTGAGTGTTTACC
>CANFCK010000005.1 GCA_947445035.1 Deltaproteobacteria bacterium
CGGTGACTGCGACGACGCCGACGACACCATCAACCCGGACGAGACCGAGGTCTGCGACTCGATCGACAACGACTGCGACGGCACCATCGACACCTCCGGCGGAACCAGCCTCTGCTTCTCGGGGCCCCGCGAGTTCGATAACTGCAGCGCCACCGGGTACACGGGCCCCACGCAGTCCGCTTGCGACACCTCGTACGCCAGCACCTCGCTGGACGGCGAAGTCACCGTCAGCGGCGGCATCCAGGCCTGGGAAGTGCCCAGCGACGGCGACTACATCATCGAGGCCTGGGGCGGCCAGGGCTTTGCCGGCGAGCCCACTCGCAGCGGCGGACTCGGGGCGTACGCCATCGGCACCTTCACGCTCACGGCAGGGGACATTCTCTACGTGATCGTCGGCCAGCGCGGGACAGGCGGGGTCAACAGCGGCGGCGGAGGGGGCGGCAGCTTTGTGGTCGACAGTACCGGCACGCCGCTGGTCGCGGCGGGGGGCGGCGGGGGTACCCGCCTCTCGGTCAGCCAGAACGGCTGCAACGGGCGCTCGACCACGTACGCAGGCACCGGCTCGGGGTCCGGGTCCTCGCACACCTGCGCCGCCAAGACAACCGCCCTCGGCACCGGCGGCGTCATCTCCAGTGTCTCCTGGGGCTCCGGGGGCGCCGGCTTCAGCGGCGACGGCTCGGGAGAGTATGCCTACGTCAGCTCGTGGGGCGGTCGGGGGGGGGCGCGCTACACCAGCGGCATGGTCGGCGGCATGGGCAACACCGGCTGCGGGCGCGCGGACGGCGGCTTTGGCGGCGGCGGCTCGGGCAACGGGTGCTACGGCGGCGGCGGCGGCGGCGGCTACTCGGGAGGAGACGGCGGGCGCCTGGCCGGCGGCGGCGGCTCGTACGTGGACAGCTCAGGCGCGTCGACATCGACGACCGCTGGCGTTCAGAGCGGGATGGGCGCGGTCACGATCGACATGTAGGCGCCCGCCGGCGGCGAACCAGTGCCGCGGCGAGGGCCACGAGCGCCGCCCCCGGCAGGGCGGCCACGCTGGCGCAGGAGTCGATGGGGGCTGGGGTCCAGTCCCGGACCTCGAGCGGCGGCCCCACGAGCAGTCGCACGCCGTCGTCGACCAGCACCTCGTGCTCACCGAGCGGCGCGCGAATCGCGACGGCGTACTGGACCGACAGCGTGCTTCCGTCGAGCTCCACGCGCTCGACCACCACGCCGTCACCCAGAGAAACCTCCGGAACCGCCGCCGGAGCCGCAGAAAGGCTGATCGTGAGCGTGCCGTTGTCACCCTGGGTGACCCGTTGGGGCGTGAGACTGAGCACCCGCGGGCGCTGGGATGAGGCCAAAACCGTGAAGGCGTCCGCCAGAGTCAGGGTCCCGACGCCAGAGCTGAGCACCACATCCCGTGCGCCAGCGACGGCGTCGGCCTCGAAGCGCACCTCGACCCGCAGCCGGTCCACGTTCTGCACCACAATCGATTCGACGTCACTCCCGGCGCCGAAGTCCAGTTCGATCTCCTGGCTGACGAAGCGCCCGTCGCGACCGATGACGTCGACCCAGAGCGACTCTCCGGCGTAGGCCGTGCCCGGGTCAACGGACAGGAGCGAAGGGACCACCGCCTCGATGGTGACACTGTCCGACGGATCGCCGACGCCGACGTCGTAGCGAGCGCGCACGCTGAAGGTGTCGCCGGTCCCGTGCAGGGGCACCAGCGCTTCTGGCAGCGTGGTCTCCGCGATGCTCGCGCCGTCCCGCCAGACCTCGTACCCCTGCAAGGTGTGGATACTAGTCGGAGCGGTCCAGGTGAGCGCCGCTTCCGTCGCCACGACCCGACCTGCAGGACCCGAGAGCGCGGTCGGCGCCGGCAGGTAGACCCGAAACGCCAACTCGCCCACCGCCGGGTAGCGCACACTGTTGGCGCCATCGGTCGCGACGACATGGTACTCCACCTCCGTATCGACGGGCGCGGCCGGCACGGTGCCCTCCCAGCTGCCGTCGGCGCCGCCAGTCATGGGCGTGGACCCCGCGCCCCCCCGGTCGGTGGTCCAGAGCAGCGTCACCACGTCCACGCCGGTGTCGTCTTCGATCTCGGCGCTGACCTCAAACGGGCCGGTGAGATCTTCGGTGTCAGGTAGCGTCGTGAGCGAACTGACCCTGGGCGCGGTGACGTCGCCGTCCCAAACCCCGACCTGGTCGATGAACCAGCCCGTCCCCACACCCTCGTCATTCGCCACAAAGACGAGTCGAAGCCTGACCGTGGCGGTGGCGGGCAAGGCCACGGACACCAGTTCCCAGCCCGCGGAGTTGCCGTTCCAACTGAGGCCCACGGGATAACCGTAGACCGGCTGGGCACACCGCCAGCCGGTGCCATCCTCCAGCTCGACGTACCCTTCGTCGCCGGCGCCGAAGCCGTACCAGTGGGCAAAAGAGAGCACCGGTTGGCCCACGGCCGACAGGTCGGGGAGCGGCACCTCCAGATACTCGGTGGCATCGTTGAGGTAGCTGCTGTTCAGCCCGATGGCCCACGCATGGGCCCCGTCGTAGCCCGCGCCCGGACCGCTGGTCGCGGCGCCCCAACGCCACTGCCCCAGTTCACCCGCCGCCGAGAACTCCCCGTCGTCCTGCTCAAGGTCCCAGAGCAGAACGGGCGTCGAGGCCAAGGCGTTGGCGAGCAGGAGAATCAAGTCGCTTCCGCCAGCAGATAGCTGACCCGGAGCTCGGCACCGGGCGCGGGCGCCTCGTCGAAGATGACGGCGGCCTCGACGTAGTCCACGGTGAAGGCGGTCACCCGCGCGCCATCGACATCCACGCTCACCGACCCCTCCGTGGGGCGGGCCTCAAGATCAAAACGCACCGGCCAGTCGACCGCCAACTCCCCAAGGCGAGCGGCAACCGCGGCGAAGTCTGCGTCACACACGCTCACGCCCGCCCCACCCGTGCGCCGCGCCACCTCCAGGTAGCGGAGCCCAGCGTTGGCGTCCCCGGTCGTGCCCGTGCAACCGTCCGGGGCGTCGCCAACCACGGCCGACGCCCGTGCCGGCCGCCCATTCAGCGCCGCCTGCGTCGAGAGCAAGGCCGCAAACGCCGAGACTGGGTCGGCCCCCAGCACCGTGCCGCTCTGGTCTTCGCCATCACTTACGAACACGACGTGCAGCGCTGCGTGGTCGCGACGGAAGCCATGGTTCTGCCCGGTGGCGTCGCGCAGCGCGAGCGTGGCCGCATCGAGTCCCGCCGACGGGGGAGCATGGTCCGTGCCGACGTCAAGCGCCAGCGCCAGCGAGCCGGTGGGATCCGGAGAGTCCGGCGTCACAATCCACGGCCGGCCGAAGAGGACCCCACCGTCGTCGAGGTCTGACGACGTCGCCCCGAGCTGCCAATCCAATTCCCCGGAGCTCAGTGCCTGTACGAACGCGGCGGCCGCATCGCCGAGCGACGCCTGTTCCTCCCCCATGCTGCCCGTGCCGTCCACGACAAAAAGCACATCCACGGCCGGCGCGGTCGCCTGGTTCAGCGTCTCCGACACCCGCACCGCATCCGGCGCGATGGGGTCGGTGTCCCCGAGCCCGACGTCGATTCCGCAGGCGGCGATGAGCGTGAGCGCAACCAAGGCGATTCCCACACGACCTCCACTATGATCGTGCTCCGATCGGACAAAAAGGTCAAGGTGGGCCGCGCAATATTTCCTGCCCGACGCTACTTCCCGATTGACCAGCCGTTTTTCTTTCCGGAGAAGTCGGCGGTGTAGATTGGCTTGAAGGTCATATCCGGTTGGATCTGCCGATAGGACAACGACATCTTTTCGCTGGTCAGCGCCACGTCCCACCAGCCCTGCAGAGGCATGCACGACGCTTCGTAGGCGCCCGGGAAACCCTTCCACGACTCTGCGGACTTGGCGTGGTCCAGGGCAACCGGTCCGCACTTTCGCGGCTCGGCCTGCCGCTCGAACTCCCGGAGAATGGCGAAGTCGTAGGTCGTTTCTAGCTTTACGTCGACAAAACCAGCCGCCTCGGCGTGCCCCCACCGCTCCACGGTATCCGCCGGGGCACCGCCGCCACCCGCCACGACGTACAGCTCGCCGAACTTCCCGCGCGGCAAGAAGACCTCGTTGGCGGTCGACCCGCTCGAGAAGACCGCCTTGAGCGCTCCCACCGGAGACTCGCCATCGATGAGGTCCAAAAGTTCGTCGGGCGCCTCGCCAGCGTTGCTCTTTTGACCGACCGCGAGGGTGATGAGCGGGTGGTACATGAAGACCAGCAGCGAATCGTAGTTCTTCGCGGCAACCGTCTTTTCGATGTACGCGGTCTGTTCTTCCCAACGACTGCCCAGGTTGGCGCGGTTGGTGTCGACGGTCAAAAGCCGCCAGGTGTGGCCCGCGACTTCCAGATCCACGTGGTACCAGCTGGCGGTGCGGCCGAAGCCGATTTCAGCCCCCACGCCCGGAAACGCCGCCCCGTAGCCAAAGTAGCGGTCGTCACCAGCGCCATCGTCCTCCCCGGGAACGGGCAAAACCCGGGTACGCAGCAGCCCCTCGGGCGGCTCGCTGCCGCTGATGAGGCTCACCCAATCGCGGCCAAATCCCTTCCACGCCGCCAACGACGAGCCGGGAACAAGGTTTCCGAGCAGGACCAAGAACTCGGTCCGACCCTCTTGCACCGTCTTGGAGATGTCTTGGATCATCGCCGCCGTCGCCCCTTTGGTCGCGACACGCTTCGTCGCCTCGGCCTCACCGGCCTTGGCAGGACGCACGTTCCCGACGACGCCGAACTCGACGGTGGTCGGAAAACTCTTCTTTTGTCCGTCGTCGAGGAAGATGTCGTGGCCGGGGACCTTCTTGACGTCGAACGCGAAGGCGAAAGAAAGCGCGAGCAGCATCAGGACTCCACTGGCCGACGAAGGTATCCGAGCCGAGCCGAAAGGCCGGTATGGCGATCGTCAACCCCCGTGCGGCTGACGGCCATCCGTAGCGCGCGAGGACTGGCGACGAGCACTGCGAACCGTTTGGCCCTTGTGAGGGCCGTATAGATCAGATTACGACGGAGCATGACGAAGTGCGCGGTATGTAGCACGAGGACCACCGCCGGGTACTCACTCCCTTGCGACTTGTGGATCGAGATGGCCCACGCCAGCTCGAAGGTGTCGAGGGCGTCCCCGGGAATCAGCACGGCTCGCTCATCGAAATTCACGGTCATCCCAGCTGGACTCACCGCGGTGACCCGGCCGACGTCCCCATTGTAGATTTCGAGCTCGTAGTCGTTCTTGGTCTGAATCACCCGATCGCCCACGCGGAAGCGTCGGAAGCCACGCACGATCTCCTCACCGGTGGGGTTGAGGGCTTGCCCAAGCCGCTGGTTGAGCGCGACGGTGCCCAACGGGCCGCCGTGCATCGGGGTGAGCACTTGCACGTCGCGACGCGGATCGAAGCCGTTGGCGGGGAGACGCTCGGTGACCACGGTCAACAAGAGGCGCGCGATGTCCTCGGCATCCTCCCGTGGCAGGACGAAGCAGTCGCGGGCGCCGTCCCCGGTTTCGGCGGAGACCGGAACCTCGCCAGCCAGAATGCGATGGGCGTTCTTCACGATGCTGCTTTCGGCAGCCTGCCGATAGACGTGCACCAGGCGCGCGACAGGGACCACACCGGAGCGGATGAGGTCCCGCAGGACCTGGCCCGGACCCACGCTCGGGAGCTGGTCGACGTCGCCGACAAGGACCAGTCGCGTTGCCGCCGGGAGGGCGTCACACACCGCGTCGAAGAGCGCGAGATCGACCATCGAGGCTTCGTCCACGACGAGGCAATCGGCGATCAGCGGGTGATGGGCATCGCGGCCGAAGCCGGACTCCCCAGCCCCCCACTCCAAGAGTCGGTGGAGCGTCTTGGCCTCCTGGCCGCACGCTTCGGAGAGCCGACGGGCCGCGCGACCGGTCGGAGCGGCGAACGCCCAGGACTCCTTCCGGCGGCGGGCAAGCTCGGCGAGCACCCGCACGATCGTGGTCTTGCCCGTGCCGGGCCCACCGGTGATGACCACCAACCGGGCCGAGAACGCGGCCACCAGCGCCGCGCGCTGACCCTCTGCAAGCACGATGCCGACGCTGCGAGCCGCATCCTCGACGTCAAGCTCAGCGGCGGCGATCGCGACGCACCTCGTCGCGACCCGACGTGCAACACGCGCCTCCATCTCCTCGGTGGGAGCGCGGTAGACGGGGCGATCGCCTTCTTCCAGCGCGCCGCCCGCCGGGGGATGCCTCACCACCCGACGCATCCGCACCGCGTCTTCCACCCCCTCCGCAGCGAGCTGGCGGGTGATGTCCAGGGCCGCGAGACGTTCGATCAGCGCGGCCTCGGGCAAGAAACAGCTCCCCTCCCCCTCTGCGGTCTGGAGCGCGTAGTCGAGGGCCGCCTGCACGCGTTCCGGCGCCCCCCGGTCGATCCCGTTGGCGCGCGCGATGACGTCGGCGGTGCGGAAGCCGACGCCCGCAACCTCGACCAGGCGGTAGGGATGGCGCGCGACGACGTCCGCCGACCCGGTGCCGAAGGTTGCGAGGACCCGCCGGATGACCGCGGCGCCAAGCCCGTGCCCGCGCAGGGTGATTTCCAACTCGCGCCCCGCGCGCTCCGTCACCCAGGTGCTGACGATCTTCTCGCGGGTCTTGGGCCCGATGCCCTCCACCTCGGCGAGGCGCATCGGTTCTTCCTCCAGGACCCGCAGCGTGTCGAGCCCGAAGTGGTCGGCGATGCGCCGGGCAAGCTCCGGACCGACCCCATCCACCGCGCTGTGAAGGTACCGTTCGAGCCCCGCCAGCGTGCGGGGGTCCTCGATCAAACAGGTTTCGACCTTGAAGCGGCGGCCGAAGCGAAGGTCATCGTGCCACTGGCCGGTGGCCACGATGCGCTGTCCCTCGCGGACGTGGGCGATGGCGCCGAGCGCGGTGAACTCGCCCGCGGCGGCCAGCACGCGAGCCACGGCGTAGCCGCCATCTTCCGAGCGGAAGACGAAGCTCGACAGTTCTCCCTCGAGACGATCACCGTACACCTGTTCAGGTTAACGCGCGGCCAGCTTTCGACCGACTCCGGCCAGGAGGAAAGGGACGGGCAGCGCAAAACACAGCGCCCACAGCCCGAGTGCCGGCATCCCTACGAGCGCGCCAGTCGTCGCGACACTCAGGACCACACTTCCGAGGAAGGCGGCGACCGACGATGCACCGTGTTGGACGGCCGAGTTCAGCGACTGGAAGGCCGCGCGCTCCGCCGGTCCGGCCACCCGGGACAACAACGACTGATAGGCGACGTTTCTGGCGCTCATCGCCACCATCATCGCTGGAAAGCACGCCCACACCGGTGCCGCCGCCGGCACCACGCCGAACCAGGCGACGCCCACCACGATGAGCGCCCCGGTGCCGGCGAAGAATACCGGTACCGACCCGACCCGGTCGGCGATGCCGCCGAAGAGGCGCAAGGCGACAAACGACAAGGCGCCGCCCACCATGTAGAGGTAAGGCAGCCTCTCCCGCGGCCAGTTCATGTTGAACTGGATGAAGGCGCTGAGATTCGGGATGATGGTGAAGGCTGAGAGCGTCACCAACGCCGACGCGGCCAAGCTCGCCCACACCACCGGGCGGGCCAGGAGCGTTCGCAAGCGTGGACGCTCGACCGCGTCCGAGAGGTGGCCCCGCAACGGCGGCAGCAGCGCGATCGCGGCAGCGGCGATCACCGCTCCCACCGCCGCGAGCACGAAGAACGGCGCCCGCCATCCCGCGGCGCCGGACAACCACAGCCCGGCCGGGACGCCGAGGACGCTCGCCGCCGAGAACGCTCCCATCACCGCGCCCATGGCTCGCCCGCGACGTTCAGGCGGGACCACATCGGCGATGATCGACAGCGCGACGCTGGACGCCGGACCGCCGAACGCGCCGGCGACGACCCGCGCGGCGACCAGCGAACCGAGCCCCACCGAGAACCCTCCCGACGCCGTCCCGAGCGCCAGCCCACCCATGCAGACCGCCAGGGCGAGCCGTCGATCCACCCGGTCCAAGACCGGGCTCAGCAGCAGGCCGGACGTCGCCGCCGCAAGGGTGTACGCGCCAGCGACGATGCCGATCTTGTCGACTTCGACCCCAAGCCCTTCAGCAAAGTCGGGTCCCATCGGCATCACCATCATGAAATCGACGATGTTGACGAACTGGACGGCCCCGACCAGGCCCACGATTGCCCGCTCTGATCTCAAGGCCGGAGGCCGGAGCCTTTACGCCCAAGGTCCGGTCGGCGGGGTGGCGGCGACGAGATTGGCATCGGAGCGGGCTATCTCGCGCTCCGTGTTAACCGCGTCAAATGCTCGCTCGGCTGGGGCCGTGGTGTTTGCCGCTCGCCACCGCTTGGGTGCTTTTCTGCACCCTTCGCGCGGCCGCATGGGAGCGCATCCAGAGCCTGGGCGTCGTAGAGAGCTACGGCTTCGCCGTCTACGAGCAGCTCATTCGGAATCGTGCGTTCGAGGGGGTTTTTTCCCAGACGATCCACCGCGGGTACATCGATCATTGGATGTGGTCGGGGCACCGCTCCGTGGCGCTCTACGTCACCCCCTGGTTCTACCGCATCTGGCCCGAGCCGCTGACGCTGAGCAGCCTGCAGATCGGGCTGGTCGCGGCGGGGTGTTTTCCGGCGTTCGGGATGGGGCGGACCCTACTGGGGGGCACGCTCGGCGGGGCGGTGGGGCTGGTGCTCTACGCGTGTTTCCCACCGTTCTGGGTGCTGGCGCTCAGCGACTACCAGGACATCGTGCTGGGCATTCCTTTTGCGCTGTCCGCAGTCTGGGCGCTGCGCGCACGGTCGCCGTGGCTTTTCGCGCTCGCAGGCTTCTTGTGCGCGTGCACCCGAGAAGAGTGGGCCGCGACGCTCCCCGTGCTCGGGCTGGCCGCGGCCGGGGGCTGGAGGCAGCGGTTGCGGTACACCAGCATCGGTCTCGCCACCGCGCTCCTCTTCACCGCCCTGGTCGTCTGGCTGGGTCGCGACGCGGTCGGCTACCAGACCCCGGTCCAGACGCACGCGGGCGCGCTCTTCGGCCACCTGCCGCCAATCCAGCGGGGGTGGCCGGACTATCATAGGTTCTACGTTCACTTCCTGGTTCCGACCACCGGGCTTGCCGTACTCTCGCCGGTGGTCGCGCTCCCGGGCGCCGGCGCACTCCTGGTGCACCTGACCACACCCAACGGCTCGGGCATCGACGCCGATTGGCGCGGCCACATCCACCACATGGCGCCCGTAGCCACCTTCTTCGTCGCCGCCAGCATCGACGGGCTCTCACACCTCGGCGCCGTCGCATTCCCAGCCGGGACCCGCACCCGCTGGCAGGCCTATCTCGACGGCCGTGGGGCGGTTCCGCGATGGGCGTTGCTCCTTGTCCTTGCGACGGTGGTGGGGGTCTACGCGGTCCACACGCGCTCGTGGGTCCGGATGCTAGCCCTGTCGCCGACGGCCAACCCGAACCTCGAAGCCTCTCGCCGACTGCGGCCGGAATGGGCCATCGTCGCGGGCGTGCCCGAGAACGCCGTGATCGCCACCGACCCCGACGGCGCGCTTTTCGTCGCCGGCTTTCGCCGCAGCTACACTTACGGCGAGAGCCTTGCCGAGAAGTCGCGCCTGGGCCTCCGAGAGCTCGACTATCTGCTGGTACGCCGACGTGACACGACCGTACTCGGTGAGGCCGTGCAGCTCGGTGGTACCGTGCTCGCGGAGACGACGCAGTACCAGCTGCTGGTCATGCCGCGGGCAGAGCGACTGGGCGTGGGCTTTTCGGCGCCGGCGGACGGCGGACGGAGAAAGGCTGAGGGCCAGCGCCTCTACTTCGAGTAAACCTCAAACTTCTCGACATGCAGATGCTGCAAAGCCCGGACCACCACCCGCTTGCCCAGGCGGAGCTCCACCTGCTCGAGCACCGGGTACTCCTCGCCATACAGCGAGTCCGCGACGCTGGGATGCACATTGACGTACAACGCTTCCTTCGCCACGGACCGCGCCGATTCACGTTGAAGTTCCCGGAAGATGTCGTAGCAGACCGTCTGGCGGGAGCGGACCGCGCCGCGCCCTTCGCAGGTGGGGCAGGTTTCGCTGAGGTAGCGGACCACGTCCTCTTGGACGCGCTTCCGGGTCATCTGTACCAGGCCGAGATCGCTGATCTTGAGCACGTTGGTGCGCGCCCGGTCGTTCTTGAGCTCTTCCTCGAGGGCCCGATAGACCTTGTCCCGGTTCTGCTCCCGGTCCATGTCGATGAAGTCGATGATGATGATGCCGCCGATGTTTCGGAGGCGGAGCTGGTACACAACCTCCTTCGCCGCTTCAAGGTTCACCCGCACCGTGGTGTCTTCCAAGGACGTGCCCTGTCCGACGAACTTCCCTGAGTTCACGTCGATCGACACCAGCGCCTCGGTCTGGTCGATGACCAGATACCCCCCGGACTTCAGCCACACCCGACGCCCCAGGGAACGGTTGATCTCCGTCTCGACCCCGAAGGTGTCGAAGATCGGCTCCGCGCCGCGGTACAGGTGGATCTTCTCGCGAAGCTCCGGCGAAAACTCCTGGATGAACTCACTGACTTCGTCGAAGAGCTTGGGGGTGTCGACCACCATGCGGCCGACGTCGTCGTGGAACGCGTCCCTGACCATGCGGAGCACGAGGCCGTGATCGAGGTGCAACGGCGCCGGCGCCTTCTTGGACTTGGCGACGGTCTGGACCTTGTCCCAGATGCCGACCAGGTAGTTCATGTCCTGCTTCAGCGTCTGGTTGGTCTGAGCGGCGCAAATCGTCCGCACGATGAACCCACCGCCCTTCGGCCGGTTCTTGTCGACGAACTCGCGCAGCCGGCGACGTTCGCGGTCCTTGGCGATGCGGCGGCTGATGCCCACGTGATCGACCGTGGGCATGAACACGAGGTAGCGCCCCGGAAGGGTGACGTGCGTCGTGACGCGGGCCCCCTTGGTGCCGATGGGGTCCTTGCTGACCTGGACGACGATCTCCTGGCCTTCGGTGAGCAGATCCTGGATGGCGGGCTGCCCGGGACGCGGCGCGTCGCGTGGCGGCGATTCTTCCGAGATCGTGGCGTCCTCGTCCTCTTCGGCAGGACCCTCCTCATCGGTGGCCTGCTTGGCGTCGAACATCTGGGGCCAGATGTCCCCGACGTAAAGGAAGGCCGCACGGTCCAGGCCAATGTCCACAAAGGCGGCCTGCATCCCGGGGAGCACCCGGACGACCTTACCCAGGTAGACGTTGCCGACGTACCCCCGGTCTACGCCGCGGTCGACATGAAGTTCGACGAGCTGACCGCTTTCCATGAGCGCGACACGTGTTTCGCGACCCATCGTGTTGACAAGAATTTCGGTAGGCAAGGGGCACCTCGCCCGAGTTCCCGGCAACGATGCGAAGCCACCTCGGCGCCAGCCCGTTGGGGGCGGCCGGAGGGTTCGGAAAATGCACGCGTCTGCGTTACCATCTGGCTCCGCGTCCGCCCCCCGGCGCCGAGCGCATCGTGGAATCGGACTCGGCGGGAACCCGGTTTGAATCAGGTTCGGGTTGGAAAGGATTAGCCGACGAAAGACGGCCTACCCACCGGCTAACCGGTCGCGAAGGCCGCCGCAACCGCACGGGCGACAAGGGCCCCCAGCACTCCGAGCAACGCTGCGGCCCAGAGGTAGCGGCGGATCGTAGCGGCCCGGGCGGCCTTCACGGGCGGCGGGTCCACGGCGCGCTCGGCGATGAAGGTCTCCGCCCCACTCACAGCGCTCGAAATCGGAGGCGCCGCCGACGGCAACCCGGGAATCAAACGGGTCCGAGCCCCCCCGCGACTGACCCACTTTCGCTCGCCGCGGAGCACTTCCCGCAGGGTCGCGACATCGGGAACGCGCATCTCCGGATCGACCTGCAGGCAGGCCTCTACCGCCACCTGCCACCGCGCCGCGACCCCCGGCAGGACCGCGTCGAGGGGACGGTAGTAGCCCCGAGCGGACCGCGTCAGGACCTCCTCGACCGAGCGCCCGTCGAACGGCGGCACCCCGCCCACCATTTCGTACAACATGGCGCCCAGCGACCACAAGTCGGCGCGCGCGTCGACACTTCCCGCGTCGCGCGCCTGCTCCGGCGCCATGTAGGCGGCGCTGCCGAGCATGAAGCCGGCTCGGGTCATGCGTGCGTCGGGCTCCTCGTGCTCGGGGCGAGCGAGACCAAAATCGGCGAGTCGCGGTGTCCAACCTCCGGTTTCGTCCGGGGCCAAAAGCACGTTGGCGGGCTTGAGATCGCGGTGGATGAAGCCCGCGAGATGCGAGGCATCGACCCCATCGAGCACGCCCGCGACGGCTCGATCGAGCAGGGCACCCGGTAGCGGACCGGCACGAAGCTCGGAATCCAGGGTCGCACCGCCCGGAATCAGATCAAGGACGATGCCGGGGATTCCGTCAGCATCGACGATGTCGAGCGCGGCGAGAATGTTCGGATGCCGAAGCGCAGCTTGGATCCGTCCCTCGCGCGCCGCCCTCGCCAACATTTCAGGGTCGCGACTTCGACACACCTTGAGCGCCGCTTCCAGCCCAGTTTCGACGTGGCGAACCCTCCATACCCGCGCCATGCCACCTTCGGCCAGAAACGCGGTCACCACCCAGGGTCCGTACTGGCGATCGACGAGCCATGGCAGGTCAGCGCTCATGTGCGGTGGAAACGGCGCTCCAGCTCGCCGACGCCCATGCGGATCACCACCGGTCGGCCGTGTGCGCACACCGCATGGTCGACCTCATCGAGCTGTTCGATGAGCGCGCGCATGCTGCGTTCGTCCAAGGTTTCGTTGGCGCGGACGCTCGAGTGGCAGGCCATCGTGGCCAATACAAGGTCAAGGACGCCCTGGGCCATGTGCCCCGGTCCGCCGGCCAGCAGATCATCGGCGATGTCACCAAGGAGCACAGCGAGGTCGCGCCGGGCCAGCGGCGCGGGCACCCCCTGCACGGCGATGGTCCCACCGCCCAGATGGGTGAGGTCCAGGCCAGTCTCCGCGAGCGCATCGGCATGGGCCGCGAGCATCTTGGCGCGGGCGGGACCCAGCTCGACCAGGAACGGGGTCAGCAGCCGTTGCGAACCCCCCAGGGCTGCCTTCGGGTCCCGCTGGAGCTTCCCGAGCGTGATGCGTTCCGCCGCCGCGTGCTGATCGACGATGAGCAGCTCCCCGCCGCCCTCACAGAGGATGTAGGTGCGGGCGAGCTGGCCTACGATGCGCAGATCGCCGAACCGCGCGACGGGGAGCAGGGCGCGGGTGCCCGAGGGAAGCGACGCGACGGGCGCGGACGGGGGAGCGGCCGAAGCCGGGGCCGTCGCTGGCGACGTGGCGGCCGACGGGGAAGTCGTCGCCGTGCCCACCGGAGGCGGCGAAGCAGCTGGTAGGGGCGTCGCCGCGGCTGGCGCCACAATGGGGTGTCGCGGCGCATCCAGGACCATCCGCACCTGCTCCGTCGCGGGCTGAGCGCCGCGGTAGCGGGCTTCGATCGGAACCGGGCGCTGGATTCCGTGGTCTTGCAAAGCCAGGCGAAGGCCCTCGGCCACGGCGTGCTGCAGATCGAAGGCGTTGACGAAGCGGACCTCCGTCTTGGCCGGGTGGACGTTGACGTCGACGTCCTGCGGGGGGACCGCGATCTGCAAGACGACCACTGGATATCGGTCCTTGGGGACCAAACCGCCGTACGCTTGCGACACCGCGCGACGCACCACGTGATCGCGTACGAAGCGCCCGTTGACATACAGGTAGCTGGAGTTGGCCGCGCTCTGCCGATGAACCCCCACCGGAGAGACGAGCCCGCTGACCCGGAGCGACCCGCGCTCAAAACTCACCGGGACCAGCGCCTCGCCGTGGGGCCCCAAAAGCTCGGCCGCCCGACGCCGCGCGTCGTCGGTCCGCGCGCAACGGAGGTGCAGCCGGTCTTCGTGGGTGACCTCCAAGTCGATGTGCGGCCGAATCAGGAGCTCCCGGGTGATGGCCTCGATGCAGTGCCCCAGCTCGGTATCGACCGAGCGAAGAAACTTGCGACGAGCGGGCAGGTTGTAGAAGATGGACGCCACCGAAATGTCGGTGCCCGCCGCCGCGCCTGCCGGCTCGACCGCGAGGAGCTTTCCACCCTCCACGACGATGCGCGTTCCTTCTTCCCGCCCTTGCGCCCGTGTGACCAACTCGAACTTCGAGATGCTGGCGATCGACGGGATCGCCTCCCCCCGAAAGCCGAGCGTCGTGACCCGAAATAGATCGTCATCGCACCGAATCTTGCTGGTGGCGTGCCGTTCGAGGCTCATCAGCGCGTCGGTGCGGTCCATGCCGGAGCCGTCATCGACAATGCGCACGAGGTTGCGGCCGCCGGCGCGCAGGTGAACCCTCACTTCGGTGGCGCCGGCATCCAACGCGTTTTCGAGGAGCTCCTTGACCACGCTGGCTGGGCGCTCGACGACCTCGCCCGCGGCGATCTTGTTGATCAGCGATTCTTCGAGGATGCGGACGGCCATCGCGGGTGGAGCTAATCCGAAACCGGCTACGAAGGAATCATGGACCCACTGCCCACCGCGATCGACGTCAACTCGGCGGAGTACAAGGGACGGCACGCCGCCACCGCGACGCTGAAGGCCCGGCTCCGGGCGGACCTCGAAACGGCACGGACCGACCGGAGCGAAAAGGCACGGGCCCGCCACCAGGAGCAGGGCAAGCTCTTGGTGACCGAGCGGCTGGCGCTATTGCTCGACCCGAACACGCCTTTTTTGGAGATCGGCGCCCTCGCGGCCCAGGGCATGTACGACGGCGGGGTCCACAAGGCCGGCAGTTTTGCTGGAATTGGCGTCATTTGCGGCCGAGAATGTATGATCTCGGCGAACGATGCGACGGTGAAAGGCGGGACGATCTACCCGATGGGGGTGAAGAAGACGCTTCGGCTCCAGGCCATCGCCCTCGAAAATCGGCTGCCGTTTGTGTCGCTCGTCGATTCTGGCGGTGCCTTCCTGCCGCTCCAGAGCGAGGTTTTCCCCGACGCCGACGACGGCGGCCGCATCTTCTACAATCAGGCGCACCTCTCTCGCGCCGGGATTCCCCAACTCACGGCGGTCATGGGGCTTTGCACGGCCGGCGCCGCCTACATTCCTGCGATGAGCGACGAGGTAGTGCAGGTGCGCGGCACCGGCGCCATCTTCCTGGCCGGGCCGCCGTTGGTGAAAGCGGCCACCGGCGAGGAGGTCACCGCCGAGGACCTGGGCGGCGTGGAGTTGCACGCGCGGCGCTCTGGCGTGACCGACCACGTGGCCGAGGACGATCGACATGCCATCCGTACCCTCCGGGCGTTGGTGGCCAATCTGCCTCCTGCGGCGCCCGCATGGATGGATCAGGTCACCGCGCGCCCCCCGGTGCACGCCCCCGAGGAGCTCGATGGGGTCGTGCCGGCGGAGCTCTCCGAACCCTTCGACATGCGCGAGGTGATCGGCCGCATCGTCGACGACAGCGCGCTCCTCGAATTCAAACCAAGCTACGGCCCGACCCTCGTATGCGGCACGGCCCGGATCCACGGGTACAAAGTGGGCATCCTCGCCAACAATGGCGTGTTGCTGTCCGAGTGTGCGCAAAAGGCCGCCCACTTCATCCAGGTATGCGAAAAGCGCAGGGTTCCCCTCCTGTTTCTACAAAACGTCCCGGGGTTCATGGTCGGGCAGCGCTACGAGGCCGGCGGCATCACCAAGCACGGGCATCAGATGGTCAATGCCGTCGCGACGGCCACCGTCCCGAAGTTGACCGTCATTGTTGGAGGCAGCTTCGGCGCCGGTAATTACGCGATGTGCGGCAGAGCGTACGGGCCACGCTTCTTGTGGGCCTGGCCCGGCGCCAAGATCGGCGTGATGGGCGCTCCACAGGCGGCAAGTGTCCTGATCTCAGTGGCGAACGGTCAGCGGCAACGGGCCGGACTTCCGCCCTTGACGGTCGAGGAGGAAGCCAGCCTGCGCATCCCCGTCGCGGAGGCCCAGGAGCGCGAGGGTAGTGCGTGGTACTCGACCGCAAACCTCTGGGATGACGGCATTATCGAGCCCGCTCGAACCCGGGACGTCCTGGGGCTTTGCCTCGCAGTCTGTTCGCGCGGACCGGCACCGGCCGACGCCGGCGCGTTCGGCACCTTCAGGCTTTAGCCCGCCGCAACGTGAGCAGCTCCACGAGCTTCGGCGCCGGCATCGCGCGCGCATCCCGGTAGCCCTTCAATCTTGATGCCCGCCACCGCGAAGCCGCGGAGGTGGGACAACGACGACAATACCCCGCTAGTCGTCGCCGGTATCGGCGAGCGCGTCCGCCCCGTACTCGTAGAATACGCACTCACGACGTACGCTATCGACCGTCGCAACGACCGGGCCGATTCCGCGTGCGAAAACCCACTCACCGGCGAGTTCACCGGCGTTCGGCGCGGCGTGCACGCTCTCGGCGAACTCACCGTACCAGGTGGTGAAAGTGACGGCGTCGGGCAGCGGCATGGACAACAGCTCCTCCCCCTCCACGACGAGCGCCGGCTTGGTGGTCACCTTCCACCCGGCGACGGGTTCGGCGTCGTCCCACCGCTCGCCCATCCGCAGGGTCCACGAATCCTCGCCGATCAAGAGCTGGAGGGGAACCTCGTCCGGAGCGGCGGCGGGCGCCAGCTCGATCCGCGTCCCCGCGATGCCAACGTAGTCCGCGAGCTGCCGCTCGCCGCCCTTGACCTCCGCCGCTTCGTCGCAGCCGCCGAGGACCGCCACGAACCAGCTCATTCCGCCCACATCGGGATGTGGTTGTTCTGCGCCGGGTCCTGCCCAGGCAGCCAGAACGCCGGCCAGCTGGGATCGACGCCCGCCGCGGCCCGAATGGGGTCAAAACCACTGACCCAGAGCTGGGGATTTCCACCGGTTACGTTGCCGTAGACCCGATTGGACGAAAATGCCAGCCACAACACATCGTCGTCGGGAAGGGGGGCCCATCGGGGAAGAGAATTGGTCAGACCCTGGATGACGCTCGCCGCGGTCAGCTCCACGGCAACCGAACCGTCTGCCTTGGCGACCCAGACCATCGCATCGGCGTCCGCGTAGCTGTCCCCCGTGGAGACGTTGTACACCAGCCACTCACCATCGGGCGACCACGCCGGATAATAGGCGTTGTACGGGTCCACAGGATCGATGATCGCCACCGGAGTCCCGAAACTTCCGTCGGCATAGACATCCATCACCATGATGCGGCCGCCGGTAAAGCTCCAATCGACGCCGTCGCCGTTGGTCATCACAAAGGCGACCTGGGTGCCGTCCGGCGACCAGTCGGGATGCGTGGCCCACCCACCAGTGGCGACCTCGCCGATGAGCGCGCCCGTACCGGCATCGTAGAGGAGCAGCGCGCCTTGCAGGGCCACCAGGACCCGGCTTTCGTCGGGCGAGATGGTATTGAAGTTGCCGAAAACCCCGGAGTCGTGGTTGATGACATCGGTCCCTGCACCGATATTGCGCAACCCAAAGGCGCCGTTTCCACCATCGAAGGTATAGCCGATCCGATCCCCACGCACGCTGTGACACCCCACGCAGTACCCGGTGGTCGCCGCCGTCATGAAGTCTTCGGCCTGCGAGCCATAGGCGATTCGCCGAATCCCGTACGCGGACGTGCTCCAATAGTAGATGGCCCCGCGCGCGTCGAAACGATTGACATTTACGGTGATGACGTCCTCGGACCACACCTCCGCGCCCACCAACAGCGACAACTCAACTTCCACCGAGCCGCCCGCATTGGTCCCGACCAACGCCGCCCAGGTGGACTCGTCCGCGGTCCAATTGGTTCCGGTGACGTACACCGTCAGGTCGGTGACGCTGCTACGAAAGCGGATTCGTGCCGCACTCGCGCCCACGTCCGCCCACTGAAAAGACAGACTCGGAGTGTTTCGCGGCAGGTTCACGCCGTTGGGCGGGTAGGTCCACAAACCAGGATGAGCCGTGCGCGGGACGTCGAACGCCGCGGGATCGATGTCGTCGGACGCGATGACGTCCGTGAAGACCACCGTCACCAGGGCCTGGGCCTCGATCCCCGCGAATCGGGCCAAAACATTCGCCACCCCGCCATTATCGAACGAGGCGATGAAGTCCCCGGTCTCGTCGATTTCCCCGACCGTTCGATTGGACAGGGTCCACTCCGCCTCTTCCAACTCAACCTGGGAACCGTCCACTCGTTGAGACATCAGCTCAAAATCAATGGCCTCCGCGCCGTCCGGGGAGGTGTAGACGGTGAACTCGGCCGGCTCGATGGACAAGCTCACGACGCTGCTGGGATCTGGAACCGGGAAGGGTTGGGAGCAGGCGGCCAGAGCGATAAGGGCAATCAACACGCCGACATGCTATCTCCATCGTCGTGGTGTCGTCCCGCCTCCGCCCGATCCTGTGCCTCGGGGCACTCGCCTGCTCGGACTACGAGGTGGCGAACCTGACCCTACAGGACAGCTACACCCAAGACGAAGAAGCGCCGGCCGACGTGCTCTTCGTCGTGGACAACTCGGCCAGCATGTTCGAGGAGCAGGCCAACCTCGCCGCGAACTTCGCCAGCTTCGTGGAGCTGCTCGGAGACACCACCGCCGACTACCGCATCGGCGTCACCACCACGGACCCTGCGCACGGCGGGGTGTTGCTCGGTCCGGTGCTCACCCCTAAAAGTGAGGATGTCGTTGCTGCATTCTCGGCGCAAGTCGCCGTGGGTACCGACGGGGCCCGTGACGAGCAGGGCCTGGCGATGGGAGTGCGCGGCCTCCGTGGTGACGTCAATCCGGGCTTCCTACGCAACGATGGGGTGGCCCACGTCGTTTTCGTTTCCGACGAGGACGACCACAGCCCGTCTGAGCTGGCGACCTTGATCGACGCACTCAAAGGCGCCGCGATTGGGGACGGGATCACCGCCCACGCGCTGGTCGGTGACGTGCCGGCAGGGTGCCTGTCAGGAAGCTCCGCTGCGGACGCCGGCACCCGCTATCTGAGCGTTGCCACCGAGCTCGGAGGGCTCACCGAGAGCATCTGCGCCGACGACTACGCGCTGGTCCTCGAGGGCATCGGCTTGGTGGTGAGCGGGTGGAATCCCACGTTCCCGCTCGGCGACCTCCCGGCGGAAAAGACGCTGACCGTGTGGGTTGACGAGGTGGAGATTCCCCGGCGCGACGTCGACGGGTGGACATGGTCGGTCGGAGACAATGCGATCGTGTTTTCGGGCCGGGCGATTCCACGGCCCGGGATGTCGGTGCGGGTCACCTACCAGCGCGGGACCTGACGGGGGGCGTGTTAGCCGCGCGGCTCTCACCGGCGCCCCCATGGCCTTCCGTACCCGCTTCGCTCCGAGCCCCACCGGCTACCTTCACATTGGCGGCGCGCGGACCGCGCTGTTCAGCTGGCTCCTTGCGCGCAAGACGGGTGGCCAGTTCCTGCTCCGCATCGAAGACACCGACGAGGACCGTAACCGCGAGGACGCGGTGGACGCGATCCTCGACGGGCTGCGCTGGCTGGGCATCGACTGGGACGAGGGCCCCGAGATCGGCGGCCCTCACGCGCCCTACCGGCAGTCCGAGCGGCTGGCCCAGTACCAAGCGGTGGCCGCCAAGCTCCTGGCCGAGGGCAAAGCCTACCGGTGCGACTGCTCCGTCGACCGGCTCGCGGCGTTGCGGGAGACCGCGAAGGCCGAAGGAGGCCGGCGTGGCTACGATGGGCACTGTCGCGACCGAGATCTAGGACCGGACGCGGGCTCGACCGTGCTCCGCCTCCGGGTGCCCGACTCCCGCGATGTGCTCCTGGACGATCTGATCAAGGGTGCGGTCCGTTGGGACAGCGCCGAGCTGGACGACTTCATCCTCGTCCGCCCTGACGGCATGCCGATGTACAACTTCGTGGTCGTCTGTGACGACGTGGCGATGGAGATCACCCATGTCCTGCGCGGCGACGAGCACCTGAACAACACGCCGAAGCAGCTTTTGATCTATGAAGCCATGGGCGCGTCGCAGCCGCACTTCGGCCACATGCCCCTGATCCTCGACGACCAGGGCCGGAAGATGTCCAAGCGCTTCGGCGATGTGGCCGTCGGTCAGTACCGGGACGCCGGCTACCCGCCGGAAGCGATGATCAACTACCTGGCTCGCCTCGGCTGGGCCCACGGCGACGCCGAGCTCTTCGGCGTGGACGAGCTGATCCAGATGTTCTCGATCGAGGGCATCGGCGCCTCAGCCGGCAAATGGGACGTGCAGAAGTTGCGTTGGGTGTCCGGACACTGGCTCAAGAGCTTGCCGCTGGACCGGGTGGCGGCCGCGATGCGGCCCATTTTCGAGGCCCGCGGCTACCTGCTCGGCGAGCGGTGGGTGGATGCGGTGCGGGTGCTCCGCGAGCGCGCCCACACCTACGCCGAAGTGGCCGACCAGGCCGGCGTGTTCTTCCTCGCGGATGACCAACTTCCGGTCGATGCCGACGCGGTGGCGACCGTACTCGCGCCGTCGCGAGAGCTGGTTTCACGCGCCGCCGAGGCCTTCGCAGGCGTCGCGGCGTGGACCGAGGCCGAGCTTGAAGCGGCAGGCAACGCCCTCTGTGTGGCCGAGGGCATCAAGCTCGGGAAGCTCGCGCAGCCGCTTCGGGTCGCGCTGGTGGGCCAGAAGGTGGGGCCGGGCCTCTGGCAGACTCTGTTCATCCTCGGGCGAGAGACCTCACTCCGGCGGATGCGCCGGGCCTGGTCTTGACGCACGTGGACCCCGCGATTAGCTGCGACCACGCCGGTGAGGCGTAGTGTAATTGGCAACACGTCTGACTCTGACTCAGAAGACTCTAGGTTCGACCCCTAGCGCCTCAACCACCGAAACATCCAGCTTGGTCCCATCGTCTAGCGGCTAGGACAGTGCCCTCTCACGGCATAAACAGGGGTTCGATTCCCCTTGGGACTACCAAACAGGACGGCGGTGCGAGTTCTTCGGAATTCGTACCGCCGTTCGCGCGTTCGGGGCTGGCCGATTCAGCAAGTATGTCGAAGGGTTGTCGCCAGTGAACGGGCAGCGTGCCGGTGCTGTATTCCGAGTTCGATAGTATGAACTGGAGGAGCTTCCGTTGCTCCTCGGGGGGCTTTGCGGCGAACAGGCGCCCCGCCTCATGCGCGAGCTCCAGGAGCAGGATGCCCTCCTCCATGTAGGACTGGTTCGCGGTCTCGTGCTCGACGATCTGGCGGCGAGCGCGGCGCTGCTCCTCGCGCCACTCCACCGCGTGCCGCTCGAAGAACGCCGCGTCGATCACGCCGTCGAGCTTGTCCAGGCACATAGCGTCGACCCGCCTCTGGGTGCGTGCACAGGTCTCCTCCAGCCGGGCCACGGCCTCCCGGTGGAACTTCTCCTCGTCCTCGTGGCTCGACCGCAGGGCCGTGGGCATCATGCCGAGGGTCTCGGCTGTCCCGCCTCGCTCGTTTTGCCAGGAAACACCTATGGATATCACACATGGCGCGCCCAGTGTCCCAGCGGACGATCAGCAAGATCCGAGCCTCGAAAGCCGATCGGCCTTGACACGAACTGGTAGAATTCGGTGGGATTCAACTGGGCAAAACTGCCGGGACGGGACATTCGACCACCGGATGCGGATCGTGACTAAATATAGGTTATAGGCCATATAATTGCTTGTCGTCGTTATGGCTGAACGTTAGATGGTGCCATCAACCCGGG
Source organism: Deltaproteobacteria bacterium (assembly GCA_947445035.1). GTDB lineage: Bacteria > Myxococcota_A > UBA796 > UBA796 > SXON01 > SXON01. The sequence continues at coordinate 21,700 of CANFCK010000005.1, forward strand.
GGATTCGCCGATCTGCTGTCGGCGCTCCCGTCCCGACGCACGGACTGGTACGCCCTGCGACGCCGGGCTGACGGCTTCTCCCTCATGCCACTCCGCGTCGTCGCGCGCACGCGCCTACCCACCGAAACGAGGCGCGTGCCGGATGCACTCGCCGTTGGGGCCGCCATCCTCGCCACTCTTTCGGACAGGGGAGTCCTCGACAAGTTCGAGTCCTGGTTCCCAGTTTCCCGCCGCGGCGGCCACGGGGCGCGCGCGCTACTGGCCTTCACGGCGGTGTTCCTCCTCGCCCGGCGGTCGTGGGGCATCCGGCCCTTCACGGCAAGGTTCGCGTCCGCCCTGCAGCGCCTCGTCGCGCCCCTCGCGGGGCTTCGCGCCCTTCCGACCGCGGCCTCCGTCTCTCGGGCCTTGGGCCGGTTTACCCATGCCAAGGTCCGCCCGTGTGTCGACGCGCTGTTGGCCTCTGACCCTGACGTACGGCGATTGCTCGGCAGTCCCCACGTCCAGCATCGCGATGCCCACGGGCGGGGGTGGCACGTACTCGACGTCGACCCCACTGTGGAGGCCTTTCGGCAGAGGGGGCTGCCGGAGAGTCCCGAGCTCCCGCCCGCGGTTCGGCACGCTCCCGGTGTGCCCGGGTACACCGGCCATAAACGGGGAGAGCTCCGCATCCGACACATTCCGATTCAGCACGTTGGCTCAGGGCTGTGGCTCGGCTACCGACTCGACGGGGACGGTGGCTCCGTGCTTCCGTTGCTCGCCGATGTCGTTCGCGTCGGGCGGCGCGCGGTGGTCGAGGTCCAGGCCGACGCCCAGGTCGTCGTGCGTGCGGACGGCGAGTTTGGCAGCGTGGGCGCCATGCAGACCGTGATCCGGGAGGGCGCCGCGGTGCTGACGCGGCTCTCGCGGGACGCGCTTCTCGACCGTGACGAGGTCGTCGCCATGCTGCCGGGTGTCACCTGGCTCGGCGTCGAGTCGTCGGGGGGCGGCCCCGCACGCACGGCCGCGGACCTCGGATTGTTCACGCTGTTTCCGCGTGACGGCGCGGCCGCCGCGGCCGACGGGGCGGTCGAGGTTCGCGTCGTCGTGACCCGATTCGCGCGCACCGGACCGGCGGACCATGGGGTTCTGCGCGACGGTCACCAGATCGAGCTGTTCGCGACCACACTTCCTGCCGACGCGTGGCCGGCGAACGACGTCGCCGCGCTCTACTTCGGACGGGGCGCCATGGAAAACCGGTTCGCGCAGGAAGACCGAGAGTTCGGTATCGATCGGACGTTCAGCTACCACCCGCCTGGCCAGGAGTGGATGTCGGGCATCGCGCTGTTCCTGTGGAACGTGCTCCTCGGCCAGGGCGTCGCGGTCAATCCCCTGCCGGCCCTGCCCGCACCGCAGGCGGCTCGTGCCCCAGTGGCCCTCGTCACAACTGGTCCCGTCCCTCCAACGAGGGAGGCGACCGCTTGCCCAGCGGTCACCGCTTCCGACGTTGCGGAGAGCCTCCGACCTCCCGTTCCGCAGCTCGCGTCGGTGCCGGTGCTGTGCCCCGAACCCCCACGGGAATCGGTCGGCATCGGCGTCGAGGCAGACCTGCACGCCGAACTCTGGGCGATCACCCGCGACGCCTTCAGTGACCTCCCTTCGATTGCCGGCTGGCGGCTCGACGACGACAACATGGAGGTTCGATGCCCCAACGACAAACGCCTGTTCGCGTTCAGCACCGACCGCCGCGAGTGCATCGGTCCACGGGGCACCCATGTCAAGAACCGCTTGTACATCCGCACCCAAGCGACGGCATGCGACGGATGCCCGGTGCGCGCGGCATGTCGGTCGTCCGACCGCCCAGGGGTGCCCAAGCAGGTAGTGCGGGTGGTCTCGGAACCCGTCATGGAGCGCGCCACCGAGCTCGTCCACTCCCTGCGAAAGCTCCGGAGACCCGCCAAGATCCACCGCCAGATCGCCGCCCAGCGTCAGCGGAACGAGAGGGCGTGGATCTCCGCCACGACCGCCACGGCGCTGCCACCGATGGCTCCGATCCCCGAGGTTCCCGTGGGGGGTCTCCAACCTGAAGCCCCACTCTTCCTCCCCGCACAGAGTCGAGCGCACGCCCGGACGATGCTCAGCGACGTCACCCTGCACGTCTACGTCGCTGCCAGACAGACCCGGCCAACCCCTGGCCACCCGCTCCTCGCGCTCGACGCCGCCGATCGCCAGAGTCGCCGCCGATCCTGGAGCCAACGCGCGGGACGGTGGAAGGGCGCCCCCGCAACCCTGGTCGTAAGCGGACCCGGCGCACGCGTGGTCCTCAGATGCCTGACTTCTGGCAATACAACAGGTATATCAACGATATAATGACGATGCGGATCGAGTGGTATCTGGGCCTCGCAAACGGGCGGGAGCGCCCTGTGGCGTGCGCCCGCGGCTCACGTCGGGCGGATCGTGGAGGGGATTCGTCCGCATCTGCACCACGTTCTCGAACGCGAGGCCGCGCGTCGGCAGCTGATTCACTGGGCCCACTGGCACTGCGGCCAGCGCGGCGAGCACTGGCGGGAGGCGTGGCAGCTGCTTGCTGAGCTGTATCCGGTATAGCCGTCGGCCGCGCTGAGCGCCTGTGCGTTCAGATGCGGCCCCTCGGCTGCCACTCCGTCACCGTTGCGTTCATTCTTCCAACGGGCCCGTCGGAGGGTGTAGGCTTCGGCCCTCGCGACGCCGGCCCCGCCCGCCACTGACCCATGCCCCCCGTGGAGACTCCATGCCCGACATGCTCCCCGAACCGGCTCCTTCGCTCCACCCGGTTCTCGTCGAGGTCAGCATCGCCCCGACCTTGAACTTTGCCATGGAACAATCTGGTGTTCCCTTCGTTTCTGGGCTCAGAGTCCAGAACCTCGGCGCCGAGTGCTTGTCGGGGGCGCGATTTACCGTCGCGATGGAGCCGGATCTCGGCGAGCCGTCGACGGTCGCGCTGGAGACCATTCGCGGCGGCGAAGAGCTCTACCTTCCAGCGGTGGACGTTCGTCTCCCACCGGGCCGACTCCGCGCCCTTGTGGAGGCGGAGCACGGCAGGGTGACTTGGGCGCTCCGATGCGGCGAGCTGTGCCTGGCCAGCGGGGAAGCTCCCATCGAGCTGCTCGCCTACAACGAATGGCCTGGACTGCGCGCGCCGCCGGCGCTGATCGCCTCGTTCGTGATGCCGAATCACCCGGTGATCGCCACCTTGCTCCGGCGCTGCCGAGATCGACTCCACGCGGCCACCGGCAACGCATCGATTTCCGGCTACCAGAGCCGCTCGGCGAAGCGGGTCGTCGAGCAGGTCGAGGCCCTCGTCGGGGCGATCCACGAACTCGGGCTCACTTACGTAGGCCTCCCGGCCAGCTTCGAGGCCAGCGGCCAGAAGGTGCGGCTTCCAGACGTGGTGATCAACGATGGGATGGGCAACTGCCTGGACATCACCGTGCTGGTGGCGGCATGCCTCGAACAGATGGGGCTCGCGCCGCTGGCCGTGCTCGTGACCGGCCACGCCTTCCCAGCGGTCTGGCTCGTGGACGACCGGTTCCCTGAAGGCGTCGTTCACGATGCCGCCCGCCTCCGGACGCTCGTGAAGCTGGAACAGCTGCTGGTTTTCGACTCCAGCACGCTCGTGCACAGCGACCGCCCGCCGCTGGCGGCGGCAGTCGCCACCGCGACGGCGCAGCTGGCTGTCGATGCGGAATTCGTCTGTGCCGTCGACGTGCGCGTAGTGCGCCTAGACCGGTTTCGCCCGCTCCCCATCCGCATGACCGTGCGCTCGGCAGAGCTCCGCGAGACCGCCACCACCGCGGCGACGACGGTGCTCCACGAGGCGTTTGCGGAGCCGGAGCCCCCGCCAAGCGCCAGCACCGCGGCGGCGCCGGCCGACTCGATCGTCGCGCGCTTCAAGCGCTGGCGCGACCGGCTACTCGACCTTTCGCTGAACAACCGGTTGCTCAACTACCGGCCCGGCGCAAAGGCTTCGCTGCCGTTGCTGGTGCCGGACCTCGCGGAGTTCGAGGACCTGCTGGCCGGTGACCGGGTGTTCGACGTGTTGCCGCGGCCCGCCCTGGATCCGCGCGACCAGCGCGACGAGGGCCTTACCAAAACGCGGGTGGACGAAGCAGAGGTCATCGCCCAGCGTCGAGCGGACCTCAAACGGGGCATCCTCCATTCGCCCGCAACGCGGGACGACCTTCTCGGCCGTGCCGTCGAAGTGGACCGCGCCGCGCGCACCGATCGCGAGGAAGGAGGCGCAAACACCCTATTTGCGGCGATCGGCATCTTGCGCTGGTTCGAGAGCGCCACCAGTGAGCTTCCGCGTCTCGCACCGCTGCTTCTCGTCCCCGTGCGCCTCGAGTACGACCGCGTCACGCGGCGTATCCGGCTCCGCCGTTTGGACGAGGACGCCGTCGGAAACGTGACCCTCGTGGAGAAGATGCGGCGCGACTTCGCGGTCGATCTTTCCGCCGTAGCCAACTTCGAGGCCGACGACAGTGGCGTGGACGTTCCGGCCATGCTCCGGCGTGCCCGGATTGCGATCCAGCAAACGCCACGCTGGGAAGTGCTCGACGAGGTGCACCTCGGGCTGTTCACGTTCACCAAGTTCTTGATGTGGAAGGACCTGGAGACCAATGCGGACGCGCTGCTTCAGAGCGAGGTGGTCAAACACCTCGCCCAGGGCGGACGGGTTCCGTTCGTCGACCGGGTGGGCGAGCCGGCGACGCGCACGCTGGACGACGAGCTGCCGCCCTCCGCGCTGCCCACGGTGCTCGACTGCGATTCCACCCAGCTATCAGCGGTATCGGCCGCGATCCGCGGCCGCAACTTCGTCCTGCAGGGACCCCCCGGTACAGGAAAGTCGCAGACGATCACCAACCTGATCGCCGCAGCCTTGACTGAAGGAAAGACGGTTCTGTTCGTGTCCGAAAAGATGGCGGCGCTGGACGTCGTATACCGGCGCCTGCGGGACGCCGGGCTCGGCGACTACTGCCTTGAACTGCATTCGAACAAGACCAACAAGAAGGGCGTCGCGGTCTCCCTGGGCAAGGCGATGGAGCGAACGGCACGCGCCACGGAGGGGGCGTGGGAGGCGCGGTCTGCGGAGCTCGGCGTGCTTCGCGGCCACCTCAACGCCTACGCGCGGGCGCTTCACGAGCCGCGCCCGCTGGGAAGCACCTTCTACCAGGCCACTGCGCGGCTCCTCGCCATCAGCAGCGCGCACGAAGTGAGGGTCGAGCTTCCGGAAGAGGGCGGGCTCACGGAGGCCCGGTGGCGGTCGATGGAACTTGCCGTCGACGGATTCAGAGCCGCCGCCGCAGAGGTCGAGCCCGTGCCCAATCACCCCTGGCGCACATCCGGCGTCTCCGAGTGGGGAGCGGCGACACAGGAGCAAGCCAGGGACGCCGTCGCTGCCGCGATTCAGGCGATCGACCTCGCGGGACAGACGGCGAAGGTGCTTGCGGTCGCGCTGGGGGCATCCGGCCCGTGGCACGAAAGCCTTCTCGAGTTGGGCCGAGCGGTCGGCGCGGGTCCAGTCCCCCCGTCGGCGCTCACCGACGCTTGGCCCGCCGATGCGGCCCGCGTCAGGGAATGGACGCGCGCGGCCGGCGAGGATGCCGCGCAGCGGGCGGAGCTGGCCACCCGATGGCAGCCCTCGCTCTACGAAGTGGACCTCCCGCGGCTCGCAACGACCTTCCGAACCTGGGCCGACGCGTTCTTCCTGTTCGCTTTCCTTGTCCTTCTGTTTCCAAGGCAGTCGCTGCTGAAGGTCGCCCGAGGACCGGTCCCCACCAACAAGCGCGTCGCCGCGGACCTTGCGGTCGCGACGGCGCTGGATCGGGCCCGGCACGAGCGCGCGAGGGAGAGGGCTTGGGCGACAACGACGCTCACAGGTGTCTGGGACGGCGGGGACCTCACCGAGATTCCGGCTGTCCTCGACCGGATCGACCGGCTCCGCGCCGCGGTCGCCTCCTGTCGCGCCGACGGTGTCGTGCTTCCCGAGGCGGCTCGGGGGCTGCTCGACCCGGCGCTTCCCGCGACGCGGCGGGCGGCGGTAGGCGCGGCGGCAGCACGCGCGGCCGAGGCCTCCGCCGGCGAGCGCGTGGCGATCGAGGCGGTCGAGCACGCGCTGCTCTTGGAACTCCGAGGCGACGTACGAGCCGAGCTCGTCCGCCTCGCTGGCAGCTTCGGGGACTTCCGCCGCTGGTGTTTGTACCGGCGGGCGGCAAAGGTGGTGGAAGCGGTCGGCCTCGCGCCCATCGTGCGCGCCCACGAGAGCGGCGCGCTCCGCGCCGCGAGCGCACCAGAGGCGGCCGAGCGAGCCGTGCTCACCCGCTGGGTGGCGTCCGTGCGGGATGCCGAGCCAGCCCTCCGAGGCTTCGACGGCGCCGAGCAGGAGCGGCGTGTGGCGCGCTTCCGCGAACTCGATCGCGGCCACATCCACCTCAGTCGCCAGCGCGTGCTCGCGCGGTTGGATTCCCGGCGCCCAGCGGCGGGCGGGGGGCTCGCCGAGACGTCCGAACCGGGAGTCCTCGCCCGAGAGGTAAAAAAGCAGCGCGCCCACGTGCCCGTGCGCAAGCTGCTCCAGTCGATTCCCAACCTTCTCCCACGGCTCAAGCCGTGCCTCCTGATGAGCCCGTTGTCCATCGCGCAGTACCTGCCCGCCGGCGGCCGACGCTTCGACCTGGTCGTCTTCGACGAGGCCTCGCAGATCGGCACCCACGATGCCATCGGGGCGATCGCCCGCGGGAACCAGGTGGTGATCGTCGGGGATTCCCGCCAGCTCCCGCCGACATCGTTCTTCACGCGTGACTCAGATGACGAGACGCTGCCCGACGACAATGACATCGTCGAGATGGAGAGCATCCTCGACGAAGCGCTCGCCGCCCGGCTCCCGGAGCAGATGCTCGGCTGGCACTACCGCAGCCGCCATGAGGCGCTAATCGCCTTCAGCAACCGGCACTACTACGACGATCGCCTCAACGTGTTCCCGGCAGCGCGTGGGCATGTCGCAGACCTGGGCGTGCGATGGCACGGCGTTCCGAAGGGCGTCTACGACAAGGGGCGTACCCGCCAAAACCGGCTGGAGGCGGAAGCCCTGACCGCTTGGCTCGTCGACGCGCTGCGAAGGACCCCTCCGTCCACGCGGACCTTCGGCGTCGTGACCTTCAGCCTGCCACAGCAGACGCTCATCCAAGACCTCCTCGATCGCGCACGCGGCCAGTACCCGGAGATCGAGGCGCACTTCGCCGACACGACCCTGGAACCGGTGTTCGTGAAGAACCTCGAGAATGTCCAGGGCGATGAGCGCGACGTGATCCTGCTCAGCATCTGCTACGGCCCGGATGAGTCGGGAAAGACCTGGATGAACTTCGGGCCGCTCAACCGCCGCGGCGGCGAGCGTCGCCTCAATGTCGCCGTCACGCGGGCCCGATGCGCGCTCCACGTATTCTCCACGATGACGGCTGATCACATCGACCTTGCCCGGACCACGGCGCTCGGCGCCCGGCACCTCAAGGCCTTCCTGACCTACGCGACGGAGCACGGCTCCGCGACCGGGCGCGCGAAGCGGTCGGCCCCTTTCGAAAGCGAGTTCGAGCGCCAGGTTCACGACTCCCTCGTCGGGCTCGGCTACAGCGTCGACGGGCAGGTCGGATGTGGTGGCTACCGCATCGATCTTGCCATCGTTCACCCCGAGCATCCCGGTGAGTACCTGCTGGGCGTCGAATGCGACGGCGCGCCCTACCACTCGGGGGCCACGGCTCGCGACCGCGACCGGCTCCGCCAGGACGTCCTCCAAGGGCTCGGCTGGCGGCTCCATCGGGTCTGGTCGACGGATTGGTGGTTCGACCGCGATCGTCAGGTGGCGCGCCTTGAGGAGGCCGTGCGCACTGCACTCTCCGCGCCCCGGGAGGCCTCGCCGACGTTGGATCTGCCTGAGCCGGACGAGGACCCCCCGGTCGACCTGATAGCTCCCGTCACCGCGGAGTCCCCGCCGATGGTACCCTACCCGACGGCCGTGCTCGCCGGAGTGAGTGTGGATCCGGAGTCGCTCTACTCGGTGACGGCGACCGCAACGCTGCGCGAGCGCATCCGCGAGTTGGTACGCGTTGAGGCGCCGGTCCACGTCGACGAGGTCTGCCGTCGCGTTGCGGCGTGCTGGGGCGTCGGCCGCCTGACGGCAAGGCTGCGCGGGCGGGTGACGGGCGAGCTGGGCGCCCTCTCCGCGGCCGGAGGGTTCCTCGTGCGAGGCGAGTTCGTTTGGCCGCGCGAGATTGATCCTGCCTCATGGACAGCGATCCGAGGACCCGGTAGCGACGGCGCCGTCCGCGATGCCGATATGCTCCCGCCGGAAGAAGTCGCCAGCGCCGCCGCCTGGGTGCTCTCGCGTTCGCTATCTCTGGACGAAGCGACCCTCGCGCGAGAAACGGCGAAGCTCTTCGGTATTACGCGGCTCGGACGAAACGTCGATCAGCGAATGCGAGATGGCATCGACGTGCTCGTCGCGAGGGGGACGGCCGTCCGTGAGGGAGAGCGGGTGCGCTGGCTGGCGTAGCACTCAATCCTGGCGTCCGCGATTCGACGGCAGCCGCAGCGCGTGCGGGGTGCCGAACGTAGCGGTGGAGGAAGCCACGATGACGACCCCCGCGCGCCTTCACGCCCGCACCGCGACAGGATTGGTGCTCGACCTGGGCGAGCACCGTGTCGAAGACGGTGTCGACATCGTCGAGCCGCCCACGATCCCGCTCTACGACCAAGTCGTCGGGCGCCGCAGCCTGGGCTCGTTGTGGACATGTCGGACATTTGCTGTCGCCGAGGATGCCCCACATGTGCCGGCGTCGGCTGCCGTCAGGCGTGTCCTTGTCGAGCACCCGCATGCCGGTGTCGTCGGCCTGGGCGAGGTGGGCCTCCAAGACCTTCAGCCAGATCGCCCCAGCGAGGGGCTTGACCACCGGCGCGGCGACCACCACGCCGGCCTCCGGGCAGGTGGCGCAGGCGAGCTTCTCGCGGTCGTAGACGACAACCTCGAAGTGGGAGGGAATCAAGTCCAACACTTCGCTGGTCTCATGTCCGATGCAGACCTTGTCCGTCCCGCCAACCGAGCAGATGCGCAGCGCGGGCTCGATCGGCACCTCGACGCGCCGCCACGGCAGGTGCGCCGGCGGCCCCTGGCGTTTCGGCGTGCCCTTGGGTTCGGGAGCCTCCTCGGATGCACCGCCGCTGGGGTCGACGGGCTCGGCCACGTCGGCCTCTTCCAGGGCATCCTTCCAGAGCTTGAGTTGGGCCGAGCCGAACGGCTCGGACCTGCCCTCGGCGTGCCCCCGAAGCAGCGTGGTGAGTTTGCCCGTCAGCTTCGTTTCGCAACAAACGGGCGACGAGGGAGAGCACGACCTCAAGGACCGCATCGGTGTCCCGTTTCGTCCGCGGCGGTCAGGCCGCTGGTGGCGAGCGCGCCCAGAACCAGGCGTGCGTCGCCGGCCATCCAGCGACCAGGAAGGTGGTCGAACGACGGGAGGGGGATCGGCATCGGGAGCTCCAACGTGGAGCGCCGAGGCTACGCCAAGTCGCCGAGATCACCCTGCGGTTGACCGGGGGCTTACGGCGCGAATGCACGGATGCGACATTCGGACGCGCTCGAACGGTCGTCGCTGCGGAAAGGAGCTAAGCGCCCCTATGATTCGATCCCTCCTCGCCCTTGCCCTCGTCGGCTGTATCGACGCTTCCACCGAGCCCGACGACGGTGACACCGATTCGGATGCTGACACCGATTCGGACACTGACGCTGACACTGACTCCGATTCGGACACCGACGCCGCCCCGGTCACCATCGTGATGACGACGACGCTCGGCGCCATCACGCTCGACCTGAACCTCGCCGACGCCCCGATTACCACCGCGAACTTCCTGACCTACGTCGACGAAGGATTCTTCGATGGCGACGATGGCATCGGCGCGACGATGTTCCACCGCGTCATCTCGGGCTTCATGATCCAGGGTGGCGGGTACACGTCCACGGCAGCACTCAAGGACACCCACGACGCGATCGTCCTGGAATCCGACAATGGCCTGTCCAACCTCCGCGGCACCATCGCGATGGCGCGGACCAACGCGGCCGACTCGGCGACCACCCAATTCTTCATCAACCACGTCGACAACACCTTCCTCGACTATGCCAGCGCCCTCGAGCCCGGCTACGCAGTTTTCGGCGAAGTCAAGAGCGGCCTCGAGGTCCTGGACGCCCTGGCTTCCGTCGCAACCGTCGGTGCGGATCAGCCGGTCGATCTCATCGAGATCACCGACTGCGAACGGCAGTAGTCAGCCGGGTAGCCGCGCCACGAAGAGGGGCCAGCCGCCTTCCCGGCGCTCGAGTGTCGCCGCAACGCCCGCTTCCGCCAACACGCCCATCCAGACGGCGCTGGCGAACAAACCGGTCAGATGCCCATCGACGACGACGCGCGGCGGGTCGGTGCCCTCGCGGCGACATCCCGCTCGGGTATCCTCGCCCGCGGGTTATCGCGGGCGCCCTATGCCCCCGACGACCTTTCGCGGCCTCGCCCTCGACCGTTTCCAAATCGACGCGATCGCCGCTCTCGAAGCCGGCAACTCGGTGCTGGTGTGCGCCCCCACCGGCACCGGCAAGACGGTGATCGCCGACTGGGCGGTCGAACGCGCGCTGACGGCGAATCGCGAGGTGATCTACACCGCGCCGATCAAGGCCCTCTCGAACCAGAAGTTTCGCGACTACACCCGCCTTTTCGGGGACGACCGCATCGGGCTGGTCACCGGCGACCTGGTGATTCGTCGCGACGCACCATGCAAGGTCATGACCACCGAGATTCTGAGAAACATGCTGTTGTCGGGCGATAAGCTCGAAGCACTGGACACGGTGATCATCGACGAAATCCACTTCCTGGACGATCGCGAACGCGGCACCGCCTGGGAAGAGCTCCTCATCTATCTGCCTGAGCGGGTGCAGATCGTAGGGCTCTCGGCCACGTTGCGCAACGCCAAGCAGTTTGCCGCCTGGCTCGGTCACGTGCGAAACCGTTGGGTGGAGGTGATTGAGGAGACGACGCGGGCCGTGCCGCTGGACTTCTTCGTGGCCGACGTCAATATCGGGATGTGGCCCCCGGCAGAATTCGCCAAACGGATCGCCAACGCAGCGCCGCCGCCCCCAGACCGGGCTCGCGAGCGCCACGGCGGTGACCGACACGGCGGCGACCGACACGGTCGCGGAGATGCCCGCCATGGACGCCCCGATCGCCACGGCGGCCGCGGCGGGGCGGCGCGCATGCCGACCACCACGCATCAGGACGTATTCGAGCTGCTCGTCGATCGTGACTACCTCCCCTACCTCTACTTCTGCTTCTCCAGAAAGAACGTGGAGAACTTCGCACGTTCGCTCGGGCAGCGGCTCCCGCGCAGTCTGGTCCCGAAAGAGCGGGCAGTCGAGATGGGCGCCCGTCTCGATGAATTCGCCCGGCACGACACCGGCCACGTGCTCGAGCCTGAGCTTCGGGCGCTCTACGAACGGGGCGTCGCCTTCCACCACGCCGGGCTGCACGTGCAACTCAAAGCATTGGTCGAGGAGCTCTACGAAGCCCGCCTGGTGCAGGTCCTGTATTGCACCAGCACCTTCGCCCTCGGTATCAACATGCCCGCCCGCACCGCGGTCTTCGACGGGCTCCGCAAGTTCGACGGAAAGATGCTGCGTCCGCTCACCACGCGGGAGTTCATGCAGAAGGCCGGGCGGGCCGGACGCCGCGGCATGGACGAGGTGGGCCACGTCGTCATCCGCACCGATCCGCAGGAATGGGCCTACAACGAGCGCTCCCTCCAGTCCTACCTCCGCGGCGAGCCCGAGCCGGTCCGTAGCAGCTTCGCGCTGTCGTTCAACAGCATCGTGAACCTGTTGGAGCGCGCCGGGAAGGAGCACATCCGCGAGATCGTAGAAAAGAGCTTCCTGGCCTATTCGCTACAAGCGGAGGCGCGGAAGCTGGAACGCGACGCGGCGGCGCTCACTGCGCAGGGCGACCGTAAAAGTCACAAAGAAGCTGAGAAGTTGTCGCAGCGTGCCGAGAGGGCCCAGGGGCGGGTGTGGGACGACGTGCAGGCCCGCCTCGGCTTCTTGCAGAACTACGGCTACCTCGATGACAAGTTCCAACTCCTCGCCGGGGCGGCCGTTCTGCGCCACGTGCAGATCGAGGAGATCTTCGTCACCGAGCTGGTCCTGGCGGGGGTGTTCGAGTCGCTCGATCCGGCGCGCCTTTTCGGGGTGCTGTGCGCGGTGAACAAGGAGTTCGGTCGCGACGTGAGGCCGCGACTCCGCATCCGTGGCGACGAGCTGGGTCTGGTCAAAGAAATCGACCGGATCCGCCACAATGTCGTGGTCCGCGACTCGGAATCCATGACCGGCCAGGACGTGTGCTGGTGCCCCGAGATGGTGCCGTACGGCCGCGCGTGGGCCGAGGGCAAGCCGCTCGCCGAGCTACTCGACCAGTTGGAGAGCGGCGCCGACATCTCGGGCGACCTCGTCGGCGCTTTCCGCCGCGCCAAGGACCTCATCGGCCAACTCATCGATGTGTGGAGCGATGACCCCGCCCGCGTGGACGAGCTCAAGGCGCTGATTCGAACTGTATCGCGAGACGAAGTGCTGGTGGTGGACTGATGTTGTGGGCGGATGGCGTGCGATCGCGCAACGCCGCCGTCGCGGTCCTCGCCCTGCTCCTTCTCGGCGCCTGGTATGCCCACCGCGCGATGAGCGTAGAGATCGGGTGGCGAGAGTACACTTCGGACCCTGCAAAGTACGACGGAGCGCAGCTGACCTTCCCGTTGTGGAGCGTGACGAAAATCGTCGATGACCAACACTACGAGATCAGCAAGGTGGTCAAGGACGTTCCGGTCGAAGGGGACGCCACCGCTCTGGACGTGGGTGACACGGTGTCGGTGGTCGCGGATTTCTCAGCCGCGAAGCACGTTGCCGTCGCGCGAATCGTCGAGGTCCACCATCTGCGCCCGTGGAAGGAGGGTCTCGGCGTCGCGGGGGTCCTCGCCTGGATGGCGGCGATGCCCTTCCTCTTCCGAATCCGCGAACGCCGCATCGAGGAGCGCGGTCGTGGCTGACCTCTTCACCCACGCGTCGGTCGCCGTCCTCGCGCGCCTGACGCAATCGCGCCCCGCCTGGGTCGCGACTTTCGTGGCCGGCACCTGCCTGCCCGACATCGCCAGAGTGCCGACAATGGTGCTGACACGGGCCCGGTGGAGCTTTCCGGCGATCCCCGAGCCGCTCTGCTACATCTGGGCGCCGATGCACCTGCCGGTGGGGATCGTGCTCGTCAGCTACCTTGTGAGCCTTCTTTTCCGCCAGTCCGACCGCCCGACGGCGTTCAAAAACCTGCTCGGCGGGGGGCTGCTCCACCTGCTCGTCGACATGTTCCAGACGCATTTCGGGCTGGGTTACCTGCTGCTCTTCCCGCTCTCGGATTGGGACTTCGAGTTCGGGCTTATCGGCAGTGAGGACACCGTGCTCCTGGTGCCGTTCCTCGCTCCCGCCACGGCGCTTTTGGCCGCGCGGCGGTGGCGGAGGTGATTAGGCTCATTCCGCCGTGATCCAAGCAAGCTGTCCCAGTTGCGGGGCGCCCCTCATCTTCGCGCACGCCGACGCGCTGACCGCTGTCTGCGGAAGTTGCCAGGGCTGCATCGCCCGAACCGACCGCGTCCTGGAGGACCTGGGCAAGATCAGCGCCTTCGATCGGGACTTGAGCGCCGTGCAGGTCGGCGCTTCTGGCCGCGCGCCCAAGGGGAGTTTCCGCGTGGTGGGCGTGGTGCGGCTCGGACGGCAAGGGGTGCGCTGGAACGAGTGGGCCCTCTTCTTCGACGACGGCTCCACCGGATGGCTCGGCGAGTCCAACGGGCAGCACTGGCTCTTCGAGGACGCTCCCGTCGAGGTCGCGGAGCCTCCCAGCCTGGCCGTCGGCAGCTCGTTTCGGACCAAGGCCGGGACGTGGGTCGTCGCCGAGTCGGCGACCGCAAAGGTTCTGGCCGCCGAAGGCAGCTTGTCCTGGCGGGTGGGCCCAGGCACTCGGCGTCGCTACGCGGATCTGCGCCTGGTCGGGGGTGGTCTGGGCACGCTGGACCTCGAAGACCCCGACCATCCTATGCTCTTCACCGGTCGGGCGACTACCCTGGCTCAGCTGAAGATGGAGGGTCTGCGGCCCATCACCGGCTGGGATGACCCGGCCCTGACCAATTTCCGCGGTCCCGAGCTTGCGGCGGTGGAAAAGCTGGCTTGTCCGGGGTGCGGCGCCGGCCTGAGCATCAACGGCGGGCTCGTCACCTCCCGCATGGTGTGCGTCTACTGTGGCGCTGCCACCGATCTTGCGGAGGGGTGGCGCCACGACGTCAGCTCGCCGGCCAGCTCGGAGCCGCCGCCCAACCGCCCGAGCTTCGAGCTCTTGATCCCGCTCGGCCGGCGCGGAAAGCTCCGCGGCGTGGAGTGGCAGGTGATCGGGGCGATGCAGCGCTCGGTGCGCGTAGATGGGGAGACGTATCCGTGGGTCGAGTACTTCTTGTACAACCCCTGGCACGGTGGCGCCTGGTTGGTGGAGGCGAACCGGCACTGGAGCTTCGTTGAACTCTTGGCCGACGAGCCGAAGTCCGGCCAGGCCAACGCCACGTGGGATGGCACCCGTTTTGTGGCTTTCCAGTCCGGTGCAGCGACCGTCGACAGGGTCGCTGGTGAGTTCACCTGGCAGGTACAAAGGGGCGATACCAGCACGAGTCGCGACTACGTCACCGACGGGGTCATGTTGTCGCGAGAAGACGCTGAGGGCGAGCGAACCTGGTCGCTCGGGCACTACCTGACCCCTGCCGAAGTCTCCCCCTTCGCCGGACGCGGACTGCCCGGTCCCCGGGGCATCGCGCCCCACCAGCCGAACCCCTGGAAGTCCGTGGTGTGGGGCAACGCGGCGCTCGGCATCCTGGCGGCGATCGGCGGGGTCCTGGCGCATGCGGCCCTCGCACTTGCGGCAGCAAACGAAACCGTCGCCGAAATCAAGTTCGCCGAGGCGTCCACCGGCGAAGTCGCGGTCTCCGAGTTCGTCTTCCCGAACATGATGCGTCGCGATACAGCGCTGAAGCTCGGCTGCAACGGCAGCCCCACTGCCGCCGTGGTCACGCTCATCCACCAGGCCACCGGCAAGACCTTCGAGCAGAGCTACACCAACAACGCCAGCGCGGCGACCGAATGGTCGCTCGACCCCGGACCCTACATCGTACGCCTCCAGGTAGAATCGGCGCCCGAGGCCAATGATTGCACGCTCACCGTCACCCGGGACGACAGCGGGGCCTTCGCGGGACTCGCGGGCGTACTTCTCGGGGCGGGCGCGCTGGTCGCGGTGATGTTTCTGCGCGTTGGCTTCGAAAACACCCGTTGGCAGGAGAGTAACTTCGGATGAGGTACTACTTCCCCGGTGTCTGCGCGTGTTTGCTCGTCGGCCTCGTGGTCGCGTACGATCTGATGGTCCGCCCCTTCGACGGCCGCGGGCCCGGTGCGGTGGCCGAGCCCGGCGTCCGCGAGAACCCGGCCTCCTACCGCGCGGTCTACATCCCTTACGTCATCAACCACGGCGACGGTAGAGGCGGCGGCTACAGCGCCGGAAAATAACCCTGGAGTGAAGAATGCATGATCCTCTCGGCACCGATGCCCTCCTTGCGACGCTGGCCTATACCGGCCTGGGCATCGCCGTCTTCTTGCTGGCGTTCGCGCTGATCTCCAAGCTCACGCCCTTTTCGATCCGCAAGGAGATCGAGGAAGACCAGAACGTCGCCCTCGCGGTGGTGATCGGGGCGATTCTGCTCGGTTTGGCGCACATCATCGCCGCGGTCGTCGGCGCGAGCTGACCCGCCCCGATGCTCGCCTCGCCGCCTTCTGCGAGCGCCGCCCGGGCGCTCTTCGCCAGTGTGGTCCTCATCGCAAGCTGCGGGCTTGTCTATGAGCTGGTCGCGGGCGCGTTGGCGTCGTACCTGCTCGGGAATTCGGTCACCTGGTTCTCATTGGTCATCGGCGCCTACCTTTCGGCGATGGGGGTGGGCTCGTGGCTGTCCCAGCACATCGAGCGGAACCTGGTGGCCCGTTTCGTGGAGATCGAGATCGCCGTTGCAGTGATTGGCGGTTTCTCAGCGCCAATCCTCTACGCCGGCTTCGCGCTGACGCCTTCGTTTCGCCCCCTGCTCTTCGTCGTCGTGGGGCTCGTGGGCATCGGGGTGGGCTTGGAGTTGCCGCTTCTTTTGCGGGTGCTCGAGCGGCACACGCCGTTCAAAGCCCTCGTCGCAAGGGCGCTCTTCCTCGACTACATCGGCGCGTTCGCTGCATCGGTGGCCTTTCCCCTGGTGCTGGTCCCTCAGCTCGGCTTGCTGCGGAGCTCCCTGGCGCTCGGCCTCGTCAACGCCGCTGTGGCGCTGTGGACGACCTTTTTGTTCGACCTCCCCGAGGCTGTCGCGACACGACTCAGGCTCCTGGCCTCGGCCGCGATTGTGGCGCTCGCCTGTGGGCTTGCCGGTGCAAGCGCGTTCGAGGCCAGGATGGACCAGTCGCTCTACGATGATCCCGTCGCCTATGCTGAGCGCACGCCCTATCAGCGACTGGTGGTGACCCACGACGGGGACGACACCCGGCTGTACCTGGACGGAAACCTCCAGTTCTCGTCACTCGACGAGTATCGCTACCACGAAGCCCTGGTGCATCCTTCCCTCTTGTGGCACGCCTCGCCCAGGCGGGTGCTGGTACTGGGTGGTGGCGATGGGCTGGCGGTCCGCGAGGTCCTCAAGCATGGTTCGGTCGAGTCCGTGGACCTGGTCGATCTCGACCCGGCGATGACCGCGCTCTTCGCCGGTCGGTACCAGACGCTCAACGGCGGCTCGCTGTCGGACCCGCGGGTGCACGTCGACAATGCCGACGCCATGCGTTTCCTGGAAGCGGGTGACACCCGCTGGGACACCGTCATCATCGACTTCCCAGACCCCAACGACTACAGCCTCGGCAAGCTTTACACCACCCACTTCTACCGCCTGTTGCGGGCACGATTGGCACCCGGCGCCACCGTGGCCGTGCAAGCGACGAGCCCCTACTACGCGGCACAGGCGTACTGGTGCATCGTGCACACCCTGGATGCGTCGGGCTTCGAGACACGGCCCTACCAACAGTGGGTGCCCGCCTTCGGGATGTGGGGCTTTGTCCTGGCGTCTGTCGAGCCACTGGGAGAGCCCCGGTCGTTCCCGCCCGGGGTACGTTCGCTGGACGCGGCGTCGTTGCCGGCGCTCTTTGCAATGCCGCCCGACACCGAGCGGCCTGAGGCGCCGGTCAACCGCCTGGACAACCAGGCGCTGGTGCGGTTGTACGAAGAAGACTGGCGTTCGATGGGCGCGCGGTGACCAGCCGGCGCTCCCTGCTCGGCGGGGCGGGCGCCACGGCGGTGGTGGCCTGTGCGCCGATCCCCGGGCCGGCCGCGATCCCCTGCGACACCGTCGCCGCCGAGGTTATGGAGCGGGGTCACCGGGTTCGCAGCCCACTCGCAGACCGTCCAGAGCCCGCCGACAGCGTCGACGTTGCGATCGTCGGCGGCGGGGTGGCCGGACTGTCGGCGGCCTGGGCGCTGCGGGGCGCCGGCCTCACGGTGGAGGTGGTCGAACTTGCGGACGACGTGGGCGGCACCGCTCGCTCCAGCCATGGCGCGGCCCTGGGCGCTCACTACCTGACGCTCCCTTCCCCCGAGTGCGAACACGTGCGCGCGATGCTCCACGAGTTCGGCGTCATCGAAGCGTTCGACGGCGACGGCCGCCCTCGGTACGCTGCTTCCGCCTTGTGTCTGGCCCCGGAGGAGCGGCTTTTCGTCGGCGGCACCTTCGTCGAAGGCCTGTGGCCCGAAGGTGTCGCGACCGGGGAAGATGTTCGCCAGCGCGACGCGTTCGCCGCCCTTGTCGCGACGTTGACCACCCGACGAGGCAACGACGGGCGCCCTGCCTTCGCCATCCCGATCGCGCTGAGCTCTCGCGACCCCGCGCTGCGCGATCTGGCCAAGCTGACCTTCGCCGATTGGCTCGATGCCCAGGGTTTCACCAGCCCCGCCTTCCGCTGGACGATGACCTATGCCTGTCGCGACGATTTCGGGGTGCCCCCCGAGCGGGTGAGCGCCTGGGCGGGACTGCACTACTTCGCCTCCCGTCGGCCCGATCCCGCCGATGCGGTGGACCTCGGAACCCACGTGCTGACCTGGCCGACGGGGAACGGGTGGCTCGTGGATCGCCTGCGCGCCACCCTGCCGGCGCCTCCCACCCTCGGCACGATCGTGCGCGCGGTCGAGCCCGACGGCCGGGTATGGTTCGAGCGCGCCGGGGATCCGACGATTCGAGGCGTGCGCGCCCGCGCCGTCCTGCTCGCGGTGCCCACGCCGGTGGCCGACCGCCTGCTCGGGGTGCCCTCCCCTCTGGTGCCGGAAGCCGCGCCGTGGCTGACCGTGCAGCTCGACGTGAGCGAGCCCCCAGGCGGAACCGGCGTTCGCACCGCCTGGGACACGGTGCTCTACGGGGCCGAGGGGCTCGGCTACATCGACAACGCCCACTTCGGACACACGGCGTGGCGCACCCGCGGCCCCAGCACCCTCACCTGGTTTTCGCCGGTCGCCGACCGCGCTGCGCTGGTTGATCTCAGCGACGAGGCAGCGGCGGACCGCGCCCTCACCGAGCTGGCCGCGGCCCATCCGTCCCTTCGTTCCATCGTGACCGCGGCGCGCGTCTGCCGCTTCGGGCACGGGACAGTAATCCCCGCCGTCGGCCTCCACGACCTCGACGCCAGCGGGGAGCCGGCGCTCGCCGTCATCGCGACACCATCCGGGGTCGTCGAGCGCGCCCACACCGATCTTTCGGGGATGTCGCTCTTCGAGGAGGCGAGCTTCCACGGGGTGGCGGCCGCGGCGAGTATCCGGGCTCGCCTGACGGGATCGTAGCGGGTCGAAGGACCTCGCGATGTGCTATTGGCTACACGCTTGGCCGCACCGGAACCCAGTCCCCTGCCCCCCGACCTGACGACGATGCTGCGGGCGCTGGAAAGCAGCGAACTGCACGTCGCGGTGTACAACCCCGACGACGTGCTCGTCTGGGGAAACCAGGCCTGGAACGACACATGGATGCGGGGGCGCACGCCGCCCCTCCCCTTCACGGAGATGGTCCGCCAGGACTTCGCGGCCGGTGAGGGCATTAAGATCGACTGCAACGACGTCGAGGCCTTTTTGGCCGACATCCTGCCCCGTCGCCACGCCGCCACCCGGCGATCCTTCGCGACCGACCGCTACGACGGCACCTGGTTGTGGATGACCGAGACCCGCTCGCCTGCTGGCTGGTTCCTCACCATCGCCGCCGACATCACCCCCATCAAGCGGGCCGAGAGCGCGCTGCGCACCGCGCACGACGACGCGCTGCAAGCGGCGCGGACGGACGTCCTCACCGGGTTGCCGAACCGCCGCTTCATCCTCGAGCTGGCGGCCGCCGAGATCGAGGTCGCGGCCCAGCGCGGGTCGCCCTGCGCCATCGCGATCCTCGACATCGACCACTTCAAGCCGATCAACGACAAGAGCGGGCACGCCGTCGGCGACGCGGTCCTTCGCCACCTTGCGCGCTGCGGCACCGAATTCCTGCGTCGGCGCGACCGCCTGGGCCGGCTGGGCGGGGATGAGTTCCTCACCGTGTTCCCGGACTGTGGCATCGGCAATGCCTCGGACACCCTGGATCGTTTCCGAGACCGGCTTACCGCGCGCGGGAAATCGGGCTCGCTCCCGGTCTACTCCTTCTCGGCGGGCGTCGCCGTGGCGCGCCCACGCGAAGCGATCGAGGCGGTCGTCGCCCGGGCGGACAAGGCCCTGTACGCGGCCAAACAGGCTGGGCGCGCCCGGACCACGATCGCGCCAGAGGACTGAGAATGGCGGCGCCTGGTGGTCAGGCGGGCTGGCTCCGTTCGCCAGCCTGGGACGCGGCCTTCCTGCTCGCTCCGCTCGCGCTCACCGGGCTACTGGCGCCGCTTTTCCCTGCTGGAACCGTGGGCGGGCTGCCGGCCTGGCTGCTCCTCGTCGTGGCCATCGACGTCGCCCACGTGTGGAGCACGCTCTGGCGCACCTGGCTCGACCCCGCCGAACGTCGGCGCAGGGTCGCGCTCTTGTGGACCCTGCCGCTCGCGGTGCTGCTCGCCACACTCGCGACGGCGACGTTGACGCCGGTCCGTTTCTGGACCGTGCTCGCCTACATCGCGATCTTCCACTTCATCCGCCAGCAGCTCGGCTTCGCGATGCTCTACCGCGCTCGAGCCGGACTGCCCGGGCGCGATCTCGGCGGCAGGGTGGAGCGGGCGGCGATTCAGGCGGTGTGCGCCCTCGCGGTGCTGATCTGGCACGTTGATGGCCGCCCCTTCGATTGGTTTGTCGAGGGTGACTTCTTGGGCCCAACGCCCGGGTGGCTCGTGTGGCCGGCGGCGGTGTTCACCAGCGCATTGGTCGCGACGCATGTCGCACTGCGAGTACGAAGCGGCCGCGCAAACCGGGGTGGCGACCTCTGGTTTGTCGCGACAGCAATCAACTGGTGGGGCGGCATCGTCCTGGCGCGCAGCGACCTCGGCTTCACGCTGGCCAACGTCATGGGTCACGGCGTCCCCTACCTGGCCTTGGTCTGGTTCAGCGCGCGCCCGCACCCCGATCGGGCGGGCGGCGCGCCTGCGTTGGCCGGACGGTGGGCGGCCGCCCTCTTCGCCGGAGTCCCGTTGGCGCTGGCGTTCGCCGAGGAGCTCACCTGGGACCTCGTGGTCTGGCAAGAACGGCTCCCCGCTTTTGATGTGCCTGACGCAATCGTCCCGATCGCGACCGCAGTGCTGGCGGTCCCCCAGCTCACCCACTACCTGCTGGATGGAGTGATCTGGAAGCTCGACGGGCCCCTGCGCGCGCGGCTGGGGTTCGGTTAGTTCCACGGCCCCGTCCGGAGGCGCCCTGCTCATCCGCCAACTCCTCGTCGACGCCCACGGGTGCCGAGGCCCGCTCGACGACGCCGACGCGCTCGCCGCCGCGCTCGATCGTGCCGCCGAGGCCGTTGGTGCCACGATCGTGGAGCGGGCGCTCGCTCGCTACGTTCCGCACGGCGTCACCGCGGTCGTGATTCTGGCCGAGTCGCACATCATCCTGTCGACCTGGCCCGAGCACCACCTGACGCTGGTGGACGTGCTCTTGTGCAACGAACGCATGGACCCCCAGGTGGCCTGGGCGGTGCTCGCCGAGGTGCTGCTCCCCGACAAGATCGTGTCGCAGCCCGGCGTCCGTGCGGTGGGCCCCTCGACGGCGGGGGAGCGAATCGGGTAAGGTCGTCACGATGCGCCGTGCCCTCGCCAGTCTCGCCCTCTTCGTGCTCCCAACTGCCGGTCACGCGGCCTTCCCCGACCGGCTTTCGCTCTGGGCGATGGACGACGACGACGGCGCCAGTACCGAGGTCATAGAGGGGGACGACTACGTCGCCGCGGGCTGGAAGCAGGTTGCGCTGGAGCTGGGGACGACCCTGTCCAACAAACCAACGGCGCCGGCTCGCACCCTCGGCGCCGCCGGCTTTCACGTGGGCCTGACCACGACCTTCGCCCACCTGCCCGGCCGCTGGGCCGACAGCGCCAACCCCGACGGGTGGAAGCTGATGGACCCCGACGAGGAGGCCATGCCGCTCTTGGTGGTCCCCACCGTCCAGGTCCGAAAGGGCCTGCCCGCGTCGCTCGAGGTCGGCGCGAACTTCGGCTGGCTCGGCGGTACCGAGTCGGCTGTCGTGGGCGGCTACGGCCGCATCGGGTTGATCGAGGGGCACCGCACCTTGCCGGACGTGTCCATCCAGGCCGGGTACGCGGCGTTCGTGGGCAATGACGAGTTCGAGCTCGGCGCGCTCGACATGAGCATGAACCTCGGGTATTCGCTGCCGTTCGGACCGATCGAGGGCATCAACACCGCAAAGTTCTCCCCGTTCGTGAACCTGGGCCTCACCCGGGTGCATGCCGCGCCGCGCGTCGATCTGGCTGGAAGCCGACTGGAGGGTCGGCTCCTCGAACTGACCGGTTTTGAAGGGGAAGGCTTCGACGAAACGCTGGCGCCCTTCACCTTTGCGTTGGGGTTCGAGGTGCAGAGCGGAGACTTCGCGTTCGACTTCTCCAGCGGGTACGCCGTGGGCGGTTCGGTGACCTTCAACCTCGGGTTGGGGTTCACGTACTGAGCGGACAGGTCGGAGGCTTTCGGCTGGAGGTCGGAGACAGGACCGCCCGTTCGGCCGCGCTGGGCGCGCCTTGATTTTCGTTTCCGTCGCGTTCGCGCTGGAGCTGCGTGTCGAAGCGACCGTCGCCGTAGACCTGCGCAGCGTGAGCGGCTCGATCGTGGCGGACACACCACTCCCGATCGAGTGGGGATTGCCATTGTCGGCGCTTGACGTGCCGGTCGCGGACCTGGAGGTCGTTCGGGGAGGCCCCGGCTGGCCCGACGCCGGCTCGATGGAGCTGACGACGACCCCGTTCTCATCGACCTTTCAGACGGTTCTGCCCCGGCGCTTCGGCGACACCGCGGCCCTGCCCGACGAAGGCCTCTGGAGCAACGGCACCTGGCTGCCCATGGCGTCCACAGGCGCCGCGACCTGGTCCGTCAGGCTGCACGTACCCGCCGGCATGGTGGTCGTGCTCAACGGGTCCGTGCACACCGACACCACCGAGGTGAGCTGGTCCGGAATGGCCGACCGCCTCGCGTTGGCGGTGCTCCCCGCCAAACGCACGCCGATCTCGCGGGTGCAGGTGGGGACGGGGCACGTCCAGTTCGTCGGGCGAGCCGCCCAGCGGCCCAACGTGCAGAAGCAGGTCCGGGCCCTGCTTGCGGAGGCGTGGCCGTGGTCGGCACCCGTCGAGCTGGTGGTGGTGAGCGACCGCGACCGTCGCCACCTCGCGACCGCAGGCCCGGGGGTGGTCTACCTGTCCGATCGGGCGTTCCGGTTGTCGCCGGGGCTGTCGCGATTCCATTGGCCAGCCGTCCGGCGGGCCCTGTACGCAGCGGGGCTGGGCCAGCGCCCGCTGTGGGACGCTCGCTTCCTCGCGACCCTCCTCACCGAGGACCTCGCGGCGCCAAAGGTCGAGAAGGCCCTCGGCTGGGCGGCGTGGAACCCGATCATCGACGAGCTGCTGACGGACGGCACCCTCCCCTTTTACGAGGACACCTTCAGCGAAGCGAGGCCGACGCCGGCGGATCCGCTTCTGACGCTCGCCGGCCGCCGGGACCCGCGCGCCGCGGCGCTTCAGGCCCGCGATGCGTTGACGCCAGCGGCCATCGAGCCCCTGATCCGCGACGCGCTCGCCAGCGCGCCCGACACGCCCGGGGGACCGGTGCTCCAGGCGCTTCGCCGGCTTGGGCTGACCGACGTTCTGCCCGAGGCGTGGCTCGCCACCGACGACCCGGACAACGAGTACGCCATTGTCGCGACCACCGAGGGCGGGCTGCGCTTGGAGCGCCGCGGCGGCGGCACTCCCGAGCCGGTGGTTTTGGAGATCGATGGCGTCCGGACCACCGAGCTGGTGCCCGCGGCTCCCCATACCCTCGATCTACCCGACACCGCCCGGGTCGCAGCGGTCGATCCCCTCGCCCACGTGATCGATCCCACTCGCGACGACAACCGGGCGCCGTCGCGTTGGTCGGCAGTGCTGACCGGATGGGCGACCGACATCTCCCCCTCCCAGGGTTCGTTCACCGCCTGGGGCGACGTGCTGTTTCGTCGTCAGGGAGACACCCAGAACCTCTTCCTGGCTGGCATCCAACACACCCCCAAGGACCTGGTGTCCGTGGACCTCGGCTACGTCCGCTACCTGGGAGCGCTGGTCGACCGGCGCCAGCGTCAGCACCGACTGGGACTGTCGATGGGCACCTCGATTTTCGACCCCGCCTACCGCGATACGGTCGATGGCGACGTCGCCGTGGAGGGGTCCGTCGGCTACGCGTGGGACACCAGGGCGGCCGACACCTATGCCTTTCGAGGCCGCCGACTCGGCGTCGGCGTCTCGGGAGGGGTGCGAATCCGGGACGGCGCGGCCTGGAGCGGGGTCGGCGCAACCTGGATCGAGCTCATCCCCCTCCATCCACGACATGTGCTCGCCACTCGCCTGCGCGCTGGGTGGGCCGGCGGCGAGGTGGAACACCGACTGTTGACGCTGGGTGGCGCCGATGCCGTGCGAAGTGTCCGTGAGGACGAGGTGGTCGGGACGGCGCGCGGCGTCGCCAATCTTGAGTACCGCTGGTCGGTGATTCGCGACGCCTCCGTCCCGCTGCCCCTGGCGTGGCTCTCGGAGGTCCAACTGGCACCGGGGATGGACGTGGGCGTCGTCGACAAGGACGGGCTCTGGACCGCTGCGGGCGCCACGCTGGGAGTCTACGGCATCCTCGACGTGTTCGGGGCCCGACCCACCTTGCTCGGCGTGGTCACAGCCTTTCCGATGTGGCCCGTCCCCAGCGCCGTTCCCCAGATATACTTCTCCTTCGACCACGCCTACTGATCTGGAGTCCCATGCTCTTCTTCCTCGCCATCTCCGCCTGCGACCTGTTCAACCCTGAGTCGCTCGGTGCGTTCACCTGCGACCAATACTGCGACGAGGTGGTAGGCAAGACCAACGAGTGCGCCCAGGCGGCTTTCGACGAGGCGTGTGCTGCCAATCCCGACTGCGGCGAGTACGCAGAAGGCGACCTTGCCGACTACGCCAGTGAGGGTCGATCGGACTGGGCAGGCGCCACCGAGGACGACATGATCGCCTCCTGCGAGAGTGACCTGTCCGCGGCAGGCAAGACCGACACCGAATGCCAGGCGGAGACCGCCGTGCTCAGCAACCTCACCTGTGATCAGATTCTGGAGCTGCTCGGTACCATCCAGTCAGGTGCTTGACGCGTCAAGATGCGCTATGCAGAACCCGTGGTGCTCCTTCTAGTCCTCGCCGCTTGCGCGCCGGCCTCGTGGAGGATGCCGGGTCCGCTCGGGGGCCTCGGGCGGGGCGCAGACGAGTCCGTTGCGTCGTATCTGGCGCGGCAAACAACAGAGGCGCCAAAGCCCGCGCGGACCGGGCGGACAGCGCCGAACACCACCGCGCGGAAGATCGCCGCCGCGGCCGAATCGTTCGTGGGCGATGGCCGCCTGCTCGTGGGGGGCGAGACCTACCGCTTCGACTGCTCGGGGCTGGTAGAAGCCGCGCTGGCCACGGCTGGCGTCGATGCCTCGGGTAGCTCGGCCATGCTGTACGAAAAGGCGAGGGATGCCGGGCTCCTCCATCGGCGGCGCCAGCCCAGTCCGGGCGACGTTGCGTTCTTCGACAACACCTACGATCGCGACGGCAACGGCCGCCTCGATGACGAGCTCACCCACACCGCGATCGTGGTCGGCGTCGACGACGCAGGCACGGTCGAAATGGTGCACGTCGGCAGCACCGGCGTGGTGCGGTTTGTGATGAACCTGAAGGCGCCTCACGAAGAGGCCGGCGCCGACGGCAAGCTCAACGACTTCCTGCGGGCGCGAAGCAAACGCGATCCGCTAGGCACGAAGCACCTGGCCGGGGAGCTATGGGTGGGCTTCGGCAGCTTCTGGGCCCAACCTGGAGCCGTCGCGACGCGATAGTTCCTAGCGCTCGACGACGTAGTCCCCGAGCACCAGGACATCGGCCCGAAGGGCGCGGAACGCTCGGATCACGTCGGTTGGGGAGTGGGCGGCGATGCCGTCCGGCGCCCGTAGAAGTTGGATGTTCGCAGCCCCGAACGGCGGCCCACACCAGCCCGGCGGCGGCGACCCGGTGCCTGGTGTCAAAAACACCCTGGGACCCAACGGCGTGTCGAGGAAGGCGGCGGGACCCCGCGCCCAGACCACCGAACGGCCCGCTCGCAACGCGGCGGCGGCCACCGCAATGGGGTCCTCCACCCGGGCCCGGGGCAACTCGCCGTTGGAGAGCGCGCGGTAGGCCGCGATGTCGTCGAAACCGGGCGCCCACAGCGACGGGACCGGCACAGTCAGGGTCGCGTCGTGGGCAAGGGCGGCGCCCACGGCGAGCGCGCCGCCCACATTCGGGAGCGAAGGGGGACACGCGACCGCCGCATCCCCCGCGTCGATCGGGACCACGCGGAGGTGGCCGAGGCCCGCCAACGCCAACGACCGTGCCAGCTCCGCAGGGTCCAAGCGCGTCGGGGGTGGCGTCCCGCGGCGGACCCGCACGCTCCCTTCTGACTTCGCCGCAGCGGGGCGCAGCCGCGCGGTGAGCCGCCGCATCCGATCCAGCGGCCCCAGCGTCCCCACCCCTACGACCACGATCCGGTCGATCTCGGCGCTGCGGAGCCCCGCCACCGCCAAAACGGCATCCACCGCCGCCGAAGGGAACCCGCCCGTCAGCGCCGCGCGTCGAAGCACACATTCCCTGATGGCCAGGCGCAGCGTGCCCTCTACAAACAAGGCCGCAGCGGGCTCATCGGCGACCTGAATCGCCAGGATCGCGCTCACCGGACCTCGTCGGCCAGGCTCTCGTTGGCCAGGTCGAACGGAAGCGCTTCGGTGGCGCGGGCATACACCGCACACATCCGCGCCGCGTGGCGACTTTGGGTGCGCAGGGTGCTGACCCCGGCGACCGCCGCCCCCAGGCCTGGTACAAGGCGCGTGACCCTCACGACCACCGCCGCCAGCGAGCCCGCGATGGCCTGCCGGCCGGCCCAGCGCGTGAGCGCGCCGGTGCTGCCTAGCGGGCCGACCAGCGCCGGCAGCTCCGACACCCGCGTCGCGACACGGGTAGACTCGGGAAGCTGCACCTCATAGGCGTGGGCCAGCGCCCTGGAGATCACCAGACGCCCGGCATCGGTGTCGGGATCGAAGCCGTGCACCACCGCAAGGCGTTGCGCCAGCCGCAACGAGCTGAGCGCGGAGGCGAGCACCGCCGGCGCGATCGCCGCAAAACCCACCGCCCCCGCCGCCACGCCGACCACCACGGCGCGCCGAGTGGACGTCCGCGTGACCCACGCGACCGTGCGCGCGAGCTCGTCTGCCTCTGGAAAAAGCCCAGCGGCCTCATCGACGAAGGCGTGCCCGCCGCAACGAAGCTCCTCGCGGATCTCGCTCGTGGGCACGCTGGCGGTCGCGTACAGCGCCGGAATCAAGTCGGCGTCGAGCCGTTGGCCGAAGGCCTCACCGATAAGCCGCCACGGAGACACGTGGCAGCCTAACGCTTCACATCCCGGCGGTACCGTCCTTCAGGATGCTGAGGTCAAGGTTCGGCGTGTCTTCGAGCCAGGCGGAGAACCCGACCATGTAGCTGCGGCGGGGAGCGATGTTGGTGTCGCCCGGCACGTAGTAGTTGTCGTCGGTGACCTGGTATTCTCCACAAACTTCGAACGTGCCTCCCGAACCGTCGTCCACGTCCACGCAGGAGTCGTAGTCGGTGTCGACCAAAAGCGCGCCGTTCCAATCGTAGGCGTCGAAGGTGAAGCCCCCGCTGCCATCGGGGTGGTTCATCGCGACATATTGCGTCATGTACGCGTCCTGGTACTCGTCGAAGTCTTCGCCGTCCTTCAGCGTCTCGAAGAGGTGGTCGGTGAGCGGGCCGAACCCCAAGCCGAAGTGCATGCCGTCGAGGGTGGCGATGGGGTCACCATCCTCGAACTGGTCCGGATCAAGCTCCTCGCAGCGGTAGCTGAAGCTGGTAAGGTCGATCTCGAGGTAGCCTTCGAACGCGCCCCAGGTCTCCAGCTCCTCGCCCGTGCCGCCCTTGCCGGCGTCCCAGTCGAACTCCATGCCGGAGAATTCGGCCGGCTCGTGGTAGAAGTAGGCGAGGAACTCGCAGTATTCGTCTTCGAAGCCGGGAGTGTCCGAGCTCATCGAGAAATAGTCGAGCGAGGCGAGCGTGACCCAGACGTAGGGCCCTCCCGGTTGTGGGTCCCCTGCGGAATCGATGTAGACGTAGTTTTCGAGCAGCTGGGCTTCTTGGTCCCAGCCACCGACATATTCGAAGCCGAGCGCTGCGACTTCCAGGTAGTCCGCGTCGGTGTCGGTGTCGGTGTCGGTGTCGGTGTCGGTGTCGGTGTCGGTGTCGGTGTCGGTGTCGGTGTCGGTGTCGGTGTCGGTGTCGGTGTCCGTGTCGGTGTCC
Organism: Deltaproteobacteria bacterium; assembly: GCA_947445035.1. Lineage (GTDB taxonomy): Bacteria > Myxococcota_A > UBA796 > UBA796 > SXON01 > SXON01. The sequence continues at coordinate 49,895 of CANFCK010000005.1, forward strand.
GCGTCCGTTTCCCCGGCAACATGTGCGGTGCTACCGCCGCCAGTGGTGCACGCGGGAAGGGCCAGAAGACTGAAGAGGAGGGACGTACGCATGGGAGCACTCTCCGGTTGTGCAACGCCCTCCATAACAGCGCTGACGCCGCTGCGCGCGGTTCAGAAGCGAATCACCACGTCCGCCCCTGCAAGCACGCGGGCCTCGACGTCCCAGAGTTCTCCCGGTCCCTCCTCGGCCGTATCCGGCGCCGCGGTCGCCAGAAGCTCGCCGTGGGGCAAGAGCGACAGCCAATTTCTGAAGCGCAGCTCCAGCCCGAGCCTCCCGGCGAGCACCGGCGACAGGGACCGGCTCCGGACCGGCGCGCGCCCGACAAACCCCATGGTGTCGAGGTGAGCATCGGTGGCCAGCACGCCGGCACCAAAACCAAAAGTGGGGAGCACCGCAAGGGCCGTGGGCGGAAGGACCTCCAAGGGCACCCGCACCGTCAGCAGGATCGACAATTCGTCCCGCCAGCCTTGTACCGCATCGGGAGGCGCGCCCTCGATCAGCTCGCCGGCGCGCGCAAGTTCGGGCCGGGCATGGACCAGTGAGAAGCCCACGGCGGCGCGCTTCTGGTGCCCGACCTCCCCACTGAGCTCGATGCGCTCCGCCAAGGTCGGTGCCCATGCGCCGGCGGCGCCGCCAAAACTCCACGAAGCGGCGAGGCCACCGCCGACCACGACGCGTCGATCGACGTCCTGAGCCTCCATCGGTTCGGCCGTCATCGCGCCTCCGACGCGCTGTACCGACCGCGTTCGTCGCGCTCGACAAACCCCACCGCAAGCTTGGGATCGTGCGTGAAGAAGACCGAGCCACGCCGCGCGTAGAGGTCGCCGAGAAGCGCGTCCTTCTCGTCGATGAGCCGCTCTGGGTATCGGTCGTAGCCCATAGTGATCGGAACATGCATCCACGGTGCACCTGGGATGGCGTCGGCGGCGAAGACCACGGGACCCGTTTCGGTCGGTACCTCTGACAACATCAGCCCGGGAGTGTGCCCTTCTGACAGATGGAACCGCCAAGCAGGGCCCAAAAGCGAGCTGGACGGCCCGTCGAGCAGCTCCAGACGGCCGCTCTCGGCCAGTTGACGGTTCAGCTCCGGAACAAAGCTCGCACGGTCGCGGGGGTGGGGCTCGCCAGCTCGCTTCCAGGCACGCCGGCTCACGACGAAACGGGCGTTGGGAAACAGCAACTGGGCCCCGTCTTCGTGGCTCGAGAGCAGGCCACCGGCGTGGTCGAAGTGTAGGTGGCTCAGCACCACCACGTCGAGATCCGCGTGGTCGATTCCCAAGGCGGCGAGGCCGTCCAAAAGGACATGACGCGACTCGCGGACGCCGAAGCGGGCGCGGAGCTCCGGGGCGAAGAACGTGCCGATCCCCGCCTCGCAGAGCACCCGGCGGCCATCGTCGGTCTCGACCAACATCGCGCGACAGGCCAGCTCAATCCGGTTGGCTTCGTCGGGCGGCGACCACCGCGCCCACAGCGCTTTGGGCGCGTTCCCAAACATGGCGCCGCCGTCGAGCCACTGCCGGTTGCCGTCCAGGGCGTGGATGCGCATGACCCGAGAGTAACCCTACTCCCAGCGCTCGACGTCGTGCCGGCCGATCGCGCCGGCGGCGTCCCACGAAAGCGCTTCGCTCAAGACGCGCCCCGGCAGGTCCGTGCCGACCGGAACCCCGAGCAGCCAGGCCACCGTGGGCGCCACGTCGGCGGGCTCCGCGGTGCGCGGACGTTTGCCTCCGGCGATGTCGGCGCCGCGGAGCCAGGCGCCGCTCACGCCGCCGCGCGCATCGATCACCACGACGACGAAGACCACCCCTTCACCCGCCGCCACCGTCAGCTGCTCAAGCCCGGCGACGTCGCCGGACTTCAAGTGGATGACGCTGAGATCAACCGGAGCCGCCACCCAGGCGGTCACGACCTCCTCCGCACCTTTTTGGGGCTCGGACCTGCCCGGCCAACCAAAGACCTCGACACTCTTCTGCTGCTTGGCGGCCCACTCCCACACCGTCATCCGACCAACCGCGCTGCCCGCCGACACCTGACGCCACGCCGCCGACCCAACCGAGCCCAGCTCGAACCTGGCATAGCCGCCGGGCATACGCCCGGTGCCAAGTCCATCCATTGCGACCAGCACCACCCGCCGCGGCGCCATCGCCTCCAAGGCGATCGCGCGCGGCTCCACCCCCTTGAACGGGGAAGGAATGCCGATCAACCTCGCGTAGTCCGCCTCGAGGTGACCGCCGTTCCGCAAGAAGCCCCACGAATCGCGGGGATTGTCCCAGACCACCGCATCCGCGCCAAGGGGCCCGGACATCACGCCCACCGTGGCGTAGCTCGTGCGGGTTGACAGCCAATGGTAGCCAATCTCCGGCGTGCGCCAGGCCGTTCGTTGGGCGTGACCCTCTTCCAACGCTACGATCAGCGGCCCATCCTGCGCCGAATCCAACTTACGCAGCGCAACCGCCAAGCGCCCGTGTTGATCCAGCGCCGTCCCCCCCCTCTTGAACTTGGCCTCCCGCCACAGGCCGCGCACGCCGAAGCCGAGACTGACAAAAACAAGAAGCGACGCAATTACGCCGATTATCCCGCCACGCCGGAGTAGCCACAACGCGGTCAAGGCGAACGCAAAAAAGGACACCAGTCCCTCGCGTTGATCAAAGTACCAGGGGCTCGAAAACTGCTTGTGGACCAACTGGACTGACAACCAGGCGCCCCATGCCAGGAAAAACAGCGCGGACCAGAAGAACCCATCGGGGCTTCGGACGAGAACAAGGCACCGGCCGACCAGCTCACGTCGATGTTTCAGCGCCAAGCCCAGCGCGGGAATGAGCGCCAACGGCACGACCCAATGCAGGACGTAAAAGACATCCCAATACGAGGACTTGGTGAAGCTCCAGGCGACGAGCAGGCCGAAGAGTCGGTCACCTACATAGTGGAAGAACCCGTCGATGGGGACCATGACCACCAGCTCGGGCAGCAGTTCGTTGACACGGCAACGATCAAACCGGAGCAGGATTCCCGGCCCGTCGTTGGCCGAAAACGAGGCCACCCGGGCCCACCACGCGCCAGTGGCCACTACGATTGGCAAAAGGGTCATCGCCCCGAACCGCAGGTTGGCGCGACGGTCTGGGCCCACCGCCACACGCAGCGCCAGCGCGGCGCCGATCGCAAGCGGGAAAACCATCAACTGGGCGCGCGCGAAGAAGGGCAAGCAACCCCAGACTCCTAGTTCCAACGCCCAAAGAACATCCACGCGGTGCCGGTTCAACACCAGCCGCCACAGACCGAAGCAGAGGAGTGTCCACGCCAACGGCTCGGTGTAGGGGCCGACCGACCACGCCCGATACTGGGGGTTGGTCCACAACAGGAGCGCGAGGAGATGGCCGGCGTGGAACCAAGGGATCCGCTGCCAGATGGGCGCCGGGAATGCTGCGCGCCCAAAGAAGAAGAGTGGGACGCCCGACAACATGTACAGCCCCCACGGCACCCAGTGTGCCGCGGCCTCCATGTCCACGAAGCGGCCGATGGTGCCCAGAAGTACCGGCCACAGGGGGTAGATGCCGGTCGGAGACGGAAACTCGGTGTAGCCGAAGTTGTAGATCGACAGGTTCGAGCTGAGCCCCGCGCCCAGCCGCACCTGCTCGGCCACCCCCATGTAGTACCCGCCGTCGATCCCGATGTTGGTGGCGACGTAGGCCGCGCCGCCACGCGCGATCAGCACCACCACGAACAAACCCGCGAAGGCGATGATGTCGGCGGGAATCCGGCTCGGTTTCGACACCCCGCCGGCTAACATGCCGGCCACCCACCGTCCCCGCGGATAGGCGGGCCGACGATGCCGGCCCCTCGACTCGACACCCGCGTCCCCGAGACGGGCTTCAACCACCCCGATCATGCGCTGGACGCCTTCCTCGGCTGGGTGGCGGACGCTGGCTACTCCCTCTACCCCCACCAGGAGGAGGCGATTCTCTCCGTCTTCTCCGACCACCACGTGGTGCTGGACGCCCCGACCGGCTCGGGAAAGTCACTGGTGGCCATCGCGCAGCACTTCAAGAGTTTCGTGGAGCTCGGGCGCTCCTGGTACACCGCCCCCATCAAGGCCCTGGTGTCCGAGAAATTCTTCGCATTGTGCCAGATCTTCGGACCCGAGCACGTTGGACTGATGACGGGGGATGGAAGTGTCAATCGGGACGCACCCATTCTTTGTTGCACTGCCGAAGTGCTTGCGAATGTCGCGCTACGAGAGGGGCGCCACGCCCGGGCGCACAGCGTGGTCATGGACGAGTTCCACTACTACGGCGACGCCGACCGTGGCATGGCCTGGCAGATTCCGCTCCTGACCCTCCCGCAGACACGATTCGTGCTGATGTCCGCGACCTTGGGCGACACCCGATTCATCCGGGAGGACCTCGCGCGACGCACCGGCCGCCAGGTCGATGACATCTTCGGCGCCCACCGGCCGGTGCCGCTGGAGTACAGCTACAGCCTGTCGCCGCTGACCGAGGTGATCTCGGGACTCGTCCGCCACGGGCGCGCCCCCATCTATCTGGTCCATTTCACGCAGAACGACGCCACCGAACAAGCGCAGGCGTTGATGAGCGTGGACTGGTGCACCAAGGAAGAAAAGCGCGCCATCGCCGATGCCATGGCCGGCTTTTCTTTCCACAGCCCGTTCGGGGCGACGTTACGACGCTTTCTGGCCCACGGCATCGGCCTGCACCACGCCGGGCTTTTGCCCAGGTATCGCCTGCTCGTCGAACGCTTAGCCCAAGCCGGGCTTTTGAAGATCATCTCCGGGACCGACACCCTCGGCGTCGGCATCAACGTCCCGATCCGAACCGTGTGTTTTACCAAGCTCTGCAAGTTCGATGGCGAACGGGTGGACATCCTCAAGGTGCGCGACTTCCGACAGATCTCGGGGCGGGCCGGCCGCGCGGGCTTCGACACCGCAGGCTACGTCGTGGTCCAGGCGCCCGAACACATCATCGAAAATGCGAAGATGGAGAGCCGGCTCAACGATCCCTCCAAACGAAGAAAACTCGTGAAGGCAAAGCCGCCCGAGCGCGGGTACAAACACTGGGACGAAACCACCTTCAAAGCACTGGTGGAGCGGCCTCCAGAGGCGCTGACCCCCCGCTTCGTGGTGGATCACGGGCGGTTTTTGTCACTGGTGCAGCACGCCGACGAGACCACCGGCAACGCGCAGGCGGGCGTCGATGCGCTTTTGGCCCTCATCGCCGAATCTCACGTCCCCGCGGCGGCGCGAGAGGCGCTGACGGCCTCGGTGGCCAACCTGTTGGATGAATTGGAAGCCGGCGGCGTCGTCAAGCGCGAGGACTTGGGACTCGTGCTCGACCCCAACCTACAGAAAGATTTCAGTCTTCACCATTCGCTCTCGTTGTTCCTGGTCAAATCGATCTCGAACCTCGACCCGGTCTCGCCCACCTACGCCCACGACGTGCTGACATGGATCGAGGCCATCCTCGAAGACCCGCGCGCCGTCCTCCAGAAGCAGCAGGATCGGGCTCGGCGTGAGAAGATTGGCGAACTCAAGGCCGCCGGCGTCCCTTTCGAAGAACGCATCGCGGCGATCCAGGACATCACCTGGCCGCAGCCCTTCGCCGACCAGATTCGCGACGCCTTCCAACACTACGCCATCGCGCATCCGTGGGTGAAGCGCGAGGGCATCCGCCCCAAATCCGTCGTGCGGGAGATGGCGGAGGCCTGGCTGAGTTTTCCGGAGATGATCGGGGAGCTGGAGCTACAGCGCTCCGAGGGGGTGCTCCTTCGGTATTTGTCAGAGGTCTACAAGGCGCTGGTCCAGAACGTGCCGGCCGACAACCAGAACGAGGGCATCGACGAGCTGACAGCGTGGTTGCGGGCGATGATTCAGCGTGTCGATTCGTCCCTGATCACCGAGTGGGAGAGCCTTTTGCGGGGCGGGGATCGGAAGCCCGACGCGCCGCCCCAAGACGTGTCCTCCAACCGGAAGGCGTTCGTCACGCGGGTTCGCGCCGAGCTGCATGCTGTCGTCCGGAGCTTCTCGCGACGCGACTTCGACGAGGCGCTGGCTGGGCTGCGTGCGCGGGGCCGGCCGTGGACACCGGGAACCATCGAGGCCGAGCTCAGCCCCGCTGTCAGCGCGATCGGAGCGATCTGCTTCGACCATCGGTCGCGCCTTGCAGACCACACGGTACTGCGCGCCACCGGCCCCCATCAGTGGGTGGCAAAGCAGGTGCTCGTCGGGCGCGACGAAGACGAGGAGGATGCGGGCGCCTGGTCGATCGAGGTGATCATCGATCTGCGTGACGACACCAATCCGGTAGGGCCGATCGTTGAGTTGGTGGCGATCGGGCAGTAACTATTCCTGACACAAACTCGCAGTCCGCAGTACCTTGGCATCCAGCGCCGTCACCAAGGCCTCGGGTAGGGCGATGGTGAACGCCAGGTCGATATCCCCGGCAGGATCGTCTTCGACCGAGAAAAGCTCGTAGTATTGGCTGTTGGAGCGGTCGTTGTAGACGAGTTGGTAGGTTTCGTCCCACGCGGCGATCGCGAGGTGCCCGTGACCGTCGCAGTGCCAGGTGGTCGGCGGCTCCCGCAGAGGCTCACCAATCGGCACCCCTTCGATGTCGGCGCTCGCATATTCGAGGCCCGCCCACTTCAAAAGGGTCGGCGCGAGATCGACCTGCGACGCCAACGGCACGGTCTGGCCCGAGAGCGTCGGGTGCAACATCAGCAAGAAACTTCGGGTGAGCTTGGCCGACGAACCCCAGTTGTGCTCGGCCGAGGGATCAAGCCACCCCTCGCCATGGTCGGTGACGACCACGATGAGCGCGTCGGAGGGAAGGGCTTGGATGAGCGCGTCCAGCTCGGCATCGACCCTCGTCGCCGCGCAGCGCTGCGCCACCTCGATCGCGGTCGAACACGCACCGATTTCGTCGTCGGAGAGGTCCTTGAACGCATCCATGGAAAACGCGCCGTCGCCGGTGGCGTGGATCACGTCGGCCGCACACGCAGCGTCGGCGGCAATCGCAGATGTCTCGCAAGAGGGATCCAGCTTGTCGTACGGCACATGCAGGTTCATCACCTGGAGCCACACGAAGCGCGGCTGATCTTCGGGAACTCCGTCCAGCCAGGAGATCACCTCCGCCGCCTGGTCAGCGAGGCTCCAGTTGTAGTTGTGCTTGAGCATGTCGTCGAAACCCAAGAACAAGTTGGCGCTCATGACCTCATTCGCCGACGCCAGGAGCGTCGCCCAGCCGCGTTTCTGGAAGGCCTCCGAGACCAACCTGATCGCACCCGGCGGCAAGAACTTGTCGTCGGGGTCGATGCCCCGCTCCTCCAGCCGCACGCCGCTCATCATCGACGCCGTCGTCGGCAGGGTCCACGCTTCGACGGCGGCGAAGGTGTCCACGTAAAGCCCCTCGGCGCGCCGCGCGTGCAACAGCGGCATCGTCCCTTGTTCGAAGAGCTGGTACCGACCGGTGTCGAGCACGACGACGACGATCGTCTGGGCGCCGCCACCGCTGTCGTTCCCCGTCTCAGCAGTCTCGCCGCCCGAATCGGAGCCCGTGTCGGTGCCGGTTTGGCCTGTGTCGGTGTCGTTGCCGTGGTCAGGCACGCCGCCCGTGGGGGGAGTGGAACAACTGGCGAGGAGCGAGGCGATGAGGAGCACGGAGGGACTGTACACCCCTTGAGGCGCACCCGGGCGCAGTGTTCGACAACGGCCTCGCGCCGGCGCGCTACGTAGCAACGTGACCGCCCGCGCCGCCCTGGCCCTTACCTGCGCACTTGCCGCGGCGATCGGCGTCGCTGCGACCTGGCCCCTGGTGCTCGACCTGGGCGACCGCGCCCCGGCAAGCGTCTTCACCGAAGGCCACATCGCAGCGCTCTCGGTCGCGACCCGAGTTCCGCCGTGGCTCACCCACACCGACCTGGCCGGATGGCCGGATGGCGTGGACTTCCGGCCGCTCTTGTGGCCGTCGATCCTCTTGGCCCACCTCGTCGGCGGGCTGGCGGCCTACGACTTGACGGTGGTCTTCGCTCCGGTGGTCAACGTCCTCGGCGGCTGGCTCCTCGGCCGGGTGCTCTTCGGCGAGGACCGCGCCGCCATCGCGCTGGGGGCGCTCCTCGCGTTCCCGCCGTGGGTGCGAACGACGCTTCAGAACGGGCAGCCGGAGCAGGCGGTGCTGGGGCTCGGCGCGGCGCTGGTGGCATTGACCATGTGGGCCTCGGCCGGCTCCCGCCACCGGCTAGGGGCCGTGGCGCCAGCCGTGGCGCTCGCCGGAATCAGCGCGCCCCATGTGGTCCTCGCGACCCTGGCGATCGTCGGGGTCTGGGCCGCCGCCGGCGCTCGGGACGCGCCCCGGCGCATGGTCGTCCTCGCGCTCGCGGCGGCCGGCGCCGTCCTGGTCGCAGCCTACCACGCGCCGGGTTTCGACAGAGATATCCAGCACTTCTTCTCGCCCTTCGGCTTGCTCGATGCGCAAAACGGGCCCGCGCCCAAGCGGGCGGTGCTGCTTGCCGACCTCTTCTGGGCGGCGCGGGCACCCCCCGGTCGGGGTCCAGGGGTCGTCCACCTCGGCTATCTGGGAATTCCCCTGGTGCTTGGCGCGCTGGCGGCGCTACCCAGCGTCACCCCGCGCCGTGAGCGCTGGGCTATCGCCGCCGCGATCCTGCTCCTGGCCCTCGCCTTCGGAGAGTCGGGTCCGTTCGGGTTCATCGTGAGCGTATCGAGCACGCTCGCCGCGAGCGGCACCCCCTATCGCTTCGTGCTGGGCGCGGTCCTGGCGTTGTCGATCCTCGTCGCGCGCACCCGGTGGGCGCCCGTCGTGGTCCTGTTGTCGCTCGTGGAGGCCGTCTGGGTCGATCCCCGCCCGCTGCCGTTCCCCCTGGTCGAGGTAGAGACCGACCCCTCGAGCGTGGTGTTGCGCGGCGGTTCCGGACCGGTGCTGGACCTGCCTCTGGTCGGGCGGGCGTGCCGGGAGGGGGCCGGCCACTACCTCGCGGAGGCGGGCCGCCACGGTCGGCCGACCCCGCTTTTGCTGCGCTCCGGGGACCTTGCCTGGGGGGACAAGCTTGGCGCTCAGCGCGTCCTCACCGCTGCGCTGGCAAGCCCCGACTGCGCGACGCTGCTGCCCCCGCTGCTGGGGGAGTACGGCGCGATCGTCGCGCACGCGCATGTCGCCTGCCGGCTCCAGGAGCGAGAGCGCGCCTGCCTCACCGCGGCGTTCGGCCCTCCGAGTTCCTCGGGGGAAACGTCGTGGTGGACGCTACCGCCTAGAACGGGGCGCTGAAGAGCACGCCGCCGCCCCTGCCAGCCGGAACCAAGACGAGCCCTGCGCAGTCGGTCACGTTTCCGGACAGGATCAAGCCCGCGACTAGCGAAAGCGCGGCGGAGAAGCCGCCGCCGGTCGGAGAACTTCCGCCCACGTGGTCCGCGTGCCGGCCAGCACCTCCTGGATCAGCCGGTCCCGAATGCGGGTGCTGGCCCGCATCAGCACTTTGAGGGCGTGCTGCGTCTTGAGCGTGCGGTGACGGACGCGGTTGACCTCGGCCAGGGCGCCTTGACCGAGGAAACCCTCCACCCTGTAGCGTTCGACCTCATCACCTGGGTTCAGGAGCACCCGGACCACGTAGCAGGCAACACGTTGTTGGCGAATCGACCGGCGAACTACCCCCGCGGGTGGAACTCGGCGTGCACTCGCTTGAGCCGTTCTCGAGTCACGTGGGTGTAGATCTGGGTGGTGGAGATGTCCGCGTGGCCGAGCATCGCCTGGAGCACACGGAGGTCGGCCCCGTGGTTGAGCAGGTGCGTGGCGAAGCTGTGGCGGAGCACGTGGGGGCTCACCTTGCCGCGGATGCCGGCCATCTTTGCGTGACGACCCAGGCGCTCCCAGAAGTTCTGCCGGGTCATCGGGCGGCCCCGGCGTGAGAGAAATACCGCCTTCGTACCGGTCGGCCTCGGTTTTTTGAGGTAGGCAACGAGCAGGTCCCGGGCGACGTCGCCCAGGGGCACGAGCCGCTCCTTCCCGCCTTTCCCGCGGACCCGGACAAAGCCTCCTTCGAGGTGCAAACCCGACAACGGCAGCCCCACCAGCTCACTCACCCGAAGCCCCGTCGCGTACAGGAGCTCGATCATGACGTGATCGCGGAAGCCCAACGGGTCCTCCTGGTCGGGCGCAAGCAACAACGCCTCGACCTGCGCCTCGCTCAGCACCGTGGGCACCCTCCGACCGGGGCGAGGACCGCGGACGAGGCCGCTGGGGTCGTCGAGCAGGGATCCTTCGGCGAGCAGCCATCGAAAAAGCTGACGAAAGGCGCTGCGGTGCCGCGCCCGCGACCGGGCGTCGAGGCCCCCGTCGGCGAGGTGTACGAGGTACGCCGCCAGATCGGCGTGCACTACGCCACCCGCCTCGGCGCGGCCTCGTTTGCCCATCCACCGCGCCATGCGCACCAGGTCGCTGCGGTACGCGAGCTGGGTGTTGTGCGCAAGCGCGCGCTCCACCCGGATCCACGCGAGGAACCCCTCGATCACCGCGATCCAGGCCTCAGGTACCGGGCGATCCACGTCCACGTGGGTGATTAACATCGCCTGACGCGCTAAATGGTCCCCCCGTCGGGACCCGGCGGCCAGCACTCGCGGAGTCACCGATGGCAGCAGATGTGGGCACGGGCGGACACCCCAAGGGGATGTTCAAGACGCTCCGGACGGATGCGTGGTGGTTCGAGCCGTTGTGGACGGGCCTCGGCTTCCTGATCTTCACCATCTACGCCAACTACGAGATGCTCAAGGGCGACAACTACTGGTACAACGCCGGGGTCGAAGGCTTCGGCGGCTATCTTTCGCCGTTCTTCTCGCCGCTTTTCTTCGCAGACACCCGCGTATGGGCCGGCGCGCCCGTGCACGAATCCTTCTTCGGGCTGGCGCCCGAGTGGTGGCCGACGTGGTTCCCCTCGATCTCCGCCGCGCTCATCCTGCCGCTGCCGCTTTCATTCCGATTGACCTGCTACTACTACCGGAAGTTCTACTACCGCGCGTATTTCATGACGCCTCCGGCCTGTGCGGTCAACCCCGCGCCGCAGCCGGGTCGGTACGAAGGCGAGCGGATGATGCTCCTCTTCCAGAACCTGCACCGGTACGCGCTGTACACCGCGATCGTCGTGATCGGTTTTCTGTCGTGGGACGCGTTCATGTCCTTCTTCCGAGGAGGCCAGCTCGGCGTCGGCGTGGGCAGCATCATCCTGACCATCAACCCGATTCTGCTGGGCATGTACACCTTCGGCTGCCACGCTTGGCGCCACCTCGTGGGGGGTCGCAAGGACTGCTTCAGTTGCGACGCGCTCAATCGCGACAAGGGCATGACGAAGTCCTACGGCGCGTGGCGGGCGGTCACCTGGCTCAATGAACGGCACATGCTCCTGGCGTGGGTAAGCATGATCTGGGTCGGCTGGACCGCCGTGTACGTGCGCCTGGTCGCCTCGGGGGCCATCACCGACTTCAACACGTGGGGCAACTGAGATGCTTGAGGTCAACGAACTCCAGCGCGTCGATCACGACGTGCTCATCATCGGTGCCGGCGGTGCAGGCCTGCGCGCCGCGATCGAGTGCGGCGGAGCGGGCCTCTCTACCGGGGTCGTCTGCAAGTCGCTCCTCGGCAAGGCCCACACCGTCATGGCGGAAGGCGGGATGGCCGCGGCAATGGGCAACGCCGACTCCCGCGACAACTGGAAGATTCACTTTCGCGACACCATGCGGGGGGGCAAGTTCCTCAACGACTGGCGCATGGCCGAACACCACGCCAAAGAAGCCCCCGCCCGCGTCCATGAATTGGAGGATTGGGGCGCCGTCTTCGATCGCACCAAGGATGGGCTGATCTCCCAGCGCAACTTCGGCGGGCATCGTTACCCGCGACTCGCGCACGTGGGCGATCGCACCGGATTGGAGCTCATCCGCACGCTCCAGGATCGGGCGGTGCACCAGCCGAACCTCAAAGTGCACATGGAGTGCACCGTGCTGGACCTGCTGTTGGACGGCGATCGCATCGCCGGGGCCGTCTGCTACTGGCGCCACACCGGCCGCTTCGTCGTGTTCACCGCCAAGGCGGTGATTCTCGCGACCGGCGGGGGCGGCAAGTCGTGGAGCATCACCAGCAACAGTTGGGAAGGCACCGGCGACGGCTACGCGCTGGCCTACGAGGCGGGCGCCGAGCTGGTCGACATGGAGTTCACCCAGTTCCACCCTACAGGAATGGTCTGGCCGCCGTCGGTCAAGGGCACGCTGGTGACGGAGGGTGTCCGCGGCGAGGGGGGCATCCTCCTCAACAAGGACGGCGAGCGCTTCATGTTCAAATACGTCCCGGAGAAGTTCGCGAAAGAGACGGCGGACACCGTTGAGGAAGCCCAGCGCTGGCTCGATGGCGACAAACAAGCGCGGCGCCCGCCTGAACTGCTCACCCGAGACGTGGTCGCCCGCTCGATCAACGCCGAGGTCAAGGCGGGCCGCGGCTCCCCGCACGGCGGCGTCTTTCTCGACATCGCGTCGCGACGTCCAGCCGAGGTCATCAAGAAGAAACTGCCTTCGATGTACCATCAGTTCAAGGAGCTGGCCGAGCTCGACATCACCAAAGAACCCATGGAGGTCGGCCCGACCTGCCACTACTTCATGGGCGGCGTCAAGGTCGACCCTGACAGCCAGATGTCCCGCGTCCCGGGCCTTTTCGCGGCGGGCGAAGTCTCCGGTGGCATGCACGGCGCCAATCGCCTCGGCGGCAACTCGCTCAGCGACCTCATCGTGTTCGGGAAGCTCGCCGGGGACGGCGCCGTCGCCTACTGCAAAAGTGTCGCGACACCAGCCCTTGCCGAAGAGCAGGTCCTCGCCTCCATCCGCCGCGCGACCAAAATCCTCAACCGCGAATCCGGTGAAAACCCCTACCTCATCCATGAAGACCTCCAGAAGTCGATGCAAGACAACGTCGGCATCATCCGCACCCGGGTCGAGCTCGAGACAGCGCTCACCAATCTAGAGATACTGGGTGAGCGGGCATCGCGGGTCAAAGCGCCTGGCACCTCGCAGTACAACGCCGGCTGGCACGAGGCGATCGACCTCCGGGCGCTGCTGCTCGTCAGCGAGTCGGTCACCCGCGGGGCGCTCACCCGCGAAGAGAGCCGCGGCGGCCACACTCGCGATGACTTCGCAGGCGAACGCGACGACTGGACCAAGTGCAACGTCGTCTCGCGCAAAGGCAAGGACGGCCGGATGGAGGTCGAGTGTGTAGAGCGCGCGCCCGGCCCGCCCGAGCTGGTCGCCATCGCCAACGCCACGCTGGAAGAGTTGGAGGGTAAGTCCAATGGCTGAGCGCAAATTCCGGGTGTGGCGCGGCAACGCGGAAGGCGGAGAATTCGTCGATTACCAGGTGGAGATCGAGCCGGGCATGGTCGTGCTCGACGCGGTGCATCGCATCCAAACGCACCAAGCCAACGACCTCGCGGTCCGCTGGAACTGCAAAGCTGGAAAGTGCGGAAGTTGCTCCTGCGAGGTCAACGGCAAGCCCAAGCTCAGCTGCATGACCCGGGTCAACGACTACGCGCCGGACGAAACGATCACCATCCAGCCGCTGCGCACCTTCCCGATCCTGAAGGATCTCGTGACCGACGTCACCTGGAACTACGAGCAGAAAGCGAAGATCAAGCCCTTGCAGCCCCGCCCGCGTGAGGCCGACGGCACCCACCGGATGCAACAGGAAGACGTGGACCGCGTCCAGGAATTCCGGAAGTGTATCGAGTGTTTCTTGTGCCAGGACGTCTGCCACGTGCTGCGCAACCAGGACCGCAAGGACGCCTTTGTCGGGCCTCGACTGATGATCCACATCGCCCAGCTTGAGATGAACCCGCTCGACACCGCCGACCGCATTCCCGAGCTGAAAAAGGAATACGGCAGCGGACTTTGCAACATCACCCGGTGCTGCACCGACGTGTGTCCCGAACACATCAACATCACCGACAACGCGATCATCCCGCTCAAAGAGCGCGTGGTCGACCGCTACTACGACCCCGTCATGATGATCTGGCGGGCGTTGACTGGGAAGTAGTGGGGGGGGGGGCGGGGAACGCTGAAAAGCAGGCGGGCGCGTGCTCACAGCGGCAGCCGGCTACTCCCGTAGCCCCGGGGGAGGCTGGCACCCGTGGGGCCCGCAGACACGCGAGGTAGCAAAAATCCCCGTCACCCGCACATTGCGATCCCCCCCGGGCCCCGCCTTGTCGTTGACGAACCGGACGGTGACCCGATGCGGTCCCGCGTCGACGGCGCCGAGGTCGTGCTCGATCGGGGTGATGAGCGCGAGGTGACGGACCGCGCCGCCGTCCAAGGCAATGTCTACTTCCGGCGGTCCCTGGAAGGCATCTCCCTCCATCGAGAGCGCAACCCCCGACAGCGCCTCCACCGCAGTGAACTCGATGGTGACGGCACCGTCGTGGACGAGCTCCAGCGGCAGCGGGCCGCCGGGGGGAACCAACTCGCCGAGGACGCCGCCCTTCCAACCGCTGGCAAGGCCCTGGGTGCGCTCGAAGAGGGCGCGGAGGCCGTCGACATCGCCCTCGCGGGGGTGTCGCGCCAAAAGGCGCAGCGCCTCGCCACCACGGCCGGCGGCTTCGAGGGCGCGCGCCACAGGGACCACCACGCCGTCGGCCCGTGCCGGCCGCCAGCCGAGGGCCAGCGCCTTGTCCCAGCCCAGGACCAGTGCGGCCTCGTCTCGGCCCGGCGCGGCGCTCACCAGAGCCACCAGCGCCCCGGGCTCGCTGGCCGCCGCCGCGAGCAAGGCGTCGTAGACTCGCGGAACTGCGTCGAGCTCCTGCGCGGCGGCCAGCCGTTGTGCAGGCGCCAGCCGCCCCAGACGGAGAACGCGCCCGGCGGTGGCCATTCCGATCACGACCAAACCCAGCGCCAGCGCACGGGGACCCGTCACCGCCCCGACCAGACGCGCCGTCAGGGGCGGGCGCTCGGGCGTCTTCATCGACATCCCGCGGGGGTCTTCGGGAAGCCGCAGGGCAAACGGCGCCGGCAACCACGCGGCGATGGCCGCCGCCGCCGCCGTCGCGACGCCCAGGTTCAGCGCCGGCCACACCCCCTGCGAGGCCGCTGGCAGCGCCCTCATCGCGACGGCTTGCTTCACCGCGAGCACCGCTCCGACCAGCAGCGCCAGCCCCGCGACACCGACCAGGGTGCGACGCACGGTCGCCTCCTCGCCCTCGAGCGACCCACCCCGCGCCCCCCCGGCCACGAGCGCCGCCACGATGCACGCCGCTCCCACGCCCTCCGCAGGCCCAGCCGCCAACGCCGCCGCCAGTCCTGCCGCGCCCACCAGCCGCGCCACCGATGGCAGCGCAAGGGCCACGAGGCCGCCCACCCCGGCGATGACGCCCTGGTGCCAGGGAAGGGGCCGCATCGCCAGCCCCAGCGCCAACGCCAGCACCACCGGCGAAGCGAGGAGGCCGAGCGCGCCGGAGCTCATGCGGGCGGGAAGGGCCTCACGGCGGCCCCCTACTCCCACTCGATCGTCGCCGGGGGCTTGGTCGAGACGTCGTACACTACGCGGTTGATGCCGCGTACTTCGTTGATGATGCGGTTGGCGATGCGGGTAAGCGCCGACATCGGCACCTCCGCCACGCTCGCCGTCATGCCGTCCGTGCTGTGCACGCAGCGAATGGCGCAGACCTCCTCGTAGGTGCGGTTGTCGCCCATGACGCCCACACTCTTGACGGGGAGCAGCACGGCGAAGCCCTGCCAGAGGCCGAGTTGGAGCGGCTCCAGCTCTTCCTGCACGATGGCATCGGCCTCGCGGAGGGTGAGCAAACGCTGTGGGGTCAAGTCACCCAGACAGCGTACGGCCATGCCCGGCCCGGGGAACGGCTGGCGGGAGATGCGGCCCTCGCGTAAGCCAAGCTCGCGACCGAGCTGTCGGACCTCGTCCTTGAACAGCTCGCGCAACGGCTCGATCAACGTCATCTTCATGTCCGCCGGGAGGCCGCCGACATTGTGATGGGACTTGATGGTGGCGCTGGGACCGCGGAAGCTGACCGACTCGATCACGTCGGGGTAGAGCGTGCCTTGCGCCAGCCAGTGCGCATTCGCGTACCGACGGGCTTCTTCCTCGAAGATGCGGATGAAGACCTCGCCGATGATCTTCCGCTTGCGCTCGGGCTCCGACACGCCCGAAAGCGCGGTCAGGAAGCGCTCGGTGGCCTCGACGACGGTGAGGTCGAAGTCGGCGAACTCGGCCCGGACCGACTCGCGCTCGCCCTTGCGCAACAGGCCATTGTCCACAAAGATGCAGTGCAGTCGGCTCCCCAAGGCCAACTGGAGGATCGCCGCGGTGACCGAGCTGTCGACGCCCCCGGACAGCGCGCAGATGACTTCGCCGTCGCCGACCTGCGCCCGAATGCGCTCGACCTGCTCGGCCACAAAACCCGCCATCGACCAGTCACCACGGGCCCCGCAAACGCCCTTTACGAAGTTGGCCAACATCTGCACGCCGTCGCGAGTGTGGGTGACCTCGGGGTGGAACTGAATGCCGAACTGCCGGGCCGCGGTGTGCTCGAACGCGGCGATCGGGCAGGTCTCCGTCGATGCGACGACGACGAAGCCGGGAGGCATCTGCGCCACCTGGTCGGCGTGGCTCATCCACACCGGCAGGCTGCCCGTGAGCCCGGCGAAGAGCGCCCCGCCCCTGACATCGACGGCGGCCGGACCATACTCGCGGGCCCCGACCGGGCGAACGTCGCCACCCTGCCGATGGGTCAAAAGCTGCATGCCGTAGCAGATGCCGAGCACCGGAACCTCGCGCCCCAACCACCCATCGTCGAAGGGCGGCGCGTCGTGATCGTACACACTGCTCGGACCACCGCTGAGGACGATGCCGACGAGGTTATCGAAGGGGCGGGGGGCGAGGGTGCAGGGGTGGATTTCGCAGTAGACGCCCAGCTCCCGAATCCGCCGCGCGATGAGCTGGGTGTACTGAGAACCGAAATCGAGGATCAGGACAAGCTGGTGACCGGACATTGGCCGGCGACTAACCGCTGCCCCTACTGCTTACGAGCCAAGTCCCGGCTGAACGCGCCCCCGGTGTAGGCGTCGATCTGCGCAGTCAGCTCGGCGAGGCGCAGCTCGTCGGACACACGCTTCTTGAGCTCGCCGCCGCTGCCAAGGAGCTGGTCCACCTGGAGGCGGCGCCGCTCGAAGTACAGGCGCGTGACCTCCTCCAGCACTTTGTCGCGCAGCTTCACGACGTCCTGGGCTTCGTTGATCACCCGAATCTCGTCGCTGGACATGATCAGATCACTGAGCTTCCACGAAGCTTTTACCGAACCGGTGTGGTAGTAGTCCAGGCCCTGACCGGTCGCGAAGGGGCCGAACGCCAGGGCGTTGGCCTCCTCCTCGGTCAGCTCGCCGTCGTTGCCAGCGTCCTCCGCCGTGTAGTAGCCGTAGTCGGTACCGAGGCTGCGCTTGTAGTTGTAGTCAAGGGTCAACGCCGGGAGCGCCGCCGCCGACTTGGCTGCTTTGAGCCACTGATTCACGTACTTGGGGTCGGTCTTGCTGTACTCGAGCGCCATCTGGTGGACAGCGGCGATGCTCGGTTCGGCGGAGAACTGGGCGAGCACATCGTCGGCGCTGGAGAACTCGCCGGCGAGGACGGGCGAGAGAAGGAGCGAGAAGGCGAGGTTCATGGGAGAGTCTCCGAAGTGCGGGACCGGGCATAGGCCCCGTCGGTGTAAAGATCGAGGCGAGCGGCCGCCTCTAAAACGTCGAGGGCGTGGCTGACCTGGGCCGCCAAGGATGGCGCGGTCTCGGCGGCGTCGAGGCGCTGGATGGTGCTCCAGGCACCGGCCAACTGGTCGGCCACCTGCTGCCGGTATTTGCGCATCCCCTGCGCGGCAGCGGTCGCGACGAACGCCTCCGAACCCCCGCCCACCAGCCTGCCATCGAGGGTGTAGAGGCCATCCAGGTCGGCGTCGTCTCGGTAGACGGCGTAGCCGTCGTCGAAGCTCGCCGTGCCGGCGGTGAGCGCCGCGCAGGCACCGAAGCAAGCCGAGGTGCCCAAGTAGAAGGAACCGTCGCGGCTCTCGACGGTCTGGGCCGACAATGGCAGCGAAGATCGGCCACCATCCGAGTCGATCTGGGCGTCGATGGTCAGCGTCGGCAAGAGCGCCCGCTGCCCGATCGCCCCCGCCTGGAGTACCGCGAGGTCCAGACCCTGACGGCGAGTGGACGTGTCCACCAAGAATCCGAGGAGGGCCTGGTCCTGAGGCGTGACGACGCCGGTCCGAGCGTAGGCCGTAGCGTCGCGCTCGGCGCCGAGCCGCCAGATCGAACGGGAGCCGGCCGCCACCGCCTGATCGCCGACAACGACGAGGTCGCGGACGTCGGGATCCTGAAGGCCGGCGTAGACCGGATGCCAGGTGACGCCGCCATCCATGGACTCCCACACGCCGTCGGTGCCCCAGGCCGCGATGTGGCCTTGGCCGTCGAGTTGAACCAGGCCACGAAGCCCCGCGAGCACCTGCCTCCCGGCGCGGTAGAAGCTCTTGCCCGCGTCGTCACTGCGCAAGAGGCCCGATGGCGTCCCCACCCAAAGCCCACCCACCCAGCCCGGGTCGGGCAAAAGCGCGGCGACCGCCCCCGACAGCGGCAATCGCGACCAGCGAAGCCCGTCCCGGCTGGCAAACAGGCCCGCCCGCGTCCCCGCGAGCACCTGGCCCTCGAACTCGACCAGCGCGTCGACCTGCAGCCCGTCGGTGACGTCGACGGTGTCGAACCATCGTTCCCCCCCGTCCGGCGAGACCCGCACCCCGGAGCTGGTGCCCGCCACGACGATCCCCAGCGACGGAACGGCGAGGAAGCGCCACGCGTCCGCCGCGCGGTCCATCCGCCGCCAGTGCACCCCACCATCGACGGAGCGCCAGATCCCGTCCCCGCGACCCGCGAGGGCCACCTGGGCATCAGCGGGATCGAACCACACCACGGCCGGCCGGTCTTCATCTTCGTCGGGCTGCAGAGGGTCCGTCGCGACGCGATCGATGTCCGCCGTCGCGTCCCCGCCCTCCTCCCGCACGGTCCCTTCCGGATCGCTGGCGCCAACGTCCTCGCCGGTGGCCTCGGCCTCGATCTCGACGGCCTGCTCCTCCTCCGCCGTGGTGTCCTCGCGGGTACGCTCAAGCTCTTCCTCGACGGCGACCTCCCCTTCGAGCAGCACCTCCTCGTCGTCCACGCTCGCTCGCTCGCTCGGCGCGCGCAGCACCCGCGACCACGACCGCGCCCCGTCCATCGACCGCCACAGACTGCCGTCCTCCAGGCCCAAGAGCCAAGCACCGCCATCAGGCGCGCGCGCGAGCCGGAAAAGGTCTGCATCCATTCGGGAGGTGCCCCGGTCTTCCCGCCACGTCGCCCCCGCCGCGATGGAGGCCGGCGGACCCACCGGCACCATGGCCGGCACGGCATCCTGACCCAGGGCCAGCGACACAAGGAGGAGTCCGGGAAGGAACATGCGCCGCGCAACCTACGGCGGCGCCCGGTCAGGGTCAAATCGACACGTAGGTGACATGTTAGACGCGCCCCATGAAGCGACCGTGGCCCCTGGTCTTCAAAGGCGCCCGCGTCCTGGTCTGCGACGAAGCCGGTTCGCTCATCGATGCCGACGTCGCTGTTTCCGGGGAGCGCATCGTCGCCATCGGCGCCGAACTCCACGGCTTCGAGGAGGTAGACTGTCGAGGGCGATGGCTGCTTCCCGGCTTTGTCCAGACGCACGTCCACCTGGTGCAGACGCTTTTCCGGGGCCTCGCCGATGACCTGGAGCTGATGGACTGGCTCCGCACCCGCATCTGGCCGTTGGAGCGCGCCCACGACATCGACAGCACCGCGACTTCGGCGCGGCTCGGCATCCACGAGCTGCTGGCGGGCGGCACCACGGCGGTGCTCGACATGGCCACGGTCGCCCACACGGATGCCGTCTTCGGCGTCGCCGAGTCCACGGGGCTGAGGCTTTTCTGCGGAAAGGCCCAGATGGACCGCGACAACGAAGCGGGTCTATCGGAGCCCCTCGATGTGTCGATCCGCTCCGCCAATGACCTTGCCGACCGCTGGCATGGCCGAGGGCGCCTCCGTTACGCCTACGCCCCCCGCTTCGTGCCCAGTTGCACCGACGCGCTGCTCGTCGCCACGGCCTCCGAAGCGCGCAAACGCGGCTGCCTCATCCACACCCACGCCAGCGAAAACCGCAGCGAAGTGGAGCTGGTGCGCTCGCTCACCGGGCGCGACAACGTCGAACACCTCGACGCCATCGGCCTTTCGGGGCCAGACGTGCTTTTGGCGCACTGCATCCACCTCACCGATCACGAAGAGACGCTCTTGGCCGCGACGGGCACCCGCGTCGTGCACTGCCCATCCAGCAATCTCAAGCTCGCCAGCGGCGTGGCCAGGATCCCCGAGCTTCTGGCCCGGGGGGTGCACGTTTCGTTGGGGGCCGACGGCGCGCCCTGCAACAACCGTCTGGACGCGTTCGCAGAGATGCGCCTCGCCGCGCTCGTCCACAAGCCCCGGGTCGGGCCGACAGCGATGGACGCCCGCACGGTGCTGGGGTTGATGACACGTGAGGGGGCGCGAGCCCTGGGTCTCGACGCCGGAACCGTCGAGGTGGGACGCCTCGCCGACCTGGTTCTCTTGGACCCCCGCCGACTTTGGACCGGCGGAGATCCGTACTCGGCGGTGGTCTACCAGATGGACAGCCGCAACGTGGAAGGGGTCTGGATCGGCGGTAACCGGGTTCGCGAAGACGGTCGGACCGGTCAGGACCCGGTTTCGCTGGCCGCCGAGGCCGACGCGGCGCTGGCTCGAGTCCGGGCCCGGGCCGGACTGTGAGCGGCGGCAAACAATGAGCGATACCCAACTCTGGCAAGCCCTGATCGATGCGTCAGCGCGTGGCGAGTCCGTAGCGCTCACGACGGTGGTCGGGGTCAATGGGTCGGCACCGCGGGCCGCTGGCGCGCGGATGGTGGTGTGGCCGGATGGGCGCTGCGTGGGCACGGTCGGCGGGGGGCAATTCGAGCAGAAGGTCATCGAGGCCGCCGTCGACGCGCTGGCTAAGGGCATCGCTCGGCGCTACGCCGTACACCTCACCCGCGACCTCGGCATGTGCTGCGGAGGCGCAATGGACGTGTTCATCGAGCCCATGCGCCCCGTCGACCGCCTGCTTCTTTTTGGTGCGGGCCACGTCGCGAGACCGACGGCGCTCTTTGCGCGCGAGGCCGGCTGGGTGGTGACCGTCATCGACGAGCGCGAGGAGCTTTTGACCGAGGCGCGGTTTCCGGACTGCGAGCGTGTGGAGCGCGATCCTCGGGCCTACGCGAGGACGCTCGCGGGCGATCCGCGCGGGTGGGTCTTCCTGGTCACCCACGATCACCAGCTCGACCAGGACCTGCTGGAGCTGGTGCTGGCGCACGAGTGGGCGTGGATCGGGCTCATCGGCAGCCGGACCAAGGTGGCGAAGTTCCGATTGCGCCTGCGTGCGGCCGGCGTGAGCGAGGCCCAGCTGGCACGAGTCAGCGCCCCGGTAGGCTTGGACATCGGCGCCGAGACCCCCGAAGAAATCGCCATCGCCGTGCTGGCGGAGATGGTGCGCGTGCGGCGCGGCGTCGTGAGGTCGCCGGGGCTTTTGAGTTTGCCGGCCTGATACGAGGCGACCTACGCCCTCTTCCCCGTCTGAAGCGCGTCCTCGAGCATTTCCATGAGTTTGTCGAGCTTGATCGGCTTTTCAAGGTAGCCATCGAAACCTTCCGCGCGCGCGCGCTGCTCCACCGCGGCGTCACGGTAGGCGGTGCAAGCGATGACCGGCGTCTTCTTCGTCCGCGGGTCCCTTCGGAGCATCCGCAGCACCTCGAAGCCGTCCATGTCGGGCATCAGGATGTCCATCAGCACGACGGCTGGCTGGAAGCGCGCGACCGCCACCCCAGCCGAGAAGCCACTGCCGGCCGTCTCAACCTCAAAGTTGCCCTTAAGTTGCAAATAATCGGCCACTGTCTGCGCAAAATCCAACTCGTCATCGACGATCAACACCCGGCGAGCCGAAGGCGGCTCGTCCTCGGTGGCCCCGGTCAACTGGTGAGGCACGGGATAGTTGTATGCGCGGGCAAAGGCGACCACGTCCTCAAGGCGCAACCGTCGATGCCCACCCGGTGTTCGGTGGGCGCTGACCAGGCCGCTGTTGACCCAGTTCACCACCGTGGGAGGGGAGACGCCGAGGAATTTCGCCACCTGGAAGGTGGTGAAGAACGTCACGCCGACCGGCCCATGCTTCTTCCGACCCATTAGACGTCCCTGCCTCCGCGTACCGGGCCAACGAGAGATTCCGCGCCAAGAGCCAGCGACGCGATATCCAACGCCTGGGCGCTAACCCGCACATCCACACGCGCCAAGCCCAGCCTTGGGCGCGCTCGGCTGACAAAGGCGCGCAACTCCGTCGCGACTTCCTTCGCCTCAGCCACCGTGCGACCGGGCAGTGCCAGCGCGAAGCTCTCAGCATCCACGCGCGCAACCAGCTCCCCGGTGCGGAGGCGCTCCCGCAGCCGCCCCGCCAACCAGATGAGCAGTTGATCTCCGACCAGCCAACCGTGCTGACGGTTGATGAGCTTCAGGTCATCGATACGCACCAGCACCACCGGAACGGCGTGGCCCCGCGCCGCTGCCTCCGCCACGCTCGAGTCCACCCGGAGTGAAAACGCCTTGGCATTGGGGAGCCCAGTGAGCACATCGGTGGAACCCGCATCTGCGGCTGGAAAGTCACCCACGATCCGAAGGGCGCGGCGTGCGTGTCCGACCAGAAGCCCCACACTGAGCGGATGCGGCAACGCCGCCAAAACGCCAGCGTCGTAGAAGTCGGCGACGTCGGGGCCGATCGCGATCACCGGGACGCTGGCGAGATCCGCATCATGTTTGAGTCGGCGGACGAACGCCACCGCATCAGGGTGGGCGGCCTGGTCGATGATCGCCAACGCTGGAGGCTGGCGACGCATCCGCGTCAGGGCGCCCGTCAACGAGTCGAAGCTCCGGCACTCCCAGTGACGCTCGAGCGCGTCAACGACCGGCCTCGCCCCAGCCCCGTTACCGAGGAACAGGTCAATCGCCGACGCGGCCACCTGCGGAACCGCCAGCGGTAAGACCAACGTCGCCACCCCCCCTCCGGCGGGATCGTCTGCCGTCCGGAGGGCCCCGCCGGCGTCGGCGACGATCCTCGCGCTGGCCGCCAGCCCCAATGAGAGCCCGCTGCCGCCTTTCGCAGAGGCCGCGGCAAACCCGGCCCCCCGGTCGCGGATGGCGATCGAGACCGTGCTTTCGTTTATCGCGATGTCAACATGGATCACGGACCGCTCGGGCGAGTGCCGGACTGCGTTCTCCAGCAGGTTGGCGAGCACCTCCCGGATGGCGGCAAGGTCGGCCTCGATGGGGGCGCTCTGCGGCCCGGTCACGGTAAAGGTCTGGAGCCGGGCCGCAGCCTGTGGGCGCAACGCCCCGACCATCTCCGCCGCGAGCCGAACGGCGTCGCCGGCGTCCATCGGCGAGCGGACCGCATCGTCACGACGATACCGGTCTAGCAGGTCCTCGACCATCTGGAGCATCCGCTGCGACTGCCGGCCGATGGTTGCCGCGGACTTTGGCAACTGCGCCGGGCCGACCAAGCCCTCCTGCATCAGCTCGACCTGGCCGAGCACCACCGCGAGCGGACTCCGCAGGTCATGGCTCAAAAGCGCAAGGAAGCTGTCCCGGGCCTCGCTCAGTCGCTCCAGGCGCCCGGAAACGCGCGACAATTTACGGTGCCGATCCACGTAGCCGCGCTCCAGCCGCAGCTGGCGCTCCTTGAGCGCGCCAAACTGCCTCGCGGCGGAAAAAGACGCGCCGACCAAGGCACCCAGGGCGTCCCACACATCCTCGTCGAACTCCTGCCCCGGCCGATGGGCGAGGACGATCTGCCCGGCGATGCCACGGAGACTCGCCCGCTGCACGGGGGATCCGTCCGCCATCGCCGCCAGTCGCCCCGCTTCGAGCACCACCAGCGGCGGCTCGCTGGGCAGTTCCGCCTCGAGCTCGATGCGCACCGCCTCCACCCCTGGGAGGCCGAGCAGACCCGGCGCAATGGTAGAGGCCAGCGCGGGCACGTCCACGTACGGGCTGAGGGTGTCCGAGAGCCGCACCACGCCCCGCAGAAAGCGCTCGCGCTGCCGCGACGAACCGACAAGCTTTTGCTCGGTCACCCGGGCACGAACTCTCCAAACAACTTCGGCGCCGTCGGCGTTCTGCCCGACCACGTCCTCCACCCCGAACCCGACCAGTCCGCCCAGGTCCGCCCAGCCGTCCGCGACCAAAATGACCGAAACCGTAGGATTGGACGAACGGACCTCGGGGATGAACTCCAGCGCGTCCTCATCCGGAAGCGTCCGGGACAGCACAATCGACGCGACGTCCCCGAGAAGCAGCTCCCGCCGGGCCTCAGCGACACTTCGCACCGCGCGCACCGAGCCCCCTGTGGCCCGCAGCGCAGCCCCAACCCGCTCGACGAAGCCCTCGTCATCGACAACCAACAGGGTGGCGGGCAAGGGCTTCATGGCACCAAGCCTGGCCTGCTCGTCACTCCATCAGGCGGAAACGGAAGTAGGTCTCGCCGACGACGATTTCTTCGCCACCGAAGAGGCGGCGGTCGGTGATGAGCTCGCCGTTTACCAGCGTCCCGTTGCTGGACTTGATGTCTTCCACGTAGAAGTTGTTCCCGCGCCGGAAGAGCTTGCAGTGGTAACGACTGACCTTGCTATCGTTCTTGATCTGGATGTCGTTTTCCCGACCGCGCCCGATGGTGAGCTGGTCCCCGGTGAAGGGGTAGATCTGCTCTTCAGCTGTGCTTTCCTGGTAGATGAGTAGCGCGCGGCGCATCGTCCCGTCGTCGGGCCGAGCGTCCGCCGGCTCGGCCGCCGGCTCCACCACGATTTCGGCCGACACCTCGACGACGACCTCGGATTCGGGCTCAACCGCCACGGCCACCTCGACCGCTACCGGCTCGTCCCCCCCGATTTCGATCTCGACCTCGGTTCCGACGCCGAACTGGACCTCGGCGCTGGCGCCATCGCCCACGTCCTCGCCCACCTCGCCCACTTCGATCGCGACCTCGTCGCCCCCATCGGCCACGCGAACGGTCGCCTTGCCCTCGGCCGAAGCGTCACCGTAGACGGCGCTGACATCCTCGCGGATGTCGGTGCGACTGCCGTACTGGCCGTCGTCGTCCGGCGTGGCCGTCGTCACCGCTGCCGGGGCAGCGTAGTGGCCGCCGGGCCCGGCCAGCGCAACCCAGCGATCGAAGGCCCCGCCGAGCTCGGCAAGGGACCCGTCGATGCTGGCGATGCGTTCGTTGGCGCCTGAGGCGTTGCTGACGAGCCCGGCGCTCTGGGCCTTGAAGGCTTTGTCGGTGATTTCGCCGATGAGCTGGCGAAGCTCCAACTCCTGAAGCTGCTCGTCGACGCCGCTCTTCGAGCCGATGACCAGGGCCTTCTCGGCCTCCAGCGTCGCGACGAGCCCGCGGATTTCGGGCAGCAAGGGCGCGACCAGTTCGGCGACCGACGACGACTTGACTTCGTGATCGAGAATGACCTTCTCGACCACGCCGGAGGGGAACTTCGCGAGCTGGCCACGGGCCTTGTCGATAAACTGACGATGCTGCTCGTACTTGGCGATGTGCCCGTTGAGCGACTTGAGCAGTGCGGCCTGATCCATGGCGAGGACTCCACCGATTGCACGGTTGAGGGGGTTTGGGGTGGCGTGGTAACCCGGCGCGGTCAGGAGTGGTGCGCTGCGCCTCGGCTTTGCGCCGATTTACCCTGGGGTGGCAACCTGCCACACGCCCCGGTGATTCGACCCTGGAAGCTCAAACGCCCCGGCGGCGCCCGCGTCCCACGCCCGGGGCACCAGGACGTGGTCTGGCCAGGTACGGATTGGTCCCAACGACCACGTGGTGAGCCGCTGCCCTGAAACCTCGACAGCATCCACTAGTCCGACCGCCACGAGCGGATTCAGCTTACGACCCTCGGAGCCAAAGTCGCCCGCGATGACCACGGCGTCCCCCGCCTGCCCCGGGCCAAAGGCCGCAACGAGGCGCCCGTCCCGGACCAGCGAGGCCAACTTCCGGACCGCGGCGTCGGTGGTGCCGGAACATTCGGGCAGGCGCGACGGCAGGTGCACGCCGAGCACGGACACAAACGACGAGCCGAGGGGCACGCGAAGCACGCCGATGGGGCCGACGCACGGACCTCCCCACGGGGCGGCCACCATCGCGCCTTCGCCTTCCACGCGCCCCACGATGCACAGCCCCCACGCGGTGGGGTCCCGCCCGTCGACGAGAAGTCGAAGGCCCCCCGCGTCGAGCGTGTCCAGCGCCAGGCTCTCGCGCGAGCATTCGACCAGGACGGTGACGTCCGCCTGCGCCGCCACGACGGCCTCGGCTGCGGCGCGTGGGTCTTTGTTGTGCGACGTGAGGTTCGCCGTGGCGAACGTGACTGGCTCCGCCTCACCCCCGAGGCTGGTCGCCACCGAGAGCATCCACATCACGTCTTCCTCATGCGACAGGCCCAAAAAACGTCGGCGCCAGCCAGGTTGCCCTCGTTCGAAAAGACCTCTTCCACCGGCCAGCCCAGCGACGCCGCGACCTCAGGCCCTTCCTCAGGCTCTGGCGAGCATACGGCGTACACGATGCACCCACCCGGAAGCACGGCCTCGGCAGCGTGCCGGAGCAGGAGGCACTGTCGTTTTGCCGCCGTGTGGACGTCAGCTTCGGTGCGTCGCCACCGAAGCTCTGGGTGGCGCCGGACCAGGCCCAGCGCCGTGCACGGCGCATCCACCAGCACCGCGGGCCAGGCGCCCGCCATGGGCCCGTTCATCCAGTCGTGGCGACGCGCCTCCACCCCCAATCCAACCCGCGCCCGGTTCTGCTCGAAGCGCACCATGCGCGTGGCGTCGACGTCCGTGGCGGTGACCTGCATGCCGCGGGACGCGAGCCGGAGGCTCTTTCCACCCGGCGCGGCGCAGGTGTCGAGCACGGCGGCCACCGCGGGGACTAGATCCGCAGCGGCAACGGCGGCTGGGTCCATGACCCACCACTGCCCCTCGGCGAAGCCCGGCAGGTGATCGATGCGGCCGGAGCGCGGCGGCAATCGGAAGACCCCCTCCCCTACCGGCACCAACGGCTGCCCGGCCTTTTGGAAGCTCGCCGCGACACCGGCCGGATCCTCCTTGGCCACGATGTGCACGTCGGCCGGCTCGGTGCAGGCGCGCATGAACGCATCGGCGCGAACGGCCCCGACGCGGCTGCGCCACCGGGCAATGATCCACTCGGGAAATCCGAGGGTGACGTCGCCCTCGGTCGGGACCACGCCCCGGCGCAGCACCGCGTTGATGAACCCGGCAGCGTGACCCACGCCGATGGCACGCGCCGTCTCCACCGCCTGGTCGACAGCGGCGTGCGGCGGGGTGCGGGTGAACGTCAACTCATAGAGCGCCACCCGCAGAACCGCGAGCACGGGCGCATCGAGCGTCCACGGCGCGCGCTTGGCGGCGGTGGCGATCGCGGCGTCCAGGGCTGAGCGGCGGCGGAGCACCCCCAGGACGAGATTCCACACAGCGGCCCGGTCGGCGCCGTCGGCGGGGGCAAAGGTCGCAAGCGCCTGGTCCGCGTTGTCCCCGGCCTCGACAGCGCAGAGGGATTGGGCCGCCGCCACCCGAGCGGGGCTTGCCCGAGGCCTTGCCGGACGTGGGGGGCTACCCACGGTCCGCCAGCTCCGCGTCGATGATGCGCTGGAAGAATTCCGGCGGTTGAGCGCCCTTGACCTTGTACCCGTTGACGAGAAAGGTGGGGGTGGACGTGATCTTCCATTTTTCCGCCCGCGCGGTATCGGCGGCGACGGCAGCATCGACCTCCGTCGAGGTGCGATCCGCTTCCCACTTGGAGACGTTGAGTCCAACCTTCTTGGCAATCGCGACAAGCTGGTCCTCGTTCAGCCCCTCTGCTTCAAAGATGGCATCGTGGTACTCCCAGAATTTACCCTGCTTGTCCGCGGCCAACGCCGCAAGGGCCGCGGGACGGGCCATCTTGTGCATGGCCAGCGGCTGGTTCATGAAGACCACCCGCACCTTGTCGCCGTATTTCTCCTCGATGGCCTTGATACTCGGGAGCGCCTTCTTGCAGTACGGACACTGGAAGTCGCTGTACTCGATGATGACAATCGGCGCGTCAGCTGGGCCCTTGGACGGAGCATTCCCCGGGTCAATCGGCAACCAGGGCTGCGAAAACTCTGCGGCCGAGCGGATGTCGTCGGGCGACTTCTCCTGTTTGGCGAGGCGCACGACGCGGCGGGCGATTTTCGGGACGTTAGCGCAGAGCGCCTTGTCGAGCAGCTTCGGAGCCCGTTCCAGGCATTTGCCGATGCTATATTGCTGGTCCATGCACGGGACGCAGCTGCCGGCGATGTTGTTGAGCGCATAGCTGGCGCGGACCTTGGCCTCCTCACCCAACTCTCCGAGCTCGGGCACCCAGGCGGCCAGCTCTTCCGCGGTGTAGCTGGTCGGTTCGAAAGCAGGCTTTTCCTGCTTGGCGCCCTTGGCGCCCTCGCCATCCCCGCCGCCTCGAGCGGGCGCGGCGACCTTCGCTTCGGCAATCTCAACGTCCTTTTTGGCCAGTTCCGTCTGGGCTTGGAGCGTGGCCTCGCGCTTGCCGACGGTGTACCCGCCCCAGCCGGTGCCCCCCGCCAGGACGAGCGCGAATACAAGGAGCCCGAAGATGGTGCTGTTCTGGGACATGCTGCGCGGCGTAATTCGGACCCTTCCCAGTCGGGCCGATATGGGTGATAGTTGCCTCATGTCGCTGTCCCTGCTGCTTGCCGTTGCCTGTGTCCAGAACACCACCATCGGAATCGGGGGCGACGGCGACGATGACGGCGGCACGGGTACCCCCCGCGACACCGCCATTGACGAGCTTCCGGGCGACACCACGGACACCGGCGAGGACACCGGCGAGCCGGTCGAGCGGGACCGTGCCGCCGAGGCGGCGTGGCAGGACGAGTTCTTCGTCAACACCAAGATCCACCAGTACGAAATTACCCTCGACGAGGACAACTACCGGGCGCTCCGCCGCGACGGTCACTCCTTCGCGGTCGCCGACCTCACGGTGGACGGCGAGACGGTGCCCGGCGTCGGCATCCGCCTGCGCGGGAAGATCGGCAGCTATCGAGAGCTGAGTCAGAAGCCGAAGTTCAAGTTCGATCTCAACGAGTACAACGGCGAGCAGCGGCTGCACGGGCTCAAGACCATGCTGCTGAACAACTCGGTCGTCGATTGCTCCTACCTCCGGGAGCCCATCGGCTACCAGGTCTTCCGTGACGCCGGGCTCCCCGCGTCACGAACCTCGTTCGCCCACGTCGAGGTCAACGGGGAAAACTACGGGCTCTACGTGGTGATCGAGGCGCCCGACAGCGAACTTCTGCGCGTCGTTCATCCTGAAGACGACGAAGGCAACCTCTATGACGGCAAGTACGTTTACGACTGGAACACCGGGAACTACACGATGTTGGACTTCGCCGCCAACGTTGATTCGCTCTATGCGCTCGAAGAAGGGACCGAGGTCGAAAACGCCGACATCGTCGCCGTCAGCGACGCGGTCTGGGATGCACCACGCGGACCTGGCTACCAAGCGGCCGTGGACCCCCTGGTCGACTGGGAGCAGTGGCACACCGCTTGGGCGCTTGAGCAGTGGACGGGTCACCTCGACGGCTATCAGATGAACCGGAACAACTACCGCGTCTACTTCCGACCTTCCGACGGGAAGATGGAGTACGTACCTACCGACTTCGACTATGCCTTTCTGAGCGACGGCGGGTGGGGCGTTTGGTGGACCGGGCCCATTGGCGTGCTGGCCTCACGCTGTTTCATCGATGCGGACTGTGCGGATGCCCACCGCGCCTCCCTGGGCTCCATGCTGGAGCGCATCGATCCCAACGCGCTACGCGCGCAGCTCGCCGAAATGAAGGCGCTCATCGCCGACGAGGCTGCGGACGACCCTCGCCGCGAGTGCGGTACCAGCGATGTCTGGGCGACCCAGAGCTACCTGGACAGCTGGATCAGCGGTCGCGATGCGCAGGTGCGCGCCGCTTGGCGCCTCTGATCAGCCGGCCCAGCCACCTTTGGCGTCAGCTTCGGGCGCGGACCCGCGGAGGGCCGCTTCCTGTTCCAGCTGACGGAGCCGCCGGCCCAGCGCCATTCGCCCGGCCATTGTCCAACTGAGCGCCACAAGCGCCCCGCCGAAACCGCACGCGCCCATCAGCGCCGGAACGGAGATCGGCGACGCCAACTTCCACGCCGCGACGCCGATGTCGAAGCTCAGGACGGTGGTCCTGGCGGAGTTCTGGAGAAAGAACGCCACCAAGGCCACGATCACGAGCATCCAGAGGCTGAGCTTGAACCAACGCATCCGGGAACGTAGCCGAATCCCGGGCGCGCGGCGCCCGCACCCGCGGGTTGGACCCGTGGAGTCCTACTCGTCCTTCTGACGCATCCGCTTGCTGAGATCTCCCATGATGTCGCCGAACTTGGCGGTGCTGTCGCTCTGCTTGCGGACAACCTCGGAAACATCGCCGCCTGCAGCGCGGTCGATGGCGGACTTCTCCGACAACGAGACCTTGCGGTCGCCCACGTCGATGTTGATGATTTCTGCGGCAACCGCCTGCCCTTCGACGTACGCGGTCTGCCAGTCGCCGCTGTTGTTCGCCAGTTCGGAGTGGTGGATGAGCCCTTCCACGCCGTCTTCGATCTCGACGAAGACGCCGAAGTCGACCTTGTGGACGATCTTGCCGTTGACCACCTGGCCGAGGAAGTAACGACCGGAGACGCTCTTCCACGG
Source organism: Deltaproteobacteria bacterium (assembly GCA_947445035.1). Classification (GTDB taxonomy): domain Bacteria; phylum Myxococcota_A; class UBA796; order UBA796; family SXON01; genus SXON01. The sequence goes on from CANFCK010000005.1 coordinate 80,902, forward strand.
GTCGTCGCCCAGCTGCTTGATGCCGAGGCTGAACCTTTCGTTCTCGACATCAACGTTGAGCACGCGGGCTTCGACGTCGTCGCCCTTGTTGTAGCGTTCCGACGGGTGCTTGACGCGCTGTCCCCAACCCATGTCGCTGACGTGCACCAGGCCGTCGATCCCGTCTTCGATCCCGATGAAGATGCCGAAGTCGGTGATGTTGCGGACCTTGCCGGTGACGACGGTACCGGGAGGGTACTTGTCGGCCGCCGCCTCCCACGGGTTCTGCTCCAGCTGGCGCATGCCGAGGCTGATACGACGATTCTCAAGGTCGATCCCGAGGACGCGGGCTTCGACGACATCGCCGATGTTGACGAGCTTGCTGGGGCTCTTGACGCGCTTGTTCCACGTCATCTCGGAGATGTGGACGAGACCTTCGATCCCATCTTCCAGCTCGACGAACGCGCCGTACTCGGGGAGGCTGACCACCCGCCCGCGGATCGTGGCGCCGACCGGGTACTTGTACTCCGCGTCTTCCCAGGGGTCGGGGCGGATCTGCTTGTAGCCAAGGGAGACGCGGCCGGTGTCTTCGTCGTAGCGCAGCACCTTGATCTCGATCTGGGCGCTGACTTCGAAGAGCTCGCTGGGGTGCTGGATGCGGCCGTAGGACATGTCGGTGATGTGCAGCAGGCCGTCGATACCGCCGAGATCAACGAAGGCACCGTAGTCGGTAATGTTCTTGATCGTTCCCATCATCACCGCGCCAACCTTCAGCGACTTGAGGGTTTCGCTCTTCTTGTCTTCGCGGTCACGTTCGAGCAGCACGCGGCGGCTGAGTACGATGTTGCCGCGCTTCTTGTTGAACTTGATGATCTTGAAGTCGTGCGTTTCGCCGATGAGCTTGTCGAGGTTCTTGACCGGGCGCAGGTCGACCTGGCTGCCGGGAAGGAAGGCCTTGACGCCGATGTCGACGGCGAGACCGCCCTTGACGCGGGAGGTGATGAGGCCGCGCACGGTCTCGTCCTTTTCGACGGCCTTGGAAATCTCTTCCCAAGCCTTCATCAAGTCCGCCTTTTCCTTGGAGAGCTCGAGGAGGCCGTCCTCTTCCCCCATCTGGTCCAGGTACACATCGATCTTGTCGCCCGGCTTCACGGTGATCTCGCCCGCTTCGTTCACGAACTCGGAACGGCGGATGACGCCTTCGGCCTTGTAGCCGACATCGACAGTGACGAACTCGTCGCCAACTTCAAGCACGGTTCCGGTGACGACGCTCTGTTCGCGAACGGAGCGATCGTTGAGGAAGGTGTCGAAGAAGCTCTCGAACTCAGCCCGGCTGAGGTCTTCGAGGGGGGCGTCGAGGTTGATCGTAGAGGTGGACATGGGTGCGGAATACTCGATGGGGGCGATGAGGAGGCAGGGGGTGCGACCGGCGACCCAGTATGGGAAGCCTCGCGACGGCGATCGTGTCCTCAACACGTCGGCGCCATGCTCGTTCAATGGGGGGGTCCCCCCAAGCCCCGCGCGTCTATCTCAATGTCACCAACTGTCAAGCCGGACGGGCATCCCAGGCCAGCCGCAGGGCGTCGAGGTGTCCGCGTTTGAGCTCTTTGGCCAGCGTCACGAACGCGCCGGCGCGCGGGTCGCGGACGGCCACCCCATCAAAATGGTAGGCACGGGCCACCACCGCCTCGCCGGCGCTCGCAGAGGCAAAACCTCCACCAGCAGTCGCTCGACCTCGCCGTCGCGCCCACGCCGACGATGCACGCCGGCCTCCATCGCCAGGGCGTGGACCAGACCCGGCTCCTCGACCTCGAAGACGACCCCGATCACCCGGTCGCCGGCGGTCTCCTCCGCGACCAGGACCGGCTCCAGGCCCATGCGTTTGAGCCACGCCTGCTCCGCGTCGACCAGCTCCGCGAGCCAGCCGGCATCGACATGACCGTTGGCCTCGGCAGGCCCAATGGCGACGAACGTCCCGTCGTCGGCGCTGCCCTCTTCGAGCAGACGCCAACGTCGACGGGCCACCGCGGCCTCGCGACGTTCCAACGTCGCGTCGGCGGGAAGTTCGCGCAGCGCCCGGAGCGAGCCCAGGAGGCGGGCGTCCGCGGCCAAGGGCGCGTCCAGGGTGGGGTACCGGGAGAGCAGTTCGTTGGCCCTGGCCACGTCCTGCCAGAAGTCCGGCGTCGTGCTTGACTCGAGAAGGCTGTCCGCCTCCCAGCGGCGGGCGTCGATCTGCCCCCCCCCCGCACACCCAGCGCGAGCGTTTCCCCGTCGCGCACGCCATGACCCACGATGAAGGTTGCCAGCGGCCCGACGAGGTTCCGCTCCATCTCCCGACGCAGGAAACGGGCGCCGAAGTGGGGGTGGTAGCCGTGCGCGACGAGCCAGTCGAGCACGTCGGCATCTACCTCGACGCCGATGTCGCGACCGGCGAGGCCCTCCCGATCGAGGAGCCAGGTCAATTCGCGCTGGGCAATGGCGCGGATGGTCATCCGCGAAAGCGGGTGAAAGTGGACCACACGATCGAAACGGTTGAAAAACTCGAACCGAAAAACCTGAAGGATTCTCCGGTCCAGCTCCGCGTCGAGCGCGCGCACGTCACGCGTGTCCGCAAACCCGAGTACGGAGTCCCGGAAGACCTCGGCGCCAGCGTTGCTCGTCGCGATGAGAATATGGCGGCCTGCTGCGCCGCCGGCGTCACCGACGGTTCTTCGACCGGGATGGTCACCAACCACTCACCGAGGTCCGGCGTGAAGTCCACCAGCGTGCCAAACTCACGCCGCAACGCTTCGCCCAGGAAAGGCCGCGCGCTCGCCGCACAAAAACGCAGGAGCATCGACTCCCAATCATAGGTTTACGCCAGGTGCAGGTCGCGTACGAACGGGACGGTCGGCTGGGGGCAACGCAGCAGGTGGTCCAAGATCTTCTGGACGGTGTCCGTCCCGTCGCAAGTGTCCTTGAAGTCGCTCGCGATCGCACTGAGGGAGAGTTGCACGAACCGTACGCCGTGAAAGATCGCGGGGCCCCTTCCGGCATGGGCCTGGCTTACGATCGCATGGATCGACGCAGACTTGCCCACTTCTGGCTGCCCGACGAGCACCGGCGTGCGCCGGCCCTCGGACACCAGCACGTCCGAGATCGGCTGAAGCACCGTGTGCATACCGAAAACCGGCTGCAAGGATCCGGCGCGCTCGGCCGCGCTCAGGTCGAGTTCGACCCAGTCCTCGAAGACAACCGGTGCTTCTTTGCGGGCCATCCGTCCTACCGGAGAAGTTCGACAAGCTCCGTGGTGAAGGCGGCGGCCCCGGTCGGCGTGAGGTGGTCGAAGTCGTTGAAGTTGGCTTCGTCACCATCGTAACGTGTGCTGAAGTCCAAGAGCGCCGCCCGCGGGAGTCGCGACGCCGCTTCGCGCAAGGCCAGGCGGGCGGCCGCCTCGTACTCAGGCTCGATCGTCTCCCGCAAGCTAGGCCGCATCGGCAAGATCACCAGGAAGGCCCGCTGCGCTTGGGCGGCGCGAACGACGCGCTCCAATGTCGCGACACACATTTCGTTGACCCTGGGGATCCAGGTGTCGAGCTTGCCGCCCAACAAGAACTCACGCCGATTCCTGGCGTTTTCTGCAGTCAACACGGGTGCCGCCTCGCCGGGCCATCGGGCCAGCACCTGACGACCGCCGTGTCGGAGGTCGCCGAGCGCGCCGAGCAGGTGGCCAGGGTGCTTCAGGTGCTCCACGATGTCGTGGCGGCGCCCACTTCCGGCGAGCCAGCGGTGGGGGAGCAGCGACATCGCCAGCGCGCTCGGCCGACCCTCCAGCCCCATCGTGCCGGCGGGCCCAAACCAGCGGGGCGCCATCGCCATGGCCGGCATCGCGGGCCGCGCACAGCTGGTCTGATCAAACAGCAGCGGCGAGACCTCCACGACCAGGACATCCATCCCCGGACCCGCCGCGGCAGAGGCGAGGAGCGCCGGGTAGCTGGGTGGCAGCGCGTTTCCGGAGAGGGTGTGGCGGGCGACGCGCTGCCAGGCGTGCCCGGTTCCTTCGGCCAGCTGGACAAGGTCGACGTCCGCGCCCATCCGCGAGCTGCCGAGGAGCAGGCCGCGCACCGGCCCCGTTCCCGCTGGCACGTCGCCCGTCCAGAACGCCTCGCCCCAGGCGCAATGCCCCTCGTGCACGGACAGCGTCCACCACAGGCCAAGCGGCAGGGCCACCATGACCACGGCGAGTCCGGACAGGAATTGGGCGAGGGATTTGATGGGGGAGGTCCTTAGAAGTTGAGCAGTCAAGATCGGTCGGCGGCGGAGTGGGAAAGTCAGTTTTTAGCGGCTTATTTTGCGATTCCCGTACTGGACGACCACCGCAGGGACTACACGAAAGAACCGCAGGAATCCGCAGCCGTGTGGGGGAAGTGTGGGGTGCTGTTATCGCGATCTGCCGCGGCGAAGGGAGCACGGCGACTTCCTCGTCCCCGGAGCGAGGGATCGGCGCGCGATGCGAGATCAAGCCGCGGGGTGATTCCACATGGCGTTGGTGCCTGGTTCGGGGGGGGCCGGCGCCGGCCTCGCAGCACGAGTCGCATGACTCAGGGCCTATGATGTGGGCTGGGTCGCCTCAATCCTCCCGCAGCATTCGCTCCGGAGGGTCGTCGAGGTCATCGAACTGCCCCTGCTTCGCGGCGCGGATGAACAACAGCGCGAAGACCAGCCCCAGCCCGATGGCGAGGGGGAGCAAGAAGAAGATGCCGCTCATGCGCGCTTCCGGCCCAGGGCGAGCGCCGCCCCGATGACGATGGAGCTGGACAGCGGCATCAGCAGCGCGGCCACGAGGGGGTTGATGAGTCCCGCCGCTGCGATACTGACCGCAGCGGCGTTGTAGAGCAGGGACCGGCGGCTGGACCGCGCGATTGTGTCGCGAGCGGCACGCGCGAGGAGGAGGCCCTGCGCGATGGGGGCAAGCCCGTCGCCCACCTGCACGGCGTCGGCGACCTGCACCGTGGCCGCAGCCCCCGCACCCATGGCCACGCCGACATCGGCTGCGGCGAGCGCCGGTCCGTCGTTGAGCCCGTCTCCCACGAAGAGCACGCGGGCGCCGGCCCCGCGAAGCCGCGCCAGCGCGTCGGCCTTGTCTTCGGGGCTCATTCCGCCCCTCGCATCGGGGATGCCCAGCTCGGCGGCGATCCGGGAGACGACGTCGGGGTGGTCGCCCGACCACAGGCGAACGTCGAGGCCGGCGGCGCGGAGGGCGGCGATGGTGGTGCGCGCGTCGGGGCGAACCCTGTCCGCGAGGCGGACCAGACCCAGCGTGCCCTCCATCGTCGAGAGCCTCACCGTACCCGCGGGACCGCGGCCCAGGGTGTAGCGCACCCCGTCGATCTCGCCGACCAGCCCGACGCCGGGGCGCTCGACCACCGCGCGCGGGGTGGGGAGGGCGATGCCGCGCCGGGCCGCCTCGTCGAGGACCGCCTGCGCAATCGGATGTCGCGACTGTCGCTCCAGGCCAGCCGCGATCCGCAAGACGGCGTCCTCCCCGCCGACGACCGCCGGCACACCCTCGGTCAGCGTGCCCGTCTTGTCGAAGACCACGGTCGTGACCCCGGCCATGGCCGACAGAACCTGGCCGGAGCGGATGAGCAGGCCCCCGCGCGCGGAGGCGCCGAGGGCCGCGGCGGTGGACAGCGGCGAGGCGAGCGCGAGCGCGCAGGGACAGGCGACGACCAGCACCGCGATCGTGGCGCTCAGCGCGGCGTCCGGGCCCGAGGCCAGCCCCCAACCCAGCGCGGAGGCGCCCGCCACCAGCAGCGTCCCCGCCGTGAAGGCGGGCGCGACGCGATCCGCCAGCGTCGGGGCGACGGGGCGATCAAGCGCCTCCGCGAGACGACGGGCCATGCGGGCCAACAACGTGTCGTCACCGGTGGCGACCACGGTGACCACGAGGTTGCCGTCGGTCACCACGGCCCCGGCCACGACTTCGGAGCCGACCCGGATGCTTCGCGGCTCAGACTCGCCAGTCAGAAGCGCCATCTGCACCAGCCCCTCCCCCTCGACGACGCTGCCATCCACCGGCACCTCGGCGCCCCGGGCGACGATCACCCGATCACCGGGCGCAAGCCGCGCCACGTCGACCTCGACCACCCGGTCGCCGAGCAGCTGCCGCGCGGTCCGGGGCGCGAGCGCACCCAGGGACCGCGCCGCCTCCGCCGCCTGGCGCCGACCGCCCTGCTCGAGCGCTCGAGCACCCAGAAGCAGCGCCACCAGCATCGCCATCGAATCGAGGTAGCCATCCCCCTGCGACAGCGCGCTCCACGCGCCATGGGCGTACATGACCAGCACGCCGATGCTCACCGGAACGTCAACGTGGAGCCGGCCCGCACGAAGCCCCGCCCAGGCGGTCCGGTAGAAGGGCAACGCGGCCCAGGTCGCGACCGGCGTGGCGAGGATCAGCGTCCACCAGCGGAAAAGTGTGCTCCAGCTCTCGGCCATCCCGTCGGCCCATCCGACGTACACGCTGGCGCTGATGAGCATGATGTTCATCGCCGCAAAGAAGGAGAAGCCCGCTCGCACCAGCCAGGAGCGATCCGTGACCGGAGCGGCGCCGATGGGGCGCACGTTCCACCCCACCGTATGGAGGGGCGCGATCACCGCTGCGACCTCGGTGCTGCCTGGCTGGAAGCGCACCGTCGCGTTGCCCGAGCCGTAGCTCACGAAGGCCGAATCGACCCCCGGCACGCGGCCCAGCAGGGTCTCTGCCACCCACACACACGAGGCGCAGGTCAGGCCATCGATGTGGAAGCGCAGCTCGGACGCGCTGCCCCCCTCAGTGACCGACAGCGACAGCGCCACCGCCACCGCCGCGCCCGGCCGTGGTGCCGGCGTGCGCCGCTCGGCGTAGTAGCGCGCGAGTCCGGAATCGTTCAGGAGCACGGACGCTACCTCGCACCCGGTGCAGCAGTACCCGCCGCCCTCGGTGGACGTGCCACAATGCGGGCACCGGGCCGGAGCCACATCCACAGGAGGTTTCGGGCCAGGGATCACCGGGCCTCGGACGCGTAGGTGGGGTCGAGCGCGTCGGCGCCCGTGACCGCAACCCACGCAAACGCGATGTTCACCACCACCACCAACGCCAGGCCCAGGGCCAGTCCGATCATCCACCGCATCTCAGCCTCCTTCGCTCAAGAACGTCGCGGCGAGCGACAGGGTGTCGTCCCCGCTGGTCAGCACCACATCCACCGGCAGGCTGCGCGCCACAAGCTCGGCAGCCGGCACCCTCACCACCAGCGGCACGGTAGCCGTCTCTTCGCCGGCGAGCGTCAGCTGCGCGACGATGACCTGGGCGCCGCCGGGCAGCCCGTCCACCTTCACGCTCCAGGTGTGCGGCTCCTCGTCGTGGCTGGTGACCCGCACCAGATAGGTGTTGCGCACCCAGCCGTCCGCGTCGAGGGTGTAGGTGCTGCCCGGCGAGCGGCGCACGTTGCCGTCGATCTCGTCGTGGGTCGCGAGCGCCGCGACAAAGGCGATGCCGACGACGCCCAAAAGCGCGGTATAGGCGACGGTGCGCGGGCGCACGACGTCGCGTCGCCCCGACTGCGTGGTGTAGCCGACGAGGTTGACCTGCCCGCGCTTGTCCATGACGATCTGACAGGCGTCGACACACCGCGCGCAGGTGATGCACTCCAACTGGAAGCCGTTGCGGATGTCGATGCCTTGCGGGCAGACGGCGACACACTTGTTGCAGTCGATGCACGCGCCGACGCCGCTTCGGGGCTCGCCGCGCGCGGCGTCATAGGCGACGACGAGGCTGTGGTCGTCGCAGAGCACCCCCTGCAGCCGGGCGTAGGGGCAGAGGTAGTTGCAGAACTGTTCGCGGAACCACGCCAGGTCGAGGAACGACAGCACGGAGAGGAAGGCGACCAGGCCGTAGTACCCGACCCCACCGCGCCCGGTCCACAACACGGTTGCTCCGGCAAACCAGCTCACGAAGGTCATGGCAAAACCACCGCTGAGGACGCCGAAGAAGGTGAACTTCAGAAGCTTCCGCCCCGCTTTGTCGAGTGTCCACCGGCCCTTGTCGCGCGCCATCCGCACGCCGCGCTCCCCCTCGATGTAGGCCTCGACCGGCCGGACCCACTCTTCGAGCACGACGGTCTGCGGGCACGCGAACCCGCACCAGAGACGGCCGTAGACCGCGGTGAACAAGAAGAGGAAGAAGGCCGCGAACAGGCCCATCAAAACCAGAAGCACGGTGTCGGTGGGGGTGAAGATCGCCCCGAAGGCGTACAGCCGGCGTGCGGGAACGTCGATCTGAACGGCGGGGTGCTCGCCCACCGCCAGCCAGGGGGTCACAAACAGGACGGCCTGCAGGAACAGCCCACTGGCGCGGTGCAGGCGCTGAAACGTCCCGCGAACCGACGCGCTGTACACCCACGTCCGAGCGGTCTCGATGATCCCCATGGGGCGTCGGCCTACAGGCCGCCCCCGGCGTCGTGGATGAACACGGCCACCTGCGCGATCTTCTGCGGACCGAGGATGGGCCCCCAGGTGATCATCCCTTTCTCGGGCACGCCGACGGTGATGGTGCGCTCGATGTCGGCGAGGCTGCCCCCGTGAATCCAGGTGGCGTCGGTGAGATCGGGGCCGATGCCGCCCTTGAGCTCGGGGCCGTGGCACGCGATGCAGTTGCTGGTGTACACGCCTTTGCCGCCGCCGGCGCCCGCGGCGGCGGTCGAGCCCGTGGCGACGACCGCGGGTGCGGCTGGCTGTGCGGCGAGCGCCGCAGCCATCTCCGCGTCGTATTCGCCCGTCTGGCTGCGCCCGCCAACCCCGTGGTAGTGCGCCGCGTAGATGACCGCCCAGACGATGGTGACGTAGAACAGCCCCAGCCACCACGTCGGCATCGGGTTGTCGAACTCTTCGATGCCGTCGTTGTCGGCGCCGTGCCCGAGGATGGTGTTGTTTTCGTGGCCCATGGTCATTCCCCCTCGAGTGGCAAGTTGGCGGCAGCCTCCATCGCGGCCTTGCGACTCGGCAGAAAGGCCCAGACGGCCCAGCCGCAAAAGACCGAGAAGAACACGATCGTCATCGACCCGAGCAGCCAGCCGAGGGTGGTGGCCTCGGCGGCGGCGTCCTTGATCACCATCATTTCGACTCCCCTGCCGCGATTGCCTTGCGTCCATCGACGCCCAGGCGTTGAAGGTAGGCGACCAGACCCACGATCTCGTCGTCGGGAGCGGCCTCACGCTTGGTGGCGGCGAGGCGCTCGACGATGGCGGCGCCCTGGGTCATCATCGCGTTCGGTACCCAGGCCTCGGGGTCGGCCTCGTACGGAACCCCGAGTGTCGTCATCGCCCCCACCGACGCGACCACGTCGGAAGCCGCGATCTTGTCGGTGTAGAGCCACGGATAGGCGGGCATGATCGAACCCGGCGAGGTGGCGCGGGGGTCCTTCATGTGATCGTAGTGCCACGCGTCGGGGTATTTCTGCCCAACCCGTTGGAGATCAGGACCGATGCGCCGGCTCCCGAGCTGAAAGGGGTGGTCCCATTGGTATTCTCCGGCCCGGGTCCAGGCGCCGTACCGTAGGGTCTCGGCCTGCATCGGCCGAATCATCTGCGAGTGACAGTTGTAGCAGCCTTCGCGGAGGTACAGGTGTGGCCGCTCACCGAAATCGCCATGCCCCTGCTCACGGAAACGTGGCCACCCCGAATTCGCGTGCGAGGTGGCCGGCATCGAGATCAGCACAGGAAGGCGGGTGGCCCACTCTTCGTGAGCACTACCCTGGCGATTTCGGTGAGCGGCGACACTCCCTTGCCCCCGATCTGGGGGAACGGTGGGGTTTTCGTTGACCACGATACCATGAAACATAGTTTCATCGTGGCTCAGATCAGCTAACCCTCAGAAGTTGAAGTAGATAAACGGAGCATCGGCCTGCTTGATCGCCACGCAGCAGAAGTAGCCTGCGCCCACCAAGAGCCCCTGCGCGAAAACCGGCCGCGGCCAAGGCAATACCAGTTGAGGCCGGAAATAGGCCACCAGATGGATGGCAACGGCGAGCCCGAAGAGGACCACCTGCGTCGAAGACACCGACAACACCTCGCTTCCAGAGGACAGCGTCGTGAGTCCGCGTAGGTAGGTGACGCTGGCCGCCAGCGTCGGCGCCCGGAAGAAGACCCAAGCCAAAAGCACGGTGGACATCGTCAGGCTCCAACCGGCCAGGTTGCCGGCGGGACTCTCCCAGAAGCGAGCTTGCGCGGGCGTGCGGAACCGCTCACGATACAAGAGGGCAGCCGCCTGCCCCACACCGTGGATTGCCCCCCACACCACGAACGTCCAGTTCGCGCCGTGCCAGAAGCCGCCGATCAGCATGGTCGCGGACAGCGCAAAGAGTGTCCGTCCCAGCCCAAACCGACTGCCGCCCAAGGGAATGTACAGGTAGTCACGCAAAAAACGGCTCAACGAGATGTGCCAGCGCCGCCAGAACTCCTGGAGCGAGCCGCTGATGTACGGACTGTCGAAGTTGTCGGGGAAGTGAATTCCGAACATTCTCGCCAAACCGATGGCCATCTGCGAGTAGCCCGAGAAGTCGAAGTAGATCTGAAACGCGTAGGCAACGAGCCCGATCAGGAGGTCGACGGCTCCGAATTGCGACGGGCTCCGGAAGGTCCGGTCGGCGAGGACCGCGAAAGAATCGGCGAAGACCACCTTCCGCGCGAAGCCCAGCACGAAGTCGCGCCCACCGTGGATGACGTCGGCCAACGCGGGGCGTTCGCGAAGTCGGTCAAGCTGGGGCAGGATTTCCTTGGCACGGACGATGGGCCCGCTGACCAGGTGCGGAAAGAACAGGATGAAGGTCGCCAGCTTGGGGAGGTCGCGCGTGGGCTCGAGCACGCCGCGGTACACGTCGACCGTGTAGGAGATGGCTTGGAAAACGTAGAAGCTGATGCCAAGGGGGAGGACCAGCTCGGGCACCGGCACCGCCAGGTCGGTGCCCAAAAGACGGAGCGCATCGTTCGAAGTCGTAGATACGAAGCCTGAATATTTGAAAACGGCGAGCATGCCGAGGTTCATCGTCACGCTGAGGGTGGCCATCCAGCGGCGCATTCGGGCAGAGCGGCTCTGATGAATCGCGAGCGCGAGCCAGTAGTCAACGACGATGTTCGCCGCGAGCAGCCCCATGAACGGCAGGCTCCAACTGGCGTAGAACCACACGCAGAAGGCCAGCAAAAGACCGCTGCGGAAGCGGCCGGCAGGAGCGACGCTGACCGCGACGAGCGCCACCACCAAGAAGACGAAGAACTCGTCGCTGATGAACAGCACGCGCTACCGCGCCTGGCGGGCTTTCGCGAGGGTGACGATGAACTCCACCACCGACTCCACCCCGATCCCGGTGGTGTCGATGCGGACCGCCTCGTCTGCGCAAGCGAGCGGGGCGATCGCCCGGGACGTGTCCCGCCGGTCGCGCTCCGCCAACTCGGCGCGCACCTGCTCGAAGTCGCCATCCGGGAGTTGGCGCCACCGACGCTCCGCCCGCGCGTCGAGCGAGGCGTCCAGGTACACCTTGAGCTCGGCAGAAGGCAGCACCACCGTGCCGATATCACGACCGTCCATCACCACCCCGCCACCCGCGCCGAGCGCACGTTGCAGGCCAAGGAGCGCCGTACGAACGCCAGCGTGGGTCGCGACGATTGACGCCGCAGCGCCGACCGGTTGATCCCGGATGACCTCGGTCACATCCTCCCCGTCCGCCTCGACCGTGAGGTCGCCGCCATTGAACGCGAAGCGGAAGCGGATGCCACGGGCGATCTGCTCGACGGCAGCGGCGTCGTTGAGGTCAACGTCAGCGCGCAGCGCGGCCAGCGCGACCGTCCGGTACATCGCACCGGTATCAACGAGCTGGAAGCCCAGCCGATTCGCGACCCGCCGCGCGACGGTGCCCTTTCCGGAGCTGGCAGGACCGTCGACGGCGATGGCGATCTGGCGCACCGCGGCGGCTATCATGGCGAGTGAGCTCCGGTGTGCGCGCGACACCCGCTGCGCCGCCTACTTCTTCGTTCGCGGCGAGCCCTCGGCGAAGCTTCGATCCCCGGCGAACTTCTGGCGGCCAGCCTCGCTCGGCGGCTCGCCCTTCTCGATGATGCGGAGGTGGGCCACCCAGTCTTCCGTCACCCGCTCGAAGGCGGAGATGTCGTCGAAGGAGAAGGCGTCGAACTCGAAAACCCGATGCTCCAGTCGGAAAACACGCCCATCCAGCCGATACCGAAGCAGCTCGGCGTTCCGACTCTTCCCGCCTGACACCCCTGAGGTGACGACGAGCCGCCCGTCGTGGATGCGCGCGGTCGTCGAAGGATCGCCCCAGCCCGCCACCGCGAGCTGCACCCAGCCGGTGCCCACCGCCTCCACAACCACGATGGCGCGGGTCCAGGAGGGGGGCTCACACGATTCGCATGTCGCGACGGCTGAAGCCTCCACCCGTGCGGCCGGTTCCAGCACGAGCACCCGGTCGGCCACACCATCCCCGGTCAGGTCGCCGCTTGCCGAGCCGTTCGGCGCCAAAAACGCGGGCTTCGCCGTGATGCCGCTGTCCCCCGCGATGGCCCAACCGGGGGGAACGAAGTCTTCGGGCGTCGGCGCGGTCATCGGCACGAGGTCGAAGGGAAAGAGCATCAAGCCCCGGGTATCACGCGATCGGGCGCACCTGCTCCCGATACGCCGTCACCGGTCCGCCGCAACGATCGGCCGCCGCGCACCCGCCGCACGCCGCGCCCTTCGCACGCGCCTGGCTCCGGAAGTACAGCTCCGCGACCAGCGGGGACGCTTGGTCACCCGTCGGCAGGCACAATGGCGTACCGATGCCGTACGGCCGGTATCGTTCGGCGATCGCGGTGATCGTGGTCGCGGCGGCATCGAAGCGAGGCGCCTCCCCCGCAAAGTCGAAGCTGCCCTTGTCGCGGAGCAGCGCCACCCCGAGGCGAGAATGCCACCGCGTCGCGACCATCTCCGCAAGGTCGGCGAGCGCTGCGAGGTTGCGGCGCAGCAGCAACGTGTGCACCCTGACCCGGATTCCCGCCGCCGCAGCGGCGTCCAGGCCGGCGACAACCACCTCGTACACCCGGGCGCCGCACACGTCGTCGTGCAGCCCGGCCTCCGCCGCATACAGCGGCACCACCACCTCAGAAACACCGGCGGCAGCGTACTCCACGGCATTCGTCGTAAGGTTGTAGCCGTTGGTCATCAGCTCAACGGTCCGGAACCCTGCCGGGCGGGCCGCGGCGAGCAGCGCGCTGAAATCGGGATGGAGAGTCGGCTCGTTGCCTCCGATCAGCAGCCGCTCGATCCCGGCGGGGCGCGCCGACAGCTGGGAAAGGGCGCGAGCACGCTGGGTCATCTCTCCGGCAGGCACCGCCACCGTTCCAGGGGCGACACAGAAGAAACAACGCTGGGCACAGGAGTTGTGAAGGGCGAGGAGGGTTGCCGGCGGGAGGCCTCGCGCTGTCAACCACGAAAGCTGCTCGACAGGCGTGCCGCCAAGGAAGGCGTAGATGGCTGGGTCCTCGTGGCTTGGCGACACTGGCCTGGGTTATCCCGCTGCCGTGCTGCTCCCCCACGACCTGCCTGTCGTCGCCGAGCTTGAAGCGGCCGCGGCCGCCGTCCTCGCCGAGCTGGCCGCCGTCCCGGAGTCGGCGTGGTTCCCGATGGCGGCGCAGACGATGTACCGCGGCCGATGGGAGGCGGTCTTGTTGTCGGCGGGGCCGTGGGGCCACGAGTTCGCGGGTGTCGACCTAGAGGCGAACCGGCGCCTGCTTCCCAGCGCTGCGGCCATCCTCGAAAAACATCCGGAAATAGCGGTCTTCGGCGTCCTGCGCCTGGCCGCCGGGGCCGAGCTTGCACCCCACCGGGACCACCGGGCCGACGACGAGGTGCGAGTCCATGTTCCGTTGCAGGTGCCCGCTGAGGAGGCGGGAGAATGGACCATCGGCACCGCAAGACTGTTGGACATTCGCCAACTCCACCACGCACACAATCGCGGAACCATCGATCGCATCACGCTGGTAGCCGATGTCCGGGTCGGTCGCGTCGTCGCGATCGACGACGTGGCACCGTGGAATGACGCCCTGGCGGCACCCGAGGCGGGATAAATAGGCGCCCCATCAGGAGCCCCATGTACGCCGACCTCGTCTCCCAGTTCGCAAAGACCCTCGCCAGCCTCGACGCCATCCTCGCCAAGGCCGAAGCCCACGCCACGGTGCGCGGCTTCCCCGTCGACAACTTCGTGGGCATGCGCCTCGCCCCCGACATGCTCCCCTTCTGGCGGCAAGTCACCATCGCCTGTGACGCGGCCAAGGCCGGCGCCGCCGCCTGGGCCCAGGTCGACGCGCCCAAGTTCGAGGACAACGAGACCACGGTCGCCGAGCTGCGCGCCCGCATCGCCAAGACGATCGCGTTTCTCGACTCGATCCCCGCCGACGCCTACGCCAAGACGCAGAACGACACCATCGTAAAGATCGCCTTCCCGCCTGGCAAAGCGATGTTCGCCCGCGACGCCGCGCTGAGCCGCTCGGTGCCCAACTTCTTCTTCCACGCCACCACGGCCTACGCGATTCTGCGCGGCGGCGGCGTGCCCATCGGCAAGATGGACTTCCTGGGCGAGCTGAAGCTCTTCGACCAGTAGAACCTGCGCCCGGGTCCCTACGAACTACACGACAGCGCCGAACACCCCGCCTTGTTCTTGGCCCAGTCCGGGCGGCGCCCCGCCAGCCGCGCCGACCCCGGCTGCTCGACATACGGCGTCCGCAGGACGTCGAGGAGCCGGTCCACGGCGGTGATGTCGCCGCTTTCGACCGCGCCGATCACCTCCTGCACCACCCAGTTGCGCGGCAGGATCCAGGCGTTGACCGCGTTCATCCGGGCGCGGCGGTGCGCGGGGTCCTGCCCCCCTCCCCTCACCGTCCACGCCGCGAGCCAGCCCGCCCAACGCGTGCGCAGCCCGTCGTCAGGAGGGGTATAGAAAGCATCCAGGAGCGGGGCGAGCCGGTCGCCATCGCGAGGCACGTCCGCGAGGCGGCGGAAGAAGATCGTCCAGTCCGTCTCGGCCGCCGTGAGCAGGCTGAACATCTCGGTGATCAAGGCGTCGTCGGCATCGCCGACGTCCAGTCCGAGCTTGGCGCCCAAGCGGCGCCGCCAGGCCGCGGCGTACATGGCAGAGTAGCGCTGCAGCACCTCGTCCAAGGCGTTGACGTCGCCATGCAGAGGAGCGAGCGCCCGTCCCAGCCGAGCGAGGTTCCACTGGGCGACCGCGGGCTGTTGGCGCCAACGATAGCGCCCCTCCCGGTAGTCGGTGGTGTTGGGCGTGAAGTCGGGGTCGAAGACGTCCAACCAGCCGTACGGGCCGTAGTCGATGGTCACGCCGAGGATCGAGAGGTTGTCGGTGTTCATCACGCCGTGCACAAATCCCAGCGCCATCCACTGCGCCATCAGCTCGGCGGTGCGGCGACAGACCTCCTCGAAGAAGGCAACCACGCCCGCAGGCGTCTCGGCGAAATGAACGCTGTGGACATGCTCATAGAGCGTACGAAGCAGTTCGTTCTCCCGACGTGACGCCGGAAGTTCAAAGTTGCCGAAACGCACAAAAGTCGGCGCGACCCGGGTCACGATGGCGCCGGGCTCGGCCTTGGCGTGCCCGTCGTAGAACATGTCCCGCACCACAGGCTCGCCGGTCGCAACCAACGCCAACGCGCGGGTCGTGGGCACGCCGAGATGGAACATGGCCTCGCTGCAGATGAACTCACGGATGCTGGAGCGCATCACCGCGCGCCCGTCGGCGGTGCGCGAATACGGCGTCGGACCCGCACCCTTGAGCTGCACCTCGAAGGTGCCTCCGGGCCCGGTCACGTCCCCGAGCGCCATGGCCCGGCCGTCGCCAAGCTGCCCCGCCCACTGGCCGAACTGGTGCCCCCCGTAGCAGGCGGCGAAGGGCCGCATTCCGTCGGTGACGCGGTTGCCGCCGAGCACGTCGACGGCTGGTCCGATCGCGGGCGGGCGCGTGGTCCCGAGGAGTGTGCCCACCTCGTCGGCCCAGGCGACGAGGGTCGGCGAGCGGACCGGCGTCGGCCGAACCGCCGACCACAACGCCCCCCGGACCTCCCTGGGCCACGGGTCGGTGTCGGAATCGGCCGGCAGCGCCGTTTGGAAGCGGTCCCCGAAACGAAGGTCTTCGACGCTGATGTTCATCGTCTGTCCAGATGCCCGCCACATCGGCCGGTGTCAAGGCCACGAGGGTCCCGGGATACGCTCCCGTAATGCCCACCCCAAGCCGGCCCCAAGACCGCGGCTGGACGTGGCAACGCGCCGCGACCGGCGAGCGGACGGTGCGGCACCAAGGACTGGCCGGCCGGGTCGAGCTGGTCGATGAGGCCGATGGCTCGTGGGCAGCACGCTTGCGGAGCGCGGAACGCGCGCTCATGGCCGGTGCGCCAGCGGCGACGACGATCCGCCGGGGCGGGGACGATCGTTGCGTCTGGGACGGCCCCACGACACGCCCCCCGTCGTCTGACGCCCCTGTTCGTCGCGTGCTGTTCTTCGAATCCCTGATGAACGCGGAGATGCCGCACAACGACGCCGAGCTGAGCCAGGGCGTGCTGCACATGATCTCGTCGCTGGCGGGGCTGCCGACCGAGGTGGTGCTGGCAAACGTGAAGATGGCGATCGTGGGGACCGACCGGCCGACGCAGGGGCTGGACACCCTGCAAAACGCGCTGGCAGGGGGGCCGATCCAGCTCGTGTGCATCACGCTTCTGGAGGGGTACTGGGAGGGCGTCGTCTCGCTGATTCGCACGCTGCGTGACCTGGGGTGTCGGGCACACGTGGCGGTGGGCGGGGTGCTGCCGACGCTGGCGCCCGACGCGGTGGTCTCGCATCTTCCCGACGTCACCTTCGTGTGCCGCGGCGCAGGAGAGGTGTTTCTGCCGCGTCTTCTCACGATCCTGGGGCCGGATGCGTCGATCGATACCGCGCTGAGCGAGGCGCAGGTCGGCGCGCTGCTCAGCATGGACGGACTCTACGCCCGCGACGCCGCCGGGCGCAGGTTGATCGTGGCCAATGCCGCCGCGGTGGTTGAAGTGCCTGACCTGGACGCGGTGACGCTGGACCTGCGATGGCTCCAGGCCCACCACTTCGCTACCGGCATCGAGTTGGCAACCAGCCGCGGATGCGTGCACAAGTGTGTTTTCTGCTCGATCCTCGGCCGGGAACGGTATCAAGCGAGGAGCGTCGACAATCTCCTCGAACTGCTTTCGGCGTATGAGACGCGACTACAGGAGCTTTTCGGCGCGGACATCCCCCGAAACGCCCGCCGCGTGCATCTGAGTGACGATGACTTCGCCTGCGACCGGGACCGTGCCGCCGGGTTCTTCCGAGCGATACTCGGGACGAAGTTCCGCTTGTCCTCGGTGCAGGTGTCCATCGGCGACCTTTGCCGCAACGAGGGTGGCCGCGTGCTTCCCGAGCCGGACCTGGTGCTTTTGGACACGATCGTCCCGGCCTGCTTCGACGACGCCGGCCGCCCCATGCCGAACGTGGACTTCGTGGCTGATCATCGCACCCGCCGGTGGTCGAGCTACCTCCAGATCGGCGTCGAGAGCTTCTCCGATGTGGAGCTGGTCCGCCTGGGCAAGGGCTACAAGCGAGAGCACGTCCGCGCCATCGTCCACGCCCTCGCCGAGCGTCGCCTGCATCACGATGCCTACTTCATCCTGTGCAATCGCGACACCACACTGATGGAGCTGGTTGCGGTACTGGATGAAGTAGTTCGACTCAAAACCCTGTTTCCTGTGTACTTTCACATCCGATTCCCGGTGGTGGGCCACTTGGTGTCCTACGCCACCAGCGCCTCGTGGCGGCGGCGTGTGCAGCAGGGGGACGACGGGGCCTTTGTGTTGCGCGGCCTGTTGTCGGAGCCCGGGCACCCCGAGTTGGACTACCCGCTCGTGGACCACGACCAACCCCGCGATCCGCTGGTTGCCGCCTTCGTGGACGAAGGCCTCTTCACCGACGGAAATCGCTACGCGGATACATTTGTTCGACTCCGGGAGCGTGTGCTGTCCGCTCTCAAAGCGGGATGCGACGCGCCGGTCGATCACCAGTACGCCGCCAGGGTGCTTGACGATCGCCCCCGACGGCGGCTTTTCCAGCTGCTCGACCTCGCGCGGCGGTCGAGTCACGCCGAGGCGGGCGACCCGGAGCACCCTGCCCAGCTTGAGAACTCGCCCGCGCTGCGTGTAGCGGTCGCGGGACAGGCCGACGTCCTGAAGCAGGTGTGCGACCAGCGCCTGGGCCCGACGAGCACGTGGCTGCCTGCGTTTCAGCGGTACACCATGGGCGGCGTCACCCGGCTTGTGGTGATTCCCACCTGGCAGTGCGAGCTGCGCTGCAACTACTGCTACATCCCCAAGCAAGACGGCCGGGTGATGACTGAGGCCACGTTGGAACGGGCCGTAGACCTTCTTTTGTCGAGTGAGCGGCGCCGGCTGACGCTCCAGTTCTTTGGCGGCGAGGCGCTGATGGAGTGGGGGCTGGTGCAGCACGCCATGGCCTGGGGAGCCGAGACCGCGCTCAAACGGGGGAAAGAACTGGACTTCGTGCTCAGCAGCAACGGCTGGTCGCTCGATGCCAACAAGTTGGCCTGGCTCGCCGACCGCCCGGTGAAGCTGGAGCTTTCGCTGGACGGAGACCGGGAGGCGATGCGCCGCTTCCGCCCGGCGGCGCGCGCCGGCCTCGACTCGTACGACAACGGCATCGCGCCGAGGGTGGCCGAGATCCTTCACAGCGGGCTCCACTACGACGTGATCATGGTCGTGCACCCCGAGCTCATCGGCAAGCTCGCGGCCAACTTCTTCCACATTGCCGACCTGGGTTTCCGCCGCGTCCAGATCAACTTCGCGCTCGGCAAAACCTGGAGCCCCGCTCAGCGCAAGGTGCTGGCCGAGCAGTGTTTCACCATCGCCGCGGAGTTGCCGAAGCGGCCCGAGCTTGTCTTGGTCAACGCCGAGAATCGCCCGATGCCGATGCGGCTGAACGGCGAGGTCACCGTCGACTGGGACGGCACCATCTACGGCGGCAACGCGTTCTTGCACGAGACCGAGCACAAATCTCGGTTTGTCCGCGGCCACCTTGATGATCTCGGGAACTTCGACCGCTACTGGATGGACGCGCCGAGCAACCGTGAGCTCGTGGAGTGGAGCTACGGCCAGGTGATGACCGAGAACAACCTGAAGGTCGGCGCGGTGATGACGGACTTCTTGCGGTGGTACCGGGGAGATTCGGCGTAGTCTTGCCCCCCGCGATCCCCCTCCCCTCCGACGAGCAGGTGGCGCGTCGCCTGGCGCAGATGCTTGCCCACGACTCCAGCCAAACCGGCGACAACGCCACGACTGACCGGCTGATGTTGATGCTGACGCGCAGCTGCGAGCTGCGTTGCAGCTACTGTTTCGTCGACGTCACCGAGTCTGGGTGGCGGGAGCCGCACCCCGGAACACTTGCAACGTCGTCGCTGGACCAGCCGCCGGTGGGGGACCTCGCCGAGGCGACCGCCCGCCGCGCCATCGACCTTTTGATGTCGAGCCCCAAGCCGCGGCTGTCGATCCAACTCTTCGGGGGCGAGCCTACACGGCGCTGGGACACCGTCGTGCTGTTGCTTGACTACGCCACGAGCCACCGGTCGCGACAGGGTCGCGAGTTGGCGATTCAGCTCACCACCAACGGGCTGGGCTTTGACGCGGGCCGGCTGGATGAGCTCGCCGCCGCCGGAGTGGTGGTGCAGCTTTCCGTGGACGGCGCCGCCCACGGCAACCGCTTCCGGCGGCCGCATCTTACGCCGCAAGACGACGCCGACACCCGCTGGAAGGCCGCTGTCACCGCGCTCGCATCGGGTCCCGCGCGTTGGTTTCTCAACGTGACGGTGCCTCCAGCCGCGGCCGGCGAGCTCCCCAACCGCTACGCCGACGCACGGGCGATGGGCGCACCGGCGCTGCAACTGAACTACGCCACTGGCCTGCGTTTTTCGCGTGAGCAGGCGCAGGCCTATTTGCGGGGACTCACGGGCGTCCTCGTCGATCATGCGCGGGCGCCGGACCTCCAACTGTTCAACCGTCAGGCGGCGGCCGACCCCGCGCCGCTCTGCGGCGACGTGCTGTGCGACGTCGATGGCACCTTGCTACAAGTGGGCGGAATCTTTCATGAGAAGCGCTTTCCGGCCCTCCGGCGAGCCTACGTGCACGGGCACGTCGACACCGCGGAACGCTGGGTGGGCCACCGGGCTACGCTCGCGCAGCTCTGGGAACGCACCCGCGCGGCGCTCACCGAGGAAGAAACCGAGCTCTTCGCCAACGGGATGGCGATGGGTGCGGCCAGCGACCTGGTGGCGAGGACCGTCCGCGCGCTGGTGGGGTGAGGGGTACGGACCCCTTTGGGGGTTAGCCACCGCCTCCGTGACGAGCCGGGATTCTGAGCGGTTGAAGAGCGCGGGCGAGGGCCTTCTCCGTAGCGAGGCCGGAGACGCCGTCGATCCGTGCGAGCGCCAGGCCGTGGATCGCGGAGGCCAGGTAGCAGGCCCGGTCGGGATCACGACGCGCACCAAGGGCGACCTCCAGCGCGCGGCTCGGGGACGCTATCCTGAGCATTCCATGGAGACCGCGCGCGCCTGAGCCCGGGGCATGCCAGCCCTCGCCGGAGACGAGCCGGTACAAGTTGGCATGGGCGGCAGCGAAGGCGACCCACCGTCTCGCGGCCTCCGACAGGGGGACCGCCCGGCCGGTTGGGACCCGCGCTCCTGCCAGCAGCAGTTCGAGCGCGGACTCGGCCACCGCGGCCCGCAGGCCCGCCAGGTTTCCGAACTGGCGGACGAGCGCGGTAGCGGTAACGCCAGGGTCCCGCGCGAGTCCTCGGAGGCTGAGCGCACAGGGCCCGTGGAGCTCGACGAGCTGCCGCCCGCGGGCAAGAGCGGAGGGCGCCAGGTTCCCGTGGTGGTAGCGGCGCTTGCGGTACCAGCCGTCGGCGCGGGTGGCAGGGGGGACGAGGGTGGCGTCCATGGACCTTATGTTAGCATCGTTACCATTGGGCCGCAAGGGGCCTGGGGGTGCGTCTGGCCGCCATTCCTCGACGTTGGCGAGGCGCGCTCTGACAGTGGCGCCGACGGGCGCCGACGGGCGCCGACGGGTGTCGACGGGCGTCGACGGGCGTCGACGGGCGCCGACTCGCATCGTCCGCCCCGCTCGCGCGATACCCGCCGATCCGTGCTCCCCCTGCTCGCCAGTCTAGGCCCCCTGGTCGTTTTCTACGCCTTCGACTGGACGATGGGACTGAAGCCCGCGATCGTCGCGACGTCTATTTACTCGATCGGCGGGGTCCTATGGCGCCTGTACCGCAAAGAGCCGATCACCTTCTTGTTCAAGGTGATTGCGACCACCACCGTCGGCCTCGGCCTCATCGACATCTGGCTGGCCAGCCCGCGCTTTTTCTCCTGGGAGGCGTCGATCACCAACGCCGGCTTTGGCGGCTGGTTCTTGTGGCTGACGCTCAAGGGGCCCGGACCCTTCGTCGACGAGATGCTGCGGCTGCGCCCGGAGCTCGCGGCCCAGCTTGGCCCGGGGCGCCTGACCGGGATGATCCGGGTGCTGTTGGCGATGACCGTGCTTTTCCACATCGCGACCGGCGTGCTCTACGCATGGATCGCCTGGTCCTACCCGGTGGAAAAAGCGGTTGGACTTCGGGTGCTCTACGGGAATCTGGCGATGGTCCCCTTCCTCGCGGCCGTCTTCTTCGGGCTGGCGCCGCTGCACAGCCTGGCGACGCGGCGCGGTTGGATGCCCGCTGGCGAGGGTGCCGACGGAGCCGAGCTACCCGACCCCGAGCGCGGAGAGCAGCCGCTTGATGGCGGCGTCGAGGCCGGCGTCCGCCTGGATGCCCTTGGCCATGACCCAGACGGCGAAACGTTCCCCGCGCGCGAGCGCGACCCCGGGCCACCCGGCGTGCCGTAGGCCAAGCTCGATCGTCCGCCCGTCCGCGTGGCGCAGGCCGAGCACGACCGCGTCAGCGGACACGCGCACCGAGCCGAAGACCCAGCCGTCGGTGAGCACGATACTTTTTTGTCGCGACAATACCCGCTGAAAGCCGCGCGCCGTCTGGGTGAGCCACGCCTGACCCTCCGCGGTTTCCGACGGCCCCGCGGGCCCTGGCGCTTCGCCAGACTCAGAGCCCCCGTCTGCGCTCACCGCGAGCCTCGGCGTGTCAGCACCGCCATCCCAACGGCGGATGGGCAAGAGCCCCGCCTGCGCGCGGGCCTGCAGCTCGGCCAAGGCCAGGTCCCGACGTGCTTTGAGAACCTCGGGAACCAGCCGCAACGGCGCCGTGCCGGGCCGCGGCTGGTAGGCGTTGAAGCTGGGTAAATCGAAGGCGCGGCTGACCTCGACGCTCTCCCGGAACTCGGCGTCGGTCTCGTCGCCGAAGCCGTAGATGAGATCGGTGCGCACGACCAGACTCGGCGCGGCCGCCTTGAGCCGGCGCACGGCGGCGACGACGTCCTTCGGGTCGTAGGTGCGCTCCATCTGACGGAGAATACGGGCGGAGCCGGACTGGATCGGGAGCCCCAGAAAAGCCCAGCGACCGTTGGTGAAATGGGGGAGCAGCGCCTCGAAGTGCTCCAAAAACAGCGTGGGCTCCATGCTTTCGGCGGCGAGGCGGAATTCCCCCGGCTCGTTGGAGACCGCGGTCACCAGGTCCACCACCGTCTGCCCGAGGTCGGTGCCCCACGCGCTCAGGTCCGTGGACACCAGGAGAATGTCGTGGAGCCCCTCCCCCACGCCGCGGCGCAAATCGACCAGCACCTGGTCCACGGTCCGAGACTTGGGGCGCCCCGTTGCGCGGCGAATGGCGCAGAAGCTGCAGGTGCCAAGGCAGCCGGTGCTCGCGAGGATGTGGAACCACCCCGCTGAAAGATCGTTGCCAGCGTACTCGTTGTGCAACGCGGGCTGCACGTCGTCGAAGCGGACCCGCTCGGCGCCGAACACGATGTCGAGGCCCGGGAGGTGCCGAGGATCGAAGCGAGCGCTCTGTGCAAACGGCGCCAACTCCACGGCGAGACGGCGGGGGTCGATGCTGACAAGGCAACCGGTCGTCACCACCGGCGCGGTGGGCGCGCGCGAGGCCAAGGTCTGGAGCACGTCCCAGGTGAGCTGCGCCTGACGGGCGTCGGAGCCGCAGGTGTTGACCAGGTGCGCGTCGGCCGACTCGGCATCCGCCACCACCACGAACCCGTTGGCCTCGAGGTAATCGTGCACCTGGGACGTGACCGCGCCGGCGTAGGGACAACAGCGAAACGCCTGGTGGAGGAAGATTCGACTGCCTGGGACCACACGAATCATGAAGTGAGCCCTAACTCGACCGGGGGAGGCCTCATGCGGCCGTCCCGACGCCCACACCCCGGAGCGGCTGGCCTGGGAGGGCCAGGTCAACGGCGCCTCGGTGCGGCGCACCCGCAAAGTGTTCCGGTCGCCCCTGATGGGCAACCTCCGCCTCATCGATCGCTACTGCTCGAAGCCAACGGATTCTACGTTGAGCAAGCGTGGGACGACCACGTGGGCGGGCTGGTTCGGGCGCTGCCGGTGCGGTGAGCAGCAGCGGGTCACCGGTCTCCCAAAATCCGGGATATAAACTACTGAACTCGCCCCATTGAAGCTCAAGGGCGCGGGCGACCCCGCGCCTGACTGCGCAGTCGTGTCGGATCTGGCCGACGCGAACTTCCTTGAGGGGGATGCGGTCCACTTCACCGTCGCGTGTTCCGGGGCTCTGTCCACCGAGGGCGCGCGGTTCACCGTAGACGGACTCCCCGCGGGCGCCGCGTTCGACGCGGACACACGTTCGTTTGCCTGGACCACGGGCCCGGCGGATGGGGGCAGGATCGACCTCTCCTTCTCCGTGCTCCCCCTCGACGATTCCTCCGACAAGCCCGACCGCGGCACCGTGACCTTCTGGGTCGCCGACGATCCATCTCGGGCGGACAACGTCGCCGTCTCGCCGGAGACGTACACCGAGGAGTGGGGCCTCCCGGTGGTGCACATCGCGACCAGCGCGGTGTTGAACGCGGCGACCGACTCCGAGGCCACGGTCACCTGGTACGGTCGCGACTACCCCACCGGGATGCAGATCCACGGGAAGACCAGCGCGCTCTATCCGAAGGTCAGCTACCGGCTGAAGTTCACCGACGAGGAGCTGCCGATCCCCAGCTGGGGCGTCACGCGTGATCACCTGCTCCTGATCTCCACCTTCCACGACAACAGCTATGTCCGCCAGAAGTTCACCTACGATCTCTGGGCCGCAATCGCTGACTACTGGGGTCAATCCCGCTTGACGCCGCGGACATTCTTCACGGTGGTGTACCTCAACGGCAGCTACCTGGGCCTCTACATTGGCGAGGACCGGCTCGACGACGAGTGGGCGGATCATCTCGGTTTTGAACGGGACGCGAACCTCTACAAGGCGGTGGACCCGGACGCCAACTGCGCGCTCACAGACCAGTACGGCGCCGAAAAATCATCGTTACATAAGGGCTATGAGAAGGCCGAGGGCGAGCCGGAGGACGACTTCAGCGACCTCGAGGCCCTCGTGGAGTTCACGGGAAACAGCTCACCGGAGGCGATCATCTCCGGCTCGCCGGACTGGATCGACCTCAACGAGTGGATGGACGCGCTGGCGCTCCTGTTCTATGCGAACGGCGAGGACTCCTACGTCAAGAACCTCTACCTGCATCACGCGTACGACCGGTGGGCGGCAGCCCGCGAAGAGGACGCGGACTGGACGGACTACGAGGGAGAGAAGGCCTACGTCTACGCCTGGGTCGCCGAGCGCGCGACCCACTTCAACGAACGCCAGTAATATCCCAGCTCTGGTTCGCGCCGGGGGGCGCTGCGAGGCCGAGTACGAGCAGCAATCCGACTCGTGGCACGAGTTGCTCGAACCCTGGTATCAGTACGGACGCACCGAGCCCGGTCAGCGGGCGGGCGTCAAAGCCTCCGCCCGCAGCTCGGCCACCACCTCTCCCGGGAACGGAAACCACCGCAGACGCTCGGCGGCTGCCGGAAGGACGGGATCTTCCAGCACCAGGTCGCGACCGCTAATCCGTAGCTCCTCCGCCACCCGCCTGGCCTCGGCCAGATAGCTGGGGAGCACCGATTCCGGCTCGGTGGAGTGCCGGCTGCGGTACTCGACGCCGCCGGGGCCGAACTTGACGTCCTGCAGGTGCATCAGCGAGCTGGACGTGAAACCGCGGTAGCGCCAGTTCCCGCCGCGCGGGTCGACATCGTAGAGTGGCAAAAACAACCAACCGTGTTCGGCGATGAACTCGACGGCTTCGATCACGAAGTTGAAGGACTCGTCCGAGATGAAGTAGTTGAAGTTCACGCGGATCCAGCCGGGGCGCACCGACTGCACGCCGCTGATGATGGCGCACTCGTGGTTGTGACTGTCGGCGACGTCGATGCCAAGCAGGCGATGCCCGTACGGTCCTGCACACGAGCAGCCTCCACGCGCCTGGATGCCGAACAGGTCGTTGAGCAAGGCGACGACGAAGTTGTAGTGCAAGAACCGGTTTCGGTGGCGGACCAGGAACGACAGAATCGACAGCCGCCAAAGGTCGGGGTTGCCAAGCACCTTAAGCCCGGGGTGATGCCCCCACCGCGCTAGCGCACGCTCGACAAACTGCCCTTCCCGCTCGTGGATGAGCTCGCAGCCAATCGCGTCCTTGAACTGGAAAACCAACCCCGCTCGGATCGATTCGATGATGCCGGGGGTGCCCCCCTCTTCGCGGCGGACCGGGTCGCTGACATAGAGGTGCTCGTCGGCGGTGACGAATGCAACGGTGCCCCCCCCAGGACTCGACGGAACTTTGTTGGTCAGGAGGTGGCGTTTGACGACGAGGATGCCGGGGGTTCCGGGTCCACCAAGAAATTTGTGAGGCGAAACGAAGATCGCGTCCTTGTATTGGAACTTGCCCGATTCCGTGGCGTCGTCGAGGTTCATCTCCATTCTGACATAGGGGCCGGCGGCCGCGAAATCCCAGAAGGAGAGGGCGCCGTGCTGGTGCAGGAGCGACGCGATCGCGCCGGTGCGACTCCCGATGCCGGTGACATTGCTGGCTGCCGAAAAGCTCCCGATCTTCAGGGCGCGGTCGGCGTACCGAATCAGCTCGGCTTCCAGCTGGGCCAGGTCGATGCGACCGTCGGCGTCCTCGTCGATGGTGACGACGTCGGCGATGGTTTCGCGCCACGGGAGCTCGTTGCTGTGGTGCTCGTAGGGGCCGATGAACACCACCGGGCGGTCGGCGGCGGGGATGTGCGCGGTCAGGTTGTAGCGCTCGTCCAGGTTGGCGGGAACGCGGATGTTGAGGATGTCGACGAGCTTGTTCACCGCGCCGGTGGCGCCAGACCCGCAGAAAATCACCACGTCGTCGGGTCCGCCGCCGACGGCCGCGTGGATGATGTCGCGTGCGTCCTCGCGAAAGCGCGTCGTCTGCGCGCCGGTGCCGCTGGTCTCGGTGTGGGTGTTGGCGTAGAGCGGCATCACTTCGTCGCGGATGAAGTCCTCGATGTAGGTGAGATTTCGCCCCGAGGCGGTGTAGTCGGCGTAGGTGACGCGGCGGGCGCCGAAGGGCGTCTCCAGCACGCGGCCCTCGCCGATGATGGCACGACGGACCGAGTCGAGCAAGTACCGTTGGGCGTCGGTCATGGGCCTGCGGTATCATGTGGCGGCGTTAGCAGGCGGCCGATGGCCCGCCCTGTGACACCTTCGTTCCGCGAACGCGTCTACGCGCTGGTCCGGTCCATCCCCGAGGGGCGGGTGATGGGCTACGGGCACGTGGCCGCCGCCCTCGGCAACCCCGGCGCCGCGCGACAGGTGGGCTACGGGATGGCCGCGCTACCGCCCGAAACCGACGTGCCGTGGCACCGGGTCATCCACTCGGACGGGAGCCTCGCGACCAAGGGCGATCCGGTGCGCCTGGTGGTGCAGCGCGGGCTCCTGATGCGGGAGGGCCTCCAGTTTCGACGCGACCGCCTCGACATGGCGGCGGTCGGCTGGGTGCCAGCGACAGGCTGAGCATGTTCGTTGTCGCGGTCTACCTCGTGGTCGGCGTGCTCCTCGCGCCGCTAGTCGCCCTCGGGGTCGCCTTCGACGCGCGTTTGCGTCCGCACGCCCGCGAGCGGCTGGGATTTCCCAAGACACGGCTTGAGCCCGGAGCGCTGTGGTTCCACGCGGCGAGTCTGGGGGAGCGTCGGGTCGTGGAGGCGGTCCTGCCTGGTCTGCGCCTCCGCGAGCCCGCGCTGGACGTGCTGATCACCTGTACGAGCGCCGACGCGCGCGCCCGTACCGGCGGGGCCGATCAGGTGCTGTGCCTGCCGGTCGACGTGCTCCCGCTGGTACTGGCTTTTGTCGATCGCGTACGCCCGCGGGCGCTGGTCCTGGTGGAGGCCGAGCTGTGGCCGGCGCTGATCGTCGCGTGCCGCCGCCGGGGCATCCCCGTCGTCCGCCTGGCGCCGCGCGAGGGGCCAGGAATGCGGCGGCTACGGCGGGTGCCGGGGTTGGCCGAGGCGCTCCTCGCCGGGGTCACAGAGCTGATTCCGTCGCAAGACCTCAAGGCGCTGGCGCCGATTCCGCGTGCGGCCTTTTCGTGGCGTGGTGACGCGTTGGTGGGCGGCTCGACCCGAGAGGGCGATGAGGTCGCGCTCCTCGACGCTTGGCGGGACCTCGTTCCGCAGCCGCTGTTGGTTTTGGCGCCGCGCGACCCCGCTCGGTTCGCCGCGGTCGGTGCGCTCCTGACCGGGCGGGGGCTGCGGTGGTCACGGCGGAGCGCCCTCGCGGACTCGGTGCCCGCAGCAACGAAGGTGCTTTTGCTCGACACCCTGGGCGAGCTCGCGGGGCTCTATCCGCGCGCTCGCGCCGCCTTCGTAGGGGGTACCTTCGACGCCGGGGTCGGCGGCCACAGCCCGGCCGAGGCGATCGCCGCGGGTTGCCCGTTGGTGCGCGGGCCGCAAATCGCCGCGAACGCGGCGGCGTGGGTTGGGGTTGATGCGGACGTGGCCGAGTCGCGGGAACGGCTCAGCGTGGCGCTGAGGGCCGCGCTGTCCGGGCCGCGTACGACGCCTCCGGTCGCGGAAGCGCTCGCGCCCGTGCTCGACGCGCTGCGTCCGTACGTCGAGGCGGTGCCGTCGCCGGAGCGAAGCCTGCGGCCCTGGTTGTGGCCCCTTGCCTGGGTGTGGCTGGGCGTCGTGAGCATCTGGCCGCTCGGCCGGAAGCAGGCGCCGATCCCCGTGGTCTCGGTCGGCGGCCTTACGGCGGGCGGCTCCGGAAAGACGCCGGTCGCGGCCTGGATCGCGGCGCGCCTGCCGGGCAGCGTCGTCGTCTCCCGCGGCTACGGGCGTCGGGCCGGTGGCGACGTGCGGCAGACCGGCGGGGTTCGCGAGCTGGGTGACGAGGCGGAAATGTTGGCCCGTCGCGGTCAGCCCGTCGCCAGCGCGCCCGATCGGCATGCGGCGGTGGTGGTTGCGGCTAGCGGGGGGGCCAAGGTGGCGGTGCTCGACGATGGCTTCACCGCGCGCGGCCTCGCGCGGCAGCTGGAGATCGTCGTCATGGACGGCCGGTGGCCCGATGGTGGCGGACCCATCCCAGTCGGGACGCGACGAGTCCCGCGGCGGTGGCTCGCCAGAGCGGACGTCATCTGGTCCAATCACGGTCCTGCTCCAGAATGGGCGCGAGCGGTCGCCCGGCCGGACGCCAGCTTCGTCGAGGCGGCGCTCGTGCCAGTGGCGTGGCTCCATCGGGGCGTCCGGCACCCGCTCGATGCCCTTCCCGCGCGTCCCTGCGTGGCGATGGCGGGGATTGCCCGACCCGAGGCCTTTTTCCGGACGCTCCGGTCGCTCGGGGTCGACGTGCGCCAGTGTCACACCTTCCCTGACCACCACACGTTCGCTTGGCGCGACCTTCAGGCCATCGAGGCGTGGAAGGACGACCACAACGTTCTGGTGACCGAGAAGGACGCCGCCCGCCTGCCGGAGGGGCTCTCGGTCTGGGCCCTCGTCGTCGAGCTGGAGATTTCGGTCGGCGCCGACGCGCTCGCCGTTCGCCTCGCTCCTTTCGGCTTCACGGAGCCGGCTTGACGCCGCCCGCCGAGCCCCGCGATCCACTTCGGGACACGGCGCCGCCGGGGCTCCGCACGTGGGTTCTGAACGCACTCGTGGCGGTCGTCCGACGAATCCCCCTCGACGTGGCGAACCTGCTGGCGTGGGGGATTGCCTACACGTGGTGGTGGATTCTGCCCATCCGTCGCCGCGTGGCCGTCGAGAACCTGGTTGCCGCGCTCCCGGGTGTGTCGGTGCGGTCGACGTTGATACATATGATGCATGACCTTGTATTGGGGTACGTCGAGCTGCTGGACTACTCCCGGCTGAGGGTGGTCGTGGAGGGAGCTGCAGGTGTCCGCGGCGGGGTGATGGTCGGAGGGCATGGCGGCTCGTGGGACGTGGCGCTCTTGGGTTTGGGCCAGGCTTTCCCGCTGTCGATTTTCCTCCGCACCCCGACGGACCGGTGGGTCCAGGCATTGTTAGCGGAACTTCGCGATACGTATCATGTGCATCGATTGGAGACGGGCGCCGACATGGCCTCCGCCTACGCGGCGCTGGCGGCCGGTCGCAACGTCTTCTTCGTGCAGGACCAGCGCCACAACCGCGGACCGGCGCTGCCCTTCTTCGGCCGGCCGGCGCGCACGTCGATGGGGGCGGCGGTGGCCGCGGCCAAAGCGGGCGCCCCGATCTATGGCGTCTGGCAATGGCGGGAGGGGGTGGGTCGGCACCGGGTGCACGTCCGGCGCCTGGAGGTGCCTGGCGACGCAGAGGCGGTGACGACCCAACTCAACGCCTTCTACGCCGAGCAGATCGCCGCTCGTCCCCACGGCTGGTTGTGGTTGCACAAACGGTGGGGGTGAGGAGTTCAGCTGTGGCGATGTTAGCAGGGCCCGATGGACTTCCAACGCGGCTCCACCTTCGCGAGCCTGTTCACGCCGCGGGTTTTGTGGCTCATCGGCGCGCTCGTCTTTGTCCATGTGGCACTGGTCAGCGCGGCCGGCCAGCTCCCTCAGTTGGCACTCCTCCCGTTCGGCGCCGGGTTTTTGCCCTGGCAGCCGCTGACCTACACCCTGTACCAGGGCACGCACGCGTCGGCGTTCATGGGCTGGCTGGTCATCGGCTTTCTGGCGGAGGGCACCTGGAAGTCGCTCGGGACGCGAAAGTTGCTGCTGGCCACGGGGCTCGCGTGGGCGCTTGCGACGACGGCTACGATCGCGGCGGGAACGGTCTGGCTGGGGACCGGCTCGGGCCAGGTGTACGGCGTTTTCTGGTGGGTGTCGGCGCTCCTGGTGTGGTTCGCGCTGGCCAACCGCCACGCCCGGGTGTCGGTGTTCTTCACCGGGCCCATCCCGGCCATGTGGATGGCCTACGCCTTCGGCGCCATCGGACTGCTGCGACTCCTGTTCGACCCGACGCTCTCCAACCTCCACCAGGTCTTTGCGTGGGGCGCCGCGTGGAGCTTGCTGCTTTTGGACGAGGACCAGTGGCGTCGGTGGCGGCTTTTGCGGCGGAAGCGCCAGATCGAGAAGGAGCTTTCCCGCTTCACCGTGCTCGAAGGGGGGAAATCTGGCGAGCGCCCGCGCCGGTCCCGCGGGGACGAGCACTTGAACTAGTTCCCCTGGTGGCGCTCGGCTGTCGCCAGGCTCCCTCGGGTTTGCCGAGCCGCCGGGAGGCGGAAGCGCCCACCGTGAGCGGCTGGAAAAGCTGCTTCCCTATTTCTGCCGAAGCCCCGCCTTACCCGCGCCGCCGCCGACCCAGAACCGCAGCGCCGCCCAGGAGTCCCATCACGCCGAGCACGCCCGCGCCACTGTCGCAGCCGCACGCGGTGCCGCGCTCGATGGCCTCGGGGTCGCGCACTTCCTCGGCATCCGGGCGCCAGTCGTTGTCCGTCTCGCCGGTGTCGGTGTCGGTGTCGCCGGTGTCGGTGTCGGTGCCCGTATCGGTGTCACCGGTGTCTTCGGTGTCGCCCCCGCTGTCGGTGTCGCAGTCTTCGTCGAGGTCGTTGTCGCAGTCTTCGTCGCCGTTGCCGCAGTCGTCGATGGTGTTGGTGCTCGCGACCAGGGGGTCCGCGTCGTCGCAGTCGCCGCCGCCGCCGCTGGGAACCGAGTCGCCGTCGCCATCCTGGTCGTAGTCGGAGTCGGCCCCGCAGTCGGAGTCCACCCCGTCGTACGCGACGTCCGCCGCGCCGGGGAAGGCCTCCGCGTCGTCGTCGTCGCAGTCGGTGCCGCCGCTGAGCACGCCGTCATAGCCGTCCTCGTCGCAGTCGGTGCACACGTCGGGATCGATTCCGTCGCAGTCCTGGTCGATGCCGTCGCCGTCGATCTCGAGGGCCGCGGGTGAGATGGCGTCGTCGGCGTCGTCGCAGTCGTCGCCCCCGTAGTCGGCGCTGGTGTAGGTATCGGCATCACAGTCGTAGTCGTCGTCGCCCCCGCAGTCGGTGTCGGCGCCGTCGTAACAGACGTCCATCGCGCCCGGGTAGACGGTGCCGTCGGCGTCGTCGCAGTCGGCGCCGCCGTACCAGTCGGCGTCGAAACCATCGCCATCGATGTCGTATTCGGAGGCGCCGTCGCAGTCGTTGTCGACGCCGTCGTAGGGGAAGTCCATCGCGCCGGGGTTGATGGTGGCGTCGCTGTCTTCGCAGTCGGCACCGCCGAGACTCAGGGCGTCGTAGCCGTCGCCGTCGCAGTCACCGTCGCTGCCCCCGCCGCAGTCCTGGTCGATGCCGTCGTAGCAGACCTCGGCCCCGGCCGGGTTGATGCCCGCGTCGGTGTCGTCGCAGTCTTCGCCGCCGTCGGCGAGGCGGTCGTAGCCGTCGCCGTCGAAGTCGTACTCCAGTCCCCCGTCGCAATCGCTGTCTAACCCGTCGCCCATGATGTCGGCCGCGCCCACGCCGATGGTGTCGTCGGCGTCGTCGCAATCGTCGCCACCGTAGTCGGCGCTGATGTCGCCGTCCCCATCGCAGTCGTAGTCGTTGGCGCCGTCGCAGTCCTGGTCAACACCGTCGTAGCAGACCTCGTCGCTGGCGCCCGGGTAGGCGGTGGCGATCGAGTCTTCGCAGTCGTCGCCGCCGGCGACGACTGCGTCATAGCCGTCGCCATCCTGGTCGTCGTCGACCGTGGCGCCGTCGCAATCGTTGTCGATGCTGTCGTAGTAGGTCTCGACCTCGTCGGGACTGACGCTGCCATCGGTGTCGTCGCAGTCGTCGAGGGAGCCGCTGCCGTAGGCCACGCCGTCGCCGTCCTGGTCGTAGTCGCTGCCGCCGGAACAGTCGCTGTCGACGCCGTCGTACCAGGTCTCGGTGGCGCTGGTGCTGACGGTCGCGTCGGTGTCGTCACAGTCGCCGCCGCCGCCGGCCGCGGAGTCCTCGCCGTCGCCGTCCTGGTCGTAGTCGCTGTCGCCGCCACAGTCGCTGTCGGTGCCGTCGTACCAGACCTCGTCGGCGCCGGGGTAGCTGGTCGCGTCGGTGTCGGAGCAGTCGTCGGCGAGCGCCGTGCCATCGCCGTCCTGGTCGTAGTCGTCGGCTTCGTCACAGTCGGCGTCGATGCCGTCGTACCAGGTCTCTGTCGCGTCGGCGCTGATGGTGTCGTCGGTGTCGTCGCAGTCGCCTTCGGACTCGGTCAGGCCGTCGCCGTCGGAGTCGTCGAGCCCCAGGGCCGAGAAGATCACGTCGTCGATGCCGAAGCTGTCGCTGGCGACGCTGAGCACCAGCTCGTCGAATCCGTACTCCGCGGTCAGCCCGAGGAACTCGCTCCCACCGGTGCCTGCATAGGCCTCTGAGTACAAGAGGACGCCGGCGGCGTAGCCCTCGATGGTGACGGTTTCGTCGAGGTCCAAGAACGTCAGCGCGACGGCGGGCTGGGTCTCGGTGAAGGTGATCGTGAGGCTGGTGCTGTTGGCGTTGGCGGCCAGGGTGCCGGTGGCCGAGGTGCCGTCGATGCCGCCGGCTGCTTCGGGCGTGCCGTCGAAGGTCGCGCCAAGCGTGCTGTATTGGGTGTCGATGGACTCGACTTCGGTCAGGTCCTCAAAATCGATCTGCTCGGGGGAGATGTCGGCGGCGGCCTCCCACGCGGCGGAGTCACTCCACAACGTCAGGTCGCCGCCGTCGATGGTGCCGTCGCAGTCGTCGTCGACGCCGTTGCCGAGGACCTCGTCGGCGCCGGTGTAGGTGGTGTCGACGAGGTCATCGCAGTCGCCTTCGGTCTCGGTCTGGCCGTCGAGATCGCGGTCGGTGTCGGCGGCGTCGACGATCTGGAGGTTGTCGATGCCGAACATGTCGCTGCCCGACGCGGAGAGGACGACGATGCCGATCGACTCCGCGAAGGTGTACCCGCGGAAGACCCCTCCGGGGCGCCCTTCGATACGCAGCTCGAAGTCGTAGGCGGTGACCACCGGGTCGCCAGCCGTGTCGTAGGCTTGGAGCGTGAAGTCGTCCGACGCATCCAGCAGCTGCATTGCCAGCGCATCGACGGCGGCGTCGAAGGTCAAGGTGATGCTGCCGGGGGCCGAGATCGCCAAGGTCCCGTCCGGATAGGTCTGGTCGATCCGATCGTCGTAGGTGGCGCCGACGAACGTCACCCCGCCGAGGCTGGACAGCGTGTCGCCCGCGGTTCCGGACTCAAAGTCGAGGGTAGTGTTGATCGTCCCGGAAAGCTGGTCGACGTCCCACTCCCAATGCCCTTCTGTGCTGCGGACCGCGATGACGCTGTCCACCCAGCCGTCGCAGTCGCCGTCGATGCTGTCGGCGAGGGTTTCGGCGCCACCGGGGTAGGCGAGGGGTTCGGCGTCGTCGCAGTCATTGCCGCCGCCGTCGGCGTTGACGAAGCCGTCCCCGTCGTCGTCTTCGAAGTCGCTGTGCCAGGGCCATTCCACCAAGGCGCCCGCGCCCGAGACGCCCTCATCGGCGTAGGCCGCAGTGTACACGAAGCTATTGCCAGCATTGCCGGGCGACACGCCCACGGCGCTGCCGCCGCGACCGCCGCTCCAGGTGCCGTAGAGGGCGTGTTCGGCGTCGCCGGCCACCGCCGCGGCGCTGGTGATCGGCGTGGTGTAGATGTACGAGACGCCGCCGCCAGAGGAGTACGTATTGTCGTTGGTGGCGCTGACGATCAGGTCCTTGCGGCCGCTGGCGTCGACGTCTCCGGTCGCGACTGGCGCGCCGAAACGACCCGAGGCCGTGGCGCCGGTGTAGATGACACTCGCGCCGGTGGCGGCGGTGGTACAGCCGGTGCCCATGTCGTTGAGTTGGTAGACAGCGCCGATGTCGGTGTAGGTGGTGTCGTAAAACGGGGTGCCGATGATGAGGTCGAGCCCGCTGCCGGCGCCGATGTTGGCCATCGCCAGCGCGCTGCCGAGCTTGGCCTGCGCCTGGTTCAGCGTCGTCCGGCAGTTGGCGAGCGAGGTGATTGACGTCGCGCCTCCCGGCAGGTCGGCACCGAGCACGGTGTAGACGGCGCCGCCGTTGGTGGCGCTGGTGTCGTTGCTGGGCGCTGAGGCCGCGAAGTCGTCCAGCCCGTCGGCGTCGATGTCGCCGACCACCAGCGCGGTGCCGAAGGTGTCCCCGGAAGCGGCGCCGGTAATGCGGGAGGACGCGGAGCCGGTGAGGAAGGAGCCCGAGATCGTGGCGCTGCCGTCGAGAATGTAGACCGCACCGGAGTCGGAGCCGACCTCGTCTGCGTCGGGGGCCGCCGCGAGCAGGTCGCTGTAGCCGTCGCCGTTGAAGTCGCCGAAGGCCAGCGCTTTGCCCATGGACGAGCGCCCGGAAGGGCTGCCGCCCAGGCCGATGTCTGCTCCCGAAGCCCCGTTGACGCCGGCAAAGCTGGAGCCTTCGAAGATCAGAATCACCCCGGAGTCCGTCGCGGGCGAGGAGAAGCCCGGCGCGCCGAAGGCCAGCTCCGCGATGCCGTCCCCGTCCATGTCGGCCATGCCGAGCGCGGTGCCGAAGTCGTCGCCCGAGCTGTCGCCTTCGAAGGTGGCATCGGCGAGATCCAGGGTGCTCCCGCCGGTGCGCGGGCCATACAGCAGCCAAGCACTCCCGGCGCCCAACGACGGGCCGCCCAAGATCACGTCGCCGTCGCCATCGCCGTTGAGGTCGCCAATCGTCATCGCCAGCCCGGCGTAGGTAAAGGCGTCGACCCCGGACCAGGGCGTGTCCAGCTCGTCGGCATAGATTTCTGCGCGGGCGGGGCGTGCGGCTTCGTTGCCGAGCCACACCGAGCTACCCGCGTCGATGGTGGACAGACAGCTCGTGGACAAGCCCGCGGTGGTCGAGAACGTGCCGGCGTACGCGTTGACGCCGTCATCGACCGCCACGTCCCCGAAGGTGACGTCGCCGTATTGAAGCACCACCTCGTCACGACCCTCCAAAAGCCAGATCTGGAAGCTGGCGTCGCCGCCGTAGGTGGCGTGGGGCACGTCCACCCAGCTGACCACGAAGCTGCGATACGGGTAGGTGCCGAAGGTGTCGTAGGTGAGGGTTCCCCCGCCCAGGTCGTCCCACAACGCGGCCACGCCGACAGAGGTGGTCGTGCTGGTGCCGGGGCAGATTCCCGCGGAGGACGTGCTGGCACCGGCAAAGTAGAGCACCCCGTTGTCACTGACGGTGACGGTGCTGTAGTCTGTTCCGTAGAACGAAAAGTCGAAGGGCAACGCGATGTCGAAGGTGGTGTCGTCAGCCAGGGTCAGGCTGGTGCCGCCCGAGGTGTCGAGCCAAGCGTAGCTGGGGCCGGCGGCCTCGGCGCTGTCGGTGTAGACCTCACCGCTGGAATCGGGGCCCCCGGTGGCGGCATAGGCGGCGGGCAGACAGAGGCACAACAAGGCCAGGAGACGCATGGGGCAAGTGTAGCGCAACGGCGGGCCTAGCGGGCAAGCCCCGGCGCGAACGAATCGGACAGCCCTTGCGACGGCCTCGACGGTCGGTGAGCGACCTCGGCCTGGTGTCGGCATCGTCGCTTGGGCCAAGCTAAACCGCTCCCACATGCTCCCCGAACCCGAACGGCCGCGCCGATTCCCGCTCTACCAACGTGTCGTCGTGGGCGTCGCCATCGGCGTGCTGCTCGGCGTGGTCTTCGGGAAAGAAGCGTGGTTTTTCGGCTACTCCAACGCTGATCTCGGGCCGATGGGCATGTTGGTGGTCCGCGCGCTCAAGGCGCTGGCGACGCCGCTCATCCTGTTCGCGATCCTCGACAGCTTCCTCAAGACTCGGATCTCCGGCCGGAGCGGCGTTCGCCTTCTGGTGATCTGCGGCGTCAACATTGCGGTGGCGATGACGCTGGGCCTCTTCATCCTCGACTTCTTCGCGCCCGGCGCCGGGTGGGCCGACCGACTCCCGGAGCTCCGCGAGGTCGCTGGCAGCGCGCCCGCAGCGGTCAAGGAGGCCACCCTCAGTCCGCTGAAAAACCTCGCCGCCTTCGTGCCCGAAAACGTGATCGACCCCTTCCAGAAGAACCTGGTCATCTCCGTGGTGCTGCTCGCGGTGCTGATCGGCGCGGCGATGCGCACGGTGCGCGCCCACGCGACAGGCAGCCTGGTCGAGGGGATGGCCCTGGTGGAACGCCTGATCGAGGCCGTCTACGCGGTGCTCACGACGATGCTTTTGTGGGTGGCCGAGGCGATGCCCTTCGGCGTCGCGCTCATCGTCGCCGACGTTGTGGGAAAGTCCGGGGTGCAGGTCTTCTTGGTTTTGTGGACCTTCTTCATCACCATCCTCTGCGGCCTGCTCATCCACGCGCTTGGCTACTATCCTTTGCTCGCGATGGTCGTGGGTCGGATTTCACCGGTGCGATTCCTCCGCGGGGCGCTCGACGCCGTGGTCACAGCGGTGTCGTGCAACTCCAGTCTTGCGACGATGCCGGTGACGTTGCGTTGTCTGCGCGCGCTCGGCATCCGCGAGTCCTCGGCGCGGCTCAGCGCTTGCGTTGGCACCAACTTCAACAACGACGGCATCATGCTGTACGAGGCGATGGCCACGTTGTTCTTGTGTCAGGCGCTCGGCATGGACCTGCACTTTTCGCAGCAGCTCACCGTGGTGGCGGCGTCGGTGATGGCGGGTATCGGGATCGCGGGGATTCCCGAGGCGGGGCTCATCATCCTGCCCCTGGTGCTCGGTGCCGCGGGGGTTCCGGAGGCGACGGTGGCCGTCGCCATTCCGCTCATCGTGCCGGTGGACTGGATTCTGGCCCGGGTGCGCTCCGGTGTGAACGTGCTTGCGGACATGGTCGTGGCGATCGTTCTGGATCGTTTTGAAGAGGAGAGGGGTCAGAGCAGCTCTACGCTGGTGTAGCGCGGGTCGCGGCGCTGCTCCCGCGCGCTCGCAGTTACCCTTTTGCCAGGCGCCTCTTCGCCCTTTTGCTGCTCGGTGGCCTCATCCTCGCTTGCGCCGGCGTCGGACGCGTTCAACGCGACCTTCGAGAAGGATTTCGCCGGGGGCTCCGGTCTACGGGTCCATGGAGGGGCTGGCATCGCGGTAGGCCCGTTCGGGTGCTCGACGCCGAGCCAAGCCCCCCTGGATGCGGCCCCCGCGGAGGCATCCCTACCCGGATGCGGCCCTGACGCACCCGGGCCGTTGTCGCCGTGACGCGCTTGGGATATTATCGGCGTTGGTCCCTTGGTCAGCCGGTTCCCGGCGCCGCCGCCGAACGCCGAGGCCGCATCTGGAGGGACATGCCTCGGCCGAAGCCGCACCTGGAGGACCATGCCTACCCGAGCGTGCGCAGCGGACCGTACTCGCGGGGGGAGCCCCCGTCGAGGCTGCGGGAGCAGCCGGCGCCCACTGTGAGCAGTTGGAAGGCTGCGCCAAAAAGCGGCTGGATCGGATACACCCGGGCGATGGCCAAAGCCCTTCCGACCCCCACGCACCGCCACCCGCCCACCAAGTAGCGGCGCCTAGGATAAGCCCGCCGCCCCGGGGTGGTGGTTGCGAATCCGCAAGCTCGAACTGCAGGGCTTCAAGTCCTTTGCGGACCGGGCCACGTTGCACTTCGGGCCAGGAATTTCCTGCGTCGTCGGGCCCAACGGCTGCGGCAAGAGCAACATCATGGACGCGGTGCGGTGGTGCATCGGCGAGCAGTCGGCGCGTTCGTTGCGGGGCGAATCGATGAGCGACGTCATCTTCGCCGGGAGCGCCGCGCGCAAGGGGCTGGGCTTTGCCGAGGTAGGGCTCACATTCGTTGCGGGCGACGAGCCTTTTCCTGGCATCTGGCAACGTTTTCCCGAGCTCGAGGTCAGCCGGCGCCTGTTTCGGGACGGCGGCAGCGAGTACCGCGTCAATGACGAGAAGGTCCGACTTCGCGACATCGCCGACCTGTTTCTGGACACGGGCGTCGGCAACCGCCTGTACTCGTTCATCGAGCAGGGCCGCATCGGCCAGATCGTGCACGCCCGGCCGCAAGAGCGGCGCAGCCTGATCGAAGAGGCGGCGGGCATCAGCCGCTACAAGGCGCGCCGCGAGGAGTCGCTGGAGAAGCTTGGGCACACACGGGAGGCGCTGGAAAAAGTCGCCGACCTGCATGACGACCTCGGCCGGCAGCTCAAAGCGGCGGAGCGGCAGGTTCAACGTGCGCTTCGTGCTCAGCAGCTCGGCGCGCGGCTGCGGCAGGAAGAGCTCGTCGTCGGGCTGGCCCGTTTTGGCGGGCTCGCGGCCGACCGAAAGGTTTTGGGCGAGCGACTCCGGGCGGCCAACGCCGAGTTGGAGGAGGCGGGGCGCGCGGTGGCCCGCCACGAGCAGGACCTGGAGCGGCGGCGCGCGTTGCACGAAGCGGCGGAGGCCGAGGCGGGGCGGGTGCGGGACCGGCTCAACGAAGTGGAGGCCCAACGCCGGGTCGAGGACAGCGCCCGCCAGTTCCAGGAGCGGGAACACGTCAAGGAGACCAGCCGCCTCGCCCAGTTGGAACGGGACCAGGAGGACCAACGCCGCGAGCGCGACCATGCGGCCGCCGAGGCCACGGCCGCCGGCGCCGCGGTGACCACCGCCGAGAGCGAGCTGGCGCGCGTTCGCGGCGAGGCGGATGGGGCCCAGAAGGGGCTTCAGCAGCTGCACGTCGAGGTGTCCGGGGTGCGCGAGCGGCTGGATCGAGCCCGCCGCGCCGCCCAGGCCGCGCTCGAAGCGGCGGTGCGGACGCGGGGGCAGCAGGCCGGGCTCCAGGCGCGTCGGCAGGAGCTTGATGCACGGAGCGAGCGCCACCGGCGTACCATCGGCGAGACCGGGCCGTCGCGCGCCGCCGAGGAGCTCGTTCGGGTCCAGGCCGCGGCGGCCGAGGCCGATGTGCGGGTGATCGCGGCCCGCCACGGGGTCGATGCGGCGGTGGTCGCCGGTCGGGCGCGCGTGGAGGCGGGTCGCGCCGAGACCGGCGCCCTGGCGATGTTGCGGAGCATGACGGTGGCCGCCGAGCGTGCGGCGGAGGTGGCGCTGACCGAGACCACCCGGCGGCGAGAGGCCCTACAAGCCCGATGGGACGCCCTTTCCGGCATGGAAGCAGCCCACGCCGACCTGCCCGACGGCGTCAAAGCGGCGCTGGCGATGCCCGGTGTCCGGGGCCTCCTCGGTGAGCGACTCTCGATCTCGGAGGCGCTGGAAGTCCCGGTCGCGCGGGCGTTGGACGGGGCGCTGGACGCGGTGCTGGTCCCGGACGCAGCGACGGCCGAGAGGGTGGCCGCGGCGGCCGGTTCGGCGCGGCTGCGGGTTCTCGCGCTTGAGCGGGTGCCATCGGAGCGTTTCCCCAGCCGCCCGCTGGTCGGGCTCGCCGCCGAGCTGGCGCGCGACGACGACACGCGCGCGGCGCTGGCCGCGCTCCTGCCCGACGCCGAGATGGTCGCCGACGTAAAGCGGGCCTACGAAGTCTGGACGCCAGGCCGAACCGTCGTCACCCGAGATGGCGCCGTGCTGCGTCCCGACGGGCTGCTGGTGCTCGGCGCGGAGCCGGGCGCGGCGCTGGCCTCGGTCCGGCGACGTCGTGAGATGGGCGAGGTAGCCACCCGCCGGGATCAGGTCCCTGTCGCCGCGGCAGAGGCGGCGCTCGCCGCGGCGAGGGGTGAGCTCCGCGGGGCGGAGGCGACGATCTTGACCCACCAGGCGGCGCTTGAGGCGTTGGCGCGCAGCGAGGCAGAGGCGCTGGAGGGCTTACGGGCCGAGGTGCGCCGCCTGGAAACGTTGTCGGGAGAGCTGCGGCATCGGGTGCGCGAGGTGGAGGCCGAGGCGCTGCGTCAGGCCCGAGCGGCCGAAGCGCTGATTCAAGAGGCTGCCGCGCTCGCGACGCTGGAGGGAGCGTTGGAGGCCGACCGTGTTCGTCTCGACGCCGCGCGTGCCGCCGCCGAGGCCGTCCAGGGCGATGCCGAAGCGGCCCTGCGCGTGGAGCAGGTAGAGTTGGAGCGGGTCGAGCCGCTCCTCGCTGCGGCGAGCGAACGCGCACAGACGCTGCGGTTGTCGGCCGCGTCGTTGCAATCGACGGCGATCCAACAGGCGCAGCTCGCCGTGGCCGCGCGAGGACGAACGGAGCGGGCCCAGCGGCGGGTGGAGCAGATCGCCCAGGAGCGGACCGACACCGAGGCGCGGCTTTTGCAGCTCGGGCTCGACCGGGAGTCGACCCGCGCCACCCTTCAGCGCCTGGGCGAAGAGCAGGGCGCCATCGCCATCGAGCTCGAAGTCGTGCGCACGGCCGCCCGCGACGCCAAGGAGAGCGTGCGGTTCGAGGAAGCGGCCACGCGCGCGTCCCGCGAACGTCGGGATGGCTGTCGCGACCGGCAGGTCGCGGCGGAGCTGGCGTGGCAGCAGGTCAAGCACGCGGTCGAGACGCTGCTCAAGGCCACCGAGGATCGAAACGGCCAGTCGTTGCCTTCGTTGCTCGATCGCATCGATCGGGACGGGGCGCTCTTGGTCCCGGGGTGGGAGCCGACCTCACCCGAGCTGGAGCTCGGCGCCGAGGCGGTCGCGACGCTGCGCATCGACAATCGTTCGCTCGACCTGGACGACGAGGTGCTCGTCGCAAGGCAGAAGGCCGCGGACGGCCTGCGGGACGGCCTCTTCAAGCTCGGTGAGACCAACCCAGAATCGATCCCCGAGTACCACGCGGTGC
Organism: Deltaproteobacteria bacterium; assembly: GCA_947445035.1. Lineage (GTDB taxonomy): Bacteria > Myxococcota_A > UBA796 > UBA796 > SXON01 > SXON01. The sequence continues at coordinate 122,096 of CANFCK010000005.1, forward strand.
GGCTGATCTACGACGACATCGACCGCCAACGGGCCGACCTCCAGACCGCGCTGGAGGTGATCGAGTCCGCCATCGCCCGCATCAACCAGACCTGCCGCGAGCGCTTCCGCGAGACCTACGAGCTCGTCACCGAGCACTTCGCAGAGATGTACCCCCGCCTTGTCGGTGGGGGCTCGGCGCGGTTGGAGCTCACCGATGCCGAGGACCTGCTCAACTGCGGCGTGGAGATGTTGGTGCAGCCGCCGGGAAAGAAGGTCCAGGTGTTGTCGCTCCTCAGCGGCGGTGAAAAAGCGATGGCCGCCATCGGGCTCATCTTCGCGCTTTTCCGGGTGAAGCCCTCGCCGTTCTGCCTGCTCGACGAGGTCGACGCGCCGCTGGACGAGGGCAACGGCCAACGATTCAACGAGATGCTCCGCGAGATGGCGGGTACCTCGCAGTTCATAGTCATCACCCACAACAAAAAGACGATGGAGGCGGCGGACGTGCTCTACGGCGTCACGATGCCGGAGCCGGGGCAGAGCCGCCTGGTGACCGTGCGGCTGGAGGGGGGGTAAGGGTGCCCGAGTAGGTTCGGGGAAAGCAGCCTTTTCACGCGCTCACGGGTGCCCACCGCCGCCTCCCGGCGGCTCAGAGGGAGCCGGAAACGAACGCGGTGGGCCCGAGGGCGGGCCCGCGCTTCCGGCCGCCGCCTCCGCGGCGCCGGCCCAGTCGATTCTCGGGGTAGAGCCGCCGCTGAGGCGAGCATCGACCCGGGGATGCGCCGCCCGGCGCCCCCGGCCCCGCCCCCCCGCGGGTCCGCCGTCCGCGACGTCCGGGCACTCGCCCCTTCCCACCTAGCCGAGATAACCTTCGGCCGGAGGATTCCGGCCGAATGAGCGTCGCGGTGGGGTTGCCGATCCTGGTCGGCGTATTCGTGTTGCTGTACCTGGCCTTTCGCAAGGCGATGTCGCCGCCGCAGCTGTCCGGGCCGCTGGACATGGTTGTGCGGCCGACGCCGCCTGCGTCCCCAGCGCCCGCGCCCGTCGTGTCGCCGCCCGCGACGAACGCGTTCCTCGCGGCCCTCTCTCGCACCCGCGAGCTTTTCGCGGGACTCTTCGATCGCGGCCGCGACGAACGGGAAGCGCTCGAAGCGTTGGAGGAGGCGCTTTTGCGCGCCGATGTGGGGGCCAAGACCGCAGCGGGGCTCGTCGATGCGGTGAGGGGCAAGCCCGACCTCAAAGCAGCGCTGCGCGACGCGATCCGCACCCGCTTGGAGCGTGTTGCCGCCCCGCTCATCACCGGCCCCGCGCCCCACGTGATCCTGGTCGTGGGCGTCAACGGCAGCGGCAAGACGACCACCATCGGCAAGCTGGCCGGCCGCTTCGTCGGGGCGGGCAAGTCCGTGATCCTCGGCGCGGGGGACACCTTTCGGGCCGGGGCAATCGAGCAGCTTCAGGTGTGGGGGCAGCGCGCGGGGGTCGAGGTGATCGCGGCCGCGGAGGGGACCGACCCAGCCGCCGTCGCGCACCAGACCGCCGAGGCGGCGAAGCTCCGCCGTGTGGACGTGATGATCTGCGACACCGCAGGTCGCCTTCAGGCCCAGAAGGTGCTCATGGACGAACTAGCCAAGGTGCGCCGGGTGCTCGGCAAGATCATCCCGGGCGCCCCGCACGAGGTGCTCTTGGTGCTTGACGCGACCATGGGCCAGAATGCTTTGTCCCAGGCGCGGATCTTCAGGGATGTCGCCGGGGTGACCGGGGTCGTGCTCACCAAGTTGGACGGCACGGCCAAAGGCGGCGTGGTCATCGCCATCGCCGAGGAGTTCGACCTCCCGGTCAAGCTCGTCGGCATCGGAGAAAAGCTTGACGACCTCCGCGACTTTGATGGCGCCGCGTTCGTGGACGCGCTGTTGCCCGTGTGAGCCTACTCTAGGGTCGGGTCCAAGGCCGCGGTGACGGCGTCAATGCCCGGCGGGTTGTACAGGGTGTCGGCGGTACCGATGAGGGTGGCGGGGTCGAAGGAGCATCCGTCTTTGGTATCTACCAACGACGCGACACCCTGGCCGAGGATGGACGCCCCAACGGCGAGTGCATCCGGCACGCGCCTCGTTGCATCCAGTGGTAGTGATCACCCTACCACCGCGTCCGTTCCCCCAGGCCGGTGCGTACTCCCACCCCGTTTACCGCTGGCCGAAGCTCTCCCCGCCCGCCGCCACCCAGGCATCCTCGTCTGGCGTCTCCGTGCGCCCGAGCGCGAGGTTGCGGCCTGGGAATCGCCCGAAGCGCGCGACGATGTCGCGGTGTTTGCCAGCGAAGAGCAGGTTCTTTTCGAAGTTGGCGGCGGCCGGCGTTCCGGAGGCGTCCGCGGCGAGCTGGGTGTACAGCCGCATCGACTCCTCCTGGGTTGCGCGATGTTCGTGGTGCATGAACGGGAGATAGGCGAAGCTCCGCTGGGTCAGGCCGATGGTGCGGTCCCACCCCGCCGCCAGCATGCGCCGAGAGAGCGCGAGCGCCCGCGCGTCGTAGGCGAACGCACGCGCGTCGCCGCGGAAGATGTTCCGGGGGAACTGGTCGAAGGTCACGATGGCGGCGAGCACGCCGGCTTCGTCGGTGGCTCCCGCCTCCACCGCGTCGGGCGTGTCGAGGCTCGCGCCGAACCGCGCGGCGACCTCGGCGTCGAACGCCGGGCCACCGGTGAACCAGCGGGCCTGGACCTCAGGGGACGGGAGCGCGTGCAGATCGGCGGAGCCAAACCAGAAGAGGAGGACGTCTTGGTGCATGGGGGACCGTAGCGCCCCGTGGCCATGCTGTGGGCCGGAGACCGATTCATGTTCGATGAGTGGGCGCTTGCCCGCTACCCGGTCATCGCCGCCCCCGTCATATCTATGCACGATTTCTGTCGCGACACCTGTGGGCATGCCATCGTAACGCGCGAGCGTCTATCGCTGCTACGCCTGCTACGCCCCCACCCCCGCCAGCCTCGCCAAAAAGTCAGGGTAGCTGGTGGCGATCGACGCGGTTTCGCTCACCGCCACGCGCCGAAACAGCCCCGCGATCGAAAAAGCCATCGCGATACGATGATCGCCGTGGCTCTCTACGATCGCCGCGCCACCGCCCTCGCAGCCCCCCCGCATCACGAAACCGTCCGGGCGGGCGTCGGCATCCACGCCCATCGCGCGGAGGCCGGCCACCACAGCGGCAACGCGGTCGCTCTCCTTCACCCGCAGCTCGGCGGCGTCACGGACCACGGTCTCCCCCTCCGCAAAGGCGGCCGCAATCGCCAGGATGGGCAGCTCGTCGATCAGCGTCGGCACCTCGGCGCCGGCGATCTCGACGCCGCGGAGGCCACGTCCACGCACGGTGACGTTCGCGATGGGCTCGACGCCGCCGAGGGGCTCGATCTCCACGTCGGCGCCCATGCGGCGGAGCACGTCCAGGACCCCAGTCCGCGTCGGATTCACGCCCACCCCCTCGATAGTCAGCGACACCCCCGCGATCGCGGCGGCGACGAACCAGAACGCAGCGCTGGAGATGTCCCCGGGGACGACGAGATTGCCCGCGCTGAGCCCCCCCCGACGCACCGTCAGCCGGGTGCCCCCCTCCCCGCTGACCGACAGCAGCGGCGCGCCCATGCCGAGCAGCATCCGCTCGGTGTGGTCGCGCGTGGGGGTCGGCTCGGTCCACGAGGTTTCGCCGTCGGCGGCCAGCCCCGCCAGCAACACCGCCGATTTGACCTGGGCGCTGGCAACTTCGGCCCGGAAGTCGCCCGCACGAAGCGGCGCGGCCACCACGGTGATCGGCAAGGTCGGGCCGCCTTCACAGCGGGCGCCCATCGCCGCCAGCGGGGTGAGCACGCGGCGCATCGGACGTCGCGACAGGGAGGCGTCGCCGACGAGCACCGCCCCCGCGCGCCCCGCCAGCGCGCCGAGGAGCAGCCGCGCCGTCGTCCCAGAGTTGCCGCAGTCGATCCGGCCCGCGTGGTGCCAGGGGTCGCCGGTGACGAGGACCTCGCCCCCGACACGCGCCACTCGCGCGCCCAGTTGGACCACGGCGCGCTCAGTGCGGCCGACGTCCTCAGCGTCGAGGAGCCCCCGGATCCGGGTGGTCCCCTCCGCCATCGCGCCGAACATCAAGGCACGGTGGGAGACACTCTTGTCGCCCGGCACGGAAAAGCGGAGATCGGCGCGGATGGGCACGGGCGAGGCTACCCCGTCAGCGGGAGCCCGGCAGGCGACTACTCCCCCCGAGCGTCGATCGCACCCAGCGTACGGAAGCGGTCATATCGCTGTGCGGTGAGCGCCTCGGCGGAGAGCTTGCAGAGCACATCGAGTTCGACCTGTACGGCATCCCCGAGGGAGCGCACGGTGTCGGCCGGCGACCGGTGGGCACCACCCGCGGGCTCGGGCACCAGGGAATCGGCGACCCCGAGGCGGAGGCAGTCCTCGGCGGTGAGCTTGAGCGCCTCTGCGGCCCGGGGTGCTTCGGCCCGATCACGCCAGAGAATCGCGGCGCAACCCTCCGGCGAAATCACCGAATACGTTGAGTTCTCCAACATCAAAACCCGGTTTCCCACGCCGAGCGCAAGGGCGCCGCCGCTGCCGCCTTCGCCAATGACACAGCACACCACCGGCACCCGCAGGGTCGCCATTTCCATGATGTTGCGCGCGATGGCTTCGGCCTGGCCGCGCGCTTCGGCATCGAGGCCCGGGTAGGCGCCGGGGGTGTCAATCAGCGTGACAATCGGCAAGCCAAATCGTTCGGCGAGGCGCATCAGCCGCAACGCTTTTCGGTAGCCGTCAGGGAGCGCCATGCCGAAGTTGCGCACCACGTTTTCTTTGGTGGTGCGGCCCTTCTGGTGGCCGATGAGCACGATGGGACGGCCGCGGAAGTTGCCGAGCACCCCCACGATGGCCTGATCGTCGTGACCGGCACGATCGCCGTGCAACTCGTCGGCGTCGGTGAGCCAGGCGCCCACGTAGTCGAGGGTGTACGGGCGGTTCGGATGCCGGCTCAAAAGTGTGCGCTGCCAGGGGCTCAGATTGGCGAGAATCTGGCGTTGGAGCGCCTCGGCCTGCCGTTCCAGCTCACGAATCGACGCGCCGAGGTCGAGCCCGTTGGCGAGCTCCGTCTGTTGGAGAAGCTCGATGCGGCGGCGAAGCTCGACGAGTGGGCGTTCGAAGTCGAGGACCAGATCCATGGCGCTGGCGGCTAACCCGGATCCTACGTGGTAGGCTCGCCGGCCCAGGAGTTGCCGTGGCCGACGCCGTCGAGTTCGAGATGATGCAATGGGTGAAGACGCTGCCAACGGAGCGGCGCTCGGACCCCCAGATGATGTATTTGCAACAGCGCAAGGACCCGGGCACCGCGCTGGGATTGTCGTTGCTCTGCTTCTTCGGGTTCGCCGGAATCGGACGGGTGTACGCCGGGGACGTCGGCCTCGGCATCGCCATGTTCTTTCTGAGCGTCCTGACCTGCGGCATCTGGCCGATCGTCGACTTGTTCCTCATCAGTGGGGCGACAGAGCGCAAAAATCGCGAACTCTTGCGGCGCATCCGCCTGACGCTCGCCGACTGAGTCGAATGCCCCTGCCCCGCCGAGTCCTGCGCGTCGCGACGGGCGGCGTGGTCGCGCCGTGGAACACCCCGGTCGGCGCCGTGCGCATCCTTGGTACCCCCCTCGCTGATCGGCAAGCGCTGATGCTATCGCGACTTGGATTGTCGATCGCCGGCGACGTGGCCCCCGGGGATGCGGGCAAAGAGACAGACACCCTCTACGTGGACGACGACGTCGACTTCGCCGCGGGCACCCTGCGTTCGTGGCTCAAGCACGCCGGACCCGGCGCACGTCTGGCGACCGTCGAACGGCCGCCCCGCGTGGGCGAGCTGGAAGTCGAACCCCAGGCCTGGTTCCGCGACGGCGCCATCACCGACGAGGCGCTGCCCGGCGCGACGCCAGTGCGTTTGTGCGGCGTGCGCTGGGGCGACGGGGCGCGGCCGGTACGCGTAGAGCCGCTGGGCTTCGCGGGGCGCAGCCACCTCCCCGGACCGTTTGGGGCGGGGCAAGCGCTCGATTGGGCGGTCGACGTGCGAACGGCGGTCACCGTGCGCCACTGGGTGCACCTTTTGCGCGCTTCGTACGCCGGCTTGGGCGTGGCCATCTGGGAACAGCTGCTTTTGCGACCATGGGCGCCGCTTTGGACATGGATGCGCTCGCCCCTGCGGCCGCGTTTCTCGGTCATCGGCCGTCGCTGCAAGGTCCATCCCACCGCGATCCTGGACGCATGCATCCTCGGCGACGACGTCCACATCGGCCCGTACAGCGTGCTCCGCGGCTGCTGGGTCGGTGACGGCACCCACGTCGAGGATCACGTCACCGCGCGGCTGTCCTCGATCGGGCCGCACGCCCACGTCGGCAACTACTCGATGTTCAACCTGTCGGTCATCGGGGAGCGCTCGAGCGTGGGCCACATCGGCGCCCAGGTCTGCGCGATCGGCGACGACTGTTTCGTCAGCACTTTCGCCACGTTGCACGACCTGAACTTGCGTGGGAACGTGAAGGTGCGCTGGGGCGACCGGGTGCTCGACAGCGGCGTCCCCTTCCTGGGCGTCGCGCTCGGCCACGGGGTGAAGCTCGGCGCGGGGGTGACCATCGCGTCGGGTCGCGACGTGCCCAACGGCGTGCGGGTGGTGGCGGAGGGTGCAGTCGCGAGGATTCCCGCCGATCTTGCGCCGGGCGACTACCACGTGTCGGCGGGGCGCCTCGTTCCCGACGGCGGGTAGCCACCCATGGCGCGCTCGGTTGGCGGCCGACAGCCATCCCCAGTCAGATGCGGCCTCGGCCGAGGTATGTCACGCCAGATGCGGCCTCGGCCTTCGACAGCCGCGCCTGGATCTGGCGGTCAGACAGACCAACGCCGATTATTTCGTGGCCGCGTCACTGGGCCGCCACCGCCAGCGCGCCTGGGCCGCATCCAAGGGCGGATACCTCAACCCGGGCCGCATCCAGGGGGGCTTGTTTCATGAGCGCCGGCGAGATCGGCTTCTGGTTGGTCGCGGGGGGCGGCGCGCTTTTCCGGTTGCGGGCGGCGCAGCGCATCGCAGAGGTGCTATCACCTCGGTGGCGCCTGCTTCCGGCGGGGATCGACACCGCGTCGCCGCCGGTCCGCGTGAGCGTTTGCATCCCGGCTCGCGACGAAGCGGCGGTCATCGATCGCGTGCTCGCGTCGTTGGACGTGCAGGACCACGCCGACACCGAGGTCATCGTCTGTGATGATCGCTCCACGGATGGCACGGGCGCCCTCGCCAACGCCCACCGCTGCCGGGTGATCGAGGGCAGCGACCCGCCCGGAGGTTGGCTCGGCAAACAGTGGGCGCTCCAGACGGCTTCCGGCGCGGCCACCGGGGATATCCTCTGCTTTGCCGACGCGGATACCTGGCACCACCCCGCGGCCCTCCGCACCTGCGCGGCCGAGATGGAGCGCGACCAGCTCGACGTCCTGGTTGTCGTCGGTGGGCAGGCCCTCGGCACCTGGTCCGAGCGGCTGGTCATGCCGATGTTCTGGACTGCTCTCCTGAGTTTTTTGGACATCAAGCGTGCTGAGGCTCCCGAGCGTCCCAACGACGCGATGGGCAACGGCCAGTTCTGGTTGGTCCGGAGGGCCGCCTACGACCGGATCGGCGGCCATGAGCGGGTCAAGGACCGCCTCGCCGAAGACGTCGCCATCGTTCGCGCCCTCAAAGCCGACGGCGCCCGCTACCGTTTACGCTTCGGGCCGACGCTGACCGCCACGCGCATGTACACCGGCTTTGGCTCGTTGTGGCACGGCTTTCAGAAGAACGCCGCCGTCGTGGATCCGGCCCAGCCCGTTCTCTCGGCAGGCTTGACGATCGTCGCGGTGATCCTACTCGTCCAGGCGGAGCTCTGGCCGTGGATGGCCTTGGCGCTCGCGCCCACGGTTGGCGGGCTGTGGGCGCACCCGGTGACGATCCTGCTCGCTGCAGCCCAGGCGGGCGCGTTGATCCATGGCCGTGCGTCGCTGTACCGCGTGGTTTGCGACGCCGCTTCGGGCGCGCCGCTGTCACGCTATCCGTGGCTGTACCTGGCGCAACCGTTGGGCGCGATCATCGGCATGGCGGCGATCCTCAACTCGATGCAGGCGCAGCTTCGGGGGGCCACCCGCTGGAAGGGCCGCCGCGTCCGCGGGAAGAGCCTGTGAAGCCGCTGGTGATCACCGGCCCCACCGCGGCCGGAAAGTCCGCTGCGGCCCTGGAGATAGCCGAGCACTACGGCGCGGTCATCGTCGCGATGGACGCGATGACCGTCTACCGCGGCATGGACATCGGCACCGCCAAGCCCACGCCCGCCGAGCAGCGGCGCGTCCCCCACCGCGGCCTCGACCTCCGCGACCCGATCGAGCCCTTCGCCGCGGTGGACTTCGTCGCCGTCGCGGCAGCCGCTCTCGCTGAGGGGGGGCCCGTCGTCCTCTGCGGGGGGGCGCCCTTTTACCTCCGCGCGTTCCTCGACGGACTGGTGCCGACGCCGCCGGCGGATGCGACCCTTCGCGCGGAGCTTTCCGCGATGCAAGACCCATGGACGCGGTTGCAGGAGGTAGACCCGGCGCTGGCCGCGCGGCTGCACCCCAACGACCGCATGCGCATCGTGCGCGGGCTCGAGGTGCACGCGCTGACGGGCACGCCGCTCTCCGCCTTGCACGCCGCGGATCAGCCGGTGCGGCGCGCTTGCGAGGTGGTGTGGGTGGATCACCCGGCGCTGACCGAACGTATCGACGCCCGCGTGCTCGGCATGATCGAGGCTGGCTATGTCCAGGAAGTGGCTGGACTTCTGGAGGGCGGGGTGCCCCGCGACTGCAAGCCGATGGGCTCGCTGGGGTACAAACACCTGGCGGCGCATCTGCTGGATGGTGTCGCTGTCGAGGAGGCGGTGCGCCTCATCCAGCGCGATAGCCGCCAGTTCGCCAGGAAGCAGCGGACGTTTTTGCGGGCGTTGGGCTTCGAGGCAGGCGGGAGCGTGGCGGAGGCAGCGGCGAGGGCGTTTGGGTGAAGGGGGGCTAGGGCACCGGCGAGGCATGCCCATCCAGATGCGGCTTCGGCCGAGGCATGTCCCTCCAGATGCGGCTTCGGCGTTCGGCGGCGGCGCCGGGAGCTGCCTGATCGAGAGACCAACGCCGGTAATATCCAGCCTGCCTCACCGCGACACCGCCCCGCGTGCGTCAGGGCCGCATCTGGGTAGGGATGCCTCAGCAGGGGCCGCATCCAGGCGGGCTTGGCTCGGCGTCGAGCGCGCGGGAGCAGCGCCGCGACCCCGTCAGACCAGCGAGGTGCCGGTGTCAACACGCGCCCACCTGCTTTTCAGAAGCGCCGCCCAAACGGCTCCGAGTGAGATTCAGGCGCCAGGCTCCCGCGCCGTCGCCAAAAGCCTCCCCACCATCACCAGCAACCCCAGCGCGAGCGCGCCGACGACCGCCAGCACCACGAAGCGCTCCCCCGCCACCAACGCCGGGCCGCCGATGGCCTTCGCCTCGCCCAACGAACCGACGGCCAGCTTCCGCACCACCAGGTCCTGCGACAACAACCCCAGGTCGTACTCGGCCCGCCCCGCGATGCGCGAGCCGTATACCAGCCGTGCCCCCGCGGGCACGTTGGCCCGAAGCTCCCACTCGGGGAAGCTCACCGTCACCGATTCCACCGGTAGCGGGGCGTTGTCGCCGTTGTCGATGCGGATGAGCAGCTCCTCCCCGACAATAGCGTCCACCGCGATCGCGACGCTGGTCCCCGCCCCGTCCCCGCGCCAATCGACCACGCGCAGCGGCTCGGTCAGCGTGCCGCGGTCGCGGAGCACGGTAATCCGTCGTGAGAAGACATCGCGTGACGTCGTCAAGGTAAGCGTCGCCACCGGCGCATCCGACTGACCGAGCTTCACCCGGATGAGCGAGCTGCGGGCTTCCTCCTCGCGGGTGAACGGCGCGGTTTCCCAGAACGTCTCGCGACCGGTGCGACGCACGACCAGCGGAATCTGCCGGTCCTCGGGGTCGACGATGCGCAGATCGTGGAGGTCGGTCTGCGCGCGCGCGAGCACGTCCCGGTCCAGCGGGATGCGCAACCAACCGGACCCGAGGATCGGCCGCTCCCACTTCCACTTCACCATCGGCAGAATGGCGCCCGGACCATCAAGCCCCTCGCGCGTCTCCAACGGCACGTACGCGGGGTTCGGCTCGACGCTGACCTGGGTAACGCGCGTCGTCGCGAGGCGAACGAGGTCGGGCCCGCCAAAGGTGAGGTCCTGCGAGCCATCGCCAACCGAGACGCCAAAGTACGCCGAAAAGGGCCCGGCGCCTGGGTCACGGACGACCAGCTCCGCACCCACCGAGCACACCTCGAAGCCGGTGACCGGCAATATCTGCCCGGCCGCAGTCTGGACGTCGGCCAACAGGGCATCGGTGCCGAAGGTCAGGTTCTCGATGCGGGTGGCGTCGTAGGTGGCGCCGCCGAAGGTCAAGCGCCGGATCGGCTGGTTTTCAGAGTAGTATTCCCGTCCTTCGCCCGGCACCAAGAGCTGCACATTGCGATCGAAGATGTCGGCTTCGCTGAGCACACGCAGGCTGCGGACCAGACGGGGGCCGCCGAAGTCGAGGGCGTACCGGGCGTACCCCGATTCCGTCAGTGCCGGAGCCCCAGGCTCGACCGTGGCACAGTCAGGCTCGACGTACTCATCCGGAAAAGACTCGCCGATCACCTCGAAGAGATGGGCGTCGCTCCGCACCATCCACGGCCCACGACCGGCGGGGACGGGCACGGCCTCGGCGGTGAGCTCCTGGCCATTGATGGTGCCGGTCGGGAAAACAAAGCTGCCGATGCCGTCGATCGACAGGCGGCCGGGGTGCCAGCCGCCGACGTCCGAGAAGCGCAACGACTGCACGACCCGCACGCTCGGCCCGATGCGCCAGTGGTGTTCGTCGACCTGCACGATGTCGAGGCGCTCGGTGTTGAAGGACACTTGCTCGGTGGTGAGCACCGCGAAGGGGACCACGTCGCCAGAACCGTTGCGGAGACTCAGTGTGCTTCCGAGTTGCGATGGTGCGACGCCAGCCACCGCGGGTGGGAGGCGGATGCGACTGACCCCCGCGGCCGGGACGTCGAAACGCGCGACCTCGGGGGCTGCCACGGAAGGCTCGGCGGCGAAGGCGACCAGTCCGAAAAGAACGATCATCGAGGCGGCTCCTGTGGAGGTTGGGCAGGTTGGTCGTTGCGCACCAGCCACGCGAAGGCCACCGCGGCGGCCAGGAGCGTCACCGCCATCCCACCGAAGGCGCCGACCCGCGCGAAGCCGGAGAGGCTCCACAGGTCGACCACGAACACCTTGCCGGCGCCGAGCACCGTGAAAACCAGCCCGCCGAGCCGCACCGCGCGGCTGCGACGGCGAATGCCGATGACGATCAGCAGCAAGCCGTAGCCGCCCCAACTGAGCGAGCGCACCATCTCTTCGCCGAGGTTTTCGCTCCGGAACGAGAGCTGCCCGTCATGGGCGAAGGCGTGGGCAATCTCGAAGTTCACCAACGCAAAGCCGGTGAGGATCGCTGCGGTCCGCTGACTGACCTTCAACCAGGGCTGCGGAAACCATCGGGCGGCAAGCAAGAGGCCGAGGGTGGGAATTCCCCAGGTGTAGAGCGTCCAGTTCACCAAGAACGGACCTTCGGTGCGGCCATACTCCAGCGCATACGGGTTCGCCAGCAGGCGCACCGCGACCAGCCCTGTCAAAACCGCCGCGAAACCGACGAAGAGCGGATGGGGAACACGCCGGTTCACCCAAGCCAACAACACCACCAGGATCGCCCAGCCGACGGTGAGCCAGGTGCGCTCGAGCTGCAACGGTACCGCCAGCGCGATGGCCAGGAGCGTGACCGTGATGAGAAGCACCACCTCCTTTTCCCCGAGGGTGCTCTTGGCACCGCGGACCAGCACCAAGGCCGCCAGAAGCGCGTTGGCACCGAGCAGAAGGGGCAAGAGTCCGTCGGCGCCGTCGCCCATCGCATCCTGCCAAATCACGAAAATCGGCCAGAAAAGCGTCATCGGCGCCAGCACCGCCGCGAGCGAGCCCCAGAAGTCACCCCGACGAGAGACGAGGAACGGCCCCACGGCGAGCGCCAGATAGAGCGGCAGGGTGGCGAGGGCGAGCGCGCCCACCTCCCCGGCGAGCCCGCGCGCGGTGAGGCCCCCGTACAAGGGCAGCGCGCCCACCACCGCGAGCGCCGCCAACGGGATGCGCGACCCCGTCCGCCAAGCGCCCAAGAGCGCCGCTGCCAGCACGCCCATCGTCAGCACGGGCAAGAACGCCGCGGGGACGTTCTGCACGGGCGCCGACACCATCAGCGACAGCCCGGCGAACCCCAGTACGATGAGTCCAGTTTCCAGGCCGGCGACGAAGAAGCCCGCAGCGATACACAGCGGCAAAACCACCGCGACGACGTCCCAGCGCCCGTCGCCCGCCATCGTCCACGACGTGGCGAAGGTCAAGAGCCCCAGACCCACCGCCACGCCGGCGATCACTCTGCCGACAAGGTGCGTTCGCAGCAAAAGCGGCACAAGGGCGGCCCCCGCCACCACCCAGGCTGCGCCGAACCAGGCGGTGGTCCCCAGCGCCCAATCCAGGCGCAGGTGCGAGACGGGGTCGACGTTGAGCGGGTCGGTCGGCGTGGCCAGGCCCAGGGTCGCAACCAGCCAGAACGCGACGGCAGCGCCAACGCCGAAGACACCGATGATCTCGGCGCGTGTCCCTTCTCCGGCACGCCGGGCCGTCACCGTCCACATCACCGCGAACGCCAGCGCGGCCGCGAAGCCGACGAGGACCTGGTCAGGCGCCCGGTACTCCAGCATCCACGCGGCGTACAGGAAGACCGTCGCCCCCCCGGTAATGCCGACGAGATCGGGCCAACGGCGGCGCACGGCCACGGCCAGGAGCCCCAGGTTCACCAACCCCAGGTAGCTGAAGAAAGCCACCGCCTTGTTCTCGCCCGTCGAGAGGAGGATGGGCGTGGCGTAGCCGCCGAGCATCGCGAGGTAGGCGATGAACCGGCTGGACCGACGCTCGGCCAACAGCACCCCGACGAAGGTCACCCCGCACATGATGCCGAAGGTGACACCCTGGTTGATGATGCCCCAGCGGCCGTGCCCGGCATAGAGCGTGGCGTAGAGAATGGCAGCCCCGGCCCCCGAGAGCGCGGCCGCCGGGGCCGGATATTTGCGCCACACCAGGACCTCGCCGACCAACCACGCGCCGAGGCCGGCGCCGACCCCGAAGCCGAAGCGGGCGACGGGTCCGAGCAGGCCGGCGGCGATTGCCTCACGGAGGCCGAAGAGCGCGGCGATGACCAGCAAAAGCCCGCCCAGACCGGCGAAGGCCCAGACCGCGCCTTTTTCGATGACGGCGCCGAGGTCGAAGGGCGGGGCCGGGGGGGCCGGCGGCGCTGCCGGCGGGCGTGTCGTGGGGGGGAGGACCGGGGGGAGCGCCGCGGACGGGCCTGCCGTGGGGGGCGTGGTCGGCGGCGCCGCGACGGCCGGGGCGGGCGCAACGACGCTGGGCGACGCCGAGGCGAGTTGCACGGCCGCGAGGGCGGGGCTCGGCGAAGGCTCGGCGGCCGCGGCGGGGGCGGTGTCGGCCACCGCGGCCGCCGGCGCTTCAGCAGCTGCCGAAGCGGCGGGCGCTGGCGCCGTTTGCGCGACGCGTGCCGCCCCCTGCTCGGCGTTCCCGAACCGGGCCTGAGCAGCCAGCCCCTGCAGCTCCGACACCCGCTTCGTCAGGCGGTCGACGTCGGTACGGAGCGACCTCGTACCTGCAAACGCCAGGCCCGCCACCACGCCGACGGGCACCGCCAGGAAGAGCACACCGCAAAGGAGGCCTCCGACGAACTCGTCCACGGCTAGCTGAGCCCCCCGTCGACCACGAAGGTTTGCCCTGTAATGTACGACGCACCGGGCCCCAGCAGGAAGCGCACCAGCGGCGCGACCTCGTCCGGGCGCCCCAAGCGCCGGAGCGCCACCATCTGCTTGACGCCCTCGATCAGCTCGGTCGGCAAGACCCGCGTCATGTCGGTGTCGATGAACCCCGGAGCGACGGCGTTGCAGCGGATCTGGCGGCGGCCGATCTCACGCGACAGCGAGCGGGTCATGGCGATGATCCCCGCCTTCGCCGCGGCGTAGTTGGACTGGCCGGCGTTGCCCATCAGCGCCGAGACGCTGGTCATGTTGACGATGGCCCCGCGCCGGCGCGACAGCATGACGGTGGCGGCGGCGCGACACATGCGAAAGGTCGAGCCGAGGTTGGTGCGGACCACCTCGTCCCAGTCTTCGTCGGGCATGCGCAAAAGCAAACCATCGCGCGTGACGCCCGCATTGTTGACCAGACACTCCAGCCCGCCTTCCGCTTCCGCGAGCGCAATCAGGGCTTCCACCCCTGCGAGCGTGCTGACATCGGCCTGGAAGGCGATGGCGTTGCCGATCTGTTCGACGACCTCGGCCGCTGCCGCCGCGTTTTCCTTGTAGTTGACGATGACGCGCGCGCCCGCACGGCCCAGTTCCAGCGCGACGGCCCGACCGATGCCGCGGCTGCCGCCCGTCACCACGACCACCTTACCGGCCAACTCCATCGTGCGGTCTCCGGATGCGGCGATCCGCGGGATTACTGGCTACGCTGGTCCATCACGCCGTCGCCGTCCTGGTCGCGCCCGGTCTTGATGACCGCGCCCTGGTCGTCGAGGTATTCCCAGAAGTCGATCTTGGCATCGGCGTTGGAGTCGCGCTCCTTCCGCCGGACGATCCCGTTTTCGTAGTAGCTGAACAGGTCGAAGCTGCCGTTGAAGTCGGTGTCCTTCTCGGTCATCGACCGCTTGCCCGAGATGTAATGATCGACCACGTCCGCCCGCCCGTCGAAGTCCCCGTCCATCTCTTCCGCGACGCGGAGCCCGGCCTCGTCAAACGAGGTGCGGACGTCGATGCGGCCGTCGCGATTGAGATCCACGTCCTTCTTCAAGAGCAGCCGCGCGCCAGCGCTGTCTCGGAAGTAATTGATGATGTCCGCGCGCCCGTCGCCATCGATGTCGACTTCCTGCTGCGTCATCCCGTCGGCGTTGAGCCGCGTGGTGAGGACGCCGGCCGTCGGCACGAGCGCTTGGGTTGATTGCGACGTTCCGGCGCCTACCGCACCGCCAACAGGGGCCGGACCGCCGGGGGGAACCGGGCAGGCGAGCAGGGTGAGAGCGAGCAACATCGGCACGGTGTAACCCGGTGAGGGAATGTCGCGGTAGGGGAAGGGGCGCCGGGACAGTCCGGGGAGCACGCCCCTTCCCCCGTTCGCGATTCAGGATAACCGGAAGGCATGCTGCCGAACGAGAAGAAGCACCTGCTGATCGTGGACGACGAGCCGGTCATCCTTCAGATCCTCAAGGCTGTTTTCGAGGAAGAACCCTGGCGTGTGACCCTCGTCGGCACCGGCACCGACGCGCGGCGCATCCTCCAAACGGAGCGTGTAGATCTGCTCTTGACCGACAAGAACCTGCCCGACGTCTCCGGGCTTGAGTTGTTGCGCATCGCCAAGGCCAGCGAACCCTTGACCGAGGTCATCATCCTCACCGGCTACGGCTCGCTGGAAACCGCGCTCGCCGCCATGGAAATGGACGCGTTCGACTACGTGCTCAAGCCGCTCAACAACGTCTTCGACATTCGCAAGAAGGCCCGTCAGGCCTTTGCAAAGCAGGATGTTGCGCTCGAAAACCGTCGCCTCATCATCGAACTGCGTGAAAAGAACACCGCGCTCGAGGCGGCGCTGGAAGAAACGCGGTCGCTCCAGGCCGAGCTCGTCCAGTCAGAGAAGCTCGCCGGCATCGGGACACTGGCGGCGGGGATCGCGCACGAGATCAGCTCGCCCCTTTTCGGGATCATGGGGCTGGCCGAGGCGATCGCCGACGAGCCGGACTTGCCATTGGCCCAGTCCTATGCGCGTGACATCGTCGAGTACTGTCGCGCGGTCCGGGACATCGTCGTAGAGCTGTCCAGCTACTCGCGGTCGGCCACAACCGAGTACCTGACCACCGTTGAGCTGGCGCGGGTGATCCAGGACGCCCTGCGGCTGGTCGAACGCAGCGCCGACGTGCGCAATGTGCGCTTCGAGACCAGCCTTGAGGAGGGGCTCTTCCTCCACGCGCGGACCAACGAGGTGCAGCAGGTCTTCGTCAACCTGATCAAGAACGCCGCCGAGGCGTCGTCGGAAACGGAGTCAGGGGGCGTCGTCCGCATCGCGGCGGGCCGCACCGGAAACCACGTGTGGGCCACCGTCGCCGACAACGGCCCCGGCATCGACGCCGACAAGCAGAAGCTCATCTTCGATCCGTTCTACACCACCAAGGCCCCCGGAAAGGGCACCGGCCTGGGGCTCAACATCGTGTACCGCATCGTGACCAAGTACCGAGGGCTCATCACGGTGGACCCCCGGGAAGCGCGCGGGGCCACCTTCGAGCTGCGCTTCCCGCTCGAGCGGTAAGAGGCGCGCGCAATGCGGCTCGGCGCCCAGATCCGCCTGTTCATCCTGTTGACGGCGATCGTGCCGCTTTTGGTGCTGGCCTTCACCGCCAGTCGGGTCGCACGTGAGGAGCTGACCGCGGCGCTCACCCGTGAACAGGTCGCCTCGGCCGCGCAGTTGGCCACCTCGCTCGATGAGGCCTTTGCCGAGCGCGAACAGGTGCTCACCGCGCAGTTGGGCAACTTCCAGCTCGACGTCGCGCCCGACGACGCCCGCCTCGGCTTCCTCGTCAGCACCTGGCGCCTGCTGCCTGAGGTCGCGATTGCGCTTCTGCTCGACGCTGACGGCCAGGACGCGGCGCCGCCGCTGTACGCCGAGACCGAGGCCGACGCCCAAGGTCATGACCTCGTCGATGCGGAGCGGCTGGCGGTTTTCAGGACTGCGCTCCCCTCCCCTGGCGTCGGCGTGGTGCGAGGCGTGGCTTACGTCCCCGATGGCGGCGCCGACGCGGTGATCCCGCTGACCATCCTCTCGCCGCGCGGCGATGGGATGGCGCTGGGGGTCGAGCTCTCGACGGGCCCGCTGCGGAAGTTTCTGACCCAGGTGGCCGGCGACGACCGGGCCGCGCTGCTGGTTGACGCCGACGGTACCGTGCTTTTGGCCGCGGGCCAATCGACGCTGGTGAATCCGGCCCGGCTTCGCCCCCTCCTGGGGTCGGCGGCCGCCGACGCGCGGGTGGACGACGAGGTGGTCGTGGCGACCTCGCGTCTTTCGGGTCGCGACCTGATCGCGGTGGTGGCCGCACCTGCTTCCGGCACCGACGCGGTCCTGCTCCGCGTGCTGCAACCCACCTGGTACATCGGTGTCGTCTCGCTCGTAGCGGCGCTGGCCGCGGGCACGATGCTGGGGCGCAGCATCACGGCGCCGGTCTTGAGCTTGCGCTCGGCGGCGCAGAGAGTCGGCGAGGGCGACCTCAGCACGCGCCTCCGTGTCGAGGGGAAGTCGGAGTTGACCGAGCTGTCCGCGTCGTTCAACCAGATGACCGACCGCCTGGAGGCGAACCGCAGCGAAATCGACGCCAAGAATCAGGAGATCGAGGCGTTCAACCGTGAACTGCAAGCCCGCGTCGACGAACGAACCCGCCAGCTTCGCGAAGCCCAGGCCCGACTCGTCGAGTCCTCTCAACTGGCCGCCGTCGCCGAGATGAGCGCGGGCCTGGCGCACGAGCTGAACAACCCGTTGGCAGGCATCCTGGGCATCGTGCAGTTGGTCAAGGCCCAACGTGCTGGAAGTAGCGACGCGGACTTGTTGGCAGCCGCCGAAGGTGAGGCGCTGCGTTGCAAGGAAATCGTAGGCCAACTCCTCCGCTTCACCGCCGCGCCACGCCCTGCCGGCGAACGCGACATCATCGACCTGGGCGCCCTGGTTCACGATGTTTGCGCGCTGGCCGCAAGCTCGTTCCGCCAACGCGACGTGACCCTGGAGTTCGACCACGGCCCCCTCCCCGCCAAGATCGAAGGCGCAGTCGACGAGCTGGGGCGGGCCTTCTCCCAGCTCTTGGGGGCGCTCCGGACCGCGGCCGCGCCGGGTGCTACGTTGCGGATCACGATGCGCGTCAATCCCGAGACCAGCGAGGTCGAGATGCGCATGGACGTCGACCGCGTACACGACAACCAGGACGACTGGCGGGCCAGCTCGCTGGGACTCTGGGCCGCCCGGCGGGTTTTGAGCGCGGAGGGGTGGGCGCTGGGCGAGGCCGAGTCGGAGACGGGACGGTCGTGGCGTGCGACGGTGGCTGTGGTCGGGGCCGGAGGTGCACGGTGAGTCGGGAGGTGCGCGCGCTCTTCGTCGTGGTGCTGATCTTCACGCTTGGCGCCATCGGCTACCGATTTCTTTTCGGTGACGATCTTGCGGAGCGTTTCCGCGTGGTGACCGTCGCCGGCGACGTGCAGCATCAGCACGCCGGCGGCGCGACCGAGCCCGCCCTGGCCGGCGCCGCGCTCGAAACGGGCGACCGCATCCTGTCCGGGAACGGCGGTCAGGCGGTGCTCGGCCTCGGGGCGGGCACCCGGGTGACCGTGGATTCGCGGTCGTCGGTGCGGGTGCTGGGCATCACCGACGACGGCGTGCGCCTTGAGCTGGAAGAGGGGCGGGTCAAAGCCACGGTGCGCCCAAGCGGCGGGCGGGTGGGCGTCGTGAGCAGTGGCCGTCAGTTCGGCGGCGACGACGCCGACTTCACCGTGGCGAGGGATGCTGACGGCACGGTCGCGGCCAGCGCCGAGCGAGGCGCCATCGAGGTTTCAGGGGTGGACGGCGTCGTGGAGCTCACCGCGGGCGAGGACCTGATTGTCGCGCCCGGTGGCTCACCGCTGCGTGCGCCCGCGGCGGAGTCGCTGCTTTTGCAGGTGGCGTGGCCGTCGGCGGGGCGAACCCGCGAGCGCGAAGTCGCGATGGCGGGGCAAACGCAGCCCGGCGCCACGGTGACCGTCAGCGGCGGCGCGCGCCCGGTCGTCGTCAAAGCCGGCAAGGACGGGCAGTTCTCGGCGCGCGTGCCGCTCGCCGAAGGGAAAAACGCCCTCCGCGTCAGCGCCACCTCGATCCTGGGTAGGACGGCCGACGTCGCCGCGGCGGAGCTGGTGCTCGACACCAAGGCGCCGAGCGTCGGGGTGACGCTGGAATTCTGACCGCGGGAAGCCCGTCGCGATGCGGTCCTGCCCCTTTTCTGGCTGAAGCGGCCAGCGCCCAAGCATCGCCCCACGCGCGCTGCGATCCGCTTACTCCGCGTCGCCGACGTCCGGAACGCTGGTCTTGGCCGGTGCGATGACCCGCGGCCCGCCGCCCGAGCTGCCCGACGGAAGGTCGATGGGCTCGAGATTGACCAACGGGGGCGACGTGATGCGCAGCCCACCGAGCGGCTCCATCCGCGGCGCCGCGGCGTCGGGGCTTGGGACAACCGGCGGTAACGACCGAGGCGGGGGCGGCGTCGGCCCGCGCGGCAACGCTCGATCGGCCCGTTCGCGGCGCACCTCCGCCTCCTGGGCCTCCTCCATCATCGTGAGCCGTGCCGTCGTCGCCGAGCCACGCAGGGGCGCCGCGCCACCCCCGCTCACGACAGCAGGAGCGGCCCGCTTGCGACGCGTGCCGAGCAGCCCGGCGATGCCCACCACCACGACCACCGCAAGGCAGCAGCAGCCACAGCCGAGCGCGGTCATCATGCCGCTTCCGAGAAACTCCATCTGGCGACGGTAACCCGGAACGGGTCGGGCCAACCGCGGTGATAGGCGGCCGGCCATGGACCTGCCCGCGCCCCCGGACCCCTTCGTCGCGCTTCTGTTGGACGGTCGCCTCCCCGCACTCGTCGTCGGCATCGTGCTCCTGGGCTGGGGAGAACGCCTGTACGGTGTCCTCGTCGTCGCCCCGGGGGTGCTGGCCGGGGTGTACGTGGCGGCGTGGGCACAACCGCTCTTTCACTTCGACACCACCACGCTTTTGGTGGTCACGGTGGCGCTTGCGGCAGCGGGGGCGCTAGCCTGCCACTTCGTCGCCGCCATCGCGGTGCGGATGGCAGGTGCGGGGCTCTTCGCCGCGCTCGCATGGTTCGCGACACCCCTGGCCCAGCCCGGGCCGGTGGCGTGGTGGGTGCCGGTGGTCGCGGCGGCGCTCGGCGCCCTGGTATTCCCAGCGCTCTACAAGATCGCGCTGCGTCCGCTGACCGCGCTGGTCGGCGCCTGGAGCATCGCCTGGGCGGTGAAACACCCCGGGAACCCCTACGTGATCCTCGGCCTCGCCGCGGCCGGTACGGCGATTCAGTTCGCGCTGGCCCGAAGCAGCAAGGGGGAGCCTGTCGCACCGGCGAAGAAGGTCAAGAAAGAAAAGAAGAAGTGACTGGCTTGTCGGACTATTCCTTCACGTAGGTCCGCATCAGCTCACCCCAACGAGTGTCCTGGGACCAGGTGGCGCCGGCGCCGTCGGTGTACAGGTCGATGTACTCGGAGTCGGGGTCGAACCAGACCGTCAGCCCTGAGGCGTACTCGTAATCTTCATTGCCGTAGGGCCCCGGAACCGCGATGCCAACGCTGTTTCGGAGGGTGGTGCCCAGCGGGCCAAGGACTGGATCGCCGGCGGCCTCGATGACCGCGCCGAGGTCGCCAGCGTCGAGATACCAGTTTTTCCAGACCGCGTCGGCGCCGCGGGTGGTGCGGCGGTAGCTGAAAAATGGTGCCTTCAAGGCGTCATCGGCAAGGACGGCGCCGGCCAGCGCGTCGAGCGCGGCATCCATTTGGCCGAGCTGGTCAAGGTCGGTGGCGGAGTGGGTGTCCTCCAATCCCACCTCGACAGCGCCCCGGGACATCTCGTCGGCCAGCGCCATGGGGGTGGTATCTAGATTATCGCGGAGATACCTGAGAATAAGGTCGTACTGAAAGCCCTGGAAGCCGATCGTCGTCTGCGCCGCGGACATGGCGCGGGCATGGGGGACGAGGCTGTGCGCAACCTCCCAAGAAGCCATGTTGCAGGCGTCAAAGCCGACGACATCGAACCGACCGTGGGCGGACACACTGTCCGTCAGCGCGGCCGCGACCTCGCCCTCGGCAAAGCTCATGTCGGTGCCGCTGGTGTCGTCCGAGCCGATCATCGGCGGCGGCGCAACCGCGTCGTCCTCCGCCTCTGGCGCCTGAATGCCCCAGCCATCGCCGTGATCCCAGAAGATGAGCACCCGATGTTCCGCCGGGTAGTTGGTGCTGGCCCAGTCGAGGAAGCCGGCAAGCGTCTCGGGCGCGCCCATGTCGAGCTCACCCAGGTCTTCGAGCACCGGGCTGGTCACGACCCTGGTGTCGTCGTCCGGAACCATCCGGTACCGCCGCGTACCCGTCCAGTCGCCGTCTTTCGTTGAGTACCCATCGATGCGATCGGCCTGCACGAGGACCTCGACCCCGTCGCCCGAACCGGTGATTTCCAGCTCGTTCAGATCATGGGTGACCCAGTCTTCGAGGTCGTTGTCGCCCACCAGGTAGACCAGAAACTGCCAGCCCCCCTCGACATTGCCGCCGGTGTCGCCGCCGCCGGTGTCGTCACCCGCAGCATCGGCCGGCTCGCGGCCAGGTGGGGCTTCCGGGGTGGGCTCGACGCACGCCAACACGAGGGAGAAGAGCATGGCGCCACGGTAACCGAAAAAGCGCTCCTCGCGCTCAAGGTCGGGTCGTCATGACCGACGTTGGAGCATGCGCAGCGTCGCCTACGTCTTGGCCAAGTACCCGATCCTGTCTCAGGGCTTTGTGCACGCCGAGATCGCCTCGCTCCGCCGCCTGGGATTCGACGTCCAGGTTGTCACCCACGAACGCGGCGACCCCGCTGTCCGCTTTGGGGAGGGCCCAGACTCGGTGCCGGTCGAGCCGATGCACGTCGGCCTCGCCAACGCCGCCCCTGTCCTGGCGAAGTTCGATCACCTCCACGGGCATTTCGCCGACTTCGGCGCTCGCGTTCTTGCGCCGCTCGCCAAACGTGCCGGCCGCCCATTCTCGTTCACCGGCCACGCCTTCGACCTTTTCCGTCGTGACGCCGCGGTGCGACCCGAAGAATGGCACGCCGTCGCGACGTCCGTTCAGCGTGTGGTGGCGATCTCTCGTTTCCACCGGTACTTCATCATGGCCCGTGGCGTCCCCGCCGACAAGGTGGTCGTCATCCCCAACGCCGCGGCGCTGGCCGAGCTTTTGGCGGGAGCCCCGGAGTCGCCCAAACAACTCCGCCGGGTGCTGGCCGTCGGGCGCCCCGTAGCCAAGAAGGGCTTCGGCGTCTTGGTGCAGGCCTGGGCCAAGGCGCGCGCCCACATTCCCGACATCGAGCTCGACATCATCGGCGCCGAAGGCCTGGTCGACCACACACCGCCCGGGCTCCGGCTGTGGCCGGCACGCGAGTGGGCCGACGTCATGCACGCGATGCGCGCGGCCGATGTCGTTGTCGCCCCGTGCATCACCAGCCCGGACGGCGACATGGACGGCATCCCGACCGTACTCGCCGAGGCCGGCGCCCTCCGGCGCCCGGTGATCGCGAGCGAAATCAGCGGCGTCGGCGACCTCGTTGCGCACGGCGTCAATGGGCTCCTGGTCCCGCCCGGGGACGTCCACGCCCTCGCCGCGGCGCTGGTCCGGCTCGCCCGACGACCTGACGAGCTGACCCGGCTCGGCAACGCCGCCCCCCTCCTCGCCGCTGCCCACGACGCCGACGTCGTGGCGCGCCGCCTCGTCTGCGAAGCCTTCGCGGCCTAGGCCGGAGCCCCATGCGCATCTTGATCACCGACAGCTACTGCTCCAGCAACCGCGGTGACGCCGCGATCCTCGACGCAATGGTGGAGGGGCTGCGAACGCGCGGCGCCCGCGTCGAGGTGGTTTCAAGCTTCCCTGCGGTTGCGACATCCTTCCATGACGTCGACGCGATTGATGCCGCCGACTTCCGCGCCGTGGCCCTCGCCGTGGCCCGCGCCGATCTCGTGGTCAGCTGCGGCGAGCTCAATGCCAGCCTGCCCACCCTGCATCTGGCGCGGCGGACGTCCAAGCCCTACGCGATCTTCGGGCAGACGGTCGGTCCATTGACGCGGCCGATGTCGCGACAGGCGGCCCGCGAAGTGCTCGATGGCGCCGCGTGGATTTGCGTCCGTGACGAGGCCAGCGCCAAGGTCGTCGTCGACCTGGGCGTGCGAGCCCCGGTGCGGGTCGGCGTCGATGCCGCAGTGCTCGGTCGGGTCAACGCTGCGGCCGCTGGGAACGGGCCGGTCCTGGGCGTCACCGTGCGTTCTTGGCCATTCCCGGGCCAGCGGGACCCAGCCGCGTGCCAGGGCAGGTACGAGGCCGAAATCGTCAAGGCCGCCGACCGCTGGGTGGCCGAGACCGGTGGGCAAGTACGCTTCTACAGCACCTGCACCAGCTACGGGGGCTTTGAAGAGGACGACCGTGTGGCCGCGCGGCGCATCGCCGCCGGGATGGAGGCCGACGCGGAAGTCGTCGAAGCCGTCGATCTCGACTTCGCGACGCTGCGCGGGGAAATCGGGGCGTGCGACCTGTTCCTCGGCACCCGAATGCACGCCCTGGTCTTTTCGACCACGGCCGAGGTGCCCTCGGTCGGCATCGCTTGCGAGCAGGACACCTTCGAGTGGATGACGCGGGTCGGACTTGGCGGTCGCGTCGTGCCGATCGAGCGCTGTGAGGGCGTGGATGGGCTGGTCATGGCCACGTGGGAGGAGCGCAAGCGGGTGACCGCGCGCCTGCGAGCCGCCGTCGACGTGCTCAGGACTCGGGCCGCCGAAGACCTCGACATCCTCGCCCGCGTCGCCGCTGGCGAGCGTCCGGCCCGATCGAGCGCCCGCGCCACCAGCGGCCGAATGGGCGACAGCCGCCCCTTCGAGCCGGGCTACCGTCGGCGCCGCATGGTCGCCGACATCGTGCTCGGCGAGGGTGGCGAGAGCGTTCTGGAGCTCGGCTGCTCCACCGGCACGCTCGGGCGGATGCTCGGGCCGGCCGACGACTACCGCGGGATCGATCCTGCCAAGACCGTCGCGACACGCCACTCTCGATTCAACATCGTCACCTCGACGCTGGAGGCGTGGCAGCCTCGCGACAAACACGACGTTGTCGTCGCCACGGGCAGCCTGGAGCACGTCGAGAATCTCGATGTGGTGCTCCAGAAGGCGCGCGCCGCCCTCAAACCCGGCGGCCTCGCGGTGTTCACGCTGTTCAACCTCGCCCACATCAGCCGGGCGCTCGGCTCGGCCGTCCGCCACCCCGACTGGACACTTCACGCACGCCCGGACGACTTCCTCCTTGCCCTCCATGAGGTCGGCCTCGTCCCGCAGCGCGTGCTTCCCAGCAGCGCCGGCTACGGTCCCGCCCCTCCCGACGACGACGAAGCGCCCACCGACTTTGAGCTGGACGGCGTGCATCAGCTCTCCCCTGACCGCCTCGTCCGCCTCGCCCATCACTGGGTGGTGGTGTGCCGGGCCGGCAAGCCACAAGCGGGTCCGAACGAACTACAGCGCCGATTCGCGCAGCAAGACTGGCCGGGTGCGCTGCGCATCGGCGTCGAGTTGGTGAAAGCGTACCCGTGGGCCGCCCGGGCGTGGTCCGATGTCGCCGTGGTCTGGAGCGCCGCGGGCCGGGCCGATCGGGCCGCCGACGCCGCCCGGCGCGCCTACATGCTGGACCCCGGCCGCGACGACGTACGCGACAACCTCGCCGCGCTCGACGTGCACGTTGAGCTCGATGACATCGAGGTCGCAGCGATGGGCGACCCCTCCGATCAAGGCGCGTTCGACGCCCTGGTCGAGGACCTGCTGGGCCGCGGGCGGCTTCACTCGGTGGCCACGGTCCAGCGCTTCCGACAGGGCGCCACGGCCCGCGCTGCGGGCTGAGTTACCGGCGGGGATGCCGCCGCATGACGATGCCCCCCTTGAGCTCGACCTGCTCAGCAAGGTCGGCGACTTCTTGCTCTTCACCGCCGGACTCAGCGCGGTCTTCGCCGGCGGCCAGGTCTGGTGGGTGGTCACTTTCCGCGAGGAGTGGCAGTCCGCCATCCCCCTGATGCACGCGGCCACGGGCGCCGCCGCGATCTCCATCAGCACGCAGCTTGCCTATCCGCGACGCTGGGCGCTTTTCGGGGGCCTGTTCTCGCTCCTGGGACTGGCGTTTGTCGCCGGCATCTGGGGACTGTGGCTGATGGGGAACGGCATGTTCTCGGCGCTGGCGGTGTTTGCGCCGGGGTGGGCCGCCTTGGCGCTGCCGATCGTTGCCCTAAGCGCCCCTGGCGTGCTGAAAGTGGCCCGAGCGCGCGAGGCGGCCGATCGTGAGACCAACCGCCTGACCGCTGAGGCGCTCGAGTCCGGCGAGTACGGATTTTCCCGCGAACCGCGCGCGAAGAACGGGTGGATGCTCCCCGTCTTGTACATGGTCGCCGCCGTCCCGATCGGCGCGATTGTGCTGGCGATGGTCTACCCGGAGGCGTTCGAGCGCGCCCAGGTTCGTGTCGGCGGCGTCCTGGCCGGTCGCAACCCCTTCGGCAGCGGTTTTGTCGAGACGCCAACTGCGTTCCCGTACGCCGGGAGCCCGCTTTACTGGTACCTGGAGTACGAAGCGAAGTGGACCCCGCTGGACCGCCAGCTGGTCTTGCGGATGGCCGATGGTGTCGCCGACGATGTTGCGTGGTCCTTGGCCAGTTTTACCGGCAAGGCCGATCCGGTCGCGGCAGAGGCCGCGCTGTGGGCCGAGGGCGCAGGCAAAGAGCTGCCGGTGTGGATTGCGGCTTCCCTTCGCCATCACCGCGTGATCGCCTACCCCGAGTCCCTTTTCTCGCGCAGCTTCGACCCGAAGCTGCACGCCCTGCCGGAGACCATCCACCTCGACTGCGACCAGCTCAGCTACCTCTTTCTGCATGTGGCGAGGCGGCTGGACCTCAAGATGGAGGTGCTGCCGGCCGTGCAGCACACCTACGTGCGCTACGAAGGTCCGGCGGGTGAGCCAGCCCTCTTCATCGAGACCACCGAGCTCGCCGCCCCTCCGAAGCGTGACCGTCACGGCGCGGTGATGCCCGCCGTCCTCGGCGACGGATTCTTCATCGAACAAGACCACTACTCCTCCGGCCGCGGTGGTAGCTGGGCCACCGCGGAGGTGGTGCAGGCGGCGGGGCTCTACCAGCCGTGGAGCGAGCGCGACATCCGCGACAACATCGTCGCCAACGTCGTCGTCGGCATGGAGAGCCTCGGCAAGGACTTGTACCCGGCCGAGCCCGACGCCCACATCGTCGGCACCAAGAGCATCGTCCTGGTCAGCAACCTGTATCGGTGGAACACCAACCACGCCGAGGCGGCGCTGGGCAACGGAGACTTGGCGGGGGCCGAAGCGTACGCGCTGCGAGCGAGGCAGCTCCGCGCTGATCACGGGGGGCTGGTGATTTATGGGCGCACACCCGAGGAGGATGTGCTCACGACGATCGCGGCGACCAGGGCGAAGGTGGTGGAGTGAGGGGGGGGGTCTGACGTTGGTCGGTCGTGGGGTGCGCGGCGCGGGGCGGGGTGCGGGCGCCGGTGGGGGTGGCAGCGGTGGAGCCCGGGGCGGGGGCGGTGACGGCCATGGCGGCTGCAGAGCCGGAGCCGGCACACGGGGACATGGTTCCCCCCGCTACCTCACCCGAGGCGGCATCCGGTCCAGCAGACCCTCGACGCTGCGGCGAATATCATCGCGACTGCTTCGGTACTTGAAGATCCAGCTGCCGTACGGATCACCTAGCTCCATCATGCCGCCGAAGGTGCCGAGGAGCTGGACTTTGCTGTCGGCCTCGGGGAACTCGGCGCGGACGAGCTGGGCGTGCCGCAACTCCATCACCAAGATGCGGTCGGCCCAGGCGACGAGCTCCGCGCTCATCGGCTGGCTCTTGTGTTGGGTGAGGTCGCCGTCGAGGTCCTTGATGGCGCGCTGCGAGTTGGGCGCGGCGTCATCGCCCGACCGTGCGTGGGTGCCGGCCGAGCGCGCCTCGACCCACCAACCACGGCGGGCCGCGTAGAGTCGGGCCAGCTCCTCGGCCATCGGCGACCGGCAGATGTTGGCGGTGCAGACAAAAAGCAGGCGGTGCGGAGCGGGCGCGGACATCGGCGGCGTAGCTAACATGCGAGCCTGCGTGGGCTCGCGGTCGCGATTGGGGGTTGAGTGGGGGTATCAACCGCCCCGACCCCGGGTAGGAACGTGTATCGCCAACCGCGGAGCGCCCGATGACTCTTCACGTCTTCATGCTGACCCTCGCCTCTTGCACCGCCGAGACCCCGAGGGGGGAGACCGCTGCGCCCACCGATACGGACACGGACGCCGATACCGACAGCGACAGCGACAGCGACAGCGACAGCGACAGCGACAGCGACAGCGAGCCATGTTCGACGGGACCAGCGGTGAGTTGGTTTCACGCCGGCGCCTGGGAGGACATCACCGAGTCGGTCGCGATTGCTGCTCCGGCCAGCGCGCTGACCTTCGACGAGGGCGAGGTGCGCCTCTGCGGCGGCACCTGGTACACCCTCATCAGCACCGTCGGCGACGTCGCTCTCGTGGGCGCGGACGGCGCGGTGCTCAACGGCGGGGCGGCCGGCTCGGTGATCACCGTTGCCGCGGCCGGCACAGTTTCCGTGCGCGACTTGACGGTCACGGGCGGACTGTCGACGCGGTTTGGCGGAGGCTTGAATTGCGAGGTGGCGGGAGCTGAACTCTCCCTTTCCAACGTGGTGCTTTCGGAAAACAGCGCCGCAGCCGGGGGCGCCATGGCCGCGTTGGAGGGCTGTTCGGTGGACATCGTCGGCGGCGCCATCTCGGGTAACACCGCCGGCTCGGGCGGCGGCATCTATGTCGCTGGCGGCGCGCTGACGCTTAACGGTGTTTCTGTCAGTGCAAATCGAGCGACCACACACTACGGCGGCGCAATCCTCGCGGCGGGAGCGCAACTCACCCTGACGGATTCGCTCTTTACCGACAACTACGCCTACTACCATGGGAGTGCGCTGGAGCTGGACTTCGGCGCGACGGCCAGTTGCACAGGAACAACCCCCGGTGCCGCCGGTTTCCTGCGAGGCACGGTGGACAGCCACGTGACCAACGGCGACGCGATCCGGCTCGTCTCCAGCCAGTTCACGGACAGCCCCAGCTTCGTCGCGGAGAACTGCGACTTTGGCGCCGACGGCAGCGCCGACGACAACCGCCCCTACGACCTCGCCCTCCCGGCCAACACCTTCGCCGAATACGGCGACGCAGCCTCGTTCGCCTGTACGCTCGCTGGCTGCCTCTGAGCGATACGCCGAGGCCTACCCGACGACGATCAGTCGGATGTGCTGCGGAAGCTGACGCAAAAGGTCACCGATGAACTTGCCGCGCAGGGTGGCCCAGAGGAAGTTGCGCTGGGTCGCTCCGATCACGACGGTGTCGCACCGAAGTGACTCCGCCGCCTCCGCAACCGATTCCGCCGCCGAGTGAGACAGCGTCCAGACGGGAACGCAGCGAATGCCCATCGACTCGATCGCCAACGAGGCCGCTTCGAGCACGGTGAGCCCCTCCGGGGTGGGGTGCGCGAGCTGGGGGTAGAAGAGTCCCGGCACCTCGTCGACGTAGATCGCGTACACCCTGTCGAGGCCGCGACTCCGCGCCCGGTCCACGGCTTCCTTGAATATCTTGCGGGTGGCGCCACGACTCGCGACGAGCACGTTGTTGGGACCCTCGGCCGTCAACGCGGCGGTGGCCTTGTCCAGGGTCAGGAACGAGGTCTCGGTGACATCGACCTCGCGGGGGGGCGACAACCGCGGGATCGACTCGATCAGGCGGTCCAACCGGCCGGACCGCGTCATCCACGCCAGAAGCATGCCGAGACCGGCGAGGCCACCGCCGAAGGCCGTCGCATGCGGCTTGGCCACGAGGTTCACCCCGAAAGCAACGGCCACCAGCACGGAGGTCAGGATGCCGAGCGCCATCCCGAATCCCCGCTTCCCGTCTCGCCAGCGGAGGATATCCATGCCCACGCTGGTCAGGATGAACGCGCCAAGCAGGCCAAAGGCGTACAGCTCACCGAGGAGCGTCATGCTCCCCTTGGCGACGACCAGGATGAGCGCGGGAACCGCGACCGAGAGGATGACGGCGCGGTAAGGCGTCTGGTAGCGCTGCGAGAGCGCTCCCAGTGCCGCGGGCAGTAATTGCCGTCGTACCAACGCCATCATCACGTGGTAGTTTCCGATGATCGCGGTGTTGGCTGCAAAAAGGAGCAACGACGACGCGCTGAGCACCACCGCGAGCTTGAGCCAGTCGCCGCCGACGACAGCGCCAAGCTCGGAGATGAAGCGCTCCGATTCGTGGTCCTTGACCGCAGGCGACAACACAAGCGTCGAGAAGAAGGTGAGAAAAGGAGCGGTGATGAGCACGCTGGCGACCACCGCCAACATGCCCTTTCGCGGCGTCTCGTTGAGGTCGCGCATCGCCGGCGACAGCTGCGAGATGGACTCCAGCCCGGAGAACGCCAACCACGCGCCGGAATACCCGACCAGCATCTGCCAGGGAGTAAGCTCAGGAAGCCTGGACAACTCATCCAGGAAGTGGCCCCAGAGGCCAGGCGGCGCGTTGATGAAGACGGCGCCAATCACCCCGATGTCCACGACCAGCGCCGCGACGGCGAGGCCGAGGCTGACCATCGCGCTCTCTTTGATGCCGACGATGTTCAGCAGCGCGAGCACGGCCAGCGCGGCCAGGGTGGCCGGGAGGACGTTCCCTCCCAGGTGGACCACGCTGTCGATGTAGTAGAGGCCGGCGATCGCGCTGATGGCCACTGTCAAAAAGTAGTCCACCATGATCAGCTGACCGCCGAGTCCACCCCACCAGGGGCCCGCAGCGGCATCCGCGACCGACACGACGCCGCCCCCGCCGGGGAAACGACGGGTCACATCGACGTACTTGATCGCCAACAGCACAAACGCGACAAGCGTAGAGACAACGAAGAATCCTGCCCGGTCACCCGTGGTGCCGTAGAGGATGCCTGGGACGTAATACACCGAGGTGCCGATGTCGCAGAAGACGACGGCCCAGACGAGGAACCAGCCGATTCGACCCGTGCGCTGCGACATGCTACCTCGACGCCGCTCCGGGAGGCCCGGGAGGTAGACGCTGCGGCGTTCTACACCCCCGCCCCAGCCTGGGCAACTCCGCCCCGGACCCGCTTGTCGCACCGTCCTTCCGAACTGCTCTCGTCCCTCGATCGTCGGTTGTGGCGTGACCTGGGCTTCGCCGACCCCGAGCCGGCGCTTTTGCGAATGTTGCCGATGTTGGTCGTCGCGTGGTCCGACGGCAAGCTTGGCAGCGCCGAGGAGAACCTGATCAGGGATCGGGCGCGGCCCCTGCCGGCGCACCTGCGCGAGTGGGTGCACCAGCGCCTCGCCTTCCCACCGGGGCCGTATTTCCGGTGCCAGGTCTCCCACCTGCTGGCGTTCATGGCGGCCACCTGGTCGGCCGATCAGGACCGGGACGGCCTGCGCGACTGGACCGAGACCGGCGAGCGCTGGGCGAGCGAGCTCATCGCCGATCAGGGGCTCTTCCGGCGCCTGTTCGGCGGCCTTCAGCGAGAAAAGGCTGATCTCAGCGCGCTCAACGAAGCGATGCACGAGCACGGCATCTACGTCTCGGACCGCATCTGGGCGCTCGCACGCGGGGCTCACGCCGAGGCCGAGCCGGAACGTGTCGTGGTCACCCACACCGAGGCCGAGGGCGTCCATCAGGCCCTTGGGCTCACGTTCGCCGGCGAGGGCCAACACCTCGCGGTCGGAACGATGCTCGCGTTGACGCGCGACGAAGACCTCGACACCCGCGCGGTCGACGCCCTCTTGGGGCAGAGCCGGCACCTCCGCGAGAACGAGCGCTGGGTGCTCCTGGGCAACGAATTCTTCAACAACGCCCGCCCACTGACCGACATGCAGCGCGGGGCCCTCGCCAACGAGATGCAGAAGCGCTGCGGTTGTGCGTTCGAAGCGTGCTCCTTCGCCGAGCTGTCGTACCTGGAAGACGCGCTGGCTCGCGATGCCCGATGGGTTTCCTGGGTGTCGGGGCAGGTGGAAGAGCTGCGCATCGATCGCGAGGCGGTCGTCCGCAACCAGGTTCCCGGCACCTTTTCGGCGCCTCGTTCCCGCGTCAAGGCCCAGGTCGGCCAGGCGCTGGTTGCCGGCCCGCCGGGGCTGGGCTTCCGGGTCCTGGAGATTGACACCCCCGGTGGCAACCTCCGCCTTGCGACGCCTGCCATCGAACGGGAACCGGCCACCAAGGAGACCGTCCAGTGGATCTCCCGCTTCTTGCCAGCCATGTGCGACCCCTGGACGCAATTGGTGCTCGATGTGGACGGCCCGCGCTGGGTTGCGGAGGTGCTCCCAGAAATGGCGACGGCGCCGGCAGCCACGCGGGAAGCGTTGATGCCGGGGCGGGCGCTCCTGGTCCCGCCGTGGGTGTGGTTCCGCGCGGCTGAGGCGCTCGGTGTCCGCTTCTTCGCCGGGCCACGGAAGCAGAACGGGGGATAGGCCTAAGGTCGATGCCCAGGCCCCGCGTCCTCTTCGTAGACGACGATCCCGAAAACGTCCGCGCCTGTGCGCTGGCGCTCCAGAGCGCGGGCGTCGCCGAGGCGGAGACGGCGGTGACGATCGGTGCGGCGGTGACGGCGCTGCATGCGCGGCCGGTGGACCTGCTGGTGATGGACCTCTTCATGCCGCTTGGGGACACCCCGCAGGCGCTGGGACCCCGCGCGCGGAAATACCACCAACAGCTCCAGGAGGCCGGCGGCATCCTGCTCCTGGACGAACTGGGCCGGCTCACCCGGCGGCCCTACACCCTGTTGCACACCGCGTGTCGTGAGCCGGCGATCCTGGAATTGACCCAGGACCTGGTCCAGGGGCGAGTGCGGAAGCCGGCGCCGGCGGATGTGCTTCTGGATGCGGTGCTGTCCGCGTTGCGGGAGATTGCAGCCTCAGGGCCTTGACGACCGTAGTGCGGAGGCCACCGTCACGTCCCACTCGGCCTCAAGGCGGTGCCAAACCGCCCTCAGTCCCCTTTCCCTTCCCCCTCCGCCGCCGCCGCCCCGAAATCGTGTTCACAATCGACGATGAGGAAAGTGTCACACGCCGCCTCGGTGACACATTCTTGCTGGCGCTTGACGTTGCCGCCCTCTTCCCGTGAGAACGCGCAGCCCTGCATGCACGACTCAAAACTGGGGTAGGCGTCGTACTCGCAGGTCATCACCAGTTCCTGACACATCTCGTCGCAGATCTCATCGATCTCCGCTTCAGTGGTGCAGGCGGCGGCGAACAGAAGGGGGAGAAACCAACGCATGACAGTTCCGGGCGGGCTAGTTGCTGAGGATGCCGGTGCCGAGCACCCCAAAGGTGGTGACCGTCTCTACCGTGCTGCCGTTGTCGGGGCGAAGGTAGCTGGCCACCGCGTAGCGATACATGCCGATGACCAGGAGCGAGCCGGCCGGATAGTCCAGGTACGTCGCCGGTACCCGCATCCCACCGGTGTCGGCGTCGTAGCACATCACCTGGGCGAGGGGGTTGCCCGAGGCGCTGTAGACGTCGATGACGACGGCGAAGTCGGCGGTGCCCCCGCTGGAGGACCAGGTAAAGTCGGCGCGCGACTTGCGGATCTCAGCGGCAAACGCATCGCGCGGCTCGGTGTACAGCATCTCCGCGGGCGTGAGGGTCGAGATCGAGTCCGGCGTGTAGACCGCGTTCTCGACGGTGAACTCGTCGATGTCCCCTCCCCCGGCGACCTCCACCCGGTAGCCGGCGGTGCGCACGAAGTCGTCGGCGGTCAGCCCTTCGGCCGCCAAGAGCCGATCGGAGCCGGCAGTCAGCGCGACGCTGACCTCGGGATGGTCGTTGGGGCCGTACTCCAACCACGCGCGCGTGCCGGCGTCCTGGTAGGTGTCGGCGGCCGCGACGGGCGCGGGATTGACGGCACAGCTGCCGATGGCCGGGAGCCAGGACACCCAGCTGTCGTCGGTGGGCGTGTGGAAGGCCGCTTGGGCGCTGACCTGGAGGTTGCTGGTCAGGCTGAGGCAGCTCGGGCACGCGATCTGAAGCAGCTGGAACTGAAGCAAGCCGCCGACCTTGCCTGCGCCGCTGTTGTTGGCGGTGTCGCCACCGGTGTCGCCGCCGGTGTCTTCCCCTCCGGTGTCCTCGGGCTCCTCTTCCGCCCAGGTGAACCCGTCCTGGAGCGTGGCGGCACCCTCGTCAGAGGTGACGGTGACGTCGACCGTCGTCTCCACACCGGCGGCCGGGGCGGTGACCACGATCGTGTGATCATCGACGACGCTCGCCGTGGCGCTGCTGCGGCCGAACTCAACGACGGTCTTGCCGGCAAAGCCGTGGCCGGTGATCGTGACCACCGTTTCTTCGTCGGGCAGGCTCCACGCGGGATCGATGGCGTCGATCCCCACGGGACCCTGCTCGTCTCCGCCCGTGTCGAGCGAATCGACCGGGGGCCGGGTCGAGAGGCCCGAAGTGCCGCAGCCCGTCGCGAGGAGGAGCGCGAGCGCGATCATTCCCCTGCTTCATCCTCCAGCGCGGCGCGCTCGGGATCGTAGAGGAAGTAGCCGATGGCCTGATCGAAGTCGCCGTCGGTCTCATCGGAGTAGTCGTCGGTGATCCACAGGTGAATGCGCGTGCCGACGACGAGCGCCTCGACACCCGACACCGAGCCCGCGTCGGTGAGGTTCAGCGGGATCGGATCCCCCGCCTTTTCCCACTCGTCGTCGTCATTGTCATACGTGGCCATGCCCAAGAAGGCGTTGGTGGCGGAAATGTAGTTTCCATTGGGCGTCCACTCGCCGAAGCCCACGTAGAACATATGGCGTTCTTCGCCAAGCTTGGCGACAGACACCGCGATCATGCCCTTGTCGTCCCAGTCACCCGGCTCTCCCGACTCCAAAACCGGGTCGTCACTGGCTTTCCAATCCCCGAGCGACCCCGCGTTGAGCCGGTACACCTCGCAGATCTGATCGCCGCCGTTGTCCCCCGCCATGTACCCGGTGTAGCCCGAGACCTCGCCGAGGGTGAGGTCCAGCGGCCAGCAGTAGTTCACCTCGCGATTTTCCAACTGACCGAAGTCGAACACCGGATTCTTCCCAAAACGTGTCCAATCGCGGCCATCCCCCGACGTCGCGACGCCCAAGCCGTTGACGATCTTGCCGGGGTCGTTGTCGTCGTTGATGCCCTGCCAGATCATGACGTACCGTGCGCTGCCGGGGTCCCACACCACCTGGTTCCCGGACATGTAGTCGGCGTCAAACGAGCTGCCCCCCCCCTGCCCCAGCACCGGATTGTCGCCGAAGGAGGTGAAATCTACGCCGTCGGGCGAGATCGCGTAGCCCATGGCATACGGGGGGAAAGAACTGCCGTCATCGACGAGCCCCGTGTACCAGAGCTGGTAGAAAGGGTGGCCGAGAACCTCGGTCACGTTGAAGATGGTCGAGCCGAGCACGTCGGCCCAGGGGTCGCCATCTTCCAAGAACTCGACGCCGCTGGGCTTGCCGTCGTCCCCCCGCGAGGGGAATACCGGGTTGCAGTCGTAGCGGTAGAACGAGGTGTCCTCGACCCGCGTGAACGCACATTCTGTGACGTCGGCGGGATCGACCTCGGGGGCCCGAGGCACGACGGTGTATTCCTGTTCGCAAGACAGGAGGAGGGCAGCGAGCGCCAGAATGGTTGGTTTCACGCGTGCACCATACATCGGATCACCGACCCCAGGCTGATAGATAGAGGGCTTCATACAGCTCGGCCGCGCGCGCCCATCCCGAATCGCGAGCCATCCCGTTCTGTTGGATGCGCTTCCACGCCTCCGGATGGTCCCACCACGTCCGGAGCGCGTAGTGCATGGCAGACACGAAGGCCTCGCTGGAGAACTCCCGGAACGCCCACCCATTGCCCTCTTGCGTGGTCGGGTCCCACGTAACCACGGTATCGGCGAGGCCGCCGGTGGCGTGAACAATGGGCACCGTCCCGTACCGGAGCGAATACAGTTGGTTGAGTCCACAGGGCTCGAAGCGCGAGGGCATGAGGAAGATGTCGGCGCCCGCTTCGATCCGGTGCGCCAACGCCTCGGAAAACCCGACCACACCGCGCGCGCGGGAGGGCGCCTCGCGGGCCAGCCGACGCACGAAGTCCTCGTACGCGGCGCCCCCGCTGCCGAGGATCACCAGCTGCGCGTCCTGCCGCAAAAGCCACGGCGCCGCCGCCATCAAAAGGTCGATGCCCTTCTGGTGGTCGAGGCGCGCGACCACGCCCAGCAGCGGCACATCTGGCCGGGCCGGCAGCCCCAGCTCCTTCTGCAACGCCGCTTTCTGCGCCGCCTTGCCTGACAGGTCATCGGCAGAAAACGGCGTCTCCAGATGGCGGTCCGTGGACGGGTTCCACTCGTCGCCGATACCGTTGAGGATGCCCCACAGGTCCTGCGCGCGATGAGTGAAGAAGCCCTCCAGCCCGTGTCCGTGGTCCATGCAGAGCTGCCGCGCGTACGTCGGTGACACCGTCACCAGCTTGCTCGCCAGCACCACGCCGGCCTTCAGGCAGTTGAGACGACCGCTCATGTCGCAGGCGGGCCACCAGCGCGTGGAGACGTCGAGCCCGGCGAACTCGTGCGCGTCGTACACCCCGTGATGCCCAGCGTTGTGGATGGCGAGCACCGCCGGCGCCAGCGGATATCGCCCGGCCGAACGGTAGATGCCCTCCAAGAAGAGCGGCAAGAGCCCAGTGTGCCAGTCATTACAATGGAAAAGCACCTCCTCGCCAAGCACTTCCCCGCCCAGCGGCACCCGCAAGGGCGCCTCCAACGCCGCACGACACAAAAGCGCAAAGCGGAAGAGGTTGTCGCCGTACGTGCCCTGGTCGTCCCCGTAGATGCCGGGCCGACGGAAGCTGGGATGATCGACGAAGAGGTGGTCGACCCCCCCTTGATTCAGATGGAAATAGGCCACCTCGTGGGTGTGACCGAAAAGATGGATGCGCGCACGAATTCCGGTGTCCCACGCCGACTCGTAGGCCTTGTACCGGGGCGCGATGGCCAGGACCCGGTGCCCCCGCGCCACCAGCGCTTGCGGCAGGGCTCCGCACACATCGCCGAGCCCGCCGGTCTTGGACCACGGAGCCAGCTCTGCGGAGACCTGGACGATGTTCATCCGAAGGGGCGCCGGGACTCGGCGAGGGCGTGATCAACGAAGGCGCCCACCGGCATGGCGCCGAGGTCCGCCTCCCGCGATTTCACCGACACCGTGCGGCTTTCAGCGTCCCGCTCGCCCACGACGACCTGCCACACCGGCTTGTGCGCGTGGGCCTCGCGGATCTTGGCGCCGACCTTCTCGTCGCCGTCGTCGAAGTGGACGCGCAGACCCGCGGCGCGGAGGGTGGCCACGACCTCGGCGCCCCACGCCGCCGACCGTTCGGAGACGGTCATCACCCGGATCTGCTCGGGGGCCAACCACGCCGGGAAAGCGCCAGCGTAGTGTTCGATGAGGATGCCGATGAAGCGTTCGAAGCTGCCGAAGATCGCGCGGTGGATGACCACCGGCGCGTGTGGCATATTGTCGGGCCCAACATAAGACAACTCAAATCGAAGCGGCAGCTGGTAATCCAACTGGATGGTGGCGCACTGCCAGGACCGGCCCAGGGCGTCGATGACGTCGAAGTCGATCTTCGGCCCGTAGAAGGCGCCATCGCCGGCATTGACCGTCCACTCCAGGTTGTTGGCCTTGAGCGCGTTTTCCAACGACGCCTCGGCACGGTCCCACAGCACGTCGTCGCCGAGCTTGTCGGCCGGACGCGTGGAGAGCTTCGCGCGGTAGCCGAGGCCCAGCGCGCCGTAAACCCGGTTCACCAGCCCGATCAGATCGCTGACCTCCTTCTCGATCTGCGATTCCATGCAGAAAAGGTGTCCGTCATCCTGGGCGAACTGCCGGACGCGGGTGAGCCCGCCGAGCGCGCCTTTGGCCTCGTCGCGGTGCAAGACGCCTTGGTCGTGGATGCGCAACGGCAGCTCGCGGTAGCTGCGACGGGTGCTGCGGAAGATGAGCATGTGACTGGGGCAGTTCATCGGCTTGAGGCTGTAGGTGCGCCGTTCTTCCTCCCCCTCTTCCTGCTTGTCGATGCGGAACATGTTGTCCCGGTAATGGGCC
The DNA here is from genome assembly GCA_947445035.1 of Deltaproteobacteria bacterium. GTDB lineage: Bacteria > Myxococcota_A > UBA796 > UBA796 > SXON01 > SXON01. The sequence goes on from CANFCK010000005.1 coordinate 159,301, forward strand.
CAGTGCCCGCTGGTCTCCCACAGGTTCTTCTCGAAGAGCATCGGCGTGCGGACGGAAACGTAGCCTTCCGTCAAAAGCAACGAGCGCATCGACTCGGCGAGGGTGTGGTACAGCACCTCGCCCTTGGGCAACCAGAAGGTGGCGCCCGGCGCCCACTCGTGGGTCATGAACAGGCCCATGGCCTGGCCCACGCGGCGATGGTCACGCTTTTTCCCCTCCTCCAACCGGAAAAGGTACTGGTCCAGCGCCTCGCGGGTGGGCCATACCGTGCCGTAGACCCGCTGAAGCATGGGCCGCGTCGCGTCCCCTTTCCAGTAGGCCCCGGCCAGCTTCATCAGCTTGAAGTGTTTGCACTGGCCGGTCCGCATCACGTGCGGGCCGTTACAGAGATCCGTGAACCCGCCCTGATCGAAGGTACCGAGTGGAGCCTGAAGCGCGGCGATGTGCTCGAGCTTGTACGGCTGACCGGCAAAGATCTCTGCGGCCTCGGCATGGTCGACGTTCCGGCGCACGAAAACGCTGTTTCGCTTGACGACGGCCTTCATCGCCTCTTCGATGGCGGCGAGGTCGCCTTCCACGATCGGTCGCGACACAGCCACGTCGTAGTAGAATCCGTCTTCCACCGGGGGACCGAAGGCGAAGTGGGCGCCGGGAAACACGACCCCGATCGCCTCGGCCATGATGTGGGCGGTGCTGTGACGCAGCGCGTGCAGGCGGTAGCTGTCTTCGTCCGGGAAAGCGTCGCGCCCGCGTTCGTGGTCTTCCATTGATCCTCGCCGGCTTCGCGGCACGCACGCCTATCCAGCGGGCTCCAGCCAGGCGACCAGCTCTTCCCGCCCCGCCGCCCGCGCCTGAGACCGAGAACCGGCGATGAGCCGGCACACCTCTGGCGTCCGCGGTGTCGTCGCCGTCAGCAGCTCAGAGATCGGGCCGCGCTGCGCGCCGCACAGGGCGTCGTCCCCGAGCGCAAACCCCGCCGTAAGCAGACCCAGCCGCGCGCACAGCTCGGCCTCCGGGAAAGGGTGTCGCGACAGATCGTCCAGCGTCGAAACGAGGTGCACCCGTGCCGGTGCCCAGCGCGAAGCGTCGATCATCAAGAGCCCGAGGTTGACCTGGGGGACGACGACCATCCAACTCTGGAGCGCCTCCAGGATGGTGATTGCGGCCCGATAGTCGTCAGCCGCCTCATCGACCCGCCCGGCCTGACGCAGGACATCCCCGCGGAGGTTGACCGCCCGCGCCTGCCCGATGCGGTTTCCGGCCCGTCGGTAGCACGACAGCGCGGCGATGAGATGGCCTTCGGCCTCCATGTCACACGCTTGGCGAAGGCACAAAAGGGCCTTGCCCATGTGGACCTCTCCGAGGCCAACCGCGTCGTCGAGCGCTTCGAAGATGGGAAGGGCCGTGTCGAAGGCCTGGCGGGAGGAGCCCCACTCCCCGCGTTCGAGCAGGACATCACCGAGCTCGGCATGCACCCGCCCGAGGGTGCGGCGGTCCCCGGCCGATGAGGCGAAAAACGCAGCGTCCGCGAATGAGTCGGCCGACGCCTCGAAGTCTCCCCGGCGGCGGGCGATGCGACCACGCAGCCACAAGGCCCGCGCGTGGACGCCCACCCAACCCTTGCTGGCGGCGTCCGAGATCAGGCTACCGAGGAGGGCCTCGGCTGCTTCCAGTTTCCCCGCCAGTTGTGCGTGCAGCGCGTGAAGAAAGCGCTGTTCGGCCTGGCGTGCGTCATCCATCGCGACGCCGATGCGCGCGAGCGCGTCACCGCGCAGCTCCAGCAGCTCGGCAGCAGCATGCAGTTCGCGCGCGAGGATGCGTTCCTCGATGGCGATGGCCAGGGGCGCGAGGCTACCGCCGAGGTCGCCCGCGGCAAGCAGATGACGACCGATACCTTGGCTGGCTTCGCGCACGTTGCGCCTCAAGAGCATCGCGGCGCAGGCGCGGTGGGCGCCGTCGAGCCGCCCGCCCCTCGCGGCGCGGCGCACCAGGGCTTCGCGGAACATGGCGTGGACGAAACTCCAGGCGGTGTCGCCGAGGACACGCGCCAGCAGGCCCTCGGACTCGAGCCGCTCCACCAGCTCGGTGGCAGGGGTCAGGCCTGCCTCGGCACAGGCGGCCAGCCACTCGGACTCGTCGACGGGATCGCCAAGCACCGCCATCACCTCGACCGCGTGCGACTGCGCGGCGGCCAACCCCTCGCCGGCCGAATCCAGCCGCAGGACCCACACCCGCTCGAGGTCGGCCGGCAGCTCAAGCTGGGCGCCGGGGCTGAACCGTACCCCCGACGGCCCCGTCTCCAGCAGGCGACGGCGCACACAGTCGCCGAGGAGCTGAAGCGCGAACAGGGGGTTCCCCGCGGTGCGCCGGGTGACCGACGCCGCGACGTCCGGATCCAGCCCCACGTACTCGATGAGCAGGGCACGGCAGCTGTCCTCGCCCAGCGCGCCAACCCGCAGCTCGTCCACGGTGGGTAGCTCCCGCAGGTCACCCAGCATCGCCGCCTCCAGCGAACCGGCGGCGAGCAGCTCCTCGGTCAGCGTGACGACAAAGAGCACGGGTACCGGCCTGCCCAGGAGGCTCTGCACCAGCGCCAAGGCATCGAGGCTGCCTTGATCGGCACCGTCGATCCAAAAAACGATCGGCCGACCTTCACCGATGGGCGGCGGCGACTCTGCCATCGCCCGGAGCACCCGGCGCAAAAGGGTCAGCCGCTCATTGCGGGGGTTGGGGCCGGCCCGCGCCGCCTGCGACAACCACGCTGCGAGCGCGGCGGCATCGGACTCATCGAGCCCGGGGGCCGCCTCGCGCACCGCCTCGGTCGTAAGTTCACGCTGCGGCCCGGGAATGCGCAGCGCGCGACGGAAGGCGGGCCGGAGCCCGCGGGCGGGGCCGGCCATCGCGCCGTACCAGGCCGACATCGGTCGCGCGACGCCCAGCTCGGCCGCCGACTCGACCAGCCAGCGCGAAAGTCGGGAGGTGCCGACGCCGCTGGCACCGCGGACGATGACGGCGCGGGTGGTGCCACCCTCCGCCACCTCGCGAAGGCGTGCCCACAAGAAATCCTGCTCCGCGGCGCGGCCCACCACCGGGTACGACCGCAGCCCCAAGAGCTCGAGTCCCGCGCCCGCGAGCACCTGGGGGATCGAGCGCGGCGCGCTTGGCCGGACCGGGAAGGGCCCCCGTGTGGCCGGCGAAGCGCTCTCCTGGGGGGACCCCACCTCCCAGCGCCGGGCCGAGTGGGACACGCGGAGCGTGACATCCGCTGGCAGCGCCGGGCGGGGGGGCATGCTCCGCTCGGGTCCGGGCGCCGCCACGTCCGGCAGCCGCTTCAGGATCCGGGCCGCGTCCGCCGCGTGGCGCAGCCGGTGCGACGGCTCACGCACGAGCAGTCGACGCAGCCAAGACTCGACCCCTTCCGGCACCGGCAAGACCGGCAGAAACGCAGGCAGGGAGGACGATAGATGCTGCTCGAGCACCGCCTCGGGGCTGCCGACAAACGGTGGCGAGCCCGTCAAAAGGACCCAAGCCGTGCAGCCGAACGAGTACAGGTCGCTCCACGGCCCTAGCGGCCCAAAACCGTCGGCGATGCGCTCGGGCGCCATGTAGCCGGGGGTGCCCCAGCCACCGTCGGCACGCCCAGAATGCTCACCCTCGACTGCGCGGACCAGCCCGAAGTCGCCCAGCTTCACGCCAGGGCGAGCGCCCCCGACCAACAGATTGGCGGGCTTCACGTCCCCATGCACCAGCCCGCGGGCGTGAGCGTGCGCGAGACCCGCCAGCACGTCTCCAAGCGCGTCCTGGACCGCCGCCCACATCATCGTTCCCGCGCGATCGCGAAGGGTGCCGCCGTCGGCGTACTCCATCGCGATCCACATGGTGCCCGCCGCGAGCCCGCCTCCGCTTTGGGAGGCGACGGCGGCGCTCACCTCGCCGGTGCCGTAGACGTAGACGATATTGGGGTGATCGAGCCCCGCCGCCGCCCGCAGCTCGGCACGAAGGGCGCTTCGGGCGGCGGGATCCCGAGCCGAAGCCTCGCTCAGCAGCTTGACGGCCGCCGACACCCGGGTGGCGGTGTGCACCGCACGCCACACTTCGCCGATACCGCCGGTGGCGATGTGCGCTTGTAGCTCGAAGGCGCCGAGCACCAGGGCGGGGGAAGGGTCCACGCCGCCAACGTCACCCGGCGTTAGGGGCTGCGCCATGGCCTTCCGCGTCGCGGACTTCACCCGCGTGCTCGCCGGTCCCTGGGCGACCCAAACGCTGGGCGACCAGGGTTTCGACATCGTCAAAGTCGAGGCGTTGACGGGGGACGAGACCCGCGGTTTCCACCCTATAGTCCGCGGGGAGAGTGTCTACTTCGCCTGTACAAACCGGAACAAACGTTCGATCGCCCTCGACCTGCGGACCGAGCCTGGCCAGCGGGTGGCGAGGCGGCTGATCGAGAGCGCCGACGTCATCATCGAGAACTTCCGACCCGGGGTGATGGAGCGCTTCGGGCTGGGCGCGACCATGCGGGGGTCGCGACAGGTGTGGGTGAGCATCAGTGCGTTCGGAGATGACAACAACGGAGCCGGCTACGACCTGGTCCTCCAGAGCGTCGGGGGGATCACGACGCTGACCGGCGATCCCCCGGCGAAGGCGGGTCCGAGCATCGCCGATCTCGCGACCGCACAGGTGGCGGTCCAGGCGGTGCTCTTCGGGCTCCTGGCGCGCGAGCAAACCGGCCTCGGACGCTATTTCGACCTCTCGATGCTCGACGTGCAGCACGCGCTGCTCGCCTACTACGCCAGCGCCTCGCTCAATGCGGGGTCTGCGCCGCCGACGCCCAGCAATGCCCACCCCTCGATCGCGCCGTACAATCTCTACCGCTGCGCCGACGGGTGGTTGGCGATCTGTTGTGCCAACGACGGGCTGTGGCACAGACTAAGGGAGGCGCTGGACCTGCCGGACGAGGCGCGTTGGGGCTCTTTGAGTGAGCGGGTGGCTGATCGAGCTCGACTTGATGCGGCCATCACCGCTCGTCTCGGGGCCGGCGCGGTCACGACGTGGGAAGCCCGGCTTTCCGCGGCGGGCGTCCCTTGCGGCCCGGCGTTGAGCGTCGCCGCATCGCTGGCGCATCCCGCCGCGAAGCAGATCGAGGTGGGCGGATGGCGACTCCCGGCCCCTCCGTTGGCGTTGCAGTCGATGCGGCCCCCACCGCGTCTGGGCGAGCACACGGACGAAGTTTTGGCGGAGTTGGGCTTCGGCGTGGACGACGTCGCGGACCTGCGGCGGCTGGGGGCGGTTGGACCCGAGTTGGTGCCGCGGTAGGGCAAGGGGCGCAGGCCCTTCCCCCTCCAAAGAAGAGTGTTAGCCGCTGCCCCGATGAACCTCCTCCTCTGGATACTTCAAGGCGGCGCCGAGACCGAGCGCATCTCCGTGCCCACGGTGCTCAAGAACGCGTTCTCCGTGTTCTTCGCCAACCTCCACATTGCGTTGGTGATTGCAGCCATTTCGGGCGGCCTCGGCTTTTGGCTGACCGATATGATTGGGACCGTGACCGTCGCCCAGACCGACATTCGCGACCCCAAGATGCAGCTCATCGCGGCCACCATGCTCCAGGCGCTGCTGGCGTGTTTTTGGGCGCTCCTGATTGGCGCGTGGGCCGCTCCGGCGCAGATCTATCTGTGGGTGCAGCGCGAAAAAGGCCTGCCCGCCACCCTTTCCGGGGCAGTGAACTTTGGTCTCAACCGTTGGTCGCGCGTCGCCGTTGCGCACTTCAAGGCCTACGTCGCCGTCGTCCTCGGCAACATCATCATCGTGCCCGGCATCATCTTCGGCATCCAATTCGCCTTTGTCGATGCCATCGCCACGCTCGACGCCAAGGAGCGGAGCCCGCTGCGGCGCAGCGCGCGGCTGACCTCCGTTCGGCGCCGCGCCATCGTCGGGACCATGCTGGTGTTCCTTCTCGGCTGGTGGTTGTGGTTCCAGTTGGGCATCGTCTTCGTGATGCCGGTGCTCCCGGTCTGGGCGAAATTCGGGCTCGGCACCATCGACCACCTGGTGCTGGTGCTGGTGGACCTGTGTATGGTCCAGTTCTACCTGGACCTTTTCCGAAAGGCCGCACTGGGGGCGGAGCCGGCCGGATCGGCCGTCGCCTTGCCCACATCGACCCATGAGAACCCCTACTCGACCAAAGGCGGACAGGACCAAGCACCATGAAACTCGCCCCGATCATGCTCTTCTTGGGGGTCGCCTCACTCGCGTGCGCGTTGACCGATGTCAAAGGCGACTCGTGCCCCTCTGGCGAGATCTTCGAGACCGCCGAGGGCGACCGCTACTGCCTGGACGAGGGCGCACCCGCCGAGTGTGAAGACGGGGTCGCGGTGATCACCGAGGCGTGCAAGGGCTCGGTCTTGGCGGAGGAGTAGGGGGCAGGTGTCCCGCTTCCTCACGGGACTAAGTCGCGATGACGCTCTGTATGGTCTGGCCGGAAGCGCGCCCGCCTGGGCGCTCGCCCGCGTTGCTGCGACCGGTCCGGCGACGGTGGTGGTGCCGGACTCCCGCGCGCTCGACCGAATGCTGCGGGCCCTGCGCTTCTACGCGCCCGACCGGCAGCTAGTCGCCTACCCCGCAGACGACGGCCGCTACTGGGACGGCAACGTCCGCGACCCCGGGTGTGCCCACGCCCGCATCCTCGCCCGCGCCAGAACCGACGTCCTGGTGGTGGCCGAGGCCGCCGCGCTCCTCGCCCAGGTGCCGCCCTTGGTCGAACGCACGCTGTCCCCGGGACTCGTCACCTCCCCGCAGGCGCTGCTCCGCTGGCTCGTGAGCGCCGGCTACCTCGTGGCGCCGCATGTCGCAGAGCCGGGAACGGTGGCGCTCCGCGGCGGCACGCTCGAGGTGTGGGGCCTGGGGAACGAGCGCCCGACGCGCGTCGGCTGGTTCGACGACGAGATCGAGGCGGTGCGGGGTCCGACGCGGCTCCTGGGCGCGCGGGAAGCACTCCTCGATGGCGACGCGGCGGAACGCGTGGCGGCGTATGTCCACGGCGTCGCCAACGCGCGGGGAGTCGTAGGCCAGGACCGACGGGCGCTTTTGCAGGACCTTCGGGCGGGCATCTGGTTCGCCTCGGCGGAGGACTACCTCCCCGCGCTGGCCCCGTGCTCGCTGGTCGCGCTCCCCTCCCCGCTCTTCGTGCTGGAGCCCGAGCTCGTCGCCGCCGCCCTCCACCACGCCCACGCCGACCTCACCCGACGCTTCGACGCGATCTCTCCCCAGGACCAGCCGCTGGTGCGTCCCGAGGAGCGCTACGCCGCGCCGGAGGCGGTGCTCCAAAACCTCCGCGAGGCCCGTCCCATCAGCATGACCGGCTCCACCTGGAGCACGCAGCAGGTCTCCGGTCTGCGCGTCGGGCACACGGGCGAGCTGGCTCCGGCGGTGAACGGGTTGCGCGCGCTCGCCGCTGCGGGGGCGACGGTCGTGCTCGTCGCCGACGATCGCACCCGGGCCGACCGCATCCGGGCCCTCTTCGAGTCGCACGGGCTCACGCTCGCGAGCGAACCCGCCTACCGCACCGTGGCGCTGGTCACTGGCGACCTCCCCGAAGGTTTTGTCGCCCCGGACCTCGCCTACGTGACGGCGGACGAGGTCTTCGGCGAGAAGCTCCGAGAGCGGGCCCCCAGCGTGGCCTCTCGCTTCCGCAAGGTCGTTGCTGGCTCGCTCGGCACGCTCAATCGGGGCGATCTCGTGGTGCACGCCCGGCACGGCATCGGCATCTACCGCGGGCTGTCGCGGATGCCGCTCGGCGAGAGCGCGGGGGACTTCGTGCTCATCGAGTATCGCGACGCAGAGAAGCTTTACGTCCCGGTGTGGAGGCTCGATCTGTTGGCGCCGTACCGCGCGGAGGGGGAAACGAAGCCGCGCTTGGACAAGCTCGGCGGCGGCACCTGGGAGCTGCGTCGTGCCAAGGTCAAAGACGCCGTCCTGAAGCTCGCGGCGGAGATCCTCCGCATGCACGCGCGGCGCAAGCTTGCCATCGGGCACGCGTACGACGACGGCGGCGAGCTGTACACCCGCTTCGAAGAGGCCTTTGCCTTTGTGGAGACGGAGGACCAGCAGGAGACCATCCGCGCCGTGCTCGACGACCTGGCGTCGGGCCAGCCGATGGACCGCCTCGTGGTCGGCGACGTCGGCTTCGGCAAGACGGAGGTGGCGATGCGCGCGGCGTTCCGCGTGGCGCTCGACGGCCACCAGACCCTGATCCTGGTGCCGACCACGGTCCTCGCTTTCCAACATTACGGCTCCTTCAAGCGGCGGATGGAGGAGTTCGGCGTCCACGTCGGCATGCTGAGTCGTTTCGTCGACGCCGCCGCGACCCGCACGGTGAACGAAGGTCTGGCCTCCGGCGCGGTCGACGTGCTCATCGCGACCACCGCCGCGCTCGGTCGGGGCATCCGCTTCCGCAAGCTCGGCCTGGTCGTGGTCGACGAGGAGCACCGCTTCGGAACCAAGCAGAAAGAAGAGTCGCGACGGCTGGCGCAGGGGGTGCACCACCTCGCGCTCAGCGCCACGCCGATCCCACGAAGCCTCCACATGGCGCTAGCCGGCCTCCGCGACATGAGCCTCATCGCCACCCCGCCGGAGGGGCGCCGCCCCATCCACACCGAGGTCGTCCGCTTCGACGGCGCGCGCATCGCCGACGAGGTCCGCGCCGAGCTGACCCGCGGTGGGCAGGTGTATTTCGTACACAACCGCGTGCAGTCGATCGAAGGGGTGGCGCGCTGGCTCCGCAAAGAGCTTCCCGAGGTGACCATCGAGGTGGGCCACGGCCAGCAGAGCGCCGATGCCTTGGAGCGGGTGCTGGGTCGATTCGCTGGGGGTGAGGTCGACGTTCTGGTCTGTACCGCGATCATCGAGAGCGGCGTGGATTTGCCCAACGCCAACCTTATGATCATCAACCGGGCCGAGCAGTTCGGCGCGGCGCAGCTATACCAGCTTCGGGGGCGGGTCGGTCGCAGCCACGTCGAGGCGCGGTGTCTGTTGATGGTCGGCGGGAGCGGGCTCTTGGCCAAGGAGGCCCTGGTGCGGCTGCATTCGCTTCAGCAGGCGACTGCGCTCGGGAGCGGTTTTGCGGTGGCCAGTCGCGACCTGGAACTACGCGGCGGCGGCGAGATCCTCGGCGACAAGCAGCACGGCCACATCGCGGCCATCGGATTCGACGCGTACATCGCGCTTCTGGAGGAAGCCTGCGCCCAGGTGCGCGGCGACGTCATCGCCGAAGCCATCGACCCCGAGGTGGAGGTGTCCGTGCCGGCCGTCCTGCCGGAGGATTGGATCCTCGACACCGGCGAGCGCCTCGACGCCTACGGTCGCCTCGCCCACGCCCCTACTGCCGTCCGCGCCCGCAGCGTGTTTGCCGACCTCGAAGCCCGCTACGGTCCCGCTCCGCTCGACGCCCACCACCTGTGCGATCTGTCCGAGTTGCGCCTGGTGTGTCGCGACCTCGGCATCGTCAAGCTGGCGGTGCTCCGAGTGCGCGTCGCAATCGTGCTCCACACCCGCCACAAGCTCGATCCCATGCGACTCCTGGAGCTTTGCACCCGCGAACCAGCTCGCTTTCGGCGTCAGGGGGAAATGGGGTTGGACGTTCGGGGGACGCCCGAGGAAACGGCCGATCCTTTCCGCTTCGCGGCGTGGGCGTTGGGTCGGTTGCGCGGCGGGTAGGGCGGACGTCGTTCGGGCCCGCGCCCGCCTCATCCGCGCGGTACGCGAAGCGCGCGGGCGAGGGCCCGCTCCGTATCGGGGCTGGTGAGGCCGTCGATCCGCGCCAGCGCGAGGCCGTGGATCGCCGAGGCCAGATAGGTAGCGCGGTCGGGATCGCGACGCGCGCCCAGGGCGGTTTCCAGGGCCCGACGCGGGGAGGAGACCGTGAGCATGCCGTGGAGTCCCCGCACGGCTGAACCCGGCGCATGCCAGCCCTCGCCGGACGCCAGGCGGTAGAGGTTGGCGTGGGTGGCGGCAAAGGCGACCCAGCGCCCGGCGGCCTGCTGGAGGGCGAGCGGTTGTCCGCTTACGACCCGCGCTTCCGCCAGGAGCAGTTGGAGCGCGGACTCGGCCACGGCCGCACGCATGCCCGCCAGGTTTCCGAACAGGCGAACGAGCGAGGTGGCCGTGACGCCGAGGTCACGGGCGAGGCCGCGGAGGCTGAGCGCGCAGGGCCCGTGGATGGCGACGATCTGCCGCCCGCGGGCAAGGGCGGAGGGCGCCAGGTTCCCGTGGTGGTAGCGCCGCTTGCGGGTCCAGCCGTCGGCGAGGGTGGGCCGGGGATGGGGGGGGGTGTCCATGGGCTCTATGTTAGCATCACTACCATAGGACCGCAAGCGGCCAAGGGTGCCCCCGGCCGCCATTCCCGGGCGTTGACGCCTGCCCCCCTGGCGACGACGATCGCGATGTGGCACACCCCCACCATGCCCGCCGCCTCCTCCCTGCACGTCCGCGACTGGCTCGCGGCGCATCCCGAATTCGACTTCCCCGAGCGCGCCACCGACCTTGAGTCGCGCACCTCCCCGGTGGGCATCTGCATGTCCGGCGCTGTGCACCCCGGTGCCGGAAGACTGCGTTGGCGCTGGCGCCACCAAGGCGGTCAACCCCGCATTCAAACGTCAGGTCGACGCGGGCGTCGCGAAAGAGCGGGCCTGGGTCGAGACGGTGGGCGAGACCTACTTCCGCCCGTGGGGTCTCCACGATGCCGCGCACCCCTGCGCGTTCACCCTCGATGCCCAGAGCCGGGACGACATCGTTCGTCGCAACCCGAGTCTGCGTGCAGATGACTTCCATCTCGCCCGCCCGCGCCGGCCCTACCTGATCGTCAACGGCACCGTGGTCGGCGTCGGCCTGGGCGCGGGCGAGGTGCTCAGCGCGGGCGCCGGAACGGTCGAGGTGAAGGCTACGCCGCGGCCGTACCAACTGTGCGACGCCTCGGGCACCAGCAGCGCGTTCCTGGCCGGCTTTGCCGCCCAGATTCCGGGCGGCCTTGCGGACGCCAATCCGCGGCTCGGCCTGCGCGAGCCGGGCGACCACGTCGTGCCCCCGTGCACCTACCAGCTCGGCGATGGCGGCGGCGTCGAGAACTTTGGCCTGCTGGCGCTGATGCGTCGCAAGCTCCCGCGCGCCATCGTATTCATCAACACCAGCGTTCCGCTGAACGTCGCTTACGACGTGGCCCACCAGACGCCGAAGGACAGCGACCTCGACGCCTACCTCCCGCCGTTCTTCGGCTTCCGGTTGGCGGAAACCGACGTCTAGACCTCGGCCAACCAGGTTTTTTGCGCGACGGACTTTATCGCGGTCGTGAGCGCTCTCCATGCGGCCAAACGAGCGGGCGGTCCGGTCGTCGCCAAGGCCACCCACGAGGTACAGCCGAACGCGTGGTGGGGGATCGAGGGTGGCTGGTCCATGGAGGTCCTTTGGGTCTACCTGGAAAACAGCACGGCCTTCGAGTCGGCGCTCACGGACGCACCGCCGACCTGACGTGCTGGACGGTGATGGAGTCGCGCGCGCTCTTTCCGCCGCCCCCTGGCTTCGACTTCAACGACCCCGACGCGCTGGCCAAGTTGCTGGCGGTGATTCCGCTGGGCGCGCTGCTGGTGGTGGAGCTTTCGTACGCGTTGGCGGGGCTCGCGGCGGGCGTGGTGGTGGGCGCAATTGCTCGGTGGAAGCCGATGGTGATCGCGTCGATCGTGGGCGTGCTGTTCACGATGGCGGGCTTCGCCAATCTGGCGTCGTTGCCCCATCCGATGTGGTTCGCGGTGCTCAGTACCGTCACGTATGTGCCGGCTGCGCTGGCGGGGGCGTCGGCCGTGGGCTGGTGGCGGGGGAGGTAGCGTGCTGGTTCCCCCTCTCGTTGGCGGGGGGGCGTCCGCACCAACGCGCCAATGCCTTCGATGAGGCCGGCGGCGCGTACCCGGCGGTCCAACTCCAGCGGGGATGGTGCGAGAATCTGGTCGACGACCAGGGGCGGCTGCGGGGGCCTGACGGCGACGAGCGGCGCGGGGTCCCCGGTACAAGCAAACACCAGCGCGGCGACTGTCCAGGCGGTCATCATTTCCCCGAGATCAACAAGCGTATCGCGCTGCGACTATCGCCCCGCCAACGCCGCATGATCGAGCACGATGTCCACGGTCGCGCTGGCGGGGATACGGAGCGGTTGCAGGCCTGCAGCTTGGGCGACCGCCAACTCGCGCGCGCCGGCCTCCGCAGTGATCGTCTCTGGAAGCGCGATGCTACCGAAGTAGATGAAGGTCTCGGGGCTGAGGGCGCCGGGCACCACGACGGTGACCAGCCCCAGGGCCACGTCCCGCTTCAGTATCTCCACGGGCGCATCGCCGACATACAACACCCGTCCGGGCCGGTTGGTCAGGACGAGCAGGACCGGGTCGACCTCGAGCACCAGGACCGTCCCGCCTGCAACCTCGGGGTGCGCCGCCGACCAGTCCGATCGGTAGGACTCAAGGAGAACGAAGGGAGCCGCGGAGACCACGCGAACGAGCGGCTCAGCGCCCAAGGCAGCGGCGAAGAGTAAGATCATAGGGCGAACTCCACACTATCAAGGCCAAGCGCCCCTTCGGGCGCGCCATGCGCCTCCCCAAGGTCCAGACGCAACCTCGCGAGATTGTGCAGATCGACGCCGCGGAAGTCCGCCAGCGGGATGCGGACGGTGACAAATTCGTTGGCCCAGCCCCGACCGGCTCCCAGACCTAGGCGGGCGTACGGCGTCGGCACCAGCGCCTGATCGGCAAAATCCACCGTGGCTTCGGCCCCATCGGCATCCACCAACGTCACCCCGAAGGCGATGGCCCAGCCCCAGGATGTCGTGAGCGGGTGGCGACTGCGCTGGGTCACGGCGAAGGACACCACGGACCACGGGCTCGTGTCGGCGAGCGCCGCAGGAACCGCGACCGCCCATGACGGCGCGCTGCCGGCCGTCCAAGAAAACACCGCTCCGCGGGCATCGTCGCCGCGGGTTGCATTGTGTGTCATCCCATTGAAGGGGTCACCATCGGACCAACCCATCAGCTGGTCTCCATCCTTCAGCCTCCCCTCCACGAGACCGTCCGCATCGCACTCAACGGCGGCTCCTGTGCTGGAAATATTGGTGTCGTATTCAGTCTGAAAATCGTCGAGAACGCCGTCGCCCGCCGTGTTGGCATTGCGCCAGCTCGTCGCGACCAGATCGTCCTCGTCCAGACCGAGAGGCGTGAATCCGGTGAACTCGTCTCGGAAGTGGGCGAGCAGCGCGTCCTCCCCATCAAGCCACGCCCGCGCCACGGCCAGCAGGTAGGCCTTCGCGATGACCTGGGCTTCGCCGCGACCGATGAGCTCCGGACCCTGCCCTTCCTGTGCCGCGCAGCAGTTGAAGTCGTTGTGCGACGCCCCGTGGACGTAGGCTGCCGCCTTGGCCCCGGTCGCGCGCTCCCAGATACGGAAGAACTGGGTGATGTCGTAGTCGACACCGCCGGTCACATCGCCATCCGCAGTGCCGGCAATGAGGAAGAAGGGGCGGTCGTGCGGATCGGACTCTTCCACCGTGTTGAACACCGTCGGGGCGATGCTGGCCAAAAAAGCGATGTCGTCGGGGCCGTAGTTCTCTGGCACGTCGTCCCCGTCCGCCATTCGGTCGAGGGCGCGGACCACCCCCTCCCCCCCCCGCGAGTGGCCGATCCAGCCGATCCGGGACGCATCGACCAGCCCCACGAGCGAGCCGCCGTCGATCTCATCGAGGTGGCCCAGCATCCAATCGGTGTTGGAAAGGGTGGTGCTCGACGCGGCCTCGATGCCCGGCTCGGTGTTGTTCTGGTGCGACATGACCACGAATCCCCAGCTGGCCAGGTGCTCCCCGAGGTAGTCGTACCACACGTATTCGTGGCCATTTCCGTGGGAGATCACCACCAACGGCCGCGGCCCAAGGGCGGCGAGGTCGGTCGGCCACCACACACGCTGGCCCAAGAACCACCCGCCGCTGACGTCGTCGGTGTCGACCGCGTGGGGCCCGGAGGCGGTCAAATCACCAATCACCGACGCGCCGGGCTCACCGAGGCCCTGGATCAGATCGCCGGGCCCGAGGAGACCGTCGCGGTCGAAGTCCAGGACCACGTCGATCGCCAAAAGCGCGTCGGATCCGGCGTCGGCGACGGCGAGCGGCACTGGGGCCAGCGCCCCTTTCGCGAGCTCCGACTGCACGCCGGACCCGGCAAGCCCGGGATCGGCTTCCCACTCAGCCAGGGTGCGGTGCGGCACCACCCAGGCGTCGAAGGCGAGGCCCACCCGGTCTGGGAACTGGCTGGCATCGAGCCCTACGTAGATCGTCTCTCCTTCAAGGAAGCTCGTCGCGCTGTGCCAGAAGGGCGCCAACGTACGGGGACGGCCGACCAGCGGCGCCGGAGCGGCGGCGAGGGTGGCAAGGCGCGCCTTGCAGCCGTCACCCCAGGTGGCCAGCACCTCACCCTCGCCCACCTTCAGCGCGCGCAGGTAGACCTCCGCTGGCCCCCCCACGGCCGTCAACTCGACACCGGACGCATCGATGACCTCCACGGCCCCCGACGTCGTCCAGGTCACGTCCACCGCCGCGGAGACCGTCACCGGGTAGGTACGGATGAGCCCCACCGCGCCGGTTTCCAGCGTCACTGGCACGGCCGGGTCGCCGGGAATCGAGAGGAGCGTGCCACAGGCAACCGGGCCAGGTGGCGACTCAGGCGGGCAGCCGAAGAGGAGGGTCAGGAGCACGGGCGAGTGTAGCGCGGTGGGGGCGCGGGTAGGCTCAAATCCAGCTCTCCACCACCACCGCGCCCCGCAAGCCCACCGACGCAAAATCGGTCTCGACGCACCCCTCCAGCCGTACTCCGCCTGCGGGACCCACCGGCCGGGCGACACCTCCACAGCCACCCAGAAGCGGCACGATCCGGGCGCCGAAACGCACCCCCAGGTCCAACCCGCCCTCGGGCCGCCAGCCCCCCCCCCGCGCGCCGTAGCGCCCTCCGAGGCGCAGCGGCACCTCGACGCTGACGCCATCGCCGCCGGGGTCGAGGGTGTCGGCGAGTCCCCCGGGCACCACCCCCCACGCCACCGACAAGACCTTCCCAACCGCCACCCGGCCCCCGAGGCCGACGTCGACAAGCCCGATCCCCTCCCCTTCGCTGCGCCAACCTGCGCCGAGCAGCAGTCCGGCGGTGGCGCGCCACACCCCGGCGAGGGCCGGGTCGTCCATCCCGCGGTCGGGCTCGAGCGTCACGGTCCGCGCGGCGTCCGTCGTTGGTGGCGTCGGCGGTGGCCTCGTCCCCCTGGGCGCCTCCAACCGGACAAGGTCATCGTTCCGGGCCTGCCACGCGACCGGCTCACCACGATCCCAACCCACGTAGATCACGACGTCACCTTCGCCACGCAGCGCCGCCAACGCCCCCAGGAGCGCCTGGGCGTGGCGGCCGGGCACCCGCCGGACCAAGCCCGCCGCCACCTCGCTCAGGGCGGTGTCATCGCCACTGTAGTCCAGAACCACCGCCTGTCCGGCACGCACCTGGACACGGAGCGCCGCCAACACCCGATCCCCGGAGACCCGCTGCACGACGGAGTCTCCCACGGGCAGCTCGACCGTGCCGTCGACCTCTCGACCGTTGACCCAGGCCTGCTCGTCGCCGCCGAGCCCGACCAGCACCAGGGCAGGGGCGCCATCGCGACGACGTAACCGCGCGGCAACCAGCCCGTCAAGCACCTCTGGACTCGCGATGTCAGGCTGCCGGCCGGGCACCGAGACGACCGCCCGGTCGAGCGCGGCGGCGGCCTGTTGAGCGTGAAAATCGCCCTGCCCCTCGACGCCGCCAGGCGCCGACGCGGCCAACAGCAGATGCGCTTCAGCGCGGGCGAGATCCAAGGTGTAGAGGTCGCGCGCTGGCAGCCGATCCGAAAGGCACTCGAGCTCCAGGTCCAGAAGCACCAGCTCGGACACCGCCCCCTCGGCGTCAAAGCGCTCGAAGCGACGCTGCGCATCGGCCAGTCGCCGACGCCATTCCGGAAGGGAGATCGGCTCCAGGCAGTCGCGACCCAAAGCTCTTGGCATGCCGACGTGCAGCACCCCAGCGGCAAACGCGCTGGCGCCAACGACGCGATCCGCGTCCAGGTCTGCCGCTGCCGTGGACTTGCGGATCACCGATTCGGCAGGACCACCAGAGGCGGGCAGCACCAGCACCGCCGGATCGCCGGCCAGCGCCGCGGCCACCAGCAGGATCACGGTTTGGGGGCGGCGGCGTCGGCCCAGCGCTCCTCGTCGAAGAGCCAGATGCGGCGTGTCTCCACCCCCTCGGCCACATCGACCCGGAAGCTTTTCCGCCGACCGTCTGCGGTTACCAAAAGCACCGAATGGGGCCCGGCCGAGACCGCGTACTGGAAAAGCGGCGTGAATCGGACGTAGGCGCCGTCCACCATGACCTGCGCGCGCGGCGTGGCGCTGACGCTCAGAATACCGTCGGCCCTGGCCGCGGACGCGGACCCTGCGGCGGTGCTCGCGCTGCCCGCGGTGGACGCTGAGCTCGGCTCCGCGCCAAGACCCGCGACCAGATCGGCGGCGCGCGGGGTTTCCCGGGACGGCTTGGCCGGGGCAGTCGAGGGCCGGGAGGGAACCGACGTCGCGGCCGGGGTAGCCGGCGCCTCGGCTTCGGCCTGACCCAAAGGCTGGGCGCCTTCCGCCGGGATCGGTGTCGCGACCGAGACAAGCTCCAAAGCCGCAGGGATCGCCGCCGGCGCCGCTTCCGGAACGGGCGCGACGATGGGCGAGGCGGGTTCGACCGACACCGGCACCGGTTCCGGCCGGCGGACAATCCGCCACGCGGTGAACGCCAGGACCGTGACGCTGAAAAGCGCGAAAACAATGCTGAAGGTCGCCGCCCACAGCCCCGGCCGTTTCACCACGGCCGGCTTGTTTTTCTGACGCGCGGGCGCGTGGAGACTGCCGGTGACCACCGGCAGGCCGGAGCCCTGCAACGTCGACACCGACGCCGCGGAGCCCATGCGGTCGGCGCCTGGACTCGCCCCGCCCTGGTCAAGGCGCCGCAACTCGGTCACGAAGCGCACGAGCTCGTCGCGAGCGCCCATCGGATCCGGCACCAGCGCGCCCAGGGCGCGGGCCATCGCCCCTCCCGAGGGGTAGCGCGCGGCCGGATCGCGCTGGAGCGCCCGCACAAGCGTGCCGGCGAGCTCCGCGTTGGGGCCACCGATGGCGGCCGCGCGGCGCGCGGCCTCGTCGGAAGCGAGCGCCCGGCGGATTGCGGCGTTGTCGGTCTCCGCGAAGAGCGGCTCGAGGGTGATGACCTCGTAGAGCACACTGGCCAGGCCGAACAGATCGGCGGCGGGACCGACGGCTTCGCCCTCGGCCTGCTCGGGCGCCATGTAGCCCCAGGTCCCCTTGACCGACCCGCGCGATTCCTGCTGCCCGGTGGCGTACGAGATGCCGAAATCGAGCACCTTTGCGACACCCTGAACGTTGAGCATCAGGTTCGACGGCTTCATGTCCCGGTGAACCAGGCGCAGCGGCTGGCCGTGGTCGTCGGTGAGCACGTGCGCGTAATGCAGCCCCTCACAAGCCTGCCGACCCAGCTCGGCGAGCAACGCCGGCGACAGGCGGAGTCCATGCTTCTTGCAGGCGGTGACGATCTTTCGGAAGGTGACGCCGTCGATGTACTCCATCACCAGGTAGTACAGATCGCCCTCACGATTGAACTGCTGCACCCGCACGACGTTGAGGTGCTCCAGCCGCGCCGAGATGCGCGCCTCCTGGATGAAAAGGTCCTGAAAGCCCCCTTCGTTCGCGAAGTCCGGGTGAATGACCTTGATCGCCACCCGAGTGCTGACGCCGGCCAACGAGTCGAACCGACCCTCGTACACCTTCGCCATGCCCCCGACGCTGATGGGCCGAATCAGCCGATACGGACCGATCCGATCACGTCCGAGGGCGGGTTCGTTGGGAACAACCGGAGGCATTGATGGCGCGATCATAACAGGGCAAAGGGGCGATGTCCCCGGCCGCTCACCGGGCGCAACACCGCTGGTACCCCTCGGCGCACGACTGTTTGGCTACCGTGGCCGCCCTGGCCTTGTCTTCCTCAACGAGCGATTGCACACAGAGCAAGCGGCCCCGCCCCGGCGCGTCCGGTGCCGCAGCGAGCAGGCGAGCAGAAAGCTCCCTTGCTTCAGCCTTTTTTCCGGTTCTCGCCAAGGCCTCGGCCCGATGGCCCTCGCTGAGTGAGCCCGGAAAACGCGCCACGGCCCCGGTCCAAGCGACGAGCGCTTCGTCGAAGCGGCCGAGGTCCTCGGCGAAGGAACCCCGAAAAATCCAGGCCCGCTCGTGCTCGGGCGCGGCGTCGGTCGCGGCCTGTGCGGCGACAAGCGCGCCCGGGACATCGCCGGCTTTGGCCGCCGCCTTGGCCGCTTCCATGTGGCGCATCGCCCGGGCCGGCAAGACCGAAAACGCCGCGGGCACGCACACCTCGCCACACCGATACACGCTGGTGTACATCTCGTATCGGGCCTCGGGGCAGCCCACCTCCCACCCGTCGACCATCTCGGACTTGCCCAGGGTGGCCTCGGCGCTGCGCGGCGCGGTCGAAACCTCCTGTGCGGCGCCGACGCCGCCGTGCCGCCGGAAGACGGGGATGCGGCCGCCAGCGCACGACAGCCGCCCCCACCACGGTTGCAGCCCGGTCGCCGCCCCGCCCCATTCATAGGGGTGGTCCACCGACGTTCCGTGGACGCCCCCCGCCGAGCACACCGGCGGATCGGTGTCGGGAGTGGGGCAGACCGCCAACGCGGCTGACAGCCACAGAATCACGGCAAAACCATGGTGTAAACCCGCCGAAAGTCGCGCACGGCGTCGGCAAGGCGCCCCTGGGCCGCGACCGCCAGCCAGGACTTGCCATCCTGCCGCTTGACCACGTCGATGTCGGTGTTCCCCACCGTACCGGTTGGCACCATCCTCGCCGACTTGGGGTCGGTGACGCCCACGCGCCACACCGGGTTGAGCGTGCTGTTGTCCGCTCGCACATAGACGATGGTGCCACCGTCGGCCGTCCAGCTTGGCCCGCGCGCATTGAGCACCACCCCGGTCGCCAGCCGCAACGGAGCCCCACCCCCGGAGGCCACCACGTACAGGTCAAAACGATCTTCGACGTCGCGGTTGGCATAGAACGCGACCAGGTTGCCGTCAGGGCTGAAGGTGGGGCGTGTCTGCACGCCGCTCCAGACCAGGAAGGGTCGCGGTGCTGGAAAGGCGATGTCATCGATGAGATAGAGGTTGTCACCCTGCCGGGTGTGGCCCACGAAGACCACCCGTTTGCTGTCAGGGGCCCAGTTTGCGTAGAGTTCGCTCGCGGTCGGATCCCCCGAGAGGCGCAGCGGCACCGCGCCCGCCACGCCGAGCGAAAGCAGGTACAGGTCGCCCTGACCGGACCGGGCTGAGGTGAACAAAAGCGAGCGTCCGTCGGGACTCCACGCGGCCCCGCCGTCCGCGCCCGCCGCCGCTGCGAGCGCGCCAGAACCGTCCAGATAGAGGTCGTAGTCTTCGGCGGCGCCGCTGGCGCTGTAGATGAACCGGTCAACACCAGCGGGAGAGAACGTGAGCTCGTGGACCACCCCACGTGCCGGACCGCTCCCCCCAAAACCCGCGGTCACCGTCGACCCCGCCTTGGCCGCCGGTCCCACCCGCCGCGGCGGCGTGGCCGAGCCCGTCACCGCCACGTACAACTCGACGGCTTGCCGATCGACGTAGTTCACCTCCCAACTGAGCCACCGCCCATCGGGCGACCACCTGGGCGATTGGCAATGCCCCGGGTAGTCAGGCGAAGCCGGCTCGATGGCCAGGGCAACAGCGGCGGCGAACAGCATCAGCGGGAGTTTCTAACACGTGTACCCTCTCCTTTGCTCCCTCGCATTTGCCCACCCGGGCGGCCACGCCCCCACGGCGAGCAGTCCCATGGGCGGGATGCCCGGCCAGCGGGTGGAGTTGAGCGTCGAACCCGGATTGATCGTCGTGGACTACTACGCCGAGCTGGCCGCGATCCGGGTGCTGACGGAGGCGCGGACCGCTGGTGTCGAGAGCAAGGAGTGGGCGTCGGCCAAAGCCGAGTCCCTGCGCAGCGGGCTGAGGGTGCGCCTGGACGACGTTGAGCTGACGTTGAGCCCCGGGCCTGCCGAGAGCGCCGCCCGGTTGCGCGACGGCGGGTTCGTGGAGATGCACGTCCGAGCTGAAGCCCCCTACCCAACCGACGGTGGCTCGGTGGTCGTGCGGCTGGACAACTTCCCCGACGAGCCCTGCTACTACGCCGCCAGCATCGACGTTTCCGGGGAGTTCGTGGTGGCGGACACCAACCTGGCCCGGGTGGTTGACGGCGCCCTCCGCGACAACAACCACGGCGCCTGGCGGCGCAACGACGACGGCCGGCGCGTCGCGTTCACCCTGCGGCCCACCCGTTGGTGGGAGTCGCACCGGGGGGCTCCGCTGCCGGAGCGGATGGAGGGGCTGGTAGGCTGGGAAGTTGCACGGGTGGGTGCAGTTTTCGGCGCGGGGTGCGCGGTGGTCGTGGCGGGGGCGGGGTGGCAGAGGAGGCGGCGGCTCGCGCGCGGGCTACCGCCGAAGCGGAATTGACGGCAACGCCCGAGGTGGCTGCTCACCTCAGGCGTTGCCGGTAGCGCGAGGCGGCGGCGGCGCGGTTGTGGCGGCGGGCGCAACGCCGGTCTCCGCACGACGGCCGCGCGCGCGGCTCACTCACGAATGTCGCGACAGCGGCGGCCAGGGAGGCGACGAGGCGTTGGCCCTACTCGTCTTCCTCTGGAATCGGCTGCGGACCGGCGACGATGCCGACCAGGTCGGGATCCACGCCGTCGACCATCACGCGGTCGGGCGTGCCGGCCTTACGTTCGGCACGCTTGGCGGTCTTTTCTTTCTGGCGGTCCTGCCGCTGCCGTTCTTTTTCGCGCTTCTGTACGCTCGGATTGCCCATGGCATCCCTCCAGGCGGGGGAGCTATCCCGCTGACGCCCGAATCGCGAGGCGGACCGTCTTGCGAGACGAAGTCGACAGCGCCATGCCGTCGACCTCGGCCAGCGGCACCCAGCGCAGCTCGGGGTAGTCCCGAGCGAGCGGCTCGCCGACAGCAGAAACGGCAAACACGGTCGTCTCCAAGTGCAAGTGGGTGAACTGGTGCGTGACCGCTCCCAGCGACCGCGCGGCCGCCGCCGACACGCCAATCCGCCGGCGCAGGGCCTCCGAACACGAGGGGGCGTCCATCTCCGCGACCTCGCCACCAGGCAGCTCCCAGAGACCGGCAAGCAGCCCTGATTCCGGACGGCGCGCCAGCAAAACCGCGCCATCCCGCACCCACCAGGCCGCGACCGCACGGGCCCGCGGGACCACCTTGCGCACCTTGGGCGCCGGATAGCGCTCAGGGGCAGCGGTCCCCACACACCCCTCGCGCACCGGGCACAAGAGACATCGCGGCGACCGTGGGGTGCACACCTGCGAGCCAAGCTCCATCAACGCCTGGTTCCAGGCGCCCGCGCTGCCCGGTGGCAGGAGGGCGGCCGCCGTCTGCCACAACCACGCCTTTTGCGGCCGCGACTCCCCGTACCAGCGCGCAAAGACGCGCTCGACGTTGCCGTCCACCACCGGCAGGTCCAGCCCGAACGCGATCGAGCCGATCGCACCCGCGGTGTACGGCCCCACCCCCGGCAACTCCCTGAGCCCCTCCCCGCTTCTTGGAAAACCCCCGGCGGCGAGCACCGCCTGCGCCGCCTTTTGCAGATTCCGCGCCCGCGAGTAGTAGCCGAGGCCGCTCCACAGCTCCAAGACCCGTTCCGTCGGCGCAAGGGCCAGCACATCCACGGTGGGGAAAGCCTCCATGAACCTGGTGAAGTACGGCAGAACCGTCTCGACACGAGTCTGTTGACACATCAACTCGCTGACCAGGGTCCGGTACGCCGAGACCTCAGTCCGCCAGGGCAGCGGCCGCTGATTCGCGAGGTACCACGCCAGGAGCGCGGACTGGTCCACGCCTACCTACTCCCAGGCGACGTCGGCCTTGCCGCCGTCGAGGTGGATCCGGGCCACTTCGTCGGCATTTTCCAGAGGCAGGAGCGTCATCTCCTTGCGGTCGAGGTCGTCCCAGCCGCCGCCAGTCGGGCCAGAGAGGAACCCAAAGCCCAGAGGACGGGCAGGGGCTTCCCAGTACGCCTCGAGCCCGGGCGTCAGGGCTCCGTCTTCGTTGCGGTCGGTGTACGACCAACCCAGCACACCACGGTCGACGATGAACGAGAAGTTGTCGCCATCGGTGGCCGGAAGGGTGCCCGACACCAAGAGGAAGCTGATGGCGCCGGTGTCAGAGAGGTACCGCTGGTCCTCGTAAGCGCGCGCCGTCTGCGGTCCTGAGAGGGTGCCTTCGACCAACCACGAGACGGTGGGCGAATCGTAGCTGACCGTCCACAACTCGGTGGGCGCAAGGCCCGGGCAGTCGGACATGGCAATCTGTTCGCCCGTGGCCTCGTCGTAGGCGAGGATCACTTCGCTTTCGGGGCCCACGTCGTTGAGCAGCGAGTACTGGAAACTATCGCTGGAATCGAGGACCTCGTTGGGTCCGTGCGCCCCGCGGAACGTCGAGACCGCGCAGCCGGTGGTGGCGTCCAGCACGAAGACAAAACCATCCGCCGTGCTCACGGTGAGCGCGGGCACCTCGGCATAGGCGCCCCAGCTCGTCGGCTGCTGCAACCGGACCGTCCCGACGCTGGCCGCCAGCCCCGAAATCGGCGAGCTGATCCGCATGCCGGCAACCTCGGCGTCCAGCGGGTTCGGATCAAACCAGGTGCCGGTCAAGGCGTCAAAGATGTCCACGCGCTGTAGGCCCACAGGCGCGACGAATACGCGTTCGAAGACCGTCCCATCGGCAAGCGTACCCGTTTGCCAGGCCGCGTCGAGCAGCGGCGCTGCCGTCGTGACCGTATAGACGCTCGCAGTCCCCGCGTCCCCGGGGGTTCCGAAGGCGACCCGGTACAGCGCAGGACTGCGCGCGTCGGCCACGAAGAGCTCGCCCGACGCGCTGACCGTCATCCGCCAGGGGGAGGCAGCGGCCGGCAACACCACGCTTCCGAGCCAGGCTCCGGTCCAGGGATCGATGATGCCGATCAGGGGATCGTCGCCATCGACCGACACGAAAAGGTGGGCGCCGTCGTCCGCCAGCGCCGTCGGCCGCCCGGCCAGCGACCATGCCACGACCCCGGTGTCGGTCTGTAGATCGAAACGGTCGCCCAGGGTGGCAGTCCCTTCGATGAGGAAGCCCAGCTCACCCAAGTCAGAGCTGTACTCTTCCCCAGCGACGGGCTCGCTGACCTGCTGGCCCGAAAGGCTGCCTTTGGCCCACCAACGCGTGCCGTCGTGCTCGATCGACCAGTCCTCCGTGGTGGTGAAGCCGGGCCGAAGCGCGACCTCGGTCAACGTCGGGCTGTCGCCGCTGGCGTCGGCGTCCACGAAAACCGGCTCCGTGGCGGTCGGCTCGACCTCCTGCGGAACCCCATCCTCGCCCACGGCCGTGATGTACGGGGCCTGCACCAGCACCGCCCCGGTCACGTCCACCGCCCAGAGCATCACCCGTCCGGCCGAGGCAAAGGCCGCGACGTCCCGGAGCTGACGATCTTTTCCAGTCGCGACCGAAGACGCACGAAGAAACGAAGCCGAGGCATCATCGGTGAGCAACCGCCCCTCGACGAGGTCCAGCGGCACGATCTTCCCGCTTCGGCTGTTGCTGACAAACCCCACCGCACGGTCAAAGGGGAGGTCATCGCTCTCTGGAAGCCACGCCGCGCCCGCCGGCCCGTCGAAGTGGAGCGGAATCGCGAGGTCGTCGGTGCACGCCAGCGCCAGGAGAACGATCATCGGTTCACCACCCAACCGAGCGCGTCAAGGAAGCCCGCGCTCGACGGATCGGCGTCGAGCACCACCAGCGTAGACGACACGTAACCATCGACCTCACCGAGGTAATTGGCCACCACCAGCCGGGTGCCGTCAGGCGTCAAAAGCATCGCGTAGGGGTTCTCGCCCAGGTCGTCGGTTTCGGCCACGAGCGTGCCCAACGGCCCGAGTGACAGGTCGTACACGCTGACGCTGTTGTTGTTGAAGTTGGTGACGAAGAGGTGGGTGCCGTCGGGATGCAGAACCATCTGGGCCGGGCCGACCGCGCTCTGGGTCTCAACGCCGCCGTCCCGTTCGAACGAACGCGGCAGCGGCAAAAGTCCCAAAACCCGTTGACGAAGGTCGTCGGTGCCCTGGTCATCCACAATGTCGTCGGCCTTGATCACCACGACGGCCTCAGGCTCGTCCACCAGCCCGTACAGCGTACCGGTGCCCGGATCGATCATCAAATCGCGCACGCCGCTGGACGACGACAGGGCCAGGGTCAGGATGGCCTCGACGCCGAGGTAGTTCAGATCGGCCCACGACTCGCTGCTGTCGTCGCGCACATCGAGCACGTAGACGTACGGGACAAGCTTACACCCGACGTAGAGCATGCCCGCCGCCTCGTCCAGGGCCAGGGTCATGCACCCGCGAGCGAGCTCGGGGTTGAGCGCGGTGTCCAGGCTGATGGCGACCGCATCGTTGGGGGGGATCACCGAAAAGCCCCAGGTGTCGGCGATGGTCGGCAACGCGAGGTCGCGGTGGAACCGGTCGGCCACTTGGCCGTAGGCCCGACCGACCCGGGATTCAGCGGCGTCGATGGCGCCGTACAGCATCTCGAAGCCAGTGCCGGTGGCCCTCACCACGGGTCGAGAAATGCCCTCCGAACCGAGGGACGCTGCGAGCACCGGGAACGCCGGACGGGCAGCACCCTCCGCGTCTTCGGAGACGATCCAGTCCACATCGCCCACGATGCGCTCGGCGTAGCCGATCTGGCGGCCCTCGCCGTCATTCCCCGTGAACCACATGCGGTCGACGTCGCCGTCTCGAATCACAAAGGGGTCCGAGACCGCCGAGTCGTACCAGGTGCCCGGGGCGCCGGTGTCGAACGCCCACGGGTAGACGTCGCCTGGCGCCGCGGCAAAGGTCACGCCGCCGTCCGTGCTGTCCAGGGCGCCAATCTCACCGAATTCGCCTGAGTACCAAAGCCGCAAGGTCCCGTCGTCGAGCACTTGGGCCGAGCCCGGCACCACCGTCGCGCCTTCCCACTCCAGCGTCGGTGCGTGGACCGGCTCCACACTACGGGTCCAGGTCAGGCCGTCGGTGCTGGTGGCACGGCCGATGCTGGTGACCTGCGCGGCGTCGCCGGCGTAGAAGACGGTCCACCCGCCATCGAGTTCAACAACCACCGCGTCGTGCACGGCGTCGGAGTCGAACCCGTCGGCGGCCCCGACATCGAGGGCGACCGCCGCGTCTACCGTCAAGACCCCGGCGAGGTACGCGCCGTGGCCAATGCGCGTGACGCCGTCGTCGCCAACGAGGTCCACCCACACGTCATCGCCGACCCAGGACGACACCTCGACGCCGCCAGCGCCGTCGTCATCGAGGTCCTCGGGACCCAAGAGCTGACCTGTCGCGACCTCGAAGAACCAGTGCTGGGCCGTTTGGCTGTAGATGGTCCCCGGCGAGATCGCGTACTGGTACCCGGCCCCCTCGCTGTTCTGCATGCCGAACGACGCCTCGTCCGCAACCTGCAAGGCGACCCCATCGAGCAGGTGGGAGTCGGCCCCGCCAGCGAGCGTCGCACCCTGGTCGACCCAGGTGTACCCGTCCACCGATGTCGCGTCTACGATGGCGCTGCCATCGGCTAGGGAGTGGTACAGGTGAAAGCGACCCGACCACCATGCGACCGTGGGCGCGTAGGCTACCGGGCCAGACGACTCTTCGACCGTCCAACTGCGGAGGTCGTCGCTGTGGGCGGTGGTCAGCGTCGGCTCGCCGCCGTCGGTCACCGCGTACCACGCCCGCCATCGGCCGATCTGTTCGTCCCATAGGATGCTGACGTCGGACACGCTGCCCGTCTCGTCGGCGAGCACCGCGCCCACGTCGCGGTATTTGCCGCCGTCCTGCGTGGCGAGCCCGACCCAGGTCTGACCCTCGCCTGCGGTGTAGTACAAGTACGTCACGCCCCCGTCGAGCAGCACGAAGGGGTCGGCCAGCGCGACTTCGTCTTCGGAAGGATCGAGCGCGAGCCCACCGTCGAACCACTCGCCGCCGCCATATTCGTCTTCGTAGGCATAAAAGATGCTGCCTGCGTCGGCGTAGTAGAGCTGTGCGGTGACCAAACCGTCGTACGAAAGCCGGAACGCCGGGTCACGCGTCGTGAGCCCCGCGCCCACGGGAACGTCGTAGGCGATGCCGCTCCCAACCCACGTGCTTTCGCCGTTCCCGGTTTGCCGCCGAAGCCCGCCGTCGGTAGCCACCCACGCGCGCACCGTGGCCGCGTTCCAGGAAAGGTCCCAGTGATCGCGCTCGATCTGGGTCGGCTCGTCGCCGAGGGTCAGGCGTGCGAACGCCGCACGAGAACCCGACCCGTCCGTATCGACGAAGGTATCGGCCACCAGCCGACCATCGCCCCCGGGGGGCACGACCCGCGCCGGTCGCGACGCCAGATCGACGGTGCTGACGCTGTGGTCGGTCCGGTTGACGGTCCACGCCCGATCCGTGGCCGCGTCGTACACCACGTCGACCGGATCCCAACCGACGGCTACCGCGCTCCCACCATCGGACGAGCCGACGTCGGTGGCCAGGGCCGGCGCGTCGGGATTGGACACGTCTACGAACAGCAGTGCATCGGCCTGCTCGCGGGTACGCGCGTCCTCGCTGAGACGACTGGTCACCAGCAAAAGATCGTAGGGCGCCGCGTAGACCGCGCTGCCGACGAACTGCGGCAGGGCCAGCGCATGCGGGTCCAACTCGCTGACCAAAACGCGGCCGGCGGCCTCGTCGAAGAGGTCGAGATCAAGGGTGAGCAGACTGCCACCGGTGAAGTCGAGGAAGGGATTGGCGTTGGTGACCGCCAGCGTGTGCCCGTCAGCGAGCATCGTCAGCGACGTAGGGCCGGACAGACAGGTGCCGATCCCGAGCTGCCCGTACTCGTAGGAGCCCTCGGGATAGACGGCGCACGCCCCCACATCGGGAAGCGGATCCGATTTGACGCAGGCCAACGCGAGGAGAAGGCTCAAACGATGCCCAACGCGGCGTGAGCCGCAGCGAGCCGCGCGACGGGCACGCGGAACGGCGAGCACGACACGTAGTCGAGACCGATCGCGTGGAAGAAGGCCACGCCGGTGGGGTCCCCGCCGTGTTCACCGCAGACGCCCAGCTTGATCCGCGGCTTCGCAGCGCGTCCTCGTGTGGCCGCCATCTTGACCAACTCCCCGACACCGCTGACGTCGAACACCGAGAGCGGCGAGTTGACGAGGAGGCCCTTCACCACGTAGTCGGTGAAGAACTTGCCCATGTCGTCGCGAGAGAATCCGTACGTCATCTGGGTGAGGTCGTTGGTGCCGAAGGAGAAGAAGTCGGCGTGGGCCGCGACCTCACCCGCAAGCACACAGGCGCGCGGCAGCTCGATCATCGTGCCGACGCTGTAGTTGATGCGCACCTTGCTTTCCGCCAGCACCTCTTCCGCCGTCTCTTCGACCTGCTCGCGACAGCGCTGAAGTTCGCTCGGCATCGAGACCAACGGAATCATGACCTCGGGCATCACGACGATGCCTTCTTTGGTCGCCAGCACCGCCGCCTCGAAGATTGCGCGCACCTGGGTGTTGTAGACCTCGGGCGTGGTGACCCCGATCCGACAGCCGCGGTGGCCCATCATCGGGTTGGACTCGTGGAGCTGCTTCAGCCGCTCCTTCAACGTTTCGACACGGGCGCCCAGGTCCTTGGCCACAGTCGAGATTTCTTCGTCGCGACTGGGCAGGAACTCGTGCAGAGGCGGATCGAGCAGCCGGATGGTGACCGGGAGCCCGTCCATCGCCCGGAATATGTCGAGGAAGTCCTGCCGCTGGATGGGAAGGACCTGGGCGAGCGCCCGCTGACGGCTGCGTTCATCCTCAGCCAGGATCATCTGCCGCATCGCCCGGAGCGCCGTCGGCTCGAAGAACATGTGCTCGGTGCGACAGAGGCCGATGCCGACTGCGCCTAGCCGCCGGGCGTTCGCCGCATCGGGACCGGTATCCGCGTTCGCGCGCACCTTGAGGCGCGCACGTTTGTCGGCCCAGCCGAGGAGCTTGCCCATCGCGCCGGAGTCGGTGGGCGGCGCAAGCGTCGGGATCTCACCCTCGAAGACCTCGCCCGTTCCCCCGTCGATGGTGATCCAGTCGCCGCGCTTGATGACGGTGTCGCCAGCGTAGAAAAGTTGGCGGCCGTAGTCGACCACGATGTCGGTACAGCCCACCACACAGGGCTTGCCCATCCCGCGGGCAACGACTGCCGCATGCGACGTCTGGCCCCCGCGCGCGGTCAGAATCCCTCGCGACAAGGTCATGCCCTGGATGTCCTCGGGGCTGGTTTCCAGCCGCACCAGCACGCACGGCTCGCCCTTTTCGGCCATTTCCTGCGCTTCTTCGCTGTGGAAGACCACGTGGCCGCTGGCGGCGCCGGGCGAAGCGTCAAGCCCCTTGGCGATGCGCTTGCGCTTGGCGTCGGGGTCGAGCACCGGGCGCAAGACCAACTCCAAATCGGTGGCCTTGAGGCGGCCGAGCGCCTCTTCTTCGGTAATGAGCCCTTCTTCGACCATGTCGACCACGATCTGCACCCCGGCGCCGGGCGTGCGTTTGCCGTTGCGAGTCTGCAACATGAAGAGGCGCCCCTCTTCGATGGTGAACTCGATGTCCTGCATGTCCCGATAGTGGAGTTCGAGCTTCTTCTGCGCCGCGTACAGCTCGGCGTACGCCTCCGGCAAGAACTCGTCAAGCGTCTGACCGGTCGCGACACCCGCGTCGCGATTGATCGGATTGGGGTTGTGGGTGCCGGCGACCACGTCTTCGCCCTGGGCATTCGGCAACCACTCGCCGAAGAACACCTTGGCGCCGCTCTTGGGATTGCGCGTGAAACACACGCCCGTTGCCGAGCGCTGCCCCATGTTGCCGAAGACCATCGCCTGCACGTTGACCGCGGTGCCGACGTCGTCACCGATGCCGTGGGTCTTGCGGTAGTAGCGGGCCCGCTGGCTGTTGAAGCTCTTGAAGACCGCCTCGATGGAGAGCTTGAGCTGCTCACGCGGGTCGACCGGGAAGGCGCCGGCCTGTTCAGCCACGACATCTTTGAGCTTGACGATGAGCGCCTGGAGCTCGGGAATGCTCATGTCGCGCGCCTCACGCCCGTGTGCGTGTTCCTCTACGACCTGGTGGAACCGGGTGTAGTGGATACCCAGGACGACGTCGCCGAACATGGTGATGAAGCGACGGTAGCTGTCCCAAGCGAAGGTGGCGTTGCCAGACCGCGCCGCGAGCCCATGCACCGTTTCGTCGTTGAGCCCGAGGTTGAGCACCGTGTCCATCATGCCCGGCATCGACGCCGGTGCACCCGAACGAACCGAGAACAAAAGAGGGTTTTCCGCATCGCCGAAGCGACGGCCCATCCGCTCTTCAACCACCGCCAGCGCGGCGTTGGCCTGTTCCCACATGGTGTCGGGGTAGGCCTCGGCGTGCTTGAACCAGTGATTGCACGCATCGGTGACGATGGTGAAACCCGGGGGCACCGGGAGTCCGATACGCGTCATCTCGGCTAGACCCGCACCCTTTCCGCCAAGGGTGCGCTTCATCGAGCCGTCGCCGTCCGCGACGCCGTTACCGAAGGAGTACACCCATTGCATCGAACCTGACCTCGGGTTGTCGCGCGCGGCTGACTAATCCACCGCGGGCCGCCGTGCTTGTCGCAAAGGGTCCCGATCCCGCGAGAGCAGGAGTTGCAGGGCGTCGCGGAGCCCGCGAGCGTCGTCCTCCGACGGGATGTCGTCGAAGAGCACGTCGCGATCGCCCGTCTTGCTCACGACGTACGCCGTCCAGGTGACGCGGACGCCGCTGAAGAAACCCCGAAACGGCATGGCACGCAGTTCGCGCAGGGTCCGCGGCATGGTCCGCGGCATGGTCCGCGGCATGGTCCGGACGGTAGGCGCCCGGAAGAAGGATCGACACCGCGCGCAGCCATCCGCCTGCGGCCGCGGCGGCGCCGCGGCGACCTCGTTACCCCCGCCCAATGAACCTCATGCTCTTCGAGCCCGGCGAACTCGACGCCCCGTTGCCCCGCGACGACGTCCGCGCCAGGCACATCGTGGGGGTGCTGCGCCTGGGCGTGGGCGCCAGGATCGATGCGGGCGTCATCGACGGCGTGGTTGGTATCGCGACACTGACTGACGTTGGCGCCTCGACGCTGCGGTTATCGTTCGAGCCCGGACTAGAGCCCCCCCCCTTGCCCGACATCACCCTGGTTGTCGGGCTCCCCCGGCCGCCGACCGCTCGCGACGTGCTCCGCGACGGGACCACGCTCGGCGTGCGCGCGATTCACTTCGTCACTCCCCAGCTCGGCGACCCCAACTACGCGACGAGCAGCCTCTGGAAGACCAGCGAGTGGCGGAAACAACTGATCCAGGGCGCGGGACAGGCCTCTTGTACCCGGCTGCCCGAGGTGACCTGGGGGCGTCGCCTCTCGACCGTGCTCGCGGCGTCGTCGACCGCCGAGCGCATAGCGCTCCACAACGACGAGGCGGCGACGCCGCTTGCCCGGTGGCGGCGGCCAGCCGGAGGCGCCAGTGTGCTGGTCGCGATCGGCCCCGAGCGGGGGTGGGGACCGCGGGATCTTCAAGCGCTTGACGAGGGCGGCTGCACCCTGTGGCACCTCGGGCCGCGGGTCCTGAGGGTGGAGCTGGCGATGGCCGCCGCCCTGACCCTGGTCCACGCAGAAGTCGCTCGGAACGCCCCAACATGACCGACATCCGCCTGTGCCTGATGACCGCTTCGAACGAAGAGACCGCGGTGCGGCTCACCCGCGTGGTGGTCGAGGAGGGTTTGGCGGCGTGCGGGAACCTCATCCCGGGAATCCGTAGTATCTACCGATGGAAGGGGGAAGTGTGCGACGAGGCGGAGGTGCTGGTTTTGCTCAAATGCACCGCCACGCAGGTGGACGCGCTTCGGGAACGGCTGGTCGCGCTCCACCCCTACGAAGTCCCGGAAGTGCTGGTGGTGACGGTCGAGTCGGGGCACGCGGCCTATCTGGCGTGGGTGCGGGGGGTGTAGCGGCACGGGGACCACCCACCCCGCGATCCGCATTGCAAGACCACATAGGTTCAACCAGCCCCTCGACCGTGGTAGCGACTTCCTCCGCGCAGGCGCTGAGTTGGAGGATGAGCTCGACGGTGGCGTCGTGGGTATCCGGCTCCCGACCTTCCTCGGCGGGGCGGGGACGTAGGTAGGGGCCGTGGGCGGCGCGAGGGGTCCGTTGTCGCGCACGTCGCGCTCTGCCTCCACGGGGAGATCCGCCAGCAGCTCCGAGCGCCCGCGCTCCGAAGCTGTTTGCGTGGGGGCCGGGCCAAGATTCGCTGCGTTTGTGAAGCGCGATCCCCGGGTGGGGATTCATAATACCGGCGCTCACTTGCGAGCGTACGCAAGTATTCATCCTTCTTGCTCGGTAATATCGCGATCCGCATCGCGCGGTACCCGGCGCCGGGGGGCCGCCCTCCTTCACCCCGTCGACAACCGCGAAAAGTCCGCCAACGTCGAAAACCTCGCCACGATCCCCCGTAACAACCCGAGCCGCGCTGCGCGTGACCCCGGCTCCTCCGCCATGACCATGACCCCGTCGAAGTAGGCGTCGACCAGCGGACGCAGCGCGACCAAGGACGCCAACTGCTCTTCGACTCGGCCCGAGGCTGGGATGGAAACGACCGCATCCCGAAGGGCACGCCCGACCGCTTCTAACGCAGCGCCATCGAGCTCCTGGAGAGGCACGCCCTCGCCCGCATTCTGCTTGACCAGCCCCGCCACTCGCCGGAACGTGACCCGGATTGCGGCCATCTGTCCGCCCTCGGCGAGGGCGCCGAAGGCTCGCGCCCGCGCGGCGATGTCCCCGATGGAGGTGCTCCCGGTCGCGGCGATCGCCTCTACGACATCGGTGGGAACGCCCTCGCCGGAGAGCAGGGCCTTGAGGCGGGCGAGCACGAACTCGGTCAGTTCGTCGCTACCGAGAACGCCTGCGGCCGAGAAAAGTTGCGGCACGGTCGCCGACGACAGGTGCCCCATTCCGCCGAGGACGACCGCCACCACGCCGCCCGCAGCGCGACGAAGCGCAAGGGAATCCCCTCCGCCCTTGGGCGCGTGACCGGCCAGAAAAGCTGCATCCAGAAGAGTAATCCGCTCTGCCAACGACAGGGCGGCGCCCTCGGCCGACGTCGGGATGCTGTCGCCCGCGAACCGCGGGTGGTAGTGCTCTTCGACCGCCAAGGCGAGGCGAGCATCGACGTGCTCGACATCTTCGAGGAGCTTGCGTCCGACGTGGCCTTGCAGCTCGGGGAACTCGCCAACCATCAGCGTCGGGAGGTCGGATTTGCAGAGCAGGCCGGCGGCGCGGGTGCGGTCCGGATCTGCGCCACAGACGGCGGCAAGACCGGCGCCCGCCTCGGCGACCATCGCCTGCCGCTGCAACATCGTCAGCGCGCGCCCGTCGGCGCCCTTCACCTCACGCAGCCAGAGCATGCCCGACAGGCGCTTTCCATGCTCCACCAGAGGCTTTTTCGCGTCTTCACCGAAGAAGAACTTGGCGTCGTGGAAGCGGGCTGCGAGCACCCGAGCGTTGCCGCGCGCGATGAGCGCGGCGTCGCCATGGGGGTTGTTCGTCGCCACCAAGAACTGGTTGGTCAGCGCGCCGTCGCGGTACAGGGGAAAATAGCGCTGATTGACCTTCATGCTCTCGACCAAGAGCCGGGGCGGGAGCGACAGAAGCCCGGAGTCGAACTCGCCGACAATCACCGTGGGCTTTTCCACCAAGTTGGTGACTTCGTCCGCCAGGGCTTCGTCGATGTTGAGGTCGGAGCCCATGGCGGCGGCGGCTTCGGTCAGCAGGCGGACCAACCGCGCGCGTCGGGTCGCGATATCAGCGACGACGTCCCGTTCGAACAGGGCTCGTTCCCACTGGGCGGCGCTTACGACGACAAAGGGCTCGGGAAACCACAACCAATGGCCGATGCTCGTCGCCACCGTGTCCTGCCCGCACACCGTCGCCGGGATGCGGACGCCGTCCAAAACGGCGCAGACATACTGAATCGGGCGCGGGAACTGCTCGCGCCGCGTGCCCCAGCGCATCGTCTTTTTGAACGGGATGCCGAGGATGGCCGCTTCGAGGCCTGTGCCAACGAGATCGACCAAGCGCTCACCGCCTTCCATACGCACCGCGGCGATGACCTCACCCTTGGGGCCCGCCACCCGCTGCAGCGCATCGACGCCGACGCCCATCTTGCCCGCGAACGCGATGGCCGCCGGGCCCGGCACGCCGTCCTTGAACGCCGCCGCGACCGGGGGGCCGGTGACCAATCTTTCCACCCGCGGTGTCTCGGCCTGCACGTCAGAAAACGCCACGGCGATCCGACGCGGTGTCGCCCACGAACGAGGCGCCGTCGATGCCAAAGGGCCGAGCAGCTTCGCCATCGACGCCGCAAAGCCCTCCATCGTGGAGACCACGAAGCGGGCGGGTAGCTCCTCGCACCCGATCTCGATGAACAGCTCGGCCACGCCTACCTCCCCAACTCGGCGCGCCGATCGACGAGCTTCATGCGGGACGTTTCCCGGTACAGCACCGCACACGCACAAGCGAGCTCGCGAACACGACGGATGTACCCCGCCCGCTCCGCAACGCTGATGGCGCCGCGCGCTTGGAGCATGTTGAAGGTGTGGGAAGCGCTCATCACGCAGTCGTAGGCGGCCAAGGGCAGCCGCGCCCCGACGAGACGCTTCGCCTCCTTCTCCCACATCACGAAGCCGTGGAACAAGTCCTCGGAGCCCCCGACTTGGGCCCCGGCAAGCACCGTGTCGAAGTTGTCGGCCGCCTGCTCCAGCTCGTTTGCCTTGAAGATGTGCCCGTAGGCGATGGCGCCCTCGTGCCCCTGGCGCCCGACCCACGTCAGCTCGTAGACGTCTTCCACATCCTGCAAATACATCGCCAACCGTTCCAACCCGTAGGTGAGCTCGGCGGGAATGTCGTCGAGTTCGATTCCGCCAACCTGCTGAAAGTAGGTGTACTGGGTGACTTCCATGCCATCCAGCCACACCTCCCACCCCAGGCCCCACGCGCCAAGCGTGGGCGATTCCCAATCGTCTTCCACGAAGCGGAGATCGTGCTTTTTCAGGTCCAGACCCAGCGCTTCGAGGCTGCCCCGGTAAAGCGCTTGGATATCGGGCGGGTTGGGCTTGATCAGCACCTGGAACTGGTGGTGGATGTTGAGCCGATTGGGGTTTTCACCATAGCGCCCATCCGCCGGACGTCGTGAGGGCTGGACGTAGGCACAGCGCCAGGGGCCCGGATCGAGGCTGCGCAAGAAGGTGGCCGGGTGAAAAGTGCCCGCCCCCACCGGCGCGTCGTAGCCCTGGAGGATCGCGCAGCCGTGTCCTGCCCAGTAGGTCTGGAGCCGAAAAATGATGTCCTGGAACGAGAGTCGTTCGACCATGACCAGCCCGAAGGGCGGCGAGCTAACAACAAACGGCGACCCACGACGCCGATTCCCACTCCGCTTGGGTCCCGCGGCGCCGGGTTAGTCAACCACCAAAAGAGGTCCCCGTGCTCCTGCTGCTCGCCGCCACCCTCGCCTTCGCCGAGCCCGTCCAGGCAGATGTGGTGCTCGACGACGGGCAGATCTTGCGCGGCATCGTCGAGCGGCAAGACGACGGCTCGGTCATCCTCACCCTGGGCAGCGGCACGATGCTGCGTTTTCCGGGGGTCGCGGTCCGCGAGGTCCGTCCCATCGACCCCAACGCGCCCGCGCCAACGTCGGCGCCCGCGCCCACGTCCTCGACCGACCCACTCCCCCTCCCTGGCGTCGCGCCAGGACAGCGGAGCACGGCCGGCGGATACGAGCCGGACCCAAACCGCAGCCGCTACCTTTACAGCCCCTCGGCGTACGCGCTCGGGCGCGGCCGCGGCTACGTCTCCCAGAAAGAGCTGATCATCACCGAGGCGGCGTTCGGCATCACCGACTTCTGGGACATCCAGGCGGGGACCAGCGTCATTACCCTGGCCATCCCAGGCGGGGCGTTCGGCCTGGTCGGCACCAAGCTTTCCCTCCCGGTCGGTGACAACATCCACCTTGCAGCCGGCGGTCAGGCGCTCTTCACGTCAAGTCCGGCGATCCTTCTTGGCTTCGGCACGTTCACCTACGGCCCAGAGGATCGACACGTGTCCGTGAGTGTGGGCGGGCTTACGACCATCATCGACGGCATCGCGGGGGCCCCGACCGGCTTGATCGCGACGGTGAGCGGTAGCTACCGGTTGGGTCCGAAGACCGCGCTGGTCACCGAGAACTGGATCCTCTTCGGCGGGGCGCTCAGCCCCAGCGGTGGCGACATCTTCGTCGTGCCGTCGCTCGCTGTGCGCCTTTTCGGACCGAGCTTCGCCACCGATCTGGGCTTGGTGCCGATCATCACCGGTGCCTCCGATGTGCCGGTCATTCCGATCCCCTGGATCGGTTTTACCTGGAACTGGGCGCTCCCGTACGCGGACTGACCGGACACCGATGCTACCATCGAGCCGGCATGCTACCATCCAGCCGGGGGCGCCGTGCTCCTCTCGCTTTTCTTCGCCGACCCCGTGTACGCCTGCGACCCGATGCCGCTGGGCGTGCGAAAAGCGTTCCCCGCGTCCGGCGCGACCGGCGTCCCGCTCGATGTCCGCGCGATCGCGGGCTTGCTTGGATTGGGAACGGCAGCCGACGTCGCGCTGGAAATCCAGCGGGACGGGATCGGCGTCGATGGAAACAACACCTCCTGGTGCTACCCGCACGAAGGCGACTTCGAGCGCCACTGCTGGCTCGCCTGGTCCCCCACGACTTCGCTCGCCCCGGAGACCGACTACCGCCTCGTGGTGACCAGCACCGACAGCCACCCTGGGCCGTCGCTCAGGCTCGAACAACCCTTCCGCACGGGCACCGAGCTGAGTGCGGCGCTGTCCGGCGTGCCGACGTTCAGGATCACCGAGGTCGGCCTGCGCACGCCCAACGACGACTGCGAGTGGGAACCCAACCTGGCCTACTACTTCCAGACCACTCCGGTGGCGCTGGAGCCGCAGGGCGGTAGCGTCCTGCACGTGTACGAGTTGGATCCTACCGGCGAGCGCGACCACGCTTTGGTTCACACGCTGTACTACGAGGCGGGGATCAACGACTTTCGGCAGGTGTACCCGGGGGAGGCGACGCCGCGGCGGTGTTTCGCGCTGGCCCAGGAGAACCTTGCCGGTCAACTCTCCGACCGCTCCGAGCTGTGCTGGCCCGAAGAGGCCGGCGACAGCGGCGACACCGGGGACACCAACGACGACACGGCGGCGAAGGA
Source organism: Deltaproteobacteria bacterium (assembly GCA_947445035.1). Classification (GTDB taxonomy): domain Bacteria; phylum Myxococcota_A; class UBA796; order UBA796; family SXON01; genus SXON01. Next base: position 195,855 of record CANFCK010000005.1, read on the forward strand.
CGACTCTGACAGCACACCAGCGGCCGAGCCCGACGACTGCGCTTGCTCCACGGGTGCTGGCGTGCCAACCCTGGCGCTCGGCGCCGCTTTGGCCCTCACGCGCCGTCGAGGCAGCCCGCTTCGTTCCGGTTGTAATACAGCCACCAGGTCCCATCCGGAGCCCGCGCCACCGAGGTGTTGAAGCCGTCGGTCGTGCGCAAGAGCGTGCCCCCTTCTTGCCAGGTCCTACCGTCGTTGCTGGTGCTGTAGCGGAAGTGGCCGAACTCGCCATTCTGCATGTAGTGCATGCGGTAGGCGCCGTTGACGGTCAGGGCATCCGCCGTCGCGCCGGGCACGGTGGTCACGACGTCGGGCGCGGCCTCTGGGGCCCACTGGGCACCATCCGGCGAGCTCCAGCCCATCGCGTATCGGTCCAGGGGTGAAACGAAGAGGATTTCGCCGCCGTCCACAAGGTCCACGATCGTCGGATCGACGCCGCCCGTGGAACCTTCGTTGGACGCCACGGCCACCACGGGGGTGGAAAAGTTGCGCAGATCCTCCGAGTGGCTCCGGAAGAAGTGGTGTGGCATCCTGGAGAACAGCGGCCCGCGCCCGTCGATCATATCGTCCACCCGCACCCCCAGCCACGCGACGTGCCAGGTGCCATCGGCCTTGCGACCGAGATCTGCATCCACCGCCTCTTGCAGCTCGCCGAATTGGAGGTCGAGGTCCAGAACCTCCGTCGCGGCTGCTCCCGGCGTCGTGACCGACATGCCCACGCCGCCATAGCCGAGCATGCCCTGGCGCCAAAGGCGCGCAGGATCGGTGCGCAGCAGCTCCACCAGGCGGAACGGGGTGACGTCGTTGTAGACCAGCACGTGCTCGCCGCTGTCGGTGATCACCACGTCCGGCACGCTGGCATGATTGAGGACGCGCTCCGGCTCACCGGCAAACACCAGTCCGTCGGGCGAAGAGACCCGGTACACGGCGTCGCAATACAGCGAGGCGTGGACGTACTCGTCCGCCATGTGCGCTTCGACGAGGAGGATGTCCGCCTCCTGAAGGCAACGTTGGGCGTCGAGGCGGGCGAGGATGGCCAGGAACGCCACGTCACGCCCGGGATCGGCCTCACCGGAGCAGTCGAAGCGGTCGGCGGTGTCGGCGGCAGATGCGTCGCTGCCCGAGTCGGCCGGAAGTGCGGGGCCGGCGCCGTCGCAAGCGGACAAGACCAGGACGAGCGAAAGGGGGGAAGCCACACCGTGGTTCATCGTGGCGCCCCCGCCGCGTACCAAGCCTTGATCATGGCGAAGTCAGCGGCAGACAACGCCGGCTGCCCCATCGGCATGCCCGGCTTCGCCGGCCGCGGCGCCGTCGAGGGCACCACGCCCGGCGCGACGTGATCGCGGGCCTCCTCGGCATAACGCCTCTCCAACGCCGCGAGTACACGGGTCTTCTCTTTCACCACCTCCTCGTAGGTCTGGAGCTCGATGCCGGTGGCCGACCACCCGAACCCCCCGGCATTACCGGGACCCTCGCGACCTTCATTCTGGGCGGGATCCATGTGACAGTGTACGCATATCTTGCCGAAGACGCGGGACTCCACGTCGGTCCACGTGGGCTTCGCCGGGGCGCTGGCCCCTCGCGAAAGCCCGAACGCGACGCGTTTGGCGTCGGGTTCGGCCAGCACGACGTAGTCCCGAAGCGCCAGAATGTCCGCCTTCGGGATGGACAACGCGGGCATCGTCGCTTGGGGTGAGATCGCGGCGGGGTTCTCGATCCAAGCGGCGATCATGTCGTCGCTCATCCGTTCCCGCGCCCAACGTAAATCGGGCGCGGCGGGGATGCCCGGGCCAAGATGGCGGCTCCCGTACGTGTGACAGGCGATGCAGCCGCGCTCGGTGAACAACGCCTCGCCTCGCGCCAGATTGGCCGGGACCGGGGCTGAGGTCGCCGGCGGCGTAACCAGAAAACCGTTTGCCCACGCTGCGAGCTTGTCCAGAGACCGGTCATCGAGGCCCAGCACCACCATGCTCTCGGGCATCGCCGGGCGCAGATCGTGGGGATTTTCGAGGTAGGCACGCAGCCAAGGTGTCTCGATCCGGGCGAAGCTGGCGGCGAGGTCGGGGACCGCAAAGTAGCTGACGACGCTGGTCTCGTACCGGGCCCAGTTCGGAAAGAACTGCATCGCTTTGGCCCGCTGCGCCGGATTGGCTGCGACCGTGCGCACCCAGCGATGGCAGCCGTCGCAGCTTGCGGTGCGCGGGGGAGCCGCGATGCCCGGCGTCGTGTGGCACGCGGCGCACTGCGCCAGTTCGGCTACCGCATGGCCATCTTTGGCGGCTGCGTACTCTGGATCGACAGATCCGGCCCACGCCACCCCCGTCCCGCCGATGACGAGCGCCGCGATCAATCCGACGGGGCGCCCGCTCATCTCAGGAAGACGGTACCACGCTCGCCGCCTGTTGGTTGGCAGCCGCGGGCGGGACAACGGGCGCGGCCACCTCCGGGATGACCGAGGCGCTGTCGATCTCCGCCAGCGCGGCCTCCAGGCTGGCCGCGACGGGAAGCGCGGCAGCCTTCTTGTCGGCCGCCTGGTTCTTGGCCTTGACCGGGTCCGTCACGGCGACCAGCGGGGCTTCAAAGCGGGGCATGGCGCAGGCGTCGGCGGCGGTGACGAAGGAGAGGGCGATGAGGATGGTGAGCATCAGAGACTCCGTAGTTGCGCAGGGCTACGACGGCCGGGGCGAGAACTTGCACCGTCGTCTGAGTTGGTGACCACGACGGCCGCCGGAGGTTCCAGCGCACGGGTCACGAAAGGTCGCGGGACCGCTCCGCAAGCGCGCCCAGGTCGGCGTCGTCGGGCCAGCGGGCGAGCGCCCTTTGCAGCCGCCTCAGCGCGGCGTCGCGCACGCCCTGCCCGAGCAGCGCCTCGATGAGGATCACGGCCTCCAGCGCACTGCGGGGCTGCGGACCGTCAAAGGCCGCCTCGATCCGGCGAAGCTCCCCGCTACGGCTCCCTAGCTCCCGCAGGCGCGCCATCGCCGCCGGCACGATGCGGGGCCGCCCCTCGGCCATCGCCAGTTCGCACAGGACGACCAGCCCGTCGGCGTGGTCAAAGATGTAAGCGAGCGCTGAATCTTCCTGGGCCAGCCGCGCCTCGTGCGGCAGGCGTGTCGCCGTTCGAAAGCGCCGCCGCGCCTCCTCCGTGCGCGCAGTGCGACGCACTAGCGGCCACAAGAAGAGGGCGAGTGCCGCGAATCCGACGCCCCACGCCCAGCGCGGTACGAACCCGGCCGATGCGTTGGCGATGGCTGAAAGCATGGCGCCGATGCCACCCACGACGAAACTCCGCTTGACGGGATGACCCGCCGCAAGGTACCGCGGGGCACCGTGCGGCGCGCCCCCCTCCTTGTTCTGCTTTTGTTGTTCGCCGTGACCTTCCGCGGAGTGCTTTTCCGCCTCGATGAAGGGTTCATCGGTCGCTATTACGTCGACGCGTGGGGCACACAGTGGTTCTACTGGTTCGCGGAGCTGACGCTCAAGCGTGACGCGCTTCTGGACGGGGCGCTTTTTTTCTATCCCTGGGGCAAGGACGTCTACTCTCACACCGGTGGGAACGTGCTCGATGCGCTCCTCGCCGTCCCGCTCCGCCAGCTGTTGGGCCCGGTCCTGGGCTACAACTGCTTCGTCTTCCTCATCCTGGGTACGAACATCTGGGGCATGCGACGACTGTGCGGAGAGCTTGGCGCTGGCGCGTTCGCAGCGTGGTTGTCGGGGATTCTCTTCGCGTTCAACCCCTTCCTGTTGACCGAGCTGCGCGACGGGCGGCCTACCCAGGCGATGATGGTTTTCGCGCTTTTGTTCTGGCAGTACTGGCTGCGGGCGGGGCGCGGTTGGAAACCCACGGTGCTCGCTGGGGTTTTCCTCGCCCTGACCGGGATCACCTACTGGTACTACGCCATCCTGGCCGCTCCCGCCGGGCTGGCGCTCACGCTCTTCGACCGCGGGCAAGGGGCGTTTCGGGCGCGGATCCTCGCTGGGGTCGTGGCGGGCGTCCTCGTGGCGCCGTTTGCGCTCGGCATGCTCACCCAGGACGAGGTGCCGGGGCTCTTCGACACCTCCCTTTGGTCGGCAACCACGTGGTCCCCGATGACGCTCGACGGAATGCCCGTCGGAATTCTCGCGTTCGATCCGATCCGCCGGATGTCGGGTTTCTGGATCATCGATCCTGACGGGACCCGGGTGTTTACGCCCGAATGGGTCAGCGTGCTCTACGTCCAAGCCGGCCTGGCCGTAGCGGGGCTGTGGTTCGCAAGCCCCCGCATTCGTCTCATCGGACTGTGCATCCTGGTGCCCTCGTTGCTCATCTCCGTCGGCCCAGAATGGATGGGCATCCCGAACACGCCCTACCTGCTTGCCGTCAAGCTAGTCCGCGTGCTTCAACGGCTCTGGTGGCCCGCCCGCGCGCTGGTCCTGGTGCACATCGGGCTCACGATCTTGTCGCTGGGCGTCTGGGAGCGCCTGGCCGAGTGGCCCCGAAGCCGGGCGGTGGCCTCGCTCATCGTGGCGGTGGCGTGGTTGGCGGACTTGAAGACGGCCACCCTCGCGCCGATGCCGGCCTGGAGCTCCGCGATTCCCAAAGTGTACGAATGCCTGGCCAAAGACCCCGAGCGGGCCCCGGTCTTCGAGCTGCCGTACGCCTACACCCAGGCCCACCTCTACTACCAGACCGTGCACAAACACCCCATCTTCGGCGGCATGATCGAAGACAACAAGATCTTCACCCCGGAAAAGCAACAGGTGATGAGGCTGGAAAACAGCTTCATCAAGGGCCTGATCGACCTGGCCGACGCCAAGAACACCAGCCGCGCGATCTCCGAAGAGGACAAAGCGGCGGTGGGCAAGCTCGGCTACCGCTGGGTGGTCCTGGACAAGATGCCGTATCGAAATCCGCCAGCGTTCCCGGAAGCCCGGCCGCGGACGCACTACAGCGAGGTCCGGGCTGCCCTTGAAGCCAACCTCGGCTTCCCCGTCTTCGAAGACGATAGCGGCGCGATCTGGGCTCCCTGGGGCGGCCGTTCGCCCTGTGGCACGGCCACGAGCGAAAAGCCGAGCCGCCGCTCGCTCAAACGACGCGAGCGGACCGATGCCGCCAATCCGTGAACGTCGGTGACACGTATGCCCGGCCACACGAGTTAGAGGGGCGGCGAGGACGCGACCATGCTTGCCCTGCTCATCACCCTGTCTCTTCTGGCTTGCGACGGCGGGGCGGACGGGAAGTCGGGCACGCCCACCGCCGCCGCGAAGGTCAGCGCGCCTCCGCTCTCCCTCTCCAGCGTCCGCTACGGCGGCAGTTTCGTGCGTTGCTGCTGGTTCGCGACCTTCACCGACGAGCAGCAGAAGGCACTCGGCGATCTCGCCAGCGCCGCGGGTCCCAAGGAGGCCGTGGCCAAGACCGCCGCCGCCGCCGCGCTCCTCGACGCCACCCAGGCCGTCGCTGACGCTGCTCCCGCCGAGGGACTCCAGGCCCTCGCGGATGCGCTCGCCGCCGCGGAGCGCGCCAACCTTGACCAACACGTCCTTACCCTCGACGCCCTGATTGCCACCCTCGGCAAAGAACAGCTGGATGCCGGTGGTTCCCAGGCGGCCACCAAGGCGCTCATCGGGGTCATCACCACCAACCCCTGGCTCGCGGAGAACAACCCCTTCGAACACACCCCCCCGACGGTCTCGGAGGAAGAGGCGCTCGGAAAGATGGTGTCGGCCAAGCTGTCGGTCGCGCGCTCCTACCTCACGTTCCAGGGCATCTCCGCCACCGCGGCGGCGCGCGTGGCGTCGCTGGACGTCTCGTCCGCAGACTGGGCGACCGCGTACAGCGGCACCCGCACGGAGATCTTCGATGCGTGGCAGGCCCACCGCGCCGCCACCGTCGCCGCCTACCTCAACTGGGCCACCACGATGCCCACGGTCCAGCGGCAACGCTTGGTGCTCGAGTCCGGCGTCCAAGCCGCCTTGAACCTTCCGCCCACCGACGAACCGAAGGAGTCCGGGATGGGCGGCGGAATGGCGGGTTCGGGCATGGGTGGCACGGGCGGCATGGGCGGCGGCGCCGGCATGGGCCAGGGCGGCATGGGCCAGGGTGGCCAGGGCAGCACCGGCATGGGCCAGGGCGGCATGGGTCAGGGTGGCCAGGGCAGCATGGGCGGTGAACAGGGTGGGATGGGCGGCCAGCAAGGTGGGATGGGCGGCCAGCAAGGCGGCATGGGCGGCCAGCAAGGCGGCATGGGCGGCCAGCAGGGTGGGATGGGCGGCCAGCAGGGTGGGATGGGCGCGGGCCAACCGGGTGCCGAGGGTCAGCAGGGCGGCGGCGGCTCGCCTCCGCCAAAGCAGTAAAAACCGGTCCTGCGTCTCCCTGTCGCGACATCGAGGCCCGTCCAAACGCGCCGACGGCCGCCTCAACAGCCCGCGACGCCTTCACCCCGCGGACGAACGCTCCAGCCGCAGCACGTCCCGATGGGCCATCAACTCGTCCCGGAGCGCCGTGCCGCTGATCAGGCCGTTCATCAACAGGACCTGACCGATGTGGGGCGTGCGCGCGAGGACCTCCTTGGCCACGAGGCCGTGCTCGCCTGAGGTGAGCGCGTGCGGCGGCAGCCCCCCACCGGTTTCGCCAGCCTCCCAAATCTCGTCGAGCACGTCGAGAGCCTGGGCAGCGCTGAGGAAGCCAAGCTGCACCGCCAGCGACAACGGGTGTGGACGGAGCCTGTGCTGTTCCAATAGCGCGTCGAGAAGCTCCTGGTTGCTGCAACGACCTCGCCGAACGAGGAACCGGCCAAATGGCTCAGACATGCGACATGTTGACGCGCTTGCGTCCGGTGCGCAAGCGACGGGCGTCCGATCCAGCCCGCCACAACATTCAATAACGGGAAGTATTAGGCCAGATATTTCGAGACGACAGCCCCCTCATCCCAAGCTCGCCCAACTCAATGTTGCACCATGGCGACAGTGTTGCCCGCCACCGTCAAAACACCCAACAGAACGACCGACTGCCGCCGCGACCCCTCAGAGGTTGTACATGATGTACTGCAACGTCCGCAGGATGTCTTCGTTCCCGTTGCGCACCACGCGGAAGGTGCTGTAGACCACCTTTCCATCACCGGCGTTGAAGGTCACGAGTAGCGGAACACCCGACAACGTGTAGTCGGAGAGTCCATCGCTGTAGGGCACCGTTCCGGTCAAGTGGATGGACACCGACTTGCTGGTGTTTTCAACGGGGGGCCAAACCGGCAGGTCGTACTCGATCTCGATGTACTGCTTGGCGAGGTATTCGCTGAGCGCAGCGTCGGTGACCGCGGCGTCAAGCAGCTCGTAGTCGCCCTTCTGGGCATCATCCGGCACTTCGTCGGCACCGACGAAGTCGAGCTTGTCGGGCCAGCCGATCTCGACGATGTCGTAGCTCCAATCGGAGGCGTAGATGCTCCCCCCCTCCTCCACGTAGGCGCGGATGTTCGCCATCACCGTGGCGGGAACCGGGTTGGTCGGGTCGGCAAGGTCGTAGAAGACCCCGTCTTCGACCAGGCCACCGTCGAAGAAGATGAGGTCGTACTTGTCGAGCTCTTCTTTCTTCGAGAGGAAGTCCAGCAGCCCGGTCTGATCGGTGCCGTCGATGGGGTGGTAGTTCACGAAGCCCATGTCTTCGAGCACCCGCCCGAAGTCGTCGTAATCCCCGGTGACCACAGCGACGTCCAGTTCCAAGGGGTCGAAGCAGGAGGGCTCGCCGAGGGTGACGTCTTCCCCGTTGCCGATCTCGATCTTTTCGGCCATCAGCTCGCTGGGGCCGTAGGTGACGTAGACGGTGTACTCCTTCTGACCTGGCAGATCGTCGATGCGGAAGTAGCCATCGAGGTCGGTGAAGGCGCGCTTGGTTTCGTAGATGAACCCGGTGTCGTCCGTCACGTTGACGTAGGCCAGGGCGTCTGCGAGCCAGGTGCGGCCGGAGGGATCACACACCCGACCCGAGATCGACCCGGGCGAGATGACCTCGGTCTTCGGCACGGTGGCGGTGAGGCTGTTTTCCGTCTCGCAGGCGGTGGCGAGGACGAGGGCGACAAGGACAGGACGCATCAGTGACTCCGGCGTGACAGTATAGCCGAGGGTGCGGTAGCGCACGACCCGAATACGCCCGTGAGGCCGCCGCTGTGACGTCAGCGGGGCGCGATCGTCGGGCAGCCTACACAATCAGCGGGCGCCAGGTAGCCGATCTCGCAAAGCAGGCACCGCTCCATGCTGTCCCGCTCCCCCGAACGGCGGCCCACGCCCCGGCGCGAGCGATCATCGACCAGCAACTCCAGCGCCGCCCGCATCGCCGCGCCATCGCTGGTTGCCAGCGGAGCCAGGTTCACCTGTTCCCGCGAGTCAGCGAGGAGGTCGTAGAACTGGGGCGCCCGCTGATTTCGCGCGTCGCCGCGCGGCACCCGGCGCGAAAGGATCGTCTTCCGACCCCCGCGCCGCAGCGAGGCCAGATGGTACCCCCCGTGGTGCGCCTCGCTCAGCGCGTCGCGACTGGCCGGATGATTCGTCCAATTCGGAGGCGCCCAGCCGGGGGGCAAGCCGTCTTCGAGTGAGCCCGGCGGCGGCGCGCAGAGGGCGAGGTCCGCGTCGAAGCTGTCGGTGAAGAGCTCGGACCCCTGCCAATCGGCGGGCGCCGCGGCACCCGCGAGGTCGAGGAGCGTGGGCGCCACATCCACGTGGCGAACCTGCCACGGAACGTGGGTGCCCGCGCGCTCACCATTTGGCAACTTCACCAAGAGCGGCACCAGCAGCTGTTCGTCGTAGAGGGTGTCCCCGTTGCCCCAGCCTCCGTGGTCCGAAAGCTCTACCCCATGGTCGCCGGTGACGACGATCGCGGCGCCTGCGTATCGACCAAGCCCATGCAAGTCGCGGAAGAAGCCGGCGAGCGCCGCATCGACCGCGCGCACCCGGTCGCTGTACGCGTCGCGCACCGCCTGGAGCTGCGGCGTGCTTCCCGTGGCCCCGAGGACCTGCCAAGGCTCCAGCGGCTCGGCGAGTGACACGTAGAGCAGGGTCGGCTGTCGAGGTCGTTCCGCCAGGAGTTCAACCCCAGCGCTGAGCACGACAGGCGCCGCGAGATGACCCCGCGCGGCATCCACATCGCCGGTGGCGAAGGCGCGGAGCTCCCGAACCAGCCGGTAGAAGGTGAGGACCGAGGTGGTCTCGGCGGCGGCCATCGGCAACCGGGGCTCGTAGAGGAAGCTCTCGAAGCCCTGACCGAAGCCGAGGGTGCCGGAGACGTCGGGGTCATTGGGGATGCCGACGGTGCCGTAGCCCCGGGCCGCAAGTACCTCCGCCAAGGTGGTCAGCGCCGGCGACAGGCGGTCCCGCGGGCCGGCGGCGCCGTGGGACGAGGGGGCCATCGACGTAAAAAGGGACGCCACGGCCGGACGCGTCCAACTGGCCGAGCTGACCGCTTGATCGAATACGACGCCCTCGGTCGAAAACGCATCGAGGGTCGGTGTCAATCCCCGCCCGAGGGCATCGGCTCGGAGGCCCGCAACTACCACCACGATGACGTCAGGCCGGCCCGTGAGGTCCAGCTGCGGCCGGCCGCCATCCGGCGCCGCGTCGGGCGACGGCGGCGCCGGCGAGAGCGCAAAGATCCACGACAGCATCACGCCGCCCCCCCAAGCCGCCACCAGTCCCTTCGGCGTGGTCAGGGCGAATAGCGGGGTCTTCTCCAACAAGTTGCTCCCCATCATCCACGCGACGAGCCCGACCACGCCGGCCGCCGCGGTGCCGGTGAGCACCACCGAAAGCGGCACACCATCGCCCTCGTAGAGCCGAACGTCGGCGAGATGATGACTGAGCACCAACCCCATTGTGCCGAAGACCAAAACAAACGCCGCGCTGAACGCCCCGCTTGGACCCAGCCGTCGCGACAAGGGCAAGAGCACCAAACCGACGACGAGCCCGACCAGTCCGCCAATGACGCCGTATAGCGTAAATGCGTATCCGAAGGCCTGATACTCCGCTGGCGAGCGGGACTGCAACACGAGGAGCGCCTCGGCGGCGCCCACCAAGGACCCCGCACACATGCCCGCGCCGAGTCCGGTGCCGAGTATCCGCACGGTGCGCGGGTATCATGGTCGCCCATCCCGCCGGGCTAGATGGACCCATGCTCTGGGCCGCCGTCCGCTTCGCCTTCGCAGCCGACGCCTCGGACTGTGCGACGTTCGTGCAGTGCCTCGTTGCGGCGGACCTGCACGAGGTGTGGTGGGACTACGGGCGTCGGTACCAAACGCACGTGGAAACCGCGATGGCCGGAAAGCGGGCGAGCTCCGCCTTCTCCGGGGTGCTCAACGAGGCCGAGGCTCACTGGCGGCTTGAGTCCGCCACCGGGCGGGGACTGAGACTAGGGCCCAAAAAAGCGGAGGAGTGGCAGGACTACGCCTTGGTGGGCGCGTTCCTCGGCGTGGACCGCGTCGTCACTGAGACCGCCGCCCGCTCGGATGAGCTCGACGTCCTCCACACCATCGTGGACATCGTCGCCGACCCGTCATTCGAGCTGGTCCTCCGCAAGCGCGGGCCGGAGCTGCGCCACGAGTCGGGCGCTGCCGCGCGCCGCTGGTTGCGACGGCAAGAGGCCGTGGCCAACCTCGACGACGTCGCCCGCATCCGACCGCGCGCGCCCCCCGTTCGGATCGGCCTGAGCGCGGGCTGGACGCTCCGCGACATCGATGCTCCAGACACCCAGCCCCTACTTGGCTGGACAGCCGAGCTTTCGGTCCAAAACGCCGGGCTCACCCTCTGGCGGGCGGATGTCGACCTCCTGTCGCTCCGATGGGGCGTACTCGCCAGGCAGCGACTCCTTGACCGGGTGGCCGCCGGCGTGGCGCTGCACAGCGCCGACGACGGCAGCGCCCCCGAACGATGGAGCGCCAGCATTTCCTGGACCCCACGGCCGGACCTCGTCGTCTCCACCACCCGCTCGGCACCGCTGGACGACAGCAGCTGGCGCGCAGAAGTCACCGTGCGCATGGAGCTGGGCACCTTCTTGCCGGGCCGGCTGCACCCCTCGCTTGCTGGACTGCCTGCGGTCCCGCCGAGCGGCGCGAATCGGCTGACGACGTGGAGCCGGTCGCCTACTTCAAGCCCCTGAGCGCGGCGGTGGCCTGGTAGCGCACGAATCGGTCGGTGGTCGCCGCGCGCAACGCCGCGAGCGCGTCGAGCACCGCTTGCCGGGGTTCGGGGTCGAGACCTTCGGCGCCGATCTTCCCGAGCGCCCAGATGCCGGCCAGCTGCTCGCGGTCCTCGGGGCCAAACCCCTGCACGTAGGCGACAAGCGCGGGGGCGGCGGCCTTTTCTTTGAGCCGACCCAACGCGTCGGCGGCGGCGCGGCGAACCCCGGGATCGTCATCGTTGGCCAGCCGATCGATGAGCGGAGCGCCGGCGGTGGTGGCCTCGATCTCCGCGAGGGACTCGATCGCGTTGAGCCGGATCGTCCGCGACGGATCGCCAAGCACCGCGATGAGCGCCTTTTCCACGGCCACGTCGGCGTAGTTCTGCGCGATCTTGGCGCCGTCTTCCCGGGCCACCGGGTTGGGGGACGCGATGGTCTTGGCGATGTCTTCGGCCGATGGGGAGCACGCCAGCAGGTAGAAAAGCGCGATCATGCGACCCGCCCCTTCTTCGGGTCTTTGCCGTCTGCTTTGTAGTGCCGGGCGTAGTAGCCGTAGTAGGCCTGCTGCCCACGCACATCCACCTTGTTGAGGACCGCACCCGTGGGCTCGATGCCCGCGGCCTCCAAACGCATCCGCAGATCGCGCAGCATACGTCGCGACGTCTTCTGCGCCTCCACGACCACGAGCAGCCCCTTGGCCGATCGAGCCAACGCCGCCGCATCGCCGACGACCAACAGCGGCGGCGCATCCACCAGCACCAGATCGTAGCGCCCGGCGAGCTGCTGTAGCAGCTGCCGCAGCCGGAGGCTCTCGACCAGCCGACCCGGGTTGGCGGGGACCGGACCGGACGTCATCATCGAAAGGTTCTCGACCGGGGTGGTCTGGGTCGCCTCCTCCGCTGTGCAGCCGCCGGCCAGCACCGTAGAGATGCCGCGCTCGTTGGTCAGCGTCGGGAACGCGCGGTGTTGGGTGGGCCGCCGCAGATCGCCATCGACGATCAGCACCCGCTGGCCGTCTTGGGCCATGCAAATCGCGAGGTTGGTGATCAGCGTGCTCTTTCCTTCGCCAGGGACACACGACGTCACCGTCAGGATGTTGATCGCCTGGTCCACCCCCGCAAAAGCGACGCTGTTCCGAATGGCGCGGTACGCCTCAAAAAGGGGGTCGGTGGCAGGCAAGCCGTCGATCAGCTCCTTGCGGTCCTTCAGCCGATACTTCGGCACGATGCCGATGAGCGGGATCGGCAAGACCTCGGCCAGCTCGCTTGCGTCTTTGACCGAGTCGTCCACGTACTCAGCCAAGAAAACCAACCCGAGGCCCACTGCGTTGCCGATGAAGAAGCCGAGGATCACCCAGACCAGCAGCTTCGGCGAAGCGGCGCGGTCGGGCTGCCGCGAGCCCTCGACCATGCGCATGTCCGACACCGTCATCGCCTCGGCGACGGCGATCTCGTACTGGGTTTCCAAAAGCGACTTGTAGATCGCCTCTGTCGCGTCGGCCGCGAGCTGAAAGCCGGCGATTTCCCGCATTTTGTCCGGATACAGCGCGAACTCTTCAATGATGGTGCCGGCGGCGGTGTTGATCTGTTCACGGCGCTGAATGAGCCCAGCCAGCTGTACGCGCAACGACGTGACCTCTGGATCAAGGTCGTGCTGCTCGCGCAGTGCCATCGCAAGCTGGCCTTCGACCGAACGAACCTGCGTGTCAAGCAAGATGAGGTCGGGGTGCTTCGGCGTCTTGTCGAGCAGCTCTTTCGCACGATTCTGCTGAAGCTCCGCCAGCGCCTTCTTCAGGTCGCGGATGAGCGGATTCGACGATTGCGACGAGGGCGCGATCAGGTCGACGGTCTCGACCTCGTTGAAGACGCCGTGCTGGCGAATCTGCGCGCGAACGTCGGCCATCTGCGCGTCCGCCTCTTCACGAGCCGCGTAAAGCTCGCTGAGCCGGGCCACGGCCGCCTTGACCTCCGCTTCGATGTCGATCACCTGCTCGCGCGCCTTGGCGTCGGCGACCGTCTTGAGCGCGGTGTCGAACTGCCCCCGAAGCCGCTCGAGCTCGGCGGTCACGAACTTCAGGGCGTCCCTCGTTTCTTGCTTGGCCACGTCCTGCGATTGGGCCAGGTACACCTCGACCATCGTCTCGGCCAAAAGGGCGCTGAGCTCGGGATGGTTGGTGGTGGCAAGCACGATCAGGATGTCGGTGCCCTGCTGAGGCTCGATGCTGACGGTGGGGTACGCAAAGAGCGCGCCGTCGATGCCCGGAACCAGGAGCTTGTCGAAGGGAAGCAGCTCACCATCGATGTCGCGGAGCTGCAGCCGCCAGATCACCTCGTCCAAAACGGGACGCATCTCGGCCAGGGCGATCATCGTTTCGAGGTCGTCGCTGGCGCCGGTCAACGACTGGGCCATCTCGGTCAGGTCCATGTCGGCCAGGATCGACATCGACGCATCGGAGCTTTCGACGCTGATCTTGGACGTGGCCTCGTAGCTCTTCGGCAAGACCAGCGCCAAAACCGCAGCGCCTACCGTGAAGAACACCACGCCCTGTAGGAACAACCACTTTCGGCGGAGCAGAGCGGCCCAGACCTTGAGGAGTTCCATGTGTCCGCGACGGCGTATAGCCGCGGGCCGTTGTAGAGGCTACCCAGGGGCCCCGATGCTCAGTGTGCTGTTCGCCCTCGCCTGCGTCCCCCCGCAAGGCCCCATCAACGTCGCGGACGCGGGCGTCGAGCTGCGTCTACCCCCCGCGCAGGCGTTCACGTTCGGCGCCGGCGACTCGATGCGCATCTGGGTGTGGCGCCACGAGGACCTCACCGTCGAGGTCACCGTGGCTCCGGACGGGGCCATCGCCTACCCGCTGGTGGGGCGGCTGGTTGTCGCGGGACTCACCTACGAGCAACTGATGACGAAGCTGCAATCGGCAGTGGCGGAGTACTACGTCGATGCCCACGTACAGGTCAACGTCACCGCGGTGACCAACCAAAAGGTGCTGGTCCTCGGCGAAGTCTCCAATCCACAGGTGATGCAGATCAAGAACGAGCTCAGCATTCTCGAGGCGCTCGTCACCGCGGGCGGGATCAACCCCGACGCCCGAACCTCCAACGTGCTCCTGATCCGCGGCGGGTTGGATAAGCCAGAGTTGTACGCGGTGAATGTCGATGCGATTTACGGCAAGGGCGACATGACCCAGCTGGTCTACTTGCAGCGGGGCGACATCGTCGTGGTGCCCACCAAGACAATCACCAACGTCGATCGTTTTTTCCGGCACGTGCAGGCCATCTTGTCGCCGGCGGTGGGCGCGTCGGCGGTGTACCGGAACTTCTTGGGGGGCGGCGCGCAGGGCACGTCGTCGTCACTGGGCGACTAGCCGGTCGTGCACCGCCTCGCAGGCCCGGTTCTGGCGCTGGTCGACGCCTTGTGCGTGTCCCTGGCGCTCTACGGGGCGTGGGCGTTCTGGGCATGGCGGGCGCCCAATCTCGGCGTCCTCGTGCAGATCACCTACGCCGATCTGTGGCTGCCCAACCGGTTCATCACCGCCGGTCTCGCCCTGGTGCTGGTGTGGCTCGCCGCGCTGCGAAACGCCGGACTGCACGACCCCGGCCGGATGGAGAACAGCGTGGCCATCGCCAGCGCGATCACGCGTAGCGCCGGCTGGGTCGTGGCTGTCGTGCTCGCAGAGAACTTCTTGTTGAGTGAGCGCGTCTACCCCAAAGCGCTCGTCGTGCCGTTCTTCGCGTTCTCGTGGGTAGCGCTGCTCGCGGCGCGGCTGACGATCTTCCGACTCATCCTGCGCCTCGATCGCCCCCCGACCGCGGTCAACGCGGTAATCATCGGCGTGGAGGCCGACGGGCTCTTGATGGCGGAGAGGCTCGAGCGCGACGCGCGCCACGTCGCCCGGTTGGCCGGACACCTCTCCACCGGGCTTGAGCACCACCCGATGGTGCCGAAGGAGCGCATCCTTGGCGCGCTCGCAGAGTTCGCGGACCTCGTCAACCGGCACCGAGTCGGCATGGTCATCGTCGCCGCGCGAAGCCTCCCGCGGGAGGACGCGATGCGGATGGCCGTGCTGGCCGATCGGATGGGGCTGCGCGTTTTGCAGGCCCCGTACTCGTGGGGCGTGGTTTCCCCCCGGCTTGGTGTTGCCCGTATCGGCGGACTGGACCTGATCGACCTCGTGGGGATTCGGTACTCGACGGTCGCGGAGCGGGTCAAGCGGACCTTCGATCTGGTGACCGTCGTGATCGGTGTTATCCTTGGGGCCCCCTTTCTACTCGTGGTGGCCGCAGCGATCAAGCTCCAGGACGGCGGGCCCGTCCTGTATGTGAGCCGGCGGACCGGGCGCGGGGGGAGGACCTTCGGCTTCTACAAGTTCCGCTCGATGGTGGTCGGCGCCGAGGAGCAGCGTCCCCGGCTCGCCGCACAGAACGAAGCTGACGGTCGGCTTTTCAAGATGCGGGACGACCCCCGGGTGACGCGCCTGGGGCGATTTTTGCGCACCTACAGCATCGATGAGCTGCCCCAGCTGCTCAACGTGCTGCGGGGCGACATGAACCTGGTGGGCCCGCGACCCCTCCCCGCGGAAGACCTGGACGGCATCGCCTCCGACTCCGAAATGGCGTACTGGTTTGACCAACGGAGCAAGGTCAACCCTGGCATCACCGGGCTCTGGCAGGTGTCCGGGCGCAGCGAGATCGGCTTTCCGGAGATGGTTCGGCACGACATCCACTACATCCAAAACTGGACGTTCTGGTTGGACCTGCAGATCCTGGTGAAGACGGTCCCCGCCGTGCTGCGGGGCCGCGGCGCGATGTAGCCTACGCATATCCACGTACGGTGTCCGTTTTTCAGGCTTCGTCGGCACCGTCATCGGTGCTCGGTCGCCCCGCTCGACATACAACCGACCGGTGCTCACCGACACGCTGATCGACAATCGCTGGCTGCTCTTGGAGCGCATCGGCGCGGGTGGCGGCGGGCGCGTCTACCGCGTTCAGGATCTCCGAGACGGTAGCTTCGCCGCGATGAAGCTCATCCGCTTGACGAAGCCCATCGAGCGGGTCCGGCTCCGACGGGAGATCCAGGCGATGCGGCTGGTCTCCGCCCCGGGCGTCGTCCGGCTCTTCGATGTCGGGCAGTACCTCGACGAGCCGTACATCGTCATGGAGCTCATCGACGGCGTGCCTTTCCCCGGCCCCCAGCCCCGTGGCGACTGGCGCGGATTGTGTCGAATGGTCGAGCGGCTCTGTGACGTGCTGATCCACGTGCACAGCGCGGCGATCGTGCACCGCGACCTCAAGCCGGAAAATGTGCTGGTCGGTCGCGACGGCACCGTCACCGTGCTCGATTTCGGGCTGTCGCGAGGGGGTGAACTCGAAGCCACGATGACCGCGGACGGCGTGGTCGGCGCGCCGAGGTTTCTCGCTCCGGAGCAGCTGGCGGGGCAGCGAGTGGACGGGCGCGCCGACCTGTACGCACTCGGCGTGATGATGTGGGAGGCGCTGGCGGGGCGGCAGATCTTCAGCAATCGGGTGGCCTGGACGAGAATGACCAAGCGCGGGGGTCCCCCACCCGACCGGCTCGATGGCCTTGCGGCTGACACGCCGCAGGCCCTCGTCGCGCTGGTGCATCGACTGCTCGCCACCGGGCCGCACGACCGGCCGAGCGGCGCGGTCGAGGTTTTGCGCGTGCTTGCAAGCGTCCAGGCCGGTGACGGCCCCGTTTTCGCCCCCCCCTTGCCGCTCGTCGGTCGCGATGAGCTCCAGAAAACGCTGCTCGATTTCGCCGCGGCCGGGCGCTCGGTGGACGTCTGGGGGGGGCCAGGGACCGGGAAGACCGCGCTGCTGCAGGCTGTCGCGCAGGGGCTCCAGGCGCAGGGGAAGTCAGTCCTGAGCGTCGGTCGCGGCAGTCGCGGACTCGAGTCGTTGGTGCCGATACTCGGCCCCCCCCGCCGACCGCCGGCGCACTGGCGGAGATGGCGAGACGGCTGGGTGAGCGGCTTTCGAGTGGGGACGTGCTCGTCGTCGACGACTTCGCCCTGATCGACCCCGTGTCGCGACGATTGCTCGAAAACGCACGGCCCGTGGGGTCCATCCTTCGGGTGGTCGACAGCCCCGACGCCCTGCGACTGCCCCCCCTGCCGGTAGAGTCGCTCGGTGGCCTCTTTCACGGTCCCGACCGAGTTTTTCACCTCCGCGAGGACGCCGCCGCCGAGCTGCATCGTCGCACCGGCGGCATCCCCGCCCGCGTCGCCGCCGAGCTGGACGCCTGGGTGGCCGCTCGCCTCGCGCGGTGGGACGCGGGCCACATCCGCCTCGATCGCCTCGCGCTTGACCGCCTGTGCGCCGGACTCGAGCTCGGCGCTCGGCCCTCCCCCCAAGAGGGCGGTGGTGCCGCCGTCGAAGGCCACTTGGGTCAGCTCCTCGCGTGGCTGGCGTTGGCCACGGCGCCGATGGACGTTTCCGCCCTGGCAGCGGCAAGCGAACGCCCAGGGTGGGAAGTAGCGCTGGAGTTGGACGAGCTCACCCGGCTGGGCGCCGTGCGCTGCTCCCCCGACGGCCTTTTCGAGCCACTTTTCAGTCCTCTTTCGTCGGCGGTGCTCGACCCGGCCAAGCAGCGCCGGCGTCATGAGGCGCTGGCGGCGGCCTTCGCGGTCGGACACCCGGCTCGGCTGAAGCACCTGATCGCCGCGGAGCTGGCCGCCGAGGCGGCGATCGAGGCCCACGTTCAGGGGCTGGCGCTCGCCGAGCGCGGCCTCGACGCCCAGGCGGTCAACCTGGTCGCCGAAACCCTGACGGCGTTGGGAGGGACCCTCGACCCCGCCCACGTCGAAGCGCTCTTGGTGGCGCTGGCAGGCCACGCCCGTCTCAGCGGCACGCCCGGTCATGGCGCCCAGGCCGCGGCCCTCATTCGTTCGCTCCAACTCGATGCGCTCGCGCCGATCGCCACCCTGCTCGACGCCATCCGCCTGGCGGAAACGGGCCGCGGCCTCGACGCCTGGGTGCTCGCGAAAACCCTTGCGCCCTTCGCGGACACGGCCGTGGAGGAACGTCGCCTCGCCATCCGCGTCCAGGCCGCTGTCGAGACGGATCACGAGCCTGTGGGACCTCTGCTCGACGCCGCGGCCGCTTCAGGCGCCACGTCCGCGCGTTGCCTGGCCAGTTGGCGGGGCCTGGCCGCGTACCACCGAGGGGACTTTCCTGAAGCGTGGCGCCTGCAAGTCGAAGCGATGTCGCTGGCGCCGAACGCCACCGCGCGGCTCGACGCACAGGTCAACGCGGCCGTCGCCGCATCGGAAGGCCCATATCCCGAATCCGGACGGAAATTGGTCGCGTCGCTCATCCGCGAGGGGGCGTCCATGCGCCGGGCGCGCACCGAGGCGTGGGGCATCGGACTCGAGCGCACGCTGGACTACCGTGCAGGAAAATCGATGGAACCGGACCCGGAATGGGTCGAGCTGTCGGCGGCGATCGGCCCCGAACGCCGCCATGTGGCAGCGTTGTGCCAGGAGGCGGCCATCGCGTGGCGAGCCGGCTGCGCCCGCGAAGCGATGGCGTGGGCGGGGCAGTCGGCTGCGTTGGGTGCGGCGGCCGGCGGTGCGGAAAACGCGGTGCTGGCGAGGGCGCTCTGGCACTCGTTCGGGGGGGTACGGCCGAAGAAGTCCGAGCCACGCTGGGTGTGGCTCTGCAAGCGCGGCATCGACGCGCTGCCTTCGAGGCTCTGCACCTGCTGCGCTGGACCCTCGGTCCCAGCTCTGCGATGGACGCGGCGATCGCCGCGCTCGCGCCGGCGGTGCTGGCCGGCTGCCGATCGGTGCGCCTCACGGTGTTGACCGTTGAGGAGTGTGGCGGCGGGTGATAGCTCGCGCGGCATGCCGCCCGCCATCGCCACCACCGAGGTCGGACGCCGATTTGCCGGCCGCTGGGCGCTCCGGGGCGCCAGCTTCGAGGTGGCCGCGGGCCAGACGGTGCTCGTCCAGGGCCCCAACGGCGCCGGCAAGACCACGCTGCTGCGGGTGCTCGCCTCGGCGCTCGAGCCGACCGTCGGCGCCGTGCTGCTCCACGGCCAGTCGGCGATCTCCCAGCGAGCTCGCGTCGGCCTGCTTTCGCACGCGGATGGCCACTACGACGACTTGTCGGGCGTGGACAATCTGCTGGTCGCCGCACGGCTGGGCCGCGTGACGGGTGGG
Organism: Deltaproteobacteria bacterium; assembly: GCA_947445035.1. Taxonomy (GTDB): domain Bacteria; phylum Myxococcota_A; class UBA796; order UBA796; family SXON01; genus SXON01. The sequence continues at coordinate 215,213 of CANFCK010000005.1, forward strand.
GTCGACGTCGTCTTGGAGCGTGTCGGACTCAGCTCGCGCGCCGGAGACCTCGTCCGCACCTACTCCGCAGGCATGCGCAAGCGCCTCGCGTTCGCGCGCCTGCTGCTCAAAGCACCCGACCTGGTCTTTCTGGACGAGCCCTACGCCGCGTTGGACACCGAAGGCCAGCTCCTGGTCGACGCGCTGCTTGCCGAGCTCCGGGCGGGCGGCGCCACGGTGATGGTGTCCACCCACCAGGTCGCCCGTGTGGCCCCGCGATGCGACGCGGCGCTGGTTGTCGAAAACGGTCGCGTTACGTCCGCGGCGCCTCCGGCCGTGACGGTCGGCGGCAACGAGCGGGTTAGCCGCATTCCGGCGCCTGGCGGCGCCCCATGAACGAGGCGCTCCGAGAATGTGCGGCGATGATCGGCAAGGAGCTGTCTCACTTGTGGCGAGCGCGGGCGCGCGTCGCGGGAACGGCGGCCTTCGCCCTGGCCACGCTGCTCTTGTTCTCCTTCGCCGGGGGAATGAACGCCGACCTGCTCCGACACAACGCCGCCGGCTATCTGTGGGTCGGGCTGCTCCTCGCCAGCACGTTGTCGTTGGGGGAAAGCTTTCGCGTGGAGACCGAGCACAACGCACTGGAGATGCTGCTTTTGCTCCCCGTACGCCCGGCGGCGATCTTCGTGGGCAAAGCGGTCGGCAACCTCGTGGTGCTCCTGCTGGTCGGGCTTTTGATGATCCCGCTGTGTGTGGTGCTCTTCGACGCCGCCCCGCGGGAGGGTGTGGGCAAGCTCGCGCTGACCGTGCTCCTCGGCACCGCCTCGATCAGCGCGCCGGGCACGATGCACGCGGCCCTCGCCTCACGCGCCCGCGGTCGCGACCTGCTTTTGCCGCTATTGCTCTTTCCGCTCGTGGTGCCCTGCGTGATCGCGGCGGTGCAGGCCAGCCGCGCCTGCTTCACGGGGGACGCCATGGGGGAACTCAGCTCGTGGTTGGCGGTCCTCGTCGGCTTCTGCGTGGTGCATTGGTCCCTGGGCGCGCTGCTCTTCGAGCGCGTCGTGGAGGATTGACGTGATGCGCCGCTGGGAAATCTGGGTGGGCCTCCTGGGCCTGGGCATGCTGGTTTTCGGCTCCTACTACGGGTTAGTGCTCGCCCCGCGCGAACAGTACATGGGCGACGTTCAGCGCATCATGTACGTACATGTCCCGACGGCGTGGAACACCCTTTTGTGCTTCACCGCCAGCTTTGTCGGCGCGGTGGGCTGGTTGTGGACCCGGTCGTGGAAGTGGGACCACCTCATCGAATCCACCATCATCACCGGACTGGTGACGGGCTCGCTCCTCGCGGTTCAGGGCGCGATCTGGGCCAAGCCGACCTGGGGTGTGTGGTGGACCTGGGACCCCCGCCTGACCTCGGTCGCGGTGATGGTGCTTTCCTTCCTCGGCATCCTCGCCCTCCGCAGCTTTGTCGACGACCCGATCAAGCGCGCCACCTGGAGCGCCACCGCTGCCGTGCTCGCCTGGGTGAACATCCCCTTCGTGTACTTGTGCGTGCGGTGGATGGCGTCGTTGCACCAGACCCAGTCGACCCCCAAGACGGTCGACCCCGCCATGGTCTTCCCGCTGCGCGTCAACGCGTTCGCGGTGCTTTTCATCGTCATCTTCTTTGTCGCGACCGGCTGGCGCATCGCCCGCGAGCTGCGCAAGCGTGAGCTGGCCGAATGAGCGGCGTCATCCAGGGTGGGTGGGAATACGTTGGCGCGGCCTACGGGATCTCGGCGCTGACGTTCGCGATGTTCGCGGTCTACCTTCTGGTACGGTCGAGGCAGGAGGGAGTGCGATGAAGTCCAAGCTGCCAGCGATCCTCGTGGGGGGTGCGGTCGTCGGCGTCCTGGGTTTCCTGACGTTCGGGAGCCTCGGCGACAACCTCGTCTACTATTGGACGCCGGCGAAGTTGCAGTCGGCGGCGGCAAAGGCGACGGGTGCAATCGTGCGGCTGGGGGGCCTCGTGAAGCCCGGAACCGTCGTCACGGACGGCACCGTCACCACCTTCGAGGTGACCGACGAGACCGGCGCCAGCGTGCGGGTTCGGGCAGAGTCCATCCCGCCGGCGATGTTTCGCGAGGGCATCGGGGTGGTGGTGGAAGGCACGCTGGGGGTCGACGGCACCTTTGTGAGTCAGCGGCTGATGGTCAAGCACGACGAAAATTACACGGCGCCGGCTGAGGGGCAGGCCCCGGCGGGCAGCTTCGAGCCGGGCGAGGAGTAGCGGGTGCTCGGTCGTCTCGGAGAAGTCATCACCCTTTTGGGCCTCGCCGCCGCGGTGGCGGGGGGCGTCACTGGCTACGCCGCAGGCCGTACCGGCAGCCACGCGCTTCTGCGGGCCACGCAGCGGCTGTCCATGACGTTCACCGCGGCGATGCTCACCATTTTCGTGGTGATGGAAGTGGCGCTCGTCCGCCACGACTTCAGCGTTTCGTACGTGGCCAAGGTGGGCAGCACCAAGAGCCCGCTCTACGTCACCATCGTGAGCTTGTGGTCGTCGTTGGAGGGCTCGATCATCCTCTGGGGCGCGGTGCTCGGCATCTTCGTCGCCGTGTTCACGTATTGGAGTCGCGACCGACATCCAGAGACGACGCCCTGGGCATTGGGCACGATGTTGTGGATCTGCGCGTTCTTCGCCTTCCTCATCGCCGGGCCCGCCAATCCGTTCTCACCGACGCCGCTGCCGATTCCGGACGAAGGCCCGGGGCCCAACCCGCTTTTGCAGAATCACGTGCTGATGATCATCCACCCACCAATGCTCTACCTGGGCTACGTCGGGATGACTGTTCCGTTTGGCATGGCGATCGGCGCGCTTTTGGCTGGCCAGCTGGGGCCGGCGTGGACGCAAGCGTTGCGCAAAGCGCTTTTGATTCCGTGGGGATTTCTGACCGTCGGCATCATCCTCGGCGGCTGGTGGGCCTACGCCGTGCTCGGGTGGGGTGGGTACTGGGCCTGGGACCCGGTCGAAAACGCCTCGTTCTTGCCGTGGTTGACCGCGACCGCGGCGTTGCACGCCGCAATGTTGCCGAGCCGTCGCGACACGATGAAGGGATGGACGGTGGTTCTGGTGCTGATCACCTTCTTGTTGACCCTTTTGGGCACGTTCATGACGCGCTCCGGGGTGTTCAACAGCGTACACAGCTTCACGCAGTCCGATATCGGACCGATTTTCCTTATCTTTCTGGCGTTCTGTCTCGTGGGCTGTGTGCTTCTGCTGGCGGCGCGGATCGATCGGCTCGCGGGCGAGGGCGACGCACCCCACCCGATCTCGCGCGAAACGGGCTTCTTGCTCAACAACCTGCTCTTGGTGGCGCTCAGCTTCACCGTGCTGGTCGGCACGACCTACCCGCTCATCATCGAAGCGGTCAACGACACCCGGCTGAGCGTGGGCGAGCCCTACTTCAACCGCGTCGCGATGCCAATCGGGATCACGCTGTTGTTTCTGATGGGCGTCGGGCCTGCACTTCCCTGGGGAGAAGCCAGCAACCGAAAGATCATGCAGGCTTTGGGGCCGCCGGGAGCGGCGTCCGTGGCGGTCGCGGCGCTTGGTTGGGCGGGTGGCATCCGCACCCCCTGGCCGCTGGTCCTCGTCGCAACCGCGGGGTTCGCGACCTACGTCACCGTGCGCGAGATGGTCACGCCGGTCCTCGTACGCATGCGCGAGAACAAGGAAAGCCCCCTGGTGGCCCTGTCACATGCCTTCGAGCGGGGCCGTCGTCGGTACGGCGGCTACGTGGTCCACCTCGGCATCATCGTGCTGATCGTCGCGATCGGCATCTCGCACGCCTACCGCCGCGACCAGGAGTTCTCCATCAACACGGGTGAGGCGGCCACCTTCGGCGACTACACCTTCCGGCTGGTCGGCGTGGAGAGCCTCAACGAGGCCCACCGGCAGCGCGAGGTCGTCACCGTCGATGTCACCGGGCCGGGCGGCCCGTTCACCCTGAAGCCGGCGCTCAACAACTACTCGGGGGCGATGAACGCGATCGGCTCGCCCGATGTGCGGTCGTTGCCGACGCTGGACGTCTACGTCTCGGTGCTCAGCATCGGCACCGACCGCGTGGGCCTTCACGTGTACCTCAACCCCGCGGTCGGCTGGTTGTGGATCGGGATGGGCATCGTCATCGTAGGAACGGTTTTGGCGGCCTGGCCCGCGCGGCGCTCCGGAGCCGTCGGCGCGCCGATCGTAGAGGCGCCGTCGTGAATTGGAAGGTGCTCGTCGCCGGCCTCCTGCTCGTGGTGCCCTTGGTGTGGGTGCTCGGCTCGGGTTTTGGGTCGGACCCCTCCTACATCCCCTCCCCGCTCATCGGAAAAGCGGCGCCGGAGTTCGAACTTCCGGTGCTTGACGGCGGCGGCCAGACCGTCCGGCTGTCGAGTTTGCGCGGCAAGCCGGTCGTGGTGAACTTCTGGGCCACCTGGTGCGCCACGTGCGAGACGGAACACCCGATCCTCCTGAGCCTGGCGCGCACGTACGAAGGGCGCGTGCAGTTCCTGGGCATCGCGTACCTGGACACCGAGCCCAAACTACGAGCCTGGCTGCTACGCAACGGGGGCTCCGCGTTCCCGGCGCTCATCGACGTCGGCAGCGCGGCCGCCGTGGCGTACGGGGTCGGCCGCTTGCCGGAAAGTTACCTCATCGACGGCGGCGGCGTCATCCGCCAGAAGTACTTTGGCGCCGTGGACGCCGGGAAGGTCATCGACGACCTAGAGGCGCTGCTGTGATCGCGCTCCTGCTCGGCCTCGCTGTGGCCCAAGAGCCCGTCGTGCCGGAGCCCGCGGCCTCGGCCGACGCCGTAGGCCTCGATCCCACCCCGATCATCGGCGAGCCGATCGACGCTGAACTCATCGGCGAAGCCCTCGAAGTCGCGACACGCGAGACCGCGCAGAAGCTCCGATGCCCCACGTGCCAGGGCAGCAGCGTGGCGGAGAGCCCGGCCGAGGGCGCCCGCGCAATGAAGGCCGAGGTCCGCAAGATGCGCGCCCGTGGCTACTCTGACAGACAGGTCCTCGACTTCTTCGAGGCGGCCTACGGCGAGTTCATCCTCTTGGAGCCCCGCAATGAGGGCGCCAACCGCGCTTTGTGGTACGCCCCGGTTGCGCTCGTCGGTTTGGGCATGGCCGCCGCGGCGGCAACGGTCCTGGGGAGGCGGAAACCGGCCGCGGCGCCGACTCCGCGGACCCCGGGCGACCCCTACCTGGACCGCGTCGATCGGGAGTTGGACAGATGAGCCTCATCGAACAGGTCGTCACCTCGCTGGCGGGTTGGCCCCATGCGCTCGGCGCAATCGGCGTTGGCGCCCTCGGCGGCGCCGGTCTCGCCGTCGGCCTTGCGCGTCGCGGGCCGCAAGGCCTGAAGGAGACCGCCCGCGCCGACCTCGAGGCCCGCCGCGACTCCCTCTTCGTCGAGCTGCGCGAGCTGGACGACACCCGCGACAAGCTCGACGACACCCTCTACGACCGCGAGCGCGCCCGCCTCCGCCAGAGCGCCGCCGACGTCCTCCGCGCGCTCGACGCCGCGGGCGTCGCTACCCCGACGGAACCAAAGCTCCGCGGCGCCCCTGCGTGGAGCGAGCGGAACCCGCGCTTGTCGTCGGTCCTCTGGGGCGTAGGCGCCGCCGTGCTGGTGCTCGCGCTCTACCAGGGTCTCCGCGATGACACCCGCGCCCGCGGCGCCAACGACGGCCTCACCGGCGGGAAGACGCCCGAGGGCGGCGCCATGCCCGATGCTTTCGCGGCCGAGCTGGCGCGCCTCGAAGCGGCGGTCGCCGCGAACCCCGCCGACATCAAGACCAGCAACGAGCTTGGCCACCTCTACATCGGTATGGGCCGGGCCATGGATGCGTGGAAGCTGGCGGAAGAGGTGGTGAAGCTCGACGCCGACAATGCCGAGGCGCGCGTGCACCAGGCGGTCACGCTCGAGACCATCGGCGACCGGGAGATGGCCAAGAAGCTCCTCGATCGCGTGCTGGTGGCCCACCCCGACTTCGCCGAAGCCCTGGGGTACCGCGGCGTGCACCACGCGCGCGACGGCGAACGTGACAAAGCCATCGAGCTTTTCATGCGCGGTCGCGCGGCCGAGCCCGCCCAGGCCGAGGTGTTCAGCCAGCTCATCGCCCAGGTCGACCGGATGGCAGCCTCCGGCAAGGGCGATGGTGGCGCGTCGACGGAAGCGACGAATGCAACGTCGGACACGACGGAGACGGCCGCCGGGCCCGTCGAGTTTTCGGGGGAGGTTCGCCTCCCCGCGGGTGTCGCCGCCATCGGAACGGTGTTCGTCTACGTGCGCGCCGAGGGCGTGATGGCGGGGCCACCGCTGCGGGTGAAGAAGTTGGCCGCCAGCGGTCCGCTCACCTTCAGCATCACCGCCGCCGACTCGCCGATGGGCGGAACCCTCGCCGGAAAGGTCCAGGTGAGCGCGCGCCTCGACGCCGACGGCAACGTCATGACCAAGGACCCCGCCGATCCCGCGGCGATCAGCGCCCCGGTGGACGTTGGCGCGACTGCGCTGGTTTTGGAGTTGCGGGTGCCGTGACCGCGAGGCGGCCGGTGTCGCCTACGGGACAACCCCCGCCACCCCCACCGGCAGCCCCAGCCCATCCACCTCCAGAATCACCACCTGCGAAAGCACGATCTCGCCGGCACCCGGCTCGGCCTCCGCCGCCAGCGAGGGCAACGCTTGGTTGCTGGCCCAGTCGCCGCCATAGTTGACCAGGACCACCGCCACCGCGATGGTGGTGCCGCCGCCGTCAAGCGTATTGGGCCCAAGCTCGCCCCACGGAAAAAGCCCCTCGAAGCCGTTCTCCGTGAGGCCGGTGGCGCCGGCGTCGGGAGCTGGCCCCCCCACCGAGACGTTGCCGTCGTCGAAGGCGCTGATGGCCTGTAGCCACGCGAAATCATCAAAAGTACCGATGCCGTTGGTGAACCCGCGGAGCCCGCCCACTTCGCCCGGCTCGCCGAAGATGGTCTCCTCCGCGCCGACCGCGCCCAGCACCACGTCAAATCCTACGCCCGGCACGTCGATGGCGAGCGCGGTGTTGCTGATCGCCGCGTCGAGGCCTTCATCCAGGTCGGCGAGCACAAGCTCCTGGCCGAAGCCGGTACCGGCGCCGTAGTCGAGGTCGACGAGCACCAGGACCACGTTGTCCTCGCGCTGGAAGACGCCGTCCACACCCACGCGGATGCCGTCGAGATCGGCGCCGAGGCGCAGCGCGTCAAGCTGGTTGTAGCCGGGGCCGTAGCTCGACGACCACGCCTGGGTCACGACCACGGCCCCCAACTCTGAGGTAACGCCGTCGATGAGCGCAGGAATCTCTGGCGGGGTCACCGAACCGGCACCGTCCACCGCCGCCGCCAAGGCGGCATGCACCCAGAGCTGGTCGAAGCGCTGGTCGGCCAGCACCTCGGTCAGCGCCCCGCGCGCGAAAACCGGCACGTCCGCGTTGGTGTGCTGCCCCCACCGCCAGGTCGTCGGCGGAATCGTCCCGGCCGGCGCGGCGCCGGTCAGCGTCAGCCCGCCGCACTCATGATCGGCGGTGACGATGAGCGTGACCTGGTGCGCGGCGGCGTCGGCCCAGCTTATTCCCGTCGCGACTGCCTGATCGAATGATACCACTTCTGGCAGCGTCAGGCCGGCGTTGCGGGAGTGGCTGCCATGGTCGATCCGCGCGCCCTCGACCACGAGGAAAAACCCGTCGGGGTCGTCGTCGAGCCAGGCCAGGGCCCGCTCGGTCATCTCCGCCAACGTCGGGGTCTCGACCTCGTAGCCCTCCGACACAAACAGGAACGACGTCGTTGCAAAGACGCCGAAGAGGCTGCGGCCGTCGGGAACCGCAGTCAAAAGCGCGGTGCGGGTGGTGACCACCTGGGCCGGAAGCGCCGCGAGCGTGGACTCGAACTCGTCGAAGCCGCCCCCGAGCGTCACATCGGGCAACGACGCCGCGTAGTCGAGCACGATGCCGTTGACGTCGCCCCGGTTGGGTGTGTGGGCCACAAAACTGGAGGGCGTGGCCCCGCTGAGGCGGTCGGTGGTGACCACGCCAACGGAAAGGCCCTTGCGCCGCGCGCGCTCGAGCAAGTTTTCCACCGCCAGCCCGTCGCGATCCTCCCCAACAACATCGTTCCACGTCTTGTGCCCTGTCGCAAGCGCAGTGGCGCTGGCCGCGGAGTCGGTCGTCCCTGAGAGCGAGGCGGTGCGGGCCTTGCCGTGATGAGGCAGGGTCTCCATGACCAGGGAGCCGACCGCCCCATTCGCGTACATTCCACCCGCGGCGACGTGTTCTGGCCCCATGCCGTCGCCGATGAACAGGACCACCCCACGAAGGCCGGTGACGTCGGCGGTATCGGGGGCGGTGTCGTTGGCGGTGTCCGTGTCGTTCCCGGTCTCGCCGCTGGTGTCCTCACCGCTATCTCCGCCGGTTTCGGAGTCCCCACCGGGGTCAACGCCGAGGCCGGTCCCGGGTGTTGTGGAACAGCCGACGAGCGACACGGCGAAGAAAGTGAGCAAGCGCATGCAACGAACTCGTGACGACTGAGTGTAGCCTGTGCGCGGCGCGGCCATCGCCCCATGCGTGCCCCGCGCGGCGACGCTACGTGCGGCGCCCCCCCGAGACCCCATGCTCCTTGAGACCCGCGTCAACGACCGCCTGACCCTTTTGGTGGACTGCGAAAACAGTGGTGGCGTCGAAAAGAACGCGTTGACCGCCAATGCCCACCCGGACAAAATCCTCGACAGCGCGATTGCGATCATCCGCGGCGCCGCCGTTCGTTTCGGCGAGGGCCTGTCGCTTGAGGGCCAGCCGGCGCCGGTGATGCTCGAGGTCGAGTTCGGGGTGAAGGTCGATGCCAACGCCGTGGTTTCTTTGGCGCGACGACCGGACGAGGCGCACTTCAGGGTGAAACTACGGTGGGACGGCTAAGGGTTTTCCCATCGCTGCCGCCAGGGTCCCCTCGCCCGGCCACCACACGCCGTAGCGCACCACCACGCGGGCAAAGGGCCACGGCACCAAGAACCGATCCCACGACCGGGCGCGCCAACCGCGGGCCTCGACGTGACCGAAGACCACCGGCACGCCCTGCAGGTCGGCAAGTCGGCCGGCACCCGTCGCGACGTGCCCCGCCGGACCCCGCGGACCATCCACCGCGAAAACCGGGCATCGCCCCGCCTGCAGGGCCTCGCGCAGCGCAAACAACGCCTCGCCGCCGCCCGCAGACGAAGAGCCCCGGACCACCCCGTAGCCCAGTCGCTCCAAAACCCCCGCGACGACCGCCCCATCCCGGGACTGGCTGGCGAGGCCGACAAAGCCGCGCCCGCGGTGCAGCGCCAGCATCGGGAGCAGCTCCCCGTGCCACAGCGCCAGGACACACGCCCCTTGCGCGGGCCACGGGCTCCGCTCCACACGCCACGTCGCGGCAAGCAGGCGCACCAGGAGGCTGAGGACCGCGGAGAGCACGCCGCCAACGTAGCGTCAGCGGGGGCGCGCCGTGCTACGGAACGGCATGCAACGCATTCTGGCAGTGGTGCTCCTGGGCGCGGGGTGTTCCACGACACACGGCATTCGGCCCATCGGGAAGGGGGCGCTCAGCGTGGACGCCTCGCTCGGGGGGCCGATCACCCAGGTCTTCGGCGCCCCGATCCCCCTCCCCTTGAGCACCATCGGCGCCACGGTTGGGGTCACCGACTTTACCGACATCCACGCCGCTTTTCACCCGACCGCCGCCGCGATGTTCGCGGTGACCGCGTTTGACCTCGGCGCGTCGCAACAGCTCCTCGCTCCGACGGGCGCGCGGCCGCGGCTGATGGCGGATTTGACGCTCCTCGGTGCGGGCGGTGACCTTGATCCCGAGCAGCGTCCGGAGGGGGGGTTCCGCTTCTTCTTCCAGCCGTCGGTCGTGGCGTCCTGGGACTACGGCAAGGGGGGGCAGCACACCTTGTACACCGGTGTCACCGGGTTCTTCGAAGCGGCAGAGGCCTTCCACGGCCTCGGCGGCTTCATCCTCGGGAGCCGCCTTGGCGTGGGTCGCAGCCACGTCGACATCGAGCTGAAGTGGCTCAACCCCTGGGACAACAACACCCACGTCGTCCCCGAGTTCTCCGCCCCCGGCAACCAGGGCGCGGTCACCGTGCAGTTCGGCTACGGCTTCCGCTTCGGCGGCAAGGATGGTGCAAAGTGAGCCTCCTTCTCCTTCTCGGCGCCTGCTACCAGCTCGACGGCTTCTTCTTCAACCCGACAGTGGTCGAGGCGTACAGCCTGGGCGGCGATGTGATCCCGACCAGCTGCCAGGAGCTGGTCTCCTTCGACGGCACCGGGGGCTCGCTCTACGGCGCCTGGGCGCACTCGCCCCTGGCTGTCGCGACTGAATGTGTCGATGCGGCACCCGATCCCGAGGCACCGGTGATCGTGTACTTCCATGGCAACTCGGAAAACATCGATGGGTATTGGGACCAGATCGAGTTCTTCTGGCAAGGCGGCTACGAGGTCTTCATCTTCGACTACCGCGGCTACGGACGCTCCTGGGGAGAGCCGAGCTTCGACGGCGTGATCGCCGACGGGCGGCTGGGCATCGACTACGTCAGCGAAACCACCGGGCTCGCCAGCACCGAACTCATCTACGTCGGGCTCTCGCTCGGAGGCTTTGTCTCGGTCCACAACCTCGTCGACACCCCGCCGGGAATCCTCATCACCCAAGACATGTTCGCCAACACCCAGAAGATACTGGACGACGGCACGAAGCTGGACATGCCTTCCGGTTGGTTCTTCGAGCAGAACTACGACAACCTCGTCCCGCTTCGGGCGATGCCGGCCGAGATTCCCTACCTCGTGACCCACGGCGACTCGGACACCTACATCCAGCCCGAGCACGCGCAGCTCGTGTTCGACGCGGCGGCGGCGACCACCAAGAAGCTGTTCTTGGTGCCCGGGGTCGACCACGCCGACACCATCGTGGACGCGCCGGAGGTCTTGCGGCCCGTGCTCGACTGTTGGATCCGCCAAGACTGCGCCGAGGAGTAGGTGGCGCTCGAGCCCGGGTTGCGGATCGGCCGGTTGAGAGTGGGAAATGCGCGACCGGCGCCCGCGGGTTTCTCCGTTTTTGCGGTGGAGGGCGACGAGGCGCTGGAGCTTGTCGCGCCCAACGGCCACCTCCGTCTGCGGGCCGGCGCCAAGGCGGCGTGGACGGAAGCGAGGGCCCGACGGGTGGCCGCCGCGGCGGTTTCGGTCCCGGAGCACGCCTGGATCGAGGTCGATGGCTGGCCTGTCTGGGTGCGTCCTCGCTCTGAGTCAATCTCGTTTGATACCCTCGATGAGCGTGCTCGTGCCTCGCTGGCAGGATGGCTACAGGCTGGCGGTGTGGACCTGGCACGCGCCACCGAGGCCGACCTCGTGGCCAACGTTGAGGGCGCGGTGCGGTACGCGCCGCTCGGGCTCGCCGAGAACCAGCTCGATCGGGAGCCCCCCGCGACGCTTGCCACGTTGCTCGGACCCCCCGGCGCGCCGGCCGAGGCTCGTGTCGCCGTCACGCGGGCTGCCCCCGCCCCCGGCCGCCTCGTGCAATCGCTGGGGCTGGCGCGCGACCTGGTACTGCCAGACACGCCGTCGCTGCTGGTGGTGGTGGCGCTCCCTCGCGGCGACGCTGGGGCCCTGGCGCGGGTTGCCAGCCGCACCGCCACCGACCTGCGGGAGGTCGAGCGCGCCGCTGAACGCGGAGCGTCATGGGTCTGGGCCGTCGTCACCGATCCCGGGCAGGCGCCTCGCTTGCGGGGCCAGGCCGAGCGCGCCGGGCTCCGCGCCGAGTTGGTGGGCACCCTGGCTCCCTCACCCGCGTTTCTGACGCCAATGGTACTGGCCGGCGTTGCGCAGGTTCCGTTTTTCCTGACCACCGGCATCGCCGCCCTCGACTTCGCGATCATCGGCGGTCTCGGCGTCACCTCGGTGGCTTCCGCCGTCCGCGCCTTCGCACGGATTGCTCCCGCCCGGCGTGCGGCCGCGGGCGCCGGCGCCTGGGAGTCGTGGCGGCGGAGCACCCGGACAACCGGCGCGGCGCGGCGGCTCCTGGCCTTGGAGCTCCGCTTGGCGGCCGAGGTGCCGTCGGGTCCGGTCAGGGTCGATCTTGGCGAGGCCGTAGACGCTGCGTGGACGCGACTTTTTGCGGCGCTCGCGGACCCTCGCGGGCTGGCCGCCGTCGATGCCCGCCTCGCCCTTGCCGCGGAAGCCGTGGACGCCGAGTTGGCGCATCCGGATGCGGTATCGTTCGGCGCCGCGCTCAGGAAGCTGTCGTCGGGCTGAAAGCGAGCTCAGCTCACAGCCGGTCGACCTCCGCCGCCTCGAAGACACAATCTGCCTCATTGCCCACGGTCTCGGTCAGCGCCAGACTGTCGGTCTGGAACGTCAGTCGCCCGGTGGCACCCCAACATTGGCTCCACTGCCAAAGCGTGTCCCCGAAGCCACCGCCGGTGACCTGGGCGTCCGAACGTCCCCCGGTCCCGGGGATCCAGCGGTCCCGCACGGTCACGGTGGCCAGCTCGTCGCTGCCGTCCTCGGCGAGGTCCGAGACGGTGCGGTACTGGAAGTCACCGAGGGTGTCGGTACGGGTGTAGGCGTAGGTCCAATCGGTCGGCTCGGCGCCGTCGAGGCTCAGGTGCTCGACCAAAACCAGGAGGTCGACGCCGTCCCGGTTGTCGTAATCAACGGTGACGACCCCGCTCTCGTCCAGGCCACACCACGACGCCCAGCGGCCGTGATCCCAGACAAAGCTCCCGTCTCCGCCGACCACCGTCTCCCCCGAAAAATGGGTCCCGTACAGCACGGTCCCGTCGTCGCCCTCGGTGGGGTGGCCCAGCACGCTCCACTGATACACGCCGAACTCTCGCGACATCAAAAGCGACGCCGAAACGCCGCAGTCGCCCTCGTACGGACCCCACCGGCGGGTGTTGTCGCCCCGCTCGGTTGGCGGCAGCTCCCGCACGCGGTCGACGAGCCCCAGCGTACCGAGGACAAAGCCGTTCACTTGCGCAGCGATCACCACGGAAAGCTCGACGAGATCTGCCCGATCGCCAAGTCCCCGCGCCGCGGCGTCGGTGGTGTCGTCACCGAAACCGACGGTCTGCCGGGCTTCGTCGGGCAACGCCGCGAGGAAGTTGGCGTCGTCGTCGAAGGGCCCGTTGGTGACGGTGCCGCAGGCGAAAATGAAGAGGAGGATCATGGTCAAAACCGATATCCCAGTCCGAGCAGCAGCTCGGAGAAGCCCATGCCGTTGTCGCGACCGTCGACCACGTATGGAAGGTAGTGGACCCGCAGCTGCACGTCGATCTCGAACTGCCCAGGATGGAGGCCGAGCCATCCCGCGAGCCCCGGCGCCACAGAAAAAAGCTCCTGGTCCTCGACGCCGGCATCCGGAAAACGCCGGCGCAACCAGAAGCCTTGCAGGTGCAGCCCCCCACCCGCCTGCACGATGAACTCCGGCGTCCGCCAGCCGGCCCCAACCCCGAAGGTGGCCGAGTCGAGGTCCACGTCCACCGGGTAGCCGAGGCCGTCCACGGCGAGCGTGCCCGGACCGCTCCCAGCCAAAAAGTCGATCGAAACATACTTCCCGTCGCGCCAGCCGAAGCGCCCTTCGAGCCCGGCCGTGCCGGTGGCCGGAAAGTAGGCCGCCTGAATGGTCGGGTCCGAGAAACTACGACCTCCAGCAAGCAGATGCAGGGCCAGCTTGGGGCGTTTGGCCTCGCGAATACTCTTGTCGATCGACCCCTTGGCGACGTCGTCCTCGTACTCACCATCGCGGAAACGACTCGAATCGACGGTGACGACGGCGCGCGCTGCCAGCTGGATCTCGGCGACGGACAGGTGGGTCGGCAAGCGCTCCTGAACCAGGTAGCGCCCCGGTCGCAGCGCGATGCGTCGGTCGGCAGCCTTCACTTCCACTTGCGACACAAACATCCGTCGGTCGAGATCGAAGACCGCGAAGGTGCCGGGGTTGGTCCCCGGCAGGTGCAGGGTGCCGGTGCCGGAGCGTCCCAGCTCGGTCACCACGACCTCACCGTTGGCGCTGAGGTCCCAATCCTGGGTCGGGTGCTGGGTGCCGGACCGGGTGGCGGACGTCCGGTAAACGGTCTCGTGGTAGACGTACCGGTAGGCTTCGGAGAGGGTCACCCGCGAATCGCCGTCGTCGTCGGCCCCCCCGGACAGGCCCGACGCCAAAAAGTGGGTGAAATAGGAGCCGCCAATCTCGTCGGACTCCTGGCTCGCTTCGTCGCCGCCGCTGCTGGTGACGATGACCGAGCCGCGCGCGTCCAGCCGCTCTTGCAGGTCAAAGGCGAAGGTCGGCGCCCGGGTACCGCCTTTGCGCCGGGTCATGCTCCCCGATTGGCACGCATCCACGAACGCGACCCGAACGTCGGCGCCGCTCTTGTCCAAAAGCGCCGTCAGCTCCGCCCAGGTGATGCTGGTGCGACCCAGGTGCAACGCCGTCTCGTCGGCGTGCCCCGAGTAGAAGAAGTACAGCACCGTCTGATCGCCATTCTGCTTGGCGCCAGCGATGGACCCCTGGATTTCGGTCATCGTACGAAGCACGTCGGTGCGACTCTTGCCATACAGCGACCGGGTGTTCAACAGCGAAACGCCGCCAAGTTCGGTAAGCACACCCTGCATCTTTCTCGCGTCCTGCTCTGCGAAGTAGAGCGCGTCGTCGCCGACGGCGCCTTCGTTGTTGCCAACGACCACGGCGAAGCGCTGCACGTCGGCATGCGCGAGCGTCGTCGAAAGGCTGAGGGTGAGGGCGAGCGCGCCGATCAAGGTTTGTCCAACACCAGGATCGCGATGTCCGGGCGAGCGGCGCCCAAGGCGACCACACCGTCGACCCCCGAGGCCTCGTAGGCGGCGCTCACCTCGGCACGGACCCCATCGGCGTCGACGCCAGAGAAACTCGCGACGAAGATCTCCGGGCCTGGGGCGTCGTCCAGCTGGATGCTCCCGTCCAGGAGCTGGCGTTCGCCAGGGGTGATGGCGAACGGGATGCTGCCCTCTTCTGGCCAGTACGTCTGCACCGTCCCGGTGCCATCCACGCCGACCAGAACCAGCGTGTCGTAAACACCGGCGCGGTAGCTGAACCGGAGCCGATCCCCCGCGCGCACGTCCACGTCCTCGGCGCCCTCGAAGGTCTGCCCGTCGCGGAGCACGGCAAAACCAAGCTCGGTGTCCCCTTTGACGCGGATGCCGTTGCGGGGGGGCGGCTTGACGATCAGCAGCAGCGCAGCCGCCAGCGCAAGGCCACCGGCGAGCCAAGGCGCGACTCTCCGAAACAGCGACACCACCTGCCCGGGAGGAGGGGTTGGTGCGTCGTCCGAGATTCGTTCGGCGCGGGCGCGGAGGGCGGCGATGTCCAGCGGCGGAGGCTGCGTGGATGCCACTTCGGCGCGCCAGGACAGGGTCGCGGGATGTTCCGCGAGTGACGGAGGCAGCGGGGCCTCCCCAGCGAGGTCGCGCCCGATCCCCAGCCGCGAAGGCCGACTCCCATCGTTGAGCCGACTCATGGCGCCCCCTGCATCAACTGAAGCGTGAACCAGGCGATGCTGGCGCTGAGCACCACCAGTCCGAGGCTTCGGCGCGAACGCCGCAAAAACTCGTCCAAGCGCTTCCGGAGGGTGGGTACGGATATCCCCACGAGCACCGCCGTCTCTTCACGCGTCATGTCATCGAAGAACAGGTGGACGACGATGCGTTGGGTGGTGTCATCTTCCGTCGACAAAAGCGCGCGGATGCGGGCATCGTCCAGACGTTCGTCGTCGGGAGTGACCTCTTCGCGGGGAACGATCTCGGCGCGACGTTCCTCGTGTTTACGATGATGGCCGCGCTGGTCACGCAGGCGGTTCAGGCACCAGTTGGTGTTGATCTGGTACAGCCAGGTCAAGGGTGAGGACTCTGATCGAAAGCCGTCACCGGCGCGCAAAACGCGGGCGAACGTCTCCTGAACGGCATCCCCGGCTTCGGCGTCATCGCCGAGAATACCGCGGGCGCGGGCGTGCAGGACGGGGGCATAGCGCATGTACATCTCGGTGAGTTCGGCGTCGGTGATGGCCATCGTCCTGGCTTCGACCCCCGAGCGCCGAAACGCCGAAAGAAAATCGCGATCTCGTCCGATCACCTAACGGGGGATGATACCCGCCGCCGGTCGGAGGGGATCGTGGAAGAGCCGCCGTGGGCGCAGGTGTTTGCCAGGGTGATCGCGGGTGAGTCGATTCGAAGCGTCGCGCTCGCGTTCGGCACCAATCCGCGTCGGGTGCGTCGCGCGTTGGCCCGGGCCGGGTTGCGAGTGGGCGGCGCGGTCGTGGGGGCGCACGGCGTCGCGGCGCTCGCGTCCCATCGGTCGCGACTGGGAACGGCTCCTGACGCCCAGATCGCCAGAGCAGCCGGCGTCACGCCCGAAGCCGTGCAGGGCGAGCGCCGCCGAATGGGCATCGCCGCATTCCGGCCGGCTCGAAGGGCCGCGCCGCCGCCGATCACGCCGCGGGTCTTGCCACCGACCCTGGCCGCCAGGCCGCCAGTGGCCACGCCGCCGCGGATGGTCCGCCCCCCCGCCTCGCAGCGAGGCCATGACCCCGTGGTCGTGCGGAAGTCGCCCCGTGACGGCGAGGCCGTCCGTCGCATCACCGCCAGGCTGGCCGACCGGCCGGAAGCCTCGCCCGTGGCGGAGCTCCCGCCCCGCGTTGCCCGCGGCGTCACCACCTTCCGCGCCAACGAGCCGGTGCCGGTGGTGGCTCCGTTCATCCCAGCGTTCACGCCGCGGCCGCGCACCGAACGGGAGGAAGAACTCGACCGCCTCCTGTCGGTGCCCCGGCGCGATCCGGACCAGCGCAAGCGCATCGTGCGCGCGGAGACCCGGCCGTTCGAGCTGGTAAGCCGGCCGGGACCCGCAGTGACGCCGGCCCCGTCGCGTCGCAGCACCAACCCTGCGTGGCGCACGCCCGACCCTGCCGTGCTCCGCGAGCTCACTGCCCGCGCTGAGGCCGAGGCCCCGCCGGTCCGCCCCGCAGCGGCAGTGCCCGCCGGAATCCACCCTCCCGCCATCGCCACGCCGATGGTCATGGCGGTGGTCAGGCAGGCCCGGCCGGCCCCGGCTGCGCTCCCGCCAGCTCCGGCGGTTGCCCCGCCGCCGGTGGTCGCCGCGCCGCCTGTCACCGTTAGGGTCGCCCCGGCCGCGGCGCCCCTGTCGGTCGCAACCACTGACACGTTCGCCGGCCAGGTGTGGGCGGTACACTTCGAAGGACTGAACGAGATCGTCCACATCTGCGCCGACGATGTCGTGCAGGCCTTGGCCGTTGCGCACGCGTGGCTCCCCGCCGACTGCTTCCCGGTCGTCGCGATCGAGGCTGTGTGACATGACGCGCTTCCACAGCGGCCGACTCCGCAAAGCGCTGATCGTGGAGAGCCCCGACGGTGTTTTGGACACCCTCCTGAGGGCGGAAGGCATTCTCGTCGATCGCCGCGACGAAGTGCCGGACGAGGCCACGCTGGGCCGCTGGCTCGCCGAGGGCGGCCACGACGTGCTGTTCAAGCGCAGCCGGGTGCCGGTGACACGCGGCGTCGTGGCCGCGGCGCCGTGTTTGGCGGTGGTACAGCTGTGTTGCATCGGCGACGACAGCGTCGACAAACAAGCCTGCGCCGACCACGGCGTGCTCGTCTTCAACGACCCCGTCAGCAACGGCCGCAGCGTGGTGGAGCTCGCCATCGGCCATTTGATTGCCCTGTCGCGACGGCTCTACGAAACCTACGACCACACCCGCCTTGGCGGCTTCGACAAGTCGCAGAGCGAACGTTTCGAGATTCAGGGCCGGGTGCTCGGGGTGCTCGGGCTCGGCAACATCGGCCGGGCGACAGCGCGGGCGGCAGAAGCGCTGGGGATGCGCATCCTGTTTCACGACACACGGGAGGTTGCCCGGGAGGTCGGACTGGAGATGGGGTGGCAAGCCGTCGCCACCATCGACGAACTGTTTCGCAAGTCCGACGCGATCACGGTCCACCTCAGCGCCGAAGATGTGCGGGGACACAGCAATCGCGCGATCCTCACGCGCCAAACGTTCGCGCAGCTGGCCGCCGACCGACCCGGCGACTCCCCTCGCCTGTTCATCAACCTCGCCCGGGGTTTTTTGTACGACCCGACCGACCTGCTCGCCGCCATCGCCGCCCGCGAGGTCGCGCGCGCCGCGGTCGATGTCTACCCGGAAGAGCCGCGCGGGACCGGCCCGTGGACCAACCCCTACGCCGCCGAACCCAGGGTTGCGACCACCCCCCACCTGGGCGCCGCGACGCTGGACGCCCAACCGCGGATTGCACGGCGTGTGGCCCAGACGGTGCGAGGTGTCTCCCGTGGCGGCGCCATTCGCGACTGCGTGTTCCGCCCGCGGCTTACGTTGGGACTCAACGAGCTCGAGCCCGGAAATGCCCTGGTATCGGTGGTGCACAGCACGGTCCGCGGCACCCGGAAGGCGATCCAGGACGCGGTCTTCGAAGCCGGCGTCAGCAACCTCTCGACCGTCCACCAGGACTTCGAAGAGTTCGGCGTGGCCTACGATCTGCTGGCGCTCGACCGGCCGCTGTCGGACTCGCAACTCAAGCGGATCGCGGCCGACGCGGCGGCCCTGACTGGAGACAAAAACACCGTGCGTTCGCTCCGACAGATGCTCGTGGAATAGCGTGGCGACGCCACCGCCGCTCTGGCCCCCGCACCTCGACGCGCGCTACGTTCGCGCCCTGGCAGTTGAGTGGCGCCGATTCAACCAGGTCCAACTCAAGGGGGCTCTCCGACCGCCCACCTTCGAACTGACGGATTCCATCCGCCACCTTGGCGTCTGGCAACCGGGCAGCCGAACCATCGGGATCGCGCGGGCGTTGGTGCACGGGCAGCCCTGGGGCGTGGTCGCCGAGGTGCTCCGCCACGAGATCGCGCATCAGTACGCCCACGAAGTGCTCGGCGCCACCGACGAAACGTCTCACGGGGCCGCGTTCCGTCAGGTGTGTGCTCGCTTCGGCATCGACCCGGCCGCTGCCGGGATGCCCACGCCGTC
The DNA here is from genome assembly GCA_947445035.1 of Deltaproteobacteria bacterium. Lineage (GTDB taxonomy): Bacteria > Myxococcota_A > UBA796 > UBA796 > SXON01 > SXON01. Next base: position 234,294 of record CANFCK010000005.1, read on the forward strand.
GGATGCCGACGCCCGCATCCACCGCCGCGTGGAAAAACTCTTGGCGTTGGCAGGCAGCCAGAACCGGCATGAGGCCGGCGCGGCGATGAACGAAGCGCGGCGGCTGCTCCTGGTCCACAACCTCGGCGCACCGCCGCAGAACTACGGTTGGCGGCATCTGGGCACCCCGTCCGGACGCATCCAACCGTGGAAGAAACAGCTCGCATCGCTCTTGAGCGAACATTTCTTCGTCGAGACGCTGTGGGTGCGTGTGTACCGCGTGGCCTCGGATGCCTGGCGCCCGGTCCTTGAGATCTGCGGCACCCGCGGCAACGTCGAAATCGCGGCGTGGGTGCATGACTGGCTCGCGGAGACCGCCGAGCGGCTGTGGCTCCAGGATCGCGGCGCGCTCGGCCTTTCGGGGGTCAGCGAGCACGCGCACTACCTCGGCGGGGTGGTGCGCGGGTTCTCCGAGCGGCTCCGCGAAGGCGCGAAGCGCTGCCAGGAGGAGGGGCTGGTCTGGGTGGGCGATCCGGGCGTGAAGACCTTCATCGGTGAACGCCACGGGCGCCTCCGCATGGTGACCTACTGGGTTCCGCGCGGGGACGCCGCGACCGCAGCGGGCCTGGCCCAGGGACGGGAGTTGATCCTTCATCGCCCGGTCCGGGGCAGCAGCGGCGGTTCGGGGAAGATGATCGGGGTCAAGGGGACGAGGGGCTAGGGTCGTAGGGTCTGGCTACGCCGGGTTAGGTTCTCCCTGTGCCGACCATTGCCTTTGTGACCGACCGCGTGCGCCCCCTGGGGGTGTCAGACGACCATCTGGTGCTTCCGGCGTTGGCGGCGCTCGGGGTGGCGGTGGTCTTTGTCCCGTGGGAGGACGCCCGCCCTCGGCCAGACGTCGCGGCGTGGGTGGTGCGCTCGCCCTGGAACTATGCCACGGCCCTCTCGCCCTTTCTCGAGACGCTGGCACCCTTGGCACCCCTACACAACGCCTTTGACCTGGTGCGTTGGAATAGCGACAAACGCTATCTGTTCGAGCTGGCCGAAGCCGGAGCGCCGATCGTGCCCAGCGTGGTCGCGCCGCGCGACGCCCTCGCCGCGATCGCTGAATCCACCGGCTTCGCGGAGCTCGTGGTCAAGCCGCTGGTCTCCGCCGGGGGGAGCAACACACGCCGCGTTCGCGCTGAGAACCTTGATGATGAGGACATTTTCGCGGGCCTGCCCGAGGGCGAGTACCTGGTGCAGCCGTTCTTGGACGACGTGCTCGCGGGGGGCGAGGTCTCTTGTGTTTTTTTCGAGGGTGCATTCAGCCACGCGGTGCGCAAGCGTCCGCAGGCGGGGAACTTCCTCGTGCAGGAAGAACACGGGGGCAGCACCGTTGCGGTGGATGTCAGCGCAGAGCTGATCGCAGCCAGTGAGGACGTGCTGACCGCCGCGCCCGCCGTCGGACTCTACGCCCGCGTCGACTGGATCGAAACCCGCCGCGGGCCCCGCCTCGTTGAGTTGGAGCTCATCGAGCCCGAGCTGTACCTCCGCGCCCACCCCCAGGCGCCGGCCCGGTTCGCCGCCGCGATCCTGCGCCGCTTGGAGCAAGGTTGAGCTCTGCCCCGGGCCGCATCTGCCTCGTCGGCGAACACAACGATTGGGCCGGCGGCGCCGCGATCGTCGTGCCCATGGACCGCTATGTCCGCGTGCGGGCGCGGCCGGCGGCGGGGCTGAGCGCCACGGCGGTGCTCGACGGGCAGGCCCTTTCCTGGCGCGTTGGCGACGCGCCGGGCGCGCTGCTTTTCGTTCCCGCCGTCGCCCAGGTCGTGGCCGAGGCCTGGGGGGTCACGATGAAAGCCAACGTCCACATCGAGGGGGAGCTGCCCGCCGGGCGAGGCTTCTCTTCGTCAGCCGCGGTGTGCGTCGCGTTGGTGCGCGCGTTCGCAGAGCTGACCGGGAGGGAGGTCAGCGTGTCCGAAGCGGCGGAGCTGGCCTATCGGGCCGAGCACGACATCTGCGGCATCGGCTGCGGGCGCCTGGACCCGTTGGCGTGCGCCTGGGCCACGCCGCTGTACCTGCGCTTTTCTGGCGACGAGGTCGATGTGGAGCCGCTCCCGGCGCACCTCAGCCTCGCCGTCGGAAGCTTCCGCGCCCCGCGTGACACCGCGGCGATCCTCGCCACCCTGGGCCGCCACCACCGCGGCGAGGTCGCCATTCGCGACTGGGAAGGCGTCCGCCGCGTCGGTGCGGTCCGCGGCGCGCTCGATGGCTTCTGCGAGCAGGCGCGCCACTCGAAAGAAGCGCTCCTCAATGGTGACACCCGCGCGCTCGGCGCCTCGATGAACGTGTGTCAAGACATCTACGAAGAAGAGCTCATGCCCGCGTTCGCCGAGCTTCGGGCGCCCGGGCTGGTGCGCGCGGTTCGGGCGCTCCGCACAGCAGGCGCGCTCGGCGCCAAGTTCTCCGGCGCGGGCGGCGACGCCTCGGTGATCGGGCTCTACGCGCCCGATGATCCCGCGGTGGCGGGAGGGGTGGCGGCGCTCGACGGGCTGGGAATCGATGCGTTTGCGATGGATGTCTGGTGTAGTGTTTGAGGGGGTTCGCTACCCCAAGACAACGCTCCCCGGCAGCGGCCTTGAGTTGTACGTCGACGCCATCGCCAGCCCGTACGCCCCCGCCAGGCCGATGAGCAGCACGTCGCCTTCGTGCGGATCGACCAGGGTGCGGTCGCGACCGAGCACATCCGCCGACTCGCAGATCGGCCCGACGATGTCACATCGGACGCCCGGTCCCTCCCGTCGGCTCAGGTTCACGATCGGATGCCACGAGCCGTAGAGCGCGGGCCGCAGCAGGGCGTTCATGCCGGCGTCGACGCCAACAAAACAGCGGTCGCCCTTTTGCCGGACCTGATTCACCCTCACCAGCAGAGCACCGGCCTCGGCCACCAAGAAGCGGCCCGGCTCCATCCACAGCTCCAGGCCCGTCTCGGCGGCCCGGAACGGCGCCAGGGACGCAGCCAGCGCCCGCAGATCGAGGCGAGCATCGCCGGGGCGGTAGGGCACGCCGAGGCCGCCACCGAGGTCGAGGATGCGGAGGTCGGGGAGCACGTCGCGGAAGCCGAGGAGAAACTTCGCCGTCTCAGCCCACGCGCCCGGATCGCTGACACCGCTGCCGACGTGGGCGTGAACTCCAACGATGCGGGCACCCACCGATGAAGCGAGCGCGCTGAGCGCGGCCACGCGGTCCGGCAACACGCCGAATTTCGACTCGCCACCCGCAGTGCGGACGTGGCGATGGTGGCCGCGCCCTTCGCCCGGATCGATGCGCAGGAGCACGTCCTGCCCGCCGAAGAGGTCTGGCCAGGCCAAAAGCGGGTAGTCGCTGTCGACGGTCACCACCGCCCCGGCCTGAAGCGCCGCGAGGTACTCCTGGCGGGAAGCGACGTTCGGGGTGAACAAGAGCGGCGCACCCGGAGCAGCAGCCTGCGCCAGCGCGATCTCGCCCGCCGACACACACTCCAGGCCAAGCCCAACCTCGGCGAGGGTCGCCACGACGTCGGGGAGCGGGCAGGCCTTCATCGCGAAATAAACCCGGTCGATCGGAAGGCTCTTGAGGAGCGCCGCCTGCTGACGAACCACGGCGAGGTCGTGGACGTACACCGGCGTTTCCGCCGCCGCCGCCGCCAAGAGTGTGTCGCGACGTGTGCCCCACCACTCCGGCGTCGCCAGCGCCGCTGGGCGCCAGGCGGGACCGAGGTCGGCGGCATCCCCGCCCTCCAAAAGGCGCTGGTGCAGCGACAAGACCAATCGCGCCGCCTGATCCTCGTCCACGACAAAGGTGAGGTTCAGGTCGCTCGCCGCCTGGGACACGAGGTGGATGCGATGCTCCGCGAACGCTTCCAGCGCGGGCCCAATCTGGTGGAGGATGGAACGAATCGCCCGGCCGACGAGGCTGACGGCCGCGCAAGGACCGATCACGCGCACCGAACACATCGCGCCCAACTCGGCGACAACGGCATCCACAACGCGGGAGTCCAACGCATTGGCCAGCGAGTCCAGCGAGACCGTGACGTTGGTTTCACTTGTCGCTACGAGGTCCACGGAGAGCCCATGTTTGGCCAAGACGGCAAACGCGCGCGCCAGGAAACCCGGTTCCTGCCACATCCCCAGGGTTTCCATCGACACCAGAACGATGCCGTTGCGCGCAGCGATCGCGCGAACGCGAGCGCCCGGTGTGGCCTCCGGGCCGAGCACGGTGCCTTCGAGTTCGGGCTCTGCGGTGGAGCGTATCCACAAGGGAATTCCGGCGTCGCGACAGGGCGCGATGGAGCGGGGGTGCAAGACTTTGGCCCCAGTGGCGGCGAGCTCCTGGGCCTCGTCGAACTGTAGGCGGCGCAACAGACGAGCGTGCGGCACCACTCGCGGGTCTGCGGTGTACATGCCGGCGACGTCGGTCCAGATTTCCAGTCGGGCCGCCGAGAGCATGGCCGCGAGGTAAGCGGCGGACGTGTCAGACCCACCGCGCCCCAAAAGCACCGTGTGGCCCGCCGCGTCGTGTGCCACGAACCCCTGCGTGAGTGCCCCCGCTGCCAAACGGTGCGCCAGCGCCGCATTCGCAGCATAGGTGCAGGTCGCCGACAGGTAGTGTCGGGCCTCGTTGGCGCCCGCCTCGCTGGTGAGCAGCTCGCGCGCGTCTTGCCACTCGATCGCGACGTCCTGGCCGTGCAGGAAGGCCGCTCCCAACCGCGTCGCCATCAGCTCGCCCGAAGCCATCACCCGGGCCTGAAGCCGGGGCCCGAACTCGCCCAAGAGCGCCACGCCGTTGGCCACGCGCTCGATGTCAGCCAGCTCCACCGCCACCAGCTCCGGCACAACGCCGAGTTCGCCGGCGAGGGTCTGATGCTTGGTCCGGATCGCGGCGAGCGTGCTTGCGTGGGTGCCGGCCACCGCTTCCGGAAGCAAACGCTCCAGCAGGTTCGAGACCCCGCTGACCGCACTGCACACCACCACCGGACAGAAGCCCTCGCTCCTCCGGCTGCGAATCAGCCCCCCGATCGCCTCCCACCGCGACCGCGACGACACGCTGGTCCCGCCGAATTTCAACACCACGAACGGGGGGGGCGACATCGCCGGGGCGTATCCCCGGACGGTGAGGCGGCCATGATACAGCTCTGCTGATGAGCACCTCCGCCTTCTCGGAACGGTTCCCTCGATTCAGCGCCGCGGTCGGCGCCACACATTTGCCGGAGCTGCCGCCGCTCTTGGCCCGATGGACGCTGGCCGCCGGAGAGTGCGCCACCCGGCAGGACGAGACCGGCGGGGCCCTGGTGTTGGTCGAATCGGGCGAGGCGGAAGTCTCTGTCCACCGGGGCGGGCGTGACTGGATCGTCGGCCACATCGGCCCCGGCGGGGCCTTCGGCGAGGTGTCGCTAGCGGACGGCGGGCCGCATTCGGCCACGGTTACGGCCCAGAGCCCGATGTCCCTTTTGGTGCTCGAACGGTCCACGCTCGCGATGATGAAGCGCGACGCTCCGGCCGCGGCCGCCGCGGTCCAACGTGCGATCTGCCACACGTTGGCCGACCGCGTTCGGGAGAAGTCCGACCAGGTCGAGGCCAGCGCTACCGGGACCGTGGCCAAAGCCCCCCGCGGAGCGTTGGCTACGCTCGCCGCCCTCCTCTTCTCAACAGGAGCCTGAGATGACCCTCTCCGCTGCGCTCGGCTCACACCCTGGCTTCAGCCACCTCTCCCCCGACGACTTCGAGGCGCTGGCGTACGCCTTCGCGCCACGCTCCCTCCGCGCTGGCGATGTGCTCTTCGAAGAGGGCGACGCCGCGACGGAAGTGGCCATCGTCCTGTCCGGTGAGCTCGACATGGAACGGGAGCGGGGGCCCCGCACCGTCACCTTCGGACGGACCGGTCCCGGCGCGCTGCTCGGGTTGGTCGCGATTCTCGGCGGGCGCCGGTCAGCGACCTGTCGCGCGGTCGGCAAGGTAGAGGCGGCCGTCGCCCCTGCCGCAGCCTTTCACCTGCTCCTGGGCGGGCACTCCCCCTTCTCGCTGGCTGTCCAAGAAGCGCTGGCCTGCCAGCTCGCCGAGGACTTCCGCCGGCTGAGCGACCGTCTGGTCGAAGGGCTCGCCGCCTCGGTTTCCCAGTAAAAAAGGCGTTGAGCTGGATCGTCGCCGCGCTGCTGGCGGGGTGCACCCCGGAGGCCGAGGTCGCGCCCCCTGCGCTCGTCGGCGGCCCGGGCTTGTCGCTCACCTTTGTCGGAGACGCGCCCCGGAACGTGGTCGTGTACACCGTGGACACCATGCGGCGGGATCGGTTGCCTTGGTACGACTCGCCCCACGACACGGTGCCTGGCCTCACGGATCGGGCCGCGAACGTGGTCGCAGTGGATCAGGCCTACACCGTCGGTTCGTGGACCGTGCCGTCGACCGCCGCGCAATTCAGTGGCCTCGATGCCCCGCGCACCGAAATGGTCACGGGCTCTGATGGTGTGCTTCAAAACGGGGCAACGTTGCCCGCCGGCACCGTGGCCGAGATGTTCAAAAGAGCCGGCTATGCGACGGCGCTCATCACCGGAAATCCGATTGTCTCCGAAGAGCACGGCTTCTGGCAGGGCGTGGACTACGGGGATGTGTGGCTGGGAGACGGACCCAACAGCTACGGGGTCGTCGCGGCCGCAGAGGCCTGGGTCGCGGGCCTTCGCGAGGACCAATCGTTTTACCTCCACCTCCAGCCGATGGATGCGCATCATCCCTTCGACGGCACCGAGTTCACCGGCACCTTCGTCGACCCTGACGAGCTGCCTTTCGAGCTCGATGCGCCCGGAGAACAGACTGGCCCTGCCCGCCTCGCCCTCGACGCGCTCGACGGCGACCTCGCAGGACAGGAGGCGATGGTGGCCCGCATCCGGTCCACCTACGACGAGGAAGTCCTGCAAGTCGACCACGCACTCGGGTCGCTCCTATCGGCGTTGGAACTGGCGGGACGCCTGGATGACACCCTCGTGGTCTTCACCGCGGATCACGGCGAGTCGTTGGCTGACGGCACGACCGGCGCGTGGAGGTTCGGCCACTCCAGGACCGTCTTTCCCGAGCTCGTGCACATTCCGCTGGCCTTCTACAACCCGCGCCTCGTCGGAGGGAGGATCGAGGACTGCCTCGTCCAGAACGTGGACTGGATGCCGACGGTCGCGTCGTTGGTCGGGGTCCCCCTGCTCGCGGGTGACATCGACGGTCGCGACATGACCCAGGGCTGCCGGCCATGGGGGGTGTCGAGCACCTACCGGTGGAGCAACATCAAAAGCGAGTCGTCCATCGAGTTCGCGGTCGCGTACGATGGGCGCTCGGCGGTGCGCGCGACGTGCAGCGAAGCGGCGTACACCTACGCCGCGTACGACCATGGGACGGATCCGAACGAGGCATCGCCGAGGACCGTGGGCGACGTTGCCCACGGCAACGAGCTGCACGATATCCTGGCGGTGTACCTTGCCGAAGCAGCGGCCCTCTGGGATGGCGCCGCCTGTCGGTAACGTGCCGCCCTTGCCTCAGATCGACTCGCCGAAGACGCGCCGATACAGCTCCCGATAGGTCTCGCTCAGGTCGCCAAGGTCACGACGGAAGACGTCCTTGTCGAGCTTTCGGCCGGTGCCCCGCTCCCAAAGGCGGCTGCCGTCCGGCGTGATCTCATCGGCGAGCACCACCCGCCCCCCCAACCGACCGAACTCGAGCTTGAAGTCTACGAGATCGACGCCGAGGTCACCCCAGAACGCCAGAAGCATGTCGTTCACCGACAACGAATACTCACGCATCGCGACAAGTTCCCACCCGTGGGCGTAGCCCATGAGCACCGCCCCTTCTTCGTTGATCTGCGGGTCATTGAGGGCGTCGGACTTGTAGAAGTGCTCGACCAGCGGGCGGGCGAGCCGCTGACCCTCGGGCTGGCCCAGCCGTTTGGCCAACGAACCCGCCACGACGTTGCGGACCACGACCTCCACCGGGATGATCTCGACGCGATGGCAGAGCTGATCCCGCGGCGCCGTCTGGCGGATGAACGCGGTAGGGATGCCCAGCGCCGCGACCTTGTCCATGAAAAAGGCGCTGATGCGGCAGTTGATGACGCCCTTGTCGGCGATGCTCGCCTTCTTGACACCGTTGAACGCGGTGGCGTCGTCCTTGTAGTGGATGACCACCTGGTCGGGGGCGTCGGCGGCGTAGACCTGCTTGGCCTTGCCTTCGTAGAGGAGACGTTCGGCGGGGGGCGTGCTCATTGCAGCGGGTATCGTCGGGCTGGGCGCCGGGCTACGCTGCCGATCGATGTTCACGCTGCTCCAGGCCTGTTTGTCCGCCGGCGACGCGCTCCCTCCCGAAGGCGGGGTCGCACCGGTGCTGACCGGCGAAGGGTTCTGGGACCGGCCCTTCCCATCGGACGACCGCCTTGTGGACGGCCATCCTTCGTTGGCAGGCTTCCCCGGTGGCGACACGGTCCCGATCTTCGCGACCTACCTGGCCCTGGCGCCCACCCTCGACGGGTGGGGGACCAACAGCCCGATCTACGTGCGATTCTCCGAAACGCCCGACGCGAGTCTGGCCCCCTCCCCCGCCCAAAGCATCGAGCCCGACTCGCCGATCCTGCTCCTGGACGTCGACCCCACGAGCCCCCACCGCGGCGAGGCCATCCCCGTCGTGACCACGCTCCACGAGGTGGCCGACGCCTACACCGCGGACAACCTCCTGGCCGTGGCGCCCCTGCTGGGATTTCCGCTGCGTCCGCACACGCGATACGCGCTGGTCCTGCGGCCGCCCTATGCCGCGATCGGCCAGATGCCGTCGGCTTGGGAGGAGCAGGAGGCGTGGGCGGACGTGGCCGGAACGCTCACGACGCTCGGCATCCCGGCCAGCCACGTCGCGGCCGCGACAGTCTTCACGACCCAGGACCCCGTGCGCGAGCTAGCGAGCATCGCTTGGGCCATCCAGTCCGGTCGCATCGGGCGCCCGGTGTGGGAGCCGACGCTCACGCTGCGCGAAGACGTCGAGGGGCACCTGCTCTACGAGGGCTACGTCACCGTGCCGGTCTGGCAGGCGGGCGAGCGTCCGTATCGGGACACTGGCGGCGGTTTTGTGTTCGACGCGTTCGGGCGGCCGGAGGTCCAAGCGTGGGAGCGCGTGCGCTTTGCGCTCACCGTCCCCGACGGCGACCTGCCCGCGGCGGGGGTTCCACTGGTGGTATACAGCCACGGAACCGGCGGCGACCATCTGAGCTTCGCGTCCGGGTCCGAGTCCGAAGGGCCGGCCATGGCCTATCGCGACGTGGCGATGTTCGGGATCGCCCAGCCGCTGCACGGCGATCGCGCGACGCCGGATACCAGCCCGGAGTTCGATACCTTCAACTACGCCAACCCCGAAGCCGGCCGCACCAGCTTTCGCCAGGGCGCCGCCGACCAGATCTGGCTGGCAAGTCGGCTCGCCGAGGACGGCGTGGGTTTTGAATTCGAGGGGGATCGCATCGAGATCGACCATGCCCATCTTTCGTTTTTCGGGCACAGCCAAGGGGCGATGGTCGGCGCGCTCGGAGCAAGCTGGCTTGGCAACGACGTCGTCGCGGTCGGCCTTTCAGCGGCAGGCGGGGGTACCGCAGCCAGCGCCATCGCCAAGGTGGATCCGATCGCGATCGAGCCGCTCTTGGCCATCGCGGTTGGGCTCGAATCCGGGACACTTACGACGTTGCACCCGGTGATGATGTTGGTGCAGATGCTCAGCGAAGTCACCGACCCCCTCAACTACAGCCCCTACTGGTTCGACGAAGAGCCGCCATGGCCCGCCCGCCCCGTGTCCATCCTGATGACGGAAGGCCTACAAGACACCTACACGCCGCCGGTCAGCATCGAAGCGCTCGCGACGTCTGGCCGGCTGCCGATCGTGGGCAGCATGCGCGCGGAGCCCCCCGGGTTCCACCTCCGCGACCTCGGTCAAGAGTCACTCCCGGCCCGAGACAACGTGGCCGGATGGGACGGCACATTCGTCACCGCCGGCCTGGGCCAGTTCTCGGACCAGGGGCACTTCGCGATCTACGACGATCGGGACGCGATGGCCCTGTACAGGGACTACCTGGAAAGCGCGGCGGCCGGCGCGCCGGTGCTCAAGTGAACGTCTTGCTCGGCGTCACCGGCGGCATTGCCGCCTACCGGGGTTGCGAGCTTGTCTCGCTGGCGCTCAAGCGCGGCCACGCGGTTCGGGTGATCATGACCGCCAACGCCCAACGCTTCGTGGGACTGACCAGCTTCGAGGCCCTCTCCGGGCAGCCGGTGATGACCGACACCTTCGCCGATCCGCTCGGCCACATCCAATGGGCAAAGTGGGCAACCGTGGCGGCCGTGGCGCCGGCCAGCGCCAACGTCATCGGGAAGCTGGCGTGCGGGCTGGCGGATGACGCGCTGACGACGACGTTGATGGCGCTGCCGCGGGGGCGCCGCGTGGTCGTGGCACCGGCGATGAACACCGAGATGTGGCTCAACCCCGTGGTCGAGCGCAACTTGCGCTGGCTCGGGGAGCTCGGCCGCTACGACATCGTCGCGCCGACGGAAAAGCGCCTGGCTTGCGGAGACGTCGGTCCCGGCGGCCTTGCGGAGCCGGCGGATGTTTTGGCGGCGATTGAGGCCGGGGGGGGGTAGGCGGGGAAGTTCTTGCACCCCCTTTGCACACCCTCGCCCGGCGGTCGTCAAAACCCCCGCCTACACTCCGAAGATGTCCACCTCCCCTCGCCTCCTCTTCGTCGTCAGCGCCCTCGTCCTCGGCGGCGCGGGATTCGCCGCAGCTGCAACACGCGAGCCCCCCCCCGCAGACACGGTCACCCTCCAGGCCGAAGGCGTCGCCGACTGGCTGAAAGCGGGCGCGCCAACAGGAAAGTTCAGCACCGGGAGCGAGCTGTTCGACGCCGAGTGGCACTTTGGCACGTGGCAGATGGCGGGGCTCGGCCTCGCACAGCACGCGGCGACCCACCCCGACGCCCGCACCCTGGATCTGGGCAGGATGGACCTGTGTATCGAACGCCTCTTCTCCACCGAGGCTCGCGCATTCGACAAGACCTCGTGGGGCGTGGACCCGCTGGATGCGCTCGATGACCCGCGCGGGCACATGGCCTGGCTGGGCTACACCAATCTCGTGTTGTCGGCGCGGCGAGCCCTCGACCCGCAAGGTCCCTGGGCCCAGGAGAACGACGCCCTCAGCGCTGCGCTGACCCGACGTTTCGAGGCCGAGTTGGCGCCTGAGACCTACCCGGGCGAACGCTACCCGGTGGACATGGCGGCCGGCGCCGCCTCGCTCATGCTGAGGGCTCGCACCCTCGGTCAGCCGCCTCCCACGGTACTCACAGCATGGACAAGCGCTCTATGCTCACGATGGCTCGTTGACGGCGTACTGGTCCAGTCGGTCGCGCGCGACGGCTCCGCTGCCGACAAGCCGCGGGGCAGCGGCAGCTTTTTGGCCGCGTGGTTCTTGTCGTGGGGCGACCCTGCCCTGGGCGCGGAGCTGTACCGGGGCGCGAGTGCGCGCTTGTTCACCACCCTGGGGCCGATGGGGGCGATGCGCGAGTACGCCCCGGGTGTCGATGGCGGCGGCGACATCGACTCGGGGCCGATCGTCGCCGGCATGGGTGTCAGCGCCACCGGCTTCGCGATCGGCGCAGCTCTGGCCAGCGGCGACGAGGCCACCGCAGCCAGCCTCACCGCTACCGCCACCTTCGTCGGCCGCCCCGTCGACAACGATGGCGCCCGCCATTGGGCGACCGGCGCGGCCCTTGGCGGGGCACCGCTGGCGGACGCGATTCTGTTCGCGATGATGGCGACGCCAGACCGGTCCCGCTGACGCTACTTCCACTTCAACATGTTCAGGTCCTGCCAGAGGCTCGCCTCTTCGGCGTCGGCCTCGGCCAAGAAGCTCACCCGGACGTAATCGCGCTTGTCCATCGTCGGGACGGTCGCCTCGGGGATTCCCAAGCCGGCGAGCGCATCGCGAAACGCGGGGTCATCTGGCGAAGCGTACAAGAGCCCCAACTCGTCCAGGATGACGGTCTCACCGAGTTCGCCGCGAAGCCATATCTGGTGGCGACCGTCACTCCACATCAGGTTCTGTCGCGACTCCATCGCCGCGCGCACCCTCGCCGCGGTCAGGCCCATCGCGACGCGCCCTTGGGGTGCCGGGAGCTGCCCACTGGCGCGGTCGGTGAGCTGGACGTAGCGCAGCCCCAACGGCGCGGTGAGAGCGGCCAAAAGGGTGAGGTGGGTGGCCTGGAGTTCGCCCGGGGGGACGCTGATCACCAGCCGGGTATGCCCGTCCGGGAACGTCTCCAGGCGCCACGCTTTGGGGGGGACAAAGCCGTCGGGCTCGCCCGCTGCGGTTACCGATTGGGCCTTTTCGATCATCGGCGGCGGCTAACATCTATCCCACGGGGAACTTCTAGCGCCGCCTGACTTGACGAACGCGCCGATCGGCGGCACCTTCGCCGCGTGTTTCCATCGTCGTACCGCATCCGCGACTTGCTCATCGAGCCCAACCTGGTCTTGGCGCCGATGGAGGGCGTCACCGACCTGATGTTCCGGCGCCTGGTTCGGAGCATCGGCGGCGTGGGAATGACCACGACGGAGTTCATCGCGGGCGAGGCGCTGCGTCGCGGTGTGGCGCGCGCAGAGATGATGGCGCGCTTCGATCCCGACGAAAACCCCGTCGCCATTCAGATCTACGGCGCCAAAGCCTCGTCCATGGCCGAGGCCGCGCGGGCGATTCAAGACGCCGGCGCGCACGTCGTCGACCTGAACTACGGCTGCCCCAGCAAGAAGGTGTGCGCGCACAGCGGGGGAAGCTCGCTGCTCCGCGAGCCCGTTCTCGCCAGGGAGATCGTGCGTGCCGTGCGCGCTGCGGTGACGATTCCTCTCACTGTGAAGATGCGCTGCGGTTTTGATGCTCACCAGCGAAATGCCCCGCTGGTGGCGCGGATGTGTGAGGAAGAAGGTGTGGAAAGCCTTGTCCTCCACTGGCGCACCCGCGCCGATCTGTACGGCGGCACCCGCGCTGTCGACAAGATCGCCGAGACCAAGTCTCGCGTGAAAATCCCCGTGATCGGCAACGGCGACATTGTCGACGTGGCCTCGGCGGAAGCGATGTTCCGCGACACCGGCGTGGACGGGTTGATGATCGGCCGGGGAGCGATCAAGAACCCGTGGATTTTCAAGCAGCTTCGCGCCCACTTTGCCGGCCTGCCCGAGGTGGTCGTCGATGCGGCTGAAAAGCACAGGGTGCTCCTCATCTACTTCGACAGCCTCCGCGGGGAGTTCCGCAACGACCATGGGGTGCTGGGCCGGATGAAGAAGATCGCCAACTACTTCACGCACGGCCTGCCCTACGGAAGTGACCTGAGGTTGGCGTTCTTGCGAAGCCAGAACATCGACGAGGCCATCGGGCACACCAATCGGTACTTCGGCTGGCTGGCCGAGGAAGAGTCGCGGCGGGAGCGCCCGTTCTCACTGCAAAGTCCACAGCCCAAGAATCTGCCCGCGGGCGCAGACCAGACCGCCGCCTGGGCGGCGGAGCGGCTGGCGCCGGTACAGGGACCACCGCTGAGTCCGAGCCCCTTCCCGCCGTCCTGAGGGCGGGCTCGGGTTAGATCGCGGGCCATGCCCATCGAGGTCCGCCCGGTCCAGCTTCCCGCCGATGCGGCCACGTTCATCGACGTCTGGTTTCAACTGTACGGCAACGATTCGCACTGGGTGCCGCCGCTGAAGTTCGAACGTAAGGAGTTCCTGGACCCCGCAAAGAATCCCTACTTCGATGTCGCGAGCATCCAGTGTTTCATCGCCTGGCGAGACGGCAAGGCAGTCGGCACCATCTCAGCGCAGATCGACCAGGACTACCAGGCCCAGGAGCCCGGAACCGGGTTTTTCGGGTTCTTCGAGTTCCCCGACAATGCCGAGGTGTCACGAGCTCTTTTCGATGCGGCGATCGGGTGGCTGCGCATTCGCGGCATGACCCGCGCACACGGCCCGTTCAGCTTCAATTCCAACCACGAGTGCACGCTGCTCATTGACGGCTTCGACAGCGATCCGTTGGTAATGATGGCGTACAACCCAAAGTACTACCTCGATCACTACGCGGCGCTGGGCCTCGGCAAGATCAAGGACATGTACGCTTACTGGTTGCCCAACGACGGTCCCATCCCCGACCGCGTGGGCGCCATCGCCGATCGGTTCGAGAAGAAGCACCCCGAAGTCACCATCCGCCCGGTCAACCTCAAGAACTACGAGGCCGACGTTGAACTGTGCCGGGTCATCTACAACGACGCCTGGGCGACAAACTGGGGGTTCGTCCGCCTTGGCGATGCCGAGTTCGCCAAAGTGGCCAAAGGGCTCAAACCGATGGTGGACCCACGCTACTGTTACTTCGCGTTCGTCAATGGGGAGATCGCGGGGTTTTCGCTGACGCTTCCCGACTTCAACCAGGTGGTCAAGCCCATGGGCGGGAGCATCTTCCCGTTCGGTTGGTACCACTGGCTCACGCGCCCGGCCAAGGTCGACAAGATCCGGGTTTTCACGCTGGGTATCCGGAAGAAGTACCAGCACTTGCCCCTGGGAGCGCCACTGTACAAACGCACCTGGGATGCGGGCGTGAAAGCGGGCGTGAAAGGTGCGGAAGCCAGCTGGGTGCTCGAAGACAACCACCGCATGCGCTCCGCCATCGAAAAGATGGGCGGCAAGATCTACAAGACCTACCGGATTTTCGGCGTCGAGCTCGGCTGACGGTCCGCCCAGACGAGGCCGGGCACCCCCCGAAGCGCATCGTCCAAGCTCATGAACCTGGAAATCCACCCCGCCTCGTGGGCCGGCTCTTTCGCGGGGGTGAGGTTCTGGAACGTGACCTGCAACGTCGCGCGTTTTCCCGGAAGGATCAGCCCCTGGCGGGTGGGCGTGTCGGGCAACGTCCACACCCGCGCGGCCGGGGGCGCACGGTCGACGGTAATCTGGGTACTGTCATCTTCAAACCAGACGAAAGCCGCCCGTGGCCGACGACGCTCCCGGGTCAAGAGGCCGCGGGCGGGCGCTTCATACACCAGCATGAACGTTTGGTTGGCGAAGACCTTGTCCTTGAGCGGAAACACCCAACGCATCAGCAAGTCGACTTCGCCGTCGCGCAACGCCAACCCCCCTGCAACCTCGATGGCGCCGGCCTCGCGGAGGGTCGCCTCATGCTGATGCACCTCCTGGGCGAGGGCGTCGCGACAACTGGGCGTGTCGGTGCAGACGACGGATCCGCGCCACACGTTGAACAGTCGCGACTCTCCAGAAACACGATCGGCGAGGACATCGACGGTGGCGGTCACCACGAGCTTGTCGTAGCAAGCCAGCAGAAGCACGAGGATCATGGCTGGCTAACTGCGAGGGCCGCTGCGTAGTCGCGCTGGGCGGTGGTAATGACGTCGAGCGCCCGCTCACGGCCGTACTCCAGCTCGATCTTCACCGGGTTTCCCCCAGGCTCCAGCTTGTACGTCTCGAAGTAGTGGCGCAGCCTCGCGACCAGCGCGCGGGGCAGGCTGCCGAGTTCAGTGACCTCGCCCCACACCGGATCCCCGTCCAGCACCGCCACGATCTTGTCGTCGGCCTCGCCATTGTCCACCATCAAAAGCCCGCCGACGACCCGTGCGCGCAGGATGATGTCGGCGCGATCGATGACCCGCTCGGAGAGGACGCAGATGTCGAGCGGGTCGCCATCCCCGGCCGACGTCCCCGCGAGCGCGGCGATCCCCGCGCCACAGTAGGTTCGCGGCACAAAACCGTAGAGCATCGGCGGCAAGGCGTTCATGCGCTGGGGGCGGTCCACCTTGAGGAAGCCGCTGGCCTTGTCCACCTCGTACTTGACCGTGCTGTACGGGGTGATCTCGATGTAGGCCGTGACCACCGACGGCGCGTCGGCGCCGATGTCGAGGCCGTGCCAGGGGTGCGGGCGCGAGGCGGCGAAGCGGGGGAACATGCGCTCACCTAACGCGACGCTGCCTCACTCCACCGTCACGCTCTTCGCGAGATTGCGGGGCCGGTCGATGTCGCGACCGAGCGCAAGCCCAGCCCGGTAGGCCAGCAGTTGGAGCGGCAGTACGGAAAAAAGCGGCGAGATGAATGGGTTGCTGCGCGGCACGGGAATGGAGATGTCGGCCACCTTGGGGGTCTGGTCGTCCCCCGCCGTGTGGATGGCGATGACCCGTGCACCGCGTGCGCGCACCTCCTGGATGGTCGACAGCGTCTTGTCGCGGACGACGTCGTCGGGAACGATGACGATGACCGGCGTCTGCTTGTCCAAGAGCGCGATGGGGCCGTGCTTCATCTCGGCAGCCGGGTACGCCATGCACGGAACGTACGCGACTTCTTTGAGCTTGAGCGCGCCTTCGAGGGCGACCGCGTGGCTGACGCCCCGGCCCAGGAAGAAAACGTACTTTCCGGTCGTGCACAACTCGACCGCGTCCATGAGCCCGGCGGGCTCGGCGGTGAGCCACTCGCCCACGCGCTCCGGTACCGACAGCAGCTCTTCACCGAACGCCTTGCCCTCGTAGGGGCCCAGGGTGCGCGTACGCGCAAACGAGAGCGCCGCCACAAGCATCGCGGCAACTTGCGACGTGAACGCCTTGGTCGATGCCACCGCGATCTCCGGGCCGCTGTGCACGTAAACACCGCGACCACAGGTGCGCGCGATGGAGCTGCCGACGACGTTGACCACCCCGAAGACTCGACCCCCCTTGACTTGGACTTCCCGAACGGCGCCCAGGGTGTCGGCCGTCTCGCCCGACTGCGACACCGCGAAGTACAGGTCGTCAGCCGCGACCACGGGATTGCGGTAGCGATACTCCGAGGCGATTTCCGCCGCGGCCGGAATCCGCGCCAACCCCTCCATCGCTGCGGCACCGACCAGGCCAGCGTGAAAGGAGGTGCCACATCCGAGCACGGTGAGGTGGCGGATGGCGGCGATGTCCCGGGGGCTCAGCTCGAAGCCGCCAAGCCGCGCGGTGCCCTGGTCCGGGACGACGCGGCCCCGAAGGCAACGGGCCAGGGACTCGGGCTGCTCGTGGATCTCCTTGAGCATGTGGTGGCCGTAGTCGCCGCGCCCTTCGTCCTGCCACTCCTCGCCCAGCACCTCCACCGCACGAGACACGCCGCCGCCGTCCATGCGGCTGATCGTCCAGCCAGAGGCGTCGATCCGCACGATGTCACGATCTTCGAGGTACACCACCTCGCGGGTATGGGCGCTGAGCGCGTGCGGGTCCGAGGCCAGGAAGGTCTCGCCGTTCCCTTTGCCCACGACCAGCGGTGAGCCGTTGCGCGCGGCGATCACCAGGCCGGGATGGTCCAAGAAGATCACCGCGACCCCATAGGTGCCCTGCACGAGCTCCAGGGTTTGCCGGACCGCCGCTTCGGGGCCCGCGGCGGTGTCCGCCTTGTAGAAGATGCTGATGAGGTGGGCGAGCACCTCGGTGTCGGTGTCACTACGAAAAGTGACGCCTTCGTCCTGCAATCGAGCCCGGAGCAGCGTGTGGTTTTCGATGATGCCGTTGTGCACCACGGCGATACGATTGGTAGAATCAAGGTGGGGGTGAGCGTTTTCTTCGGTGACCCCGCCGTGGGTGGCCCAGCGCGTGTGGCCGATGCCAGTCCCACCCGCGAGATCCTGCGGAACCGCGGCCGCCAACGCCGCAACGAAGCCGACGCGACGGACCAGACTCAGCTCGCCAGAATCGATGACCGCGAGCCCCGCCGAGTCATAGCCTCGGTACTCCAGGCGCCGCAGGCCATCGAGGATCACCGGCGCCGCCCGCCGCTCCCCCACGTATCCGATGATCCCGCACATCCGGCCTCCGATCAGCCCGCGAAGCTATGCCAGTGCGCGCACAAAGGCGATCCCAAGCACACCACATGCCGGGTCCGCCCCCCGTTCGAACCGCACCCGGGACGCCGCAGCCAGCCGAGCCGCCATCCGCAGGCGGGCGCCCAACTTCCCAACGGGGTCACCGGCCTCCCAGCCCCGAATCACCGCGACGTTCCAGTCCACGCCGAGCTCGGCCGCGTCGAGGTCGAAGATGAACAGTTCGGCGGTAGTCTCGGTCACCACGAGTTGGAGTTCCCCGTGCGGGACATCGCCCAAAGCGGCGGCCAAAAGCCGCAGCCCCGCGGTCATCACCGTGACGGACGACACCGGAAAGAAGTCGGAGATATCCTCCTCGACAGTCGCGACCGTCCGCGCCGGAAGGAACGACAACATCTGGGTGAGGCGCACGACGCCTTGGCGTACCGGCGAGTGCAGGGGCTCGCCGTTCAGCTCGGCAAAACCGCCGATCGCGGTGAGCGGGCCGCGCACGTCGCGGCAGACCGCGGAAATCAGCAGCTCACGGTCAAGCAACGCCGCGTACAATCGCTCCATCAGCGAGGCGGGACCGCTGCGATGAGCGCCGCGAGCGCGCCGGGCGGCAACCAGGCCGAGGCATCGCCACCGGCGGCGACAATCTCGCGCATCAGCGAGCTCGACACGCACGCCAGGGTCGGGTCGGTGAGCACGAAGACGGTCTCGATCGACGGGGCCATCACCCGATTGGCCTGCGCCAGGGGGGCCTCGAAGGCAAGATCAGCGCCGTCGCGAAGGCCCCGAAGGATCGCGGTAGCGCCAAGCTTTTTCGCGAAGTCCACGGTGAGTCCTTCGTAGGACGCCACCTGTACCGAGCCCAGGCCCGCGCAGGCCTCCCGCACAAGCGCACTACGCGCCTCCAAGCTCAGCAGTCGTGCTTTCCGCGGGTTGTGCCCGATGCCGACCACCACCCTGTCGAAAAGCGCCAGCCCGCGGCGAATGACATCGATGTGCCCCAGGGTGACGGGGTCGAAGCTGCCGGCGAAGAGCGCAATCCTCATCGAACGGAGCCTATCACTCCGGTTCGTCGGGGGTGTCGGCCGGCTCCTTCTTGCCCAGGATCCACCAGCCACCGGGGCGATCCCCGTAATACCGCATCAGCAACTTCTTGAAGCGCGGGGTCTCCCGCATCGTCTTGAACGCCGGGTCCACACGGATGTCCTGCTGAAACTCGATGTTGTGCAACGTGTCGAGCTTACGCATCGTCCGCAACGACGAGCGCAAAAAGCGGTAGGCTTCCTCTTCTTTACTCATCAACGCCGCGATCTTCGCGCGGTGCAGGTCGGCATAGGGGTCGTCGGGCAGCTCTCGTTCCAGGCGCTTCATGATCTGCAGCGCTTCGTCGAAGCGACCCTGGTGGGCAAGGCACAGGGCGAGGTTCACATAGGTGTTGGGCTCATCCGGTTCGAACATCAACGACGTCCGATACAACTCCTCCTCTTTTTCGTAGTCGCCGAGCCGCTTGTAGACGAGGGCGAGGTTGTTCCACTGAGCGCCACTGGTGCCGTCGAGGCGGATCATGTGGTCGTAGGTGTCGTGTGCGCCGTCGAAGTCCATCGCCAGGTATTCGTAGTAGGCCTTCACGGAGAGGCCGTACAGATTATCCGGGTCGAGCCTCAGGAGTTTCCGGCTGAGGTCCAACTGCTCCTTGATCTGTTCCGCGTCGGCCCGCGCGTCCTCCGTATCGTACCAATCGGTGAGGCCCCACCCTTCTTTGACCTCAACGCTCTGGCGCTGTCCCTCTTGGTCGCCGTCGGCCGTGGCGAGCGGATCGGCGAGGTCATCGATGCTGGGCTCGGGCGGCGCCTCCTGGGGTTTGAGTTCCTTGGTCTTGCCAAACTCCTCGAGCTGGATGGCGACGTCTGGCTTGGCTTTTTCGGTCCGAGGATCAGCCGAGCGCGGCTTGGAGCCCACCTGCGCGCCACCCCCCACCTCGGTGATGGGCCCGGCTGATCCGGCGGGCAAGTAGAAGCTCTCGATCTTCGACTCCCCCGGTTTGACCGTGCGCTCCAGGGTGATGTAGCCCTGCTCCTCCCCCCTATGGTCGCCCGTCAAAAGCCGTCGAAGGTACTCGGCGGAGGGCTCGGGTGCCGACGCACCCCCGCTGGGAAACATCTGCTGGAAGAGCATGGCCAAAAGAGTGAGCTGCATGGCGAGCACGCTCACCGCGCTGATGACCAACGGCAGGATGATCGCCGACTGCTCGAATATCCACCTCGGCAGCCGGAACCGGCGGACGACCTGCGCGGCTACCTCAGCGCGGCCATCGCGAAGCTGACCCGCTTCCTTGCCCACCCCAACCTGCCCGTCGCGACCGCGCACCACGTAGGCGCCCCCCTCCCGGCGCACTTCCATCCCGATCGGCGCCGGGGTTGCGTTCCCCAACGACATGCCGTGTGCGAGGTGCTCCATCCCCGCCAACACCGGCGTCAGCGCCAGGAAAACGAATCCGCCCGGCAGATACAAAAGCCCCACCGCCAAGATGCCGAGCCCAGCCGCGATCAGCAAGAGGCCACGCACATAGTAGGGCCAAACGCCCCTGCCGGAGGGGTCGAGCACGCCGTCGGCGATTGCGTGCCGGTTCACCCGGTAGACGAGCTGGACCGCGTCCGACCCGTCGGCGCCGGTGTCCCCGGCGGGCGCTTGGCTACGCCAGGCCCAGACCAGCAGCACGACCAGGACCCCACCCACGACCCCCCACAGGCCGAAAACGAGCTCGAGCCCGACGAGCGCAAGGAGCAGCACGGCGCGGAGGAGGGCGCCCACAAACCACAACCCGTGAGCTTTGCCGACGTCCGACACCCGCTCAAGGTAGCCGCTTCATGCGTTAGGCGGAAGCATGCCGAGCGCGGGGGTCGTCATCATCGGCAACGAAATCCTCACCGGGAAGTTCGCCGACGACAACACCCCTTGGCTGGTCGCGCGGCTTCGGCAGCTTGGTTGCGACCTGTTTCGGGTGGCCATCATCCCGGACACCCTCGACGACATCGCGGCTGAAGTTGCAGAGCAGTCCCGCCGCTACGACTGGGTCTTCACCACCGGGGGCGTGGGGCCGACCCACGACGACATCACCTTCGCCGGTATCGCGAAGGCGTTCGCCCTCCCCTTGCACCATCGTCCGGAGCTGGTGGCGGTCCTGAAGCGGAAGCTGGGCGAGGCCTGCAACACCGCGGCGCTGCGGATGGCGGAGATTCCCGAAGGGAGCGAACTGTGGTGGGACGGCAACGTGACCTTTCCGCTCGTCGTCACCCGCAACGTCTGCATCTTTCCCGGCGTGCCGTCGCTCTTGCGGCTGAAGTTCGACCGGGTCGCCCACCGCTTTGTCGGCGCACCGGTTCACGGCCTCCGCTTGAGCACCGGCCGCCAAGAATCGGAGATCGCCGCCTTGCTCACCGAGGCCGTCTCGCGTTGGCCCGCGGTCGCCATTGGCAGCTACCCGCGCCTCGACGAGGTGCCCGTCCACGTGATCGTGACCATCGAGAGTCGCGACAATCAGGCACTTGCCCGCTGCGAGGCATTCCTCCGTGCCGGCGGTCTCACCGACGCGCCGTAGCCCAGCCGTGACTCGCCACGCCGCCTTTGCCATCGCCGTCGCCAACCTGATCGGCCGGCTCACCGGGCTCGCCCGCGACATCATCTTCGCCGCAATCTTCGGCGCGGGCGCCGTCAGCGACGCCTACAACGCAGCCCTCCGCGTACCGATGCTCTTGCGCGAGCTCGTGGCCGAAGGCTCGCTCCAGAACGTCGTCGTCCCCGCGTTCGCCGACACCACCGAACGCGAGGGCATTGACGCCGCCTGGACGCTGGCCAGCGCGGTCCTGGGCGTCCTGCTCGTGTTTTTAGGCACAACCACGCTGGTCTTCTGGGTGGGGGCGGAGTGGTGGGTGCGAGTGGTGGCCGACAGCTTTACCGCCGATCCCGAGAAGCTGGCGCTGGCAACGACGCTGACCCAGTGGTTATCCCCGTTCTTGGCGAGTTTGTCGCTCGCCGCGTACTTCGGCGGGTTGCTCAATGCGCGCGGGCGATTCTTCGTGCCGGCAATGGCCCAGAACGTGCTGAGCCTGGGGGTGATCGCGGCTTGCCTTGCCGGGGGCAACATTCAGACCGTCGCGGCCGCCACGACGCTTTCGGGATTCGTGCAGGTTTGCCTCTGCGTACCGTCGTTGTGGGCCGCGGGATTCCGCTTCCGGCCCACGTTCCGCGGCCACCCGGCGCTCGGGAAGATGCTCCGGTACTTCGGCACCGCCATCGTCGGGGTCGGCACCGTCCAGGCCAGCATCCTGGTCGAGAGCCAGTGGGCGAGCAGCTACGGGGACGGCGTGCTCACCTGGCTCCTGGGCAGCTTCCGCGTGGTCCAACTGCCGCTCGCCCTCGTCGCCGGGAGCCTCGTCACCGCGCTGCTTCCCGAGGTCAGCGCGTTGTCCTCGCGCGGGGACCACGACGGCGCCGGGCGCGTGCTCGAGCGCACGTTGCGCACCCATGCGCTTTTGGTTCTCCCCGCCGCCGTGGGCCTCGGCCTGCTCGCCGAGCCGATCATCGGGTTCATCTACGAGCGAGGCGCCTTCGACGTCGCAGACACCCGCGGCACCGCGGACATGCTCCGGATGTACGCCCTCGCCACCTACGGCATCTGCCTGCACCGGGTGCTGGTGCCGGTCTTCTACGCGCTGGGGCGCCCACGCCTGCCGATGTGGCTGAGCATCGGTGCAGTCGCGACCAAGGTGCCGATCATCCTTTTTTTGACCCGCGGGGTGGGCATGGACGCCACCGCACTGCCGTTGTCCCACGCGATCACGGTTTCGGGAGAGGCAGTGGGCCTTTTCTGGGGTCTGAGGGAAGTTTTGCGCGGGCGCGGGCTGCTCGGCTACCACGGTCGCCTGATCGTCGCGTTGGTGCCGATGGCCGCCGTCGCGTATTGGCTGGCTCCGCGGGCACATCTGCTGGTCGTCGTTGGCGTCTGCGCCGTGCTCTACGGTGCGGCGGCCTGGGCGCTTGGCGCGATCGTCACGCCTGCGGCCCGCCCGCTCGTCCCCCCGTTCGTCGACGCCGAGACGGCACGGTGGCTGGAGCGCGCTCGGGTGGAAGGGGCCTCGCCAAACGCGCCAGGGCTGACCATCGGTGGGGTGGGGGTGTCGGTGGTCGTCGAGGGCGGCGCCATCGTGCTGAGGGAGGCGCTGACGGCACTTCCGCTGGCGATGCACACCGAAGAGTTTGGCGCCCCTGGGTTCGGCATCCGCCCTGGCCCGGCGCCGCGTCTGGTCTCCGTGCGGCTGGCGGGGCGGTTGTACACGGTGGGGGCCGAGGCGCCGCAGGCGCCGGTGTGGATCCCGCTATGAGGCTCGTCACCCTCGCCCTCGCCCGCTGGCACAGTCGTCGCCCCCACGCCCACGTGGTCAACGGCGCGCCGCTCATCGTCTTACCAGGAGTATTCGATCCGGTGATGACGAAGGTGGGGGCTTGGCTGTCAGGGGTGGTGCGCGAACTGGTGCTCCCCGGCGAACGGTGGCTGGAACTCGGCACCGGCTCGGGGGTGGTCGCCTGCGCCCTGGCCCGAGCGGGCGCACATGTTGTCGCGACGGACCTCGATGAGGAATCCGTCCGCAACGCCCGCTTCAATGCGGAGCTCAACGGATTGCACATCGACGTCCGCGTCGGCGACCTCTACGCCCCGGTTCACGGGGAACGATTCGATGGCATCGTGGCCAACCTCCCCTTCTGGCCGGCAACGCCCGGCGGGCTGCCGCTCGGTCGCGCGTTTGCCGCCGGCGAAGACTTCGAGCTGCTCCGACGTTTCGCCGCGGGCTACGCAGACCACGCCCCGCGGGCCTACGTCGTGTTGAGCGAGGCGTTCACGCGCTTCCCAGAGGCACGTGTGGCACTGGGTCACGATGCGCGTCTGCTGCGCCGCAGCCGCTACCGGGGCGAATGGCTCGACCTGTTCGAGTTGGGAGCAAGCCGATGATGTAGCGGATCCCGTGCGGAACCCGCTCTCCGTGGCGGGAGCGTGGCGCGGCGGCTACCCTGATGGGGTGAAAATCGCGCTCATCAATCCGACGCCGATGGACCACTACAGCCCGTGTATTCGCACGCTGTCGGGGTACCTGCGGGCGCACGGGCACCAAACCCGGATGATCTTCCTCCCCGCCGATACCTACGGCAACCGCTTCAAATCAAGCTGGCGCGAGGACACCTGGTCCCACCTGATGCAGCTGAACGACTCGCTGATCGCCGATCTCGTGGAGTTGGTGGGCGACGCCGACGTCGTGGGCGTGTCTTTCCTCACCAGCATGTTCGACGTCGCGGTACAGGCCACGCGCGCAATCCAGAAGCGGTATCCGCAAAAGAGGATCGTCTGGGGCGGTTTTCACCCCACCACCATGCCCCAGCAGGGCCTGGACTTCGTGGACATGGTGCATGTGGGCGAGGGCGAGCACGGCTTTCTGGAGCTGGTCGAGCGGCTGGAGGACGGAAAGGATTGGTCAGACGTGCGGAACTTCTGGTTTCGCAAGGCCAACGGCAAGGTGGTCGGCAACCCCCACCGCCCGCTCATCCAAGACCTCGACTCGTTGCCCTTCCAGGACTTCGACTTCGACGACGACTGGAGCTACGACCAGAAGCAGCAACACCTGGTCCGCCTGGATTGGCCAACCTACCGCGCCTTGATGCCGACGTACCCCGACCGCAACGGCGAGCTCCGACCGGCCTACAAGACGATGATCACCCGCGGCTGCCCACACAAGTGCAGCTACTGTGGCGTCGCCTTCAACCACGACCTCTACAAAGGCCAGAGTTATCTCCGTCGCCGATCCGTCGAGCACATGGTGGGTGAGATCAAGGCGGTAACCCTCCGGTATCCGGAAATCGGCATCATCCACTTCCAGGACGACGTGTTCTTTTCCACGTCCACCGAGGAAATCCAGAAGTTTTCGACGGTGTGGCAGAGGGAGATCGGCCTTCCCTTTCGTGCGCAGTGTTCACCGACCACGATCAACGAGGAGAAGTACAAGGCGCTCATCGACGCCGGGCTGTGCTTCACCGAGCTTGGCATCCAGACCGGTTCGACCGAGACGATGAAGATGTACAAACGCGGCATGACCAACGAGCAGTTGCTCAAGGCCGTCAACATCATCAGCAAGTACAAAGATTACATCCAGGTTCCCGACTACCACATGATCCTCGACAACCCGTGGGAGTCGACCGAGGACGTCATGAAGGGGCTACGGCTGCTATGGACGCTTCCGCCGCCATATAATCTGCTTCCTTCCTCTCTTATTCCATATCCTGGGACGGAGTTCTACCACAAGAGCATTGAAGACGGCTTTGTGACCGACGAATACAACCAGATCTATCGCCGCGGGTTTCACACCCCCAACGGAAACTACCTCAACTTCCTGTTCTTCCTGACCCTGTTCAACAACCTGCCGAAAGAGCTGGTGCAGATGCTCGCGTCCGACCGACTGGTCCGCAGCTTCAACCAGCGGAAGTACGACTGGTTCTGGGGCAAGGCCTACCAGTACGGCGAGTATGTTCGCCAGGCGCAGAAGCTGTCTACATTTGCGGTGAAGGGGAAACTCTTCGAGCTGAAGTCGATGCGCGACCTCAAGCGCGTCGCGAATCAGATCAAGTAGGCGGGCTACGCCAGTTCGACCATCTTGAGCGCGGAGGGCGCCAAACGCACTTGCAATTCGGTGTGCGAGGCGGAGACCGCGACGATCGTGCCGTCAGCCATCACCACCGAGCCGTTGGGCAGGACGAGGAAAAGCTTCAGCTCGGCGCCGGCATCGCCAAGGTCTTTCCGGGCGAAAACCAACATCCCGGACAAAAGTGCCGGCCGGTGCAAGCCCCGCCAGCCCGCGTCGGGCTGAAACGTGACGCTGGCCATGCCCTCGTCCAGCAGCAGCGTGGGCTCTTCGGGCGCTGCGGCGGCCGGCGCGGCGGTCGTCGAGCCCGGTGCCGGTGTGGCAACGGCGCGCGGAATCGCACCGAACCCTTGACGGAGCGCGTCAGCCACCGCCATTCGAGGCCGTTCTACAGGAGCGGCGCTGGCGCCTGATGCGGTGACGCCCGCGACGCTTTGATTTCCGATCGCCCGACTGGTGGAGCGGGAGAGCGACTGCCGGAACGCGCCGCTGGCCGCCGCGCGCCCGCCGGCGATATCTTCCGGGTCCGGCCACGCCCGCGAGTTGCGGGCCAGTTGCTTCGCGTTTTCAAGGCGCCGCTTGCGCCGCTCGTCCTGGCTGGCCACCGCCTGTCGCCGCTCAGCCTCGGTCGACCCGACCATCGTCGTCGACTTCAACCAACTGTCGGTCGGGGCGCGCGTGCTGTGCGAGAACGCGCGCGTGCCTTGCTCGACCCCGCGCCGCCACACTTCGAAAATCTCAGCGTCGTCAGGCACAAGCGCTTGGATCGACGCCGAGAACGACGATGCGCCCCCGTCCCCCTTTCGCCCACTCACGATCCGGAGCGAGCCCATCGCCGTTTCCTCAAGGCCGGGAAGTTCGATTCTAAACTCCACTACCTCGCCGGCGTCCATCCGCGCCTCAAGATCGAAATGGAGGATCATGCCGTCGATCCGGGTAGCGGTCCCGAAGACCAGCCCACCCGGGGACTGCACCGAAATCATCGCAACGATTGGGCGGGGGGTTCCCATCACCGAAGGATACAACTTGTTGACGCACACGGGAATCGGCCCGGACGAATTAACTTCTCTCGCTGATGACCCGACACCTCTCCGAGACCGAACGCCGCGCCCAGATCCTGCGGGCGGCGCGCGCCATCTTCATCGAGCGCGGCTACCTCTCGGCGCGGGTCGAAGACATCGCCAGCCGCGCCGGGCTCTCCAAAGGGGCGGTCTATTTCTACTTCGAGAGCAAGCGTGAGATCTTCGATGCCCTGGTCGAAGAGGAGCTGGCGGTCACCCGATCCTTTCTGGCCGAGGCCGAGCGGGACGAACGCCCCGCTGCGATCAAGCTCATTGACCTGGGGCGGAAGTATCTCGACTACTTCGCGGGACTCAAGACCCCGCCCAGGTTCTTTTTGTTGATGTCCGAGTTGGCGATCCGCGACGAGGATGTTCGCCGTCAGGTCAACGCGGTCCACGAAGAATTCGTCACCGCGACAGAGGGCGTCATCGCCCAAGGCATCGCCGAGGGGGTCTTTCGCCAGTACGACGCGCGCGCCGTCGCGCTTTTCCTCAAAGCCTTCATCGACGGGCTGGCGGGGCAGAGCGCGGTCGGCATGCGGCCCGACACCGAACGGCTCGCGACCGATGGACTCCGGGTCCTGCTTCAGGGCCTGCTGAATCCCGAGGCCTCGTGACCCCCGAGCACCCCGCGTCCATCGCGAGGTACACGATGTTCGCCCGCCTCCGCTGGGTAGGCGTGGCCTGTTTCATCGCCGCGATCCCCATCCCCGCGCTCGTGATCGTCAGCATCATCAACGGGCTCGTCCCGTGGACGTGGATCTTCCCCGCGATCGGCTGCCTCGGCTTGTCGCTGGGCGCCTTTGGAACGGCCAACGACACCGCACTGCACGCCCTGCGCTCGGTCGGACGTGAGGGGCTTTCAGCAGCCGCTGCGGCCGAACTGACCCAGGAAGAAAAGGTGCGGCCAGCGCGACTTTCCCAGGTACACCACTCGCCAAAAGCCTCGTTTGCCATTCCGCTCTTGGCGATGATGCTCATCGCGTACGTGGTCCGCAACCTGATTCAAGCCTGGTCCGCATGAGTCGGCTGGCCTGGGTCACCGGCGATCGCCAGATCGCGATCGCCGCCGCCGACGGCTCCAACGCCAACCTTTTGACGGCCGGCGTCGCCGAAAAGTTCGGCGCATGGGGACAACCCGCGCGGCCCCAAGCCCACTGGTCCTGGCCAACCTGGTCACCCGACGGGAAGTGGGTCGCCGCGTTCATGGTCGAGGGGGCGGACGAAGAATCCTCGCCGGTGCGCGTCCAGGTGCTCAGCGTCGATGGCGTGCACCAGGAACTGTGGTGGGAAGCCGGCGGCGTCGCCCCCATCTACTTGCAGTGGCACCCCCACGGGGACGCGCTGGCCGCGCTGGTTCAGAAGGCTGGTGAGCTGAACCTCCTGGCCATCCGCCGCTCGGAAATGGGGCGCGGGCGCTTGATTGAAGAAGGCGTACCCATTTTTTTCGGCTGGACGCCGGACGGGGGACGCCTACTGGTGCACGCCGGTGATCGCGGGGTGGCCCGCGGTCGGCTGGTGCTCCGCGATCCCTTCGGCAGCGCCGAGGACGTGCTCTACGATCGGCCCCCTGGCAGCTTCTGCGCGCCCGTATTCGTGGGCGGGTCCGCGCTCTGGGCCACGCCGGAGGACGGCGGCAGTCTGATCTACGCCAGCACCCCCGATGGGCGTAAGGCCCGACCGATCATCAATCGGAAGGGGCTCTGCGCGCTTATCGCTGCTCCTGGCGCCTCGAGCCTGCTGGCGGTCGCCAACGCCCCCGGTGGCGAAGGCACGCCCTACGCCGGAATCGACATCTGCGACCTCGTCAGCAACGAGGTCCGCCCCCTCACGCGGATGCCGTGCCTCGCCTTTTTCTGGTCCCCCACCGGCGACTGGCTCCTGGTGGCCGAGGTGTGCAGCGACGACAACTGTCTGCGATGGTGGAAGATGGCCACCAACGGGGATGCGCCGGTCCCGCTCGGCACATTCTGGCCCACCCGTGACGTCATCTTCTTCCTTCACTTCTTCGACCAATACACGGTGAGCCATCCGCTTGTGTCGCACGACGGCCGACACATCGTTTTCGCCGGGTACCCAGCGGGCGGCGGGCACGCGGATTTGTCTCGCCCGCCCCGGATCTATCTGTGCGATGTCGACCGTCCCGACCAGCCCGCTACCGAAGTGGACGGCGGCTCATTCGCTGTTTTTTCGAACGGTTGAGCCTTCGGGTGGCGGGCGTGACACATCGCTGATACATGTTGACGTGTCAAGGAGCGTTCATGTCTCTCATCGATACTCTCGCCAGCCGAGTGGGTCGCCCCGCCGGAAAGGCCCTCGACCCGACCATTCGGGACATCGTCCACACCGTCCTCAAGGAGCATGGCTACGCGAGCCCGGCCGAGGTCCAAGCCTTGCGGGACGAAGTGCGAGACATGCGCCAGCGCATCGACGGCATGGCGGCGCGGCTTGCGGAGTGCGTCAAGCTCGCCGAAACGGCCCGCGCTGAGGCGGCGGCCCGGCCTCAGCCGATCGCAGCACCCGCGTCAGTCGTAGCTGCGACCTCGACCGCCAACTGCGTCGTCCCCGGCTGCGGCGGTTCAGTGCGCAGCAAGGGCTTCTGTTCCCCCCACTACCAGAAGTGGCGGCGCGGCAATCTGGCCGGCTTCGCTAGCAAGTAGTCGCGGCTCTACAACTGCGTCCACGACGCGGCACCCGCAAGGTCAGGTGCCGACGCCGCGAGGGTGTAGACAGCTCTGCGGTTGCGCACTTCGTCGACGCCGTCGGCGGTCGCGACGGCCGGATCCCGCTCGCCCAAGCCCGCGTAGTAGGTACTGCCCTTGAAGCCGGCGCGCTTGAACCAGGCCGCGATGGACTTTGCACGATCGAGCGACAGTATCTCGTTGCGGCCGCCGTCGCCCACGGTGTCGGTGTGCCCGTCGACATACAGCTTGATCACCACGTCCTTGCCGTACTTGGCCAAGGTGTTCTCCACCTCGATCATCGCCGCCTGCAGCTTGGGCACCTCGGCCTCGCCGATCAACGCCGAGCCGCTGTCGAAGACCACATCCTCGTGGGGGATGCTGAACTTCCAGGGGTTCAGCTCCAGCTCTGCGTAGAAGCCATCAGCGTCGTAGCCCTTCAACTTCATCTTGAGCGCTTCGCCGTTGGCCTGCGACCAGTTCACCTGGATCGGCTCGCCCCCACGCGCGCTCGACGGCGTCATCGCCCCCCCGATCTCGGCGCCACCGGGCCCGAAGATGGACAGCTCGACCCGTGACGCGTCCCGTTCCAGCGTGACCGACAGCGAGCGCCCCGGCAGGTCCAACGAGTTGGGCACCATTCGCATCTTCATCGGCGGCAAAACCGCCACCGTGAACTTCAGCGGCATCTCCCCGCTTTCCCCATCGGTGGTTTCAACCGTGATGCTACCGGTACAGTTGTAGGTACCCTGGCCAAGGTCCAGCTCCCATGTCTTGCGGTCTTTCGCCGAAGACGGCCCGGTCCGTTCGAAGCGGGCCGAGCCACACGCACCCTTTACGGTGAGTTCGGATGCGTCGGTGTTGGTGATCACCGTGAACGAAGGCTTGGCGGTGCCCACCTGCCCCTTCTTCACATATTCGAGGGTGATCGCGTCTTGTGCGAGGGCCGAGGTCAGAGCGAGAAGCAACATACCTCGGCATTAACCGGTACACGCTCACCTCCGAAAGCCGCAGCGCCGATCCATGCTGGGAACCCAGGCCGTCCATGACCGGATTCTCCTCCGCGCCTCGCTTCCGTCCCTTCTGGGCCCAACCGCCCGGACCCAACCCGCTGGTCCAGCGCTCGCCGAGCCACCGGGTCGAAGACCCCAAGGTGGTCGCGGCGCGGCTGCGGCTACTCGGCGCGGTGACGACGCCTGGGGAGTAGGCGTGGCGCGAGGCGTCTCCGCGGGTCGATTCTCGTCGTAGCGGCGGCTCTCACCCGAGCATCGACTCGATTCGAGCCCTCGGCCGCCGCGTGATATCCCCGCGCCCCTCACGAGCGCTCCATGCACGACGTCCTCGCCCGCCTCGGCCTCAGCGAACTCAACCCCGGCGCCTGGGCTGGTGCCCCCCTGGGCGGAGCCGACGACGGGATCCTCGACAGCCACAACCCCAGCGACAACTCGGTGATCGGCCGCATTCAACTCGCGACACGAGCGCAGTACGATGCGGTTGCGAGCGAGGCGGCGCGGGCCTTTCGGGAGTGGCGCCTGTTCCCGGCACCGAAGCGCGGGGAGATCGTGCGGCAGATGGGCGACGCCTTGCGCGCCCACAAGGATGACCTGGGGGCGCTTGTGTCCCTGGAGGTCGGGAAGATCCGCTCCGAAGGGCTCGGCGAGGTGCAGGAGTCCATCGACATCGCCGACTTCTCAGTGGGCCTGTCGCGGCAACTGTACGGGCTGAGCCTGCACAGCGAACGTCCACAGCACCGAATGATGGAGCAGTGGCACCCCTTGGGTCCGGTGGGCGTGATCACCGCGTTCAACTTCCCGAATGCGGTCTGGGCCTGGAACGCAATGCTCGCGGCCGTCTGTGGCGACACCGTCATCTGGAAGCCGTCGCTCAAGGCCCCGCTCACCGCCATCGCCACCCATCGCATTTGCGAGGCGGTGCTCGCCAAACATGGTTGGAGCGGGGTTTTTGGCCTCGTCATCGGCAAGGATGCCGAGGTGGGCGAGGCGATGTTGCGCGACGAACGCCTGCCGCTGATCTCCGCCACCGGCAGCACCCGGATGGGGCGGCGTGTCGGCGCGGTGGTCAGCGAGCGCTTCGGGCGCACGCTTCTGGAGCTCGGTGGCAACAATGCCATCATCGTGGAGCCCGACGCGGACCTGTCGCTGGCGGTGCGCGGCATCACTTTTGGTGCGGTGGGGACGGCGGGACAGCGCTGCACCACGACGCGACGCCTTTTCGTTCACGAGCGCATCTCCGCCGAGCTGCTGCCGCGGCTGGTCGCCGCCTGGAAACAGTGTCGCATCGGGGACCCGCTCGCAGAGGGCACGCTGGTGGGCCCGCTCATCGACGCCGACGCGGTCCGGGCTTTCGAGCAGGCCGTGGTGACTGCGGTGTCACAGGGCGGCGAAGTCCTGGCCGGCGGCAAGCGGGTCGATCGCCCCGGAAACTACGTCGAGCCCACGCTGATCCGCGCCCATAAGGACATGGCGATCTGTAGGGAGGAGACCTTCGCGCCGATCCTCTATGTGGTGGAGTACGCCTCGCTGGACGAGGCCATCCACCTTCAGAACGACGTGCCCCAGGGGCTGTCCTCATCGATCTTCACCGACAGCTTCCGCTCGGCAGAGACCTTCCTCAGCGCAGCCGGGAGCGATTGCGGCATCGCAAACGTGAACATCGGGACCAGCGGCGCCGAGATCGGCGGGGCGTTCGGCGGCGAAAAAGAGACCGGTGGCGGACGTGAATCTGGGAGCGATGCCTGGAAGGCCTACATGCGACGCCAGACCAACACCATGAACTGGGGGCGGGACCTGCCCCTCGCCCAGGGCATCACCTTCGACCTGTGACCGGGTTGACCCACGCTGCGACACCGTTGGGCCAGTGTCGCAGCGCGCGATCGGAATAGTGACGCTCCGCCCGATGGCACGGCCCTTGCTCTCGGATAGCTCGAACCCTTCTGGAGCTCCCCATGATCCGTGACCTCATCCTCGAAGAAGACGGCCAGTCCACCGTTGAGTACATGCTGCTCATCAGCGTCATCGTCATTGCGCTGGTGGCGGCGGCCTATGTCTTCGTCCCGGTCTTCGAAGCCGGCGTCAAGGACCTTGCCAACGACGTGCGCAAGATCCTTTCCACCGGAAAGATCGGCCGCACCGGCACCACGCGCTAGAGTTCGATGAGCGTGACCGCGGCGGCCACGGCCTCCGCGTCCGTCATGCCGTTCCACTCGCGTCGATAGCCCAGCGGGCTGCACAACGCCCGTAGCCCCCGGATGCGGAGATCGCTGCGCCGGTGGGTGTGTCCGGCAATGCTCAATTCCACGCGTGAATCGCCGGCCAGCACGTCGCCGAGGCCGCGGTGGCCGATGAACGCCTGACAGAAGCGCCACCCTGGATGGTCCTTCTGGTGGAGCTGTTCGGCGAAAGGGACCATGTGGGTCACGCCGACGATGCGCGGCGCCGTCGTTGCCGCCAGTTGAGCCGCGAGGCGTTCCCGAAGCACGGCAGCCACGGCCTGACAGGGGAGCGGCTGCCCGTCGGGCCCCGGAAAGATCGCGTAGACGTGGTCCATCCACTTCATGCCGGCGTACTCGCCCGACGCGTAGGCCTCGTCCGGCGCGCCGAGCGCCTCGTCCTTGGTGCTGAGGTCGTACCAGCCGAGGGTGCCGACAAAGCCGATGCCATCGATCTCCTGGGGGCCGGCGTCGAGGTTGTCCACCCCCGATTCGGCGCAAAGTGCGGGCAAGAGCTGATCGAGGCGCCACCAGGCGGTTTGTCCCCGTGCGTGTAGCGTCGGGTGGCCCCAGACATCGTGGTTTCCCGCGAGGTACAGCACCCGCGGCACGACCGAACGCAGGGCCAGGAAGGTCTGCAAAAGAACGGTGGGCGAGGTCGCGACGTCCCCGGCAACCACCAGCACATCGGGGGCGAGCTCCGCGACACGTGCCCGTAGGTACGCCAACACTTCCGGCCCGTTCTTGTCGATGTGAAGGTCACTGGTGGCGACGAGCCGCATGGCGCGCACGTAGCCAGAAAAAAGCCATTGCGTGACAACCAGCGAAAGAGTAGTCTCCGGGCCGTTCCTACCCACCTTCCGGAGTGTTCATGACCCTGTTCCGCCTCACCGCCCCCAGCGTGTTCGCCGCTGGCGTCGCGCTTCTCGCCACTGGCTGCTTCACCGAACCCGGCACCGACAGCAATTCCGGGGGGGAGGAAGTCTGTGCGGACACCACCAGCGCCTGCGACGCGCCCTGTACCAAGGCCGACGCCGACATTGATCCCGACTGCGATGAAGCGCCCGTGGAGTGCGAAGACACCACCTCCGCCTGTGACGACGGCTGCACCGAGTGCGATGCCGGCGACATCGAAATCGACCCCGACTGCGCTGACGACTGCGGCGACACCGCGTGGGGCTTCATGTTCACTGGCGGCACCATCGCCGGCGATGAATCGGGGGTCGCTGCAACCTTTGGCTACAGTGCGTTCAACTTCGCGAATGAGACGTTCCTCTGCGACATGTACGCCGAGTACGCGGGCACCGAAGCAG
>CANFCK010000006.1 GCA_947445035.1 Deltaproteobacteria bacterium
ACCAACTCCGGCCGGGCCATGAGCGCATCGTAGAGCGTCGCGGCCATCACCGCGGCGCCGTCGACGCTTGGGTGGATGGGATCGTTGAAGAGCCGTCCCTGTCGTTCGGCGGGGACGCGCGCGAACGCCTCGTAGAGCGGCACGTGGGGCACGTTGGCCCTGGTCGCATAGGCGGCGAGGGCCTCCCGGTACGGCGCCCAAGGCAGCACCTGTCCTGGCTTCGGCTTGGGCATGCCTCGGATGGTCCACCTGCCGACGTCCCACTCCTGTGCGAGCGGCGCCAGCACCATCTTCGCGCCGTGCGCCGTCGCCTGCGCCTGAATCTCGGCGATGTTGTCGAGGTATTCTTGCAGCGGCACGCGGGAGAGGTCGATGTACTCGTCCACCCGTTCCAGCCATCGCATGTCACGGGGTACGCCCGGCATGAGCACCCGATTGCGCTCCTGGTTGGAGGTGGCGTATTGGTTGGCGTACACGTTCCAGGCCGAGCAGTAGGTGCGCGACTGGCGGAGGGTGGCGCCGACGCCCGCCGTCGGCGGAGTCACCAGAGACAGCGCCTTTGAGTCCTGGAAAGCGTCGATATTACAGTCGGAGAAGATGTTGGAGACGATGAGGAGGTCGGGTTGCAGCGCCCAGCCGACGTCCTCGAGCAGCCGCAACGTCTGGACGGTGCTGTAGCCCGGGATGCCGAGGTTGATGACCTCGATGCGCAGCTGCGGGAACTGCGTTTGGAGCCGACGTTCAAGCTCCTCCTGGTAGGTCCGCCCGTCGGGAACGCCCCAGCCGTACACGCTGGAATCGCCGGTGGTGAGGATGCGCACCTCGTTGGCGGCCTTGGCGTGGGGCACGAACGTGTCGCGCAATCCCAGCGGCCCCACCGTGGTCGTAGAGCCATCCCCGCTGCGGATGACGTACCCCGGCGTCAACTTCCACAGGTAGCGCGCGTCGGCCTGCATCTCGGGCCAGGTGCCGGTGGCGGGCACGGGGGGGTGGCACTCGCCCACGCCGAGGCCCCGCGCCACAAGCTCCCAGACGACCAACGCGCCGAGGGTCATCGACAGGGACAGCGTGAGCTTGCGACGGCGGGTCACCCCGAGGCCCTATCGCGCCGCCGGAGCGCCGCGAGAGTGCCGGCCGCCGCCATCCAGATGGCCGCGGGCGACCCCGCCCCGCTGGCACAGTCCCCGCAGGGCACAGACGCCGGCTCGTCGGCGGTCGCGGCGTTCCAGCCGGGGAGGGGGGTTGCGTAGTTGTGGGTGCGGGCGTTGTCGTGACCGAAGGTCGTCCAGCCGGCGCTGCCGCCGCGCGGGCCGTCGGTGTGCCAGGCAAATAGCCAACCCGACCGGCTTGCGACGACCACCTCCAAGGTGCCGTCCCCATCGAGGTCGCCGACGGACGGCGAGCTGAGCAGCCACTGCCCGGTCAGCTTGGGCCAGCCCGGCGGCGCGACCCCGTCGGCGTTCCATGCGTGCAGGACAAATCCGCCGGAACCGGCGATGGCCTCCATCGCGCCGTCGCCGTCGAGGTCCACCACGGCGGGGTTTCCGAAGAACTGAAGGTCCTCGACCTGGCGCGGGAAGCCGGGGAGGAAGCTGCCGTCCACGCCACTCCACGCCGCCAGCGCGTGATCGAAGTCGTAGCGCTGCCCGTCGTCCTCGGCCCCAGCCGCGTAGTCAAAACCTCCGGCCCCGTTGACGATGTCGGGCACGCCATCGCCGTCGAGGTCGCCGACCGCTGGCGAATTCATCAACGGCAGCATCACCGAGTCCGAGACATTGCTGCCAGGACCATAGCTTGCACGCCCAGATTTGGCGATGTACACCTCCTCGGCGGCGGCGTTGAGCACCATGACGTCCCCCGCCAATCCGTGGGTCACGATCTCCGGGGTGGAATCCCCGACAAGGTCCACGAGCGCGGCGCTGTTGGGCACGCCCTGGCCGACCATCGGCAGCACATCCACGTAGATACCGAAGATGCGCCTTGGCCAACCAGGAAGAATCTGGCCGTCACCGCTGACCGCGTACAAGAGCGCATGGGTGTCGTCGAGCGTTTCGTTGGTGCCGATGACCACGTCGTCGCGCCCGTCCCCATTGAGGTCGCCGAGGGCGGGGCTGGCGACGATGCGGCGGTCATCCAGCGCCGACTCCGACCATTTCAGGCGGACCGGGAAGCCCGCGGCGTAGGTGCCGTCGTCTTTCCAGGCGTGCAGGAAGCCGTCGCCGCCGCCGATCACGATCTCCAGTCGACCGTCGCCATCGACGTCCCCGAGCGCGGGGGTCGACAAGAAGCTGTCGGAGAGGCTGTCGTCCTCGGACGTGCTGCCGATCTCGGTGGTGTGGACCGGAAACCCAGCCCGCGGCGCGCCATCCGCGCCAAAAACGTGCAGGGCGCCCCGAAAACTGGCGATCACCACCTCGAGCGAACCGTCGCCATCGAGGTCGGCGACGGCCGGCGAAGCGGTCACCGGCGCGTACACGTCCACCCCGACGGCCTGCCAGGCGGAGGAGCCGAGGTGGTTCGCCGGGTCCGCCGGGTCGACCTCGGCGAGCAGCTCGGTGTGCACCGGCCATCCGGGCAGCTCGCTGCCGTCGAACGTCAGCGCGTGAACCCACCCGTCGCTCCCGGCGACGATGATCTCCTCGGCGCCATCCCCGTCGAGATCCGCCAGCGCCGTGGAGGCCTCGATCGAGGCGCCAAGGTCCAACGGGAAGCCGTCCACCCGATCGGGGTCGGCGTCGAGGTACACCGACATCCGCGCCGTGGTGCTGCGTCCCGCCGCGTCCGAGGCCAGTAGCCGCAGCTGCAGCGTGTTCGCGTTGACCGCCTCTTCGCGCTCGACCGGGTTGGCGCCCTCGGCGTGATCTGCGAGTGGGCGCCACGTTTGCGGAAGGGTGAGGGTGGCCAGGTGCCCGTCAATCGCGTCAGTTCCGGTCGCGACCACTGTCCACTCCGAGGGCTCCAGGCCGATGCCCCAGGACAGGCTCCAGCTCACGATGGCCTGGCGCCCGGCGACGCTCCCTGAAACGACCAGCTCCGCGTTGCCGCTCGGGTCGAAGATGTCGAACCACTGGGGCGAGGTGATTTCGGCGGTCGGCGGGACGGCGGTCGCGGCCGCGGCGAGGACGGCGGTCTCGGCGTTGATCCTACCCCAACCGCTCCACGCGTCCCAGCCGGGCTTGGTCGGCCAACGGGTCGGGTCGTCCGGAAGGGCGATGTCGTCGGCCGTTCCCGACAACAGCGCGTGAAGCTCGGCCGGCGTCGGCGTCCACCCTGCGTCGCGGGCGGCGCTCACGATGAGCCCGCTTACGCCCGAGGTGACCCCGGTTGCGCCGCTGGAGCAGTCGGTGCTCGACGCGCTCCCGTCCAGGCGCACCCCGTGGTTGGTGCAGTTGCTGTAGGCGACGAAACTGTCGGAGTCTTCGCGCGCCTCGCCCGAATGGACGATGGCGTGCACGTAGAAGGTGTGGGCCGCCATCCCCGGCGGGTTGGGGTGGTACGCGGTCTCGTCGGCGGCGCTGCCAATGACCATCACTCCTCGCTCCCAGGCCAGGTCGACCATGTCCTCGACAAACGCCGGCTGTTGGACTGCACCGACCGCGACAAGCGCAACGTCCACGTCACGATCGATCGCGAACGCCAGGCCAGCGCCGAAGGCCGAGCCGTCGACGACGAAGCTGTCTCCGACCCGAACCGGCAGGATGGTGCAGTTGGGACAGACGCCCACGTCCCCGCCGTTGTTGGCCTCGGCCGCCGCGTCCCGCCCCATGCCGGTGCCGTGGCCGAAGCGCACGTCGTCAT
This sequence comes from Deltaproteobacteria bacterium, assembly GCA_947445035.1. GTDB lineage: Bacteria > Myxococcota_A > UBA796 > UBA796 > SXON01 > SXON01. The sequence goes on from CANFCK010000006.1 coordinate 3,799, forward strand.
AGGGGTCGTTGTCGTTCCACAAGAAGTCCCAGCCGCAGATGTCGTCGATGTACCCATCCGCATCGTCGTCGACGCCGTCGGAGAAGGTGGCGATCAGATCGCTGGGATCGAGAATTCCGTCCGCGACGTCGCCGCCAGCGTCCCACGCCACCCGCGAGTCGGCGGCCCAATCGGCGATGGTCACCACGCCGTCGCCGTTGGCGTCGGCGCTGGTCGCCCCCTCTGGAAGCGGCAGCTCTCCGGCGTTGAGCCTGAACTTCCGCACCAGGTCCTCGTGCTCCCAGTGCACGCCGGAGTCGATCACCGCGATGGTGACGTCGGCGCGCCCGGTCGTGACCCGAAAGGCCCGGTCGACGGACATTCCGCTGCCGCCCATCGCAAGCTCCGCCGGTTCGGTCGGAGGCATCCACGCCGCGGGGTAGTAGCTGAGGTAGTTCCAGGCGTTGGCCATCTCGGCCGGACACAGCTCGGGTCGGTCCGGTTCTCCACACTCAGCTTGGAGCGGGAGGGGAAACTCGGCGCGCGCCGTCGAGGCCAGACCGAGCAGGAGCAGCATGCGCGCCTGCTAACGACGCCGCCCGAAGGTGTCGCGAAGCGTGCCGAACTCGTCGGGCGTCGTCGTCACCGGGCCAAGGACGTGGGTCTGGGGCGTTTCGGCTGCCAACAGCCTGGCCATGAGCGCCGGCGCCCCGATCCCCCGCACCTGGAGCACGACATTGCCGCGTCGCGCCACCACAAATCCGTCGTCGCCCACCGCCTGGTCGGCGCCCGCAATCACGATGGCCGGCAGCCGCGCCTGCACCGTCGCAACCTGAAAGGCGAAGTCGGCTTCCGCTGCGGCGGCATCGACGTTCCAGTGATGCAACACCCATCCGGCCGGCGACGTTGCACGCCAGCCATCGTCGCCATCGAGGAAGGTGGGCACGCCCAGCGCCAACGACGCCCGGGCCTCGGCGCTGAGGCCGGCGAAGACCGCATCCCCGGCGAGGGCGCTCCCAAATAGGAGGGTCAAGAGCATCAGCGTCATTGGAGCGTCCCCTGCGCCTGGTAGGCGTACTCGGTGCGGGTCTTGGCAAGGCGCTCCAGGTATTCGTCGGCGTCGATCGCCTGCACCAGGAGCTCGTCGTGGGGGGCGCTGCCGGGGTCGGCGTCGCCGTCCAGCGCCAGGGTCGCGTCCCAGATGAGGTCGCTTTCCGGGCTCATCGCGACCGCGTGGTAGCTGAACCCGCAACCGCCGGGGCCAAAGGGGCAGTGGCTGAACTCATCGCCGCCGATGGCGAGGATGTAGTTGAGATCGAAGTTGAAGCCGATGATGGCGTAGTCGACGTCGGCACCGAGCATGTTGCCGAAGCCGACGATGATGCCGGCGCAGTCGGTGCAGTTCACCACGACCCCGAACTTCCGCGACAGATACCCACCCATGTCGAAGTTGGCCCGCTCCCAGTCGTTGCCCGCGTAGGTGGTGTACACGCTGGCGCCGTAGACGGTGTCATATTCGAGGCCGTTGTCTTCGTAGACCCAGCGCACCAGCGCATCGAGGACTGCGTTGCGTTCGGCGGCGGTGCCTTCCAGCGCACGTAGCGCAGGATCGACGGCATCCACCCAGGGGAAGTAACGTTCGCCCTCGGCCTCCCATGTGGGGGAATCGAGCAAGCGGTAGATGCGCAGCGGCACGCTCAATTCGTTGATCGGCCACGATGTGCCGGCGCTGTCGAGCGCGACGACGGCGAGACTGAGGCGTTCTTCGGTCACACCCAGCGTTGCCGCCAGGGGTTCGTCGCGTTGGAGCGTGACCATCCCGCCGTCCACCAGCGCCGCGTCATCGAGCACCGTCCAGCCGTCGGCCACCACGTGGAGATCGGCCCCGATAAGGTTTGCGGCCCCATAGTTGCTGGTGTCGCCCAGCTGTACGGTGAGGATCGGGCGGCTGTCGTAGGTGTAGGCGAGGGGCTGCGCGGCGTCGTCCTCGGCCAGCACGAGGTTGTCGCCCACGGCCGGGAGGGGCGTGGCCGCGCCGTCGCTGTCGTCGACGGCCCCGACCGCAACGAAGGCGTCATCGACATCCTGGATGTGGCGACGCGCCGACCAGTACAGGGGAACGCGGGTGGCGGTGGTCCCGTCGTCGTCTTCGGCGTAGGCGTTGACGAGCCCGGCGCGAACCATGGCGAAGGGGTGTTCGCGCATTTTTTCGTCGGCACCGACCACCAGGGTGTAGGCGCCGGTTGCGGCGAGGGCGCCGGCGTCATCGCGGCCGTCCCAGCCCACCCCAGAGGCGACCTGCTTGCGCACCACGTCCCCGCTTTCGTCGAGGATGCTACCCGTGGCGGCCGCGTCGGCGTCTTTGCCGGACACCGTCCACGTCAGCGGGGTGGCCGACGTCGGGTCGAACGCCGGCGCCGCGACCAGCTTGGCGTCGATCTCCGGCGCGGGATCGACGCCCTGAGGATCGGTTTCGGCGGGAAGGCACGCGACCAGGAGCCAGGGGAGCATCGGATTCTGGGTAACCCATGACGTCACGGTGACGTGACGTCTCTACGATACGCCAATGCACATCGCCTCGGCCCGTCCCGAGAACCTCTACCGCTCTGCCCACCACGCGCTTTCTTCGTTGGTGGTCATCCTGCTTCTCGAAACGGCGCTCAACGAAAAGAGCGCGGTGGTCCTGGCCACAGCCTTCGCGGCGCTGGCGTGGACGCTGGAGCTGACGCGGCGCCGCTTCCCGGCGTGGAACCAGGTGCTGATGCGCACCTTCGGGTTGGTGGCGCACAAACACGAGGCCACGGCCATCAACTCGGCAACGTGGATGTGCACCGGACTGGCGCTCATCGCGCCCTTCTTCGCGCTGCCCACGTTGGTCCTGGCGGTGGCTAGCATCGGCTTCGGGGATCCCGCCGCGGGTTTTGTCGGACGCCGCTTCGGAAGGATCAAGCTGGTGCATGGGCGGTCGCTGGAAGGGACGTTGGCCTACGCGGTCGTCGCGTTCTTGTCGGGGTGGGCGATCTTGTCGATGTGGCACCCTAGCTTGGGCGAACGAGGCGTCATCGCGGCTGCCGTCGCGGCAATCACCGGGGCCCTCACCGAGCTCTTCTCGCGGCGCATCGACGACAACTTCGCAGTGCCGGTGCTGACCGCCGTTGCGGTGGGGGTGGTGCTTCAGGGCGGCGGGGCGTGGATGGTGGGGTGACCCTCGGCCGGTGGCCGCGCGAACAACCGGCGGGTCGAGTTCAATACCCTCAAGCCCGAGGATGGCGCGGAGGCGACGGTGAAGACCATCGACGAGGCTTCCCAGGCCGACAAGGACAAGGCCGGCAAGACGGACGACAACCGCCCCGAGAAGTCGAAGATCGACAAGGAGTAGCGCCTCCGCCACGGTTCCGGGCGTCAGCCCGGAAGCATCCGTCGGATCTGCACCACCTCGGCCGCCATACCCAGCGCGTCCCGCCCCACTCGCACACGCGAGTCGGCGTCGTGCGTCCAGACGACCGGCACCTCGGCGATCCGGAGCCCGGCGAGCTGGGCGCGGCGGAGGAGCTCCACGTCGAAGGCCCACCCGGTCGTCGCCAAGGCGCCGAAGAGCTCCCGGGCCACGTCGCCCCGAAAGGCCTTGAACCCGCACTGCGAATCCTGCAGCCCCGGGAGGGCCACGGCCCGCACCCAGGCGTTGAAGGCCCGTCCGAGCAGGTGGCGGTGGCGGGGCTCTCCACGTCGGCGCGACGAGGCGCCCTCGCGGGTGGCGATGAGCACGTCGGCAGGGGGAGCCTTTGGCGGCAAGAAGTCGAGGACGCTCTCCGGAGGGACCGACCAGTCCGCGTCGGCGAAGCACACCCACGCCGCTTGCGATGTCAACACTCCTGCGCGTACGGCGCCGCCTTTGCCGCGGTGGGGCTCGGCCTGCACGCGGACGCGATCCCGTTGCGATGCGAGGGCCGTGGCGAGGGCGAGGGTGTCGTCGGTCGAGCCATCGTCGACGACGACGACCTCGGTCACGACATCGGGCAGCCGGTCGATGCCCGCGAAGGTGCTCGCGAGCCGCCGGGCTTCGTTGAAGCACGGGATGACGAGCGTGACCGAGGGCATCGACATGCCGCGGCAACGTAGCCCGGCGCGCGGACGCGCCCCTGCTGCGCCACCGTGGCGCAGCCGATACATACGACCCGCTGAATTCCCAAGACGACGACTGTGACGCGGATATCGACGGCGACCACCTCGGCTGCGCGACGGATCCGCTCTGCACCACCACCACGGTCACCCAGATGCGCGTGATCGTCGGCACCGGTAGGTGCACGGGAAACATCGGCAGGCTTGCCGCCGCCGACGCCGCGTGCAACTCCTCCTCCGCGGCTGCGTCAGTCACCGGGACCTACACGGCGTGGATGAGCGACAGCACGGGCTCGCCGAGCACCAGCGGCGACGGGGACAACGGCTACACCGCCTCCACCAACACGGGTTGGTCCGAAGGCACGACGGTGTGCGGCAACTACGCGCTCATCATGTGTTTTAGCCTCACCCCACGAATCGTGGCCGCGGGCGGGATTTCGACGTCGTTCCCCGTCGCGGTCACCCCGAGCGACCAGACTCCCGCCCCCAGGACTCGACCTGCGCGAACTCTTCGCCGGCGTCGCCGAAGTCCGGCTCCTGTCCCCACAGTCCCGCCGGGTAGAGGGGGAGGACCGCCCCTCGGACCAGCGGCCGCAAGCTCGACAAGTCGGCGCGGCTGGTGGGCAGCGGCAGGAGCGCGACCGGCTCGGGCGAGGCGGCCAGCGTGTCAACCGCGTGCTGGGAGGACGGATCGACCTGCGCTGCGGGGAGGTACATCCGGTGGCAGGCGTGGAACAGCGTTGGGTAGGCTGCGCACAACTCAACAGGCAGCGCGGTCCCCGGAATCCCCATCGGCCGCACCACGCCCAGGAGTGCGATCCCCGTGTGTCGTGATTGGGGGAGGCAGCGGAAGTCAGGTTGGGAGTAGCGGAAGCGCTGAGGGTCCAGCACCGAAAAGCCTGATCGTCCGTAGGCGATGAGCCGCACGATGGTGTCGGGATTCGCGGGATCGACCGGCTCCATCTCCGCGGAGACCAGCGTTGGCACCACCCCGCCGAGCCGCTCCGTCTGCACCGAACGCGCTAGCGTGACCGGGAGCGCGCGCAGGATCGCGCCGATCCCCGAGCGGCGCCAGGCGGGCGCAATGTACGCGTGCGACAACGCCACGATGCTGAAGCCCTGCGTACGATCGAGGTCGACGTAGCAATCGCGCACCGCGACCAGCTCCTCATCCTTCCAGACGCCGACAAGGTGGTAGGTGCCTTCGAGCGCTTCGCCATAGACGATGAGCCGCTCGGCCACGAAGCGCTGGAGCGCCGAGCGATCCTCCATCTCCCCGCGCGGGCCGAAGAAGGTTTCCAGCATCGTGTAGCAGGCCGCGAAGTCGGCGCCGTCCGGATCGCGGACCTCCGCGATGCGGAGCCCTGCCCCGAGGCTGGCCAGGGCCTTGTCGCGGTCAAGCGGGGCGAGATCGGCGGGGTCGAGGAGAGGGGACATTGCGGAGGGGTGTAGCACCGCGATCGGCTATTCTCTCCCCGTGCTCACCCTCCTGGTCGCCTGCATCGCCGATTCTGAACCGCCGGCATCGACGCCGCGCTCGCCGGACGACGAAGCCGCGGACTCGGGTGAGACGCTCCCGGGCGGCGGCAAGCCCGCCCATGAGAGCGACGCTGTTTTTGACACCACCGTGGTCCACTCGATCGACTTTGACATGGACCCCGCGTCGTGGGCCGACATCCAATACAACTACCCCGCCGAGGTGTGGTGGCCGGCCGACTTCCGCTTCGATGGGGAGCTGGTCGCCAACGTCGCGGTGCGTGCGTTCGGCGCCGGCAGCCAGGTGGCAGGGAAGACCCCGATCAAGGTGAGCTTCGATCGCAATGTGCCCGGGCAGGAGTTCCGTTCGCTAGAACAACTCAAGCTCGACGGATCCACCCAGGACGCTGGTTTCCTCAATGATCCGCTGGCGGCGTGGGTCGTCCGTGAGTTGGACCTGCCCGCCGCGCGGATGAGTTGGGCAACGGTGTCCATCAACGGCGAGCCGTGGGGTTTCTACATCGTCATGGAGCCGATCGACGATGTCTTCCTCCGCCGGTGGTTCGATGAGGACGCCGGCCCACTCTACGGCACCTGGGATTGGCGCTACGGGCAAGGACTGAACCCGATCACCTGGGGCGGCCCGCTCGACTGGTATGTTCCTCAAACCAGCGCCGAGACCGATGGCAGCGATATCGTGGCCGCGATGACCGCGGTCGCGACTGCATCCGACGATGAGTTGGCCGAGGTGGTCGAGATCGAGCCCTTCCAACGCATCTCGACCACCCGTGCGATGATGGGCGCCATCGACATGTTCGCCGCTGACGGCAACAACTTCTACCTCTACAATCACAACGGCCGCATCACCATGATCCCCTGGGACATGGACGCCGACCTCGGCTACCCCGGCTACTTCGTCAACGCCGTCGAGATGGGGCTGGAAGAACCGTGGTTGTGGTCCCACGCCCGCGCCAATCCGGTCACCGGGGCCACCTACAGCGATCCCCTCTACGCCCGTACCTTGGCCTCAGGGTGGGACCTCGCCGGTTGGGTCGACACCGTCACGGCCGGCCCCCTGGACTGGGAGATGGTCGATGCGCAGGTGGTGGCGTTCGCCGCGACGATCGGCGACGCGGCGTGTGACGACAACTACCACGCATGTTCGAGTCATCAGCGGCGGATTGCCGATTTGCGGATGTTCTTGCACACCCGATTGTCGCGTATCGCGGGGACGGAGGTGGCCGACTGTCCCGCGCCGAGCCCCCTGGTTTTTGACAGTGCTGGCGTCCCCGTCGTGCCTGACATCACCTACTGGGGCCCAGGCTTTGTCGTCAATGGGGAGCACGCCTGTCGTGGCGTCTACGCGGGGGGCACCAACGCGCTGGCCACCACCGTTCTGGCAGGAACGCTGTCAGGAAAAGTGGGCCTGCACGATTGGGTGCAATCCTGCCCCGGCCCGGTGGTGTTTTCTATCAGCCAGGGGGCGACGGCGCTGTGGCAGAGCGAGCCGATCGGCGACTATGTCGACGCCGTTTTTTTCTCGGTGCCGGTGGTGGCGGGCGTCGTGACGCTTTCCACCACGCTGCAGGGGGGCTGTTCGGCGGCGGTTTGGATGGGGGTGGAGCAGTGATCAGGCGTTGAGTAGGCGCTCGACGTCGGCGACGTCGACCGTGGTGGTGAGGTCGTGTTCGCGCCGGTAGGTTGCGCCGAGGGAGCCGCTGGCGCTGGCCTTCAAGCCCATTGCGGCCGCGGCCCCGAGCCCCGCGCCGGCATCGACGACAAGCGCGACCGAGGCCTTGTCCAGGGTGGCACACTCGTGGGCGCCGAGGGCGTAGACCGGCAGGTCGGTGAGGTAGCCCTCCCCCAAGATCACGCCGGCGAGCGCACGCTGGCGGTCGCGGGCCGCTTCCACGTCCTGTGGAGCCGGTCCTGGGAATCCGGGCGTGGTGTCCTCGCTCATCCGGACCGTGACGCTCGCATGGTACCGAGCCTCGGCGTGGGCGGTGACGAACCGAAGGAGGCCGTCGTAAGCAGGAATGCCGCCGAGCAGGTCCTCAATCGCTTCGGGATCGTCGATGCGGTGCTCCCGCCCGAGGACCAGCTCGCCCGGCGCGAAGCCCGGCGCCCCTGGGGCGAGCGGCTTCAGCCCGATGGTGGCCAGGATGGCGTCGAGGTGGTCCACTCCCTTCCAGGTCATCTCGGTGCTTCCGGCGTCGTCGTCCGTTGCCAGTCGCTGCTTGATGGTCCCGCGGATCGTGTCGCGGAAGTTGCCGCCGGGGGCGCCGCCACCGCAGCGGGCCTCGACGACGAAGCTCGATTCGATGTGTCCATCGAAGCCGAAGAGCGCTGCGGCCGCCTGCCGATCGAGCGCCAACCTGAGCACCGCCCCGCCTTCGTCATATCCGCACGAGGCTTTGGCTGAGGCCTTGACCTGCCCGAGCGCACCGCTGAAGAGCGCGAAGGCGAGGTTGGTACCCGCCTCCATTCCATGGCCGGTTGCCATCGCTGGGTTGGACGACAGCCCGTCGGGGAGGACCTCGACATCGGCATTTGCCACTGCGGCTCCCGCCTCCGCGGCGCCGCCAAGCTGGACCGAACCGAGCCACGTCGTGGGCCGATTGTCGGCGCACAGCACAACTAGCTTCTCGAGGCCGGGCGCGCGGCCGGCGAGGAGGTCTTGCACGATGCCGAGGTCGGCCCGGAGCACCTGCTCCGGATCGAGGGTCCATTCGGCCTCGGCCCCGGCGGCAAGCTCCGCCTTGACGCTGGCCGACGCCCCGCTTCGGTCGAGGCCCTCGTAGCCGACATGGCCCCCGACACCTCCCTTCAGGCCCCCAGCCAACTGGCCCACGAACTGCAGTTTCACCGTTGTACCCACGCGCTGCAGTCGGAATGAACCCTCGAGCGCCTCGCCAATACCGATCGCGACGTCTTGGGAAAAGCGAAGCTCGATCGAGGAGCCCGATGGGAAGAGGAGCTCCACGAGTCCGGCGGTGTGGCTCTCGAGCAGCGTCATGACGTCGTCGGGGTCCAGATCTTCGAGCCAATTGCGAACGAACGGGAGCGTTTTCATCGCCAGCGCGAAGGTCAACGCCTTTTCGACAGGCATCCCCGCCAACACCACCGCGGCCATTGAACCCATCGTTGGGAGCGTTGCCATCAGGTCGATCCCGCCCTCGGCCGGCGGGCCTTGGGCAAGTCCGGCCGTTTCCTGGGCCGCCTGGTTCGAGGCTCTTGGGCCGGAAGCCGGGGCGGGCGCTGCGGTTTGGGGGGCGGGCGAGCGGGTGGTCGCTTGGGTCTGGAGCATGCCCAGCGTCTTGCAAACCCCTCACCAACGGATCAACGCCGATTATCCACCGGAGGGGTGACGGAGGTCCGACGGGGGTGACGGAAGTCCGACAGGGGTCGCCGGGAACCGTCACGCGCCTGCGCTGTCGTCGGTTTGGTTCAACGCAGAGCAGCGTGCGCAGCGTCGTACCTTACAGCGTACACCCCGGATCCGACCCGCTCTCCCCCAAAAGCAGCTTCCGAACGTCGTTGCGCTCACGCTGCCAAAAGCACTGGGTGTCGGCATTGGTGAGGTAGCCGTAGTCGTAGAGCGTCGGGTTGCCGTTGCGGATGGTCAGCCGCTCGGCTTCGGGGTCGTGGAGGGCGCCGTGACGCCGAGCGATGACTGCAGCGCCGGCCGAAAACCACGAGTCAGCCTCGGCGAGCGCGGGGGTGGGGTCACCTCCTTCTGATGCGGTGAACACGGCGTCGTAGAGCGCTGCCATGAACCGCGCGCGGGCACCGTTGGCGGCGAGTCCGTCGGTCAGTTCGGCGGCCCAGACATCCTCGCCCAACCCTGCCGCCGCCGCCTCGTGCGCCGCCGCAAAACGTTCCAGACCGTCGACGACCTGCACCCGCAGGGCCGCTCGCTCCTCGCTCGACAGGGCGGCGATCTCGTCGAACAGCACTCGCCGCGGCTGGCTGAAGATCCCCGTCGCGTCGCCAAGGTCCATCGCGATGTCGCGACCGGCCAGGTACGGTGCGAGGCGATCGTCGATGAGCGGGCGCTCGGCTTCGGCAGCGGCGACGGCGGCGGCCCCGGTGGCGGGATCGGCGTACATCGCGGTGATCGAGTCCTCCCAGTGGTCGGGCAGGGTGTACCCCATGCGCAGGGTTGCGGCGTCGTTGAGCCAGTAGCCCCACTCCCAACCGGACGCGAAAAGCACATGGCGTTGCAGCGGCGTGCCCTTGGTGCGGAGCGTGTCGAGGTCCAGCCAACGCGAGCGCACATACAGCGGCAGGCTCGTCGGCACCGAGACGTCGAACGCCACCCAGTAGGCCGACTCCGGGAAGTAGGTGACCGTCTCGCCCGCGGCGAGCGCCGCTTCCAGGTAGGTGCGGTGCTCGGCGAAGCTGTCCAGGCCGTAGGCGCCGCCTGCGTCTTCGACCAGGTTGTAGTACATGACGCTGTGGACGAAGGGTTCGATGGGGCGATCGGCGTAGGTGGCCAGGAAGTAGTAGGTCATCTCCTTGCCGTCGTACTCGACCTGTACGTCTTCGTTGCCGCCGACGTGGAGCACCGCGTTGAGCGTCGTGCCCGGGGCGGTCGCCTGCAACGTGTCATACGCCATCTCGATCCGGCCGATGAACAAGGCTGGATCGGCCGAGAAGAACTCACCAAAGGACAGGCTGACCTCGTCCCACTGGACGCCGTCGGTGAGCGTGGCCCACCGCGCCAGCATCGCCGCTTCGTCCTCGGCTTCTGTGCCGCTGCGGTCGAGCAGATCGTAGGCCTGCTGGAGGTTGCTGAGCCCGAAGAGCTGGACACCCACACCGACGGTCATCCCGCGGGCGTGAGCGGCGTCGAGGATTTCGGTGGTGGTCGCGGCCCAGGTCGCGCGGGCGTTGGGGTCGCCGACGATGTTGTCGAGCCCGGGCCATTGGACGTAGTTGCCACGGTTGCGAACCACCCAATCGAGCATCGCCGTTGCGCGCTTGGTATCGGGGTCGCCCCATACATCGTACATCGCCTCGGTGGGGTGGAGGGTGTGGGGGTGGTAGCCGCGGCGCTCCATTTCCGGGGCGAAGTCAGTGTCAAGTTGAACGTCGACCGCCAGCTCGGGGATCGAGGGGACATCGGTCTGGAACGGGTGTGCGAAACGCCAGCCGTGCCCCTCCATCAGCGCGGCGAGGCCATACATCGCGCCGGGGAGTCCGCCGGCCCGGATCACGAAACCCGCACCCTCGGCTTCGACACGAAAACACTCGCCGCAACGAGTGTCATCTTCGACGACGACCGCTGCGAGCTCGGCGCCCACGTCCGGAACCACGTCGCCTTCCAGGACGTCGACCCCGTGCGGGAGGCTGGCCATATGCGCCGCAAGGGTGCCAACCCAGGAGTCGGGTGCGGCGACCGCGAGCGGCACCGTCGGTTCGTCGACGCAGCCGAGGAGCAAGAGCAGCGACATCACCGGGCTCACTTCGCCTTCTTGTTCTCTTGTACGAGCCACTTTCGCAACGGCTCGAAGTGAGCGACCATTGCCCGGGTGCTCAGGGGCTCGCCGGTGGCATTCTTCAGGACATCGCGCCAGTCCTCGGTTGCACCTTTCTCGAGGATATCTTTGATGAAAGCGCCGACTTCCTTGTTGCCATAGTAGTTGCAGTTGTGCGGGTCCTCCTTGAGGATATTGGTCGCGATGTGTTCATGTAGCTGATATTTCAGCACGGTCGCCAGCGCGTAGTCGTAGTACCCGGCCGGATCGTCGATGATGTGGGTCTTGGTGCACCCATCGCACAGCGTCGGGTCCGTCAGTCGCGACGGGTCCGGAACCCCGATGCCCTGGTACTGGGAGACGATGCTCCACCACTTCGTTTGGAACTGGTCCGCGGGTAGGTTCTTCTCGTAGAGTTCGTACTCGAAGCGGCTCATCGTACCGGTGGCGAACGGAACGAAGGCGACGGTCTGCTCCAACGCTTCTTTCAACAGTTGTTTGGTAGGGTCGACCTTGTAGGCTTTGGGGAGGATGCCCATCTGTTTGAGGTAGGCCGGCTGGAAGGCGGCGACGTTGGCAAGCTCGCCAATCCCTTCGTGGAAGGCGCGGTTTGCGCCGCGTCGAAGGGTGAGGGGAACCTCAGGGCGGGTGTAGCTGACATAGTAGTAGATGTGGCCCAGCTCATGGTGGGCGGTGCCGAACCACTCCGCGTTCGGTTCGATGCTCATCAGCGAGCGGATATCGGTCGCGAGATCAAGATGCCAGGCGCTGGCGTGGCTGTTTTTGTGTCGCGACTGGCCCTCCGGCACGGGGAACAGATCGGACTTTTCCCAGAAGACCGGCGGTAGTTTGGGGAAGCCCATCGACACGTAGAACTGTTCGGCCGCCTGCGTGGTCCACTCGGGCTTCCGATCCTTGAAGTAGGGATCGAGGTCGACACCATCGACGAGCCCGCCCCACTCCTGGCCCCAGCGGTTCGGGAGCCAGTGGGCGGGGATGTCACCGGTCGGAACCGGCTGGCCATACTTGGCGGCCAGCTTGCGACGCGTCCAGATGTGCAGCTCCTTGTACAGCGGCGCCATGTCGCGATTGAGCCCGTCGAGGAGGGTCATCATCTCGTCGGCGGTCATGCCGTATTCGGAGACCATGTATCCGAAATAGGAGGAATACCCGCTCTTCCGGGCGACGTCGTTGCGCAAGTCGCGCAGGTCAGCGAGCCCGGTCCGCAGCGGGACGCCGATGCGCTTGGCTTCGGTCCACACCCGAAGGCGCTCGGCGGGATCGACCGATTCGCGCAGGCGCTCGTCGATGTCGTTGGCGCGGGCGGGCTTCGCGCAAACGCCGACGGCGTCTCGCTCGCCGAGGCAATACTCAAAGGCGTCTTGCACGCCCCGAAGGCGCGTCTCGGCGGCAAGGCGGGCGTTGACGAGGGGGGTCTGGTCGCCCGGAGCGGCGCCCGCGTCGAAGAGGATGGCGTCGAGCTGACGGACTTGGAGCGGGGTCAGCTCGGCCGCGCGGGCCTTCCACGCGCGGGCGGAGGCGATGAGCACGGGATCACCGATGAACGCCGCGGTGGCCTGGCTGGCCGCGGTGGCCCGCCCTTCGTTGAGCGGCGACACGTCGGTGGCCGCGTCCCAACTGGCGTTGGCGTCGAGGGTGTAGAGCCGTTGGTAGAGCGAGTCGTAGCCGTCGAGGAAGGCCTGGACATCGGCTTCGGCGGCGGAGGCCTCTGGGGTGGAGACGGCGAGGGCGAAGAGCGCGAGGGTGAGCATGGCGCCGGCTTATCTCCATCGACGCGGGCGCACGAGGCCCTCTCCCCGCCCGTACATCAGCTCACACCTGGACATCAGCAACGTGTCCGGACCGAGAGCCGCCGCCAGCACGCTCGCATCCCCCACCACCACCACCGAGGTCCGCCCCACCGACGCCAGGGCCTTCGGCGCGACCTCCGGGAACGGCACCAGCCGCGCCAGGGCCAGCCGCCCGGCGAGCGTGTCCGCCAGGGCGAGGGCCCGACCCCGCAGGCGCCGCGTCGCCGCCTCGATCGTAGCGGCATCCACTCGCTGAACCCCTGCCAGCTCCTCCCGTGCCGCCGCGATCGCCGCCACGACGCTCTCGGTCGCGACATCGAATACGGCGCCCGCCCAGCCATCGCCCCAGGTCGGCTCCACCCCGTAGGTGTAGCCCTCGCGTTCGCGGAGGCGCTGCATCAGGACGGACTCGAAGTCGCCCGCCAGCACCGAGTCACGCACCGCATCGTCGGGACCCGTCGGCCAGGCGATGCCAAGCTGGGCGCGCGTCGCACCGGGCCAGTCGATGAGCAGGGTTGGTGACGCAGCGGTGGCGTCGGGACGGAGGGTAGGGTCGGTCGGAGCCGCGTTGGGAGGGGAGGGGGCGGCCACCGGAGCCGCCTCGATCCTCGCCGCCAACGCCCGCACCACGGCCTCATCGTAGGCCCCCGCCGCAGCGAGTTCTCCCGCTCGAAGGCTCTCACCGAGCGCCGCCCAGGCGCCGCCGATCGCGGCGGGGGACAGTCGAGGGCGGGGACCGGCTCCGGCTTCCAGCCAGCCTTCTGCGGCGCTCCGGAGCCCCGCGGTCAGCAAGCGGCCGGTCGATCGCCAGGCGCGGCTCCAACTCCGGCGGAGGCTCCGACGCGTCGGCATCGAGGGCCGGGGCGCGTCGTCCAGCAGCACATCTCCGAGGGCTGGCAGCGCGGCGTCGACGGCGCCGGCGAGCCCGTCCAGGGCGATGGTGCAGCGCTCGCGCGCGCAGCCCGCGTCTACCCGCAGGCCCGTCTCGGACACCCGAACGTCGCCGCGGAGGCGCCCGGCGGCCGAATCGACAAGGCTGGCTTCCAGCGGCGTGCCCTGTCGCGACCAGGACAGATCCACGCGCGCCAGCGGCCCCTCTGAGAGCGTGGGCAGCAGGAGCAGGACGACCGAGGTCACCGCCCGCCCCAGGCGCGCATCCCTGGTACCGGCGGCGACCAGAGCGTGTCCGGAGGCACGACCGCCAGCACCGTGGCCGCGTCGGGGAGCAGCCACCTCGCGGCCGCCTTCTGGGTCGCGACCGAGTCCAGCGAAATCCACGCCACTGCCTCGTCTGCGAGGCAGTCAGGACCGCGTCCGGAGAGCACACACGCGCCCACGATCCGGGCCCGCGTCTCGAGCACCCCGTTCGCCCTTGCGAGGTCGGTCAGCTGCCCCGCCCGCACACGGTCCAGGCTCTGCGGATCGAGACCCAGCGCGCCCAACTCGGTCACCGCTCGTCGCAACGACACCACGTGGCGCCCGAGGTCCAGCCACTCCCCACGCCGCTCGACCACGAACTCGCCACACCCTTGGCCCACAGCCACTTTTGCGCCACCCAACCATCGCGCGAGGGCTTCGAGCGCCACCCGGTCCGGGTGATCGCGCCCGGGGATGGGCCAGGCCATGTAGACCGCGCCCTCCGCGACGTTGCCGGGGCGCCAGCGGATGGCCGGGGCCGCCGGTTCGCAGCCGGGCTCGCCGAGGCTCGGGGCCGGTGCGTGGGGAGGGTACGAGGCGGGCGCGGGACCGAGGCGGGCGGCCCAGGACTCCAGGCCCAGGTCGCCAGCGAGAACCAGCACCCCGCGAGCCTGCATCCATGCCCACCGCTCGGCGATGGGGGTGGGGGATGCCTTTTCCGTCGGCGCACCCCGGGGGTGTCGGGACCACGGCTCGCCGTAGGCCCAGAGCAGCTCGTCCAGCCACACGGCGTCGGGGCCGTGGGGCCGGTCGAAGGTCTCGGCGGTCTCCTGCGCCACCACTGCCCGTTGGCGATCGATCGTCGCCTCGTCCAGCAGCGGAGCGACACGACGCGTCAGCTCCAAGTCGACGAAGCGCGCCAGCGCCCCTCCTTCGAGCAGCGGAATCGTCGCGCCAAACCCCGCACGCTCACGGTCGGTCCACCCCGAGGAGTCGCCGCCCAGCGCTCCCAGGATTGAATCGTACTCTTCCTGCGACGTCGCATCGAAGCGCCCGAACGCGAGATGCTCCACAAGGTGCGCCAGCCCGAAGTCCGCGGCGCGATCGTGGTTGGCGCCCACGTCGAACATCCATTGGCTGGTCACACGGCCTGTGCCGACTTCGGGAACGAGGACGATCGGCAGTCCGTCGATCTCGAACACCCGACCGCCGCTCTGGAAGCTCGAAGCTGCCGGCAAGATCGGCGCTGCGGCCATCGTGACCGCCACCCACAACGCGACCGTGTTCACCGCTTCTGCAGCAAAACTTCGGCGATCTGCACGCCGGGCTCGGCGGTGTCAGCCGGGGTGTCCTCGGTCGGGACGGTGCCGTCGGCATTGCGGAGCACGCGGCACATCGGCGCTGCGAAGCTGGTGGGACCGCGTACGCCCGACATCGACAGCACCACGCGGCCGTCCCGCAGCCGCAGCAGGGTGCCGGGCGGGAACGAGCCGACCCGGTTCACGAAGAGCTGAAAAAGCTGTGGATCGTAGGCGGTCCCCGAGGCGCTGGCCATGCGCACCAACGCTTCGGCCGGGGAGGTCAACGCACCGTTGGGCCGCAGTCGGGTGTAGTTCTCGAAGTCGTCGGCGATGTGCACGATCCGCGCGTACAAACACGGCCGCCGGTCGAGGTCCCAGTGGTGTTGCAACGCGACCAGCATGCGCTTGATCTTGGCCTGGTGGAACCCACGCTGGCGACCCAGCAGTTTTACTCCCGCGGTGCCGTGGTGGGAGAACGGCGGCGCGAAGCCATCTTCGTCGTGCATCGCGTAGCCGGCGTCGTGGTACATCGCGGCGACACCCAGGTCGGCCAGCGAGGACTGGGACAGGCCCAACTCGCGCCCGATGAGCAGGGAGTACGTCGTCACCCGAACGCAGTGCCGGGCGAACTCACCCGACGAGCCCATCGCCGCTTCGGCCTGCTCCTCTTTCTCCATGCTGTCGCGGTCGGCCGAGGCGTCGACGAACTCGTTGACCAGCCGACGGATCGGCAGCGGATTGGGCGTGCGGTTGGCGCCCAGGTTGTTCCAGGCGTCGGCGACGACGCCGTTGGCACGCGAGAGCGTACGGTGCAGTTCTTTCTGACCGGAAGAACGCTCGGTCTCTCCGGTGAGGCGCAGCCGGAAACGCCCCATCGCCCCGACCTCAGGACAGCCGCAGGCGCGCAGCGACTCGGTGAAGTGGGCGAGCGGCCGGGAGGCCTCGGCGGGACCAGCGATGCAGCTGACCAACGCGCGTACCTGCTCCGCGTCGAGGGACCGGTTGAACGACAATCCGCCGCAACTGTGCCGGGCAAGCTCCGCTTCGAGGGCGGCCGGGCCCGAGGTGCGGTCGTCCATCCGCACCCGGATGTCGTTGACGTAGACCTGCCCTTCGACGCAGACGATCGTCACCTGCCCGACCAACTTGTCGAGCTTCAAGAGCGCGTTGACCAGCTGGTGCGTGGGCTCGTCGAAGGCGTGATTCTCGGGGGCGTGGAAGCCGCACAGCCGCACCAGACCGACCATCAGTCGGACGAACTGTTCGCCGAGTTCGCGCACTTTCTGGCCGAGCTGGCGGTCGTCGCCCACCCGGGCCTGATTCAGCGCGGCGGCAAGCTGCTCCTGGCCCTGTTGCAGCGCATCGGTGCTCATGTCGGACCTCCGCGCGCGATCCGCCGGCGACGAATCATGGCTTGCTGGCAGTAGCCCTGCAACTCTGAACCGGCGATGTCGTGGACCGCCTTGATGAGCATCTCGGAGTCGTCCGAGCGGATGTGGACGAGGCCCGCGACCGCGGCGCGCTGAAGTCGGGTGATTCCCGGTACCACTGCGCCGAAGAAGCCCTTGGGCTTGCACCACTCCCGGAACTGAGCGAGGGCTTCGGGGGCGTTGAGCGCCGCCAACGCCTCCCCGAGGGCCTCGGCCTCGCGGTCTTTCAGTCGCAACGCGGCATCACGTTTGAGCCGCTGCAAGAGCGGTGCGAACGCGGCGGTAGAGCCGCGATGGCCCAACATCGCCAACGATCGAGTGCGGATCTCTTCGTTGTCGGCCGTCGTGAGCCCGAGCAGCAGTCGGGACACCCCGGCGGAGTCCGGGAGTGCTTCGAGCGTATGAAGAAGTTCCAGTTGCAGCTCGAGGTCGCCGCGGGCCGCAAGGTGTTGGGCGGCGGCCAGCGCGCGGTCGGGGTCGACGTGCCGGAGAACACGGAGCAGCTCACACGCCAGCGCCGTCGGCGCTTCGTCCAACCATTTGACGAGCTCGTCCGCACGGTCCGCGACGTAGCGCTCGATCAGCCGGCGGGTGATGCGCCGGGGCGCCTCGCCGGTCTCGTTCTTGAGCACCTCCACCAGGGTGCGCAGGTGGTCGCCGGGGAGTGCGCCGAGCAGCGCGTAGACCTCGCTCGGCGCGTCCGTGGCGTCGCGAGACACGCTGTGCAGGAAGCGGCTGATGGCGGTGGCGGTGACGAAGCCTTCAAGGAACTGTCCGCACGCACGCTCGCTGGCTTCGTCGTGGAGCTGGGCGGTGGCTGCGGCGTAGGCGAGGCGCACCGTCAGCGGGACCAGACCCTCCGCGAAGAGGAACTCCCGCGTTTCGATCAGGTGGGGCGCGACATCGTCGAAGCGGAGGGGATCTGCGGTATCGGAGAGGACGGCGAGGAGATCCTCACACAGCCGCACCGCCATCTCTGGGACCGCCGTGGTGTCGTCTTCGCGGAGAAGTTCTTGGAGGGCCGGCTGGGGCACTTCGCGCGGCAGGACCCGCACCAGGGTGGGGCGCAGCGGCACCGGCAGGTCGAAGTCGGGCGGGGCATCGATCTCTGCCCCTTCGGTCGAAGCGGCGGCGCCTTCGTCGGTTTCGTTGTCGTCGGTATCGGCGACGAATCCTTCGACTGCATCAAAGGAGATGTTAGTAAAGCCAGCTTTCCACAACAGAACGACGAGGTCGTCCTCAGTTTGACGCACGCCGATGTATCGAATCGAGACCACTTCGAGCAACTTGAGCAGCTCATGCCAGTCCAAGCCCGGCCGCAGAACCACCCGACGGATGCCGTCGCGATACAGGCGAAACGCGAGGGAGCGTTCACGGTCCCGATCCAGGTAGACCACCTCGGAGGCGTGCACCAACTCGAAGGGGCGCACGTCCAGGTCAAGTTGGCCATACGCCGACAAGAAGTTGTCGGTAGACCGGCGAAGGTTGTCGAGGAAGATGCGGATCGCCTCGTTGGTCGGCTCGTAGATGAGGAAGGAGCGCGCGGCGCGCCCCAGCGCAAGGAGCACCGCGTTTGCCGCCTGACCGCGTGGCGAGGAGCCCGCTCTCCCCGCGGTTGTTTCCTCTTCCGAATGGAGATCGACGTCGGGAGGGACTTCGGGTTCTGGTTCGGTTTCAGTCACGTGGGGGAGGGTACCACGGCCGGGCCGGGCGGGGGGTACCCGATTCCTCGAGAGTCCGTTGGCCGTCGGGGGACCCCCACCGGTTAAGGACGGTGA
Source organism: Deltaproteobacteria bacterium (assembly GCA_947445035.1). GTDB lineage: Bacteria > Myxococcota_A > UBA796 > UBA796 > SXON01 > SXON01. The sequence goes on from CANFCK010000006.1 coordinate 22,310, forward strand.
TGCGGCTCGTGGGCGACATCGGCGGGACCAGCGTGCGATTCGCGCGGGCCGACCAGGGCCTCCACGACGAGGTTTCCTGGCCGAGCGCGAGGTTTTCCGGCATCGAGCAGGCGCTGCGCGGCTACGTGCACCACGTCGGGCGGTCTCCAACCGCCCTTGCCCTTGGCGTCGCGGGGCCGGTGTCCGGCCGTCGATGCGTTACGACGAATCTGCCCTGGACGCTCGATGCAGACGTGCTTGCAGCGGAGTTCGGGGCGCCCGTGTATTTGATGAACGACTTCCACGCCGCCGCGCGGGGACTGGCCGCCTTGGGGCCGGCCGACGTGGTCCAACTCGGGGGCGCCGCGCCCGTGGAGGGTGCGCCGGTGGCCCTTCTGGGCGCTGGCACTGGGCTTGGCGAGGCTATCGTGTGGGGCGGTCGGATCCTCGCCGGAGAAGGGGGCCACGCCGACTTCGGCCCGGCGACCGCGCGGGAGGTGGCGCTGGCCGGTTGGCTGATTCAAGAGCGCGGACGTGCAGAGTGGGAGGACGTCCTGTCCGGTTCGGGCCTGGTCAACCTCGCCCGGTTCACGCTGGTCGACCGCGGCGCGACCGTCCCGGCCTGGCTCGGCGAGGCGGATGCGCCGGCGCGGGTGCTCCGCGAGATGCCGGACGTGGGTCGGTGGTTCGCCGAACTCTACGGGGCAGAGGCAGGGAACTGCGCGCTCCGCTGCATCGCGCTCGGCGGCGTGTACCTGGCCGGCGGGGTCACGCTCCACCTCCTCGACGTGCTGCGCAGTGGGGGCTTCCGCCGCCGCTTCGAGGAGAAGGGGCGCCTCGCGCGTGCCATCGCGGAGATTCCGGTCTATGTCGTGACCCATCCCAGCCTCGGCCTGCTCGGCGCGGCGGGGGAGCTTGCCCTCATGGAGGCCACTTGCGCTATCAGCACGTAAAGGTCGTGATCGTAGGGGCCGGAATCAACGGCCTCTGCACCGCCTGGCAGCTAGCCGGTGAGCTGGACGGACCCGAGATCGTCCTCGTCGATCGTTTTTTACCCGGCCACGCCCGGGGGTCCAGCCACGGCGAGGAGCGGATCACGCGGTCGAGCTACGAAAGTGCCGAATGGGTCGCCGCGAGCATGCGATCGCGGAACGAGCTGTGGCCGGCGTTGGAGGCCGCGGTACAAGCGTCGCTCGTCGTTCCGGGGACCGCCGTTTTCTGGGGGCCGGAGGATGGACCGCTGCCGACGTACGCCGCCGCGTGCCGGATGGCCGGGTCGCGCGTCGAAGAGGTGGACGTCGCCACCGCGCGGGCCCGCTTTCCGCACATGACCTTCGCGGGTGCCGATCGTGTGCTGCACGACCACCTCGCCGGCGTGATCGCCGCCGCCCGGACGATGCGGGCGCTGGAGGCCTGGCTTGACGCCGCGGGGGTCCGCCGTATCCAAGGAACCGTGGCCTCAATCGCCGAGGACGACACCGGGGTACTGGTGAAGACGGCTGACGACGCGATTCGGGCCGAGGCGGCCGTCGTGACCGCGGGTCCATGGGTCGGCGCTCTGGTCCCCGCCCTGCGCCCGCGCGCGCTCCCCCTCCGTCAGCACGTCGGCTACTGGCAGATGGACGTCCAGGCCGGTCGCACGCCGCCCTGGGTGCACCTGGGCAAGACGGGTCTGCACTACGGGCTCCCGACCCTCGCCGGTGGGGTGATGAAAGCGGCGAAGCACCGCGTGGTCGGCAGCGAGGACAACCCGGAGGTGGAGGTCGGTCCGGACCTTTTGGAGTTGGACGAGGTCGGGGTGCAGCTTCGGGAGTGGTTCGCCCCGGGTCCCGGCCCGCGCATCGACGCGGACACCTGCTTCTTCACCGCGGTCAAGGACGAAGCCTTCATCCTTGAGGAGCCTCCCGGGAAAACCCGCGTTTTGGCGGTCTCGGCCTGTAGCGGGCACGCCTTCAAGCTGGCACCGCTGACCGGCGAGGCGGCCGCGCGCTGGGCGGTTCGCGTCGCAGGATGAAGTTAGCCGTGGTCGGGGCGGCCGAGCACAATCTGCGCGGTGTGGACGTGCAGATCGAGCATGGCTCCCTCACGGTGATCTGTGGGGTGAGCGGCTCCGGGAAGACGTCGTTGGCCTTCGACACCCTCCACGCCGAGTCGCAACGCCGCTTCGTAGAGTCGATGACCTCATGGGTCCGCGCCCAAGTCGGCCAGGCCCCGCGGCCGGCGTACGAGCAGATGACGGGTCTGCTTCCGAGCATCGGGGTGGCGCAGCGCGGACCCGGCTCGGCGAGCGTGCGGGCAACCGTCGCGACTTCCGGGGAGCTCTACGACCTGTTCCGGGTGCTGTACGCCCGCGCCGGGACCTTGCACTGTCCAGCCTGTGGCGAGGCCGTTGTCGCCACCACGGTCGACACCATCGTGGGAACGTTGGCGGGCCTTCCCGAGGGCACCCCGCTCACCATCCTCGCCCGGGTGGCGAAGGGACGGACGACGCCGCTGGCGCCGTTTTTCTCGGACCTCGCCCGGCAGGGATTTTTGCGGGGGCGGGTGGACGGGGCCGCGGTCATGTTCGATGAGCCCGCGCCGACCACGCCGGGACCCCATGACGTGGAGCTGGTCGTCGACCGGATGAAGGTCTCCGACGAGCGACGTGAACGGCTCCAGGAGGCGGTCGCCACCGCGCTCCGCGCTGGCCGAGGGGTGCTTTCCGTGGAGGCCGCGGACGCCACGCTGCATTTTGCCACCCGTCCCATCTGCCCGCGTTGCGAGCGCGAGCTGCCGGCCCTTTCGCCTCGTTTGTTCTCGTTCAACAGTCCGGTTGGCGCCTGTCGTTCTTGCCAGGGCGTCGGCCAGGTGGTCGAGATCGAGGAGTCGGGCCTCGTCGATCCGATGCGGTCGCTCGCCGAAGGGGCCGTCCTCACCTGGAGCGAGGCCAACCGGGCGCTGATGTTGCGGTGGGCGGAGAAGGCCGGGATCGCCCATGATATTCCCTGGTCGGCGCTCCCGTGGGAGGCGCGCGACCGCCTTTTGCACGGGGACAACGGCACCGAGGGCATCGTCGCGACCGCCCGCAAGCGGCCCGACGACCGCTGGACCCGGGAAAAGCCGTGCCCCGCGTGCTTCGGCGCCCGCCTCTCGCCCGAGGCACGTGCGGTGCGCTGTGCCGGGCGCACGCTCCCCGCACGATTGGCGCTCCCGGTGGCGGAGGGCCTGGCCGCGCTGGCGGAGGTTCCTCGAACGCTGGTGACCACGCCGGTGCTTGAAGAGTTGGAGCGCCGCTTGTCTTTCCTGCTCAGGGTCGGGTTGGACTACATCACGCTCGATCGCGCGGCGACGACGTTGTCGGGGGGTGAATGGCAGCGGCTTCGATTGGGTGCGCAAATCGGAAACCAACTCAGCGGCGTTTTGTATGTGCTCGACGAGCCGACCGCCGGACTCCACCCCCACGACACGGAGCGGCTTCTGGGCTTGCTGCGAGAGCTCTGTCAACTGGGCAACACCGTGCTTGTCGTCGAGCACGACCCGATGGTGCTGGACGTCGCCGATCATGTCATCGAGGTCGGTCCAGGCGCGGGCGCAGAGGGTGGGCGGGTGGTATTTTCGGGGACTCCTGAACAGTTGCGGCAGGCCGCGACGCTGACCGGAAGGTGGCTCCGCGGAGAGGCCGAGGTCGCGCTCCACGCCCGCCTCACGCCCCGGGCCGTCCTCCGCTTGGAGGGCCTCGCCGGCCGGTGGTTGCGCGGCGACGCCGAGCTGCCTCTGGGTGTGCTCGCGGTGGTGACTGGCCCCAGCGGTTCCGGGAAGTCGTCGCTGGTCTTCGATACCCTCGCGCCCGCGCTCACCGATCGGGTCGGTCTGCCGTTGGCGCGGCTCGTGGGGCGCGAGCGCGTCACCCGGGTGGTCAACGTCGATGGCAGCCCGTTGGCCAAGGCGGGGCGCTCCACGGTCGCGACCGCAACCCGTGTGTTCGAGACCATCCGCCAACTCTACGCGCGCACGCCTGAAGCGAAGGCTCGTGGTTTCGGGCCGGAGCGCTTTTCTACAGCCGTCGCGGGAGGGCGCTGCGAGGCCTGCCAGGGGGAAGGCGCCCGTCGGGTTGCGATGCACGTCCTTCCCGATGTGGTGGTTCCTTGCGAAGTGTGCGAGGGCCGACGCTTTGACGAGGCGACGCTCTCGGTCACCTGGAAGGGCCACAGCGTCGCGGACGTGCTCGCCGGGAGCGTCCGGACCGCGCGGACGTTGTTCGGCAGCGTCCCGACGATCGCCGGCGTGCTCGAAACCCTCGACGCCCTTGGGTTGGGGTACCTGCCCCTCGGTCAGGGGGTGGACAGCCTGTCTGGCGGCGAAGCACAGAGGTTGAAGCTTGCGAGGGAGCTGGGAAAGCCAGGCGAAGTCGAGGGCACATTGTATTTGTTGGACGAGCCTTCGGTTGGCTTACATCCCGCGGACGTCGCGGTTCTGGTGGAGGCCTTGCGACGGCTGGTGACGATGGGCGGGAGCGTGATCGCGGTGGAGCACGACCCGATTTTCATCGGCGCCTGTGATTGGGAAGTGCGGATGGGGCCGGGTGCCGGCGCGGCCGGGGGGCGGGTCGTCGCGTCCGGAGCGCGCTTGGCGTCGGTCCCATGATGTGGCTGTGGCTGGCGGTGGGCTGCGACGGCTGCTCGTCGCCGCCGTCGCCGTCGCGTCCTGTCGTGATCGGTCCGACGCTCTCTGTGCTGACGTACAACGTGAACTTCGAGCGCGAGGACCCCGCTACCATCGAAGCGATCGTGGGTGCCGACGCCGATCTGGTGCTGCTCCAAGAGACGACGCCAGGGTGGGAGGCGGCGATCCGCGCCCGGCTCGGCGACCGCTACCCGCACATCGAGTTTCGCGACCACCTCCCCGATGGGGGGATGGCCGTGTTGGCGAAGGCGCCCTTTGTGTCGTTGCCCGGACTCGTGTCACCCGTCGGCGGCTTTCCGGCGTGGTGTCTGGACGCGGAATCCCCGGTGGGTCGGCTCCGCGTGCTGCATGCCCACCTGCATCCGCCGCTGGACGAAAACGGGCTGTTCACGGGGTACTTCACCACGACGGGGTTGCGCGCGACGGAGCTGCGAAGCCACGTCTCCTGTTTTGAGGGGGGTCCCGATGTCGTGGCGGGGGACCTCAACGAGGAGGTGGGCGACGCGGTGGACGTTTTGGTCGACGCTGGGTTTTTTGACGCCGCGTCGGCCTTCGCTCCGGTGACGCGCACGTGGGCGTGGCAGCTGGAGTGGTGGGAGTTGACGGGTCGGCCCGATCATGTGTTTTCTACCGGAGGGCTTTTTCCAGTTGAGGTCGAGGTCATCGAAGCGGGCGCCTCGGACCATCGGCCGCTGCGCGTGGTTTTGGGGCGGTCTGCGCGCGCTGCGGGCGCGCCTTGACACGGATCCTGCGTGCCTTCGCGGCGCTTGCGGCGGTTGTCGCGACAGTGGCAGCAACCGCCGTGACCCACTTTCCGGGGCCACGCGCGTTTGCGGACGAGGCCGATCGTGCCGTGGTGCGCGGGGCGTGGGAGGGTGCCCGCGACGCCGCGCGGCGGATGCCAGATGTGCCGGCCTGGCTCGACCCGTTAGTCTCGGACAAGACCATCCATGTTCTGGTTTTCGGGGTGCCGGCCTTCTGTTGGGCGCTAACATTGGGCCGGCGGCTGCCGGCCCGGGTCGGGTGGCTGCTGCTGGCCCTTGCCGGGTGGGCCAGCCTCGACGAAGGGAGCCAGGCGCTCCTTGGTCGCGACGGCGAGTGGCTGGATTGGGTCGCCAATCTGGTGGGCGTGGGGTTAGGGGTTTTCATGGGGTGGGGGGTGGCGTGGATCGCCGGCAGGGTGGCGAGCGCGCTGCGGGCCGGGTGAGGGGCGGCTACGGCGACGAGCACATCGGGGCGCCGCATATGGCCAATCAGGCGACCGGCTCTCGCTGCCCGGGGGGGGGCTCCTCACCCCATGCGCAACGGGAGAAATCCGGCTGCTGGCGGCGCCTCTTCGCGCGGTGGTGTGGGCGTCTCCATGGGATTCAGAAGGTTGTATGGTGGTCCGGGCGGCGACGGGTCCGAACAGGAGCCCCCAGCCGACACGTTGACTCTCGTCGCGCGAGGGGTGCCGCGTCACCCATCGCGCAAGGAGAGCGACTTGTCGCGACGGGTCGTCCGTTCGCAGCTTCGGCCGCTGGGGGCCGGCGGTCGCGTCGCTCACGGCCCCGAAACCCGTGTCGTTGAGGAGGATGCCGGTCGTCCCACCAGCGGGGCCGCCCATCCAGCGAACGCCGGAATTCAGCCGCGTGGCCGCCGTAGCCGGTGATACACGGCGACACAGGGCGCGATACACGCAGGAATGCGCACTGCCTCCGCTCAAGAACGCGGTGGCATCCTGGCCCCGAGCCCGGGCTCATCAGGTTAGCTCCGCCGCGGAGGCCAAGGCGCCATGGAGATACGACTTTTTGCCGGCAATGCCAACCCAGCGCAGGCGCGCACCATTGCCGAGCACCTGGGCTGCCCGCTTGGTGCGGTGCGGGTCAACCGCTTCTCAGACGGGGAAATCCAGGTCGAGATCGACGAAAATGTTCGCGGTCGCGACGTCTATCTCGTTCAGCCCACCTCCCGACCCGCCAACGACCACATCATGGAGCTCTTGGTGATGGCCGATGCGTGCAAACGCGCCAGCGCCGGTCGCGTGACGGCGGTCATTCCGTACTATGGCTACTCGCGTCAGGATCGGAAGGTGGCCCCCCGCGCGCCGATCACCGCGAAGCTCATTGCGGACCTCATCCAGACCGCCGGTATCAACCGCGTCGTCACCATGGACCTGCACGCCGGCCAGATACAGGGCTTCTTCGACATCCCGGTCGACAACCTCTATGGTGGCCCCACCCTCTCCGAGCACGTCCTCCATAGCGTTGACACCAAGCAGTGTGTTGTGGTGAGTCCGGATGCCGGCGGCGTCGAACGCGCGCGGGCTTTTGCCAAGCGCATCGGCGCCACGATCGCCATCATCGACAAACGACGCAGCGGCCCCAACAAGTCGGAGGTGCTGCACCTGATCGGCGAAGTGCGCGACCGCACCGCGATCATCGTTGATGACATGATCGACACGGCGGGAACGCTCCAGAAGGCGGCCCAGGCCGTTCAGGAAAACGGCGCCACGGCGGTCTATGCAGTCGCGACCCACGCCGTGCTCAGTGGCCCCGCGGTCGAGCGCATCAACGAGAGCGTACTCAAGAAGGTGTTCGTGACCGACACCATCCCGCTGATGGCCGAGGCCGCCGCGTGCGAGAAGATCTCGGTGGTTTCGGTCGGACGCGTGCTCGCGGAGGCCATTCGCAGCATCCACAGCAACGACTCGGTTTCGAGGTTGTTCAGGTAGGGGCGCCGCTCAGGTTACAGTCGCGAGCGCAAGCACCGGCGGAATCAGGGCCGGCAGTAGCCGCCCACCCTACGCATCCAAATCGTCAACCTCCGGCCCCGCTTCCATGATCGCGTGGTACCGCGGCGCGGCGTCCTTCCCCATGAGGTCGGAGATGACCCGATCGGTCGAGACCGCCTCGCCCTCGGGCACCTGCACCCGCAAGAGCCGCCGCTTCTTGGGGTCAAGCGTGGTCTCGTACAGTACTTTGGGCGGCATCTCGCCGAGGCCCTTGAATCGGCTGATCTCGGGTTGGGCGCGGGGTGGTAGTTTCTTGAGCACCCGCTCCTTCTCGCGGTCATCGATCGCCCAGTGGGTCGTGTGGCCGACGTCGATGCGGTACAGCGGCGGCTGCGCAAGATAAAGATAACCTCCGGCGAGCAATTCCGGCATGTATCGATAGAAGAAGGTGAGTAACAACGTGGCGATGTGGTGACCGTCCACGTCGGCATCCATGAGCAGGACAATCTTGTGGTAGCGCAGCCGCTCCATGTTGATGTCTTTGCCGATGCCACAACCCAAGGCACTGACGATATCCGACAGCTCTTTGTTCTCCAGTAGTTTCTTCAGGCCCGCCTGTTCCGTGTTGAGTACCTTGCCGCGCAACGGAAGGATCGCCTGGGTTTCCCGATCACGACCCTGCTTGGCTGAGCCACCGGCGCTGTCGCCTTCGACGATGAACAGCTCGGTGCCGGCCGGATCGCTCGACGAGCAGTCAGCAAGCTTTCCGGGAAGGACCGAGCGGGAGTTGACCGGGGACTTCCGCCGAACATTGTCTTCGGCGCTGCGACTGGCCATGCGCGCGCGGGCCGCTTGGATGACGCGGCTGACCACGAGGTCGGCGATCGTTCGGTTGGTGTTGAGGTACTGTTCGAGCGCACCGCGGATGGCGCTCTCCACGATGCCGCGCATCTCGGGGTTGTTGAGCTTGTCTTTGGTCTGACCCTGGAACTGCGGCTCGGCCATGAAAACACTGGTGACACAAACGATGCCCTCGCGAATGTCTTCCGCCTGAAGGACAATGCCGCGGGGCTGGAGCTCGTGCGTCTCGATGTAGGTGCGTACGGCACGGGTGATCGCGTCGCGTGCGCCTTGTTCGTGGGTGCCCCCGTTGCCGGTGGGGATGCCGTTGGCGTAGCTTGCGAACAACTCACGGGTGCCGTCGGTCCACAAGAGCGCCAACTCAACGCGCACGCCGTTCTGTTTGGTGGTGTAGAACGGCTCGGCGAGGATTGGAATTCGGGCGTTTCGTTTGGCCAACGCAAGCGACCAGTCGCGGATGCCTCCGTCGTGTTTGAACTCTTCGTTGGTGCCGGCCATCTCGTCTTTTAGGACGATGCGCAGCCCCTTGTGGATGTAGGAGATGACCTCCAGCCGGTCGCGCACGCGGTCGGATTCGAACCCCAGGTTCTCACCAAAAATCTCGGTGTCGGGGCGGAACTTGATGGTGGTGCCCGAGCCCCGCGCGTCGCCCACCCGGTCGAGCCCGGTCCGGGCCTTGCCGCGCCGGAAGCTCATCCGATATTCGGCGCCGCCGCGACGGACGGTGGCGACCAGCTCTTCGGAAAGCGCGTTGACGACACTGCTGCCGACGCCGTGGAGCCCGCCAGAGGCGGAGTACGCCTTGTTGTCGAACTTGCCGCCCGCGTGCAGGGTGCAGAGAATCACCTCAAGCGTGGGGCGTTTGGCCTTGGGGTGGATGTCGACGGGAATGCCGCGGCCGTTGTCGGTCACGGTGGCGGTCCGGCCGTCCGCGTGGAGGGTGACGTGGATGAGCGAGGCGTGGCCGTTCATCGCCTCGTCGACGGAATTGTCCACGATCTCCCACAATAGGTGGTGGAAACCGTCGGCCCCGGTGCCGCCGATGTACATGCCGGGGCGCTTGCGGACGGGGTCGAGTCCTTCGAGGATCTGGATGTCGCTGCCGCTGTACTCGGCCATGGGCTAGGCCTCCCCGTCGGTGGTGGGTTTGCCCAGCGCGATCTCGGGGGGGCGCTTCCACACCGCGAAGGAGCCTCTTCGGAAGAGCTGCGAGCCACGAGCCCCGCGTGCGCCGCCGTACTTCTTGCCGTTGATCACTTCTTCTCGCCCGAGTTGCGTGAGCACTGAGAGTCCGCCGTCGCGACCGGAGTGAAGCTCGAAAGCAAAAACGGTGTCCTCGTCCCGCAGCTTCAGCGCCATCACGCCCTTTCCCGCACCTTTGAGGATGGGAATCTCGGCAACCGCGAACGCGAGCACGTTGCCCAGGGTGCTGGCGAGACACACGCACTCGTCGCTGCTGTGACTGACGTAGGCGGCCAACACCTGGTCGGTGGGGCCATCGAGGCGCATGAGCGTGCGGCCGTTGCGATTGCTGGCCTCGGCGACCATCGCCACCGGCATGCGCACGACCTTTCCGGCCCGCGATACCGCGACGAAGTAGGGTGGCGGCGGATCATCACCGAGTACGAGCGTGGTCTGGGCGGGGGCGACGGGGAGGTTGCGGGCGTCGTGGGAGAGGACGCCAACCACCCGTTCCCCATCGGCAAAGGCGAAGAACTTCTGAATCGGCTCACCATAGCCGGTGGTCGCCGGCAGCCCGTCCACCCGCAGCGAGTACGCCATGCCGTGGCTGGTGAACAGGGTGAGCATGTGCCGCGTGGAGCTACGCAGCGCCCAGCCGATGCTGTCGCCCTCGCGCACGCGGACCTTTTCGACCCCGGTGATGGTGCCTTGCCGCTTGATCCAGCCGTCGCGCGTCACGACGACCACCGCGTCTTCTGACACGAGGTAGGCGTCCTCGGTGTAGACGACGGCCGCCGTCTCGACCCCGATGCGGGTGCGCCGGGGCTCGCCGTATTGGGTGCGGATGTTGCCCAGCTCTTCTTTGACCACGTCGCGCAGCGCCTGACGGCTGCCGACGATCGCGGCGAGGCGCTCGGCGGCGGCGCGCTTTTCGCCCAGCTCCTCTTGAATGACGAGGACTTCGAGCTTGGCGAGTCGGTAGAGCTTCAATTCCAGGATCGCGTCGGCCTGCACGTCGTCGAGCCCGAAGCCGAGCATGAGCTTTTCGGCGGCGTCACGGCGACCTTCCGAGGCGCGGATGATCCGGATCGCCTCGTCGAGGCAGTCGAAGATCTTGGCGAAGCCTTCGAGGATGTGGATGCGGTCACGCAGACGCGCGAGCTCGTACTCCAGGCGGCGCCGCACCGTCTCGATGCGGAAGTCCAGCCAGTGCTGGAGCATGCGCTTGAGGTCCAGGCGTTCGGGAGCGGCGGCCTCCGGGTTTGTGGTGGGCACCAGCGCGGTCATGTTCACGTGGATCGAGTCTTCGAGGCGCGTGTGCTTGTAAAGGAAGGCCAACGCCGCGTTTTCGTCCCCAGCCTGCCGCAGCTCCAAAACCACGCGCACGATGTCGGTGCTTTCGTCGCGGACGTCGGTGATCTGCGGGAGCTTCTTCTGGACGACCAGGTCCCCGATCTCTTCGACCATCTTGGCCTTGTTGACACCGTAGGGCACCGAGTTGATGATCACGAAGTGTTTTCGGCCTTTCTGCTCGGTTTCCCACGTGCCGCGCACCTTGACCGTACCGTGTCCCAGCTCGTAGAGTTGGTGCAGCTCGTCGGCGCCGGTGATGATCTCGCCCCCGGTGGGCAGGTCGGGCCCCTTGACCTTGCGGCAAAGCTGCGCGATGGAGGTGTCCGGGTGCTCCAGAAGCACGAGGCAGGCGTCGATCACCTCGCGCAGGTTGTGGGGGGGGATGTTGGTCGCCATGCCGACGGCGATGCCCTCGCTCCCGTTGACGAGCAGATTCGGAAACTGTGCCGGCAGCACCACCGGTTCGGTGTTTTGGCCGTCGTAGGTCTTGCGCGTGTCGACCGTGTTCTGCTTGAGCTCGGACAGAAGCTCCACGGCGATGGCGGTGAGCTTGGCCTCGGTGTAGCGATACGCCGCCGCATTGTCGCCGTCGATACTGCCAAAGTTACCCTGGCCGTCCACCAATGGGTGCCGGAGCGAGAACGGCTGCGCCATGCGCACCAGCGCCTCGTAGACCGAGCTGTCCCCGTGCGGGTGGTACTTTCCCAGTACGTCCCCGACGATGGCCGCGCACTTCTTGTAGCGCGCCTCAGGGGTGAGCTTCTGGTCGTGGAACATCGCATACAGGATGCGACGGTGCACGGGCTTGAGGCCGTCGCGCACATCCGGCAGCGCTCGAGCCTTGATGACGCTGAGCGCATAGCTGAGGTACCGGCGGCGCGCGGCCTCGGCAAGGGAGGTGGTCTGGAGGTCCATGCGGCGCCGTGGGAGGGGCAGGGGGCTGCGGCCCGGGAGGACCGCGAGGGGACGCCTGCTATATCACAGCCCGCACCGCCTACGAAGGGGGCAACGCCTGGAGCCACGCGATCGTGTCGTCCGCGACCTCTTCCCATCCGGGTTGCTGCACAATCCAGTGGGTCCGTCCGGGGTACTCTTTCAGGGTGACGGGGGCGGCCGACCCCTTTTGGAGCCGGTGGGTGGCGCGCACCATCGACGCGCTGACGGTGCGATCCAGAAGGCCCGCCGCGAGCAGGAGCGGTTGAGTGCGGCGCGTCGGATCCAGGGCCAAGAGCTTGGTGAACGGAGCGTTGGCGCCTTGCGCACGAGCGTCAAATGCCGACCTTCGCCCTCACGTAGTCGTCATAGCCGTCGATGACCCCCGCGTAATAGTCGCGGTAGTACCATACGTAGTCGGGTGTGAACGGGCGCCTGGGGTCTGCCTGGACGTCGGCCTCGGTCAGGTCCCACGCCGCCTGGGCGCGGGTCAGCATGTCCGCCTCGTCGTACGCGTCCACGGCGATCTCGATGCGCAGCTTCAGCTCCGCGACGCAGGCGGCGTCTTCCAGGCATTTATTGCCCAAGCGCAGGTAGGCGGTGTTCCACGTTTCGCCGGTGTACTCGTACTCATTGAAGGTCTCGTCTTCGCCCCAGGGCATGAAAACCAGGCGGCGCGCATCGCTAGGATCTTCGTAGAGGATGACGTCGTTGCTGTGGAAGGGGTAGCCGTCGTAGTTGCCGACCGCCGCACACCACGACCAGTAGTCCAAGAACTGGTCGACGTTGATGACCCCGCCGAGCTCACCGAAGAAGTCGCCACCCCAGGCGTCCAGCACCGCCATCACGGCGCGGAGTTGGTCCTTTTCGCCCGTGCCGTTGTTGATCTCCCAGAAATACATGCCGGTCTCGGAGAACTCCGCCCCGCCCGAGGCCGTGGCCCACAGGTTGCCGGTGGAGTCCGCGAAGCGCCGTTCGATCCACTCGTCATCCATCGCCTCCACGTTGGCGTACAGCCCCATGGATTCGCCGTTGAGGGTGACCCGCGCAAAACTCGCTCGCGACGCCAGCTGAGACTGGTCGTGCAAGAGCGAGTAGACGAGGACTTCGCGCGACTGAATGTAGTCGGTGCCCATGTTGTTGAGCGTGATGCGCTGGAGGGTGCCGTACTTCTGGTCAACCAGGAACTCGTCGGTCTTGATCTTGAACGCGGCCTTGCACAGGCTGTCGTCGCAGTCGAGGTCCATGTAGGTGCTGGAGCCCTTCAGGCGCACGCCGACTTGCAAAAGCTCCATCCCGTTGACCACGACATCGCCCTCGACGTACTCGCCGCCGTTGCGATTGAGGGAGCGGATGGCCGCCTCGCTCAGGGTGATGTCGACGGTCTGGATCACGGCCGGGTCGAAGAAGGCCTGGTAGAGCGCCTCTTTGTCGACGTCGGTGTCCGTGTCCGTATCCGTGTCGGTGTCCGTGTCGGTATCGGCGTCCCCCGGGAGCTCCTCGGTGTCGGTGTCGGCGGGGGTGCCGGTGTCTCCGGTGTCCTCCGGTTCGTCGGTTTGGAGGCCGATGGAGGAAACGGGGCGGCAACTGAGGAGGAGGAGGGTGAGCACGACGGCAGGATAGCCCGCTGGTCGTGGGTTTGTCGCCGGTCGTGACGGACCCCTGACGGCCGCGCTGCGCAAAGGGCGATAGTTCTGGGTGTGGTTCGGATTCATCGCGCCCGCAGCCTCGCCGAAGCCACGCTGGTGCGAACTGCGCTGGAAAGGGGCGGTCTGACGGTGGAAATACGGGGGTTGGCGCGACCTGGAATCGCTGGTGGTATCCCGGTCCCTGACACCGAGGTTCAGCTCTTCGTGCCCGAGGACCAAGCGGATGCGGCCACCGCGCTTCTCGCTGCGGTCGACGCGCGGGCCCACCTGGAGTGGGTCTGCCCGGCCTGTGACGAGCGGAACCCGGCCAGCTTCGAGACGTGCTGGAAGTGTCAGCACGACCTCGCGGGCGCGTAACGGCCAAGGGCGCGGGCGGAGGGGAGAGCGCCGCGCACAGGCCTGAGCCGCTGCGGCCTGCCCCCCCCCGAGATCAGCTGGGGGCGTTACGGGGGGCCACCCCCGTCCCAAAATGAACGTTTCGACCCTCCTCGCCCTGGTCTTCGTCGCCTGCGGCCCCACCACCGTCGTGGTCGACGACAAGCCTGGCGCGGGCACCGACACCGCCGCGGACGACACCGGTCTGGACTCGGCCGACACTGGCTCCGACACTGGCGACACCGCCTCCGAAACCGGCGACGACACCGATGACACCGACGACACCGAGCCTGGTCCGCTCACCGGTGACTGCTTCGACTATGCCCTGGTGATCGACCAGTCCGCGCACCTTTCCTCGGGCAGCACCTTCGACTCCTTCGACAGCACGCTCGGCGCGTACGGAGGCGAAAACGTCGGCTCGGTCGCGACCCTTTCCCTCAACGGGGACGAGGCCTGCGCGCTGCTCAACGGGTCGACGGTCCAGGGCACCATCGCCGTCGCCGGCGATCCCGAAGCCACCTACTGCGAGGAGTGGGGCGCCGCCGTATCCGGAGGGGTGGTCGAGCTTCTCACGCCTGCGACGCTTCCGGTGGTAGCCACGCCCGAGGTGGGCGACAGCCAGGGGGACGTGACGCTGACCTGGGGGGGCGCGTCAACCTGGAACGCCGATGCCCGGTACGAGGATGTGTCGGTGGCCGGTGGCTCCACGCTCTCGGTCACCCGTAGCGCCACGGTGGTGGTCGACACCCTCGATGTGTCCGGCACCATCCACATCGCGGAGGGTGAGCGGCTCGATCTGTACGTGCGCGGGTCGGTCAACCTGGGGTGGGGCGCAGCGCTGAACGCGGGGGGCTCGCCGGGGCAGCTTCGCCTCTGGGTTCTGGGCGTCGGACCGGTGACCGTGGCGTACGGCGCGGGGCTCAACGCGTGGATGTTGGCTCCGGAGGCGCCCGTCAGCCACGTTGGTACCTTTGGCGGCGCGATGGCGGTCCGGGAGCTGGCGACGGCGTGGGGTGCGGCCACTCACCTGGACACCTCGGTCATCTGCCCATAGCACGCCCAGGCACCGGCGGTCCAAGCCAGAAAAACGAAGGTGTTGTAGCCGCGCGTCTGGCCGAGGACCACGATCAGAGGCGAGGTCAGGAGCGCGTCCAGGACGTTGGCACCGCCGTCGGCTCACCTCGGACCTGACGATGGGGCCTGGCGAGTCCCCATTTTCGATTCGGATTTCCGCCGGGTATTCACCACTGGGGCTCCTCGAACTTGACCCCGGCCGCAGCCTGGCTGCCGGTTCGGGGATTGTTGCGACCAAGGTGGTGTCGCTCTCGCCGGCTTGGGCGATGCTTTTCGAGGCGGAGGCGATCCTCGACGACACGCCGTTGTCCCTTCGCGGCGGCGAACGTTGGCGACCCGGCGAGCACGGGTCCGTGGTCGCGCTGGTGAGTGTGGGCGGTGGCGGTGGACTGGCTGGTCCCGCCCGGTCCGGAGGGGACCGTCTATGTGGCATTTTCAGCAGGGGTCAACTTCAGCGCGGTCTTGGAGTAGCCGCGAACCCGGTCGAGGCGCTGGTTCGAACCCGACGGGTTAGCTCGGCGCGAAGATGCGATACATCGGAAAATTGTATCGACCTCCATCCGAGGCCGAGGCCTACATTCTGCAAGCCACGATCGGCTGCTCGTGGAACCGGTGCACGTATTGCGACATGTATCGAGACAAGCCCCTGATGCAGGCGCGCCCTGTATCGGAATGTATCGAGGATTTGCGCGCGGCGGCCGCCCGCTTCGGAGGCCGAGTCGAAAAGCTCTTCGTCGCCGACGGGGATGCGCTGGTGCTCCCGATGGAGAGCTGGACGCCGATTCTCACTGAAGCCCGCGCCTTGTTTCCGAATCTTCGCCGTGTGAGCGCCTACGCGATGGCGCGGAACCTGCTGGAGAAGTCCATCGCGGAGTTGGCCGAGCTGCGCGCTCTCGGGCTCAGCCGCCTCTACATCGGACCGGAGTCGGGCGACGACCCCACGCTGCGGCGCATCGCCAAGGGCTCCACTGCTGCAGAACATGTAGAAGCCGCGGCGAAGGCTCGCTCGGCCGGAATCGAGCTGTCGGTGATCTTCCTCCTTGGCGCCGGCGGGGTGGCGCGCACCCAGGAGCACGCTTCCGCCTCGGCCGCGTTGGCTACCGCCATGGACCCCGCCTACCTCTCCGCACTGACGCTCACCGTGGTGCCGGGTACGCCGCTGGCGCGGCTCCAGGAGCGAGGCGGCTTCGTGCTCCCAGAGGTGCCCGCGCTCCTTCGCGAGCTGCGCACCTTCCTCGCCGAGGCCAACCCGACCCGCGCGGTGTTTCGAACCAACCACGCGAGCAACTACCTGCCCCTGGCCGGGAACCTGCCCTTCGATCGCGCGCGGATGGTCGGTGCGCTCGACGCTGCGTTGTCGGGGGCGATTCCGCTGAGGCCGGAGTGGTCGCGGGGGCTGTGAGGGGGCTGGCTCACGCCGGCCCCCATCCGAGTATACTCACCGCCAAGTGCCCCCCCGCCCCGCCACGATCGTGACGCTGTCGCTCCTCTGGGGCTGCCCATCGCCCGGCGACGGCCGCCCTGACACCGTCGACCCCGACGCGCCGCCCCCAACCGCCGCCCCGCTGCGCATCAACGAGGTGATGAGCGACAACGAGGACACGCTGGAAACCGCCTCGGGCGGCGCGCCCGACTGGATCGAGCTGTACAATCCCGGACCGGCCGCGGTGGACCTCGCCGGCTGGACGCTCGCGACCGTCGACGAATCGGCCACCCTCCCCGGCTTTGCCCTTGGCGCCGGCGCCTTCGTCGTGGTCTACGCGTCGGGCGATGCCAGCACCGAAACCGAGATGCACCTTCCTTTTAAGCTGAGCGACGAGGGGGAGACCCTGACTCTGCACGGCCCGAACGGCGCCCTGGTCGACACCCTCGTTGTCCCCGAGTTGCGTGAGGACACCACCTGGGGTCCCCAGAACGTCGTCACCGAGGAGGTACTTCTCGCTGAGGGCAGCGTCGCAAGCGCGGGCCTCCCCACCGGCAACTGGACCGACCCTGACTACGACGATGGCGCCTGGGCTACAGTGGTGCTGGGCATCGGCTTTGACGGGGAGGTCGCGAGCGGGGACCCGACCAACGTAGCGCTCGGGAAATCGACGACGCAGTCGTCGGATGGGTACGGGTACACCGGGGTTGGGGCGGTGGATGGCGAGCCGTCGACGTTCTCGCACACGGGGGACGGGGACATGGCGCCCTGGGTCGAGGTCGACCTCGACGGGAGCTGGTCGATCGACGAGGTCTCGCTCTACAACCGGGTCGATTGTTGTGCGAGTCGGCTGTACAACATCGTCGTCGAAGTTCTCGACGCCAGCGGCGGGGTGGTGTGGGCCTCGGCGGTGCAGAATCCGGTGAGCGAGGGCGGGACGCCCGTCGACCCGGGCCGCGTGATGCTGGTCACCCCGGACAGCCCGGTGGTGGGCGCATCGGTGCGTGTGTCAAAAACTGCGGTGAACGGCCGCGGCAACAGCGAGTGGATGTCGATCGGTGAGCTGGAGGTGAGGGGAGTGGCCGCTTCGCCGTACACGGGTGCCATCGCGACAGACGTGGAGGACCTCGTCGGAGACGCCACCGCAATATCCGTGCGCGTGCCGATTTCGGTAGGCATCGCGCCGGATCGGGTGGTGCTCGATGTTCGCTATGACGACGGCCTGCGCGTGTTCGTAGACGGCATCGAGGCGCTCAGCGCGAATGCCGGCGAGTCTTCAGCGCTCACGATGCACGACGGCATCACCAGCGAAGCCTTCACCCTGGACGCCGCCCGCTTCGGCCTGGGTGAGCACCTCGTCGCCTTCGAGGTGCAGAACGTCTCGCCCGCGGACGACGATCTGTTGTTGACACCCACGCTGACGGCGCAGGCGCTCGAGATTGGCGACGCCGCGTTCTTCACCACACCGACGCCCGGCCAACCCAACGGACGCGGCGTCGCTGGGTTTCTGGACGCGCCTCGGTTCTCTCCGGAGCGGGGGTTCGCCGACGCTCCGTTCACGCTCACCCTGACCAATGCCACGGCGGGCGCGGACCTCGTCTACACCATCGACGGCTCGACCCCGAGCGCCGCCAACGGCCAGCGGGTCTCGCCCGACAACGTCGCGGCGCTCGCCACCGTCGAGCTTGCCGTGCCCACGACCGCCGCGGTACGCGCGATCGCACTTCACGACGAGCTGGCCGACTCCGCGGTCGCGACGCACACCTACCTATTCCCCGCCGACATCGTGCGCCAGTCCGCCAGCCCCCCCGGGGTGCCGACCACGTGGGTGAGCCAGTACGAAGGGACGGTCGTGGCCGACTACGCGATGGACCCGCGGGTCACCGAGGACCCCGACGTCGCGGCCGCGCTGGTCGCTGGGCTCCGCGAGCTTCCGTCGCTCTCGATCGTGCTCGGACCGGACGACCTCTGGAGCGAGGGCGCCGGTCTCTACGCCAACAGCGCCGGCCGCGGTGATGAGTGGGAAAAATCCGCGTCGATCGAGCTGATCCTTCCCGACGGCACCACTGGCTTCGCCGTCGATTGTGGCCTGCGCATCCATGGCTATGGGTGGCGGTACAACACCACGACGCCCAAGCACTCCTTCCGCTTGGAGTTCTCTGACCTGTACGGGGCAAGCAAGCTCCACTACCCGCTGTTTCCCGATGCCGAGATCGACGCGTTCGACAGCATCGTCCTGCGCGCGGGCGGCAGCAAGACCTGGCTTGACTTCCGCGACCCCGCCCAGGCGCAATACCTCCATGATGCGTTCGCTCGTGACACCGCCCGTGACATGGGCAAGGCCGACGGCCACGCCGCCTTCGTGCATCTGTACCTCAACGGCTTGTATTGGGGGCTCTACAATGCAGTGGAGCGCCCGGAGGCCGATTTCGGCGCGGCTTACTTTGGAGGCGACGACGAAGAGTACGACGCCATCAATCGTCGCACCACTACCAACGAAGCCATTGACGGCACCCTCGACGCGTTCCTCGAACTTCTGGCGCGCGCTGACGACGACCTGAGCACCGACGCGGGCCTGGCCGCGGTGGAGGAGATGCTCGATCTGGACGATCTCATCGACTACATGCTCATCCACCAGTACACCGTCAATCGGGACGGGCCGTGCTGTTTCGAGAGCAACAACATGCGCGCGGTGCGGCGCCGCGTCGACGGCGAGCCCTTCCGTTTCTTCGTTTGGGACATGGAATACAGCCTCTGGGATGCCAGCGAGGCCACCAACGTGGACGTGGATGTCGCCGGCTCCGCATCTCACATCTACGCTCGCCTTCGTGGCAACGCCGACTTCCGGCAACGGTACGCCGACCGCGCTCGGAAACACCTGACTGACGGTGGGGCGCTGACCCCGGAAGCCGCAACGGCCCGCTACGAGGCCCGCGCCACCGAGATCTTCGGCGCTCTATTGGCGGAGTCGGCCCGCTGGGGGGACGTACGCACGGGCGTGCCGTACACCCGGGACGTCGAGTGGCAGATTGAGTACGACCGGCTGGTCAATGAGTATTTCCCGGTGCGCACGGAAATACTGATCTCTCAGTTGGAGGCGGCTGGCTTGTATTGATCGCACGGAGTAGGCCGCCGGGATGCACATCCTCGCCCTGGTCACCACCGGCTTCGCCATCGAAGGCATGTGGGAACCGTCGCAGCTCCCCGCGCTCGCCCCCACGCTTCGTGCCGCCGGCTACCTCGATGATCCAGCGCGCCTGGGCGACCTCGGCAACGCCCCGCTCGGCGCGGTGGTGAGCCTGGGTGGGTGTACCGCTTCGTTCGTCAGTGACCTGGGCTTGTTGGTGACCAACCACCACTGCGGCACGGGAATGCTGCAACGCGCGCAGAAAGAGGGTGAGAACCTGCTCGAAAGTGGCTTCTACGCACCCACACGCGCCGACGAACGGTCGGCAGGGGCGATGAGCCGGGTGTGGATCACCGACGGTTTTGAAGACGTCACCCGGAAGATCAAGGCCGCCAGCGACAAGGCACGGGACGATCGGCAGCGTGTGGACCTCACGGACGATACCACCCGCAAGCTCGTCGCCGCCTGCGAGAAGTCGGGTGCCTACCGCTGTCGGGTCGCGAGCTTTTACGAGGGCGAGCGGTACACGCTCATCCGCCAGATCGAGCTGCGTGATCTTCGAATCGTGATGGCACCGCCGGACATGGTCGGCAACTACGGGGACGAGGTCGACAACTGGCATTGGCCCCGCCACGCCGGTGACTTCACGTTCTTGCGCGCGTACGTGGGTCCCGACGGCGAGCCGGCCGCGTATTCGCCTGACAACGTGCCGTATGCGCCGCGACATCGCCTCGCGGTCTCTACGCGCGGCATCTCCGCTGGAAGCTTCGTGATGGTCGCCGGCTACCCCGGACACACCGAGCGCTGGCGGGCGGCGGTGGAAGTTGAACAAGAAGCGGAGTCCACCCTGCCGCTCCACATCAAGCACGCGACTGCGGTCTTCGACACGCTCACCGCGACGATCGAGGCCGATCCAGCCGCATCGGCGCTCGTCGGTCCCTCCCGCGGCTCCGTCGGCAACGGGCTTTTCAACGCGAAGGGTACGCTCGTTGCCTTTCGGCGGGGCCGGATGGTGGAAGCGGCGCGGGCGCGCGACGAAGCCTTGGACGCGTGGATCGCTGCCGATCCGGCGCGGCTGGCACGGTACCGCGCGCCCATCGACGCCATGCGCCTCGCCGTGCTCTCCGCCGAACAATTCCGAGCGCGCGACGCGCTCATGGATTGGCTGGAGCGCAACGATCTGTTGGCCGCATCGCGCACCATGCATCGGTGGTCGCTGGAGTCGCCCAAACGCGACGCAATGCGAGAGTTGGGGTATCAGAAGCGCGATCTCGATCGGGCCCGTTCGCGCCTGGTCGAGCTCCAAGCCGGCCTGCACCTGCCGTCGGAGCGTGCGATTTTCGAACATTTCCTCACCGAGATTTTGCGGCTTCCGCCGCAGGAGCGCCCCGTCGAGCTGATGACGTGGTTGGGGGTGACGGGTGCAGAGAAGATCGACATCGCCGCGCTCGTAGCGGCGACCGCATCGCGCTTGTTCAACGGTCCCGTGCTGGCCGATGCCGACGCCCGCGTCGCCTGGCTCGACCGTTCGGCGGCCGAATTCGCTTCGTCCACGGATCCGTGGATCTCGCTCGCGGTCGCCCTGCGCCCCTACGACGAGGCCCGCGAAGAGCGCGACAAGACCCGCCGCGGCGCCGAGCTCCGCACCCGCCCACTTTACGCCGAGGCGCTGCGGGGGATGGATCCTGCCCGCACCTACCCGGACGCCAACGGTACTCTCCGGGTGAGCGTGGGGACGGTGCAGGGCTACGCCCCCCGTGACGCCGTCACGTACGGACCGCAGACCACGGTCCTCGGCCTGGCGGACAAGGCCGGAGACTGGCCCTTCGCCGCACCGAAGCCGCTGCTCGACGCGATCGCCACGGGAAATTGGGGCCCCTGGAACGATCCGACGCTCGGCGCCGTCCCGGTGAACTTTCTGAGCGACCTCGACATCACCGGGGGCAACAGCGGCTCGCCGGTTCTGGACGGGCGCGGCCGACTCGTGGGGTTGGCGTTCGACGGCAACATCGAGGGCATCGCCAGCGACTGGCGCTTTGAGCTCGACAAGACCCGGTGCATCAGCGTCGATGTCCGCTACGTGCTCTGGTACCTCGACGCGGTGCAGAAGGCCGATGGCCTGTTGTTGGAGATGGGCGTCGCGCCCGCGATCTGATTAGAACGGCGACGATGCCGACCTACCAGATTCGCCTCCACAACCCCGCCCGCGGGCTCGACGTCACCATTCCTTGCCAGGACGACCAGCCGATCCTGGAAGCGGCCGAGGCCCGCGGGCTGGCGCTGCCCTACTCCTGCCGTTCGGCCGCGTGCAGCACGTGCGCCGGCAAGGTGGTTTCGGGGGCGGTGCGGCTGGACGAACAGTTCATCCTCTCCGAAGGCGACGTCGAAGATGGGTTCACGCTCTTGTGTTGTGCCATGCCCACGGGCGACTGCACGATCCTGACGCACCAGGAAGGCGAAGTCGAAACCTGCTGAAGATGGCGCCCAGTGCAGGTCAAGACCTACGCCACCACCTGGGGGGGCAACTTCTCGGTGGCGTGGGTTTCACCAGCGTAAACCGCCCGCCTCACTCGTCCGAGGCCCGCCGCCCTGTCCCCCGCACGAACGGCAGGTACGTTGGCCGCCAGAAGTGTTCGCGGACGTAGGCCTCCGCGGTCTCCGGAGTCAGCTTCGTCGTGGTCGCGACACCATCAGCAAACGCCTGCGCGATGACCCGCGCGGCGACGACGATCGACACTTCCTGCAGCTCGCCGATCGGGGGGTAGACGAGGCCATTGGCGAGGTGGTGTGTCTCGGTGTACTCGGCGAGCGCAACCGAGGCCGCCATGACCATGCCGTCGGTCACCTCGGTGGCGTTGGCGAGGATGGCGCCGAAGCCGAGTCCTGGGAAGATGAAGGCGTTGTTTCCCTGGCCGACGGCCACGTCTTCGCCGGTTGAAAGGCGCACGGGCGGGAAGGGGCTGCCCGTGGCGACGATGCCCATGCCGTCGGTCCAGCGGAGCAGCTCCTCGGGGGTGGCCTCGCACGAGGTGGTGGGATTTGACAGCGGAAAAATCACCGGCCGTTCGGTGTTGTCTGCCATCGCCCGCGCGTGGACCTCGGTGAAGGAGCCCGGGACGCCGCTCAGGCCGAGGAGGATCGTCGCGCGCGCCCCGCGGATGGTCTCTTCCAGGTTCGGCGTCGACCCCGCCAGCGGCCACCCGGCGATCGCGCCCGCGGACTTTGCGAACGGGCGTTTGTAGTCCTCCATATCGCGACTCTGGAGCAAGAGCCCCTTGGAGTCGAGCACGAACAACCTATCGTATGCCGCCCCTGTGCTCAGGCCGTCACGCTTGAGCCCCTCCAGGATCGCCATCGCCACCCCCCCGCCGCCCGCGCCTGCGCCGTACACGATGATGCGCTGCTCGGACAGCCGCTGGCCGCGAAGTTTGCAGGCGTTGATAACCCCTGCGAGTGCGACAGCACCGGTGCCCTGAACGTCATCGTTGAAAGACGCAATGCGATGGCGATAGCGCTCGAGCACGGTGAACGCGGTGTCCTTGGACAGGTCCTCCCACTGCAAGATGGTGCGGGGGTAGCGCGCCTTGATCGCGTCCACGAACTTGTCCATGAAGTCGAGGTAGGCCTCGCCCTTCAGCCGGCTTTGGCGCACGCCCACGTAGTCCGGGTCCTCGCGGAGATCGGCGCGGTCGGTGCCCACGTCCAACGCGACAGGGAGCGTACGATAGGGGCTGACGCCCCCGCCCGCCGTGTACAACGACAGCTTCCCAATCGGGATCGCCAAGCCGCCGTAGCCCTGATCGCCGATGCCGAGGATGGCGCTGGAGTCGGTCGCGACAATCATTCGCACGTCGTCGTAGAAGCCGTTGCCGACGGCTTCCCCGGCACGATCGATGTTCCCCGGCGACAGGGACAGGCCGCGCGAGTTCTGGAAGAGCGCCGAGAACTTCTGGACCGCTTCTCCGACCGTGGGGGTGTAGATGATCGGCAACATCTCGACGAGGTGGGCCTCCAACATGGCGTAAAAAAGCAGCTCGTTGCGCTCTTGCAGGCTGCGCAGGTACTGGTAGCGGGCGATCGGCGTCGGCTCGCAAAGGTAGGCGGCGCGTGTCCGGACCAACTGCTGAGCCAAGGTCGCGATCTGCGGCGGCAAAAGCCCATCGAGCTTGAACTCGATGCGCTCTTCCTCGGTGAATGCCAAGCCCTTGTTGGTCGCCGCCAGGCGGAGCACCGCGTGGCCGTCGGTGAAGACCCGCATCTTGTACACGCCGTCGGCGTCGCGGAAGGTCTCAAAATAGCGGCTGAGTCGGGCCATGGGGGGTCCTCGACGGCAAGCGTATCAGACGGGGATGGCTACGGCCGCTGCACCGGCGTCGCCGCGTCCATCGCCTTGCGCGCCACCTCCCAGATGAGCGCCTTCCTCGCCTGCGGATTGGGGCTCAACCGGTCCATGGTGGCGGCGTCGTAGAGCACGCCGTCCTTCATGACCCACCGCACCTCACGGGCGGCGGCGAGGTTGGTGAGGGGGTCGCCCTGCACGATGAACAGGTCGGCGATCTTGCCCTCGCGGATAGAGCCGATGTCCTGGTCCAGCCCCAGGTGTTTCGCGCCGCCCATCGTGGCCGCCATCAGCGCCTGTCCCGCGGTCATGGCGCCGCGGCCGCCTAGGTCCTCCAGCTCCCAGTGCGGGCCGAGCCCCTGGAGCTGCCCGTGCGCCCCCAGCGCCACGTTCACGCCCATGCGCTGGAGCGCTGCGGCGTCGGCCGCGACGGTGCGATGGTGGAACTCCTGGTCGTCCCGGATGTTGATGCCGAGCCGATAGCCGCGGCTCATCAGCACGTCCGGGGGCGTCAGTCGGGCCAGTCGGGCGTCTTCCCAGATGCGCTCGCGCTGAAACCACGAAGTCTCTCCGGAGACGCCGCCGTAGGCCACCAGCAGCGTCGGCACGTAGGTGGTGCGCGAGGCGGCCCAGAGGCTCTTGACGTCGGCGTAGACCGGGGCCACCGGCAGGGCGTGTTCGATGGAGGAGTGGCCATCCATGATCATCGTCATGTTCATGAACAGGTCGCCGCCCCCTTCTGGAACATCGAGGATACCGAGCTTGCGGCAGGCTTCGACGATCCACTGGCGCTGGCTTCGCCAGGGCTGCTGGTAGGACTTGACGCCCCAGGCGCCGTAGCGCATCAGCCGGCGGACGTGGGCTTCCGCGTCTTCGTAGCTCTCGATCTTGGCACCCTGGGTGTCGTCGGCGCCGTAGAGGATGAAGCCGGTCGAAAGGGTACGCGGTCCGGCCATCCGGCCGCTCTCGACCAGCTCGGCCTGGCCGAAGACCAGGTCGGTGGAGGCGCTCGGGTCAAAGACGGTGGTCACCCCGTAGGCGAGGTTGACGAGATGCCGCCACTCCTGCTCGGGGAAGATGTCGCCCGACGCGTAGTGCAGGTGCGCGTGGACGTCGATGAGCCCCGGGAGCAATGTGGCGCCGTGTACGTCGATGACCTGGGCGCCGTCGGGAGGGAGCACGTTGGCGCCGACGGCCACGATGCGGCGGTCGCGGACGACGACGGTCCCGCGGTCGATCTCCCCGGCTTCGTCCATCGTGAGGATGTGGGCGTTGGTGAACGCGATGGTGCCCTTCCCCGCCAGCCGCGGCGCGGAAACGTTCAGCGAGCGCTCCTCGGCCTTGGGAACTTCCTTGGCGTCCTTCTTGATCACCCCGGCGGTGTCGAGCGAGTAGAAGCGGTCGGCGTGCGACCACGTCACCTTGGTGCCGGCAAAGTCGAGCCAATCCCCGGCGACGTCGGTGAGCTTGCGCGCAGGGAGCGATGCGGCGTCGATGGTGCTGGAGCCCAAGGCCGGCATCGGCGCCAACCACGCCTGATGTTGGTGTTTGTAGGCGACCCAACGGCCGTCGGGGGAGACACGGATCTCCTGCGCACCGTCCACCCGAAGGTGGGTGCGCACGTCGTGACCCAGGCGGTCGCACGACTTCAGCACGGTCTTTTCGTGCTGGCGGGGCTCGGGGAACTCGTCTTCGATCCAGTAGATGCGCGCGCCGTCGGCGCTCCATTGGAGGCGGGGCGCGCGGTTGTTGCTGCCGCGGAAGGGGACGCTGCGCAGCCGGGTGCCGTCGCCGCCGGACGCCGGCGCGAGCATCAGATCATAGGCGGACTCGGCCCCGAGGTCGTTGCCGACCACGGTGGCGCCGGTGCCGCGGAGGAAGGCCAACGTCGTTCCATCACGACTGAGCGCCGGCGATTGGTAGTCACCCCGGCTGCGGGTGATCTGGCTCGCTCTCCCCACCGGGCCGCTCCACACCTGTCCGCCCGCGATGTCGCTCCACGTCACGTACGAAAGCGTCCGCCCGTCGGCGCTCAACGACGGGAAGTAGGCGGTCTCGGCCTCCGCGGTAAGCGCTCGACTGGTGCCGTCGCGCCCGATCGCCCAGAGGCGGCCCAGCGCTGCCGCATAGAGGGTGCCGTCCGGTGCTTCTGCTGGCCAACGAATGACTTTGGCCTGGACCTTTCCGTCCTCCACGCGGCGCGCGGGATGCACGGAGTCGGCGACCCACACATCCACGTTGACCTGGAAGGGGATCTGCGCCCGCGTCAGGCTGCTCGCGTCGACCCGCCACAACTTCCCCCCCGCCCAGTACACGAGCTGGCGGCTGTCGGGGGTCCAGTCCATGCGCGGGTAAGTGCCCCGCAACTCGAAGGCTTCCATGGCGTCTTTGTCGAGGCCATCGGCGATGCGCCGCATGCGCCCGGTCGCGACATCCAGCACCATCAGCACGGTGTTGGCCCGGTCGCGGGTCAAAAACGCCAACGAACGGCCGTCCGGAGAGGGGGTGGGGCGCGCCGCGCCTTCGCTGAGCGAGGTCATCACCGTGCGTTCGCCCAGCTCGCGGTCGTAGCGCACGAGCTGCCACAGGCCGTGGTGTACGTTCTGGTCGTACTCGAAGCGGCCCGATCGCGTGCTGAACCAGATGTAGCGACCGTCGGGGGAAAAAGCGGCCTCGCCCGCGTGGGGGTCCACGTCCTGCGCGGTGATCTGGGTGCCGGTGCCGCCCTCTTCGTGGAGGAGCCACAGCTCCTGAATGCCGATGCTGCGGGTGTCGACCATGCGCTTGCGGCCCAGGAGCCATCCCGCTTCCGGCGCCCACACGGGGTCGGTCCAGCGGTTCTCCTTGTCCTCGGTCAGCGGCCTCGGGTCGGTGCCATCCAGCTTCATCGTCCACAAGTTTTCGTTGCCGCCCCGGTCCGAGGTGAAGGCGATGCGGTGGCTGTCCCGCGCATAGTGGGCGTCGGTGTCCCAGGCGTTCCCCGAGGTGATGCGCTTGGCGGCGCCCCCGATGAGTGGAACCTCGTAGATGTCGCCCAGCAGATCGAAGAGCACAAAGCCCCCGTCGGGCGAGACGTCGACGCCCATCCACGTGCCCTCGGTGGTCGAGAAGTGCAGGTCCTTCCCGGGACCGTGGGCCGCCGCGATGTCCCAGTCGGGCTTCTTGGGCTCCTCGGCGAGGGCCGGCAACACTACGGCGAGCATCGTGGTCAGCATGGGCGTCCAGGGCGGGGCGGTGGATTATCCCGGTGCGCTTGCCGTCGCGCGCTTGCGGGCATAGGGCGCCGGGCCTTTGGGAGCCGGTATGCCCGCGTCTGACCTCCTCCAAAAGCGCCTCGGCGCGGGCTTTGCCGGCCTCGCGGTGGTCACCTGGATGCTCTTGGTGTTCGGCAGTACCGTCCGCGTGCACGGGGCTGGGCTGTCGTGCCCGGACTGGCCGCTGTGTTTTGGGGAACTGGTCCCGGTTTTCAACTTCCAGGTCTTTCTGGAGTGGGGACACCGGGTGCTGGCGGGGACGATCTCGGTCGGATTTCTGGCGCTCGGCGTGGCGGTGCTGGCCAACCCCGAGCGTCGCCGCAAGCACGGTGCCATCGTGCTCGCAGCGTCGATCGTGCTCGTCGCGCAGATCGTGCTGGGCGGCCTCACCGTGCTCCATCTGCTCGCGTTCTGGAGCGTCACGCTCCATCTGCTTTTCGGCAACGCCTTCATGGCGCTTTTGGTCGTTTTGGCGGTTCGGCTGCGAGGCGCGGCGCCGGTTGCCCTGGGCGCTGCGCGGGGCGCGGCCATCGCGGTTGCGGTGGCAGTGGTCGTGCAGATGGCCCTCGGGGGGCTGGTTTCCAGCAACTACGCCGGCCTCGCCTGTACCGAGTGGCCCACCTGCAGCGACGGCGTGTGGTTCCCCAGCCTCGACGGGATCGTCGGGCTGCACCTTTTACACCGTCTTGGCGCCTATACGGTGCTCGCGGCGGCGGTCGCGTTTGCGTGGACGGGGCGCGCTTCCGGAGGGGCCGCCGCGGCCTTCGCCGTCTTGGGGCTCGTTCTCGCTCAGGTGACATTTGGTGTCGCGACCGTGCTGCTCAGCATGCCGGTTGAGCTGCAGATACTCCATGCGGCGATGGCGCACCTGCTGGTGGCGACCCTCGCCTGGGTCCACGCACGATGATCGCCCAGCTCGCCATGTGGTGGGAGATGACGCGCCCCAAGGTGCTGCTCCTGGTGCTTTTCACCGGGCTGCCGATTTTCGGGTGGGTGGGCGGGACCACGGTCACGAAGGCGGTCCTGGTACTCTTCGGGACGGCGCTGGCGGGCGCGGCCTCCTCGACGCTCAACGCCTGGTACGAACGCGACACCGACGCACGGATGGCCCGCACGCGCAGCCGGCCCCTCCCCGCGGCGTCGGTGCAGCCGCACCATGCGTTGGTCCTCGGCCTGATCCTCACCGTCGTGTCCACCGCGTTCTTGTGGTGGGTGGGCAGCTTCTTCGCGGCGATGGTCGGGCTCGCGACGATTGTCTTCTACGTCGTGGTCTACACCGCGTGGCTCAAGCCCCGCACGCCCCAGAACATCGTCATTGGCGGGGCCGCGGGTGCGACCGCACCGCTCATCGCCGAGGCCGCGCTGACCGGGCAGTTGACCTGGGCCAGCTGGATCCTCTTCGGGATCATCTTCTTGTGGACGCCGCCCCACTTCTGGGCGATCGCGATCTTCCGCAAAGAAGAGTACGCCAACGCTGGTTTTCCGATGATGCCCAACGTAGCTGGCGACGCCAGCACCCGGCGGCAGTCGCTGGTGTACGCGCTGGTCCTGGCGGCGTTCTCGGTCCTGCCGTCGGTGCTGGGGCTGGCCAGCTGGTACTACGGCGCGGCGGCGCTTGTGGCCGGGGCGTGGTTCGCGGTGTGGGTCTTGCTCTCCATCTACGCGAACAAGCCCGAGGTCGACTACCGGGTTTTCCGGGTGTCGATCACCTATTTGTTCGTGGTTTTCGGTGCGATGCTCGGGGATCAGGCGTTGGGGCGGTTTTAGGCGGAGTTGTAGTGTGACGATCCGCCCGAACGGCACGGGGGCGGCTTGCGGACGCATGGTAACGATGCTAACATAAGCCCCGTGGACACCTCACACCCTCTCTCGCCCACCCCCGCAGACGGCTGGTACCGCAAGCGCCGTTACCACCACGGCAACCTGCGCTCCTCCGCGCTCGCCCGCGGTCGACAGGTCGTGACCTTGCGCGGGCCAGCCGCCCTCACTCTCCGGGGCCTCGCGCGCGACCTCGGCGTCACCGCCACCTCCCTGGTTCGGGAGTTCGGCAACGTGGCCGGCATGCGCGCCGGCGTCGCGGAGTCCGCGCTCGAATTACTTCGGGCGGAGGCGAGGTTGACGCCCGGTCATAGAATCCCCACGGAAGAGGCCGCCGGCCGCTGGGTCGCCTTCGCCGCCGCCCAACCCAACCTCTACCGCCTCATGTCCGGCGAGGGCTGGCACGCCCCTGGCTCGGGCCACTACGGAATCCACGGCATGCTCGCGGTCCGGTCCCCACTCCGAACCCTGGAGGACGCACTCTGCTACCGGTCCCGACGCCTCGGAAACCCGCGCGGCGACCCCGAGCAGGCCTGCTATCTGGCCTCCGCCATCCACGGCCTCGCCCTCGCACGCATCGACGGCGTCGCGGAGGTCTCGGTGGAAAAGGCGCTCGCGCGGGCGCTCCAACCAATCACGACCCGGTGGCCCACGCCATCCAGCACATAGAACGCTACTTCAACCCGTCCACCGCCACCAACAAGCTGCCATCGTCGCGTACCACCACGTCGTGGACGTTGTAGTAGGCCGAGGTGTGGGTGGTGTGGACGTTCTCGCCCGCGACGATCTCGTACACGTTGATGCCGTAGTTGTCTTGGGTGGAGCCCCAGGCGCTGATGGCGCCGTTCTGCAGGTCGGGGACTGCCCAGAGCGGCGCGTCCTCGTCAAGGTCGTAGCCCTTGCTGCTCATCACGTCGTCCCAGCGGCCGCCGCCGTCGATGGTGCGGTAGATGACGGTGGTGTCGCCGTCTTCGATGCCGGAGACCCAGATGGTGTCGGCCGAGTCGGTCGAAAAGATGATCCGTTGGCCGACGAAGCCGTCCGCGAAGAGTTGGACGCCAATCTCGTCCCAGCTGGTGCCGCCGGTGTTGCTGCGAAGGACCCCGCCACTGTGGGTCGCGACAACGGCGCTGAGATCGCCGCCGAAGACTGCCCCGGCGGTGAGCGGGGCGGGAGGGGGTGTGGCGTTGACGGTCCAGGTGGCGCCGAAGTCAAGGGAGGTGACCGCACCGCGGGGTTGAACGCCCCGCAAGGTGCCGGGGACGGCGGCATCGAAGGCGACCTCGCCCAAGAACGGCTCGCCGGCGTCGGTGGCCACCCAGGACAAGGCGCCGTCGGTGCTCGTCGCGGTGCTGCTGCTGGCGCGATCGAAGGCGTAGATGGTGTTGCCGGCCGCGACGAGGTCCCAGTCCCCCGTGCCCGGTAGCCGGCTGCCCGGCTCCTCCCAGTTGCAGCCGTCGTCGGCACTGGTGAAGAGCTCTCCCCCGGCGACGGACACGTAGCCGCCGTCGGAAAGCGGGCCGGCCACGCTGGTGGTGGCCACAAACTCGTCGGGTTGCTCGGTGGGAAAGTGGGTGACGTCGCCGTCGATGATGAGGATGCCGCGCGCGCCGTGGATGCGATCGCAGGAGACCTCGCTGGTGTCGCTTCCGCCGACTTTGTCGGTGGAGCCGGTGTCACAGGCGGCGGCGAACAGAACCAGGACCACGATCGACTTCATCAGGCTGTCTCCGCCGCCAAGGTAGCCGGCGCGCGCTCAAAACGCGCGACGACCTCGATGTGTGCGGTGTGCGGGAACAGATCGACCGCCGTCCATGACGTGCAGCGCCAGCCCGCGGCCAGGAGGGCCCGTCCGTCCCGGAGCAGGCTGCTGGGCTTGCACGCGACGTACACCAGGACGTCGGCGATGACGGTTGACAATAGCTTAAGCGCGTCGGGATGCAATCCAGCGCGGGGAGGATCCACCAATACCGCCAGCCGGCCGTTGCTCAGGGCGTCGCCGTACTCACGGAGCAGCTCCGGGAGCACCAGCTCAGCCCGACCGGCACGGTAGTCGGCGCGGATGCCGAGCGCCTCTGCGTTACGGCGCGCTTCTTCGATGCCCTCGGCGACGAGGTCTACGCCAGCGATGGCCTCGAAGCGGCGATGCAGCGCCAGTCCGAGCGCGCCGACTCCGCAGTAGAGGTCCAGCAGCAGTCCGCCGCTTCCGAGCGCGTCCGCGATCACCTCCAGCAGCACCTCCGCGCCGCTGGGGTTCACCTGAAAGAAGGCCAGCGGCGACAGCGTCATCGGCACTCCGCCCAGCGAGACGTACAGCGTGGCCTCGCCGGCAAGGACCTCCTTCAACTCGCCCAAAGCGGCGTCGCTGATGCGGTCTGTGGTGTACCAGAGCACGCCGCGCACACCCCAGTTTGACGCGTGCGCGCGCAGCCAGGCTTCGTGCTCGGGACTGGCGAGGGCGGTGTAGATCAGGACAAGCACGCCGCTTTCGCCGCTGCGAAGGCCCAAATGCCGCCAAAATCCGGTCTGGGCGTGCGGATCCCACGCCGCAAAGGGAGAGGCGAGCACGTCGCCGCGGATGCGCTCCAGAGCGGCGTTGATCGACGGGACCGCGATGGCGCACGCCGGGACATCGACGATGCGATCGAAGCGGCCCGGGCCGTGGAAGCCAAGGAAGCGGTTGGGGGGCGGGAGGTCGGCCGCTTGCCGGGTCGGTTCCCCGGCGCCCTCGGCAGGGTCGCGGGTCGGCGCCGGGGGAGTCGTGTCGGCGACGGTCGCCGCAACATCAGCCTCCGTCGTCGCATGCTCGCAGGCCCGCGCGGCCTTCGCCGCCGCCTGTTCGTCGCGACTAAGGTAGCGCTCGACACCGAAGCTCAGCTCGAGGCGATTGCGGTAGCCGTAGCCATCGCCCGGCGTTGCACGCATCGAGGGGTCGGCCACGCCAAGCGGCGCCAGCAGCGTCGTGAGCGTATCCATACGCGCCCGCCGCTGTGACTCAGGTGGCAGCGGCTGATAGAGGCAGCCGCCACAGACTCCGAACTGCGGGCACAAGGCTGCGATCGCGTCGGCGGGGGGGCGTAGCTCACCCAAAAGCGCGCCGCCGGCGGGGCGCCCGCCGGCCAGGACCAGCGCCCCGGGAACAGCGCCGCGAATCGTCCATCGCCGCCCGCGATCGTCCAAGCCGGTGCCCATGCCATCCTCGTCGAGTCCGTCGATCTCGACTTCGACCGGAGGTCGCATCGTCCGCTTGTGTGCCATCGGGGGGTCCGCTAACAAAAAGCAGCGACCTTGGCCCGGTCCCCGGGTTCACGCGGGTCGCCGCTCACCCCCGGTTGATATTGACATTCGTTCTCAATATAGGTAGATTCTCCCGATGACGAACACGCTGGCATCGATGCCGAAGGGGTCGCTCGGTACCATCGCGGCGCTCGGCGGCGAGCGCGGGTTCCGCCGCCGGCTCCTGGAACTTGGCTTTCTACCCGGCACTCGGGTCCGCCTTCTCGGCGCCGCTCCTATGGGCGATCCCCTGGATGTCGAGATTCGCGGCTGTCGTTACTCGCTGCGGCGCGCCGAAGCGGAGCAGGTGGTGGTCGAGCCCGCTGCCGTCGCCGTTGCGGCAACGTAGTGTCGGCTCGCTCCACGGCCCGGGTCGCCATCGCCGGCAATCCCAACACTGGCAAGACCAGTCTCTTCAACCGATTGACCGGGGCCAACGCCCGGGTTGGCAACTACGCGGGCGTCACTGTCGAACGGGAGGAGGCCACCTGGCG
The DNA here is from genome assembly GCA_947445035.1 of Deltaproteobacteria bacterium. Classification (GTDB taxonomy): domain Bacteria; phylum Myxococcota_A; class UBA796; order UBA796; family SXON01; genus SXON01. Next base: position 54,825 of record CANFCK010000006.1, read on the forward strand.
GCTGCCCGGCCTTGACGTCGAGCTGGTCGACATCCCGGGGACCTACTCCCTGGCCGCACGTTCAGGGGAAGAGCAGATCGCCGTACGCGCTCTCTTCGGCCTGGACGGTGCGCCGCGCCCGCAGCTCGTCGTGCTGGTCGTCGACAGCACCCAACTCGTGCGCAACCTGTACCTGGCGCTCCAACTGGCCGAGGCGCAGCTGCCCTTCGTCATCGCGCTGAACCTCGCGGACGTTGCGCGGAAAACCGGCATCCAGCCCGATGCCAGCAGGGTTTCAGCGGCGTTCGGCGTTCCCGCGGTCCTGGTCAGTGCGGCTACCGGCGAGGGGCTCACTGCGCTCGGTGCAGTGGTGGCCGAGGCGCTCGAAAATCCGCCGAAGCCCATGTTGGCACTGGCCTACCCCCAGGCCCTCGAAGCCGACCTCGCGGGTTTGCTCCCCTACGCGGAGGCCGCGACTCCGGGCGAAGCGCGGGCCCTCTCGTTGTGGTCGATCCTGTCGGTGGAAGAGGGCGATGAGCTTTTGGGCGTGCCGGTCGCGGTCCGGACGGTGGTAGGCGCCATCCGCAGCAGAGCCGCGATTGCGGGTCGGGACCCCGACTTGGAGATCGTCGGTACCCGCTACCGTTATCTGGAGGCCCAGGACTTCGGAGCTGCCCCTCCTAAAGCGGGAATCGCCTTCAGCGAGCGGGTGGACCGTGTCGTCTTGCACCCGCTCAGCGGCGCCGCGCTTTTCCTGGTCGTGATGACGCTGATGTTCCAGGCGCTCTTTGCCTGGAGTGAACCGGCTGTAGCGATGGTAGAACAGGCGTTTTCTGCGGTCGGTGCGGGACTCGCCGCGATCCTGCCTGCGGGCGTTTTCACCGATCTGGTGGTGGACGGTCTCGTCGCCGGCGTCGGCAGCGTCGTCGTCTTCCTCCCCCAGATCCTGCTCCTTTTCTGTTTCATCGGCTTTCTGGAAGACTGCGGCTACATGGCGCGGGTCGCGTTCCTCGTCGACCGGATGATGAAGAGCGTTGGGCTGCACGGTCGCGCCTTCGTGCCGATGCTCTCCGGCTACGCGTGCGCGGTCCCCGCGATCATGGCCACGCGCACGCTGGAGCGCCGTCGCGACCGCCTGCTCACGATGATGGTCGTGCCGCTGATGTCGTGCTCGGCGCGCCTGCCGGTCTACACCCTGGTCGTCGCGACCGTATTTGCCGACGATTCCGAGGTCCTGGGCCTGTCAACGCGCGCGGTCACGATGGTGGGAATGTACCTTTTCTCGACGGGAATGGCGATTTTGGCCGCGGCTGTGCTCGGTCGCACGCTGCTCCGCGGCCCCCAGATCCCGCTCTTGCTGGAGCTGCCGCCGTATCGCATGCCCCGCCTCCCGACCGTGCTGCGCCAGATGTGGCTCCGGGCGCGGGCGTTTCTGACCGAGGCGGGGAGCACGATCCTGGTCGCGACGGTGATCTTGTGGGGACTTTTGTATTTTCCGCGCTACGAGTCCCCGATCGTGGATGTCCCCGCCTCCGAAGATGTGGCGTCCGCCGCACAGTTGGAGCACAGCTACGGAGGACGTTTGGGGCAGTTCATCGAGCCTGCGATCCGCCCGCTCGGTTTTGACTGGAAGATCGGCGTCGGCCTGGTCGGGTCCTTCGCGGCGCGCGAGGTCTTCGTCGCGACGATGGGCGTGATGTACGGGATCGGCGACGACGCGGACGAAGGTTCCACGCCGTTGCGAGACCGGATGAAGGGGGAGACCCGCGCGGACGGCACGCCGCTCTGGACGCCGCTCACCGGCGTCTCGCTGATGGTCTTCTTCGCGCTCTCGGCGCAATGCCTCAGCACCATCGCGGTCGTCCGCCGCGAATCACGGTCGTGGGCGTGGGCGAGCTTCCTGTTCGTGTACATGACGGTGCTGGCGTGGGTGGCCAGCCTCTCGGTGTATGGCGGCGGGATCTGGCTGGGCTTCCGGTAGGGGCGCCCCGCCCGCTACTGCTCTTTCTTCTTGCCCTTCTTCTTTCCGCCGCCCTTCTTTCCCGGCCCATCGCCCTTTTCCAGGCGCTTGTAGATGTCGGACACGTCCGGCACCAGGACGACCTCGATCCGGCGATTCTGAGCCTGTCCCGCGGCGGAGCTGTTTTCCCCCTTGGGATGGGTGTCGCCAAAGGTGGCCGCGCTGAGCTTGGTGCGAGGGAATCCGGCGGCGACCATCGCCTCGGTCACGACGATTCCGCGTGCCGCGCCGAGGTACCAGTTGTTGGGGAACTGCGGGGTGTTGATCGGGTCGTTGTCGGTGTGCCCCTCAACCTGGAAGTCGCGGTCGGGCGACCGGCGTGACAGCGCGCGGGCGAGCTGTTGCAGCGCGTCTTTGCCATCCGCTGAAAGCTCGGCGCTGCCTTTCTGAAAGAGCACGTCGCTCTTCAGGCCAAGGGTCACCCGGCCGTTTTCCACTTCGACCGTCAAGAGCCCCTTGTCGACCAGCGGCTTGAGGTCTTCTTTGAGCTCCCGCACGGTGGTGCGCTCCTTCTCCACGATCGCGTCCAGCCGGGTGACGCGCGCGACGAGGCGGGCATTTTCTTCTTGGAGGGCCTGGAATTCTTCCTGGGAAATGCAAGCGAGGATCAGCGCGAAGACAAACGACATGGGGGCTCCCGGTTTGGGCTGGTAACGCGCGGAGCGGTTTGGGCGATGGCCCGCGCCAGGGCGTCGTTGCGGCGAAGGAGGCGGCCGGCCATCGCGGCGCCGTCGGCACCTACCCCGAGATCACCACGCTGCGACCAAGGTCGTGGAGCACCCCCGCCACCGCCGCGGCCGCCTGCGCCGCGAGGTTCGTGCAACTCAAAAGCCGCGCCCGCGAGCCGAAGTCCACAAAGGGAGCGGTGCGCTCGTTGCACGACGCGTCGGGAGAGCCGGGAATCGCGGCGGCCAGCGTAAGGCGATACTGTTCGATACCCACTTTCAGCTCGGCCGTGGCTCCTCCGCAGGGGTCCGGGTCGCCGAGAATTTCCCCCAGGACCAGGGCCCCGGCTTGCAGGGCCCCGCACGTCCCGAGCCCGGTCAGGCCCCCCTTTCGCAACGACTGGTAGCTGCGCGAGGGCAGGCCGAAGGTCTCCGCCAGGGCGATTCCGCAGCTTCTATGGGCGACGGTTTCACCCAGGTACAGGGTGTGCGCCCGCGCGCGAGCCGCCTCGACGTACGCCGCGCGCGTCAACGCACGGCCGGACCGGGGGGCTTGGGGGCGGGCGGGGCCATGGCGCCCGCGCCGAGCACCCAGTACGGGCTGCCGGCCAATTGGGTCTTGAGCTGCGCCACCTGTTGCGGGTGCAGCTCAAAGGTCTGGGGCTGGCCGGTCTGCGGATCCGCTTGGGTGGCGAACCACCGATCACCGGCTTTCGATTTGTGCAGGAGCAGGCCCCGGGGGTCATCGTACGCCACGACGAGGTCCTTGGACGTCAGCGGACGATTGGGGTCCTCCGGCTCTGGCGGCGGCGGCGGCGGCGGCGGAGGAGGCGCGGCGACCTTGGGTGCCGCGGTGGCCTCCAGCACCTCCTCAATCTCCCACTGAACTTCGAGCAACTCGCCCCGCCGCGCGCTGTCCAAGGCCTCCCGCACGGCCTTGCCGCCCGGCGCCGCGATCGCCGCGATGAGCTCCGCGCGCACGACCGCGCGCTGGGCTTCACTTCCACTCCGCATCCGCGCGACTGCGTCCGCAACCAGGTCCATCTGTGCCTCGATGGCGCCTGCTATCACCCCCCGGTTACCAGCCGCCGTGGATTTCCTGGACCGGCTCGGTGAGCGCGACCGCGAGCGGCTTCTGGCCGCGGCCACCACCGTGCGCCTGGCCCGGGGTGAATACCTCATCCGCCGTGGCGAGCGCGGGGGCGATTTCTACCGGTTGGTCGAGGGTGAGCTCGAGGTGATCGACAGTCGCCAACAGCCCGCGGTGGTGCTCGACGTGATCGCGCGCGGTCAGATGGTCGGGGAAATGGGCTTCCTCAACGAACAGGCCCGTACCGCCGATGTGCGCGCTGGGGACACCTCGGTCTGCCAGCGCTGGGACCGGCCGGCCCTCCTGCGCGTGCTCGACGCGGACTCGCCCTTCGCCGCGGCCTTCTACCGGGCCTTGGCGGGCCTGGCCGTCGACCGCAGTCGCACGATCACCACCACCGCCATGATGGGCGCGCTGGCGGGCGGTCGCAGTGGTGGCAGTGAGTCGGCGGCGCAACAGGCGCGAGCGCTTGCCGGTCACGTCAAGCACATGTTTGGCGAGGCCGAGCCGCTGATCCGTCGGGATCGAGCTGCCGCCCAGCAGCGGGTGCTCACCGGTTTGCATAGCTTCCAGGCCGAGGTGGACTCGACCCTGGCGCCGCTCGGCCGGGCCGACCAACTTGCCGCCGGCGCGGAGCTGGCGCGCGAACTGCACGCCTATGTCATGCGCTCCCACCTCGGCGAGCTCGCCAACGATCTCGGCGACCGCCGCGTCGGCCACCACGAGACCATCGCCCATGTGGCGCGGCACCATCCCGAGGGGGACGGCCCGCTGGGGGAAATGGTCGATGGCTGGCTCTTGGACCTTCCTTCGGCGCGTGCGCTGCGGGAGCGTCGGGCGCTCGCCGCTCAGCTCGTCGCGGAGGCGCTTCCGGAACGTCGCCCGGCGCGCATCCTCGCGATCGGCGCCAACAGCGCGTGCTTGCTCTTCGCCGAGCTGGATCGCCTCGGCAGGGTGGGCGGGGAGATCGTGTGTGTGGACGGCTCGAGGGAGGCGCTCGAGGCGGTCGACCTTGCCCTCAAGGAGCGGCCGCGGACCATCCGGCTGCGCCTGATGCTGTCCGACATGGCGCTCTTGGCGACCGGGCGCGGCCGCCTGGGGCACCTTGGCTTGCCGCCACAGGACGCCATCGTGGTCGACGGGCTGCTCGAGTACCTGCCTGAACGGGTGGTGGTGGCGCTTTTACAGGACGTCGCCGGGCAGCTCGCGCCGGCTGGGCGGGTGGTGCTCACCGCGATGGCTTCCGCGCCGGACGACCTCATCTTCCGTCACCTTTTGGCGTGGCCGATGATTCGGCGGACCCTCCCGACGTTGCGAGATGTGCTGCTGGCCGGCGGCTTGGGGGCGCTGGCGACCTACGAGGCGGGGAGCGCGGGGCTGGTGGCTTCAGCGGGACGCCCGCTCGTTTAGGATTCGCCAAAGCTCTGCCCGGGGGCTTGCGTCGCGTCCAGGGGCGGCGTAGCCTGCGTTGCCCAAAGCTGGAGCTTTCGCAATGCTGTCGTCGCTTCTTTTCGTCGCCCTGAGCAACCTCTCGGCTTGCTCCGAAGATTCACCCGCGCCGGTCGAGCCGCCCAGGCCGGTCGAGCCCGCCGGTCCCGCCAAGCTTGACCTTGCCGCCCTCGCCTCGGCCGCGGAAAACGTCGCGTTGGTCCCGTCCCCCGCCGAGATGCAGAAAGCACTCGAGCGCGCTGGCATCGCCACCGGCCTCAGCGGCCTCGTCGCGGACCGCACCCTCAAGATGGACATCGAAAACAAGGACGTGATTGCCGTGCGTACGGGTGTCGCGATGGCCGACGCGCTGCTCACCGTCAAGGATGCGCCTCCGGGCAAGCTCACGGCGCGGCTCACCCTGGTGAAGACCGGCATGACCGCGCTTGGCGGCGGGGCCGACATCGGCGCCACCATCGACGACATCAATGCGCGGATCACCAACAACTCGGTCTCCCGCGAGGACCTGGTCAAGGAACTCGACGAAATCCACGGGGCGATCATCCCAGAGATCAAGTTCGAAGCGGGGGAGCGCGCGGTGCCCCTCATCCAGGCGGGTAGCTGGCTCGAAGGCAGCAACCTCGTGTCCGGCGCCATCGTCGCCGCGAACAACGAGACGGCCGGCACCGAGCTGCTCCGGCAGCCCCAGGTGGCCGACTACTTCCTGAAGTACGTCGCGGTCGAGGGCGCGGGGAAGGCGCCCGATGCGGTGCTGGCGCAGCTCCAGACCACGCTGACCCGTCTCAAGGAGATCAGCAGCAAGCCGACGCTCACCCTTGACGACGTCAAAGAAGTCAAAGCCCAGACCGACGCCGTTCTGGCGCTTTTGTAGGAGTCGTGATGATCTCATCCCTGCTTTTCGCCGCGCTCGCGTTGGTCTCTCCGGCCCTGGCCGATGAGGCTTCCGCGGAAACCTGCCTCAAGACCAAGATATGGGAAGGCTACAACTCCGGTTGGGCCGTCCGGACGGCTACCAACGCCACCTTGGGTCAGGGCGAACACCGCATTTACCTGGTGACGCTGTACGCCGGCACCGAATACAAGATCATGGTCTGCGGCGATGACTCAGCGGTCAACGCCGACATCGTGTTGTACGACTCCCTCGGCAACGAGATTGGTCGCGACAGCACCCAGGATCGTGATCCGGTGCTGCTCTACAAGTCAGGCGCCACCGACACCTTCTACATTGCCGTGCATGCCACGGCGACCAAGGACGGGACGGCCAAAGCGGGCCTCGCGACCGCGGTGACCTACAAGTAGACCTGGCAAGCAGGCGTGGCCTCTCCCAGCGTTGACAACTCCCGCAGCGCACGCGTCGTTCTTGGGCTCCGGGCGGTGGGGGTCGCGCTTCCCGACGACGCCGCCGTCGCCTATGCGGTGGACTTCGCGCTATTGCTGGTATCGGTTGCGGTGCCGGCGGCCGATGTGCTGGAAACCCGCCGTCCCGCGCTGCGCGCTGCGCTCCAGCGTCGCACGACGTTTCAGGCCGGCGCGGTGGACGCGCTGCTGGCGCTGGCCGAGCGGCCGGAGTTTCGAGGTCGCGCCAGTGAGGCCGAGGTGGATGCCTTCGTTGCCCACTTTGGCGAAGCGGCGGGTCGGGCCCTCGTCGCCGAGGACCAGGACGACCTCGACCTGGACGGTTTCGCTCGCCGGTACGGCGGTCAGCATGCGCTTTTGTTGTTGGACAGCCTGTTCGCCGTTCACTGCGCGGACGGGGCGGTGGTCCGGGACGACCTGCTCCGGCTGGGAACGGCGGCGGAAGGGCTCGGCATCGATCCGGTCGTCTTCGCGACGCTGTACCGGAGGCACGACGCCGCGCTGGCCAGCGGGCGGTGGACGGTTCCGCTGGTCGGGGACGTTGTGCGACTCGGGAGATCCACGGTCTGCGAGGTGCTTCTTGGAGATCCGCAGGTGGCCCCACGCCATGCGGAGTTGCGCCGCACCGGAACCGGCTGGCGGGTGATCGACGCCGAGTCGGGTCGGCCGACGGTGCTCAACAGCCGCCCGGTCAACGCCGCGCCGTTCGGGCCAGGCGACGAGCTTCGCATCGGCCCGTTCGTTGTCCGTCTCGCTGCGGACGGCGAAGCGGTCGACGTGACCGGGGAACGGTCCGTGGCGGCGCTGTCGATGAAGCGGCTCACCCGGCAGATCGGGCAGGTCTCGCTCCTGGACGACGTCAGCTTCACCGTTTTTTCGGGCGAAGTCGTGGCGATGATCGGCCCTTCTGGCTGCGGCAAGACCACGCTGCTCAACGCCATTGCCGGGGTCACGCCTGCCGACCAGGGCCAGGTGACGCTTGACGGTCGCGACTTCCACGTCGAGGTCCGCGCCGAGCGCGAAAGCGTTGGCATTGTTCCCCAGGACGACATCGTCCACCCCGAGCTGACGGTAGAAGAAAGCCTCACCTACGGGGCGCGGTTGCGGTTGCCGGCGGGGTCATCGCCGGCGGAGGTCGCGGTCGAGGTTGAGAGGGTGCTTGGCGAGCTGGGCATCGAGCACATCCGCGGCTCCCGGATCGGGGACGCGCTGCGACGCGGCATCTCCGGGGGGCAGCGAAAACGGGTGAACCTGGGGCAGGAGCTCTTGGCGCGGACGATGCGGGTGCTCTTTCTGGACGAGCCCACCAGCGGCCTGGACCCCCGGGCGTCGCAGGACATCGTGCGCCTTGTTCGCCAGCTTGCCGATCGAGGGCGCATGGTTTTCGTGGTGACCCACGATCTGACGCCGCAAATCGTCTCCCAGGTTGATCATCTTTTGGTGCTGGCGCCGGGCGGACGCCTCGCGTTCTTCGGACCTCCCGACCACGCCTGTCGTTACTTCGGAGTCGCGACACCTGACGCGATCTTCAATCGATTCTCCGACAAGCAGCCCGCTGAGTGGGGGGCGGCGTTCCGAGCCAGTGACGACGCTCGCAGCTTCGTGGCGATGCGTGAAGAGCTCCTGGCGCTGCGCTCCCATCGTGCTGACAGCGCCGCTCCGCCGGTGCCGGTGGCGAGACGGCCGGGCGGGCTCGCCCAGCTCCGAACACTTGGTGCTCGCTATGCACAGGTGAAGGGTCGCGACCTCGGCGGCCTCGCGGTGCTCCTCGCGCAGGCCCCGGTGCTGGCGGTGGTGATGAAGATCGTCTTTCCGCAGCCCACGCGCGAGATGATGTTCATGCTGTCGTTGTCCTGCATGTGGTTCGGCATGAGCGCCGCGGTGCGCGAGCTCATCTCCGACCGGGTGATCTGGCTTCGTGAACGACGGATCGGCATCAAGGCGGGCCCGTACGTCGGCAGCAAGGTGGGCGTTCTCGGGGTCCTGGTCGCGGCGCAGTGCGCGGTATTCGCGTGTTTGAATCTGGCGATGCACCCAATTCTCGTAACCGAGTATGGCTTCTCGATTTTCAGCTTTGTCGCGGTGGCCGCGTTTACCGGCTTCGTCGGGATGGCGCTGGGCCTCCTGGTCTCCGCGGTCAATGCCAGCTCTGAGGGTGCCGTCGGCAGTCTTCCGCTGCTCCTGATCCCCCAAATCGCGTTTTCGGGCGTGCTCCTGAGCCTTAGCCGAATGCCGTGGCTCGCCAAGGAGTTGACGTGGTGGAACCCAGCACGCTTCGCCTTCGATGCGCTGGTCAAGACCGGCGAAAAGCTGGGCGCGCCTCGGTCGCGAGGGCTCGACTGGGAAGCCATGCAGCTTTCGGGCACGCTCTACAATCTCGGCTTCAAGGGTGATGCCGCTGCGGATATGGGTCTGCCGCTCGTGGCGCTCCTCGGCCGATTGGCGTTGTTCTCGGTCGTCTTTCTGCTCGGCGCCTTGTTCATGGTCCAGCGGCGGCGGGAGTAGCGGCCTAGAACCAGTAGTGAACCGTCACCGCTGGGGCCCCCGACACGGTACGGAGCGCAAACTCGCTGCCGACGTCGATCTGCAGCCCCCACTCGACGCCGAAACCGAGATTTTCCAGGCCGAAGAGGAAGAACTCGGCGCCCATCGCCGGCAGGATCCGGATGCCGGTCCACGACGACTCCTGGGCGTAGGCCGCGCCCGCGGCGCCGTACAGCGTGAGGTTGTCTTCGGCGACGACGCCGTACAGCAGTCGGCCCCCCACGAGCAGGCCCAGAGGCGCCTCACTGGAGATCGCGACGCCGCCATTGATCTCCAACTGCACGTTGACCTTTGGCGTGGCCGTCGGGAGTGCATACCGCGCCGACAGCGCTGCGACGTCGCCCAGACCGGCGTGGAAGCCGAATCCGAAGCGCCCCCGGTGGTCGCCGGCTTCGGCGCGGGGAGCGGCGACTAGGAGGAGGGCGACAAGGGCGGTCATCGGCGCGGGCTAACCGATCCGGAGTTGTCTCGGAGCAGAAGCACGCCGGTCCACGGGGGGCGGTCGTCCACGCGGACACGAACCCGCTGTGAGCGCACGTGCGCTTCCTGATACCCCGCGGCGCGGGCCAGCCAGGCCTCCGCCAACAGGGTGCCGTCGAACCCGGGCTCGTCCCGAAAACGTCCCTGCAACTCGACGGCGACCCGGTGCCCAGCCAGCGTGAGAACAAACGACTCCGCCGGCGTCGGGCTGATCCAGGGCGGGGTGATCGCGACGGCGACGCCGTCGAGCACGAAGGCCCCGGGGCAGGGCGAAAGATTGTCGAGGACGATCGCGCCGCTGTGGTCGAGGGCGTAGAGAGCGCCGCTGGCGACGGCCCCGCCCTCGAAGTGTGTGCGCACCACCACCGCCGGCCCTTCCAGCCGCGCGCCTTCGCTGCTGGCGCTGGCATCGGGGAACTCCAGGACCCCGGAAAGCTTTCCCACGCTGGAAGGGCAGGGGCCGGACGTTGCGGTGATGCGGCCGCGCAGTCGCAACCCGCTGCCGTCGACCCGCGCGTCCCAGCCCGCCTCACTGAGCTCGACGCGATCGGCCGGGGCATGCACTCCAGTTTGGTCCAACGTCGCTGGCCCGCTGATTGCCCGGTGGGCTAGCGGCGCGGCGTTGGGGCGCAGGTAGACGACGCGGGTCGTCAGCTGGTCGGCGAAAAGGCCCGTGTTGGACACGGTGTAGTGGGCGATCAGCACCGACCCCCCGCGCCCCACCGCCACCACAGACCAGGTGTCCTGGACCGGACGGAGGGCCCACCTTGCGGCGAGCACGCCGCAGGCCGCGAGCAAAAGCCATCCCGCTACCCAGCGAGCCATCGGCGATGCTCCAGGAAGATGGGGTTCCACGGCCGGCCGGTGGTGGGCCCGGCGGCGGGGGCACAGCCGCGAGAGCGGCCAGCGAGCGCCCGCTCCCGCATCGCCTCGTCGGGGCGATACAGCGTGGGGAACTGCGCCTCCACATCGTCGATGGCGCCGCGACAGACACGGCTTTTCCGCCGGGTGGACAGGCTCGCCTCACCCAATGCCGTCGCGACCGCCCGCTCCGCAAAGGCCAGGGTGCCATCGCGACACAGCGCCTGATCGCCCTCTGGAAGGGCGTCACAGTCGGCGAGGTCGGCGGGCTGATTCCGATTCAAGGCAAAGAACCACCAATCCAGCCAGATCTGCCGCGTGGCATCACCCCCGACCGTCTGGAGCTGTCCCCAGTAGGCCACGAGCGACCTCCCCGTCTCGAGCTCGGAGGCGGCCCTGCCTCCGCCTTTGATCGACCCTTGGATGTCGTAGGTCCACGCGTGGTAAATGCACTCATGGTAGTAGCGACCGGCCTGGCCGCAGGCGGCCAACGCCTCGGCACGTTGGTGCGCGCGGGCATGGCGCTCCGCGACGGCGAAGGAACACTCCGCGCGCCACGTCGAGCTCTGGATGCCGGCGCAGTCGGCGACGGTGGCCCCACGCTGGCCACGAAGCACCTCGGCCGCACACGCCGCCGCGCGGGTGCCGGTCGCGTCGCAGCTGTCGAGCGCCGCCGCCAACGGTAGCCCCCCCTGGGTCGCCGTCTGCCACGCGTCGGCTTCGGAGGCAGGGCAGGCCAGCCACAAGCTGAACATCAGGGACAGAGGTCGCTCCGGCGGGCGCGCAGGGCGTCGAGCTCGGCGTCCGGTGCGTACTGCAATACCGCTGGGAGCGCGCTGCCATCGCATGGATAGAGCTTCCGGTCCCGCGCCATGTTCAGCAGGTCGTCGTAGTACGCGAGCCCCGTTTTGAGGCAGGCTTCGGCTCTGTCGGGGTCGGCGATGGTTCGGCACGCGGCGCGGTCCAGCGGCCTGGAGCGACCGAGGAGCCAGCGGTACCACGCGGACCACGGGCGGGGGTCGTCAGCCGAAAACCCAAAGGGGACCAGCTCGAGGGCGGCCAGATCGTCGGCGTCTCCGGGCGCTACGTCTTTGGGCGCCCAGCGCTCGAACGACGCGGTCCACAGGTGCATCCGGCAGTCGTCGACCCACTCGCCGGCATCGGCACAGCGCGCCGGGCTCCCGCTGGCTTCCGCATCGCGAAAGGCACACTCGGCGCGCGCCCGGTCGCCCCGGACCGCCTCGCATTCCAGGAGCTCGACGTGGCAGTGGTCCTTGACCGCGGCGTCGCCGATGGCCGAGCAGTCGCGCGCGCGCAAACCTGCTTGCAGGGCCGTCGCCGAGTCGACCGCGCACGAAAACGCCCACCAGGTCATCACGGGGCCACGAGCGTCTTCACGTAGAACTCGGGCTCGTCGTCGTTCCGGATCCCCCAGACCTCGATCGGGCCCGCGGTCTCCTCGGTTTCGGGGTCGAAGTCCAGCTCTCCGGAGGCGCCGACGGCGTCTATGGCGCCGAACTCGGCGAAGGCGGCCTGGGCACGATTCCAGTCCACCGGGCCGAGCTCGATCCTATCGGCGGCCTTGTCGCTCAGGTGCTTCAGGCCCACGGCGGCCTCGGCGGGCGTGACCGCACCCCCGCCGGCAACCGCCCAGGATGCCCCGTACAACGTCAGCCACGCGGCATCGTAGGCATAGGCTGCGTACGAGGAGTCGCTGGCCGACTGCCCGTCGAACGCCCCGGAGTACGCGGCGGCAAAGGCGTCATACTGGTCGCCGAACGGCACGGCCGGCGAGGTGCCGCTGACGTTGGGCCACAAGGCCTCGGCGTCGGTGCCGACGGTATCGGCCAAAAGTTCCGCGTCGCGCGCCGCGTCGGCCAGGAAAATCGGCGTGTCACTCGCGTCTCCGTCGGCGGCGAGGCTGGCCAAAAAGGAGCTGACGTCGGGCAGATCGCTGGAGATGAAGACAATGGCGTCGTAGCCAGCGTCCGCCGCGGCGCTGGCAGCGCTGGCACGTTGGGTGTCGCTTTCATAGGGTAGGCGGTCGGCGATGTGGACTTCGCTCGCCCAGTTCTCGACGAAAACTTCCGCGAGTCCCTCGCCGTACGGGCCCAACTGGTACACCAGCGCCACGCGCTGGCCGCCGCTGCCCAGGGCGCTGGCCACGAGGTCGGCGAGCACCTTGCCTTGCAGCGAGTCCGGCGGCGCGGTGCGCCACAATAAACCCGCCCCGCCTTCCGGCCGATCCGGGGCGTCGAGGTAGGTCAACGCGGGGCTCGTGGCCGACGGCGAGATGAACAACGATCGTATCGCGACCCCATTGTACACGGCTTCCGTGACGCCGGAGGTGGCGGGTCCTACGATCGCGTAGGCGCCGAGCGAAACGAGGTGGTCCGCCATTGCAACCGCAGCCTCGTCGGCGCTCAGCCCGTCGATCTGGGCGTCTTCTTCGTAGCTGCACTGCACCAGCGCCACGATCCGGCCATCGACGCCGTCGCTTTCGTCAGCCTGCTTGACCGCCAGCCGTGTGGACAACAGCTCGGGGAGGTCGGTGCTGTGGTCGAAAAGGCTGCCGACGACCAGCACGTCGGTGTACTCCTCGGGGCGCAAGAGCAGGTCTTCAGGCCAGGTCGCATCGCAACGGGGCTGGTCATCGATGGGTTGACACAAGCCGGCTTCGCCGCAGGTGTGGCCGAATCCGAACGCGTCCCGACACTGCGCGGGCGCGTCGCACGCCGACCAGTCGGTCACGCCGAAGCTGCATGCGCCGAGGACCAAGAGCACCATCAGAAGTCCCCCGCCACCACGAGGTAGCCCGGACCGACAGAGATCACGCCGCCGTCACCGAAAAGCGCCAGTCCCAGACCGGCGCCCAGTCCGACCACGCCGACCCCCAAGAGCACATCGGCCGCCAGCGCGCTGCCCGACTCCTCTGCGAGCGCGGTGGAGACGCTCTCGCCGCAGCGGAGCGCGCCGCCAGTGTCCGTGGCACACCCGGCGGCGGCGTTGTCGTGTGCGCCGAGCGCGATCCCGCCGAGGACCGCGCTGGCCCCCAACGACACGACGCCGACCCCCGCGAGGCCCAGCGGCAGCGGCCGAAAGAAAGGGGAGGGGCTGGCGGCCGAAGGAACGGTTGGGGCCGTGCGCACCTCGTCCGGTCGCGCGGAGTCCGGCGCCGGCGTCCCGGGCTTGGTCTCGGCGATTCGCCGCTCAAGGTTGGTGATGCGTCGGTCAAGGGTCGCCCGTTCGTCGGCCGGCGCGTAAGCGCGGTACCGCGACAGCACGTCGAGCGCCTCGCCCCAGCGCCCCGTCCGCTCCAGCGCGTTGGCGATGTTGAACAGGAGCGCGGGCCGGGCGGAGAGGCGGTAGGCCTCTTCGAACGCGACGACAGCGTCCTCGTAGCGCCCCTCCTCGTAAAGAATCGCGCCGCTTTGGTACAGTTCCCTGGCGCGCACGTCTTCGCTTTCCCCAGCCTGCGCCATGGACAAGAGCGCGACAAGGAGCGTGCTCACGGCGACCAAGGGTCCTTCAGGTCTCCGCTTGTGCGGGGCTTGGTTGGGGTCGGCACCTCGGCAGCGTCGACGGGCTCCGGCGCCTCCTCAGGCTCGGAGGGCAGAGCGCCGCTGACGCGCGTCCCGGTCGACCGGGCCTGTGCGCGTGCGGGGCTGGGCCGCAGCACCACCTGCTGGCGCCGGGCATCCCAGGGAATCCTGACGGTCGCCGGCACATGCCCATCGGCCTGCACGCTCAACTCCCACACTTCGCCTTCGGGGATGGCCACGTCGAGCGGCGCAACGCCAAGCGCGACGCCCCCCCGCCCGAGGCGGGCACCGTCTGGAAGACTGGTGACCCGCACCGGACCGGCAGGCGCGGTAGGGGCGGCCAGCGTGGGCGTCGCCACCACGACTGTGGGGCCCACCAAACGCTGCTTCCACCACCACGCGCCCAAGGCCAACGTCAAGACCAGGGCCCCGACAACGGCCATTCCGGCGAACGCCCCGGTCGCCGCGAGCAGCGGTCCTCGCCGGCTGCGGATGGCCGAGATGAGGGTCGATCCGCTGGGCTCCGTCGGCCCGGCGCCGCGTACGGGGCGGGATGCGCGCCCCGAATCCCGGACAATTCGCCCAGCCGACAATTTGGATGGCCCCGAGGACTCGCCCCGCAGCTCCGCCTCGCAGATCCGCAGCGCGCGAATGACCTCGTCGATGTCGGCGAATCGGTCATCGGCCCTCTTGGCGAGGCAGGTGAGAATCACCCATTGCAGGCTCGGGCTTTCCAAAAGTGCGGGGGTCTTCTGGTCCAGAGCCGGGGGATCGTGATTGAGGTGGGCGAGCAGCACGCCGACCGAAGTGTCAGCCACAAACGGAGGTTTACCAGCGACGCACGCGTAGAGAATCACGCCCAGTGAGTAGATGTCGGTGCGGGCATCCAGCCGCTCGGCGCGGATCTGTTCGGGCGACATGAACGACGGGGAGCCGACAACGGCGTCCACCCCGGTCAGCTCATCGTCGGTGCGAAGCTGTTTGACCAGCCCGAAGTCAAGCACCTTTACGAAGTCCTCGTCGTCCCCGTGGCGCATGAGCACCACGTTGGCGGGCTTCAGGTCGCGGTGGATGAGACTCAGCGAATGGGCCTCTCGCAGCGAGGCACACATCTGCCGGGCGAGGTTTACCACCCGAGCGGCAGACAGCGGAGCCTCGGCCTGGATGACCTGGTGGAGCGTGCGCCCATCCAGGTACTCCATCGCGATGTACAGCAGCTCGTCGCCCACCGCGCCGTGATCGAACACGCGCACCGTGTTGGGATGCGTCAGCCGCGCGCTCACGGAAGCTTCGAGTTGGAACCGGCGGCGGAACTCCGCTTCCTGGTCTTCGTCGCCGGAGACGGCCAGCACCTTCAGCGCCACGGTCCGTCCCAGCGGGTGCTGTTCGGCGCGGTAAACGCGGCTCATGCCCCCGCGGGCCAGCGACGAAACCACCCGGTACCGCCCGTCGATGGTCCGCCCGATGAGCGGGTCACGATCAGGCTGGGAGGCAGGATTGTGAATCATGTGCGCCGTCGGACGGCGGCCGGCGGGGCAGCTTTTGGCAGGGAGATTCGGGGTTGGAGAGAGCGCAAGATGATCCTTACGGTATCACGATCCTGGTCCGGGTCGGACGAAGTGCGACCGACTGCCACGCTTTACTTTTGGGCGCCTCACTCGTATAATTGCGTACCCAGAACGCGTCGTTGAACGAAAATAAGCTCGGCTCCCCTGTGGAGTCGCCCTTCGCGGCGACCATCGATCGCCTCATGCGTGAGGCCGTGGCGTCGCCCGTTTTGCTGGCTGCGTGCGTGGTCTTCTCGCTGCTGCCGGCCTGTATCTTTGCCTTCGCGGAGCTGCCGCTGCGTTCGCATGCCATCATCTCCGCAGTGGTAATGGCGGTTTCGGTGTGGACGCTGCGGCGCCTGCCGAACTGGCGGCTCGCGGTCGCGCTTTTGAGCGTCTGCATGTCGGTGAGGTACGTCGTGTGGCGAGGTCTCGCGACGCTCGCGCTCGACAATCCCGCCGACGCCGTGCTGAGCATCCTGTTGTACGGTGCCGAGATCTACGGCGTAGGCGTGCTGATCCTGGGGTACTTCCAGACCTCCATCATGCAGCCGCGGGTGCCTGTGGCCCTCCCTCCGGACGAGACGCTTCCGAGCGTGGACGTCTACATCCCGACCTATAACGAAGGGGTGGAGATCGTTCGGCGCACGATCATCGGCGCGCGGGCGATCGACTGGCCGCGCAAGATGGTGTACGTGCTCGACGACGGTCGGCGCCCGGAGATGAAGGCCCTCGCGGCCGAGCTGGGGGTCGAATACCTCACCCGCAGCGACAACCGCCACGCCAAAGCCGGGAACATCAACGCGGCGCTGAGGGTCACCACCGGCGAGTACATCGCGATCTTCGACTGCGACCACGTGCCGGTTCGGAGCTTCTTGCGCCTCACGATGGGCTTTTTGCTTCGCGACCCGCGCTGCGGCCTGGTCCAGACCCCCCATCACTTCTACAACCCCGACCCCTTCGAGCGAAACCTGTGGTTGGAGGACATCGTTCCCCCGGAACAGGAGATGTTCTACCACGCGGTACAGATCGGGAACGACTTCTGGAATTCCGCCTTCTTCTGCGGCAGCTGCGCGGTGCTCCGCCGTACCGCGATCGAGAGCGTCGGCGGCATCGCGGTGGAGACCGTCACCGAGGACGCCCACACGGCGCTTCGGCTCCATGCGGAAGGGTGGCGGTCCGCGTATCTGGACATTCCGCAAGCGGCGGGACTTGCGACGGAACGGTACGCGTTCCATGTTGCCCAACGCATGCGGTGGGCGCGCGGGATGACGCAGATCCTCCGTCTCGACAATCCACTTTTCAAGCGGGGTCTCACCTGGGCGCAGCGGCTCAACTACCTCAACGCCATCCAGCACTTCCAGTTCGGCATCCCGCGGATGGTCTACCTGACCGCGCCGACGCTCTTCTTGCTCTTCGGCATCCACCCCCTGCGCGCGAACCCCTGGGAAGTCATCGCGTACGGCATGCCCCACATCTTCTTGAGCCTCATCGGTGGCCTCGCCGTGGCCCGGTCGGTGCGACACGCCTTTTGGGCCGAGGTGTACGAAACCGCGCTGGCGCCGTACACGGCAGTGGTCACGACGATGGCGTTCATCGCCCCTCGGAGCGGCTCGTTCAACGTCACGGTCAAGGGCAGCCAGCTTGATCGGGCCTCGTACGACTTGCGGCACGCGGCGCCCAACCTGCTTCTGCTGCTGATGTGCATCGCCGGACTCATCGTCACGCCAGCACGTTGGGAAATGTATCCGGACGAGCGCGGGACGCTGCTGGTGACGGCGTTGTGGAATCTCTACAACGTGGCGATCCTGTCGGCCGCGGTGATGGTGGCGCTCGAACGCCCGCAGCGTCGGAAGACGTGGCGCGTGAAGCGGGAGCACCTGGTGCGGGTGACCGTGCCATCGCGGCCGGACCTCGGCGTGATGGTGGGCGAAACCATCGACATGAGTGAGGGCGGCATCCGGCTGCGCCTGCCCAGCTTCCCGCTCAATGCCACCGATGTCGTCGTCGATGTAGAGGGCAGCTTCTCGGCGCTTCGCGGGGCGTCGGGGCAGGTCGTCAAGCGCTTCCGCTCGCAGGGCGAGGCGGACTTGCGTGTTGAGTTCACGGCCCTCCCTCGTGAGGAAGAGGCCAAGGTGGTGGAGTTGATGTTCTCCGAGCCCGACTCGTGGACGCATCGCCCCCTCAGCCAGCACCCGTTTCAGTCGCTTTTGACCGTGGTCTACGCGCCCTGGCGCGCGCTGGTTTTGAGCCTGCGTGACGACGAACGGCAGGCCGACGCATGAACACCGAGTGGGAATGTCCGCTTTGTCGGACCACCAACCTCGTGCCCGCGCCGATTTGCCGGGTGTGCCGTTGTGCGTGGCCGGGGATCCGGGCCCGCGGCGAAGACCGCCCCGACGACGAAGACGACCGCCCCAGCGTGCTCGAGTCCTTGCCCGCGCCGATGGCGCTGGTCGGTCTGGCGCTGGTGCTTTTCTTCTGGTGGGAACCGGTCACGAGGCCGTTTTCGGTCCCCTCTCAGCACAGCGGTTGGACCACGTCCGCTCACGTCGAGCGCTCAGACGAGCTCCGTCGCGCGCGCAACGATCTGGTGGGGCTCGCGGACGAAATGCGGGGGACCCTGGGGGAAGGCGGCGCCTTGACACCCGATTGGAACGACCGCCTTTCGTCGTGTCGCCAACATTGGCAGCTCTATGGGGAGCAGGACCGGGCGCCCCACCTCGCGGGTGTGGAGGTCAAGCTCCACTCCGCGGTGCTCGAACTCGCCTCGATTCGTTTCCAGCTCAGCTCGGGCGTCAGTCCCAGCGAGCTTTTTCAACGACTGGAATCCGTTTACGCCGCGCTGTCCCAAGCCGGCGAGGAGCTCAACAATGCGTAACCTTCCCATCTGCCTGTCCCTGGTGCTCGGGCTCATGTCCACTGCCAACGCGGCTCCGGGCGAGTTCCCCGCCGCCTCTGGCGTGTACCAGGCGTCACTGGCCGACGAGTTCTTCCTCGGCGACGATCTTCGCCTGGACGGCGTGCACGCGACGCGCAGCATCACCTTCACCCGGCCACGAGGGTGGACGCTCATCGCCGATCCGGTGGTCCACGTAGAATTCGAGCACTCGGCGGCGCTGATTCCGGACCGCTCCCACCTCACCGTCTCGGTCAACGATCACCCGATCGGCACCATCACGCTGACGGCGGACAACGTGCTCTCGGGGCAGGCGGACATCCGCGTGCCGCGCGGCATGCTCGAGGACTACAACAAGCTCCAGTTCGACGTCGTTCAGCACTATACCGACGATTGTGAGGACCCCTTCGACGCGGCGTTGTGGACGCGCATCAAGACCAGCACCTGGGTCGAGCTGGCCTACGTCCGCAAGCCGATCGAGGCTGAGCTTTTGCAGTGGCCCTACCCGTTGGTCGACAAGCTCGGGTACGGTCCGACCCTGGTGACGCTGGTCACGCCCGGTGGACCCTCCCGCGACACCGTCGCAGCGCTGGGTACGGTCGGTTTCGCCCTCGGCCGGCTGGCCGACTACCGCGAGGTCGAGGCTGCGGATCCGGTCGCCTCCGCCGCCGCAGCATTGACGCCGGCGCTCATCATCGGCACGGCCGCTGAGATCCCCGAAGCGCTCGCGCTGACCGGAGTTTCGGAGCTGGCCGACGACCAGGGCCTCGTGGCGATGATTCCCAATCCCAGCGACCCGACCCTGCCGGTCATCGTCGTCACCGGTGGGGGCTCGGTCGGTCTGCAGCGAGCCGCGCAGGCCCTTGCGGGACAGGACCGCTACCAGGTGCTCTCCGGCTCGGTGTCCTTCGTCAACGCGTTGACCCCGGCCAACCCGCCGCCCACCCGCCAGAACCCGCTCGCCGCTCCGCCGGCCTCGAAGTTCACCCTCGCTGACCTGGGCATCGCGGCGCAGACCGTCCGCGGCTACTACCCCGCCAGCATCCGCGTGCCGTTGCGTTTGGAAGGGGATGCCCTCGCCCAGCCGGGCGGTGGCAGCATCCGGGTCGACTACGCCTACTCCGCGCAGCTCGACAGTCGGCTGTCGACGATGGAGGTCCGGCTCGGCGGGCTGACGCTCCGAAGCGTGCCTCTGGACAAGGTCTCCGGCGAGGCGACGGCCTCGGTCTCGGTGCCCTTGCCTCAGGACCTCGTCGAGCCCGCGTCCAACATCGACATCGTGTTCCACCTTTTCCCTCGCGAGTTCGACGAGTGCGAGCGGGTCTCGGACAAGCAGCTGTGGGGAACGGTCTACGCAACGTCGACCATCGACATGGCCCGCGATCACGTCGCGGAGATGCCGGACCTGGGGCTTTTGCGGCACGGCATGTGGCCGTTGACTGCGCTGCCGGCCGGCGGCGGAACGGTGGTGGTGCTCCCCGACTCCCCGGACGGCCGCGCGGCCTCGGCGGGGCTCGTCATCGCCGCGCGACTCGGTCGGTTGACGCACGCTCCCGCCCCCGACTTCACGCTCCTGCGGGCGGTGGACGTCGCCTTCGCGGACCGCCAGGACAAACACTTCATCCTGTTGGTCGATGCGACCGCCAATGCGCTGTACGACAGCCTCGCCGGCTCGGGCGGGTTGAGCCTCACCGGCGGCCCCGAGCGGTTGTTGGCCAATGGGAAGGATGTGCTCCTCAACGCCACGGTCGGGTCACCCTACGGCACGATTGAGGAGACCTTCTCCCCCGCGAACGACCAGCGCGCGGTCTTGGTGCTTCGCGCGCTGCGGGAGGACGGGCTCGGCCCGTTGGTCGAGGCGGTCACCGACCTGGGCAAGGTCAAGAAGCTCGACGGAAACGTAGTCATCGTCTCTGCCGACGGAGAGTTCCGCTCGCTCGACGTCGCATCCAAGGCGCAATGGGGCTCGCTGACGGTCGCGACGGCCGCCACGCGCGAGATCAAGGACAACTGGTGGGTGCTCGCCGCCGTCGTCATCGGTGGCGTGTTCTTGCTCACCGCGTTCGTCAGGGTCTTCGCGCAGGCCCGCAGCAACCGCGACTAGCCGCCGGTGTCTGCCCTCGCCGCCGCATCCGCGCTCCTTTGGTTGTCCGTGCCCGCGCACGGTCGCGACGGGGCCGAGCTGCGCGCCGCCTGGGTCGACTACCAGAAGGTCTACCTCAGCGCCGACGGCCGGGTGATCGACTTCCGTGAGAACGGGGTCACCACCTCGGAGGGGCAGGCCTACGCCATGGTCCGGGCCCTGTGGATGGGCGATCGGGCCACCTTCGACCGGGCGCATCGCTGGTCCGTCGCAAACCTCCAGGGGGGCGACGAGGGGCGGCTGGCGGCCTGGCGTTGGGGGCGTCGCGACGATGAATCGTATGCGGTCCTCGACGAGCAGCCCGCGTCTGACGCCGACCAGCTCATGATCTGGGCGCTTTTCGGGGCGGCCAGCCGGTGGAAATCACCCCGTTACGAGTCGATGGCGTTGGCGCTGCTCGACCGACTCTGGGCCGAGGAAGTCACTGAGGTGGCGGGGAAGCTGGTCCTTTTGCCGGGGCCGTGGGCGCGGGGCGGGGTGCCACTCCGCGTCAACCCGTCGTACTTTTTGCCCTTCGCGTGGCGGGAGTTCGCCCGTCGCGACCGAACTCGCCCGTGGATGCGCCTTCTGGACGATGGCTACGAGCTGCTTGCGGCCTGCCGCAGCCCCAGTGGCCTTCACCAGGATTGGTGCTCTCTCGATCCGGTGACCGGAGCGGTCGTGCCCTCGGCCGAAGCCAAGGACGGCAGTTTCGGTTTCGAAGCCTTCCGGGTGGGGTGGACGCTGGCGGCCGAGGTGAAGTGGCACCACGAACGACGCGCCCGACGGCTCTTGGGCCCCTACGAAAACTTGCTGGCCCGCCCCGACGGTCCGGTGAAGATTCCCGGGATCATCGCCGCGGACGGGCGCGCCGCGGTGGACTGGGAATACCCCGGGATGTGGGGCGCCCTTTTGCCGGCGTGGAGCCTCCGGCGCCCGGCGGTCGCCAGTCGGGTGTGGGCGGAAAAGCTCGCGCCGCTGCGGGCAAGCCACGGCTGGGGGGACCCCAACGACTACTACGGACAGAATTGGATCTGGTTCGGGCTCGCCCTATGGCAGAGTAAGGAGGGGCCGGTATGATTGTGCTGCTTGCCTCCTTTTGGATCGGTACGGTCGCGCTCGCGGCGCCGGGCCCCGAGATCGATGCGCTCGCGCACGCGCCGCTGTCGGGTTCCGCGCGGGTGGCGCTCGCCCAAAGCCTGCTGGGCCGGCCTGGGTGGGAAGAAGTCGGCATCGAGGCGCTTGTCCGCCTTTTGGACGACCCGGCGGTTTCGGGAAGGGCGCGGACGCTTCTGGTAGAGCTGATCGGCAAGACCGACGGCCGCCCGGGGTGGGCGGGGGTGTACGCCCGCCTGTTGGAGTCTCCGGAGTTTCCGGGTCGCAACCTGATCGTGCTCCGCCATGCCGAAGCGCGCCTCGGGGACGCCAGCAGCATGCGAGCAGCGGTCGCCGAGCTGGACCGTCTGCTTCCGAGTGCCGACGCCGCGAGCGCGCGGGCGATGGGCCGGTCGCTGCTTCGGGCGGGTGAAGCCCGTCGTGCGCAAGCTGCATTCGAGCGTGTCGGCGCCGATGCATCCGCGCGTGAACTCGAGCTCCTGTCGGCCATCGCGGCGGGGGACATGGCCCGGGCCGGCGAACTGGCGCGGCTGGGCGTTCGGGCGCCCGGCGCGGAGGCCGCGATCGCGGACCCGACGCGGAGTCGTCGTGCCGAGGCGCTGTCCGCCGCGGGGTACGTGACGATGGCGCGATTGATCCTCGAGGGCGGCGCGGTCGGCGAGGTGGGTTTCCAACTTGCCCAAATCCAACGCCATCAGGGCCACTTGACCGAGGCGGTGGCTACCTTGTTGCAGCTTTGCCGGGCAAACCCGACTGACGATGCCGCTCGCCGCGAGCTGCTCGCGGTCTACATTCAGCGGCATCGGTATTTCGACGCGCGCAAGTTGTGCACCGAAACTGAGGTGCAGCTGGCCCTGAGTTTGGACCCCCGCGTGGCGGTCGAAGCTTGGCGTCGCGGCGCCCGCGCCAATCGACTGCAGTTGCTCGAAGAGGCCGGCCGGGCGGCGGCCGACGACCCGTACATTTCGCGGGAATTGGGCAAGGAGCTGCTGGAGCAGGGGGGGAACGACGCGGCGGCGCTGCTTTTGATTGAGCGTGCGCTGGATATCGACCCGCTGGACGACGACGGACTCGGGCTGTCCAACATCCTCGGTCAGCGCACGGGGGGCGCGGCGAAGGCCGCGGGCCGGCAGCTTTCGGCCGCAGCGCTCGAGGTCAGCCCGGCTCGCCGGCACGCGCGGCTTGCGGCGGCGGCGGACCTCCTGGTCATGGACGCAGAGGCGCGGAAGCAGACGGGCGACGTAGAGGGGGCTTTGGACCCATATTTTACCGCGCTCTTGATGGACGACCCTGCTCCGTACGAGCTGCTGGGCGCCGGCGGGCTTTTGTGGCAAGCGCAATACCTTGACGGGGCGCTCGCGCTCTTCACCGAGGGCCAACGCCAGCGCCCGAAGCACGTCCCCGCCCTGCTCGGCAGGGTTCGCCTGCTCACCCAGTTGGGGCGTGACGACGAAGCCCTTGCGGTCTTGCTCGAATCGCGCTCGCGGGATCCGCAAGTGGCGCTCCTCCGCCGATTCGTCGAGAATGGCATCCGCTCCCGGGACGCCCGCGCCGCGCACAACGCCGGGGATCTGGAAACCGCGGTGGTCTTGTGGCGGGCGCTTGCGCGCGAAGTGCCGGACGAGCCGTACTTCCAACATGGTCTCGGGGACGCGCTGGCGGGGTTGGGCGCGTATGCCCAGGCGCTCGAACAGTACCAGGCCGCCGTAAAGGGGGACCCCAAGGATGCGTGGGCGGTGCTGGGTGGGGCCAACTGTTTGGTTGCCCTCCAAAAACCGGAGGACGCCAGAGCGTTGGTCGCGGACTTCTACCCTCGGGGGGTGGACCCCGTCGCCGACCACGAGATGCCGAAGGTCCTTGCTCGCGCGTGGCGCGGCACCGCGCTCCGCGAACAAGGCGCTGGCGCCGTGCTGGATGCGTTCGCCGCCTGGCGGCAAGCCCTGGAGCTTGACCCTGAGGTCTTCGCGATCTCGGGGCTCGCCGCGCTGTACCTCGAACGCGACCAGCCCGAGGTTGCGCTCGCCTTCGCGGACGAGGCGATCGGGATCGAGGCAGCGTTGGTCGAGCCCGTCGTCACCCGAGCGCGTTCGCTGGAGGTGATGGGTCGCTGGGACGAAGCGCGCGCGGCTGCCGAGCTGCTCCGCACCCCCACGGCGACGCCCCAGGCGCTCGCCACGCGGCGGGAGATCGTGCAGCGGATCGCGGTCCAGCAGTCTGAGTATCAGCGCCGAATCGGTGACACCGCCGGCGCGATCGTGCGCCTACGCGAAACGATCGCCGCTGAGGGTGACTCCGCCGACTTGTGGACGGCTCTGGCCTCGGCCGCCCTCGACGGGCGTGATTGTGCGACGGCCGTCGACGGAGTTTCGCGGGCGCTCCAGAGCAACCCGAAAAGCCGCTGGTCGCTGGGCACGACCGTGCGCGCCGCGTCGGTGTGCAAGTCCGCAGAGGCGCTCCACCCCGTGCTTCAAGATGCCGATCGGCGGGCGGGCGGCGGCTTCGCCGCCGCCGAGCTCCGCTCCGCGGAGTTCGAGCTTTTGGTTCAGCGCGCGGAGGCGCTGCACGCCAGCGGCGACCTCCCCGAGGCGCGGGTTCCGATGCGCTTTGCGGACGACCTTGCCGGCCATCCGCCCGATGAGTGGGCGCGTCTGGGCGGGGCGTGGCTGGGGCTTGCTTCGCCGCGCGAGGCCGTCACCGCGTTTGCGCGTGCGCTCGCCGCCGACCCAGGCCATGTCCCGGCGATCATCGGCATGGCGGGCGCGCTGCGCGCCCAGGGGCGCCTGCCAGCCGCTGAGGAGCACCTCCAAGCGGCGTGGGACCGCACCCGGGATCCGCGCGTCGGCCTCCAGTTGGTGCAGACGATGCTCCAACGGGGGCGCCACCGGCCCGCCGCCGAAGCGCTGGAGCAGGTGCGCGGCTCAACCATTCCGGCGGAGCCGCTGCTCCCTGAGCCGATCCGGCCCGACCCGCTGCCGCGGCTTTTGCTCCCGTCGGGGCGCGTTCCCGGCCCTCGCACCTGGCCCCCCACGCCGCCCCGCGACGTGCAGCCGCGCTGGCTTGCAGAGGCGGTCGACGCGGTCGGTCTTGAGCTGGCCCGAGAGCGCGGTGTGCACGTCGTCGCCGGGGGCGGTGTCTTCCAGAAGCCCGGGGACTCGGGCGAGCAGGCCCTGAGCGGCTGGTACGTTCCGGTCGAGGTGATCTTCCCGCCGGTGGGTTTGGTGCGCCTGAGCCTGGACGCGGTGGTTTTGCAGCTGGACGACCGGGTCGATGAGGCGCTTGGCGTCGCACCCTCCCTCGGGATCGCCACCCCGCCCTTCCGGCGATTCTTCGCCACGGCGCGTGTCGGCACCAGCCCGCTTGGATTTGCTCAGGTCAACCCCCTCTGGCACGGGCACGCCCGGTTCGGCGTGCTGCCGGCGGTGGCCGTTGGTCTTCAGACCGCCCGCACCCCGGTGTCAGATTCGCTTCTGTCCTGGGCGGGCAAGTCGGCGTCGGTCGGGGACGGCACCGAGTTCTTCGGCTTTGTGAGCCAGCTCTGGGCGGGGGCCTACGCCAGCTGGACGCCGCGCAATTTGGATCTCGGCCTCTTCGTCAAGGGGGGCTACACCGAGGGTTGGGGAATCGAGCCCAATCCGCTGGTAGAAGGCGTGGCGTGGGGGAGCGTCGGCCTGGGCTCGGAACGGGCGTCGCTCCGGGTCGGTGGTCAGCTCGTCGCCATCCACCACGAGCGTCAGGAGGACGGTTTCTCCATCGGGGAAGGGGGCTATTTCAGCCCGCCCGTCTTCGTCGCCGCGGTGGCCGAGCTGCGCGGGCGGGCGGACTTCGTCGGCAAGCGTGGGCGCATCTGCGCCACGGTGGCGGCGGGCCCCCAGTACATGGACGGCGAGGCCACGCCCTGGTTCGGCGAGGGCGTCTCCGGAACTGGGCGCGCCACGGCTGGCATCAGCTGGCGGCTTGGGCCGACCTGGGCGATCGGGGTAGACGGTCGGGTGCAGGGTTCTTTGTCCGAGGCCAACGGCCAGCCCAATGTGTGGCATCAAGAGGCCGGGCTGGCCCACCTCACCTGGGGCTTGATTCCCCAAGGTCCCGCGGCGCCGTCGCTGACCACGCTCGCCTCGTCCGGAGCGGTGCTGCCTTCGACCGGGGACCTGTGTCGCGCGGAGTGATGCGGGTCGGTTCGGCACCGATGTGGGCGAGTGTTTTGCTCGCTGCGTGGGGTTGCGACACGCTGCCGGGGCCGGGCTCGCCCACGGGTCCAGCAGACGACGACGTATGGGACGATCGGTATGTCCCGGTGGTGCGGTTGACCGTTGACGGCGACGACTGGGCGGACCAGCTCAACGCACTCATCCCGGTCGATTCTTGCGACGATCGCCTGTATCTTCAGGCCAGTCTCGTCTACGAGAACCCTCGCACGGGCAAGTCGGAGACCTATGAGCGCGTAGGCCTCCGCTACCGGGGGCATTCGGCGCTCACCGAGGGGCAACGATGGGGCTTCAAGGTCTCGCTCAACGAGCTCGATCCCGCCCAGAACTTCCATGAGCTCCACAACATCAACCTGATGGGAACCGAAGGAGATTACTCACTTTTGCGTGAGCGCCTGGGCCAGTGGGTCATGCGGGGAGCCGGCGTGACCGCGCCCCGGGTTGGCCACGTCCAGGTGTACATCAACGACGAATTCCAAGGCGTGTTTCCCTTCCCCGAAGAAGCCGACGACGACCCCTTCCTCGACGCCCACTTTGCCGATGACAGCGGCGGCTTCTACAAGACGGAAGGGTACTGCGGGGGGACGGCCGACTTCGAGGACAAGGGGGACGATCCCGACCGGTACGACGCCAAGTACGCCCCCAAGGCCGACACCACCCTCGAGCAGCTGGCCGCCGACATCATCCCGCTGGTCAAGTGTGCCAATGAAGATGACGCGGGGCTATTGGAGTGCCTGCCCGCCCATGCAAACGTACCGCAGTGGCTGACCGAGATCGCCGTGGACATGGTGCTTCCCGACGTCGACGGCTTCGCCGGGGCCGGACAGAACTTCTTGTTCTACGACGATCCCGCGACGGGGACCTTCGTGGTGATCCCCTGGGACAAGGACCAGTCCTTCTCGATGACCAATGCGGAGTCGGCGAGCATCTGGGACCTGCATCCGCCCTGGGGGTCGTCGCCCGAGCTTACCCAGCGGGTGCGCGTGCTCTGGAAGGACGACTACTGCGCCGAGGTGCTGCGCGTCGCTGAGATCGCGTCGCCATCGGCCTTGCGGGAAGAGCTGGCTCGAGTGCAGGGATACCTGACCGAGCCGATGTCCCGCGACCCCTGGTACGCTGAGACCGGAACCAGCTGGTCGGAAGGCGTCGGCGCGGTGTCGTCAGCGCTCGACGCCCGGCACGACGCCGTCGTGGCCGAAGCCACGGCGTGCGCACCCTGAACCGGCACTGTTGCTGAGGAGTTGCCTTCTTGTCACCGAACGGTGCTTACAATGGGGACGTGCAAACTCCTGGCTCGATTCTGGTGGTGGATGACGAAGAGGACCTCCGCAACCTGCTGAAGCACTCGCTTGGCAAGGAGGGGTTCACGGTGCGGACCGTTGCGAGCGGCCCCGAGGCGCTCGCGGTGGCGCCAACCATGCGTCCGTCGCTCATCCTTCTCGACCTTATGTTGCCGGGGATGCAGGGCACGGAGGTGTGCCGACGCCTGCGCGCCGAGGCCTCCCTGACGGGCACCCCGATCATCATGCTGACGGCCCGTGGCGAAGAGCTCGACCGCGTCGTCGGCTTCGAGCTTGGCGCGGACGACTACGTCACCAAGCCCTTTTCCACGCGCGAGCTGGTCTTGCGGATTCGCGCGGTACTGCGTCGCGGCGATGGCGGCTCAGCCACGGAGGTCGACGGTACCCTGCGGGTCGGCGCGCTCCGCATCGACGCTTCCGCGCACCGGCTCTGGGTGGACGACGTGGAGGTGCAGCTCACCGCGACCGAGTTCCGCCTTTTGACCACGCTGGCACGGCGCAGCGGCCGGGTACAGACGCGGGGGCAGCTTCTGCAAGAAGTCTGGGACATGCCGCCCGACCTCAGCACGCGCACCGTCGATACCCACATGAAGCGCCTCCGGGAAAAGCTCGGGCCCGCCGGGGACAGGCTCGAGACCGTCCGGGGCGTCGGCTACCGGCTCAACGCGCTGGCGGCTGCGGCGGCAAAGGCGTAGGCAAACCGAGCTCGTCGCTAGCCAGGGCCACGGCGCGCAGAATGGCCGAGTCCGTCGGCCACTCTGTCAGCGCCTGCGTCATCGCGGGCTCGGCATCGGGATGGCGAAGCGCCGCGAGCACCCGCAGCTCTGCGATCGCGACCTCGCGGGCGTTTCCGGAGGCGCGTGCTTCGGCGAACCCCGGCCGGCTCTCCTCCACCTGGCCCAATGCGGCGCGCGCCACCGCGGCCTGTAGCCTCGACTTCCACCACCGCGAGCCCTCCCCCAAGAGGTCGTCCTCCAGGTCGTTTGGCACGGTGAGCACGAGTCCGTCGAGGACGCGTTTCCGGAGAAGCGGACCCATCGGCGTGCCCACGACCATGTCGACGCCCGCGGCGGTGACGTAAAGCCCGCGCACGTGGACCTGCAGCGCCAGCTGCCGGTCGGTGCCGTCCACGGTGTAGTGGAAAACCGCCTCGTTGTCGCCAACGGGCGTCATGGTCGCGGCGGGGTCGACCCGTCGCACGTCCAGCAGCTCCTCTTCGAAGACCTCGGTCGGCGTTGCCGGCGCCGCCCGGCGCTCGGTGTCGAGGGCCACCGTGGTCGATCGGTCGGGGTTGCCGTACCCGGACAGGCCGCTGCGCCCCACCTGGACGCTCCACCACGACGGGCGCTGGGCCGTGGCGCCGTCCGCCTCCCAGGCTGTCCAAGGCAGGAGCACGGGGCCGAGGACGACGGAAAAACAAAGGAGAACGGCGGTGAAAACGGAGAGCGCCCACGTCGTGCCGAGGTTCCAGTGGCGCCATCCAGGGACGTCGGCCCGGAGCACAGCGCCCATCGTCAGGCCGCTGCCGAAACCGCCGAGGTGGCACCAGTTGTCGACGCCCTGCGACTCGGTGCCGGTGTAGAGCGCGTAGAGGACAAAGGGCAGCGTCGTGCCGCCGAAGACGGCGCGAGAGCCGGCCGGGATCGAGTCGCGGTATCGCACCCCGAGGACGGCGCTGGCCCCGAGCATTCCGAAGACGCCGCCGGAGATGCCGACGCTCGGGACCTCGGCGAGGAAGAGGCCGCTGGCCGCCCCCCCGACCGCCGTGGAGACCACGAGGATCACGAGCGTGGCGCGGGGACCGACGAGGCGCTCCAGGCCCAACCCCGCCAGCAGGAGTCCCGCTCCGTTGCTGAGCAGGTGTCCGAAGCCGCTGTGGAGCAGGCCATACGTCAAGAGCCGCCACCACTCGCCGCGCTCGAGGATGCCGCTGGATTCGCGCGTCATGGCCTCCAAGACCCAGATGGTGTCGGCGCGGTAGAGGGCAAGGCTCACGACGTGGATTTGCAGGAGCAGCCCAAGCGTGCACGCGGTCACCCACGGCACCTGCGACCGGCGCCAGATGCGAAAAAGCTCCGCCCGCGGCGAAGCGACGAGCGCCGGCCAAGCTGGCCACTCCGACGCGCGTCGCCACCGGCCCTCCACTTGCAGTGGCATCTCGCCGAGCACGTCGCCGGTGACGATGGCTTCCTCCAGCTCATCGACGGTGATGCGCCGCTCACCATCCGCACGCTGGACCCGCAGGAGCACGGGGCCCCATATCATCGATGGCCTCGTGGCCGCCGCCTGGACAGCGCGCACTGCCGTGCGTACCTCCGGTGGATGGACCGCGAAACATTGGCGCTGGCAGTCGGGGAGTTGCGGGTCTTCCCGTTACCGGGGATGGTACTTTTGCCGGGCGCCAACCTACCGCTTCACGTCTTCGAGCCCCGCTACCTTGCCCTGGTGGCGGATGCGCTCGCCGCCGACGGGCTGATTTGTGTGCCGCAAATCGTCGACGGCCACGAAGGCGACCAGCTCGCGAACCCGGTGCTGTACCCGTACGCGGCGGTGGGCCGCATCGTCTCGCCCCGGCTCTTGCCCGACGGCCACTACACCA
Organism: Deltaproteobacteria bacterium; assembly: GCA_947445035.1. Lineage (GTDB taxonomy): Bacteria > Myxococcota_A > UBA796 > UBA796 > SXON01 > SXON01. Next base: position 84,600 of record CANFCK010000006.1, read on the forward strand.
TCGTGATCGAGCCGATCGGCAGGGTCCGCCTGCTCGCGGAGCGCGACTCGACGGCGGCCTACCGGGTTTTTTCGGCGGAGCTTTTGCCCGAAGGGGAGGCACCCGAGGCGCTCGCCGAGATTGGACGACGTCTTTTTGCCATTGTGGCGCCGATGCTGGCGCGGATGGGACCGCGGGGTGGGCAGGTGGTCCGCGGCTTCGGCAGTTTGCCGTCGGCGCAGGTACCGGCGGCGCTCGCGCCGATCCTCATGCGTGCCTCGCTGTCGCGACAGGAGTACCTCGCCGTGGATGATCCGCTGCGCCGCGCCCAACTCGTCGAGGAGGCCCTGCTCACCGCGCTTGCGGAGGGACAATCGTCGGACGCGGCAGAGGCGTAAGGCTACCGCGCGCCGATCTGGGCGATGGCCCACTCGGCAGCATCACCGACAACGCCCCCTTCGCGCGTTGCAGCCTCCAAATTGGGTAGTGCGGCGCGGTCGCCGAGGTTGCCGAGCACGTAGGCGGCGTTGCGGCGGAGGCGCCGGCCGGCTGCGCGTCGCAGGGGTGAGCCCAGGAAACGTGCGACATGGTCTTCATCGGACTGCCTGAGCAGCTGGGGCAGGTCCAGCCACACGTTGGTCGGGAGCTCGCCCTCGTCATCGCGCTCGCGTTGGTGCGGGCACACGTCCTGACAGTCGTCGCAGCCGAAGACCCACCGCCCCAAGAGCGGGCGAAGCGCCTCCGGACAGGGCGCGTCGGCCTCGATCGTGAGGTAGGAGATGCAGCGAGTCGCGACGAGCCCGCCATTTGGGCGGATCGCTCCGGTCGGGCACGCGTCCACGCACCGCCGGCAGCGGCCGCAGTGGTCCTCGATCGGGACGTCTGGCTCCAGTTCGGCCGTGAGCGCGAGCGTCGCGAGGAAGAACCGGCTCGACTCGCCGGGGAGAATCTGGCAGGCGTTGCGCCCGACGAAACCCACCCCGGCACGGGCCGCCCAGGCGCGCTCGAAGACCGGCCGGCTGTCCACCGAAGAGTACGAGCCCACCCCGGGCCAGTGCGTCCGCAACGCAGCCTGCAGCTTGCGAACACGGCGGAGGACGAAGTTGTGGTAGTCGCGACCCCAGGCGTAGCTGGCCACCCGACCGGTCAGCCCCCCCGGGTCTGGCGGCAACGCTCGGGTGTAGTCGAAGGCCATGACCAGCACCGACCGCGCGCCGGGCAGGAGCGTCTCGATCTGGGCGCGGGCGTCGCGACCCGTCGCGAGCCAGTCCATCTCGCCGGCCCACCCCGCGGCCAAGAAGTCGTCGTAGTGCCCCATTGACATGGAGGGCGCGGTCGCGGCCACGCGGGCGCTCAGGAAGCCGAGGCGCGTAGCCTCGGACTGCAAAAAAGGCTTGAGCTCCACCGGGGCACCATAGCGCACCCGGAGCCCGGTGGCCCAAGGCCTCCGGGCTCCGGCCTCCGGCCTCAGTCCCCCTGCATCAACCCGCGGATCTTTCCCTCGGGCCCGATGTGGATCCTCGCGGCGCTCGGGACGCGGGGCAGGCCAGGCATGGTCATTATCTCCCCGGTCAGGGCCACGACGAAGCCGGCCCCGGCCGACAAGCGGAGCTCGCGCACCTCGATCGGGAAGTCGCTGGGACTGCCTCGTTTGCTGGCGTCGTCGGTCAGCGACAGCGGTGTCTTCGCCACGCAGACCGGCAGCCCCGTACCCGCGATCTTCTCGATGCTGGCCAGGTGTACCCGGGCGTCGGGGGTCAGGATCACCTCCCGCGCGCCGTAGAAGCGCGTGGCGATGGCGGTGAGCTTGGCGTGGTAGCCGGCGTCCAACGGGTAGGTGAACGACGGGGTGCCGCTGCCGGTCGGCGCGGCGATTACCGCGTCCGCGAGCTCCAACGCGCCCTCGCTGCCCCGCGCGAACGCGTCGCACACGGCCACGCTCACGCCTCGTTCCGCGCAGTGCAGGCGGATGCGGGCCAGTTCGCTGTCGCGGTCGTCGGGGAAACGGTTGACCACCACCACCGCGGGCACCCCGAACGACGCGATGCTGTCCAGGTGGCGGTCCAGGTTGCCGAAGCCGCGCTCAAGCGCCTCGTCGTTGGGCTCCGAGAGGGCCTTCCCATCGGCCCCGCCGTGAAACTTCAACGCGCGGACCGTCGCGACAAGAACCACCGCACTTGGCCACAGTCCTGCCACGCGACACTTGATGTCGAAGAACTTTTCCCCACCGAGATCAAAGCCGAAGCCGGCCTCGGTCACGACGTCCTGCCCGTACCCCAACGCCAGCCTCGTCTGGACGATGCTGCTGCATCCATGGGCGATGTTGGCGAACGGACCCCCATGCACCAGCGCCGGTGTGCCCTCTGCGGTCTGCACGAGGTTGGGCATCATCGCGTCGCGTAAAAGCGCGGTCATCGCCCCGGCCGCGCCGAGGTCCGCCGCGCGTACTGCCGTGCCGTCTCTTTGTTCCCCGACGATGATGCGGCCGAGTCGGGCCTCGAGGTCGGCACTGTCGGTGAACAGTCCGTGGATCGCCATGACTTCGCTGGCGGCGGTGATGTCGAAGCCGGTCTCCCGGATCGGCCCGTCCAGCCCCACCACGGTGCGCCGAAGGGCGCGATCGTTCATGTCCATCGCCCGGCGCCAGCGCACTTTTCGCGGGTCGGGCCCCTCGCGGAAGTACAGCGCATTGTCCACCATCGCCGCCAGCAGGTTGTGGGCGGTGGTGATGGCGTGAATGTCGCCGGTGAAGTGCAGGTTGATGTCGTCCGCGGGCTCGACCGACGCGCGACCGCCGCCGGTGCCCCCGCCCTTGATGCCGAAGATCGGTCCCAGTGAAGGTTCTCGCAGCGCTACGATCGCGTTCCGACCTCGCTTGCACAGCCCCATGGCCAGCGAGATCGACATCGTCGTCTTGCCCTCGCCGCCAGGGGTTGGATTCATGGCGCTGACCAGGATTAGCCGGCCTTTGGCGGGCCGCGTCGCATCCAGCCGGATCTTGGCGCGGTGCGGGCCCCAAGGGAGGACGGCTTCGGCAGGAAGGCCGATGGTATCGGCGAGGTCTTCGACTCTACGCATGGTGTCGGGCAGTTAACAGCCCGCCATGGCCCACGCTGCAGCGGTCCCGGTCCCCGTGCCGACGGGTCTGTGGCGCTTCGTTCCTGCCTTCGACGCGTTGCGACGATACTCCACCGCCGACCTACGCTGCGACTTCGTGGCGGGGCTCACCGTAGCGGCGGTGGCGGTGCCGCAGGCCATGGCCTACGGGCTTGCAGCCGGGGTGGATCCGGTGCACGGGCTGTATGCAGCCATTGTCATGACCGCCGTCGGGGCGATCTTCGACTCGAGCCGGCAGCTGATCAACGGCCCGACCAACGCCACCAGCATCGCGATTCTCAGCGCGACCGCGGCGTTTGCGGCGGAGGACAAGCTCGCAGCCGTGATCCTGCTCGGCTTCCTCATCGGGTTGGTCCAGCTCGGCATCACGCTTTTGCGGCTCGGTGACCTCACCCGGTACATCAGCCACTCGGTGGTGCTGGGTTTTACGGCTGGAGCGGGCACTCTTCTGGTGCTCGACCAGATGAAGAATCTGCTTGGCCTCACCGCGATGCCTGGCGCGGGGCATCACTTCCTGGTGCGCTGGTGGGCAACGCTCACCACGGGCGGGCCGGTCCACGGAGCCACCCTGGCGGTCGGCCTGGTCGCCATCGGCCTGGTCGTCGCGGTGCGGTGGATGAAGTCCAAGCTGAACTTGCCGTTATTTCCCGAGCTACTGGCGGTCGTCGCGTTCATGGCTGCGCTCACCGCCGGGCTTGACCTCGAAGCGGCGGGGGTCCGGGTCATCGGCGAGGTGCCGGCTGTATTGCCGAGCTTCGTCCTCCCTGAGTGGGACTTGGAGCGCGCGCGTGCGCTGTCCACCAGCGCCGTCGCCATCGCGATCCTCGGGTTGCTCGAAGCGCTCGCGATGGCCAAGGGGATCGCCGCGCACACCGGCCAACGGCTGGACCTCAACCAACAGTGTTTGTCAGAGGCGCTCGCCAATTTGGCCGGGAGTGTTTTCCGGGCGATTCCGGGGAGCGGCTCGCTGACCCGATCGGCGATCAACCAGCAAGCTGGTGCGCGGACGCAGTGGTCGGGGGTGTGGTCGGCGGCGGCGGTGGCGCTGATCATGGTGCTCTTCGCGCCCTACGCCCGATTCATCCCCCGGGCGGCGCTTGCTGGGATCCTGATGGTCACGGCGTGGCGCATGGTGGACAGAAAAGCGCTGCTCTACAGCATCCGCGCCACCCGCTTTGACGCCGTCATCATCGGGGTGACAGCGCTATCGGCGGTCTTCGTCTCCATCGAGTTCTGCATCCTCATCGGCGTGCTGCTCAGCTTCCTGCTTGCGGTCCCTCGGGCCGGTCGCATGTTGTTGTCGGAGTTCGTGGTCGGGGAGTCGGGCTGGGTGCGCGAGCGGCTCCCCGAGGACATTCCCGACCCCGAGCTGCTCATCTACGGCCTCGAGGGAGAGATGTTCTTCGGCGCCGGCCCCAAGCTCGAAGCCCACCTCGACGCCATCGAAGAGCGGCTGGACGAACACACCCGCGTCTTGATTCTCCGCGTCAAACGTGCGCGTAGTCCGGATGCGGTTGGCACCCACCTGCTCGACGCGTTCGTCCGCCGGGTGCAGGCCCGGGGGGTGGAGGTGTTGATCTGTGGGGTTCGCGACGACCTTTTCCGGGTGTTCTCGGTCACGGGGCTGGTGCGCTCGATCGGCGCGGCGCACCTGTTCCGCGAGGAGGCGGTGAGGCAGACCAGCACCGCGCGGGCGGTCGATCACGCGCGGAAACTTTTGGGGCGGGGAGGGGAGTAGGTAGGCGGCCGCCGCTGCGCGTCGCGCGTCATCATTCGTGCCGCGGCACGGCCGCCGACGTCGCGTTGGCCTATACGTCCGGCTCGCCGACGATCGCCGCCAACACCGCGGCGATGGCTTCCGGCCGCGTGAGCAGACCGATGTGGCTGACCCCGAGGAGCTCGACACGGCGCGCGTCCGGGAGGTGACAGGTGGAGCTGGGGTACACCAGGAAATCCGAGATCGCCGCGATGGTGGTCACCCTGGCCGCCGGAATTCCGGGCAGCCCGCCCCCGCCGTCGCGGTGGAGGCCCTCGAGCGGCTTCCACGAGGGCAGCCCGCGGGTGAACGCCGTGCCGTGATGGGGACTCCCCAACGTCACCGCGCGGCGAAGGTGGGCGCCCAACTCCGGGTGTCGCGCCAGAACGACGCGGAGCACGAGGCCGCCGAGGGAGTGGGCGACCACGTCCACCATTCCGTCGGGGGACGCCGCGATCGTCTCGCGAAGCGCGCGCTCCACTGGAGCGCAGTACGAGCGCAGGCGCCAGCGCGCCCGCCCCATCGACACCGCGCGCGTCGGCCGCCCCACTCGCTCCAGCGCGCCCCGGATCCCCCAGAGGTTCGAACCGTCCTGCGTGATGCCGTGAATGCACACGACGGGCGGCCCCGTGACCCGGCCGATGGGTTGGCGAAGCCCATCGGCGAAGGCGCCACGAACCTGCCACTGCGCGAGCGTGGTGACGTTCTGGAGCTCACTCCACAGGTAGCCGGCCAGTGGTGAGGCCGGGACATCAATGACCTTGAACCTGTGATAGGTCCGAAATCTCCACGCGCCGAACGCCACCCAGCCCGCGGCGGCAACCGCGATGAGGCCGAGGGTGACGAGCGCAATCCACATTCGAGCGGGTACCGCGGTCCCTGTCCGGGTGCACGTGAGTTGAGGGGACCGGGTCGGGTAGGAGGCGTTGCCCCCCTCCGCCTCACCCCCGCTTGCGCAGGTGGTAGTCGACCGTCATCTCGGCGACGACCTCGCCCGCCTCCCCGCGAATCTCTACGACGAGGGGAACATCCACCTTCCCGATCGTTTCCACCCCTGCGATCGCGGCCAGCACCTGCTCTTCGGTGATCCGCGCCGACGCGCTGCATGCGCCGGTGCCCGGCTTTCGGTAGCGAATCGCAAGGCCCTTGGCCAGGAGCAGGTAGCCCCGCAACCGCGGCTCTTGCAGGATCGCGAGGCCGCCGGCCGTCTCGCCCACGAGCACCAACGCCGCTGCATGCACGGTGCCAACGTGGTTCTGGTTCTTAGGGTCGTTGGGAATGCGCACCACGACGTGGCCGGGCTCGGTGTGGACGATGTCCAAGTCGGCGCGATGGGCGAAGGGAACGGTAGCGAGCAGTGCAGCGGGGTCCATGGCGCTGGCCTATCCTGGAACCGGGGTTAGCTCGGCCGCTCGCCATGCCTGTCTTCACCCGCGCCGACGGCCTCATCGATCTGAAAAGCCTGAGCCTGCCCGAGATCGAGGCGGCGCTGACCGGCCTCGGTAGCGAGAAGTTTCGCGCCTTACAAGTGTACAAGTGGCTGTGGCAGCGGGGAGTGGCCAGCTTCGACGAGATGACCAACGTCGCCAAGTCGGTTCGCGCGCTCCTGGTCGAGCGGTACTACATCGCCTTCCTCGACGTCATCGCGGTCCAAAAGTCGGTCGACGGCACCCACAAGTTCTTGTTCCAGACCGAGGACGGCCAGCGCATCGAGTCGGTGCTCATCCCCGACGACGCCCGCAACACGCTCTGTGTCAGCTCGCAGGTGGGATGCGCGATGGCGTGTACGTTCTGCCTGACCGGGGACCTGGGACTGCGGCGACACCTGCGTCCCAGCGAAATCTGCAACCAACCGCTGCAAGTGCGGCAGCGCCTCGCCGATACGTACCGCATCACCAACGTGGTGATGATGGGCATGGGCGAGCCGCTCCACAACATCGACAACCTGATCCCGGCGTTGGAAATCTACCTGGACGAACAGGCGCTCAACTTCGGGCACCGCAAGCTCACCGTCTCTACTGTGGGCCTGGTTCCTCAGTTGCAGCGGCTCGCGGAAGCGCTGCCCGTGAACATCGCGGTGTCGCTCAACGCCACGACCGACGCGCAGCGGCGGTCGGTGATGCCGATCACCCGGAAATACTCTTTGGAAGAGCTCATGGAGGCCTGCCGGACCCTGCCGCTCAAGGCCACCAAGCGCATCACCTTCGAGTACGTGATGATGGCGGGGGTCAACGATTCGATGGCCGATGCCCAGCGGTTGGTGAAGTTGATGCGCGGCCAGAAGGCCAAGGTCAACCTCATTCCCTACAACGAAAACCCCGATCGGGACATCCAGAGGCCGACGGACGCGCTGGTGCGCCAGTTTCAGCACCACCTCGTCACGCACGGCATTCAGGTCAGCGTTCGGGTGACACGTGGTCGCGACATCTCCGCCGCGTGTGGTCAGCTTGGCAAGGCGGACGAAAGCAAGTCTCGGGTCGATGGCGACAAGATCGCGGCGATTCGGATTCGGCGGGAAGGGGAAGGGCTCGACACCACCCGGTACGTGTTCGACGACATCGTCTGAGCCCCAGGCTACACTGCGCGCGCCATGAAACTCCTCGCCCTGTTGCTTCTCCTCCCCGCCTGCGCTGGCGATGACTCCAAGGGTGGCGACCTCGACGTCGACACCGCCAACGACGTCGACACCGGCGACACCGCGGTCAAGCCCCCGGACATCGTGTACGGCGATCCCTACGCGGTGATGGTTGCCGCCACCCGCACGGTCGACAGCACCTGCGAGCTCGACCTCACGCTCAAGAACAACGGCGACGGCTCGACGGTGGCCACGATCGAGCTGGCAGCGAAGGGGTGCGACTGGGCCGGCGCGCGCCTGTCCGGGAACACCCAATACAAGGGCTCGTTCACCGCGACTGGCTGCAACGCCGCCGACGACAAGACCTACGAGTCCAGCGCCTTTTCCGGCGAAGAAGGGTACATATTCGCGCTGTGGTACACCGGGGTCAACATCGGGTACTCCGCCTTGAAACAAGGGGTGGAAGATGGCGACTTCCTCGGGGGCGAGGCCAACGTGACGGTGGCCAACAGCTACCCTGAATCGAACGTGCAGGCGCTCGCGTCCGACCTGGGGCTCACCGCCGAACTGACCACGACCAGTGACGACGGCAACACCTACCATCTGACGTGGGAGACCGAGCTCAATGTGGGCGAGGTGCTCAGCGACTTCACTGCGGCGGCCGGCAAGGACTACGTCGCGGGCGAGCCGGTGTGGATCAAGAAGCCGTCGTGGTGGCCGAAGTGCACCGAGTAGCCGGGGCTCTGCTGGTTCTGGTGGCGTGTGTGGAGGAGGAGAAGCCGGCGGACACCGCCGAGCCCTTCGTCGCCCCGTTGGCGGCGCCGTGGTTGGCGGTCACCGGCAGCACCAACGCCGGCGCATTCAAGTCCACGTGTACGATGTCAGCGGACCTGACCGACGCGGCCGATGGCGCTGCAATCGCGACGGTACCGCTGTCTCCGGCGGATGGTGGGCGCTGGGCGGGCGTGGCTCTGCCCGACGGAGTGCAGCTCAAAGCGACGCTCACCTGGGACGACTGCGAGAACACGCCGGCCGGGACCGGTAGTTTTCCATCCAGCACCTTCTCGGGGGTGGACGGTGCGCTCTTCGTGCTCCACTACGACGGGGTGGACGCCGGTTTTGAGACGATGACCCAGGCGGCGGACCACCTCGGTGGCGAGGTGCACGTGCAGTTTGTGGTGGGAACAGCCGAGGGAGACATCGAGGCCCTCGCGGCGTCGCTGGGGGGCACGGTCCGGGCTGACGACGAGGATGCCACCTTCCGCTACCTGTCCTGGACCGACGATCAGAGCGTCGCGGACGTGCTTTCAGCGTTGGGGGCCGACGCTACGTACGCGTGGGGAGAACCCACGTGGGTGGCGAAGCCGGCCTGGTGGTAGGGGGGCGGCGCTGGGAGGACGAAGACCGAGGGTTTTTGGCGCAGCGTTCCAGCTGCTCACGGGGGCGGCCGGCTGCTCCCGCAGCCCCGGAGTGGGCCCCTTTTCCGGGCGCGGCGCCCGGTCGAGCGGGCGGCGACGGCGGGTGGCGCGGCGTTGCGAGCACGCATACTTGCCGCACCTAACGAAGCGGAGCCCCGATGCGCACCCTCTTCCCGCGTTCCGGTTTACTCGCATTCGTGACGGTGGGGTGCTCTACGGAGCGCGAGCCGCTCCCGAGTGTGGCCGGCGACCCCTGGATGGACGAGGTGTCGGCCCGGATCCGCGACGCGGCGCACAGCTTTGAGGCCGATTCGAGGCGGTATCTCCCGTCAACCCGGAGCTTGGCGCCTGCATGCCAGGGCGCGACGATCCCGAGGGCAACTGCATCGCCCGGCTGGAGTACGCCGACGCCGGCCTGACCGAGTGGTGGGCCGCGGGCCCCGACGGCGTGCAGCAGGGTTGGACGGTGGTGGCGTCACCCGTGGGCGGCGGCGAACTGGTGGTCGACGTCGGAGTCGAAGGCGCATCGCGCCCGCCGACGATGCCCCGTCTGGCCTCGTCGCCCCCGGGGAATCTACTTCGAATCCCCCGGGGTCGCAGTACCCGCGCCAATCGCGCGATGATAGACGCACGAGGCTGGAGAGCACATGCGCATCGGGGTCATCGGCGGCAGCGGCATCTACGCGATGGATGGTCTCACCGACGTGCGGGAAGAAACGGTCTCCACCCCCTTCGGCGACCCCTCCGATGCGATCATCCTCGGTCGGCTCGGCGAGGCTGAGTTGGCTTTTCTTCCCCGCCACGGTCGCGGTCACAAGAAGAACCCGAGCGAGGTCAATTACCGCGCCAACATCTTTGCGCTCAAGACCTTGGGGGTGGAGTGGATCATCTCCGTGAGTGCGGTGGGCTCGCTCAAGGCGGAGATCGTCCCCGGTCACATCGTGGTCATCGATCAGTTCATCGACAGGACCGTGCATCGCAAGAGCACCTTCTTCGAGGACGGGGTGGTCGCCCATGTTGCGTTTGGGGACCCGGTGTGCCCGACGTTGCGGCGCTACCTGCTCGAGGCGTGCCGGGAAGCGGGCGCCACCGCCCACGACGGCGGCACCTACGTGTGCATGGAGGGCCCCGCGTTCTCCAGCAAGGCCGAATCCAACCTCCATCGCAGCTGGGGCGCCAGCGTCATCGGCATGACCAACATGCCCGAGGCCAAGCTGGCCAGGGAGGCGGAGATTTCCTACGCCACCCTGGCGATGGCCACGGACTACGATTGTTGGCACCCCGATCATGACCACGTCACCGTCGATCAGGTGGTGGCGGTTTTGATGAAAAACGCGTCGTTGGCTCGGGAAGTCGTGGCCGCTGCCGTCCCCCGCATCCTCGCCCACGGCGGCCCGGCGCCGATGTCCAACGCCCTGGCCAACGCAGTGCTCACGCAGCCGGGCTGCGTGCCGGAGTCGGCGCGGCGTCGGCTCGCTCCGATCCTCGGCAAATACCTTCCGGTTTAGGATAGGATTCCGCCATGCGCACCTTCTTCGCGATCGGCCTTGTCCTCCTCGTCGGCGGCTGCATCTCCGAGAAGCGGGCCTCCCGCGCCAGCGCCAAGACGCAGCTGGGCGTGGCCTACCTCAACGAACGCAATCCGGAAGGCGCGGTGGGCACCCTCCGCGAGGCCGTCAAGCTCGACCCGCGCAACTGGCACGCGCACAATGCGCTCGCGATGGCGTACTCCGCCAAGGGTGAGGCGGCGCTGGCCGAAGATTCGTTCAAGGACGCGCTGCGGGTCAACGCCGACGAGGGCGAGATCCTGGTGAACTACGGCGCCTTCTTGGTGACGGTGGGCCGGCCGGGCGAGGCCATCGTGGTCCTCGAGCACGGCCTCGCCGACCTTGAGTACCGTAACCCGGCGATGATCTTGTCGAATCTGTCCCGCGCCCACCTGGACGCTGGAAACATCGACCAGGCCATTGCCCGTGCCGAAGACGCGCTTCGTCGTTCGCCGAAGATGTGCCCGGCCCGGTTCCACCTCGGCCTCGCACACGAAGAAAAAGGGCAGATGGATCAGGCTCTTCGCGACTACGCCACCCTGACGGACGACTGCCCGCAAGAAGCGATTGGCGGCTATCTACGGACGGGCTGCATCCTGGCGGGCCTGGGCGACTTCGACCGGGCGGCGGCGTCGCTCCGCCATGTCACCGATGCGGCGTTGGACGGGCCGATGCTCGACGAAGCCCGCAGCTGCATCGCGCGTTCGGGGGGATAGCGTGACGGAGCTTCGCGCTGCCCGCGAGCGCGCTGGCCTGTCCCTCGCAGAGGTGCAGGAGCGAACGCGCATCCCGATGAAGTGGCTGGATGCGTTGGAGCGTGGGGACACCGCGGCGTTTCCACCGGGTCCGTTTCTGGCGGGGTATACCAAACAATATCGGTCCTTCCTGGCCCTTCCCGATGCCGTGGTCGGTGCCGCGACCGCCCGGCCAGCGCCGGCGGTGCTGAGGCCAGTCGCCCACCCGGGGCGCCCTGCCGCCTCCCCGGAAGTCGAACCCGACCCGGTCCACGACGTGCGTCGGGGCGACGAGCACACCATCACGCTCACCAGTCCGGTGGCCCGCCTCCGCCGCGTGGGTCGGATGGGGCTTCTCGGGGCAGCGACGGCCACGATCCTGCTGGGCGGGCTGTGGTTTGCCAGTCGTGCCGCCCCGGTGGAGGTCGAGGGGGTGGACATCCCACCTGATCAGGTGCTGCTGGTCACCTCGGACAGCGGGGTTCGTGCGCGGGTGGTTGCCGACGGGCGGGAAGTCTTCGGCGCGGCGTTGCCGACCGGTCGCCAGGTCCGCTTCGCTGCCCACGATCGGCTCACCATCGAACTGGACGCCATCGAGGGCGTGTCGCTGGTGTACAACGGTCGGACCCTGAAGCCGCTCGGCGCCCAGTCGCGGGCCCGGCGGCTGGTCTTCATCGATGACCATGGAGGGTAGACAATGGGCGATACCCTTCTTGGGCAGCGGGTCGATGCAATCCGCCGCCTCGCCCGTCGTGGGCATCCGGCGCCCCTGGCCAAGGTGGTGGCCAAAGCGCGTGCCGAAGACGTCGCTGCGGTAATCGGGCACCTCGCTGCGCAAGAGCAGCGGCTGGTCTTCGCGCAGCTCAAGCAGGATTCGGTCGCCGCCGACGTGCTCTCACGCGTGCACGGCGATGACTTCCTCCACCTCGTCACCGACGTGCCGCCCGAGCGGGTGGCCGCGCTTTTGACGCATCTGGCTGGGGACGATCAGACCGACCTGCTCGAGCGGCTCCCCGAGGCCGTGCGCGAGGCGGTGATGGCCCGGATGAAGGGGGACGAGCGGGCCGAGGTTGAAGAGCTGCTGGGCTACGCGCCGGACACCGCAGGCGGGATCATGTCCCCCACCGCGTTCACGCTTCGTGACGACAGCAACTGTCGCGACGCAATCGCGGCGGTGCAGGAGGCCAGCGATCAGGAGTTGATCTACTACGCCTACGTCGAGGACGAGGCGGGCCTCTTGGTGGGGGTCACTTCGCTCCGGAACCTGCTCACCCACCCGCCATCCACGCGGTTGGTCGACATCATGTCTCGCGACGTGATTTTGGTGCGTACGGAGACCGACCAGGAAGAGGTGGCGCGCATCGCGGGGCGCTACGATCTGCTCGCGGTGCCGGTCGTGGACGATGCGGGTCACCTGGTCGGCATCGTCACCGTGGACGACGTCATCGACGTCATCAAGGAGGAAGCGGCCGAGGACATGCTCTTGATGGCGGGTGTGCGTCAAACCGACGAAGAGTCGTCGGGCAACCTGCTGTTGGCGCCGCTGAAGCGGCTTCCTTGGCTTTTCGTGACGCTGCTCGGCGGGCTCGGCAGCTCCGAGATCCTCCACCAGTTCGCGCCGTTGACCAACGGCGACCCCGTTTTGAGCCTGTTCATCCCCGTGGTCATGGGCATGGAAGGCAACGTGGGCATTCAGGCCGCCACGGTAACGGTGCGCGGCATCGCCACCGGGCGCATCGACACCGCGTTGGGCAAGTCGATCGGCGCGGAAGTGTTCAACGGCGCGGCGCTTGGTCTGGCCTTCGCGTTGATGATCGCCGGCTATTGCTGGCTGAGATACGGTGCGCCTGAGGTGGCATTCAGCCTTGCCGTGGCGTTCTTCGCGGGGATGACGAGCGCGTCCTTCGTCGGCACCGCCGTACCGCTGACGCTGCGGCGCTTGGGCGTCGACCCTGCCATCGCCACTGGACCTTTCGTCACCACCGCGATGGACGCGCTGGGGCTGACGATCTACCTCGGAACCGCGGCCATCCTGTTGAAGTCGGCCGGTGCGTGACCCCGGGCGGGAGGTCGTCGCCATCGTGCTTTCCGTGTCTGCATACGCCGACGACGATCGGATACTGAAGCTGCTGACGCCGACCGAAGGCAAGATCGGCGCCTTTCAGCGGTTGGGTCGTCGTAAGCCGGCGGGGCTCGATGTGGGCGTTCGAGCGCGGCTGCACCTGCGTCACGGACGCGATGGCGGGCTGGACACCCTGGTCGACGTGAAGGTCGAGGACCCGAGGATCCACCTACGCTCCGGCTACGGCCGGCTGGCGCTCTCCCAGTACGGGTGCGAGCTGGTGGGCGCCCTCTCCAGGGAGGCGCACGCTGAGCCCAAACAGTTCGGGCTGCTCGACACCTGGTTGGTGCTTCTTGACGCGCTCCGGGCCGACCCCTCGGTCTCGCTCGCAGCCGCGTTGGAGCTCAAGGCGCTGACCTTTGCCGGGGTCGGACCGGCCCTCGATCGGTGCGGTGCGTGCGGCGGTCCTGTCGAACCAGTCATGCATCTGGAGCCCGCTGGCGGCGGCGCCGTGCACGCCAGGTGTGGCGGCGGCGTGGTGGTGGCAGAAACGGTGTTGGCGGAGCTGGAGCGCCTGCGCCGAACGCCCCTGCGCGAGCTGGTGGACGGGGTGGTGAGTCCTCTGGTGGGAGAGGTGGCCGCGGGCCTCGTGCGCGCCCAACTGGGGCGCGAGTTGGCGTCGCGGGAGCTTCTCGGGTAGCACGACGGCGCCCCCGGCCGGGCTATGCTGACCCCATGGTGGTGGTAGCGCTTTTGCTCGGGTGTGACTCGGTGGCGGAGGATGACGACGGACTCGTCAGCTGGGCTGGCTACGTCTACATGGACGTGAACGCCCCGGGTGAGGAGCGGCTTGCGGAGGGCAACGTCACCTTCTGGCCGGCGCCCTTCCTCGCCGATGCCCAGCTTGCCGCCGAGCAACCCTATGAAGACTACGCCGGCTACTATGAGGTCAGGGTCGAGCCGGCGGGGTCGACGCTCGTCCGGATCACCTCGGAGCTGACCCGGCCGACCGTGTGGGCGGGCGACGCCCCCCAGGTCGATGGCAACTGGCTTTCCGGGGCGCTGTTCGGGGTGACCGACGTGTGGATCGAAGACCTTTTTGATCCGTTGATGGGGGACGGGGATGCGTGGGTGGACGTGGCCCGACGCGACGAAGTCCTGGTCATCGGGCGGCCGCTGAACGACGCGGTGGAGTGCCAGCACATCACGATCGCCGCAGCGGACGGCGAGCATCGGCCCCCCTGCTGGCTGGAGGACGACGAGGGCGTCGCGGTGGTGGTGACCTCCGGTCCCATCAGTTGGTTTGCCTCGTCCGCCGCCCCTGGCGAAGTCGTCGTAAGCTGGCTGGACGCGAGCGAGGCCTATCAGGCCGATGGCGGCGACGTCATCATGGCCTGGTATCTGACGGGGCCATCGTGAGCGGGGTGGTTTTGCACCTGCTCGCCTGTGAGGGGGCGACGACGGTCCTCTTCTCCGGGGTGGTCAACGACGCGCCGTCGGAGGACGCCAGTCCGGTCGTCGGGGCCACCCTGACCACCCAGAATCGGGACGGCGAGGTGGTGGGAACGGCCACCTCCGACGGTGCCGGCGGGTTTGAAGTCGAGGTGGGCGCGGGAGCGAGCTTCTTCCTGAACGTGGCCGCCGACGACCACGTCACCACCGCGTTTTCGGGGGTGGCGGGCCTCGGGGATTTCGAGTCTGAGGCCGGCCTGCCCTGGGTGGCGACACCCGCGTGGGTGACCGAGTTCACCGCGCCCTTTACCGCGTGTGAGACGCGCGCGGATGCTGGCGCCGTCGTCTTCGGCGAAGCGCGGGCCAACGCTGGGCTCACCGACGATCCCAACCAATGGCCGAAATTCCCTGCCGTCGAGGTTCAAGTCATCGCGGGAGACGGGACCACGCTTTCCGGTTGTTACCTTGACGACACCGGGGTCTCCACGGCGGGGCTCGGCTCTACCGGCGAGACGGGTGTCTTCGTCGTTTTCGGCGTTCCAGCGGGCGCGATCAACGTCACCTTCACCGCCGTTCGTGGCAACGGCGAGTGGGGCACCGATGTCTTCGAATACATCGTGGCCGCCGATGGACTCGTGCCAATTCTGCCGGCGGGGCTGGCGATCTGAGCGATCGCGGGTTGCCCGGGGCCTGAGGTCGGAGTATGCAGCACGAGCATTCGGCAGTCGCCCCGGCTGACCGCAGCGCCGCCGCTACCGGCACCCCTTCCATTCTGGAGCTCACTATGGGCGAGATGATCACCAAGCCTGACGCCAATCCCATCATCAGCGCGGTTGCCAACTGGCTATTCCTCAACGGCGGCATCGGGTACTTCTTGCTCGGCCAGAAGAAGAAGGCGATCATCGCCATCATCATCTGCTGGGTGATTGGGCCCATCACCTGCGGCCTCGGGATGATGGCCGCCTGGGTCTTCGCCTACGACGCCTACCTTCTGGGCCAGAAGTTGCAGAGCGGTCAGAGCATCGGGGAGAACGAGAACGGTCTCGAGTTCCTCAACATGATCTTCAAGGACTGATTCGTCCGGCGTGGTGATTCCCCCCGCAATCGGCGCCGCCGACGACCTGCAGGCGTGGTTGTTGCGCGGCTTTGTCGAGGCGGGGCTGCCAGACGTGACCCTCGGTGGCGAGGTGCCCGAAGCGGGCGCCTTCAACGCCGGGAGTGTGTACATGGGCGGCGGGGTCGATGGCGTGGGGCTCTGTTTCCCAGGCTACGACCCGGGGGAGGAGTGGGTGTACCGCTGCGTCGTGGCCGGGGTCTCGGTGCACGTGGCCTGTCCGGACACCTTGTTCACCCATGCCTACGCCGGGCTGGCCCCGGCCGCGATTGGCGCCCGGGTGCTCGCCGACGCACGCGCCCACAACGTCGCCTTTCTCGCTTGGCGTGGGCAGGGCGGCAGCCCCTCCGTCGCCGAGATGCGAGCGATACCGCAGGTGCGCGGGACCGCGGCCTCGCCCGGGCTCGCTCGCTTTTTGGAGCGTCGGTACCAGGCCGGTCAGGGGCTGACGGAAGGACCCTCACAGGGTTGGTGGGTGCAGGAGTCGACGCCGCGAGCGCTCGGACAGGGGATCTCGGCCGGACTTGGCTACGACCCCACCTACCGTCTACGAGGGGACACGCCGCTGCACGATCGTCCCGAATATCGGGAGTATGCCGCCTCGATCCGGACCTTGGGCACGGTGATGCTGGTCACCGCCTCGATGTCGATGCTCGGCGCAGGCCTGGCCTTGACCTACGCGGGCTTCAACGTGTTCAAGCAGCGCGCCGACATCATCTTGACGCGCGGCATCTCAGGCTACGGCGACCTGCTCACCGCCAACGCGTGGCCGCTCTTGGGCTTCCTCACTGCGATGGTCTTCGCGATCTGCCTGATCGTAGCGGGCTTGCGGATGCGCGCGCTGAAGAACCTGACGCTGGTGCGGGTGCTCCTGGGCGTATCGGCGGTGCCGTGCAGCGGCGCCTGTTGCCTCGTGGGCCTCCCCGTCGCGGGCTGGGCGTTGTACCGCCTGTCCGATGAAAAGGCGGCGTCGGTTTTCCAGCGCTCGGGGCGATCGTTGACGGGGTAGTGCAGCGGGCGTCGCGGAAACTGACCCGCGATCCGGGACCCTATGGTTCTGCGGCGGCCTCCCGCTCCCAGACCCGCCAGCGCCCGGTCGCGCGCCGCCGCCAGCCATCCGTGGACACCAGCCGCGCCTCGTAGAGTGCCGTCAGGCCGGCGTGATCGCGGCGATGGCGGGTCGGGTCGAGGACCAGTACGGTCAGGCCGCGCGCGTCGGCCAAGGCGCCCAGCTCGGCGGGCGTGGTGCGGGGGGTGACGTAGAGCCCGCCGAGCTGGATACCCGGGCGCAGCCAGCCGTCGGACGTCGTGTGAGCCAACGCGCTGTTGGTCATGACGGAGCCGACCATCGGGGTCGTGCCGCTTTTGAGCGCCTCGTGCAACGCCGTGACCAGCTCGACCTCCGGCGGCGGAGTCGCAAGCGCCGGCAGCGTTCTCCATCCGGTCCAGGCGGCCCCGGCGACCAGCAGCACGCCCGCCGCGGTCACGACGGTTGCCCCCCAAGGGCGAAGCCGGCGCCAAAAAATCGGAAAACCGAGTGCGGCCGCCAGCGTGGCGGGGAGCGCCAGTCGCGGGTTGGCGAACACCGCTGCGAGGGCCAGCGTGTGGAGTCCCGCGCCGAGTGCGAGCGCCACCGCCAGACGACGATCCGCCCGGCCCTGCACGTCGCGGGCGAACCCGATGCAGCTGGTGACGAGCAACGCGGCGCCCACTCGGCTGGTCAGGTCGGGCAGCACGTGGGGGAGTGCCCGGCCGAGGCCCGCGGGGATGCGCACGAGGGCGGCCCAGGTGCCGGCCGCGGCTGGCGGTGCGCCGGGGCCCGCGGCCATGGCCAGGTTCATCTCCTGGTTGGGCAGCACCAACGTCCCGCACCACGCGCACGCCAGCCAATGCGGCATCGTCCCGGCGAGCGCCAACGCGAAAACGGTGCGCCGCGTGCCTGGCTCCGCGGCGACCAGCACCGCTGGGATCCAGGCAGCAGCGGTCCAGCGGAGGCAGAGCGCGGCCCCGAGCATCAGCCCCGCCAGTCTCGGTTGCGACGCCGTCAGCACCGCCCCCAGCGCCAGTGCCGCCGCCGGCAGGTCGGTGCCCTCGGTGGTGGCCCAGGCCAGAAACGGGGCCTGCACCAAGAGCCACAGCCCCGCGGCTGCGCCGAGTCGCGCCCCCGCCACCGCGACGACCCCAACGCCGAGGAGCACCGAGACGCCGCGCGCCGTCGTCAGCACCTCGAGTCCTGCGGCGTGACCAAGCACGAGCAAACTGGGGTATCCCAGCGGGTAGAGCCCGTCCGAGGCGGGGAGTCCGGCGGCCAACTCCGCGCCGCGCCGGGAAAAGCCGACCAGATCCACGAAGTGCAGGCCGTGTCGGGTGGCCGCCCAGGCCAGCACAATCCCGGCGAGCGCGCCGAGCACAGCCACCGCGGCACGGCCGTGTCGCGACATGGGGACTACAACTCCTCGCCGATCGGCGCCTCCGGGTCCAGGACAGCCTCCGTCGGGGGGGCGGTGGTGGGATCATCCGCTCCCTCCTCGACGTCCCCCTTGGCGGAGTCCGCTTTCGGCAGGACGATCGCCGGCATCGGGCCGATCGGCGGCTCGGGCGCGACGTGGGCGCGTGCCGCCGGCCACGACAGCCCAAAGGGCGGGAGCGCATCTAGCGGGGAGAGCGCGGGGACGACGAGCACTCCCTCCGGTGGATTGTCCCGGGTGTACCCCAACCATCCATTTTCGACGGGCAGCAGCACCGCGTCCTGCGGCACCGGGAAGCGTTCACCGGGGACGTTCGGCAGGAATTCCATGATGCGACTCCACACGGGGAGCGCAGATTTGCCGCCGGTCTCTTTGTCGCCGAGGCTCGACTGCCCGTCGGTGCCCACCCACACCGCGACCGTGTAGCGGGGGCTGTAGCCGACGAACCACGCGTCGACGAAGTTGCTGGTGGTGCCGGTCTTCCCCGCGAAGTCCATGCCCTCGCGCTGACCTTTCTTGGCGGTCCCGGCCAAGAAAACGTTGCGCATCATGTCGACCGTCACGTAGGCGTGGGCGGCGTCCATCACCCGCTCCCCCGGCCCACCGGGAAGGGTGCGCGCAGTCCCGCCGAGCGACACGACCTGGCCTTCTGCCGCCAGCTCCTTGCCTTTGCGATCGAGGACCCTCGTCAGCCACACCGGGCCGACCCGCACCCCCAGACGCGCCAAGGAGCTGTACATCATCGCCTGATCCATCGGCGTGACCTCGGATGAGCCCAACGCCACCGTCAGGTCGCCCCGAAGCGGGGAGCGCACGCCCAGGCCGCGGGCGAGGGACACCACGCGTTCGATGCCGACTTCGACGCCCAGGCGGACGGCGACCGTGTTCAGCGACAGCGCCATTGCGGTGCGAAGCGGGATGTTCCCGTGGTACTTCCCGTCATAGTTCTTGGGAGACCAGGGGAGGCCGTTGGTGCCCGGGATCGAGAAGGGCGCGTCAAAGACGATGTCGGTCTGGCGATGGCCGGCCATGATCGCGCTGGCGTAGACCACCGGCTTGAAGGAGCTGCCCGGCTGACGCCGGGCCTGCGTGGCGCGGATGAACCCCTCCAGGCCGACGTCGTAGCCCCCCGACAGCGCCACGACGTGCCCCGTGGCGTTGTCCAAGATCACCGCGGCGCTCTCCGCCCACGGGCGCGCCTTGCGATGAACGATGCCCGCGCCCTCCGCCGCCGGCGCCAGGCAGACCTCCAGGACGTCGCCGCGTCGGAGCACCGCGCCGAGGGGTTTCGCCGACTCGGCCGCCGGGCGGTCCTTGTCGCCTTGACCCTGCCGGGCACGACGCACCTTCACGTCGAGATCGCTGGCATCAAGCTTGAACCGGAACGGCCCCGCCGAGATGGCGCCCTCGGCGTCGTCCGCGAGCGCGGCGAAACATTCCCCAGGCTCCGGCGGGCGGAACGCACCAAGATCGTGGTCGATGCGCAGCCGGTCCCCCCGCGCCAGCCAGGCCTCACGGCCGGTTTCGGGAATGTTCCGCGTCGGCCCGCGCGCGCCCTGCCGCTTTTCGAGCGCAACGAGCCCGTCCCGCACAGCCTCCTCTACGACACGCTGGACGGCTTGATCGTAGGGGGTGTGTACCTGCATGCCCTCAAGGAACGGCATGTCCTCGCCAAAGATCCGGCGCACCTCGCGCCGCACCTCGGTCAGGTAGGCGGCGCCGGTCTCGGGGGCGCTGCTGGCGCGGGGGACAACGACGGGGTCGGCAAGGTGCTGGCTGGCCACGCTGGCGGTCAGGTACCCCTGGCCGACCATCAGCTTCAACACGATCTCACGTCGCGACGCCGCTAGTTCGGAATCGTGCCGCGGCGAGTATTTGGAGGGCGCTGGCACCAGCCCCGCGATGAGCGCCGACTGCCCCGGATTGAGCTCCCGCGCCGAGACGCCGAAGTAGTCCTGGGCGGCCGCTTCGACGCCGTAGTTGCCGTTGCCGAGCGCGATGTAGTTCACGTAGAGTTCGATCAGCTGCATCTTGGACAGCTCACGTTCCAGCCGGTAGGCGAGCACCGCCTCGCGGAGCTTCCGTCGGTAGCTCTTTTCTTTGCCGACGAGGAGGTTCTTCACCAGCTGCTGGGTGATGGTGCTGCCCCCTTGGCTGGTGCCGCCGCCCGTGACGTTCACGTACAGGGCGCGGAGGATTCCTTGTGGATCGACGCCCTCGTGTTCGAAGAAACGTTTGTCTTCACTGGCGATGAACGCTTGCCAGACGTGGTCCGGCAGCTCGGACAACGGGACCCACACCCGCCGTTCCAGGTAGAACTGGTCCACCCGTTCGCCCCGGTGGTCGAACACCTGGACGGAACATGGAACGCGGAACTCTGTTGCTTCGCCCAGGCTTTCTGGCAAGGTGGAGAGGACTTCGGTGTCGAACCATTGCCAGCCGAAGAGTCCGCCCGCGCTGCCGGCCAGGATCCCCACCACGCCGAGCCGGACGACAAAGCGCCCAATCCGCCGAAAGCGGGCTCGCCACGGGCGCGGGGGGGCATCCTCCATTGCCCGTTCGGGTTAAGCGGAACGCGGTGCTTTCGCCCCTGCCGCTCGCGCTCTTGTTGGCCGTCGGTTGCAGCGAGGACGCGGCGGGACCGGAGGCGGAAACAGCGGTCGCGACCACCGCGCCGATTGTGCTCACCGACGTGCGTCTGTCGCCCTTGCAGGTGGCGCAGGGCTTCGCGCGGGATGCCGAATTCCGTGGACTCATCACGGTCGCGATCGAGTTGGGGCTCGCCGACATTTCCGGCGTCGTTCCGCTGGTCGGCGGGGACGGGCTGCCCGTCGCTTTCCTCGGGGAGCGGGCCCCGGCCGCGCGGCACGTCGATGCGCGGCTGAGCGCCCGCGGGACGCCGGAAGCGATCGAGCTGGAGTTGGAACTGTGTGTCGCGGGGGGCGAATGCGCATCTACGGTCGCGACCGCAACGAGCAAGTCGCCCTGGACGGCGGTGGCGGCGCTTTTGGAAGGGGCCGCGGCCGCGCTCGACGTGCCGGTTGACGAAAGCACGCGCGCCGCGTGGGGTCGCCCTGGTTCCAATGACGACTACGCCGAGCTGATCACCGGCCGCGCGGCGGCCCAGTTCTACGGGATATTGCCGCCGTCGCTGACGCCGGGGGACCGCAAGGCCGACCCCGTCCTGCGCGCTCTCGTCCTGGACCCCCAGCAGCCGCTGGCGCAGTGGGTCCACGCCCGCTGGGAAGTCGCGACGACGGTGGACGGCGGAAAGGCTGCCGTGGCGCTCTCCCGCGCACAGCTGGTCCGGCCAACCAGCCCGCTGCTCGCCGCAGATCAGGCGGCACTCTTGTCGATGACCGGCCACATCGGGGAAGCACTCCTCGCCTGGGAAACCCTCGCCGGCGCTGCCCCTGGCGATCCTCGCTGGATCCTCCCGCTGGCCCGTGCGCGCCTCGCCGCGGGGCAGGGGCAGGCCGCGGTCGCCGCGCTCGCGGCGCTCCCGACGGAGTTCACTTGGGATCCCGCCGTGGCCGCCCTCCGGGTCGTCGCCACCGAGGCGGCCGGCGACGCCGAGGCCTTGGATCCACTCTTGGCGCGCTGGCAGGCGGTCGCCTCTCAGAACCCCGCGCCGGTCCGGCGGCGCATCGACCTTCGGGTGAAGACCGGGGAATACCAAGATGCTGAAACGCTGATAGGAGCGCTCCGAGAGCGGGATCCGGGCCCGCCGACCGACGCCCTTGAGGTGGCGCTGCTCTTGACCCTGGGACGCTACGAGGACGCGGCGGCCCTGGCGCCGGTTGCGGTCGCCTCGCGAATTCGCGCCCGCGCCCGCCTGGAGACGACGCCCGGCGAGGTGCCCGAGATGTTGGCCCTGGATGACGTTCGGCGCCCTGCGGTCGAGGCGGAAGCGGCGCTGTGGCTCAAGGATGGGGCCGCGGCGTTGGCGGCGGCGGATCGGGCGGTTGCCGGGGCGCCCGATCGGGCCGAGCCCCAGGCGCTGCGGGCCCGTGCCCTGGAGGCGCTCGGCCGGGTCAGCGAATCCAGCGCGGCCTGGGTGCGCGCGTGGGACCTGGATCCAGGCCAGGCGGGGGGCCCGGTCGAGGTGCGGCGCATTGCTTCTACGTTTCGCTATGTCGAGGCGGGGGAGGCCGTCGAGGAGGGCGCTGAGGACGGGATCTTGGGGCCGAAGGGGCCGGAGATCTAGCTCGATCTAGCTGCCCTTCCGCGCCCGCCACCGCCGCGCCAGCCACACCCCCGCGCCTCCCGCGATGACGCCGAGGACCGGCCCCAAGAGGAGGCTGCCGACGAGCATGTCGATGAGCAGCTCGCCACCCTCGGCCAGAATCGGCTCCCATGCGCCGAAGAAATCAACGGTCGGAAGCCGAAACCCCCGCCCCAAGAACCACGAACCCAGCGCAGCCTCGAGGGCGAGGAGCGGGGGACCAAAAAGTGGATTGCTGATGCCCAGGCCAAGGAGCACGAGCGCATGATTGAGTCGGAGGACCCTCGCGACCAGGATTCCGAAGATCACGTGGAATCCCCAGAACGGACTCGCGCCCACGAAAACGCCGGTGAAGAGGGCCCAGAAGATGCCGGACGGCTCCAGATGGGAGGTCAGTTCGGTCCGGAGCGCGGCTTTCGCGCGTTCCCAGCGCTCCCTGAACCACCGCATCGTGTCTGCTCCCCGAGAAGCGGCGCGCATATCCGGCCGGGGCGCTTGGAGTGCGGGAGAGGCCGCTGCGCCGGTCGCGAGTCACCCTTTTCATGTTAATGGGTGGCGTGGAACTACAGGACTCGCTCAAGGAGATGGTGGTTCGCGTGCTCCTGCTCGAAGGTGTGAAGCCGGCCGAAATCGGGACGGACGAGACCCTTTTCGGGGGGAGCCTCGGCCTGGATTCGGTCGACGCGCTGGAGCTGGCGATCCACATCGAGGAGGAGTTCAAGGTCCGCATGCCGGAGGGCGAGGGCGCCCGCGAGGCGTGGCGCTCGGTTGGCACCATCGCGTCGTACATCGAGGCGCGGCGGACGGCGTGACGCGCGGAGAAGCAGGCGTGCTGGCTTGCTGTGGAGCGGCGGTCGGCGCGGTCGCAGTGGGTTGGTGGCTCGTCGCGGGCATGCTTGTGCTCGGCGCCCTGGGCGTCGGCGCGCTGGCCTCGGCTCGCCCGGGGCTGGGCCTCTTCGGAGCGTCGATCCAGACTGTGCCCGAGGGTATCGCCCTGACGATCGACGACGGCCCCGACCCAGCCTCGACGCCCCGGCTGCTGGCCATCCTGGACGCGGCGGGGGTGCGCGCCACCTTCTTCTTCCTCGGCGATCGAGTCCGTCGGCACCCGGACCTGGTCTGCGAGGTGGTTCGTGCCGGGCACGACGTGGGGTTGCACGGGTTGACGCACAGCGCCTTTCTCACGTGGGCCTCGCCGTCCGCCGGGGAGGCGTGGTTGCGAGAGGGAGTGGGCGCTCTGGCCGCCGCGGGCGCCCCTGCGGTGCGGTTTTTCCGGCCCCCGTTCGGCGTCGTCAGCCCGCGGCTTTTTTCGTCCGCAAGGGCGGCGGGACTCGCGGTCGTATGGGTGAGCGTGCGGACGGGGGACGGCGTCCCGATCTCAGCCGCGCGCCTCCGCAAGCGGCTCGCCAGCGCGGTTTCAGGGGATATCGTGCTGATTCACGAAGGCAACGCCACCACCCTTCAGGAGTTGCCCGTCGCGCTCGCTGCGTGGACCGCCCGGACCCGCGTGGGAAGCCTTGCTGAGCTGATTCCGTGAAGGTGGTCGTCACTCGCATGGACGCGTGGACAGCCGCAGGCCGTGGGGTCGAGTGCCTTTGCGACGCGTTGGTCGCTGGGCACAGCCTGGGCCGGCCCCTCGAAGGGTTTTCGACGCCCGTCGCCTCGATTCCAGAAGCGGTAGACGCGGAGACGCTGCTTGCCGAGGTGGTCGCTGCGGTCTTGCCCCGGGACAGAGGGCGCGTGGGTCTCGTCGTCGCGACCACCTCCGGGGCCATTTCCGGCAGCTTCGAGGCCTGGATGCGCCGGGGGGCGCCGCCGGAGGAGGAGCGGGGCTGGCGGGCCGAGCCCGGGCGGGCGGTGGCGCGGCGCTTCGGGTTGGACCCGGTGCTCACCGTGTCGGTGGCGTGTGCGTCGGGGACCGCCGCGTTCGAGATCGCGGCGGCGTGGTTGCGCGCCGGGCGTTGCGACGCCGTGGTCGTGGCGGGGGTCGAAAAACACTCCTTCTACATTCACGCGGGCTTCGCCGGCCTTGGCGCCCTGGGCCCGAAGGGCGCGCGCCCGTTTGCGGCCGATCGCGACGGACTCCTCCTCGGTGAGGGCGCTGCTGCCGTCCTCCTGGAGCCGGCCAACACCGCGACGGTCGCGCTGGCCGAGCTAGCGGGAGTGGCGACGAGCCAGGACGCCTTCCACCTCACAGCGCCGCGCCCGGACGGAGACGGCCTGGCCCGGGCGATTCGTGTTGCGCTCGGGCGAGCGGGTTTGACTGCCGATGAGATCGACGTTGTGAGCGGACACGGCACGGGCACGGTACTCAACGACGCGGCTGAAGCCAGGGCGCTGTCGGCCGTTTTCGGGAATTCTGTGCCGCTTCACGCCATCAAGGGCGTGGTGGGCCACTGCCTCGGCGCCGCGGGGGTCATCGAGGCCGTCGTCTGTGTGGCGGCCTTCGGCGGCGCCGACCTTCCCAGGCCCCCCGAAACCCCGCTCCTCGGCGTCCGCGCGCCGACGGCGATCGACAACTGCGTTTCGGTGAACGCTGCGTTCGGGGGGGTCAACGCCGCGGCCGTTTTTTGCCGGGTGGGGCGCCAGCACGTCCCGCCGTGGCCCGCTCCCTCACCCGATCGCGGGGCGATGACATCGTCGCGACTGGCCTCCTTCGAGATGCACGCCCTCCCCCTCGCCGAAATCTGGCCCGACGCGCCGCCCGCCCTCGGTCGCGCCGACCGCTACACCAGGGCCGGCGTCCGCCTCCTCCGCGAGGTCGCCTCTCAGCTCGACGATGAGACGCTGGTGGTGCTGCACAGCGCCACCGACTGTCGTGCCGCCGACCTCCGCTACTATGCGGGTGTGCTCGCCCGCGGAATCACCGGCGCGTCGCGACTCCACTTTCCGTACACCATCCCTGGTTCTCCGCTGGCCGAGGGTTCGATCGCGGCTGGGCTCGGCAATCCGGCCTGGGTGCTGTGCGAAGGAGACGTCGAGCGCGTCGATCCTGCGACGCTCCTGCGGGGTAGCGGTTATCGACATCTCGTCCTGTGCTCGGTCGAGGCTCCCTCGGACGATCCCCACTCCTCCGTCCGCGCCTCCGCCACGCTGTACACATGACCTTTCCTGCGCCCGACACCCTGATCCCGCACCGCGGGGCGTCGATGTACCTCTCCGAGGTGGTCACGTTTTCTGCGGATGAACGCCGACTGTCGGCGCGCGCGCGGATCTCCGCGGAGGCGTTCGCCGGCCACTTCCCTGGGCAGCCGATCCTGCCGGGGGTGGTGATGATCGAGATGCTGGCCCAGGCGCTCGCGTGTTGTGGCGCGCTCTTGGGCGAAGCGGGCCTTGGCATGCTGACCGGGGTGGAGCGGGCCCGATTCCGTGGGGTGGTCCGGCTCCCGTCCGAGCTCCGGGTCGAGGTGCAGATCACCGACCGACGCTTTGGGCTGACCCTGGCCAAAGGCAGCGTTTTCGCCGACGGCAAGGTCGTCTGCACCGCGCAGTTGCAGGCGGTGCTCGTCCCGGAGGGCCAGACGTGAGCGGTGGCCGTCGGGTGGCGGCGGTCGTGGGCTCGGGCCCGGCGGGGTTGACGGCGGCGATCCTCTTGGCCCAACGCGGGTGGCAGGTGACGGTATTCGAGCAGCACTACCGGGCAGGTGGGTGCCTGCACCGATTCTTCCGCAAGGGCGTCGGGTTCGACACCGGCTTTCACTATGTCGGCAGCGCCGATGCCGGTCAGTCCTTCGGGCAGGTGCTTCGCCACCTTGGCGTGGCGGACCAGGTGCAGCTCCGGCCGCTCGACCCCGATGGCTTTGACATCCTGCGCTTTCCTGACTTCGAGTTCCGTGTCCCTCGTGGGGTGGATCAGTGGGCGGCGCGGCTGTGCGAGACTTTCCCCAACGAGGCGGCTGGCGTGGCCCGCTACGTGGCGATTCATCGTGAGTGCATCGCTGCCTATGGGCTCTACTCACTCGATGCCAGCGTGCCTCCGGAGGCGATCCTGCCATGGGAGGAGCGGTCGCTCGACAGCGTTCTGGAGGCGTGTTTCGACGATCCGCGCATCAAGGCGGTGATCGCCGGGCACGGCGCCCCGCTGTACGGCGTCGGTCCCGCTGAGGCGCCGTTCGGGCTCCACGCGGTGGTGACGGATCACTTCCTGGGCGGCGCCAGCAGCATCGTCGGGGGAGGGGACCGGCTCGCGCAGGTGCTCGTCGCGCGGCTGGTCCAGCTGGGCGGGACGGTCCGCCTTCGTTGTGGGGTCGCGTCGATCCGCACCGAAGGTGGGGTTGCCGCCGGTCTGGTTCTGGAGTCGGGCGAGTCGGTCGCGGCCGAGCTGGTGGTCGCGGCCATTCACCCCAAAGCCGTGCTGGCGATGTTGCCGGTCGGCGCGGTCCGGCCGGCCTACCGGGAGCGCGTCGAGTCGGCTCGCTCGGGCATGGGCCACATCGGCGTGTACCTTGAGGTCGAGGGCGATCTGAGCCCGCTGCGCGCGGCCAACCTCTACCGTTACGCGTCCTGGAGCGTGGATACCGCCGGAGACCTGCCCTTCTGGTTCCTCACCGCCCCCGGGGCCAGGGGCGAAGATGCCGGCGTGGTGCTCGGCTTGTTCCCGACCGATTGCGTGTCGTGGGCACAGTGGGCGGGCGACCTCGGAAAGCGGCCCGGAGGCGCGCCGGAGCGCCCGGCCGAGTACGAGGCGGAGAAACAGCGATTGCTGGCGCTTTTCGTGGCCAGCGTGCAGGCGGAATTCCCCGATTGGACCATTCGCCGCGCCGAAGCCAGCACCCCGCTGACGATGGCGCACTACACGCGCGTTCCCCAGGGCGCGACCTACGGCCACCACCACGCCATCGACCAGATGGGGCGCTACCGCCTGCCGGTGCTCACCCGCGTGCGGGGGCTCGTCCAGGTCGGGCAGGCGGTGGCCATGCCGGGAATCTGTGGCGCGATGATGAGCGCGTATCTGGGCGTCGGCAGCATCGACGGACTCGGGCCGCTGATCGAGGCGGTTCGTTCCGCATGCCGCGAGGCCCTTCCCCTTGGCCTTGATACGCTGCACCCGGCATGAAGCGGGTCGTGATCACCGGGATGGGGCTGTGCACGCCGCTCGGATCAGATCCGACTGCGGTGTACGAGGCGATGTTGTCCGGCGAAAGTGGGATCGAGCGCATCCCCAGTTTTGCGGCGGTTGCGGACCTCGCGGTGGTGCTCGGGGGCCCGGTCCGCGGCTTCGAGGCGCAGCGGATTCCTCGGAAGTATCGGCGCTCGATGGCCCGAATGGCGCAGTACGCCGCCGCCGCCGCGGCCGACGCCGTGGCCCAGGCACGGATCCCCGAGACGCACTTCTCCGCAGGGAAGGTGGCCATCTGCGCCGGCTCCACCACCGGCTCTCCCGACGCCATGGAGGAGTTTTTTCGAGAGTACCTCTCCACCGGCAGCATTCGGGGGGTGTCGGGCACGGCGTTCCTCCGGGTGATGTCGCACACGGTCCCCGCCCACCTCGCCCTGGTCTTCGGCAGCACCGGTCCGGTCCATACCGCGGCTTGTGCCTGTGCGATCTCGAACCAGGCGGTGGGGATGGGCTTGGATCTTTTGCGGCTGGGCCGAGCCGAGGTCGCGCTGTGCGGGGGGGCCGACGAACTTTCGGTTCTGGGCGCAGCAACCTTCGATCTCGTCGGCGCGGCGGTGCGCGGCTGGGGTGACAAGCCCACCGAGCGGCCGGCACCCTTCGATGCCTCTCGCGACGGCGTGGTGGTGGCAGAGGGGGCGTCGATGCTGGTCCTAGAAACCCTCGAACACGCCCAGGAGCGAGGTGCCACCGTGCTGGCGGAGGTGCTCGGTTACGGCGAGAGTTGCGACGCCACCCATATGTCCAGCCCCGAGCCCATCGGGATGCGGCAGGCGATGGAGCGGGCCTTGGTCGACGCGGGCTGCGTGGCTTCCGACATCGAGTACGTCAACGCCCACGCCACCGGCACCACGATCGGCGACGCCGCCGAAGCCCAGGCCACCTTCGAGGTCTTCGGTCCCGACGTCCCGGTATCGAGCTTCAAGGGCCACTTCGGCCACACCCTCGCCGCGTGTGGCGGAATCGAGCTGGCGATGAGCATCCTCGGCATGCGAGGTGGGCTCATGCCTCCCACCAAGAATCTGCGCTCTCCCGACGTCGCGGGAATCCGCCTTTTGACCGAGCCCCTGGCGCTCTCGCCGCGGCGCTTCGTGTCGAACAACTTTGCGTTCGGCGGCATCAACGCCAGCGTGGTGATCGGCCGCTTCGAGGGGTGAGCCGGGGCGCCATGATATGAACCCGCTTCGAGACGAGGATCGCGTGCAGTCGGCGGAGACGATCATCGAGGAGCTCAACAGCATCCTCATCAAACAGTTTGAGGTAGAACCTGGGCATATCCACGCCGATGCTCGTCTTCGTGATGATCTGGACCTCGACAGCCTCGACGCGGCCGACCTGCTCATCGCCATCGAGAAGCGTTTTCGCGTCCGGCTCGATGATGTCGAAGTCCGCAAGCTCACCACGGTAGGTGAAATGCATGCCTACGTGCGCCAAGTGGTGGCCGACGCGGCTACGGGGCGGCTGAGCCAGACTGCCGCGAGCGACCAGTCGGTGTCCGGCTCGTAGTTCCCGATCAAACATCCCACACCGTGGGCCCCGGTGCCTTAGGGGGCCGCCGTGACCCCCCCCTGGCTGCTACTCGACACGGCGTGGACGCCGCAGGACACCGAGCTGAGCCTCTGGCAACGCGAGGCCGAACTGGTGATCCGTGCCGACGGTTTCGACCTGATGTCGAACCGCATGCACGGCTCTGAAGAGGAGATGGCGACGCTGTCGCGGGCCACTCGCCCCGGTGCGCGGGTGATCGTGGGCGGGCTCGGAATGGGGTACACGCTGCGTGCCGTCCTAGACCATCTGCCGCCCGGTGGTCGGGTCACCGTGGTGGAGCTGTCCGAGGCGGTTGTGGCCTGGAACCGAGGGCCGCTGGGCCCCTTGGCCGGGCACCCGCTCGATGATCCGCGCACCGACCTGGTGATGGGCGACGTTTCCGACGTGCTCGAGGCCACCCCCGACACCTGGGACGCGATCCTGTTGGATGTGGACAACGGTCCCCAGGCTTTCACCCAACCGGCCAATGCGCGGCTGTACGGGGTTCCGGGGCTCAACCGCGCGCGCATGGCGCTTCGGCAGCCGGGCACGCTGGTGGTGTGGAGCGCGTTCGAGGACTCGGGATTCCAACGGCGGCTGGCAAAAGCCGGAATGCAGGTGCGCGTTGCGCGGGTCGAGGGCAAGCCTGGGGGTGGCGCCCAGCACGTGATCTTCTTGGGGTTGTGGGGATAAGGGGGTGGGTCTGTAAGATCGGACCGGGGCGGGCCGTACTGGCCGCACAACCGAGTACCCAATGTTCGATCTCCTCGCCCTCTTCGCCAAGAATCCATCCGTAGACACCTCCGTTCGTGCCACCCTCGCCGACGGGCAGGTGCTCATGGGCGAGGTCCGCACCCGCGTGTTGCTGCTTGCGACCGGCGCCGGCTTGGTCGAGGTTCCCCTCGTCGATGTCGGCGAGGTCGTCCCTGCCGCCAGCGAGGGACTTCAAGTCTCAGAAGGCCTGGTCAACGTGTGGCTCCGAAACGGCAGCGAGCTGCGGGGCCGTTGGTCTGACCCGAAGCTGGCGATGGGCATCAAGGTCGGCGGGGGAACGATACCCGTCGATCTGCCGATGAACGAATTGACGCGGTTTCAGCTCCATGGTCGTGAAGCATGGCCGGGCGGTCCGGTGTATCGGATGAAGACCAGCTGGGGGGACGACTTCCTGGTGGACCCTGCCAAGACCCACCTCGTCGTGCAGAATCAGCTCGGGACCTTCGCCCCTTCGTTGGCGGAGTGTCGCAGCCTGCACCCGGTCACCGATCCCGAAGGGGACTGGCGCATCGAGCTGGCCACGGGCACCGTGCTCATCGGCAAGCTGCAGGACAGGGCGGTGACGGTGTCACTGCCCATGGGGCCTGAGGAGATCACCGTTCCCCTCGCGAATTTCGTGTCGCTGACCCTGGAGAGCTGGTCGACACCCACGGTTGCGGCCTCGCTCCTTCCCACGCGCGAGCTCCGGGACGACCGAGCGGCGCCCGAAGTGGCACCCGGATTGGGGGGGCGGTGGGATCAAGGGGATGCGAAACAGGCCGCATCCGCCGACTGGTTCGACAGCAGCGCGCTCGACAAAACCAAGACGGCGCAGGAGCAGGTGCCGCAGCCGGACTGAACCGAGCGATACAGGTGATGTATCAAATATGTGTCAGCCCGCCGCGTGCGAATACACCGCGAACATCGCCCCCTGATCGTCGCACGCCTGCAGGGTCCTGCCGCCACCCCGAATGTCTTCCGGTCCGTGCACGACGGTTCCACCCGATTCGCGGATGCGGGTGGCCGCGTGATCGATGTCGGGAACGGTGAGGTAGTACAGCCATGCGCTCGCCGGCATCTGCGGCATCGCTTTGGCCATCCCGCCGAGGGAGTTGGCATCCCCCGGGCGGCCGTAGAGGCGGTAGGTGCCCGCGGGGCCCATGTCCATCGTCCCGCGTTCGGTCCAGCCGAAGAGCGCCTGGTAGAAGTTCCAGGCCGTCTCGGGATCGGTGCTCCACAGTTCGTTCCAGGAGACGCGACCGGGCTGGGTGGTGTCGGGCCGCTCGGTCGCTGGAGACAACGACGCCATGACCGAGAACACGGCGCCGGCGGGGTCGGCGAGCACCGCGTAGGTGCCGAAGCGGGGCAGGTCGACCGGCCCCATGTGGATGGTGGCGCCGAGATCCTTGGCCTTGGCGATCGTGGCGGCGACGTCGTCGACTTCGATGGTGCCCATCCAGTGGGCGGGAGCGCCCATGTCGCGCGCGGCCTGGGGCAGCGCCATGAGCCCGGCGACCCCGGTCCCGCCCATCGTGAGCACGGTGTACTTCATGGTGGGGTCGGGCCACGGCATCGTCCCGTAGCCGACGACGGCGCCGTAGAATCGCACGGCCTTGTCGGTGTCGATGGCGAGAAGTTCGTGCCAGGTGAAGCTGTTGCAGTTGATGGATGCCGGCATCGGGAGTCCTCGCGACGGCGGTATCTCCTCCGCTTATAGTCGTCAATCCTGCCAAAAGTCATGGAAGTTGTACCACTGTTCTGGGTAACGCCGCGCCCAGCCGGCCAGGATGTCGGCGTAGGCCTGGGCCCACTCGCGGAGCTGCTCGTCCCGGGGTCGCGAGCGATCGAAGACCGGCGACATCGGGGGCGCGGTGAGCAGTCGGTAGGTGCCGCCACCCTCGTGGAAGTTGCCGACGATGATGACCGGCACTCTGGCCAGGGCCGCCACCAGCCACGGACCGGCGGGGAAGTCGGCTGGATGGCCGAGGAACTCGGCCCGCACGGAGCGCTCGTCCACCGCTCGGTCGCCATGCATCGCCACCACGGCCCCGGCGCGCAGTCGGCGGACGATCTCGATCGCCGCGAAGCCCTCGGTCTGATTCACCGCCAAAATCGACGGACGCCACGCTTCCGGGGTGTTTTCCATCACCCTCTGCCAGGGGTCGTGGGCGCCGACGAAGCGCACGATGTGGATCCGACGCAGGCGCTCGGGGAGGGCCGAAGCGCCCGTCGCGACCTCGATGTTGCCGAGGTGACCGGAAAGGAGCACCGCGCCGGACTTGCCCTGAAACACCGTCACCAACGGATCGACCCCGTCGTGTTTTTGTCGGAGGCGGCCGGGCCCGAGCGCCAGGAACGCCAGCCGGTCTAAAAGCGCCGTCGCATACGACGAGAACGTGACATACGAGGATCGTCGTGAGCCTGCACGTTCGTTGAAGCGGTTTATATTATGTCGCGACGACGGATTGATCAGCCAATAGAAAACGCACGCCAACTGAACGAACGGCGCCACGAACGTCGGACCGAGGGTCTGCACCCCCCAGATCGCCGCCCGCCACCCCACGACGACGCCGCGGGTGCGCCCCGTCCACGGCAACCGCTCCCGCGCCGCCGGCCATAGCCGCGGGTCCACGAGCCGCCGAAGGACCAGCCGGGTGTTCATCAGGCTGATGCGAACGTTGTCCCAGAAGGGGTGAAAACTCGTGACCCGCTGGGAAGGCGGAGGGTAGTAGACCTTGCAGGGGAGGTCGAAGACCGGCGTTCCCCGCCATAGACACCGCGTCAGGACCTCAACCTCCATGTCGTATCGGCGGCCGTCCAAGCCCAGCGCGAGCACCGCCTCGATGGGGTACGCGCGGAACCCGCACTGGCTGTCGGCCACCCGCCACCCGGTCTCGGCCCAGATCCAAAAGTTGGAGAAGGCGCGACCGAATCGGCTTTTTCCGGGCGCCGTCGCAAGGTCTCTGACCCCCGCGACGATCGCGTTGGGATGGCGATGGCAGGCAGTTGCAAAGCTGGGAATGTCCTCCGGATCGTGCTGGCCATCGCCGTCGAGGCAGATCGCGTGGGTGTGTCCGGCGGCGCGGAGTCGGGCCATCCCCGTCAAAAGCGCCCGCCCCTTGCCAAGGTTGTCCGCGTGTACGACCAGGGTGGCGCCCGCGGCCTTCGCCGCCTCACCCGAGCCGTCGGTGCTGCCATCGTCGACGACGTAGACCGCGAGCCCGTGGGCGCGCGCGCGCGTCGCGACACTCGCGACGGAGCCGATGTTGTTGTAGGTCGGGATGAGGACGGCGGGACGGACGGCGCTCAACGCGGGACCCGCACAACGCAGCGGGTCATGATCAACGGGCCTCCGTCGCGGCGCGCTCACGTTCCAGGTGCACCCGAAGGCTGCGGACCGGGTCGTCGGCGCCGGCGGCGATGGCCCCATCGAGTTCATCTGCCAGCAGATCGGCCAGGCGGAAGGTCACGAACTCGCCCGCGACGTTGGGCCACGCGCCCACGGTGATCGACCGAGCGGTCGCGTCGATCACCACGCCGTGCGCGGCGATGTCCGCGTTGATCGCCCGCTCGTCTCCGTCGGGGTAGCCCCCGCGATCGCGAAGCAGCTCGATGGCGCGGCCGATGTCCACCGGCCGTTCGTCCAAGAGCGCCTGCATCCGATCCAGACGCACCACCGTGGTCCCGTGGGCCATGCGCTCGACGTTGAGCGTGTCGCCCGCGTGTCGTCCGCGCAAGTGATTGGACTGCGCCAGATGGGTGCCCGCGGACCGGCGCTCAACCCCGTCCGGCGTCACCTCGAAGATCGCGGCTTCGCCAGCTTCCCCGTCGACCACCAGCACCGCTTCGCTCACAAAACCGGCGCGTGCCCGCACGATCGCCTCGGCCTCATCCAGGGACCGCGCCGAATCGAGCACCTCCCGCGCGATGAAGATCATCGGGGCTCCGGGGCGCACCGGCGAATCCGAAGCTGCGGCCTGCAAGGCGATCCCGATACCGGCTTCGTTGACGCCGCTCACGACGCCGGCGAGCCCCATCATCGCCACCGACACATAGGGAATCGCGCCGTCCCGACGCACCGCGATGACCGCTTTGTCTTCGGAAAAGGGGTCCCCGCCGCCAAAGTCCCAATTCCGCGCCAGGAGCCAATGCCCATCCGCGGTCCATTGCCCGCCGGCGACAAAGCCGGTGCACCCGTCGAGCATCGGCGTCCCGACCATCGCCTGACCGACGTCGTGCAGCGCGTGCATCATCAGTTTTCGGGTGTAGGTGGGCGCGAGCCAACGCCAAGGGTCGGCGCCGATTTGGGTGTAGGCGGCGAGCTCTTCTAGGTAGGCGGGTGGGCTGTCGGTGACGATGGCGCGCCCCAAGAACGGCAATCCGCGCGCCAGCCCGTACTGGACAAACCGGTTGGGCACCAGCCGGTTGAAGGTGCGGTAGAGATCGGCCTCTGCACGGTCGCGGATCGGTCCGCTCAGGTGGGCTGCGGCCTCGCCGATCTCGGCTGGCGTACCGGAAAGTGTCGCGACCCATATTCCCTGCGAGCGGGTGATGCGGTGGGGGCCAAAGCGACGGTCCGTGGCTGAGCGAACGTCGAGCTGGTGGACGGCGGGCAGGGTCACCGACGGCGGGGGGATGCGGCCGGCGAGCGCGAGCATTTGGTCGAGGACGAAGAAGCCGACGAGGGCGAACGCGCCGTGGCGCAGCCATCGTCGCGTGGTCAGGGGGTTTTCGAGCAACGCCGGCGTCAGCACGAAGGCGCCGAACGCGGTCGAGGCGATGCCAAGGGTCACCACCAGACCGACCCCCCGGACGGCGGGGTGGCTGGCGGCCAACAAACCGGCGAAGCCCGCAAAGGCGTTTGCCAGGGCCATCAGGATTGCCGCGCGGGCGGCAAGGAAGCCGCTGCGGCCGCTCTGTTCCCCTTCAACCAGGAATATCCCTTGGTCGAAGGCAAGTCCGAGTACCAGCACCAATGCGGGCCCGCTGGCCGGGGTCAGGGCGTGCCCGAAAAGCGCGTGACAACCTAGGGTTCCGGCCACGGCCGCCAACGATGGCATCGCCGCCGCCAGCACGCGGACCGGGTCCCGAAAGCGCACCGCGAGGTAGAGGAGGACCAGCCCCAGCGCGAGCCCGGAGCGGGTCAGGAGTTCGGTTCGGATATGCTGCGCGCCCAGCTCGGCGAGGCCGGCCGGGTGGATGAAGCGCGCGTCGGCGCCACTGAGCTCGACCTCGTACTGGGCGTGCCGCAGGGCCTCGGGCGACATCGCGCGGAGCAGCGCGGCGACCGTGGCGCGGCCTCGTTCGTCGACACGTACCGTACGCCCGAGCAGCTCGGCGAGGGGGGTCTCAGCCCACGTCGTCAAGCTCGGGGCGCGGGTGGCGGTGAGCGTGGCACGAAGCCCGGGGAGGAGGGTCGCGGCGTCGAAGCCCGCCACGTCGGCGGCAATGGCGAAGTCTGCCTCGATTCTGACCACATCCGCGACCGCGTCGGCTCGGGCCTGACGCTCGGCGGGTCCCGGTAGCAGCCCCAGCGGGGACTGGACCTGGACCCCGGGCGCCCGCTGGCTCAGCGCCGTCACCGCCGGCGACAGCGCCGCGAGCGCCTCGTCGAGGGTGGCGCCCTCGGCCACCACCAGGGCAGCCGTGGTGCCGAGGTGGGGCGTCGTACGTGTTGGTATGGACGTCGCGCCGCCCATCCACCGCGCGTCCAGCTCCGCCTCGAGCGCCGCCGTCGGCGCTGTGCGCGCATCGAGCGAGCGGGGATCGCCGTCGAAGCGGACCCCCACCGCCACCGCGGCCAGGGCGCAAAGCCCCACGATCCCGACCGCGGCGAGCCATCCAGGCACCCGCTCCGGAAGCGGGATGGACGGCACCCGGTCGCCGGGA
This sequence comes from Deltaproteobacteria bacterium, assembly GCA_947445035.1. GTDB lineage: Bacteria > Myxococcota_A > UBA796 > UBA796 > SXON01 > SXON01. The sequence goes on from CANFCK010000006.1 coordinate 120,332, forward strand.
CGCGCCAGCGAGGCGTACAGCAGCGGCCCCACCAGGACCACGCAGACCAGGGCGCCGAGCACGGCGCCGATGCCGATCAGACCCAGGTCCGACACCGCGGGGTAGGCGCTGGACACCAGCATTGCGAAGCTGGTGACGGTCGCCAGCACCGAGATCGCGTAGGCGCCACCGAGGTGACGGAGGGCCTCTCGACCCTGAGCAAGCCGGGTGGCGAAGTTTTCCCCGACCCCGTCTTTCTGGGCGTGCAGGTACAGGTGAATCCAGTAGTCGACCCCGAGGCCAGCCAGCGCACCGCCAAAGGCCAGCGTCAGACCGTGCACTGGCGAGCAGAACGACGCTGCCGCCCCCGCCAGACCCGCCCCAAGAAGCGCCGGCGGCAGCGTGCCCAAGAGCGGCCGCACCGATCGGAATGCGAGCAGGAAGACCGCCGCGACCAGGGCGATGCCCGCGCCGACGGCCACCTGCGTCTCACTCTGGATGGTCTCGCGGGCCTCGGCCGCGAACTTCGCGCTGCCGAGCCACCGGGCAGGCAGGGGCGTGGCCGCCAGCTCGGCTTCGAGTGTTTTGTACAGCGGTGACGCCCGCGTCGTGCCGAAGGCCGCGCCCTTGGTGCGCACGAGCAGCAGTCCGTGGGTGCCGGTCGTGTCCAGGAAATGGCCTCCGACCACGGCAATGCCCTCGCCGGCGCCGGCCTGTTGCATCGACGCGGTGACGGTACTCCCGAGATCGAGCGGGTCCGTCGGCAAGAGCGCGGCGACGAGCCCGCCGGTGGGGCCGCTGAGCCGCGCGGCCGCAGCCTGGAGCGCGACGGTGAGCCCGGCGGGGGTGGTGGTCTCGCGCAGCCAGCCTTCGTCCACGAGCACCGCAAGGTGCGGCGCCGCCGCGTTGTGAATGGCGACGGCATCGGCCAGGGTCACGCGGTAGCGGACAGAGAAAAGCTCGGGGTGGGCTTCGAGCCGGGCGCCGAGGTTGTCGATCGCCTCGCCCAGCGCCTCGGGCCGCGCCGAGCCGTCGACGTCGACCAGGATGGTGTCGAGCAGCGAGAAACGTTGGGCCTCGGCGTAAGCCTCGGCGAACCCACCCTTCGTCGGCAGCGCATCGAGCAGGTTGGTCGACACCTCGGTGCGTACGGCGAAGGCCAGCGAGAGCCCGAGGAGCGCCAAAAGCGCCAAAAGTTGGCGATGCGGCGTCATGGCGCCGGGTCGGGCACCGGCACCCCGTCAAGCACGACCTTTGAAAAGCGAATCTCGACCGTATCGCCGGTCGGCTCGACGATCCGCACGTGGGCGACCCGAAAGGGACTCTCGGCGATGCCGAGCTCGATCGTTTTCACCAGACGCCCCAGCGTCGGGTCGACCGGGATCAGCACGATCGTGGGCGGCGACGGCGCGTAGGTGGTGGTGAAGTCGCGTGCCACCGCCACCGGGTCGGCCTGTAGCCACACCATCACGCTCGCGGCCAGCCGCTTGAACTCCGGGAGCGTTGCGAGGTCGACCACCCGGTGGGCGCGGTGATCAGGCAGCTCCATGGTGGCCTTTCCACCGCCCATGGAGAACGTAGACCGCGCCGGAGTCAAGACCGCCCAGGTCAGCGTGCCGGGACGATCGAAGCGCACGGCCCCGCTGCTCTCCAAGGGTCGCTTCAGAATCGTCCTTGTTTGAACCTGAATAAAATCTGCTTGCAGGCTCTGGACCTTGCCGAGTTCAAGCCACACGCTCGCGTCGAGGGCCATCGCTGGCCGCGGGAACGCCATGAGGAGGGCGAGGGCGAGCGGGAACAGGCGGCGTGGCATGGGGCGGGGTTAACGAGTGCGCCTGAGGAGCGGAGGGTTGGAGCGTCGGGTCAGCGTGTGGCGTCGGGTGCTGTGGCTGACCGAGGCCTTCGCGTTTTGCAGCACCACCCTCTTGACCCTGCTGGTGGCCGTGCCGTTGCAGCTTTTGGCCCTGCCCTGGGACCCCGATCGGCGGGTCTCCAACCTGCTCGCCGGGGCGATCTGGGGGCGACTCCACTTCTTCCTGAATCCGTTTTTCTCAACCACCTGGACCGGGGTCGAGCGCCTCAGCGTCCGGGGCTCCATCCTCGTGGTGAACCACCAGTCGCTCCTCGATATTCCGCTTTTGCTGATGCTCCCGACCCAGCTTCGCGTGACCGCGCGGCCCGGCGTCTTCCGCATGCCGGTGTACGGGTGGATGGCGGCCTTTGGGGGGCACGTGGCGATTGATCCAGAGGCCGACGTCGATGGATTGGTCGCACGCATCGGGGGCCTCCTGGATCGCGGCATCTCGATTGTCGTCTTTCCGGAGGGGACACGAGGCGATGGCAAAACGCTTCGTCCGTTCAAACGTGGCGCGTTCGAGCTTGCGATCCGCACCGGAGCACAGCTCGTGCCGGTGTGCTTGAGGGGAACCGCGGACGGCATGCCCGTGGGTTCGGTAGGCGGCCTGCGCGGGCGCTGCCACATGCGAGCGCACATCCTGCCGCCGGTGCGCGTGGTCGACGCGACCCGGCGTTCGCTCGCTCGCGCCACCCGGGAGGCAATCGAGGCTTGCCTTCTGGGGCCCGATCCCTTCGAGGTGTCGGAGGGCTGTTTTCGGCGGTACCGGAGGCTCGGGCGGTGGGCTGCGGGTTTTGCTCAGTGGAAGACCCGGCTGGACCCCGCGTACTGGGCAGCCTGGGAACGGCTCCCGCGGACGGGGTTGGTGCTTGACGTCGGCGCGGGCGAGGGGCTCTTGGCCAGCTACCTTCGCGGGTGCGGCAGCACGGTCACCACCTGGGGAGTCGACGTGGACGCAGCGAGAATCGGCCGAGCCCAGGCCGTCTGCGAGGCTGATGACACCTATGTGATCGGGGATGCCCGCACCGCCGAGTTTCCCGGCGGCGCGGCCGCGGTCGTGGCGCTCGACGTGCTGCACTACCTCCCCGAGCCCGAGCAGGAGCGTCTCCTGGTCAAGATGGTCGCCGCCTTGGCGCCGGGGGGCGTGCTTCTGGTCCGGGACCCCGCGGCGGGTTCGGCGGGCTTGGTCTCCCGGACGCTGGAGCGCCTGGCGGTGGCTGTCGGCCGCCACGAGGGCGCGGGGGTCAACGCCGGTGGCGGCGAGCGGCTTGCAGAGGTGCTCAGGCCGCTTCTGGACGACGTCCGCATCGAAGACGCGTCAGCCGGTCCGCTCGGGAATGTGTTTGTTTCGGGGCGGCGGGGCGCCGGTGCGCAGCCCGGAGGCCCTGGGCCGGCGTAGCGCGGCGCTCGTGGCGTGGTTGCCTTCGGCCCCCCGCCCACCTATGGTGAGCATCCCGATGCTCCCCCTCCTCTTCGCCTGCGTCGACCCGACCGACTCCGCCGAGGGGGACACCGCCGTCGATTCCGACGATGTGGCCAGTACCTTGCCGACCGAAGCCCCCCTCGCCGAGGTGGACGTGGTCGTGATCGGCAGCGGCGCAGGCGGGCTCGCTTCGGCGTGGGCCGCCCGCGAGGCCGGCGCCAGCGTGCTGATCGTGGAACGCGCGGACACTGCGGGCGGCGCCACCGTCAATGCGGGCAACTACTGGGCGGCAGGCACCACGTGGCAAAGCGCGGCCGGCATCGAGGACAGCGCTGCCCTCGCGATTTCGGAGTGGTCCGGCTTCACCGGTGGCGACGGGGACAGCCCGGTGGTGAAGGCCTTCGTCGAAGGGTCGGCCGGGGTGCTCGATTGGCTGGCGGGGCTCGGCGCGGGGTTCGGCATCTCGTCGTCGGTCGCGGCGGATACCGGCAGCAAGCCAAGGTTCCACCAGTTGAGCTCCGAGGCTGGACGCCCACCCGTGAACGTCGTCGCCGAAACGCTCGTGGGTGAGTCGTGGTTTCTGACGACCGCCACGGAGCTGGTGCTCGACGGCGAGGCCGTCGCCGGCGTGTGGGTGACCGACGCCGCGGGTGCGCCCGGCTGGATCCACGCCGGCGCGGTGGTCGTCGCAACCGGCGGATTCACTCGGAACGACGCGATCGTCCATGCGGCGCTGCCTGCCTTACAGGACCAGTCCACCTGGATCGAGGCCTTCCCCGGCATGGACGGCAACGGCCTGGCCCTGGCGGCGGCGGCCGGCGCAACCGAGCAGAACATGGACCACCTCGGCTTGTACGCGCACGGCGTGGCCGATGCCCGGCACGGCCAACCCGAGGTCATGGTGATTGTGGGCTTGGACAGTTCCATGGTGGTGGATGCGACGGGGGCCCGCGTCACCGACGAGCGCCAGTTCGGCTCGGTGGCGATGGGCACGCGGTATCTGACCGAGGGCCCGTACTACGCGATCGTCGATGACGTGCTCTGGGCCCGGATCAACCTGCAGGGGCGCGGCTTTAACTACCTCGGCGATCCCGAGGCGATGACCCTGACCGGAGCCGAGTACGAAGCGCTCCACCCGGTGCTCCTGGGCGAGGACGCGGAAACGCTCGGCACCGCGCTCGGCATAGATGGCGCCGGGCTCGCAGCGAGCCTGCAACGGTACAACAGCGATGCGGCCGCGGGCACCGACACCGAGTACGCCAAACCCTCCTCGTCGTTCACCCCGCTTGGGAAGGCGCCGCTGCGCGGGCTCCCCATCGTGCTCGGCCGCTCCAAGAGCTTCGGCGGCTTGGCGACCGACCTGGACGGCGCGGTGATTCGGGCCGATGGCAGCGTGATCGTGGGGCTGTACGCCGCGGGCGAGGCGTGCGGCTTTTTGGGCGACCCGGCGATCGGGAGCGGGCTCAACGGCTCGGTCACCTCCGCGTGGTGGTCCGGCTTGCTGTCGGGCACGTCGGCCGCGAGCCCCTAGTCCTTCCGCAGTAGCTGAACGCCGCGGGGTCGCGCCGGCCGCCCGCCCGGCGTGACGGGCGACCAACCAGCGGCCTGGAGCGTCGAGGGGCGCAGGCCGGTGCCGGGTGGGCCGCCGCCGTGTTCGCTCACCACCGCGACGGTTCCCGAGGGTGCGTCGGCGGGCCGCTCGCAGACCCGGTCGCCGCGACGCGCGGGAAGGGCGAAGTCCATCGGGAGGTAGGCCGCGAGCACCAGCGGGCTGCAGTCGTGAACGCCGCCCCGGGGGTTCGCTTCGAGTTCGTCGGCGAGCCCACGCATGTCGGCCCCGGCGTTGCCGATGTCCACGGCCGCTCCCGTGGCGAGCGCTGCGGGAGGGGGCCAGCGCAGCGGGCGCTTCCCCAACCACGCGCTCTCGTCCTTCTGCCCAATGGCAAAGACGAGCAGCGCGCCCAGACCAAAACTCGTGAGCCGACCGAGCACCGCCCCCGTCCTTGAGCGCCCAGCCGCCGCTCGGGCCAGGGTGTCCAAGCCGCCGACCACCAGAACCCACCCCAGCGGCAGCAGGTGCAGGTAGTAGCGAGGTTGGTATTTCAGGTGGAGGGGCGGCACGCCCGAGCCAATGGCCGTCGCGACGGCCAACGCCGGCGCCGTACCCGCGGAAAGGGCGCTCCCGACGGTGCCGGCGGCCACCACCAAGAGCCGGGTGGGCGTCAACGCCCGGCTTTCCATGAGCTCGTGAACGTTGGACGCGTAGAGCACCCGGTCCGGTGCCAGGCTCGTGCCGGGGGCAATGCCGAGCTGGTTGGTGGTGGTGTTCAGACGCAGCACGTTGACTTGGTTGGGCGCCAGAAGCGCAGAGATCGCCAGGTCCAGCCGCGGCGAGCGTAAGAACTGCGGAACGCTCTCGACGCCCGGGTACGGCGATCGGGGATCCAAGTGGCCCACGGACGGCCAGGTGTACGGCACCGCCACATGCATCTCGACCCGTTGGTTCGCGACCAGGTTGCCGATTGGGGTGTAGGGCGTTTTGGGCTGGGTCGCGACGGTGAGCACCACGAACGATGCCGCTGCGAGTCCGACGCCGCCGATCTCGCGGAGACGGTGGCCCCGGCGCAGGAGCCGTGCCGCCGCGATGAGCAGGAGCGGCGGGCCGACGGTCACGATGGCCTTTTCCGAGGTCGCCATCGTCAGCGCGCTGCCGATCCCCACCAAGAGCGGAAAGGCCATGCCCCCCCGTGCCGACCACGCCGTGGCGGCCGCGATCGTCGCGGTGACCAGCGCCGCGTACAAGCCGTAGCTGGTGGCCTGGATCGAGTAGCTCCACGTCTCGGCATCCCCGAGGACCAGAACCCCCACGACCAGCGCCGCGAGCGGCCCGTAGACGGATCGTGCCGCCGCCCAGGCCAGGGCAGGCAGCAGGGCCACCGAAACCAGCGACACCCACACGAGGGCACTGGCGACGTCGCCGGAGAGCTTGGCCACCCACACGCACAGGTGGGGGTGGAGGATCGGCTTGTCGACGTTGTAGTCCTCCCAGCGGCCGCGGGCGATGGCCAGGACATTCTCGGCGTAGGAGGCATGGTCCATGCCCACGAGGGCCCAGGTGGGGTTGGCCGTCTGCACCCACCAGAGCTGCACGACGAAGCCCCCGATCAACAGCGCGGTGACCGCAAGGACGTCCCAACGTCGCGGCGTTGGCGGCGGCTCCCTCGGCGGGCCGGCCGATGGGCGCCAGCCAGCCACCGCACCGAAAAGGCCGGCTACGCCGAGGAGGGTGGCGGCGCCGACCAGAGGCGGCCAGTACCACTCAGGCGTGCCTCGGGCGCTTCCGCCGAGCTGGCCTGTCGCCACCCACGCCCAGAGAGCAAATGAAAGTGCCGCCACGGCGATGCTCAGCGGGCGGACGATGGCGTGGACTCGAGGGGAGAGAGCCAAGAGGGCATGGTACGCCTTGATGTCGCGCTTGTGCGCCGGCCGCACCCGCTGTACAATTCGCCTTCGGGTGTCGCCTTGCTGTTTTTGTCCTTGACCCTCGCGTTGGCGGCGGAGTCCTTCCAAGGGCATACGTATTGGCTTGGCGACCCCCACGCGCACACGGGGCTCTCCAGGGATGCCGCGTACCAGGGTGATGGCTGTCCCGGCTGCGGGGCCGCGGCCGATGTCCTCTCCGGCGCGCGTGACCAAGGACTCGATTGGGTGGCGTTCACGGATCATGTCAACGGAGGTCAGGCCGCCGACAGCGAGGCGTGGGCAACTTTTCAGGCCGAGGTCCTCGCGCCACGGGCGGCGCGGACGACAGTGGCGGGCGGGGACCCCGCCCGCGCCCGGGGTCCGGTGGGGGCGGGGACGGCGAGTGTGGGTGTGGGGCGGGGACGCCAGGGATGGCTGCGCCGGGGATTGCGGCGCTTCTGGCAGCGGGGGTGTTGGGGCGGAGGCGGAGATCGGCACCTTCCGGCTGGGGAACGGACCGGGAAACGCCACCTTCCTGCTCGGCAGGCCGAAGTAGCGGTTAGATTGCCGCGCGCATGAAGATTCCCGACCGCCTCCTGCCGCTGCTCGAGATGGGTCTCGTTCAGGAAGTGGTGCGCCCGCTGATGGCCGGCAAGGAAGCCGCGGTCTACATCGTGTGGTCCGACAACCGCTATTGCGTGGCCAAGGTCTACAAGGAGGCCATCCACCGCTCCTTCCGTCAAAAGGCCGCCTACACCGAGGGCCGGGTGGTGCGGAACAGCCGCAAACAGCGGGCCATGGACAAAGGCAGCAAGTACGGCAAGGAGCAGGCCGAGGCCGCCTGGCAGACCGCCGAGGTCGACAACCTCTACAAGCTCGGCGCCGCCGGGGTCCGCGTGCCCACGCCCTTCGTCTTTTCCGAGGGTGTGCTGTTGATGGAGCTGGTGCTCGATCCGTTCGACCAGCCCGCGCCTCGACTGTGTGATTGTTCCTTTACCGAAGAGCAGGCGTACAACACCCATGCCTTCGTCATGCGCCAGGTGGTGCTGATGTTGTGCGCCGGCATGGTCCACGGGGATCTGTCCGAGTACAACGTGCTCCTGAGCAAAGCCGGCCCGGTCATTATCGACCTGCCGCAGGCCGTGGATGCGGCGCAGAATCGCAACGCAAAATCGATTTTGCTGCGTGACGTCAACGCGATCAGCGCGTTCTTGGGCCGCCACTGCCCTGGGCTCGCCGAGTCGCAGTTCGGCCCCGAGATCTGGAACCTGTATGAACGCGCGGAGCTGCACCCTGACTCGCCCCTGACCGGGCGCTTCCGGGGGTCCACGCGCCAGGCCGATGTGCGCGGGGTTCGCCGTGAAATCAACGCTGCGGCCCGTGAAGCCCAGCTCCGGAGGCGCTAGTGGCAAGAGGATCCCGCCCTGTCGATGAGGAGGTGACGTACGCCGAACGTCCCCTTCGCAACGACCATCACGACGACATGCTCGACCTCAAGGCGCTCGCCAACCGCATCGCCGCGATGCCGCAGAAGGAGCGGCGGGCGCTTCCGCTGGACGAAGAAGCCCAGGAGCAGCTGGACATCCTCGCGGCGTCAGAGCCGCGCCCGGATCGGCGGCGCACCCTGATGCGCGCCAAGTTGCTCTTGGGGGCGGCGGACCAGGATGCGCTCCAGAAGGCCCTGGCGGGCAGCTCACCGACGGCGCTTCGGGACCGGGAGACCGTCTATTGGCGCACGCGCATCATCGCGGGCGGGGACCAGGATCTCCAGACCTTCATCGAGGCCTACCCGGGCAGCGACCGGCAAGCGCTGCGCACGCACGCGCGCGATGCTCGGGGTACCGGGCCAGCAGCCGAGCGGGCGGCGGCGCGGCTTTTGACGGCGCTTCGCGAGGGGGCGGCGGCGGGGGCGGAAGCCGGTGCGGCCGAGGAGTAGCGCCGCGGGGGCTGCTCGCAAGCCGCGCGGGCATGGTCGCCGCGCGTCACCGCCCCGCCGGCGCGGCGCCCGGCTTCGGTTCGGCATCGGCCAAGATCTGCGCCTCGATGTCGACCAACTCTTCTTCTTCCAACTCAACATCCTCTTCGAATCGCGCCGCGGGGATGTAGCCCTTCCGTGCGGCGCGGACGTTGTTGTACTCGACCAGTGACAGAATCGCCCACTGGTAGATCGCGACCTCGTAATATTCAAGGATGTTGTCAGTCGCGTTGAGCATGACATACGACAAGGTCATCGTGACATACACATGGCTGACCATCGCAAGGCCGCCGTAGCTGTCTTTGCGGATGAGCCGGAAGCCTTGCCACAGCATGGTCAAAAGCACCCAAGCGAAAAGCGCCAACCCGATGCCACCAGTCTCGTACGCGACACGCAGATAGCCGTTGTGGGGCGCCGCCTCCTGCCCGAATAGCTCCACGCCCAGCATCACCGAGCTACCCGCGCCGTGACCGAGCCACGGGGTCTCCCAGAAGCGGCGCACCAGCTCGTCCCAGAAGTACAGGCGCCAGCCGATGGAGGTGTTCAGATCGTACATCTCGGCGCCGGTTTCGAAGACCGCGCCAGCGTCGCTCATACGGGCGAGAATGCCGCCGCCGAAGGCCACCAGACAGAAGGCGCCGCCGATCGCGCCGGCCAATAGATAGGTCCGTTTCTTGTACACCCAACTCAAGTAGATCCAACACACCAGCATCGCCACCCAACTGATTCGGGTGTAGGTCGCAATCTCCAGCGCCACCAGCGCGACGATGTAGATGAAGCGGATGCCGCGGTTCTTCTTCTCTTCGTCCAGGAACTCGGCGTAGGCGAGACAGAAGAGAAAAGTCAGGTACATCGAGAAGTGGGCGGGGTGGAAGAAGCTGGAGTTGACCCGGACGTAGCCTTCGGTGACCTCGTTTCCCTGGCCGGTGGCCCATTGGTAAAAACCATAGAGGATGGGAATCACGCTGCTGGCGTAGATTGCGGTGATCACTTGCCGCACCATCTTTCGATCGAGCATGTCGGAGATGATGAGGTAGGTGAAGAACGGCGCGGCGAGGCGGGTGACGAACCGCGACGACCAGCGGTCTTCGCTGGCCCAGAACATGCTCACCGCGAAAAGGCCCAGAAATGCGCCGTAGGGCACGGTCAGTGAGCGCCCCTTGAACGGGTTCTTCCACAAAACCAGGAAGTAGACAAAGCCGATGCCCGTGGCGAGGACGTTGACCAGTCCACCAAGGTCGAAGTCAAACCCGCCGAGGTTGATTCGGTCACCGCCGGCCACGAAGTTCCGGAGCGCGATCAGGCCCAGAAACAACAGGATGAACGCCTTGGGATTGGCAAGGAACAAGCCCCCGCCCACCCCCACGATCGCCAAGGCCGCCATGTAGTGGGGGCCGCCGAACGCCAGCGCCAACGCCATCGGCACGGTGATGAGCACCGGGATCAGGAACTGCCGCGTCGGGTCGCTCCCGAGGTCGCTGAACGCGGATGGTCGGTCGTTGGCCAGGACGAGGGGCTAACCTGAGCGGAGATGCCTCGGTCCTCCACCTCTGCCGAGCGGGCAGTGCTCGTCATCGTGGGGCTCGTCGCGGGGCTGTGTATTGCTGAGGGGGTCGCGCGCGTCGTTCCTGACACCTTCGGCGATGCGAACTTCGCGCTCGCAGGCGCTGGGAACCGGCCGGAGTGTGTGCGTCCGTCGCTTTCCCGCGGCTACGAGCCCATTCCCGGGACATGCGGTACCGACGCCGAAGGCGCCCGGGACTACACCGCTGGCCTATCCGGAGTCCCCGTCAGGGTCATGGTCGTCGGAGACTCCCTGAGCACCCTCGGCACGTGGCCGGCCGCGCTCGCCGAGGCGCTGGCCGCGGGCTGGCAGGGGAGTTCGGTGACCGTGGAAACGTACGGGGTGCCGGGGTATAACGCCTGTCAAGAACTCTCGATGTTTCGGGAAACGGTCGCCACGGCGCGCCCCGACGTGGTCGTCTTGCAGTCCTGCGCCAACGATGTCCAAGGCTCACCGGTCCTGGTGCAGGCGGGGGGATGGGTCAGCTACTTCAGCGACAACGCGGTCGTCGAGTTCCCGGAGGTCCTGCTCCGGTCGCGACTGCTGACGACCGGGGTGCTCGCCCTCGCCCCGCGAACGCCGATGGTGAGCCTCGGGTCGGGTAAAGCGATGGCCGCCACCTGCCTTCGTGAGCTTCACGCCGACGCTGCCGGGCTCGGCGTTGAGTTGGTGGCGGTCCTTTTTCCACTGTTTTGTCCGAGCGACGCCCCGGCGCTGACGTTGGTGGACGAGGTGGCGATGCGCCGGCTGCTCGCCGAATCGACGATTCCTTTCCTCGACCTCCGCCCAGCCTACGAGGCCGCTGGGCCCATGCTCGACCATCGCGACCGCCCGGCCGATTTCATCCACCCCAGTCGCGGCGGTGAGCAGGTCGCAGCGAAGGCGATCGCGGCGTGGATGTTGGGGGCGGTCCAGGGGCGGTGAAACTACAGCGGCAGCCTCACCACCGAAACGTGGATCGCGTGTGTGCGGTACTCCGCGACCACCGGAAAGCCTGCCACCGCCCACTCATCCATCGCCTTGAGCGCGGCGTGGCGCTCGTCGAGGGGGGTCTGCTCGAACACCAGCCAATGCAAGCTGTCTTGGCCGGGGCACTGCCAACGTAGGCTCGCGAGGCAGCTCCCAAACGCGCTCTCCGTCGGTGCATCAGGACAACCGATCCGGACGAACCGAACGTCGGCGTAGGCGACGGCCTCCCGCATCGGAGAGACGACGCAGCCCCCCGCCGGCACATGCGCTGAAAGCAGGGCGCCGACGTCGCGTTCGATGAGCGCGGTCTCGAGTCCGGAGGGCGGGATGCCAAGAGCCGTGGGGCGGAGGGCCCAGAGTGTCAAGACCGTTGCGAGCGCGACGGCGGGCGCCCGGCCCCAGCTCCGCGGCAGCGCGGCAACGAGCACCGCGACCCCGCGCACGGCGAGCAGGATCGCGATGGGCAGGGCGTTGTCGGTGTACCGGTGCGCTGCGCCCATGCTCAGCAGCACCGGCAAGGGAGCCAGGGCCGAAAGCAGGACTGCGCCGCCGAGCCAGCCGGGCCTCCCCGTACCCGCGCGCTTCCGGTCAGCGTCACCCGCGAGCCCGACGCCGCTGACCCCGAGCACGACCAGTGCCGCGACCAGCAGCCCGTGCGGCGCGGCGCCGTGCATCCGGTTCACATAGGTCACCAGCTCGCCGCCGAGCTGGGTGCGTGCGGCGACGAAGGCGCGCCCGAGCAGGCTGCCCCAGTCCGGCATTCCCGGAACGCCGGCGGCCTCGTGGGAGGCCGATTCTGCCACGCCTTGCAGGAGCTGGCTGACGCCGATCCACGGAAACACCTGAAACAGCGCCGCCCACGTGAGCGCAAAGCCGAGCCCGAACGCCACGAGGGTCCGGAGCCTTCGTCCGGTCGGGGCCACGATCAGCACGCTGATGACGGCCGGTATCGGGTACGCCAGCGTGGTGAAGTGGGAGGCCGCGCACAGCGCCGCGATCACCCCGGCGCCCACACCCAGCCACCAACGAACCCGCACGAGGTGCGCGGCCAGCAGGCACAGCGGCAGCATCGTGGTCACCGTCGGATCCACACCGAAGCGCCGCGACGCCAGCACCAGGAGAGCGTTGGCGCCCACCAACGTACCGGCGACCATCGATGCGCCCCGCCCCATGCCCCACGCCCGCCCCAGCCCGTAGATGACCGGCGCGACCGCCAACTGAAGCAGGTGGTTGACGAGGTGTCCGGCAACCGGCACGCCGAGCCCCGCCAAAAGCCCCGAAAGGAGCGTCCACGTCGGCATCCGATGGCCGTCCAGGCTCCGGAAGCGGCCGTCGTTGAACGCGCGCGCCTGGTCGGCCCACTCGCCCGCGTCCAGCCCGTCGATGAGCAGGTCCTGGGGAGTGAGCCAGCCGGGGAGCGCGTCGGGGAGCCAATGGTAGAGGCCGAGCGCGACCAGGAGTGTGACGAGCAGGGCGTCGCCCCAAAGGGCCGGGCCAGGGCTCGGAACGCTGGGAGCGCCGCAGGGGCCGAAGCGGCCGGTGCACGCACGGAGAAGGGCGCCAAAGACATGGAGGGTCGAGCGGACGCCGCGGATCCGCGTCGGGACTGCTCCCGGGGGGTACGTGCGCCGGCTGGGCACTTCCACGCACCGGAGCCCCAGACGGGGCGCCGCGTACGACACATAGGGCAAGAGCTCGTAATCGGTGAACTCGGCGCGGAAGAGCGACAGTCGCGGCTCAAGCAGCAGTCGGCGACTGTAGCCCCGAAAACCCTGGGTGGTGTCGGTCCAATTGAAGCCGGAGGCCCAGCTCAACAGCGGCGCGTGGAGGGCACGGATGGCCAGCCAACGCAGCGGCGGGGTGTTTTCGGAATGGCCCCCGGGCAAGAACCGCGACGCTTGGACCAGGTCGTTCCCTTCCTTCAAGGCGCCGAGGATGCGGGGAATGCCCTCGGGGTCGTCCTTGTCGTTGCCATCGATGGTGACGACCCCTTCGTAGCCCTGATTCACGGCGAAGGCGTACGCGATGCGGAGCTGCGTCCCCAGCCCGCCCGGCGCCAGACGGAGGAGCGAACCGGCGACCCCCAGCCCCCGCAGGTTGGCGTCCGCGGTGGACCCGTCCGTGCTGCCTCCATCGACCACCACGACGTCGGCGACGTCTGGGATTCCCAGATCCACGATGCGCCCGAGCAGCCGGTTCAGGCGCTCGCCCTCATCGATGACGGGAATCACCACACAATAGGGGTGACGGCGCCCGCTCCAGAACTGGAGGGCGTGAGCGGGACTGTCGATCATCCACGATCCCGGTAGGCCAATGTCGCCACCCGAAGCGCACGTGATACCTCTGCGACACGGTCATTGTCGGGCTGGTGGAGCATCTCGATGCTCGCGGACATCGAGGGGAGGTGCCGCTTTAGTGCCTTGGCGGCGCCCCCATGATCGGTCGTCCCGTCGCCCAGGGTGAGCAAGTGCGGCTCGCTCAGATGGACGTGGCCGACGAGCGGGGCGTGCTCCGTCAACAGCCGTTCGAGCGCCTCGCCGAGCAGTGTGGCGATGCCGATGTCCAACTGGAGCCGCACCGCTGGGTGGCCGACGGCAACGACCCAGCGGGCTGCTTCCTCCGTCGTGACCGCGAACTCTCCTCCATAGGCGACGGGGGCCGCCTCTACGCAGATCGTACAGCCGCGCGCCCCCGCCAGGTCGCCCGCGGCGCCAAGGAACTCCATCGCCATCGCCCACGCTTCCGTCGGGGGACGGCTGCCCGGCCGGCGATTGGCAGGAGCGCCAAAAACAAGCTTCGTGGCACCCAGTTCGCCGGCCAGGTCGAGGACGCCCGCGAGATGAGCGAGCATCGGGGCCGGGGACGCGAAGACGTCGAGCGCGGGATGTCCGTGGAAAAGGGACTGGAGGGCGCCGATGGTGATGCCACGATCGGCCCACCAACGACGCACACGCGGGGCCGACGCGGGCCATCCGGCTTCCGCAGCGTATTTGCCAGGGGCGACATCGATGGAGCGCACGCCTGCCGCCAACAGAACGAGCGCGATCTCGGCATCACCGCCGGTGGCCCACGCCAGGTTGGAGATCCCCACCTTCACGCACGCGTCCGGGGTTCGGTGCGGGCGTAGGCCTCGATGGCCGCCCTCGATTCGTTTCGCGAAACCTGCCACGGAGAATCGACCCCGAAGATGCCGGCGTGGACGGTGCGCACGTCGTAGTGGACAGACGTGCTTCCGCCCGCAAGTTGGACGCCAAACAGGTCAGCGACGGCGTCCAGGCGCACCGGCTCGGCGACGAGGTGCACCAGCGGCAGGTTTTTCGCGGACGCAAGCTGAACATCGCTCCACAGTCGGTGCATGGGGTAGACCTGGAGCACCGCCGCGCCGTCCAGGCGATCGAGCTGATTCCCGTTGAGCAGATCGAACAGCGCGTTCTTGCGCAGGCCAGCCCCCACCAGTCCCGGGAGCCTCACCACCAGCGAGCTGGAAAAACGGTCCCGGACGAAGCCCTCCAACGCCAGGCGATGGCGTCCGTAGGGGTGCGCGCCCGGCTCCACGACCGAGTTCTCGTCGACGTCGCGAGGGATGTCAAATACGTCTACGGTGCTGATGAGCACGAAGCGGCGGCAGCGGAGTTCGGCGAGGGCGTTGGTCAGACGGGCGAGGCTGGCGCGGTCGGCGCCGGGCTCTCTGTTTGCCAGCCATTTCGCCCCCGGCGCCCCAGCGCAAACCACACAGTCGTACTCGTTGCGGGAAATCTCTTCGATGTCCGTGGAGTGGAACTGCCGTTCGAACGTGGCCTGGCCCCGCAACGTCGATCCCACGAAGCCGGTGGAGCCGATGAGCGCGTTCACGACAGGGCCTCGGCGTCGAGGCGGTCCAGGACATCCAAGACGTTGTCGATCTTGCCGCCGAGGATCGAGTACAACCCTGGGAAGTCGGCGCTGCGCTCCAGCAGGATCGGCCGTCCGTCGTCCGCTTCGTTGGCCTGCAGCACGGTCTTGACCTCGAAGATCGACCCCACCTGACGCGTGTGCGCGAGCACCGGCGAAAATCGGGCCGCTGCACGAATCATTCGCTCAAACCTGGAGTCTCCGCGGTACTCGGCCAGCCGGCCCGCCGGGGAGATCGTGGCGTCTTCGCTCCAGCTCAGGTGCGGGGTGTAGCGCACATGCGACAGCGTGTGGAGCCCGCCCTCGTGTGGCACAATCGAGAAATACGGC
The DNA here is from genome assembly GCA_947445035.1 of Deltaproteobacteria bacterium. Lineage (GTDB taxonomy): Bacteria > Myxococcota_A > UBA796 > UBA796 > SXON01 > SXON01. The sequence goes on from CANFCK010000006.1 coordinate 135,780, forward strand.
CCGTCCATGACCGTGAGCGCCACCCCCGCGAGGGCCGGCGGCGCCTCGACGATCGCCAACTCGGCCAGCTCGTGGCGAAGTCCGGCGGTCGCCGCGGCCCCCGCCAGCCGCCCGAGGGCGCTGTAGGTGCAGTTGAATACGTGCCGGGCCTCCACCCCGCGGCCGCCCGATTGGCCCTCGACCTGGACTTCGAGTGCACCCGACGCAAGTTTGCGAAGCCCACGAACCTCAGTTTGGACCTGCACCTCGACCCCGGCTTTGGTCAGCGCCGCGTCGACCGACCGGGCAAGGGCGCCGAGGTCCATCACCGACTCCTCCACCTCGAACACCGACTCGACCTGGGCCGGATCGAAAAGTGCCGCCAAGGCCGGGCGCGGCTCGTGAAGCGGGGCGCCGATCTCCCGGCAATATCGTACGAACTGCCGGGTGTTGGTCTTGGAATGCGAGGCCGCGATCGCATAGACGCTGACGATGTCGCGGCGAAGGGCCGACGGGTGGGCGGCCAGGAAGCGCGGCACGTTCTGCAAGCTGCGCGCGCCGGTGGTGAGGCTTCGTGGGTAGTGGTAGCCCGCGTGGATTCGAGCCTGATTGCGCAAGGACGCACGTTGCATCAGCGCCGGCGCGCGTTCCAAGACCAGCACGCGCGCCAGACCCCGCGCTTGCCGGAGATAGACGGCGATGCTCGCCCCATAGATGCCGCCCCCCACCACCACCGCGTCCCACACCGGGCTAGCCCCCATCCGGCGCGTCCACCACGTTGAGTTGGCGCTGACGCACGATGTTGGCGCTGTTGAACTCGCGCGCGACGTGCCACGTGGGCCCCGTCCGCAGCGCCGACGTCAACTGAAGCACGTACTCCCCGAGCACCAACAGGATCAGGGAAATCAGGAAGAACATCCCCGAGGTCTGCAAGGACAAGGTCGTCCACCCCGGCGCAACGTCGTCCTTGAGTAGGTAGATCGCGACGACATACCCCGAATACAAGACATTGAGCGACGCGGCGACCGTCGACAGCCAGGTGACACTACGCAAGGGGGCCCGCGTCGTGGATACCAGCAGACGCAAACCACGGTCGATGCTGGCCCCGAGGCGCCGAGGTAGCGCCGCCCGCGGTGGGGAGGTGTACCGCACATGGGCCTGGGTGAACCCCGCCAATTGGGCAAGCTGGCGGTAGGTGAACGCGGGGGTGGGGTGCTTCAGCACCAGGTTCACGACGCTCCGCGACACCAACCGAAACCCGGGCGCATCCGAGACGAACCGCACGCCGTGGAAAAGCGCGTACAACAGCCTAAACGCGGCTCCCAACGCCCGGTAGAGCATCCCCGCCGCTGGTCGTGCTTCGTTGAGCGCGAAGACCACGTCGGCGCCCGCGCGCGCACGCTCAAGCATCGCTGCAAGCGCGTCCGCAGCGTCCTCGGCGGGGTCGAACACCGCGACAAAATCCCCGATGGCGTTGTCGAGCCCGACCCACACGGCGGTGTCGGCGTCGACCGGGCTGGTCAGCGCGAGCACCTGCACATTGGGGAGCCCACCGTCGAGGGTCAGCCCACGCAAGCGCTCCACGGTGTCGTCCCGCGATGCGTTGTCCACCACCACGATCTCGTAGTCCGCGACGAGCGGCCGGAGGGTGGCGACGAGCGCGGTGAGGTCGCTGCTGAGGTGCGCCGCGGCATCACGGACCACCACCACGACGGACAAGAAGACGGGAGCTGCGACGGGGGGCGGAATCGGGCGCTCGGCGGGTGGCGGTGATCATAGCGGATTGGTGTGCCACACTGTGCGCCATGGAACGCCTCGCCCTCCGCATCCTCGCCGGCCTTGCCCTCGGCGCGATTGGCGCCGCCGCGCTCGGCCCCACCGCGATGGAGCTCCGTTGGCTCATGGAGCCAGTCGGCGCGATCTTCATGCGCCTGCTTTTGTGCCTCGTGCTGCCCCTGGCGATCTCGGCGCTGGTGCTCGCGGTCGCCGAACTTCGCCCGGGCACGCTCTTGGGGACAGGGTGGCGCCTGCTCGCGTTGACCCTCGGCCTCACCAGCATCGCCGTCGCCATCGGCATCACCCTGGTGCAGCTGGTGCGTCCGGGGGAGGGGATCGATCGCTCGACCCTGCCCGCCGACGGCAAGGTGACCCCCGCCACCACTGATGCGGTCCAGGCGGTGATCGACATCTTCCCGGCCAACCCGTTTTTGGCCGCCACCGACCGCAACATGGTGCCGATCCTGGTGTTCGCGGTGCTCGCCGGCCTGGCGCTCCGCCGCACCGAGACTCCCGCGGCTCGACGGCTCCAAGAAGGAGTGCAGGGCGTGTTCGACGTGTGCGCGGCGGGGGTCGGCATGGTCATGACCCTGGCGCCGCTGGGGGTCGGCGCACTGGCGTGGATGGCGGTGGCGAAGGGCGGGCTGGAGGCACTTTTGCCGGTCGGGCGCTTTGCCCTGGTCGCGGGCGTGGCGCTTGGGCTGCAGGCCTTGGTCGTCTACCCGGTGGCGCTGCGGCTGCTGAGCAACGCAAAACCGTTGGCGTTCTTCCGCGCGGTGCGCCCAGCGTTGGCGATGGCGTTTGCCACGGCGTCGAGCGCGGCGACGTTGCCGACAACGCTGCGCGTGGCGGACGAGGGGCTACGGGTGCCCCGCGAGACCGGCCGCTTCATCCTTACGGTCGGCGCCAGTGCCAACCAGAACGGCACGGCGCTCTACGAGGGCGTCGCAATCTTGTTCATCTGCCAACTCTACGGCGTGGACCTGACCCTGCCGCAGCAGGCGCTGGTGGCTGGGGTGAGCGTGCTGGCGGGCGTGGGCACCGCCGGGGTCCCCGCGGCGTCGATTCCGGTGATCGCGGCGGTGGTCGGCTCTTTCGGCGTGCCCGCCGAGGCGGTTGCCGTGCTGGTGGGCGTCGATCGGCTGCTCGACATGTGCCGCACGACGGTCAACGTCGCTGGCGATCTGGTGATCGCGCGGATTGTGGGGGGGGAGCGCGACGAGGAGTGAGGTTGGCGCCCAGCAGGATAGCCGCGCGCTTCGATGCGCGTGCTCCTCGTCACCCGGGTCTACTGGCCGAACATCGGCGGGATCGAGCGCCATGTGCAGTGGCTCGCCCAGGCGCTCCTCGCCCGCGGCCATCACGTCGAGGTGCTGACGTTGGACCGCGCCTTCGAAGACGACCGCCCGCTCCCGGCGCAACAGACCCAAGCCGGCGTGCGCATCACGCGGATTCCGTTCCGCGGCAGCACCCGTTACCCGCTCGCCCCTGGCGTGCTCAGCCATCTCCGCGGCTTTGACGTCGTCCACGTGCACGCGATCGACTTCCTTGCCGACCTCATTGTCGCGACGCGGAGAGTGCATGGCGTTCCCGTGGTGTTGAGCACCCACGGGGGCTTCTTCCACACCCGCTTTGCGCAAGCGGCGAAGCGTGTTTGGTTCCAGACCATGACCCGCTGGCTGGTGAAGCACGTCGACGCGCTGGTGTACACCTCCGATCAGGACCGCGACCTGTTCGAGCGATTGACGCCCCGGGGCGAGGTGATTCGCAATGCCGTCGAGCTCGCGCCATGGCAAGCGTTGGCGCGTGAGCCGACCGCCGGCCAATTTGTCACCCTCGGGCGCGTGGACGTGCACAAGGGTATCGCTCAACTCATCCGCACCCTCGCGGCGCTCCGGGATCGTGACCCACGGCCCTTCCACGCCCAGATCATCGGGCCCGAGGTGAGCGAGGGTCTGGTTCGTGGTCTCAGCGCCGATCGTGATGCATTGGGCCTCACTGAACGTGTGACATTTACCGGCAAGGTTGAGGCGGCGACCATGCACGAGGCCGTCCGCACCGCCGAGCTGGGGTTGTGGCCCGCGGAGTACGAGAGCTTCGGGATTTCGGTCGTCGAGACGATGGGCGCGGGGTTGTTTCCTGTGCTCCAAGACAATCGGGCGTTCCGGTACTTCGTCGACGGGCCGAACGGGCAGCTCACCGACTACAACGACCCGGCGCGAGCTTCGGCCGACATTCAGCGCGCCCGCGACCTTCCCGGGAGGGACGCTTGGGAGGCGGCCGCGGGAGAAAAGGCGCGGCAATTCGGCTGGGATCGGGTGATTGGCGAGGTGGAAGCGGTGTATCGGCGGGTGGCGCCGCGAGGTGTCGGCTAGCGGGGCTGTCGAGGTTAGCCAGCGCCGTGCTCCGAGCCCGCCTGCACCTCGCGTTTTTGCTCTCGGGCGCCGCGGGGCTGGTCTGGCAGGTGGTCTGGGTGCGCCAACTGGGACTCGCCTTTGGTGGGAGCGTGGTGTCGGTGACCCTGGTCACGACGGTTTTCCTGGCCGGGCTGGGGGTCGGCGCCCATTTCGGGGGGCGGGCTGCGGATCGGAATGAGCGGCCAGCGCGCTTGTACGCGGCCTGCGAGCTGGGCATCGCGCTCTGGGGGCTGGCGCTGGTTCCCGTGCTGCACCTCCTCGCCGGAAGCGGCCTGGGGGGTTGGGTGCTCGATCAGAACGGCTGGAACGTGCCCTCGGACAGCGCGCGCTTTTTTCAGCTGGCTGCCACCGTTTTGGCGCTGGGGGTGCCCACGAGTTTGATGGGAGCGAGCTTGCCGCTGCTGGCGCGCCCCCTGCTCGGTCGCGAGGTCGATGCGTTCGGTTGGCGCAGCGCGCTCCTCGTGGGCGTGAACACGTTTGGCGCCGCGCTTGGCGCGCTCGGGACGGACCTGTGGGCGGTGCCGACGCTCGGGCTGCGGGGAACGCAGCTCGGAGCGGCGGGTCTCGGTCTGGTGGCGGCGGCACTGGCGGTGGGGTGGGGACGGGCGGCGAGGAGGGAAGGGGCGGCCTTTGCGACCCACGACGAGGTCGCGTCGACGCCGCCGCTCAGACCGGGGGGCGGCCCCGCCTTCGCCCGGGTGGCGGCCGCGTTGGCGGTCGCGGGGTTCGCGGCGATGGGCATGGAGGTAGCGTGGTTTCGGTTCTTCGCCTCGGCGCTCGGGCCCTATCGTGCCGTCTACGCCTGCCTTGTAGGGGTCCTCCTGCTCGGGTGGTTGGGCGGTGGGCTTCTGGCGGGGGCCCTTTCCCGTCGGCTTCCGCCAGTGGCGCTCTTCGCGGTCGCCCAGGCCCTGGTGGCGGCGTTGGTGCTGCTCGGGGTCCACGTCCACGACAGCCGCGCGCTCCTGGTGCGGCAGTTGGCCCTGGCGGAATTGGGCGCGAACGGACTTACGACGGGCGCCCACCTGGTGAACGTGGCGACCATCGCGATGGGCGTGCTGCCAGCAGCGTTCGTGATGGGGGCGGCGTTTCCGCTGGCCAACGCCCTGGGGCATTCGGGGGCCGCAGCTGTGGGGCGTCGGATTGGCGCGCTCTGGCTGGCGATCACCGCGGGCAACGCGCTTGGGGCGCTCGCGACCGGGCTCTTGCTGCTCCCTGCGCTCGGACTCCAGAACACGATCCTGGCCCTCGCGGGGCTGGCCGCGATTTCGCCTCTGGTGCTTTCCCCGAGGCCGGTCTTTCTCGTGGCGTTGGTGCCGGTCGTGCTCGCGACGTTTTTGCCACCGACACGCTTGGTGCTATCGTCGTTTCCACATGGACGTCTCGAAGCCGAAGGGGTTCTTGACATACGGGAAGGAGTCAACGAAACGATTGTTGTCACCGGCACCCAAGGCGGCCCCGCGCGCCTTTGGACCAACGGCCACCCGATGTCCAGCACCACCGACCACGCCCAGCGGTACATGCGGCTCATGGCGCACGTGCCCCTGCTTGCGATGGCGGACCCCCGTCGCGCGTTGGTGATCTGTTTCGGCGTCGGCAACACGGCCCACGCGGCGTCGCTCTATTCGCTCGATCGCATCGACATCGCGGAGCTGTCCGCGGATGTGCTCGCTGAGGCACGCTGGTTCTCACCCGCCAATCACGGCGTGCTCGCCGACCCCCGCGTCCGGGTGTACGTCGAGGATGGCCGCCACGTGCTCCGCAAGTTCCCTCCTGCCACCTGGGACCTCATCACCCTGGAGCCGCCGCCCATCGCCCACGCGGGGGTGGCTTCCTTGTATACCGTCGAGTTCTACACGACCGTGCGCGAGCGCCTGCGACCGGAAGGGTGGATCACCCAGTGGTTGCCCGCCTATCAGGTGCCCTCGGCCACGGTTCTGAGGCTGGTGCGTGCGTTCGTGGATGTCTTTCCCAACGCGGTGCTGCTGGTCGGCGACGGCAAAGAGTTGATTCTGGCGGGGAGCCCGCAACCGGGGGCGCTCACGCTCGATCCGGCGCGCATCGGCCACCGGCTCGTTGCCAACCCAGCGGCGGCCGCCGACCTCGCGGCGTTGGGCGTCACCGATGCGCGCGATCTCGTGGGCCTCTTCGCCGCCGACTCCCACACCCTGCGCGCCGCGACCACGGGTGCCCGGCCCATGACCGACGACTGGCCGATTGCGGAGAGCAGCCAGGTCTCGCACGTCACCGCCACCTCGTTGCCGGAGGGTTTTTTCGCGCCGGAGCGGTGGGAAGTCTTTGCCCCCGGTTTGGCCGGGGACCCCGCGATTACGGCGGAGGTCGCGGCCAACGCAACGCTCTGGCGCTCGGAGGGGTTTCGGCAGTACACGACGTTGCCGGCGACGGCGCGTTGAGGGCGGCGCGACCGGCATCTGGTAGAATCCAGTCGTGCTCCTCCTCCTTCTGACCCTCGCCGCTTGTGTCCCCGCGCCGGACGCCAGCGAGGACTTCTCCGACGCCGCCCAGGCCGCGCTCGCCCACTTCGACGATTCTGACCCCACCGCGCTGATCGAGGCGGTCCTCGCCCTCGAGGCGCAGATCTACGCGGCGGTCGATCCTGCCGCCGACGATTTCAACGTGCGGGCCATGACCCCGGCCCGGCTGGAGGCCAACGCGACCGCCGGATACCGCCACCCCGACCGCGATCCTTCGCTTGCGACGCCCGTCACCCTGACCTGGCTTTCGCCCCATGCCCCCGAAACGCACGACGCCATCGTGCTCTTGGACGATCTCACCCCGGTTGAGCCCGCCTCACCCGATCTCTACGACCGCGTCTTTGACGAGGGCGGCGACTGTTACCCGGCGACCTGCGAGTTCGCGCGGACGACCAACCAGGTGATCCGCCAGAACCTGCTCTTCACCATTGAAAATCAGAGCAAGAAGGACTTCCGCGCCCTCGATGCGGACGGGCGCGCGCTGCGGCTGTCTCGGGGCTGGTTCGAAGAGTCGGCGTCAGACGCCGATGAGACCGCGAGGATCGAGCAGAGCCACACCATCGAGCTGTGGCTGGAACAGGGGGGCGGTGCCCTGCGCGCTCAGGTGACCTGGGTTGAGACGGTCTTCACCGAGCTTGACGCGGACGAAGCGCTGGTCAGCGGCACCCTCCGCATTGGCATCGACGCCCAGTTCACCGCGCACGATCGGTGGCTGAGCGAACGGTAGCCATGCGTGCCACCGAGCCGCCGCCGCTCACGACCCGCGGTAGGTCGAGTAGCTGTAGGGCGAGACCAAGAGCGGAACGTGGTGGTGTCGCGACACTTCAGTGACGTCGAAGACCAGCTCGGCGTAGGGAAAGAAGCAGCTCAGCCCCCGCACCGCGAAGTAGGGCGCGACGTCGAAACGTAGGCGCCATCGGCCCGGATGCAGGCCGCCCTCGGGGAGCAGGTCCGGCACCCGACCATCGGCGTTGGTCTGCCGCGGGGGCGCGTCGTGCCAGAGGCCGCCTCGGTCTTCGCCCAAGGTCACGGTGACCCCGGCCGCAGGGATGCCGTGGGCGGTGTCGAGCACATGGGTGGTCAACGGCGACATCGGCTACTCACAAGCGTCGTTGGACTGGCCCGGGGTGCCGGGCTCGCCGCCGGTGCTCACGACGGTGGTCTGACCGCACCAGTGGGTGACATCGTCGTTGTCGCCCGCGTCCTGGAAACCAGGATCGATGCCGATGGCGACCCCGGGCAGGTACCAGGTGTCGTCGTAATGAAGCCAGTCGATCTGCACGCCGTCCGCCCGAGAGAGCACCAGCTCGTCCTCGCCGTTGGCCAGCGCGAGGCCGCCCCCGCTGGACTCGCGGTCGAACCCAGCGTCGCAAGGGACGCCGCCATTGGTCGTCGGGTCGATGTTCGCACAAAGCACCACGTACTCGCCGGCGAGCACGGGAATACTGCCTTCGAGCACGAATAGATCGACGTCGTCGTCGTGGAAGGAGTACCCACCGATGTCGATGGTGCTGCCGCTGTCGTTGTACAGCTCCACCCACTCGCCAACGTCGTCCTCGACCACCTCGGGGTTGACCATCATCTCCGAGAAGACGAGGTCCCCGGGCTCGGCCACGACGGGAACGTCGGTGACGGTCACGACGATCACGTCGGACCCCACGTCGCCATCGCTGTCGGTGGCGCTCAGCGTGATGAGGTGCGTCCCGACGGGCAGGACCACCACCACGATCGACGTGCCGTCGGCGGCGATGGCGCCGTTTGGCTCGCTGCCATCGATGTCCCAGACGAGTTCGAGATCCTCCGGCGCAGTGACGCTGTCCGTCGCGTTGCCCTGGAGCGTCGTGAGCGCGCCCGGTTCAGCGGTGGAACCGTCGGCGGGGAGGGTAATGGTGACCAGAGGCGCCTCGCGCGGCCCGAGGAGCACGAAGTGGGCGGCGGCGGTGGCGAAGTCGCCGTCTTCGTCGGTGACGCGCAGGCTGACGGTGTGTTCGCCGAGGGCCGTCTCGTCCAATGGCATCTCCCACCAAGCGGCGCCCGCTTCGTCTGCCGCGCCCTCGGTCCCCGCGGCCTCGACGCCGTCCAGGCTCCAGGCGAGCTCGAGTGACAGCGCTGGCGTGAACCGGTCGCTAACCTGCGCATCCGCAAAATAGGGGCCTTCTCCCATCCGAAGAACCGCACCCTCGCTGGGGTTGACTAGGGCCACTTCAGGGTCGCTGGTGACGTGGCTGAGGTCGGAATCGCTCTGACAGGCCAAGAAGCTGAGAATCATCTTGGACGCGGTGTAGCACACACACCACGGGCCCGCGCGCACGTTCGCGTGATAGCCCGGCGCCAACTGATGCCCATGAAATCGTCGAGCGCCCCACGGCGGGTAGGAGTCATCGACATCGGGTCTGGCAGCACGTCGCTCGCGGTTTTCGAAGCCGGGGGTGGTGGCTTCCTCGACCGCCTGCACCAGGAGGGCGACTCGCTGCGCCTCATCGAGAAGATCGACCAGACGGGCGCCTTGCCGGCCAGCGCCGTGAAGCAGCTGTTCTCGAGCGTGGGCGGCTACGTCCGCAAGGCCCGCAGCCTCGATGTGGAAGCGGTGCACGTCGTCGCAACCTCGGCCATGCGCGATGCCACCAACGGGTCGGACCTCGTCAAGCGGATGAACGAAGCGCTGGGCGTCACCGCCAGGCTGATCAGCGGTGAGGAAGAGGGCCAGCTAGCGGCGCATACGGTTTTGTGCACGCTTCCCATGCGCGACGGAATCGTCTTGGATCTCGGCGGCGGTTCGATGCAGCTCGTCGAAGTCGCGCGGCGCCGGGTGCTGCGGAGCGTGTCGTTGCCGCTCGGGGCGCTGCGCCTGCACGATGACTTTCTGCGCGGGTCGGACCCGCCTTCGGGCGCCGCCTTGTGCTCGTTGCGGCGACATGTCGTCGAGGCGCTCCGCACCGTTCCGTGGCTGTGCCGGCATCGCGGCATGCTCGTCGCCGTGGGGGGTAGCGCGCGCTCGTACGGAAAAATGTCGCGACGTGAGCGGCCGGTACGAACGGGGCACGGGCACGGCTTCCTGCTCGATGGGGAGGCGATCCTGGACAGTTACGAGGTGCTTTCGCGCAAGCCCACGGCGGCGCGCGGGGCCACCCCGGGGCTGGCGGCGCATCGGGTCGACACCATCGTGGCGGCCGGGGTGGTGCTCAGCGCGGTGCTGCGGTTGGGAGCCTTCGCCGGGATGCACTTGTCGACCTACGGAATCCGCGAGGGCGTCGCGTTTCGTGCGCTGTTTGGTGACGTGCCGATCGCGGATCCTGGCGGGGCCGGCATCCGCGGGCGCCTGCGGGGGGTGCCGATGGCGCGGCCCCCGGTGGTGGCAGGGCTCACCCCGCGGGAGCGCCGGCTTTTCGCGGCCGCGCTGGACCACAAAGTGGAACGCCTCCTCGACAAGCCCATCCAGGGCTTCTGGCAGGAGGAGGTGCTTCGCGTGGCGCGGGCGCTGGAGGATGGCGGCTCCGGCGCGGGAGCCTGAACCTGGTCGACGGTGACGAGCGTGCGGTTGCTGGTCCGGGAGCCAGCCGTGGAGCGACGACCCCACCGTCCGGGGCCTGCCTACCTCCTCGACGATGCGAGGTGACGGAAGTCCGACACCGACCGACGGAGGTCTGACGCCGGGCGCCGAGAAAATCGGCATCCTACCGTTGGCACGACGAGTGCATCCGTCCGGCGAATGTTCCACTACGTCGCGCGCGCCCGGGTCGGCACCGTCCTTTTCCGCACCTGGGACGAGGGGCTGCGTCTGTTCAACGCCACCCTCGCCGCGTTCCCGGGGCTCCTCGGGGCGTGCGTCATGCCCGACCACATTCACCTGCTGCTCGGGCACGGCGAGGGAGGCCGGAGATTGGGCGCGTTGATGAGCGGCTACGCCCGCTTTCGCAACGTGCGGCGCGGGACTCTGGGCGTTCACATCTGGCAGAGGGCGCCGCCGCCGGAGTTCGTGGAGCCTGACAAACGCATGCGAAACCTGCGCTACGTCCACCTGAATCCTTGCCGGAAGGGCTTGGTGCAGGACCCGCTCGCTTGGCCACTCTCGACCCACCGCGACTTTGTCGGGCTCTCAGCCCGTTCCGAGTTGATCGTCGCCAACCCGGAGCGCCTGCACGCCTACATCTCTGGCGATCCCTCGGTCGATCCAGCGGGGACCAGGCTGCCGGAAGTGCAGTACGACCGGTTCGACTTCTTCGCGGTCCGCGACGCGGTCAGCGCCGTGAGCCGTACCCTCGCGGAACCGATCCCGGTCGGCGCAGTTCGCACGCTTCTCGTTCGTGCCGCGTCGGCGCACCGGCTCCTCGAGCCTGGCGGTCTGGGGACGGCCGCACTCGCTGCGATCGTGATGATGTCGCAGTCGCAGGTGCAACGTTTGTCTCGGGACGCGCCGCCCCGCAATGGGACCATTCGCGATCAGGCCCTTGCTGCCGCGGTCCGGGTCGTCGGTGACGCGCGGTTCGGGCCACTTTTCCCAGGCGAGCTTTTTCGTGTCCCCGGCTGGGGACCCTACCGCTCCCGGCGCTGACGCGGCCGCTGAACGCCGCCGAGCCATCCCCGCCTGGATGCTGCCTCGGGTGGTCCATCCCCCCCTGGATGCGGCCTCCCGGCCGAAGCGGCGGTCCCCGCCGCTTTCGGCGGCGCGCGGCGGAGAAAAATCGGCGTTGGCTCGTTCGTCGATCGCCTTCCCCGCCACCGCCAGCCGCCACCGCCGCATCTGGAGGAGGATGCCTCCGCCGACGCCGCACCTGGAGGAGGATGGCTCCGCTGACCCGACCGCCCTTCGTCGCGAGCGCCGCCGCCCCTCGCCGCCGCGGCCGCCCCCCCTACTTCCGCTTCGCCCGCTTCATCGACAGCTCCTGACTCCGGACCGGCGGACCCTCTTGCTCACGGCGCCGGTTCTTCCCATCCGCCAGGATCACGGAAGCTTTTACGTTGTCGGCAAGCTGGGACTCCAGGTACAGGTCCAGCTCTTTCTGGTGCGCTTTGTCGTGCACCGGGAAGGCGATCTCGATGCGGCCGGACAGGTTGCGGGGCATCCAGTCCGCGCTGCTCAGCCAGAACTCGGGCTCGCCGGCGTTTTCGAAGCGGATGACGCGGGCGTGTTCGAGGAAGCGGTCGACGATGCGGATGGCGTGGATGTTTTCGGAGAGGCCCTTCACCCCCGCGCGCAGGCCGCAGATCCCGCGGATGATGAGGTCCACGCGGACGCCCGCTCGCGACGCCCGGTACAGCTCCGCGATGAGGTCGGGGTCGACCAGCGCGTTGAGCTTGACGATGATCCACGAGCTCTTCCCCGCCTTCTTGTTCCGGATTTCCCGGCGGATCCGCGCCACGAACTCGTCCCGGAGGTGCATGGGCGCGAGCAGCAGCTCCTGCATCGGTGGCGGACGGGTGTAGCCGGTGAGGAGGTTGAACAGCCAGGTGACATCCTCGCCCACGGCCTCGCGTGCGGTGAACAAACTGAAGTCGGCGTAGGAGGTCGCGTTGCCTTCGTTGTAGTTGCCGGTCGCGAGGTGAACATACCGACGAACACCGCCGCGATGACGACGAACGACCAGCGCGGCCTTGGCGTGTGTTTTATACCCGGTGACCCCGTAGACCACGTGGGCGCCTGCGTCCTCGAGCCGTCGCGCCCACGCAATGTTGGACTCTTCGTTGAAGCGCGCGCGCAGCTCGACCAGCGCCACGACGGACTTCCCGTTCTGGGCTGCGGTCAAAAGTGCGTGCGCGATGCGGCTTTCCCGCGACATCCGGTACAGGGTGATCTTGATGGCTAGCACGTCGGGATCGGCTGCGGCCGCCTCCAAGAAGTTCACGACGTGGTCGAAGCTCTGGTAGGGGTGGTGGACCAAGACATCCCCGCGATCGATCACCGCGAAGATGTCACGCCCCCGGGCGAAGCGTGCCGCAGCCTGTGGCGTCCAGGGGGGAAACTTCAGGTCGGGCCGAGCGACCAGTGAGTAGAGTTGGAACAGGTCGGCGAACGCGGTGAAGCCCTCGGCGGCGTAGACGTCTGTGGGGTCCAGTTCCAGCTCGCTCACGACGCGCGCCAGCTCGTCTGGGTTGACTTCGGGCTCGTGTTGCAGCCGAACCGCGGCCCCGAGACGGCGATTTCGCACCGCCGCCTGGACCGTCCGCATCAGGTCTTCCGCGCGATCTTCGTCGTAGTCCAGCTCGGCGTCGCGGGTGACCCGAACGGCGCCGGCGCTGACCACCTCGGCGTTCTGAAACAACACGTCGAGGTTCAGACGGATGGCGTCTTCGAGCAGCGCCACCTCGACCGAACCCTCTTCGCCAGGAAGCAGCAAGAAGCGAGGCAGAACTGCCGCCGGAATATGGACGATGCACGATTGCGGGGCCGGCAGCTCGTCATCGTCGTCGTGTGGCAACAACTCCAGAACCAGGCACAGCGCCCGATTGGCGATGTGTGGGAACGGGTGGGCCGGATCAATCGCGATCGGGGTGATGACCGGCAGCGCGTTGGTGCGGAACCAGACCCGCAACCACGCCTCCTGCGCCGGGGTCCACGAACCCTTGCGCCGCAGGTGGATGCCCTCGGCGGCCAGCGCCGGCAGAAGCTCCTCCAGCATGATGCGATGCTGCGTCGCGACCAACTCATGCGCGCGTGCGCTGCACGCGTCGAGCACCTCGCGCGGGGTGAGCCCATCGGCTCCGGTCTGCACCACCCCCGCCTCGATCTGCCTCCACAGGCCAGCGACGCGCACCATGAAGAACTCGTCGAGGTTGGACGAGAAGATGGCGAGGAAGCGAAGCCGCTCGAGAAGCGGCACCGTGCGGTCCATCGCTTCTTCGAGAACGCGGGCGTTGAACTCGAGCCAGCTGGTTTCGCGGTTGTTCAACGGAGGGGAGAGCGGCATCGGCGCCAATCTACCCCGGCGGCGCGACCGCCCCTGCCACGAACACGAGCGACGCGCTGTTGATGCAGAAACGTTGCCCAGTGGGCGCGGGGCCGTCGTCGAAGACGTGGCCAAGGTGACCGGCACAACGGGCGCACACGACCTCTTCGCGCACCATGCCATGGCTCACGTCGCGATTCACCTTCACTCGATCGGGCTGCGCGGGCCGGGTGTAGCTGGGCCAGCCGGTGCCGGACTCGAACTTGTCTTCTGAGGTGAAAAGTCGCAAGCCGCAACCCGAGCAGACGTAGCCGCCCTTTTCGTGGTTGTTCCAATAACGACCGGAGAACGCCCGCTCGGTGCCGGCTTCACGGAGCACGCGGTAGGTGGCCGCTGGCAAGAGCGCCTGCCATTCGGCGTCGGTCCTGGTGACCGGTGTGACGGTGGCGGGGTCCGGGGCCAGAGAAACCCCAGGCGTCGGCTCAGGCCCGGCGGGGGCGGCCGCAGTGGCGCCGTCGGGGGCGCAGGCGATGATCGCCACGAGCGAGGCGAGTGAGGCAGCGAACCCGCGACGGGACAAGCACATGAACACTCCGGTGGTGTGGGCAGTACGATGCCACCGGGGCGATCGGGTTTTGAGGGTCCGGTCGCGTTTTGTCAACGCGCCGGAACCGTCGTCTACAAAAGTGCTGCCGCCGCCTCTGCGAGTGAGCTGCGCTCGCCCTTTCGGAGAGTCACATGCCCGGCCATCGGCGAGTTCCGGAAACGCTCCACCACGTAGGACAGCCCGTTGCTGGTGGCGTCGACGTAGGGGTTGTCGATCTGGTAGCGGTCGCCGGTCAGCACCACCTTGGTGCCTTCGCCCGCGCGGGTGATGACCGTCTTGACCTCGTGCGGGGTGAGGTTCTGGGACTCGTCGATCACCAAGAACTGTCGGGGCAGCGAGCGCCCGCGGATGTAGGTGAGCGGCTCGATCTCGACGATCTTCTGGTCGAGCAACGCCTGATAGTTCGGCGCGTGGGGCTTACCGTTGGTGGTACGGCTGCTGGGCCGTTCATTGCCAGAGCCCGTCTGGTCCTCGCCACCGCACAACAGCTCCAGGCTGTCGAAGATGGGCTTCATCCAGGGATTCAGCTTTTCATCGAGCGAGCCCGGCAAGAAGCCGATGTCCTTACCCAGCGGGAAGATCGGTCGGGCGACCACCAGGCGCCGATAGCGTTTTTCATCCGCGACACGTTGCAGCCCACAGGCGATGGCGATGAGCGTCTTGCCGGTGCCGGCCATGCCGTCGAGCGTGACCAGCGGGACGCTGTCGTCGAGCAACAGGTCCAGGGCAAAGAGCTGCTCCCGGTTGCGCGCGAAGATCCCCCACACGCCTTCTTTGTGGCGACCCACCAACGTCAGCCGCTTTTGCCGCTGATCGTAGCGGGCCATCGCGGTTTGCGAGGGGTTGGCGCTGTTCTTGAGGATCACAAACTGGTTGGGGCACACCCGGGTGTCGTCGTCCTCGGCGACCCAGCCGCGACTGTAGATATCGGTGATCAGCTCGGCCTCGACATCCCGTTCCTGGACACCGGTGTACGCCTCGTCGATCTCGACGTGGGCGTGCTCGAAGTCCTCAGCGTGAAGGCCGAGCACCTCGGCCTTGATACGCATATTGGTGTCGCGACTTACGAAGACGACCGTGCTGTTGGTCGCGACGTTCTTTTGCACGCGCAGCGCGATGCGGAGGATGGTGTTGTCGGCGCTGTCCAGAGCGCCTGCGAAGAACTCTTTCGCGTCGCCAGGCAGGCCGCATTCGACGTGGAGCATGCCCGTGCCCGGCAAGGCTACGCCCGTCCGGAGGTTGCCTTTCTCGCGCAGCGCGTCGAGTTGTCGCGACACCGTACGCGCGGCACGCCCGCGTTCAGTGAGCTCACGCTTGAACTTGTCGAGCTCCTCGATCACCGTGATCGGCAGCACCAGGTCGTGTTCTTTGAACACGAAAAGCGAGCCCGGATCGTGAAGGAGGACGTTGGTGTCGAGAACGTAGGTGCGCTTGCCAGGACCGTGCACTGGAGGAGGGGCCACGGGGAGCTCCGAAGGGGGGCGGGGAGTGCGGGGGACTGTCGGATGGGCGACAGCGTGTGGGTGGCAGCGGGGAGGGCGCGGTTCGGGGAGAAAAGCGCGGAGCGGGCAGCGGTACACAGAGTCTAACCCGTTTGTTGACAAGTCAAGGGGCGGCGCTCGCGATCTCATGCACCGGCAGTTCACGCGACAGCGCCGCCAGAACCTCCACCCGCACTGCCCGTGCGCGTCTTTTCTTCAGCCGCGGCTGTAGCGTCGCCGTCGGCGCCCCACGGTGGGTCGAAGCCGACGAAACCATGGTCTCGTGAGGCCCGGAGCGGCGTGCCGTCGGTCAGCGCCCGATCCGCGACCATCGGCGCGTGGCAGGAGCCGCACAGCGTCGCGTCGGTCAACAGTGCCCGCGGCGCGGAGGCGTGCGCGTCGGTCGCGCCGGGGTCACGATCTGGGCGACGCGCCAGGACCAACGACTCCGCAGGCGGGCGCTGGTGCGCGTCGCAGCGCGGCTGGGGGGCTCGTCGGAGCCCGCGGCGGTCTCTGGACCACGGGAGTAGTCGTCGGCCCCGGTGAGCGGCCGTAGAGCTACGAAACCGGGTTCCCGGGCCGGTTTGCTTCGCCTTCCCCCTTGCGCGCCCTTTGCACTCGGGGTAGCCGCGCCTTCGACCGGGTGCGCCGTGATCCTGCTCTTCTCCACGATGACCGCCTCCCTCGGCTGCTTCACGACGCCCGAAGACGACGTTCGTCCGTCGCGCCCCGACCGGGACACCGAGGACAGCGCCACCGACGATACCGGGGACACCGCCGCCGAAGACTCCGACACCGGTACCGACGACACGGCGGACACCGACGATACCGGCGCCGACACCGAGGACACCGGCGAGCCCGAGGACACGGCCGTCGAACCGGAGCCTTGCCCGGACGGCCTCGTCTGCGTCACGACGTTCCCCTACGAACACGTCAGCACCACGGTTTCAGCGACGCTGGACGACTTCGACAGCTACGACTGCGCGACGACGACCGACGAGTCCGGCGCCGAGGTGCTCTACCGAGTGGACGTGCCAGAAGATGGATTTCTGGCGCTTTCGCTCAGCGATCTGTCCTCGGGCGCCGACATCGACGTGCACCTGCTGGCCAGCCGCGACGCCGGCGATTGCATCGATCGGGGCCACGAGCTTTCCGGCAGTCTGGTAGAAGCCGGGCGCTACTGGGTCGTGGCCGACACCTGGGTCACTAGCGGCGGCGACGAAAAAGACGGCGCCTACACGCTGACCTTCGGCTTGACCACCGTGCCGGCGCTCGAAGCGGAGGGCTTGGCCGCGGAGTTCGCCGACGATGCGCTCTACGCCTTTGACGTGGCCTGGGGCAACGGGGACGCCGATCGGTTCCAATACGCGGTCACCGACTTTTCGATGCATTCGTCGGACCAACGGCAGTGGTTGCTCGATCTCACCGATGGTAGCGTGCTTGCAGAGCTGTACGTGGCCCACGGCGAGGGCAGCTCCAGTGGCAATTCCGGCGAGGCGGACACCTTCTCCAACACCGACAATTCACACCAGTCCAGCCTGGGGATGATGCGGGGCGGCGAGGAATACACGGGCACCTACGGCGCTTCGATGCGCATCGACGGCCTGGAGTCCGGGTACAACGACAATGTTCGCGACCGCGCGATCGTCTTGCACCCGTGGGAGGGGTCGCGGGCGGAGTACGTGTCACGCTGGGGAGAAACCGCCGAGACCTGGGGCTGTCCGGCCCTCGACGATCGGCTCTCCGCCGATGTGATCGACGTACTCGCGGACGGCGGCCTGCTTTTCTTCTGGTACCCCGACACCGACTGGCGCAGCGGTTCGGGATACCTCCCGTAGAGTACGGAGTTGATCTTGCCCGACCTGACTCGGCAGTCCACGACCACCGGCACCGGAACTGCCACCGGCGCTGGCACCGCAACGGAAACGGCCGCGCGCGACGCGCAGAGTCGCCTCGGCAACCAAGAGATGGCGGACCGGCTCAAGGCCAAGAAGCCCACCCATACCGGCGTCGTGCACTTCGGCCTCAACGGCGGGGCCGAGGTCGAGGCCAACCATCTCGACAAGCTCAACGCCGACAACGGCGGGGCGAAGTCGATCCACAACCAGAAAGAGCAGGACGTTTTGGTCCGCGGCAAAGTGCGAATGGAGCTCGCGACGGAGGAGGGTCGCACGGCGTGGCTGGCGACCCTCGGCTTCGGCCCCGAGGTGAGCAACAAGGTCGGTGCGGTCATCGCCAACGCGGGGGACGGGGCGCGGGACGAGCTCGGCCAACTTGTGGAGGTCTACGCGCAGGCGGAGTCGGGCTCTCGTCGGATGGACCGACTCGTGCTCTCCGGTCACAACGTCGGCAGCGCGATGTGGGGGGACGACAACGGGCGGGTGCCGTTTGAGACCTTCGTCGAGCTCAAGGACATCTTCCCCAAGGCGGCGTCGCAAGTGCGCCATCTGCTCGTCTCGGCCTGCTACTCGGGCGGAGAAAAGCAGATGGCAACCTACAAAGCGGCGTTTCCGGGCTTGCAGTCGATCATGGCCTACACCGGCAGCTCGCCGGGCACCGCCTCCGGCGGCCTCAACCACATCGGCCGGTGGGAAAAAGCGACCGAAAAGGGCGACGGCAGCAACGTCGACAAGGGCATCGCCAAGGGCACGCGCAAGGGGGAGAATGTCTCCACCTGGAACGCCACCGACGGCTACCAGGGCGACCAGCCGACGCCGTGGTACGACCTCGACGCCGAGCTCAACGCGGCGAACGCCACCTTTGAGCGCTACTACGACCAGGGTCAGTTGGTCGCCAACGCCCAGACGGGCGAGCTGCGCGACTACTACAACCTGGTCCAGCGGGCGCTGCGCCATCCCGAGCTCCCGGCGTCGGGCCGCGCTGAGCTGGCGGCCCGTCGGGACCAGACGATTCGTTGTTTGTTCTACCCGCTGATCCGCGAGCGCTTCACCACCAAGCACGCCGCCAAGCTGGCAGAGGGCTACGCCGCGACCGGGGGGCTCGCGCGCCCGGACTACGCCACGCTCGAGCGCGCGGCGGCCCTTGCCGCGATCAACGCGTTCGCGACGGCGGTAGCGGCGACCCCGTCTACCGCGGGCTCGGCGGCCCAGGACCTGCTGTGGCGTGGGCTGGTCAAGCTCGACAACGACTTGATCCTAGAACAGTGGATCTGAGATGAGCCCGGCGGCGCTCGCGGCCTATCAGGAGGCGGTGGTGGAGATATTCTGGGACGGCGAGGGGCTGGCCTCGCAGGTGGCGTGGGTGGTCACGGCGCACAATCCCGGGGCGGTGAGGCGTGGGGACGAGGACAACGCTGCGCAGAACGCCCTGCTCCGCGCGGAGCTCGATCGCCGGGGGATCCGCTACTGTCCCGCGGTCGGGCGCAACGTCGAAAACACCTGGCGCGAGGACTCGTTCGCCCTGTTCGGGTGTGGGCGCGAAGTGGCGCTGGAGGTGGCGCGCGCGTTCGATCAGGACGCGATCTTCGAGGTGCCGCCCGCCGTGGTCTGGGCGGTGGGTCAGGGCGCGCCGACGTCGCCTTGATGCAAAAGCGGCACCCGATCATAGATGTCCGCGGCGTCCAAGACGACCTGTCTCGCTGCGGTCTGAAGCGCGCGCTCTGCGCCAAAGCGAAGTACAGCCCGATCAGCAAGGCCGCGCCTCCCCGATCAGCGGGCGCCGCTCACGGGATGACAAGCGTGTACGCGCGGCTGGCGCCCGCCGCCAGGTCCACTGCGCGTCGCGAGTATCGGATGTCGGGCGCTTCCAGGCGAACGGTGCCTTCGTCGGCGCGACCCTTGCCCATGTACACCATGAACGCCCCGCCCGCGTAGCTGCCCGGCGCCGCGTTCAGGGTGATGGTGTTGTTGCCTGGCTTGAGCCACGCCCCGAGATCGAGGATGAGCTGGGTTTCCCCCGAGCGAACGTGGCGCACGCTCACGCCGTTGACGACGACATCGACATCGTGCCCGACGCTGTCGTTGTCCTCCGTCACCAGCCACCACGAACCGGCGGCGACGCCGCTTTGAGGGCCGGCCGCCGGCGGAGGCGTCGCGGGCCGACCCGGCAGGGTCGACGGCTCGGGCAGGTACACGACGGGCGTTGGTGGGACCGCTACGGGTGCCGGCGGCACGGCGTATGGCGCCGCGGGCGCGTCCCCCGTCGACACGCGAACCCGGTAGGTGGGCGCGTCGATCCAGATGTTGCCTTGCGCATCAAAGCGCACCGTCACGTTCTCCATCGACATGACGGGGAGCACGTCGGCGCGAACTCCGTTGACGTACACGTCGCCCGCCGTCGCCTCCAGCACCCAGAAGGCCAGGGCGCCGAGCAAGGCTATTCCCCCTCGACGCGGAGCTTGAGTTCCCTGCCCACGCGGAAAACCGGCAGTCGCTTGGGCTTGACTTCGATCGCGGCACCGCTGCGGGGATCGCGGCCGGTGTAGCCGCTGTAGTCGCGCATGGCAAAACTACCAAACCCTCGGAGCTCGACCCGTGCGCCGCGCTTCAGCGCGGCGGCGATTCCCGAAAAGAAGCTGTCCACGACCGCGTCGGCCACCACCCGGGGCACCGAGTGGCGATGGGAGACGGCGTCTACCAGCTCGCTCTTGGTCATGCTTGGAGCCCTATCCGGCTTTGGTGCCGAAGCCGACCAGCCGCCGCAGCGCCGGCTCGTATTCCCGGATGATCATCGTGAGCGGGGCCGCGACGTAGATCGACGAGTACGTGCCGACGACGATGCCGATGAGCATGACGAACGCGAACTGGAAAAGCACCGGACCACCGATGAACAAGAAGGGGATCATCGCCAACGACGTGGCGCCCGCGGTCATGATCGTTCGGGAGAGGGTCTGGTTGATGCTGTCGTTGATGAGCCCGCCGAAGTCTTTCTGTCGGTAGCGCTCCATGTTCTCGCGGATGCGGTCGTAGACGACGATGGTGTCGTTGAGCGAGTACCCGGACAGCGTCAAAAGCGCGCTGATCGTCGAGAGGCCGAACTCTTGACGGGTTACGACGAGGACGCCGACGGTGATGCAGACGTCGTGGACGAGGCAGATGATCGCGCCCGGCGCAAAGGTGAAGTCGAAGCGAATCGCGACGTAGACCAGGTGCAGGAGCGTCGAGACAATCAGCGCCATCAGCCCCGCGGCGCGGAGGCTGTCCCCGACTTTCGGGCCGATGCTGTCGGAGCGATCGATGGTGGGCGGGTTGTCGGGCAACCTGGCCTTGAGCGCCGCTTGGATGCTGTCGGCGACGCCAGGCAGCCGCACGTAGAAGGTGTTTTCATCCGCGCCGGCTTCGACCTTCACGCCGGTGACCTCGACGAGTTCACTTTCCAGCTGGGCGATCGGCACGAGCGGGCCGGTGTACAGGATCGCGACCCGGGCGCCCACTTCGTTTTCCACGCGGAACTCGTCGATCCAGGTGGCGCTGTGCGCAGTTTCGAGGGCCCTGCGGACCGCGGCGAGCTCATCGTCGTGGGCGGAGGTGTCGCCTTGGATGCGGACGGCAAACTCGTTTTTGGCGGGTTCGCCGACCTGCTGTACCGCGTCGTCGCCGATGTCGACCGTCGCCAGAATCTCCCGGACGTCCTCGATCTTGATGCTCTTGTCGAAGTGCATGTCGATCTCGGTGCCACCGGTGAAGTCGATGCTCCAGATGGGGCCGAGGGTGACGAAGAGCCCGATGCCGAGAAAACTCGCCGCGAATGAAACCACCGCCCAGAAGGTGCGGCGGGCGACGAAGTCGTACCAGAAGGTCTTTGGAATGATCTCGAACATCAGATGCTCACGCCGGCGGCGGTCTTGTTGCGGAAGGCCCACTCCATCAGGGTTCTGCTGACGAATACGCCGGAGTAGAGGGTGGTGAAGATGCCCAACATCAGCGTCACCGCGAAGCCCTTGAGCGGGCCCGTGCCGTAGCTGTATAGGACCACCCCGGCGAGCAGGGTGCAGATGTTGGCGTCGATGACCGCCACCGAAGCGCGGTCAAAACCGATCTCGATGGCGTTGGCGCCGCTCTTGCCCGCCCGAAGCTCTTCACGGATGCGCTCGAAGATGATGATGTTGGCATCGACCGCCATGCCGATCGTCAGGGCGATGCCGCAGATACCAGGCAGCGTCAGCGTGGCGCCGAAGCCGACGATGAGCGCCACACACAAGACCGCGTTGACCACCAACGAGATGTCGGCGAGCAGACCACTTTTTCGGTAGTATATGCCCGCGAAGAGGAAGACCAAAACACAGCCGATCAGCGCGGCGAGCGTGCCCTCGAAGATCGCTTTTTCGCCTAGTTGAGGGCCGATCAGCCGGAAGTCGCCGATGCTTACCGGGGCGGGGAGGGCACCGCTGCGTAGGAAGCGCGCCAGTTGCGACGCGTCGTCCAACGTCTGCTGAATGCTTCCCTCGCCCACCGAGATGCTGGCCGTGCCCGAGATCTTCTGCTGAATCGTCGGCGCCGAGCGCACTTGGGAATCCAAGATGATCGCCAGGCGCTTTTTAACGTTCTTGCCGGTGACGTCCGAGAACACGGCGCTGCCGTGAGGCTTGAACTCCAGCGCCACGTAGAAGTCGCCGTTCTGCGGATCCTTCTCGGTCCGAGCGGTAGCGACGTCGTCCCCGGTGAGGAGCACCTCGTCCTTGATGACGAAGCCCTGACCTCGGACGGCGGGCTTGCCCTCGTATTGCCAGTAGACACGCTGACCGGGGCGAAGCACGCCCTGGTCCTGCAAACGCTCCGACACCTTGAGGTCGTCGTTCTGGTCCTCTGGAAGAAGGTCCGCACGCGCCACGTCGGCCGCGGCCAGGATCGCGACGTCGTCGGCGTCCTCGTCCACCAGCATGAATTCGAGCCGGGCGGTGCCGCCGATGGACGCCTTGGCCTTTTCCACGTCGGACTCGCCCGGCAGCTGAATGTTCACGCCGGTTTCGCCCTTGCGGGTGATCTGGGGTTCTTTCACGCCGGAGCCGTTGATTCGGTGCTCGATGACCTCGCGGGCTTGTTCGACTGCGTTGCGACGGATTTCGTCGGCGCGGGACTCGGACATTTCGTAGACCAACCACGACCCGCCGTTTTCTTCCCGCGTGGTCGCGTACTGGTACCCCGCGAGCCGCTTGTTGATGACTCCGGTGACCTGCTCGACCGTGGTTTCGGGCGCAGCCTGGACCAAGAGCGCCGCTTCCTTGCGGTCCCGCCGCACATCGATGAGCTTGACCCCTTCGTCTTCGGCCGCGCGCTTGACAGGTTGAATCTCGCGTAGCACCGTGGAGCGCACCGCCTCATCGACATCGACGTACAGCGTCAGGTCGATACCGCCGGCCAGATCGATGCCGCGCACCAGCACGTTGCAGGGCAACCACTCGGTGAACGGTTCCGCGGGCGGCGTGCCCTCAGGAATCTCTTCCAGCAACTCCAGCTCGCAAACCCGCTTCATCTCGGCCTGCATCGGCGCCGGGAGGAACGTGGTGGAGAGCACCCAGGCTCCGAGGAGAATCGAGCCCGCGGTGATGGTGATCCGCGCGATGAGTCCGGCTTCCATCAGGCTTTCTTCGCCGGATCGACCGGCGTCTCGACGATCTTGCCCTTCACCGCGTCACGATCGACGGTGAGGAAGGCCCCCGGGGAGATCTCCAGGATCAACGTTTCCCCCTTGGCCTCATGCAGCCGCGCGTGGATGCCCGAGTTGGTGAGCACCTTGTCGCCCTTCTGCAGGCCGGAGATGAGCTCCTTGCGTGCCGCCTCCTCCTTTTGGTTGGGGCGGAAGACGAAGAAGTAGAAGACGGCGCCGACCATGACCAACGGCACGACCATCGAGGTCAGCGGGTTGCCGGCGGCGGCGCCATCGAGGCTCAGAAGCAGGTCAGGATGCATGGTCGGACTCCGGAGCGCCGTCCTCGGGGAGCATCCACCGTGCCGCGGTGAGGCGGAGCTCGGCGAGCGCGACGGGACCTGTTTCGATCGCGGCGCGCAGGCGCGCCATCAGCGATTGGTAGAAGGTCACGTTGTGGAGGGTGAGGAGGCGCGGGGCGAGGATCTCGTTGGCGGTGAAGAGGTGCCGGAGGTAGGCCCGGCTAAAACGGGTGCACGCATAACACGGGCATTCGGGGTCGAGGGGCCCCGCGTCATCGCGGTGGCGGGCGTGCTTGATCGTCACCCGGCCGCGGCTGGTGAACGAAAGGCCGAATCGAGCGCTGCGTGTGGGGATCACGCAGTCGAAAAGGTCGATTCCGGCCAGAACGCCGTCCACCAGATCGAGTGGGTAGCCGACCCCCATCAGGTAGCGCACCTTGTGCCGCGGCAGGTTCGCCGCTCCGAGCGCCGCCATCTCGAAGAGCTGCTCCCGCGGTTCCCCCACCGACAGCCCGCCCACCGCGTACCCGTCGAGGTCGAGCGCCGCCAGTTCCTGCGCGTGTTCCACCCGGAGGTCGGCCTCCATCCCGCCCTGTACGATGCCGAAGAGCGCGGTGCGATCAGGCTGGCGGCGGGCCTCGATGCAGCGCTTCAGCCACCGCGTGGTCCGCGCCGTGGAGCGAATGACGTGCTCCCGCGAGACCGGCCACGCGATGCACTCGTCCAGGGCCATCGCGACATCGACGCCGAACGCCTCTTGGATCTCGACGCAGAGCTCGGGGGTCAGGTGCCGCCACTGCCCGTCGATTGTCGAACGAAAACGGGCACCTTCTTCGGTGATCTTGCAAAACTCCTTCAACGAGAAGACCTGGAAGCCGCCGCTGTCGGTGAGGATAGGGCGGTCCCAGTCCATCATTCGATGTAGACCCCCAAGTGCCCGGATTCGTTCATGTCCTGGCCGCACCCACAAGTGGTAGGTGTTCGCCAGCAACATCTCGACGCCTGCACCGTGGAGGTCCACCGGGCTGAGCGCTTTCACCGTGCCCTGGGTGCCCACCGGCATGAAACAGGGGGTCTGGACCACGCCGTGCGGGAGCGTCAGCTCACCGCGACGGGCGCCCGAGGTCTCAGCGATCAGGCGGTACGCGGCGGCAGACATCCGGGCCGCTGCTACCCCGTCACCCCGCTCGGCGCCGGAAAGAAGC
The DNA here is from genome assembly GCA_947445035.1 of Deltaproteobacteria bacterium. Classification (GTDB taxonomy): domain Bacteria; phylum Myxococcota_A; class UBA796; order UBA796; family SXON01; genus SXON01. Next base: position 160,468 of record CANFCK010000006.1, read on the forward strand.
AGGCGTCACCGTAGCTGAAGAAGCGGTACCGGGCTTCGACCGCGTGGCGGTACGCGGCGAGCACCCGCGCTTGCCCAGCGAAAGCGCCCACCAGCATCAAGAGCGAGGAGCGCGGGAGGTGGAAGTTGGTCAAGAGCGCATCGACCCGCCTGGGGCGCCAGCCCGGCACCAGGAGGATGTCGGTCTCACCTGGGCCGGGACCGATGGCGCTCTCGAGCGTGCGCACAACGGTGGTTCCGACCGCCACCACGCGCCGACCGTCACGACGCGCGGTCTCGACCGCGGTCCACGTCGCCTCGGGCACGGCGTAGCGCTCGGGGTGCAGCCGTCCGGAGGCCAGCATCTCGGCGGTGAGGGGCCGAAAAGTCCCCAACCCCACCTCCAGCGTCACCTGTGCCCGCTGCACGCCCATCGCTGAGAGCTCGACGAGAAGCTGCTCGGAGAGGTGAAGGCCGGCGGTGGGCGCTGCCGCCGCTTGGAGTCGCCCGGGGACGGCGTACACGGTCTGGTACCGTCGTTCGTCTTCGGCGTGGGCCGGCCGGTCGAGGTACGGCGGCAGCGGCATCTCCCCGGCCTCGGCTTCCAGCGTCGAGAGCGACGGCGAGAACCGGAGCTGCGCGCGGCCCTCGCCCGACAGGGCGAGGACCTCGATGCTGCCGCTGCCGCAGCGAAGGAGCTCGCCCATCCGCAGCTTGCGCGCCGGACGCACCAGCGCCTCGCCCACATCGCCTGCGGGGGTTGCGTCGCCGGCGCGAAGGACGAGCACTTCGACTGCGCCTCCTGACCGTCGCTTGGCGCGCAGCCGCGCTTTGCGGACGCGGACATCGTTGAGGACCAGCAGGTCACCGGCGCGGAAAAGGGCCGGAAGATCGCGAATCTGTCGGTCCTGGAGCGTGTCGCCGACGACCAGAAGCCGGCCGCCGTCCCGCTCCAGGGGCGGGGTCTTCGCGATGAGCGTGTCGGGCAGCTCGAACTCCCAACCCGCGAGGGGGTCGTCGTCGGCCCCGTCTTCCAGGCGTTTCATCAGTCCTAACGCCGGAAAAACACGCGCCGGGAGATGACCTCGGGCTCCGGCAGTTCCGCCGGCATGGGGCTGATGCGCTCGATCTCGACGCTCTGCGGCGCGTCGATGGCCAAGCGTACCGAGCCACGATGGACGCTGCTGATGTAGATGCGCACGGACTGACCACCCATCCGAATCACGACCACGTCGTCCTGGTGCTGGGTGATGTTGAGCACCGTCACAGCTTACGCCCACTCGCGCGTATTCGCAACCGCACCTCCGGCGTCGCCGAGATAAGTGCGCCGGCTCCCGAGCCGACCTTGTCCGACTTACAAAGCCGACCCTCCCGCCGCCGTGGACCCCGCGATGCCGCCGATGTCGTGCCGGAAGCTATTGCCGAAACGCCACAATCTCCGGTAGTGGTCCGCGTTTCGCACGCCGCCCGCGCTCCGGCGATCGTGGTGCCGCCCCCCGACCGCGCCCCGACCGACTTTGACGGGCTCCGTGCGGTCTCGGAGATGAATCGGGCCGATGTCGCCGCGCTCATGGAGGAGTTCGGCGGCGCCCGTCGCTCCGGTGGACTGCGTGTAGGACAGCGCGTCCGCGGTCGGGTGACCAGCGTCGGTCAGCAGGCGATCTTTGTCGACGTTGGCGGGAAGGCCGACGCGGCGCTCGACCGGTTGGAGGTGGGCGAAGTCGTCCTGGGCGAGATGGTCGAGGCGTTCGTGGTGTCGACGGAGGGCGAAGTTCGCCTGACGCGGACGCCCAGCGGCGGCGCGGCGCGGGAAATGCTCGCCGAGGCCATGACAGCGAAGATGCCGGTCGTGGGCCGGATTTCGTCGGTCTCGGACAACGGCTGGCAGGTACACCTCGCCGATGGCATCGGCGCCTTTTGTCCGGGCTCGCACACCGCCGTCAACGAGATTGGCGCCGCCGAGCACGTCGGGCAGAGCCTCCCCTTCCTCGTCCACGACATGCGTGGCCGCGACGTCGTCGTGTCGCGACGTGTCCTCGTTGAAGAAGAGGAGCGCGCGCGCCTGTCAGAGCGCTATGGAGCACTTCAAGTCAACGAGGTCGTCGAAGGCACGGTCACGCGGCTGGCCGATTTTGGCGCCTTCGTGGCCCTCCCCAATGGCCTCGAAGGCCTGGTGCACATCTCCAACCTCGCCGACCGTCGCCTGAAGCATCCCAGCGAGGTGGTCAAGGAAGGGGACGTCGTCACCGTGCGGGTGCTGGCGATCGACCGCGCCCGGCGCCGGGTCGATCTCAGCGTCAAGGCTGCTGGCTCCGCGCCGCTTGCCCCGGTCGCGGGCGAGAGCAGCGGCGGAGGCACCCCGCTCCGTCAGGGTTTTGATCTGTTCGCGGCGCTTTTAAAGGACGTCACGGTCAAGCGAAAGTAGGCGTCGGCCCGACGCACGCGGCGAGGGTGCGGCGCTCGGGGTGTGTCGTGAGGGTGAGATGCAAGTTTGGTGTCGTCCTCGCCCGGCCCCCCCGCCCCCTACCGCCGTCGCGCCACCTCGGTCAGCACGTCGAAGGCCGCGCGCTTCCGCGGGGCTGGTCCCGCCTCGATCTCAGCGGGGTGCCACGCCGTGATGGTCGCGACGCCCGCCCACTTACCCCACGCGCCCCGCTCTTCGAGTCCCACCATGCGCGCGGCATCGTTGCCCATCGCCAAAACCACGTTCGGCCGAATCGACAGGACCTGCTGTGCGAGGCCACTGGCACAGAGTCCGCACGGTCGGGGATTCGCCGTCCACACGTCGCCCGGCTCGACGCTCACCACCCGCACCAGCATGTTGCTGAGCATGTTTTGGCCGGCGGACGTGAGCGGATCACAGACGAGGACCAGCCCGCTGCGCAGGGCGCCAACCCCAGTCAGGGGCGCCTCCCCACAACCGTCGCAGCGCTCGCCGAGGTTGGCGAGGACCTTCGCCAGGCGCTCGGTGGGGCCCTCCGCCAGCGCGGCCCAGCCGCCCAACATCGGACGGGGGTCGCCGGCGGGTGTTGTCGGCGCCGCGGCGGGGGGGGCACGCGACGGAGGGACGGCCGAGGGGATGGCGGCCCGCGCCGACACCGCCAAAACTGGAATCGGCGGCGAAGCCGAATGCGCGCCGGGCGCGCGCGAGGGGATCGAAGCCGCGGCGGGTCTGACCGGAGCCTTCGGCGCCGCTGCCGGCCCGGCGAGCGCCAGCCGCGAAGGCACCTGCGGCAGCGCCCCGAGCGCCAACGACTCCCCGCGGGGAAGCAGGATGGTGCCCTGCAAGCGCAACGACTCCAGCAGGGCGGCGGTGTCCGCGACCAAGGCGGCGAGCTCATCGCGGAAGTCAGACACGGCCGTGTGGTATACCAGAGCCCTGCCGCCGTCGATGCCGTCTCCACCCTCCGGGCTCCGTCTGCTGCTTGCGTCGACCTCGCCGTGGCGGCTCGCGATCTGCTCCCAGGTGGGCCTGGACGTGTGTGCCGTCGCGCCGCTCGTCGACGAGGCCACCATTGTCAATGACGACCCCGTCGCGCTTGCGTGTGCACGTGCGCGGGCGAAGGCGGACTCGGTCGCGGCGGCGGGCTGCGTGGTGATCGCCAGCGACCAGGTGATCCACCTCGGGAACGAACGATTCGGGAAGCCGGCCTCGGCCGAGGCGCATCTCGCCCAGCTCCAGGCGCTTCGAGGCCAAACCCATGTGCTCACCGACGGGGTCTCGGTGGTGACGCCGACCGCGCGAAGGGACTTTTTCGTCCAGGCGAGGGTGACGCTGCGGGCGGATATCACCGATGAGGAGCTTTCGGAGTACGTCGCGACTGAAGATGGTCGGAAGTGCGCAGGCGGTTACCGCGCCGAGGGGCCGGGCGCGTGGCTGATCGAGAAGATCGAGGGGGACTGGTTCACCGTGGTGGGGCTGCCGGTGTACCAGGTGTTGGATGCGCTTCGATCGCTGGGATGGCGACCGGGGGCAGATTGGCATATTAGGCCCTCGCTCCCGCACGGATCGCCCGCATGACCACCCGCGCCGTCGGAATCGACCTCGGCACGACCTTCTCCGCAATTGCCTACGTCAACAAGTTCGGCGTTCCGGAGATCTTGCACAACGCCGAGGGTGAACGCATCACTCCGTCGGTGGTGCTCTTCGAGGGTGATGACATCATCATCGGCACCTACGCCAAGCAGGCGGCCGTGGCCTATCCGGAGCAGGTGGTCGAGTTTGTCAAACGTCACATGGGTGACGACGACTACTCTTTCGAATATCGGGGAGAATCGTACAGCGCCGAAAAGCTTTCCAGCTTTGTCATCGCGAAGCTCAAACATGACGCTGAGCTGCGCCTCGGCCACCGGGTCGACCAGGCGGTCATCACGGTGCCGGCCTACTTCGGCCACAAGCAGCGCGCGGCCACGATTCGGGCGGGAGAACTTGCCGGATTCAAGGTGCTGGCGTTGCTCAACGAGCCCACGTCGGCGGCGTACGCGTACGGGCTGGCCAACCCCGGCGTGGACAAGCGGCTCTTGGTCTTTGACCTCGGCGGCGGCACCTTCGACGTCAGCATCGTCCACATCAAGGACCACGAGATCACCGTGCTCGCCACCACCGGTGACCACCAGCTTGGCGGAAAGGACTGGGACGACGCGTTGATTCGCCATGCGGCCGACCAGTTCAACCAGCGCCACGGCCTCGACCCGCTTGACGACCTGGCCGCGTACCACGACCTTCGCAGCAAATGCACCAGCGCCAAACTGTCTTTGAGCAAGCGCCCGAAGGTGCAGCTCTTCTATGACTTCCGGGGCAAGATCCTCCGGCTGGAACTCACCCGGGAAACCTTCGAGGACCTGACCGCGCCGCTTCTGGCGCGGTGTGAAGCGCTGACCCGGGACGTGCTCGACGACGCCAAGCTCAGCCCCAATGACATCGATACCATCGTGCTCGCAGGCGGATCGACCCGCATGCCGATGGTGCGTGAGATGATTCGCCGCCGCTTCGACAAAGAGCCGGCGGTCGACATCAACCCCGACGAGTGTGTGTCGCTGGGCGCCGCGTTGACGGCGGCCATCGAGGCCAGCCGAATCGCCGGTGAGGCGCCTCCGGTGGACATCCGGACCCACGATGTCACGAGCCACTCGCTCGGCATGGTGGTCTACCGCGAGGGCGGGCTCTACAACTCACGGATCATCGGGCGAAACAGCCGTATCCCATGCGATCGCTCTCGCGATGACTACGTCACGACGCACGATGGTCAGACCACGATGGACCTGTGGCTGGTCCAGGGTGAAAACGACGACCCGTTGGAATGCAACGTCCTCGGGCACTTCGAGTTCTATGGAATCCCCACCCGCGCCGCGGGTAAGTCACGGCTGGCGGTCACCTATCGGTACAACGCCAATGGCATTGTCGAGGTCGAGGCGATGGACCTCGACACCGGCCAGACGCTGGCGCACCGACTTGCGGCGGGGACGGTGACCCTCGAAGATCTGGCGAAGGACCGGGCGCCGATGGCGATCGTGCTCTTGATGGACTGCTCGGGCTCGATGTACGGACGGAACATCGACGATGCCCGCACTGCCGCAGTCATGTTCGCCGAGCGCACGCTGGGGCCGAACCGAACGGTGGGCCTGGTCGCGTTCCCGGGTGGACTCCAATGTGCGTTGACCGCCGATGTTCGCCGCCTGCGGGAAGCCGTGGCCGGCCTCACGCCCATCGGCGGAACCCCGATGGCGGAAGGGCTCATCGCCGCCAGGGACCTCATGAAGTCCCGAGCGGGCGTGCAGCGCATCTTCGTCATCCTCACCGATGGCCACCCGGACGACCCGGAGGCGGCGCAGAACGAGGCGCATCGCATCCGGTCGCAGGGCGGGCGGGTGGTGACCATCGGGGTCGGTCAGCATGTGCGTCCTGAGTTCTTGCGCGCCCTGGCCTCGCGCCCCGATGACTTCCACTACTGCAACGAGTCGGTCGAACTCCAGGGCACCTTCATCAACCTCGCCACCGAACTCGGGCAAGGAGCCTAAATGTCCACCATCGAAAAACGGGTCGACGAGATCGCTGCGATGCTGCGCGAGCGCGGCAAGCAGGACGAGGTCCAGCAAAAGGCCTTCGACACGCTGTACGAAGAGCTCAAGCAGTACAAAGAGGACTTCATCTTCCAGGCTGAAAAGCCCTTCCTCCTGGACCTCCTGCTTTTCTACGATTCGCTGAACTGGTTTCACGAGTCGCTCGAACGGCGCGAAATGAGCCCCGACGTGGTGGCCGACAGCTTCCAATACCTGTTGGACGAGTTTCTGGAGCTGCTCTACCGTCGCGACGTCGTTCCGTGTGAATCGGTCGATCGTTTCGACCGGCGCTTGCACAAAGCGGTACGCGTGGCTCCCGCGGCGAACGCGGCGGACGATTGGAAGGTCGAGGCGGTGCTCAAGCGCGGTTTCCAGCGCAACGACCGCATCCTCCGCGCCGAAGAGGTCTCCGTGTACCGTGTCGGCGCCGACACCGGGGCCGGCAAGGACTGATGGCCGCGAACGACAGCATCATCCTGGGGATCGATCTTGGCACGACCTTTTCGGCCATGGCTTTTGTCGATCGGCACGGGAAATGCAACATCCTCCCCAACGCAGAAGGGCACCCCACCACAGCGTCGGTGATCCACTTCTACGACAAAGAGGCGTGCGTCGTCGGCGAAGAAGCTGTGAAAATGGTGGTCGTGGATGCCAGCAATGTGGTGCGGTTCGTCAAACGTTACATGGGTGAGCCTGATTTCACCCTCGAGTTTTTCGGAAAGTCCTACACCCCACAAGAACTATCGGCGATCATTCTTCGTAAGTTGAAGGATGACGCCGAAGAGGCGTTGGGTTGCAAGGTCGACGACGCGGTCATCACCGTGCCGGCGTACTTCAACGCCGCGCAGCGGTCGGCCACGGCGGACGCCGGCTCGCTCGCGGGCTTCAACGTGCTCTCCATCATCAACGAGCCGACCGCGGCGGCGATCTCGTACGGGCTGGAGCGGCTGGGTGTCGACCGCAACATCCTGGTCTTCGACCTCGGGGGTGGCACGTTCGACGTCACGGTCATGGAGATCCGCGGGACGTCCTTGCGCACCATCGCGAGTGATGGGAACGCGGAGCTCGGGGGCAAAGACTGGGACGATCGCCTCCTCAACCACGTGGCGGACGTGTTCCAGCACGAGTTCGGCCTCGATCCCCGCGACGACCCACAGCCCTACCAGGAGCTGTACGAGCGCTGCCTGCACGCCAAGATTTCCTTGTCCACCAAGCCCCGCGCGGTCATCCCGGTGAACTACCGCGGGCACCGGGCGGTGGTCGCCGTCACCCGCGAGGAATTCGAGTCCTTGTCGGCGGATCTGCTCCAACAGTGTGAGGACACCTGCAACATCGTGCTCGAAAAGGCGCGCATGAAGTGGAGCGACATCGACGATTTCATCCTCGCCGGCGGGTCCACGCGCATGCCGATGGTGCACGTGATGCTGCGCCGGCTGTCGGGGAAAGAACCGGCGGGGGGCGTCAACCCTGATGAGTGTGTGGCGGTTGGGGCCGGGCTGGCAGCGGTCTTCCGGCACCGCACCGACCATCCGGCGCTGCAGGCCTACCGCCTGTCAACCACCGGCGCGCACCACGAAGGGGGCTTCCTCGACCCCGTCACCAATACGCCGATGTCGCCGAAGACCGCGGGGACGCCAGTATCGACCACGCCGGTGGGGCTGCCAGGGGTACGCATCACCGATGTCGCGACCCACCCGCTGGGGATCGTGGTTCTGGATGCCAACCTGAAGGAGAGGATCATCAATCTGATCCCCGAATTCACGCCGCTGCCCTGCGACAAGCGCGGCCGCTTCGCCTACGCCTACGACAACATGACCGCGGTTCGTGTTGAGGTGACGGAGGGGCACGGAGAGAACCGGGACGAGGTGACGGTGATCGGCGACGTCATCCTCGACCAACTGCCGCCGCGTCCGCGGGGAACGCCGATCGAGGTGGTGTACCGCTACACCGTGAACCAGATCCTCGAGGTCGATGTGACCGACGTCGAGACGCGGCAGACGCGGCGAGCGAGGATCAACCTGCGCGGTAGCATCGATGACGCCCAGAAGGCCCAGGCTCGCGAGCGGATCCGGCGGGCCAGCATCACCTGAACGCGATAGATCGCGGGGCAGGCGGGCTTCGGGCTGATGGAACGACGGGAGCTGGAGGACATCGAGCGATTCTTCGCCTCGCTTGGGCACCGCACTCCATTGGCTTACTTCGGCCTGCCGGAAGGTGCGACGGCCGAGGCGGTCGATGCCGCGCTGAAGAAACGACGAACGTGGGCTCAGGGCCAACAGGCCAACCCGAAGTATCGCTCAGAGGCACTTTTTCTGATTAAGTCCAACGCGGCGCTCCGGCGCCTGCTGATCGACGAGCGGGAAGCGTACGACCGCCACTTCGGCGCGGGAAATCCCAAGCTGGAGGACCTGGATGAGCTGATTCGGAAGTCGCTGGGCAGCGGCGGATGGACCCCCGTCACCGAAGCCGCGATGCGCACCCATGGCCGCGGCCTGGAGCTTGACGACAGCGTGGTGGAAGCGCGCCTCGGCTCCATCGCGAAGGAGCTCAATCTGCCGCGGCAGGGCGACGAGGATCTCGGCACCGTGGGCGCCCTGGACATCTATGAGCTGCTCGCGACCGCGCCCGAGGCCACCCCCACCGAGCTGGAGGCCGCCTACCGCAACCGATACCGTTGGGCACGGTCCCTGAAGGACCTCGACCGCGCCAGCCGGGTGCTTGCCGCCCTGGATGCCGCGTGGCGGATTCTCCGAGACCCCGAGCGCCGCGCCCTTTACGACGCCGGCCGCGCCGAGCTGGGGGACGCGACCGAAGAGGTCGACCAGGCCTCGCGGCGCCTGGGTGAACTGCTGGGGTCCGCCGTCGAAACGGAATTGCCCACGCGTAGCCAGGTGGCCGACGCCCTTCGGCAGGCGCCGCGCGCGGTGAAATCAGGGGAGACGCCGCTCCCCCGACGCGTGCCGGAGCCGCCCACGGGCGCCCCCGCGCCAGCTCCGCCGACTTTTCGGATGGACGCCCCGACCGGCCCAAGTGCGAACGACGCTCGCCCGCGGCCCGTGACGCCGGAGGTAACCTCCATTCAGGGGCGTACCATCGGCCTGGCAACGGGCCCGCAGATGGTGCGGGAACGCGCGCCGCGGCTGGTCGTGCCGGCACGATCGCCGGTCCGCCTGCGGCTGCCGAGGTCCCGTGCAGTCGAATGGGCGTTGAGGGTCGAGAATGGTGGGCAGGGCCGGATGCCGGGCAAGGTGGTGAGTGACGTCGCGTGGTTGGTGCCGCTCCGGGACGCGCTTGCGCCGGAGATGGCGGCACAGGAGATCCCGATTCAGCTCGATCCCACCAAGCTCGCCGGGAACGCCGGTCTGGGTTCGGTGACCGTCGTCACCGACCACGGCGAGCGGCGCACGGTGCAGTTCGAGGTGGAGCGGTCGACGATGGTCGCCCCGCTGCTTGGGCTCTTGCTGGTTGTCGGCATCGCCGTGGCAGGTTGGTTCGGTTGGCGCGCCTGGGAAGAGGGACGCCGCCCGCCCGAGCCGGCCGTGCTCCGGCTCCGGGTCGACCCGGCCTCGGCCACGGTAAGCATTGACGGCACGCCGACGACGCCGGGTGCTTCCCTCACGCTGACGCCGCCGCGGCCCGGCGAGCCGTTCCGCCTGCGGGTAGAGCGCACTGGCTTTCGCGCCCACGAAGAACTGGTCACGGTCGATGCCACGTCGTTTGACCGGACGGTTCGGCTGGAGCTCGACGACGACATGAGCTGGGCCGGCGACGGCGTGCCGGTCGCGCTCGCAGCGACGGCATTTGATGTCGTATCGCGACAGGAGAAGGTGATTGCGGCTTGCTTTGCTGGCATGGGCGTGACCTCGGTTCCCGTGGTCCTCTCGATGCGCGCCGACGCCGAGGGACAGATCCGCGGCCTTGGGCTTGGTGCGGAAGGCGTCGATCCCGCGGCGGCCCGCCCTTGTGTCGCTCGGGTCGTGCGCCAGTTGACCGTGGCGCCGGCACCGGGCGGCTGGTCCGCCGGTGACCTCACCCTGGCCCTCCGCATGGAGCGCTAAGGTGCGGTCGCTCGACCAGGTGCGGGCAGGCGTCGATGACGCCCTCGACCGGGGCGACCCCGACGAGGCGCTTGCCCTGGCCCGGGAGTCGTTGCGGCGGCAGCCGGACGCGGAGGGCTGGTACCTCCTGGGCGTCAGCTTGTTTTCGACCGGGGACCACGACGAGGGGAGCCGCGCGCTGCATTCGGCGCTCGACCTGGATCCTTCGCACGTGGACGCCTACGTGGCCCTGGGCGACGAGGCGATCGTCCGCCTGGCGTTCGAGGAGGCGCGCCGGATGCTCAACGGCGCCTTGCGAATCGACGCGCTCCACCCGGTGGCGCGACGACTTCGCGCGGGCCTGCGGGAGCGGGAGGGCGACCTCGACGGGGCCGCGCGGGACTACCTGACGGCGGCGCTGGCCGATCCCGAGGCCTTTCCGGTCCCGACTCCCTTGGACGACGACACCCTGGAGGCGATCACCGAATCGGTGCTCAACTCTCTGCACCCGTCGTTGCGCGAGTATCTGGCCAATGTGCCCATCGTCGTCGACGAGGTTCCGAGCGTCGAGGTGCTCGAGGACCTACCCGATGCCCATCCGTTCGAGCTGCTCGGCTCGTTTGCGGGGCGGTCTCTGGCGGAGCCGGTCAGCGGGGACGCCTGGAGCGCGCTGCCGCCCACGATCGGCTTGTACCGTCTGAACCTTGCCCGGGTCTCGGCCGATCGTGAGGAGCTGGAGCGCGAGCTTCGGATCACGCTGCTCCACGAGATCGGGCACTTCTTGGGCCTGGACGAAGAGGACCTCGCCGAGCGGGGTCTGGACTGACCCCGGCGCCTTGACGCACGCAAGCGGTGTGAGTAAGACGGGCGCGCATGGGGGGGTAGCTCAGCTGGGAGAGCGCCGCGTTCGCAATGCGGAGGTCGTGGGTTCGATCCCCATCTTCTCCACCAAACCAAGCCAAAGCCCCGGTTGATCCCAAAGGATCTCCGGGGTTTTTGGTTTGTGCTCTCGGCGAGGGTCCCTGATCGCGGCGCGGCAGTGGGTGTCCGCAAGTGACGATCCGCACAGGTTTGCGAATCCTGGTATCCCCCGGCCCGAGGCACCCGTACTGAAGGCAACCACCGCCTTCCCCCGGAGTGCACCATGCTCGGCCGCCTCACCACTGCCTTTGGTCCCGTTGTCGTCGGTGCCGCAGCCTTGATGGTCGCCGCCGCGGGGCTGGATTGGCTGTGGCTGTATGCCAACACCGCAAGGCTGCGCCAGGTCGTGGAACAGGGCGTCGACGGGGCGAGCGGCGCGCCGGTTTCGCGTCTGCCGGCCGCGGCCGCGGTGGGCGTGCGGTCGGCGCTGGCAGGGGAGGGGTACCTCGTCTCGACCGCGAGTATCGAGGTGGCGGAGGCCATCGAGGACCATGGCCTCCGTGTTCACACCAGCGTGCCGTTTGTGCCGATCGTGGGGTTGTGGGCGATGCCAGGAACCATCAGCGCCGACGTGCTGGTCACGCGCTAGCGGCTCAGGGCGTGTCGATGACCGCGCTCTGGCCGCCGAAGCCGTCATCCAAGAGGCGGTCGCCGTCCGACGGCACCGCGACCCCACCATCGATGAGGTAAACGTATTCCGACGCGCCACGCGGCAGGTCGAACTCACCCGTCCAGGTGCCATCGCTGTTTCGCCAAAGGGGAACGGGGACCCAGCCGGTGAAGCTGCCAAGAACCTCGACGCTCGTCGCGAGCGGGTCCTGATAGGCGAACGCCCGCGCCCGCAGCTTCCGATCAGGCACCACCGTGTTTGCAGAGCCTCGGATGCACACGCCGCCGAACGCCCATCCGGCTGGGTCCGCGTCGGGAGACAGTGTGCTGCCGGCGTGCGCCGTCAAGCCGACGAGCGGGTGGAACCACCACGTCGTCCTGAGCTCTCCCCACGCTGCTGGCCGGGTTGCCAGGTTGTCCACTGCCAGCTCGCCCCCGAGCGTCGCGCTCGCCTCCCACCGGGGGTGCGGCCATGCGCGGAGGCGCAGCGCGAGGCTGGACTCTGACAGGGAAGCTTCCGTCGCCCAGAAGTCGGCCCTCAGGTACCCGTCGACGGATAGCCGCGGCCCGAGGTTCAGCCGGCCCTCCGCGTCGGCCCGTCCTCCCGGCAGTGGACCCTCGGCATCGAGCCCCACCGTCGGTCCCAACCGAAGCTCTAGCCCACCGCGCGGCGACCACCATCGAAGGCGCCCCATGAGCGACCCCGCGCCCCATCCGCCGTCGTGCGCTTCGACCACCAACGCTCCGCCCGGGTGCTCCGTCCCTCCGGCGTTGACCGTCAGCTCCACCGTCTGCCGGTACAGGAGGAGGCCCTCCTCGGGGTGCCATTCCTCCGCGCCTCGCCAGAGCGCCGACGCTTCGATCGGCCCCACGGCGGACCATGCCACACCGTGACTCAGGGAAAGAGCAGCTTCGCCCTCGGTGCCAGCCTCGACGGAGCCCCAGGCGTTGCCCGAGTGGTCTGCATGCCCTTCGTCCATCGAGGGAGGCGCGGCGTGGGCGGCAAGAATCAGGAGCAAGGCAAGCAGCCTACCGAGCCGTCAGAGAATGAGCACGGAATTCCGTTGCCCGAAGCCGTCGTCGTCGCTCATCGGCGCGGCTGGATCGGCTTGCCACGCGCCATCGACGATGAATTGGTACTCATGTCGCCCCGGGGGGAGCGCCAGGGTGGTGTAGTGTACGCCGTCGGGGCCGGCGCTGAGCCGTTCCCCCTGGGCGCTCCAGCTGTTCCAGGTGCCCGCGAGCCGCACATCCTGGGCGTTGGGCGCGTGGATGACGAAGCGGACGAGCTGGGTTGACGTTGTTGGCGCGATGGCGGCCAAGGCGATGGGGGGAGGCGAGTCCGCGCCCAATCCCCCGAGGGTCAGCACACCGGCGGCCCCGATGAGCGCTCCCGCCAAAAGCGCGATCGGCACGACGAAACCTGTCTTTCGGCGCAGAGGAAACTGACTGCGATGCAACGCGCCGTCGAGGAGCGAAGCGGGCGCGCTGTGCATCCGCAGACCAGGATTGCCGTCGTCGGTCATTTCTTCTGCTGTCCCGGGGCGTCGTCCTTTCCGTGCCCCTTGTCCTTGTCCTTGTCCTTGTCCTTGCCCCAGGGCGGGCCCTCGGCTTCGTCCCCGTGGTCAGCAGCGTGGGCCGCGGCCAAGTCGGGAGGATGGCCTTGCGTGATGAGCGTCACGGCGCGGGTGACGGCCGAGTGGAGCGCCGCGTCAGGGTTGGGCCCGCGACCGGCCCGGTCGATCAGGTGCAGCACGTCGGCCTCGTTGCAGCCGGCGGCGACCAGGTCGGCGAGCGAACGCGCGCCCGGGGCCCGCACCCCGACGGGCAGCGTGAGGATCTGTCGGATGGCGCCGGGCGACACGCGTGCACGAAGGGCGGCCGCGACCCCGCTGACCAGCGCCTCACGATCGACCCCTTCGGCGGCCGAGCCAATCAGCGTGACGGCGCGGCCAAGGTCCACCCGCAAGGCTTCGAGGTGGGCGGCGACGCGTGCCGCCGGCACGCCCTTGGCCAGACCTTCCCGGGCCTTGGCGTCCAAGGACAGAACCGGCAGCCCAGCGGACCGGGCCAACTCGATGACCGCTGCCACCTCGGCGTCCAGCGGAGTTTCCGCTCTGGCGACGCTCGGCGCGCCGAGCGCGGCGAACAGCAAGGCGATTTTGAGCACGTTGGTCATTTGGGTTCGTGGAGTGTACGTGCGTCCACGCGCTCCGGATACAATTGACTCACGGCGTCGCGCAGCAGGACGGTCCCCCGGCGCACCCGCTGCTTTAGCGCGCTGACGCCGACGCCGGTCACCAGCGACATTTCCTCGTAGGACATGTCCGAGAGGTGGAAGAGCGCCAACGCTTCACGATAGTGGGTGGGAAGCGTCGCCAGCGCACGTCGCACGTGAGCGTCGGAGTCCGCGTCAGCCACCGGGTCCTCGTCCACCCTGACGTCGGAGGTAAGCGCCAGTCGGTTTACCAGTCCTCGCCACCAGCCCCCGCGGACGCGGTCGCGGCATAGGTTGGCGGCGATGGTCAAAAGCCAGGGCCGAAATTCGCGGGTGGGATCGTACCGATGGCAGTTCTCCATCGCCCGGCACAAGGCGTCCTGCGCGAGGTCCTCGGCTTCGGCCCGGTTGCCGGTCATGCGCAGACACAACGTGAAAGCGGTGTCGAGGTGAGGGCCTGCCAACGCTGCGAACGCGGCGCGGTCGCCCTTGCAGAAGGCCTGGCGCGGATCCGGAAGCGTGGGGGCCACCGCCAGAGTGTACGGGTTTCGGGTGGTGGGCGCCACCCGGCCGGCCGCGTTCAGCCTTCCCCGAACTTCTCGATGTAGCGGAAGATCGTACGTGGATCGACGTCGAGAATCCGCGCCGTCTGGGCCTTGTTCCACCCGTTCTGGTCCAGCGCCTTCTTGATGTACACCATCTTGAAATCCTCCTCGGCTTCGGCGAGGGTGCGAATGGCCTCGGCGCTTCCGACGCTGACCCCCAAGTCCTCAGGGACAAGCTGCTGTTTGTCGGTCATGATCACCGCTTTCTTGATGCGGTTTTCCAGCTCGCGGACATTTCCGGGCCACGCATAGGACTTCAGGAGATTCAGGGCGCCAGCCGAAAAGCCCCGGGCGCGAGCACCGTATTGTTCGGCGTACTTCGTGAGGAGGCATTGGGCGAGCAGAAGGATGTCGTCGCCGCGCTCGCGCAAGGCGGGCAAGGGCACCGCGACCTCGTTGAGTCGGTAGAACAAGTCCTCCCGGAAGTTGCCGTTCTTGATCTCCTCGTCCAGGCGTTTGTTGGTCGCCGAGATCACCCGGATGTCGAGCGGTCGCGAGCGTATGTCGCCGACGCGTTCGATCGTGCGTTCCTGCAGGACACGCAGGAGCTTGACTTGCAAGGGCATCGGCATCTCACCGATCTCATCCAGGAACAGGGTGCCGCCATCGGCGGCCTCGAAGCGGCCGACCTTGTCCGATACCGCGCCGGTGAACGCGCCCTTCTTGTAGCCGAAGAGCTCACTTTCGAGCAGGTGCTCGGGGATGGCGCCGCAGTTGATGCTCACAAACGCTTTGGCGGCACGCGGCGACAGGCGGTGCAGTTCCTTGGCGATGAGCTCCTTGCCGGTGCCGGTCTCGCCAAGAACCAGCACACTCAGGTCGGATGGGCCCACCCGCTTGAGCACCCGGAAAACTTCCTTCATCGGGGCGGAGGCGCCAATGATGCCGCCTTGGCTGGTGTTGCGGAGCTGGCCGCGAAGGTTCTTGTTGGCGAGCATCAACTCGTCCAGCCGAATCGCGGCGTGGAGAATGACTGCCGCTTGCGACGCGAACACCTCCAGGAGCGCGAGATCTCCCTGCGCGAAGAGGTTCCGGACACTGTCGTTTCCGAGGTACAGCACCCCCAGCATTTCGTTTCGGTAGCTGAGCGGGACGCACATGACGCTGCTGAGCTTCAGCTCCATCACGCTGCGGGCGCTCGCGAACTCGGCGTCGCGCATCGCGTCTGACACGATGACAGACTTCTTTTCCCGAAGCACGCGGTCGACGATGCTGTCGCTGATTCGGCTCAGGTCGAGGGTTTCTTTCCCGACGTTGTGGCTGGAGGCCAGGTGGCGTTCCCCGTCGCGCAGGACGATGAGGAAGCCCTTTTCGGCGCCGGTGACCTCGACCACGCTGGAGAGCAGCGCGCCAAAGGTCCGTTCCAAACTGGGCTCGGCGGCGATTGCGCGGGAGAACTCCACGAGCTTCTTGAGCTGGGCAACTTCGCCCAGCGGAGCGTTCCCGCCGCTGCGCGATTCGGTCTTGACCTCCCCCTCCATCAGCATGATCGAAAAACGGCCGAACCCGACCTCCTCGCCCACCCTCAGGTCGGTGCTGCGCGCGCGCTGGCCTTGAAAAAGGAAAGTGCTGGCCCGATCGATCACCGAAAGCGTGAAGTGGTTTCCTTTGCGCAGCAGGTTGGCGTGCGTGGGCGCGAGGACCGTGTCGTCAAGGACCACGTCGTTGCCCTCGGCGCGACCGATGAGCACCAGGGGCTTGCGCAAGGCCACGTCCTTGACTTCGTTGGAACGGGTGTCCTTCACGCGCAGAAATGCCATGCGTCGGTCCTAACGTGTTCTCAGAACGTCCCGCTGATGCTGACGGCGCCGGGTGCCAGGGTGAGGCGAGCGGCGGGCGCCACCGACCCCCACCGCCCGAGCTCGATCGCTGGCGGGATGAGCAGACTCACGTAGAGCGCCCCCGCCGCCAGGTTCGTCGCGAGCTCAAGGTCACGCCACTCCACTTTCGCCGCGTCGTCGTCCGGCACGCCCTCGATGGCGCGGATCTGCTGGTACAACACGAGGCTGGTGACCAGGAGCGCGGCTTGTGTACCCGCGACGGCAAGGCCGGGACCGGGTTTGCCGTTGACGAAGTAGTAGAGGCCGCCCGGCGCGAGGGCCAGGTAGGGAAAGGGGCCCCGGACCGGCGGCGGCGGTTTGACCACGACGACGTCGAGGGGCTTGCGTGCCGGGCGCAGGCTGTCCAGGTAGCGGATCACCTCGTCGGGGTGCTCCAGCGGGCTCATCCGGTAGCCGGGGTCCTCGTCCAAAAGGGCGTTGAAGAAGGTGTCCGCGGCGCTCTTTCCCTGCTCGGAGTACGCGATGTCGCCGAGGTAGGCCAAGGTTTCGAGTCGGACCGATGAGGGGAGATCGGGGCCGATGGCCAAAAGTGCCTGAAGCAGGCCGCGCGCTTCGGCCACGCGACCCTCGGCGTACGCCCGTCGGGCATCGTCCAGTTTTTGCATCGGCTCGGGCTCTTGGGCGTGCGCTTGGAGCAACGACGCAACGAGCAGCAGCGTGGAGAGGAGCACCGCGCCGAAGGTACGTCGGCCATCGTCGGGGGTCAACCAGTCGGATGGTCGCTCACTCGGCCGTGTCCCCGCCGTCCCCGGTGTCCTCTTCCCCGGTGTCGGCGTCGTCAGCGTCCGTTGCGGCCTCGACGTCGCGGACATCGACCCGTACCGTATAGGCGCCGTCGCCGTCGGTGACCGTGGTGCCAAGGAGCAGCCCCTGGACGTGATCGTAGACGTCGATCAACGCAAAGGGCACCGGGTCGCCGTCCAGGCTCGCGACCCCGCTCAGCACCGTGCCCGGCAAAAGGTCCAGGTCGGCCGTTTCATGGGCGCCGGCGTCGGTGAGGTCCACCGCGGTGTGGGCGTACGCGCCGGCGTCGGGGCTGGAAGGGACCGCCTGGAGGCGTAGTGTGGTGCGCGGGACGGCCAGCTCGTACGCGCCCTTCGAATCGCTGGTGGTGCTGTAGTTGTAGCCCCCCGCTCCCAACTCGGTCGCGGTGACCGTCGTACCGGCAAGCGGGCTGCCATTGGCGTCGAAGATGGTGCCCGCCAGGGTCGTCGGCGAAGAGAGGGCCAGCCGGCCGAGATATTCATCCGCTTCGACGACGTAGTCGCGCAGGACCCACGGCGTCAGCCCCGCCTGTCCAATCGCGGGCCACACCTCGATCGTCCAGGTGCCGGGGAGCATGTTGAGGACGACGTGGCCGTCGGAGTCGCCGGTCTTTTCAACCACCAGCGAGCCGGTTTCGAGCGCCGACGAGGTCGCACGGACCTGGGGAGTCCGCAGCTCGGCGCCATCGGCATCGGTGAAATCGGCGTCGAGAGTGACGACGACCGAGCGCACGCCGACGTCGAGGTTGACCTCGGCGCCTTCGCCGTTCTCCACCGTGAACTCGGCGGCCACCACCGGGTAGGGCCGGGCGTCGGCGTCGGTCCCACCTTCGGTCTCGATCACGTAGCTGTAGCCCGGCTCCACGCGCGCCAGGTACCACCCTTGGTCGTCGGTGGTGAAGGTCGAGGATCGTGCGTCCACATCGGCGCGCCGGATGTGCAACCTCGCTTTCGCGAGGCGATTGCCCTCGGCATCGGTGACGCGGCCGTAGACGGGTGCGCCCATCGCGATCACCGAGTTCAGTTGCAGGCCCTGATCGATGAGCAGCTCGCCGAAATAGGCCAGCGGGCTCATCGTCGGGTCGGCGGGAATGAGCTCGAGCGCGTAGGGCTGGCTTCCCGGAAGCGAGAAGGAGAATGCACCGTCGGCGCCTGTCTGTGCGGCGCCGCCTTGCAAAAGCCCATCCCGACGTGCCCGTACGAGGCCATCCAGGGGACGCACGCCGGACGCGACGGCGAACCCCTGCATGATCTCCGCCGTCAGCGTCCCCGAAACCACGACGGTGCCGTGCAGCTCGTGGAAGACGTCCACCCCTTCATACCAACCGGGGCTGAGCAGAAAACTCTGTGGCAAAAGCGCAAGGTCGTCGGCGCTGGGCCGGGTGTCTACCCGGAGGGTCCCGGGGGCGATGCCATCCTCCGCGGTGGCCCGGCGGTCGGCCTCCAAGTCATTCTCGGCGCCACACGCCACGAGCAAGCTGGCGAAGAAAAAGGGGATCACAGGACCTCCACGGGCCAGGAAATCTCGAGGCTCCCGCCATCGGGGTCGATGATCTCGACGCGCAGCCGCTCGCCGTCGTCATCCGCATCGTACGGCAGCACCACGGTGTCGCGCCAGTACACGTTGATATTCCCGTCCTCGTCCTCGACCGCGTGCCGCTGCGGTTCGTCGACCAAGAGCGCGCTGCCGAGCTGCCAGATGAACAGCAGCGTGCCGTCGGCGTCGGGATCGCTGGCGTAAACCCAGGCCACCAGGCCGGCGCTGTCGATGGTGATCAGTTCGCCCGGCTCATAGCCCTTGCCTTCGAGCACCGGCGGTTCGTTCTCGATGATGAGCGGGATGGACCAGGTCACGAAACAGCCAAGGTTGCCGAGGATGATGCAACCGCCGTGCCAGGCGAGGATTCCCCAGGCGACAAGCCGATTGTGGGACGAGCCAGCGGGAAGCCGACGCCCAGAGCGCGACGTCGGTGTCACAGGAACATCCCGTCCGGGAGGGTCTCCGGGACGATCGTCTCGGTGCCCGCACCCTGGGGCTTGATGGGGGCGGTGAACTGCATCTTCGGGCCGCAGTCGAAGCTCGCTTCGGTGGCGGCCTCGGCAGGGCAGTTGAAGCGGCCGTTGATGTTGGCGACGGTGCCGTACCGCGTTGTGCCCACAGTGAGCTCGCAGGTCTTGGGGATGCGAGCGTTGACGATGCAGATCGGTGCGCGGCTCACCATCTGGACTTCGATGCGGCGGACCTCGCCCTCGGTGACCGTGAACTCCTCTACGAAGGGCTCCGCAGCGTCGTTGCGGAGCTCTAGCCGGTGGCGGCCGGCGGCCACGCTGATGGGGTTTTTCTCGTTCCCGATCCAGTCCGCACTGGGGCCCTTGTGGAAGGCGCCCTTGTGGACGTCGTCAACGTAAATGTCGACCGAGTACCCACCGGCATTCTTCCACTTGAGAATCACGCTTGCGGGCTGCGCCATCGGCACGGACGTGGTGGCGACAAGACCCGGCAGTCGCGGGACGGTTCGGTCCGGCTGCACGCGGGCGGTGAGCCCGGGGAGAGTGGCCGGTGGCGTCGGGGGAATCGGCGCGGGAAGCGGGTCGGCGTCCACCGGCGTCGCGGCCGGAACGGGCTTCTCCAGGCGTGGGTTGGGGAGCGCTGGCCCGGTCGCCAAAACGGCGACCGGGGCGATGACGACCTGCGGTTCCCGGGGGTAGAAGCCCCAGACCAGAAGCCCCGCGGCCAGGAGCGCCAGCCCGGAGACCAGGCCCAGGACGCCAACGCGCGGTCGCCGGCGTACGGGCGCGTGCAGCGCCTGGATGAGCGCAAGGACCTCAGCGTGCTCTTCGTCGATGGCCAGGAGCCGATTGAAAAGTTGGAGCGCCCCGACCGTGTCGCCGCTTTCGAGATGGGCTTTCCCTCGCGCGAGCAGGTCCGTGCGCAAGTGCGCTTCCAGCTCGGATTCGACCTCCTTGGGGTTGACCAACCAGGCGCGCAGGTTGATGCGCGGATGGGTTGGAGTAAGCCCCGACTCGACCAGCACGTTGGTCAACGCGGTCACGACGCACGCGGCGTCGGCGTACCGATCCTCAGTGCGCGTCTGCAAGAGTCGATCGATGACCGCGGCCAGGGCCGGTGCCGCCTGCGGTCGAAGCTCCAGGACTTCCGCTCGCTGGTTGTCGATGATGTTGCGCAAGATGATCGAGGCGTTGGTGCCCGAGAAAGGCACGGCGGCGGTGACGCAGTGGAAAAGCAGCGTTCCGAGCGAGAAGAGGTCGCTGCGGCCGTCGAGTGTCTCGTCCATGGCCTGTTGCGGGCTCATGTAGGCGGGCGAGCCCAAAAGTGAGCCGTCGAGGGTGATCTGGCCTTCGTCCAGCACCCGGGCCACGCCGAAGTCCATCAGCTTGACCACGCCGTCGCGACGGACCATCACGTTTTCGGGTTTGATGTCGCGATGGATGATCCCCGCGGTGTGGGCGAACGACAGCGCACTGGCCAGCTCGATTCCCAGCGCGGCGACGATCTCGGAGGGCAGCGCGCCGCCATCGTCGATGAGCTTCAAGAGCGTGCACCCGTCGACAAGCTCGGTCACGATGTAGCATTCTTCGGCGTTTTGGCCGCTGTAGTCGATGATCGAGACGATGTTTTCGTGGCTGAGGCGACCGACAGCGCGGGCTTCGCGATTGAAACGCTCGCGGTACCGAGTGGATGCGCTGAGGTGCGGGTGGAGCACCTTGATCGCGACGTCTTTGCCAATGGCAACGTGACGCCCGCGGTACACCGTGGCCGTTGCCCCCTCGCCGAGCTTCTGGAGGACCTCGTATTTGTCGATCACGCTGCCGGTCACCGGGCGCCCCGCGCCACTATAGCTGGCCGACTTCGCGACGGTCGTTGATCACGCCTTCGCCGGCGAGATGGGACAGGATGAGCTGTGCTGTCTCTTCGACGGCGCGCCGGGTGACGTTGATGACCGGCCACTGGCGGTTACGACGAAAAAGCTGTTCGGCGTACTCAAGCTCAGCCAGGATGTAGTCGAGGTCCCCATACGTCGAGGCCTCGCGTAGCCGCATGGTCTTGAGCCGCTGCCGACGAATCTGTTGCAGCGACTCGGGGTCGATCGTCAGCGCGAAGACCCGCTTGGGATCGAGCTCCCAGAGCTCTTTCGGCGGTTGGTGATCGAGCACGATCGGGACGTTGGCGACCTTGTAGCCCTTGTAGGCCAGAAATACTGACAGCGGCGTTTTGCTGGTCCGCGAGACGCCGGTCAGCACGATGTCCGCCTGCGGCAGCATGCGGGGATCCTTGCCGTCGTCGAGCTTGACCGTGAACTCGACCGCCTCGATCCGCCGGAAATACTCGGCATCGGTCCGGTGCAACAAACCCGGCATGGACTGTGGCGCCTCACCCAACCAGCCGGACAGTCCGGTGATGAGGCTGCCGATGACGTCGATCTGAAGGATGCGGAACGCCTTGCTGAGCTCGTGAGCAAACTCACGCTGATCGGCGCTGACCAGCGAGGTGACGACGAACGCCCCTTGGATTGCGGCCTGTTTGAGGATGCGTTCGAGCGTGGCCCGGTCGCTGACGTTGGAGAAGACCTGGACTTGGTTCTTGGCCGTTTCGAACTGGCGGAGCGCGGCACGGGCCACCCGGGTGGCGGTGTCCCCCGTGGAGTCACTGATCACGAAGATCGGCCGCGCGCCTGGGTCGACAGACTCCATGTCGTTGGCCTAACGCACCCGGATACGGGTGCGCATGCGCATCCTCGATCTGAGCCGGTTGTTGCCCGGGCCGTTCGCGACCCTGTGCCTGCAAGGGGTCGGGGCGACGGTGCTCAAGGTGGAGGAGCCCGGCGGCGGAGACTACCTGCGCCACATCCCGCCGATGGTGACGGTGAACGGCGAGCCCGTGGGCGCCTGGTTCGCAGCGCTCAACCGTGGCAAACGCAGTGTCGCGCTGGACCTGCGGACCGAGGGTGGGCGGACGAGGCTCCTCACGTTGTGCGAAGGGGCGGACGCGCTGGTGGAGAGCTTTCGGCCCGGCGTCATGGCCCGCCTGGGGCTGGATCCCCGGGAGCTTGTTGAGCGCTTTCCAACGTTGGTGGTGGCCTCGCTGACCGGCTGGGGGCAAACGGGACCGATGGCGGCACTTCCTGGGCATGACCTGGGTTTTTTGGCGTTGGCCGGGATCTTCGGGGGAGGGGAGCCGACGGTGCCGCGGATGCAGTGGGGGGACCTCGCCGGCGGCGGCCTCGTGGCCGCGCTCCGAATCCTGGCGGCGGTGCACGCGGGGCGGGGTGGCTGGTTGGACATTGCGATGCTCGATGGCCTGGTTGGCCTGCAGCAGACGCAGTTTGCCACCCTCGCCGCCGGCGGCGCGCCCGATGAGCTTTTGACGGGGGGATCGCCGGTGTACGGCGTATATCGGTGCGCGGACGGCGGATTCGTCACGGTCGCGGCCTTGGAGCCCCGCTTTCTGGAGCCCCTGGCTCGCGCCGCCGCCGGGGACCTGTCGCGGGAGGCGTTGGCGCGATTGTTTGCGTCCCGTTCTCGTAAAGCCTGGCTCCAAGAGCTGGGCGATGCCTGTGTCGTACCGGTGCTGAGGCCTGCGGAGGTCGCCGTCGATTCCCAGGTCGCGACACGAGGCTTGTTCACCCCCGAGGGGTTCGTTCACCCGCCGACCGGTCCGGTGTGGGGTGCCGTTCCTGGGCTGGGCGAACATAGCGTTGACGAATGGGGACCCCTGACCGAGCCGGTTCCGGGGTAGGGCCGCGCCCAAGCCAGGACCGCTCATGAACGTCGCCGACGCCCTCCGGAACCGCCTCTCCCACGCGAGCCTCGACGGCGTCGCGACGATGGACCTCGCCGAAGTTCACGAGTTGGTCCGGCTTGCGCAACAAGCGCCATCGAGCTTCAACATCCAGTTCACCCGCTACATCGCGGTGACGGACCCCGAGCTGAAGACGCGGCTGCGCGAGGTCTCGATCAATCAGGCGAAGATCACCGGTGCCGCCACGGTTTTCGTGCTCCTCGGCGATCTGGAGGCGCACGTGCCCTACGCCGAGCGGATGCGCGGCGCGGCCGCCGCGGGCCACGTCCCCCAGGCCACGGCGGACTACCTCGTCAACGCGGCCACCCAGTCCTACTCGGTGCCGGCCAGGGCTCGCGAAGAATCGGCGCGCTCCGTCGGGCTCTCGGGCATGGCGCTGATGTTGGCTGCCGAAGAGCGCGGCTGGGCCTCCTGCCCGATGATCGGCTTCGACCCCAACGCCTACCGCACCATCCTCGGCTACGACGAGCGCTACGTCGCCCTGATGGTCGTCGCGGTCGGCAAGCCCGGCGCCGCCGCTGGCGCTCGGAAGCCGCGGCTCCCTGTCGAGGCCGTTTTGCGGGTCAACGGAGGCGGATTTTAGCACCACGCGGACTGTGAGTTGCGCTCCTGCGGCCAAGCGGTGTCCACACCGGCAGCCCAGGAGCCCCGATGTTCGTCCTCTACGCCAGCCTCGCTTTCGCCGACACCGTCACCCTCGACAACGGCACCCTGCTTGCCGCGGACCTTGCTGGCTACGAGCTCGATGGCGACTGCCAGATGACGATGACGGAGGGCGAGCTGAAAGGCGGCATCCGGCGCGGAGTACGAAGACGACGCCGCTGAGCCGGTCCTGCCGCCGGTCGGCGGGCGCCGCATCGAGTTCTGAGCGTCCGGGGCCCTACTCCACCTCCCTCCACAACAGATTCGGCCCGGCGAAGCTGATGCCCGCGCCCGTGGCTTCGTTGGACGGGTACAAAAGCCAGTAGCCTTCGGCGTACACCGCGGCGTCGTACGTGACGCCGTCTGCCCAGCTGCCGGCGGCGCCGTTGGTGTAGCGGTCGCTGTCGCCGGCCCAGCTCACGACGCCCAGGCGGTAGGTGCCGGGGTCAAGCGTGAGCGGCTCGATGGCGGTGTAGGAGAAGTTGTCGCGCGGTGTGGTGGGGGCGTCAACCCAGCCGGGGACCGTGTGACGGAGGAGCAGGTTGCCGCCGGCGTCCCAGAGGCCCACGTCCGCAGAGGTGAAGACGTAGTTTCCCGCGCCGAAGTTGCCGACGTCGGTCAGCTCCAGGCGCCGTTCGAGGGTGAATTCGTAGCCGCACGTGCCGGTGAAATCGTAGTCGGTGCGCCAGTCGGTCATCGTCAGGAGCGGCGTGGATGCGTCGGTGCTGGCGGGAATGTCGGTCATCGTCATCGCCGCTTCGGCGAAGCGCTCTCCCAGCGTGCGGTTGCTCGGGCCGTCGTAGTGGGCGAGGTCCAGCGGATTGCGGGGGAGGTCGTCGGTCTCTACGATCACGATGTTGTCGTCGTTCTCGGCCACCGCCACCTCGGCCCCGCGGACCAGATCGGCAAAGGTCCAGTAGCTCTCACGCGAGATGAGCCCGATGACCACGGGCAGCTCCGCCTCGCCGGTCAGCTCGCGCATGGCGTCGACCAGACCCTGGAGGTTCTCTTCGTAGTCGTGGGCCATGTCGAGATCGAGCGCGTCGGATTCCCCCTGCATCCACACAAAACCCGCCCAGCGCCAGGGCTCTCCGCGGTCCAGCTCGGCGGCGGCGGATTCCATCGACTCTACTAGGACCCGGAAGCCCTCGCCGGCGGAGGCGTCGCCTGGGGTGGCGCCCGGGTACCAGAAGTTGGCGAGGTCGGTGCCGGGGATCGCGTGTTTGACGATGGCGAAGTGGTGACCGGCGTCGGCGAGGGTCCGCCCAAATGGCACGTCGGGACCGCTCACGTACGCGCCACCGTAGCTGTTGGGTTGCAGGTCGCGAAACTCGCCCCAGCCCGACCAGTACATCTGCACGCGCGGGTCGGCGGTGCGCCACGATGGCGGCAGCCCCGAAAGGTAGGCGTAGCCGTCCATGTTCGACTGGCCGGCCAAGATGTAGACGTCCAGCGGGGGCAACTCGCCGGTGTCGCCGGAGTCAGAGTCAACGTCGGGTTCGCCGCTGTCGAGGCCTGAGTCGCCGCTGTCGGTGAGGCCGCCCGGCTCCGTAATGCAGGCGCCGCCGCGCTCGATGGTGCCGTCGCCACAGAGGAGGGACTCGCCACAAGCCAAGAGAAGGGAGAGCATGGGCGAGCATAGCGCGGGCCGCAGGGGATAGGGCGCCCGGTGCCCCGCCCCTGGACCGTCGTCGAGCTCGTCCCCACGCCTGAGGGCCCGCTGGAGCTGCGCAAGCGCGGCGACAACGACTTCCTCATCGTGATCGGCGGACGGGTGCTGATGAGCAGCAACGAGGTCCGGACCGAGCGGATGGTGGCGTGGGTGGCGTGCGCGTCCTTGGCAGGCGTCAAGGCGCCGCGGGTGCTGATCGGCGGCCTGGGCATGGCGTTTACCCTGCGCGCCGCGCTCGACGTGCTGCCGGCCGACGCGCAGGTGACCACCGTCGAGCTCAACCCGGTCGTCGAGCGCTGGTGCCGCGGCCCGCTTGCCGCGCGCAACGCGCACCCTCTCGACGACCCACGCTCCACCGTGGTCATCGGCGATGCGGCGGCCGCGATTGCGGCGACCCCCCCCACGAAACGGTGGCACGCGATCGTGCTCGATCTCTACGCCGGCCCCAACCAGGCCACGCAGGGGCGCGACGACCCCTTCTACAGCGCCACCGCCTTGGCGATCACCAAGCGGGCGCTCTTGCCCGGCGGCGCGCTGTCGGTGTGGTCGGAAGAGCCCGACGCCGCCTTCGAGGCCCGGCTGGGCCGCGCCGGCTTCATCAGCGAGCGGGTACCGCGCCCGGAAAGCGGACCGCGGCACGTCGTCTACGTGGCGCGCACGCCGGTCTGAAGAGCGCGGGGCGGTCTCGCCGCCGCTGAGCCCACCGCCCGCGCTTTGTGGTAGAACGGAGCCCTCCCCGGAGCCCGCTGGTGCTGCTCTTCCTTTCCCTGCTCACGTCGTGCAACGAGGCTGGCTACGGGCTGGTCTCGATCTCGCCGATCTACGGCTACACCGATGGCTGCAACGCCATCACCCTCGCCGGGCACGGCTTCGGCGCCAAGCTGAGCGCCACCATCGGCGGCAGTGAGATCACCGCCTTCGCTGCCCCTGGCGACAAGGACCTCGTCGGCTACCAGGCTGCCGGCGTCGTCCCCGCCGGCGCCCACGGCTATGCCGACATCGTCCTGACCTCCGATGGGGCCAGCTCCACGCTGAGCGGGACCGGCGGCTACTACTATGTGGAGTGTCCCGCCGCGGGCACGATCGTGTCGGTCTCGCAGTCGACGGAGCTCACCGCGGGGGCGGTCATCACCCTGGAGGGCTGCGGCCTGGACGCGGCGACGGTGAGGGCGCGCATCGTGGACGCCGCCGACGGTGCAACCGGCGCCGACCTGGCGCTCTCCACCGTCTGCGGCAAGGGAGCGGTCAGCCTCGTAGCGCCGGCGCTTGCTGACGGCACCTACTACCTTGAGCTGGTCGACGTCGGCACCGGCATGGTGCTTTCCGGGGCGCCCTGTGGACCGATCGACACTGCCGACACCGCCAGTTCCTGCACCGACTACTCGCTCACCTATGGGGTCGCGCCATGATGCTCTTCTTCGCGCTCCTGAGCGTCCCTTACGCCGACGCCGCGCAGGCCGGCTCCGTCCGTGGCACCGTCACCGATCAGGACCAGCTCGGCATCCCCGGCGCCAACGTCATCCTCACCGGTCCGCTGATCTCGGGCGAACTTATCACGAGTTGCGACGACGAAGGCAACTTCCGTTTCCTCAACGTGCCGGTTGGTACCCACGACCTGCAAGTGCTCAAGAGCGGGTTCCCATCGACGCGGCGGAAGGTCCGCGTGAAGCTCGACGAGTCGGTCTTCGTGCCGATGGTGCTGAAGGTCGGGGGCGAAGAGGTGGTGATCATCGCGTCGCTGCCGGTGCTCGACACCACGCGCAGCGCGGTCTCGACGGAGCTTCAGAAAGAGGCACTCGACCAGCTGCCAGTCGGGCGCAGCTACCAGGACGTCGTCAACATGCTTCCGGGCGTGGCGGGCCGGACCGACACCGCGGCGGGCGGCCCCGGTGACGGCAATCCCTCGGTGCGCGGTGAAGGCCAGTATGGCAACAACTACCTGCTCGACGGGATCAGCACGCGCGATCCGGCCACCAAGACCTTCGGCTCCAACGTCAATTTCGACGCGATCGAGGCGGTGCAGGTCTACACCGACGGCGCCCCGGCGGAGTTCGGCCAGTCCACGGGCATGACCGTCAACGTCGTCACCAAGGACGGGGGCGACAAACACTTCGGCGCGGCCGGCTACTTCCTGAGTTTGGACGCGGCGGAGGGCACGTACCTCATTGCCGACCTCAACCAACACAAAGAAGTCGAAACCACCAAGCGCGACTTCATGGCGCACAGCTTGTCGTTGTTGGCCGGCGGACCGGTGATCAAAGAAAAGCTCTGGTACCTCGCGTCGGTTGATCTCGGCACCGACACCACCTCCTACGAGGGTCAGGATCCGGGCTCGCCCTACCTCTCAAACGACGGCGGCGGCTTCGCCAAGCTGACCTGGTTCGTCACGCCAGAGGCGAAGATCCGCTACCAGTTCAATGGCAGCCTCAGCCAGATCGACAACTCGCTGACCTCGACCGCGGTGCTTCCCGAGGCGCAGGAGCGCGACGTGCAGCGTGAGTTGGGCAACCAGTTCGAGGTGGTGTGGCGCCCGGCGCCTATGACCGAGCTCGATCTCAAGGTGATCCACAGCCTCAGCGAGATCGACGTGGAGCCGATGTCCGGCGAATCCGAGGTGGCCCAGGTCATCAACGCAGACGGCCAATACACTGGCAATGCGTCCTCGTATGACACAAACGATCGCAGCCGGGCGGGGTTCACCTTCTCGCTCACCCAGCTCGTCGACGATCGCGCCGGGGATCACCGGATCAAAGCCGGCATCGAAGCCTGGGAGCTGAGCGAGTCGCGTGAGCTCAATTACACCGGTCCGGGCGACGGGCTCATCGGCTCGGCCGGCGAGGGCTACCCGTGTACCGCGCCCGCCTACATGGACTGCGAAGCGCGGCAGGAATTCAACGCCGTCGGTCCGCTCACCCATCGGGGCGTGCTCTTTGGTGCGTACATTCAGGACGACTGGCAGCCGGTCGAGGTGTTGACGATCAACGCCGGTGTGCGCGTGGACCACGAGTCGCTCTTCACCAGCGAAGGGCTCAACATCGTCGACCAGTGGATGCCCGCCCCCCGCCTCGGCGTGGCGTGGGATGTCACCGGGGACAGCAAGACCCGCGCCACGCTCAATGCGGGCCAATACTACGACGTGTCCGGAAATGGTTTTGCGGAGTGGGGCGATACCCGCACCAGCGCTGGCTACGACTACTACTACGGTCCCTACTCGCAGACAGAGCCCTACTTCTCGCAAGGTGGCGGCGCGCTTCTGTTCTGCACCGAGGCCAGCCTGGCCGCGTTGGACGCCGAAGCGCGGGAGGTGGCCAACGACGCGTGCTACGGGGATTTACGCCCCTACCACCTGGACAAGATCGTCGTCGGCTTCGATCGCGAAATCCTCCCCCGGCTGGCGGTGGGCGTGCGCGGCATTCTCAGCCAGACGGTCGATATCCCCGAAGACATCAACTACGACGACGAGACCTGGGTCATCACCAACCCGCCCGAGAAACGTCGTGACTACTGGGCGCTGGAGTTCACCGCCGAGCGTGAGTTCGACAAACGTTGGCAGCTCATGGCCAGCTACACCATTTCGGAGTCCAGGGGCAGCGTCCCCGGGCAGTTCGAGACCTCGTCGGGGTCCGCGTTCGGCTCCAATGGCAACGAAGTCGGTGTCTACGGGGACGACATCGGCAATCCCGAGGCGCGGGCGGCCTATTTCGACGCCGGCGACGGCGAGTATGTGTCCGGGTACTACGGGCTCGGCAGCTCGACCGCGCCGGCCGGGTACTACGGGTATCTGCCCTACCACTCGTTGCACTCGGTCAAGCTCAACGGCAGCTACACGCTGACCACCGGCAAGTGGAACCACACCCTCGGGGCGATCTACGAGCTCGACAGCGGCCACGCGTGGGAAAAGTACGGCTACGTCCCCAACTACATCGACTATTCGGCCATGCCCGAAGGCCGCGGCACCCGCTTCATGCCGGTGGTCCAATACTTTGACCTACACTTCGGCGAGCGCTTCGAGATCGACGAGGATCGGACGTTGGAAATTGCGGTGGACGTGTTCAACCTCTTCGATTTGGAAGAGGCGGTCACCAACTACGCCAACGACGACGAGAACTTCGGACTGACGCTGTACCGGCAGGAGCCGCGGAGCTTGCGGGCGTCGGTAAAGGTGACGTACTAGACGCCCCCTATCCCACGCTCTCCGCCCGTCCTCGAATCGTCCGGTCGGCGATGAGATTCACCACGAAGGTGAGCGCGAATAACATCACCCCGAGCGCGAAGAGCGCCTGGTAGTGCTCGCCGCCGCGCACCGCTTCGCCCAGCTCGGCCGCGATGGTCGCCGTGAGCGTCCGCACCGGTGAGAAGAGTTCGTTGGGGATGCGCACGGCGTGGCCGGTGACCATCAGCACTGCCATCGTTTCCCCCACGCAGCGGCCGACACCCAGGAGCACCGCCACCAGCAGGCCCCGCGACGCTGCGGGCAGCAGCACCAGCCGCACCATTTCCCAGCGCGTGGCACCCATCGCAAGCGCCGCTTGTCGATAACTCTCTGGAACGGCGCGCAGCGCGTCTTCGCCGAGGGAGACGAGCAGCGGCAACGTCATCAGACCCAACACCAAAGCGCCGTTGATTCCGTTGAGGCCGACCTGCGCCCCACCCGCTTGCAAAAGCGGGTTGATGATCATGACACCGATGAATCCCCAAACCACGCTTGGGATGGCGGCCAGCAGCTCGACGATGACCTTGAGCCACTCCCGCGTGCGTTCGCCCGAGAACTCCGACAGGTACACCGCAGCGGCGATGCCAAGCGGCACCGACACCAAGAGCGACAACCCCACGCACCACACCGTCCCGACGATCAGGGCGACGATGCCGTACACCGGGGTGTCGGCGGTGGGGCTCCAGTCGGTGGAGGTGAGCATCTCGACGATATGGGTAAAGAGGAAGACGATCCCCTCTTTCCCGATGAAACCGAAGATGGCGAGGATGAAGACGATCGCGCTGACGCCCGAGAGGCGGATGAGGCCCTCGATGACGAACTCCATGGGTTTGACATGGCGTCCGGGGCGGCGTCGCGCGATCGGCTGGGCCACGCGCTAGTGCGCCGTGCTGGGCGCGGCCGGGGCGCCGTCGACAACCGCGGGCGCCGCGACCGGGTCCGCGGGGGCGGCGGGAACCACCGGAGCGGCCGGGGCCGATTCCGGAACCGGGACGAAGCCGGACTCGGCGACGACGCCACGAGCATCGGCCGAGCGGGCCCAGGTCAGGAACTCCGCCGTGGCGCCGCTCGGAGCCCCGTTGGTGTAGACGAAGAGCGGGCGAGAGAAGGGGTAGGTGCCGTTGAGCACGCTCTGCTCGTTGGGCTCTACGCAGGTGTCCTCGGGTGCTTTGCCGAGGCAGAGGCTGTGGGCGGCTTCGTGTGTGTAGCCCATGCCGCCGTACCCGATCGAGCAAACTGTCGTCGCGACCACATCGACCACCTGCTGGGTGCCGGACTGGTCCATGGTGGAGGTGAACTTGGCCTCTTTGCCGAGCACGTGCTCCTTGAAGTATTCGTAGGTGCCAGAGTTGTTCTGGCGGCCCACCTTGACGATGGTGTCGTCGCCACCGCCACAATCGAGGGTCACGCCCACGTCCTTCCAGTGGGCGCAGGCGCCGTCGGAAGCGTAGATGCACTTGAGCGCGGCGAAGTCGATCTTCGCGATGGGATTGGCCTTGTTGACGTAGATGCTGAGCCCGTCAAAGGCGATGGTGGTCTCGAATGCGTCCACCCCGTTGGCCTTGGCGAGTTCCTTCTCCTCGCCCTTCATCGCGCGGGAGGAGGTGGCCATGTCGGTGGTCTTGTCGATGAGCGCCTTGATGCCGGTGCCCGACCCGCCACCGGTGACCGCGACGATCACCTTGGGGTTCTTCTTGGCGTACTCTTCGGAGAGCCGCTGGGAAAGGTTGACCATGGTGTCGCTGCCTTTGGCCTGGAGCACGACGGGACCGGCGCTGGGCGCGTCGCCTGGAGCGTCGGGCTCGGGTTTGGCGCAGGCGAAGATGGGAAGAAGCAAGAACAGGACGGAGCGGGACATGAAGACCTCGTTGGTGCGCGCGTGACTATGGCGAAGGGGTGCCGTGGCGGTGGCGTCTTGGTGACGGCCGTGTGTCATCCGAACCGGCCCTCGATGTAGCGGGCGGTGCGCTCGTCGCTGGGGTGGGTGAAAAGCTGGGCGGTGTCGTCCAGCTCCACCAGTTCGCCCATGAGCATGAACGCGCAGCGGTCGGAGATGCGGCGGGCCTGCTGCATGTTGTGGGTGACGACGACCTGGGTATAGGTGCCCCGCAGGGTGCGCATCAGCTCCTCGACGGCGGCGGTGCCGGCGGGATCCAGCGCCGAGCAGGGCTCGTCGAACAACAGCACGGTGGGCTTCAGCGGCAAAAGGCGGGCGATACACAACTTCTGTCGTGCTTCGAGCGAGAGCGACTCTCCGTCATGGTGGAGGCGGTCCTTGAGGTCGTCCCAGAGCATCACCTCGCGCAGCGCCCCCTCCATGCGGGCTTCCTGCTCGGCCTTCGACGTCTTCGGCGCGTGGAGGCGCAACCCGAAGAGCACATTGTCGCGAATCGAGATGGGGAGCGGATTCGGCCGCTGAAAGACCATGCCCACGTCGCGACGCAACGCGAGCGTATCAGTCGTCGGCGACATCACATCGTACCCGGCGATGGTCAAATCCCCTTCGATGCGGACGTAGGGTTGGTCGTTGAGGCGGTTCAGGCAGCGCAGGAGCGTGCTCTTGCCGCAACCGGAGGGCCCGATGAGGCCCATGATCTCGCCCCGGTGGACGTCCATCGTCACGTGCTCGAGCGCTCGGAACGCGCCGTACCACAGCGACAGGCCGCGGATGCGGACAGCGGGCGCCTCGTTCATCCGAACCTCCCGGTCAGGTACTCGTTGGTGCGGCGGTCCTTGGCGAAGATGAACAGGTCGGTGGTGCGGGCGACCTCGACCAGCTCGCCGTTGAGCATGAACGCGGTGACGTCGGCAATACGCCGCGCCTGCTGAAGCAGGTTGGTCACCATGACAATGGTCATCTGCGCTTTGAGCTCGGTGAGCACGGCTTCGATGCGCATGGTGGTGACCGGGTCGATGGCGATGCTGAACTCATCCAGACACAGCACCTCGGGATCCGTGGAAAGCGCCCGCGCCAGCGCCAGCCGCTGCTGCTGCCCGCCCGAAAGCCGGGTGCCGAGCATGTCCAGGCGATCCTTGACCTCGTCCCACACCGCCGACTGGGTAAGGCAGCGCTCTACGATCAGGTCAAGATCGGCCTTGCGGCGAATACCAACGCGGCGCGGTGCGAACGCGACATTCTCGTAGACCGACATCGGCAGCCCGACCGGCAGCGGCAGCACCATCGCGACGCGGCGGCGAAGATCGCTCACGTCGAGGGTCCTGACATCCTCTCCGTCGAGGGTGACCCTTCCGCCCACCTTGGCCTCGCCCGAAAACTCGATGGTGCGATTGATGCATGTCAAAAGTGAGGTCTTGGCCGAGCCGGCAGGTCCGATGATGCCGAAGATGCTGTTGCGCGGCACCGCGAGGGAGACCTTGTGCAGCACCTCCCGGTCACCGTAGGCGATCGTCAGGTTCTCGATGCCGATGTGGGGGGCGTCCATCACCACCGCCGGTTGCGGCGCAGGTAGGTGCGCAGCACAATCGCGAAGCTGTTGAAGCACAAGACGACGCCCAGGAGCACCAGCGCGGTGGCGTACTTGGTGGCCTCGGGCACCTTGGGCACCTGCGTCACCAGCGCGTACACGTGCATCGACAGCGCCATGGTCTGATTCCAGACGCTCGTCGGCAAGATCGGAAGGTAGAAGGCCGCTCCCGTGAAAAGCACCGGGGCGGTTTCGCCCGCGCTCCGACTGACTTGCAGGATCACCCCGGTCAGGATTCCGGGCAGTGCGTTGGGGAGCACGACGTGCCAGATGGTCTGCCAGCGGGTGGCGCCGAGGTTCCAGCAGGCCACGCGGAAGGTGTGGGGCACCGACTGCATCGCCGCTTTGGTCGAGGTGATGATCACCGGCAGGGTCATGACCCCGAGGGTGAGCCCGCCGGAAAGGATGCTGGTGCCGAAGTCCAGGAAGAGCACGAATGCGCCGAGCCCGAAGAGCGCGTGCACGATCGAGGGCACCCCGGCCAGGTTCACGATCGCCATGTCGACACCGCGCGCCAGGAGGCTCCGCCCCGCGTACTCGGAGAGGTATACCCCCGCCAGGATGCCGATGGGAACGGAGAACAAGAGCGAGACCCCCACCAACCACAGCGTGCCCACGATGGCCGGGAGGATTCCACCCTGGGTCATGCCCGCCATCGGCATCTCGGTGAAGAACCCGAGGCTGATGGCGGGCGCGCCCTTGTAGGCGATGAACAACACGATGGCGAGCGCGGGCACCGCTGCCAGCGCGATGGCGGCGGTGAGCGCAAGGTGAACGAGCCCCTCACGCCGGTGGCGCACCTCCAAGGGTTCGATTGGCAGTCGGGTATCGCCGTCGCTCATGCGCCCACCTTGTACATTTCACCGTGTGACGATTGGGTGACGGAACGGACAGGGTTTGGTGTCTGTCCGCGTCCGGCGGTCAGAACCCTGCTTGCGCGTGCAGACCCACGCCGTGCTCGACCGCCGCACCTTCGGCTTCGGGCATGGTGCGCTGGTACATGAAGGCCAGTGACACCTTATCGGCAAAATCGTGGCTCAACCCCGCGAAGACCTTGTCGTACCCGTCGGCGTCGACGTTGGTGTCGGGATCGAAGTGATCGTAACGAATCACGACGCGGCCGTACTTGGGCATCCCCGGGAGGGCGGCGACGCTGTAGCCCATCTCCCCGTGGTCCCCTTCGCTGACCCCGAGGTACTCGCCGGAGAACCAGATGAAGCGCTGTTTGAAGCCGAGCGCTGCGGCGTAGGTGACGCGGGCGTCGGCGTTCTGGTGCATGTTGTAGTCGATGTACGCGGTGATCGGCAGCTCCATCTTGCCCTGCGCCGCGATGGGATCGACGGTGACTCGCGCCTGGAGCGCCTTGCCCGCGTCGGTCTCCAATTTGCTGTAGCCCTCGCCGTTGAGGACCGCCGCCGTCCAAGTGAACAGGCCCTTGCCGTGCTCGCCGCCGATGCTGACGCCGAGATCGGCGGTGCTCAGGAGCTTCGCTTCGTCACCCAGGCCCTTGGCGAGGTACCGATGACCCCAGAAGTTGTCCTGCTGCGGCTGGTAGGGGGTGTCGATCATGCCCGCACGGACCCTGACGCCGGGGGCGATGTCTTTGAACTCCACGTAGGCGTGCTTGAGGAAGAGCCGGTATTTGGTGTCGAAGGTGAGGTCGCCGGTGTCGGTGGTGACCGCCTTGAAGTGGTCGGCGTCCAGGGTGATGCGTGCGGCGATCTTTGGCGCCATCTTGGCCTTCAGCGTCGCGTACGCGCGGTCCACGCCGAACTCGTTGTAATTGTCCGCGCCCTCCGTCATGTCGAGCTGCCAGGAGGCGAAGACCATGCCGCCGGCCTCGACGGAGGGCTTGAAGTCACCGTCGTTGGCGAAGGCGGGGGAGAGCAGACTGAGGAGGCAGAACTGGATCATGATTGTTGCTCGTTGGTGCGATTGTCACATAGCTGCCATGGTGTGGCGAAAGGGTGACGAGTTTGCGGCTGGTTGGCAACGTGGGATGAAGGCCCTCGCAACTTGGGTGTGGGAGAGAATCGAACGAGGTTACTCGCCCCTGTCCGCATGACCCTCTCCGAGCTCGTCCGCCTCACCCTCGCCGAAGACGTCGGTATGGGCGATGTCACGACGCTGGCCACGGTGCCACCGCTGGCCCACGGCCGCGCCCGCTTGTACGCGAAGGAGCCGATCGTCGTGAGCGGTCAGGCGGCCGCCGCCGAGGTGTTTGCCCAGTTGGGCTGCGAGTATCTGATGCGGATCGAGGACGGTGCGCGCGCGGACCCCGCCGAGGGCGAGGGGACGATCGCTTGGGTCGAGGGTCCGCTGCAGGGGCTGCTGACGGGGGAGCGGGCGGCGCTCAACTTCTTGATGCGGCTGTCTGGTGTCGCGACCCATGTCAGCCGGGTGGTCGCGCTCGCGCCCGGCCTACGCATCGTGGACACCCGCAAGACGACGCCGCTCCTGCGGGCGTTGGAGAAGGCGGCGGTGCGCCACGGGGGCGGCGGCAATCATCGCTTCGGGCTCTTCGACGGCGTGATGATCAAGGACAACCACATCGTGGCGGCCGGGGGGGTCGGGGCGGCGGTGGCGGCCGCGCGCGCCGTCATCCAGCCCCTCTTGCGGGTCGAGGTCGAGGTGGAGACCCTCGCGGAATTGGCGGAGGCGATCTCCGCTGGCGCCGACGACGTGCTGCTCGACAACATGGACGACGACGCCCTTGCAGAGGCCGTCCGGCTCGTAGGGGGGCGCGTCCGTCTGGAGGTCAGCGGCGGCATCACGCCCGAACGGCTTCCCGGCCTCATGGCGCTGGGCGTGCATCGGGTGAGCATGGGCGGCCTCATCCACCAGGCGCGCTGGGTCGACTTGAGCCTGCGGATCCAACCCCTGTGATCCGCTCGCGGCTGACGCGGCCGGCGCCCGCGTTTGAGATGGAGCCGTCGGCGGGTCGGGTGCGCTTCACCTTCCTCGGCACAGCGGGGTTCGTCGTCGCCAGTCAGGCGCGCACGTTCGTGGTCGACCCCTACGTTTCGCGCGCCGGGCTGCTGCGCACGGCGTTCGGCAGGCTGCGCGTCGATGAAGAGCGGGTACGTCGCTATCTGCCCGTCGCGGACGAGGTCCTGGTGGGGCATAGCCACTACGATCACGCGCTGGATGCCCCCGCGGTCGCGACGCGGACCGGCGCCCGCCTGCTGGGAAGCACCGACACCGCCAACCTCGCCCGCGCCGCCGGCTTCGCGATGGACCGGTACGTCGAGGTCACGCCCGGCCAGGCCGTTCCCTGTGGGGCTGCCGTCGCGACGCCATGGCGCTCACGGCACGGAAAGGCGCTCTTTGGGCGGGTGCCGCTCCCCGGCTCGATCGCGTCGCCTCCGCCCTGGCCTCCGCGCATTTACGATCTGCGCCACGGCGCCGTCCTTCACTGGCAGATGCAGCTGGAGGGGCTCTCGGTGCTCCACATCGACTCGGCCGACTTTTACGAGGACGAGCTCGCCCCGGCCGACGTGCTCTTGTTGTGTGCCGTGGGCCGACAGTATCGCCAGGACTACACCCGCATCCTGTTGGAGCGCGTGCGCCCCAAGGTGGTGATCCCCTGCCACTGGGACGACTTCAGCGTGCCGATCGAGGCGCCGCCACGGCAGCTTCCGGGCGTCGATGTCGAGGGCTTTGTCGAGGAGATCCGCGCCGGCGGGGCGCGCCCGGTGGTGCTGGCCCCGCTGCAGTCTTGGTGGATGTGAATGCTCCTTCCGAGGAGCGCGATACGTCCCAGCAGGGAGGCGCGGTGCGAGGCTTACTGGTCGCAATTCTAACGTTGGTCGGCGCCGCCCTCGCCCACGAAGCCTGGGCGGGTGATTTGCTGGCGACGCGTCCGGGTGGCCGCGAAGGCCAGGGTCCGCGGGGCAAAGGACGGGTGCCGGTAGACGACGGTCCGCGCGGCGATGCGCCGGTCTACTTCCTGGTCTTCTCCCACCATTATCACGGCAGGGGCGGCTACTACGGCACCGCCGCCGAGGTGCGCACGGTGCTTCACGCCGCGCAGAAGGCGGGACAGGCCAAGGCGCTCACGATGTTCTTCGACGGCATCCTTTTGGAACGTCTGGAGAACGAGGACCCCACGCTCATTCCCGAGGTCCGGGCGTCAGGCGCGGCCATCGGTTTTCACGGGGAAGATGCGCACGGCCCCTACCCGATCATCGGCGGCGGAGAGGACGCTGGCGCCGATGGGCGTAGCATCGTGACCCCGGGCATGAGTTTTGGTGAGGCGGTGGGCCAGATCCAGCGGCGGTACAGCCATCAGCTCGATGGCGTGCAGATCGCGGAGGATGGGTACATCGAGCGCCACGTGCCCGGAACGCTCGACGAGACCGAGCGGGGCGGGGTCTCCAAGGTGCTCGCGACGTTCGGCGACGTACAGTACATGGGCGGGAGCGGGCTGAGTTGTCCGCCTGCCGCGTTTGCGCTGCGCTCGCTCGCCCCGGGAATGCGCATGTGGCAGGGCGGCGGGCCCTTCGCGTCGCACTACTTGTCCAAGGCGGACGATCCCGCGATGATCACCACCGTCCAGAACTTTCTCGGCAAGGATACCCAGGCATTCTGGTATCTTGGGGTGCCGGCCATGCGTCACAGCGCGAACACCTCGCCCCCCCACTGGAAGGGCGATGGCCGACGCACGAGGATGGCGATCGAAGCGCTGCCGCGTCGCGAGCCGATGGTGGTGAGCCTCAACGTGTCCGCCGAGCCGGAGGATCTCGCGGCCGAGTACGCCTTCCTGAGCGAGTACGTCGCGAAACACCCTGGGAGCGGTTTTGTCAACGCCGCGACGCTCCGAGACAAGCTGCAGCCGCCGACGTTGACCCTGGACCCGCTGGCCGTCGCCAAGGAGGTGGCCGCGACCTGGAACGATGGCCCTCCGGACTCCCTGCGCGTGTCGGGTCGGCCGGTGGCCCTGGCCGATGCGCTGGAGGTGATGGCACGCGCACTGGCGGCGGGCAACACCATCGCGGTGAGCACGAGCGGCGTCAATGGCCCGGTCGACACCGCGCCCACCGTGGTTCACGCGACGGGAACTGTGCTTCGTGGTGACGTCGTGGAGGCGGCCCGGGCGATGCTCGCGGCGGTGGATGCCTCCCCCTATCGGGCCGTACCCGCCTCGCTCGCAGCGGGGTCCAAACGGATTGGCTTCCACCAGGCCTACCGCGTCTTCGCATCGGCGCTTTTGGCGCCCGAGTCGAACACGTTGACCTTGGAGGCGGGCCAAGCCTGGCCTCCGACCGTCCGCGCCATCAATCGGGAGTGGCCGCACGCGGCGACGCCCGACGTCGATGCCTGGCGAGGCGCGGCGTTCTGGACGGCGCGCGCGGCGGAGTGGAGATGATCCTGGTTCTGGCTGCGTGTTTCTTGGGGGAGCCCGCCGCGGGCGAGGCCACGGCGGCGGCTCCGACCCCCGCCGCCTCCGCCGCGCCCGCCGCTACGCCTCCCTCCGCCGTCGGCCCGCGCCAGCGGACGCCGGTGGGCTTCGACGACCTCGGCCCCGTCACCACCGCGGCACCCGGTCCGATCTACCTGACCGTCTCGCTCAACATCAACGACTTCCTCCGCCCCGAACGCGAAGCGCGCTCGGTCAGAGACTTTCTCGAGATGACCGAGCGTCTCGGCATCGCTACGGTGGAGCTGTCGCTGACCGGCGAAGTGGTCGATGCCCTCCACCGCGTCGACCCCGCCCTCATCGCGCTGATCAAGGCGCGGCGGCCCACGATCGGTGCTCACCCACGCGTTTTGTCCTACCGCCACCTCGACGACACCGTGCACCAGCTGTTCCGACTCGACATGGCGACATTGGCGCTCGACCGCAGCCACGGGGGGCCGCTGGTGCGCCAGCAACAGCTCTTCGGGGTCACTCCGCGGCAAGGCGGGGGCGTGCTCGCCGAAGCCCTTCGAGGCGCGTGGAAGCGCGCCCGTGGGACGGCCGCGCTGCGTGCCGCGGGGGTCGACATCGTCGACAAGGGAGAGACCCTGGGCAACCCGATGCGGCCCATCGCTTCGGCGCTTGCAGTGCTTCCAAGCCACACAACCGGTCACGAGGGCGTGGATGCGTGGGTCCGCGCGTTCCGGGCGGGTCTCCACACCCGGAGCGGCGGCAAGACCAAGGCCGTCGACCAGGGTTTTGTCGACCTCGGCTACTGGGTACACCTCGCACTTTTGCAGGGCTACGACGTCGCCGCCATCCCCGCCGTGCGCCTGCTTCTCGATCCTGCGCACCTGGGCGGCTTCTCCGCTCGCGCGGACGAGTGGCAGCCGAACGACAGCGAGTGGACCTCGCTTCGGGCCCGTCCCGACGCCCTTGCCAGGCTCGACGACGCCTTCGCCGCGCTGTGCGCTGCCGCCTGCTCGACGCTGACCTACGAGGACGAGCTGGCCATGCGGTTGGCGGAGCTGGACCCCCGGCACGCGTGGGCAGCCCGCTCTACCTGGCACGCCAGCGACGACTACTCGGTGGAGCCGTGGGGCTCGAATCTGTACGGGAAGGGGTGGTCGCTCCAGGCGGTGCGGACGCGCCCGGAGGCCGAGCAGAAGCAGCTCCTGGCGTCGCACCAGCGCGTCTACGCGGCGATGGCCCGCAATCCGCGGGTGGTCTTCGTGAGCATCGACAACGACACCCAGTGGGCGCCGGAGAACGCTCCGGCGGCCGGGTGGTCCTCGGTCTTCGGAGTCGACCTGGGGCGCTTTCCCACAGGCTTTGACGAGACCCGGCTGGAGGCGGCGGCGGAGGCGAAGGGCTTCTCGGTGAAACAGGCGGGGAAGGGTAAAAAACGCGGCGGCGGGCGCGGCGCGGCAGGGGCAGAGGGGAGGGCCGACGGCCCGGAGCGATGACGCGGTGCCCGCAAGGGCAGCCGCCGGTGATCTGACGCCGATCTGACGCATCGTGGTGACGAGGCCCGGGACGAGCGACAGTGCAATCACCTCCCAGGATGTCCACCATGTCTCTCGCCCTCATTCTCGCCGCCTCCTCTGCCTTCGCCGCCAACCCCGACCTCACCACCACCATCACCCCGCCCAGCAGCTACGCGGTCGACACCTCCGCGGCGTGGACGTTCACGGTCAGCAATATCAGCAACAACAGGGACGCGGCCGGCGTCAAGCTGTTCATCCAGCTCCCGGCGACCAACACCAGCCCCACGGTCTACGTCATGGGCGCCCTCGGCACCACGGGCGTCACCGCCGGCACCTGCAGCCGCAGCGGCACGCTGATCACCTGCAACGTGGGCACCGTGAAGAAGACCAAGTCGGTCACCGCGACCGTCAACATCGCCCTGCCCCAGAGCGCAGGCACCATCGACTTCTCCACCACCGCCACCACCACCACCTCTGGCGACCCCACCGGCAACAACACCGACAGCGACATCGGCGCCCCCAGCTACGTCACGGTCGCCGCGCCGACCGTGGACACCGACGTCGACAACTCGCACTGCACCGGCACCGGCCTCGAGGCCTACTACGAGTGCACGCTTTTCCCGAGCTCCATCAGCACCCATGTGGCCACCTTCGAGGCCGATGGGGACGTCACCATCCCCGGCTACCCCGATTACTTCGGCGCCTGGACCGTCACCGGCAACGTGCTCGAGTTCTACTACGCGACCACCGCCGGCGTTGAGGTCGAGTTCGTCGGCAACGGCGTCGACAGCGGCACCGAGAACTGCTGGGAAGGCCTCAGCGAGTTCCCCGACGGCATGGGCGGCTACTCCGCCTACGTCGCGCCGTACCGGGTCTGCCTGTAGTCCGCGGGGTAATCCACCCTCACCGCGGCCGCCCCGCCTCCCGTGGCCCCGGGCGGCCGCCCCCCTCCGCCAGGCTCACGTCAAGCACTGCGCCCATGAGCCTCCGCAACCCAGGCGCCAGCTCACTCACCGGGACCCGCTCGTCGTCACCGTGGGTTGTTCCCAAGAGCTTGGGATCGATCACGAAGGGGACGTAGCCGTAGGCGTGAACGCCGAGGGGCCGGAGCGCCTGGCTGTCGGTGTAGCCGACGCTCACCACTGGGCCGGCGACGGCGTGCTCCTGGCCCTCCACCGCGCGCGCCGCGAGGGCCTGGAAAAAGGGATCGTCCCAGGGGCTGCCATTGGCGTTGGTCTGGCTGGTGACCTCGAAGCGGAT
This sequence comes from Deltaproteobacteria bacterium, assembly GCA_947445035.1. Taxonomy (GTDB): domain Bacteria; phylum Myxococcota_A; class UBA796; order UBA796; family SXON01; genus SXON01. The sequence continues at coordinate 201,479 of CANFCK010000006.1, forward strand.
GCTGGGGTCGTCCACCAGCGCGGTGAGCTCGGCGAGGAGCGCCTCGACCGTGGCGCCGGGGAGGATGCGGCAATCGAGCACGGCGCCGACCTCGCTGGGGACCACGTTGGGGGCTTTCCCGCCGAAGAAGCCGGTGACGTTGACGGTGTTGGTCAACGCTGCGTGGGTGGCCGGGTTCGCCATGAGCCGGCCGCGCACCAGGAGCTTCACCAACAACGGGCTCCCAAGGATGGCACCTGAGACGCCGCCGTGCTCTTTGCCGACCCGACGAAAGGACTCCATCAGTGCGGGGGACCAATGGACCACGTCCTTGCGTTGCGCCAATTTCGCGAGCGCGTTGGACAGGTGTTCCGGGGCGCGTCCTGCGACCGGCGTGCTGCCGTGGCCCGGCTGGCCCGAGGCGATCATCCGCATCCACACCGCGCCCTTTTCGGCCACCGAGATGGCGTGGAAGGTCTGCCCCTCGAAGAACAGCCCGTCCAGACCGTAGCCGCCCTCGTTCACCACGTGCGAGCAGCCGACCCGCTCCCACATGGACACGATCGACTCCACGCCCTTGCTGTCGACCTCCTCGTCGGCGACGGCCAATAATATTACCTCACGACGAAGGGGCACGGCGAGCCGCTTCAGTTGGACCATCGTCATCGCTTCGAGCGCGGTCATGCCCTTCATGTCGAGGGCGCCGCGCCCCCACAGGTAGCCGTCTTTGATCTCGCCGGAAAACGCGGGTACGGTCCAGCGTTCGGCCTCGGCGGGGACGACGTCCACGTGACTCAACAAACACAGCGGCTTCTCGGCGCCCGAGCCGGGGAGTCGTGCGATGAGCGAGCTACGGCCTTCTGAAAGGGGGATGACCTCGGTCGCGATGCCCTCGCCCGAGAGCCACTGGTCGAGCCACGCGACCGCCAGCGCCTCGTCGCCGGGGGGGTTGACGCTCGGGATGCGCAAAAGCTCGGCGAGGCGGGTGGTCAACTCCGTGGTGGCGGCGGGCCAATCGACGCTGTCGAGCACAAGATCGGTCGCGACTTCTTGACCGCCGGTGTCGACGGGGAGCGCCCGGCCTGCGGGGGCGGCGGCGTGTGCGTCGGGAAAGGTGGCCGAGAGCACGAGGATCAGGCTGGTCATGCCGGGGAGGGTAACCAGATGCCAACCCCGCCTCGCCGCGGTATCGTGCTCGCATGCTGCCGCTCCTCCTCACCGCGTGCGTAGATCCTCACGAGACGCCTGCGCCGCCGACGCTGGACGAGTTCCTTCACCAGACGTGGGTGGCCTACGCCGTCGACGACCTCGCTACGCTCGGCGCACTCACGGCGTTGGTGGCGCCGACGCTCGACCCGGTCGAGTTCCCGATGCAGGGCACCTACACCGACATCACCGCCGCCGAGGCCGCGCTCGTCGCCTTGGAGTGGGACGCCGACCCGACCGCCGCTACCGGATTCTTCCTGGTCGATACGCTCGATTGCAGCGCGGACGAGCTCATGGACGCGCTTACCAACCCCGAACAGGGTGAGGTCTACCCCGGCAACTACACGAGCTACCAGCGCGAGTTCACCACCGACTTCGACGCGTTCATCGCCGGGGACGCCGACATCCTCACCTGGGACACCACCTACGGCGTCGACATCGTCGTCGGCGCGTACGACACCTTCGTCCATGGCGGCGCCTTCCGGTTGGACGTGGACGGAGAGGTGGGCTTCGCCACGCGCACCTGGGCGCCGAACCCCGCGACCACGGTGAGCCCCGATCTGGCGCTCGACCAGGACTATCAGATCGAGGTGTACTTCCCCAACGACGAGGGCATGGTGCACGTCTACGGCATGTGGCGTCAGTTCCAGCTCGACGAAGCGACGACCCAAGACAACCCCGACCTCGGCAACCTGATCCTCTCGGGGATGAAGGGCTACTTCGACGACACCTCCGTCTACTGCCAGGGCCTACGGGGGTGAGCGCCGAGGGTGCGCAGGCCGCGGAGCCCCACGACCTGCTGCTGTCGAGCGGTTTTCTGGCCTTCGCCCGCCACGCCGGGGTTTTGGCCGCGATCGAAAGCGACGGGCCGCCCATCGACGCGGTGGTCGGCACCTCCTCGGGGGCGCTGGTCGGTGCGTTGTGGGCGGCGGGGATGCCGGCGCGGGACATCGCGCTTTTGCTGGCTGACCGCGCGCCGACCGCCTACCTCGGGCTGCACTGGGCGCCGTGGCGCGGCGCCTTTTCTCTGGCGCCGCTCGCAGCGTGGTTGCGGAGCCGGTTGCCCGCGCTGATCGAGGATCTTCCGCGTCCCTTTGCCGCCGGTGTCATCGGTCCGGGTCGGCGGGCCACACTCCTGACCCACGGCGACCTCGTGAGTGCCGTGGTGGCGAGCTGCGCGATCCCCTACCTTTTTCGCCCAATCGACCGGGAGGGTGGACCCTACGCGGACGGCGGCGTGGCGGATCGACTGATGGTGACGCCGTGGCGCGCGTGGCGGGGGGACCGGCCCGCGGTGATGCACGTTGTCGACCGCCTTGCGGGTCGCGACAGTGACGCCTCGTTGGACCCCTACGTCGTCGTCCGCACGCCGCGGTCAGGCGCGAGCTTCTTTTCGCTCGGCGACATCCCTGCGAGCGTGGAGCTGGCGCGTCAGTCGGGGGTGGCGGTCATGCGAAGGGCACCGGCGCGGTGAACGTCAGCCGCTCCCCCGAGTAGGGGTGGGTGACGCTGAGCGCGGCGGCGTGGAGCAGCAGCCGCGGCGCCGCGGAAAGGGCAATACCTGGCCCATAGAGCGGATCCCCCAGGATGGGATGGCCCAGCGCGGCCATGTGCACGCGAAGCTGGTGGGATCGGCCGGTCAGCGGGCGAAGCTCCACCAGGGTCGAGTCCTGGTCGTGCCCGAGCACTTTCCATCGTGTCAACGCCGGCCTGCCCCCCACATCTACCCGCTGCAGCGGGGGCTGCGTCGAATCCGCAGCCAGGGGCAACTCGATCGTGCCTTCGCTGGGTGCGAGGCGGCCGAGCACCCGCGCGAGGTACCACTTTTCTACCGTGCGGTCGCTGAACTGCGCGCGCATCGTCGCCTCGGCTTTCCTGCGGAGGGCGAAGAGCAGCACCCCGGAGGTGGCCATGTCCAGCCGGTGCACAACCTGGCAGAGCGGATGGATGGCCAGCGCCCTCGACCAGGCGCTGTCGCGCAGGCCCTCGCCCCGGCCCGGCACCGACAAAAGCCCAGTCGGCTTGTCGATGACGAGCAGATCTTTGTCCTGGTGAAGGACGACGAGCGGCTCGGGCGGAGGGGAGTAGGTGAAGGGGTGCACGGCGACCAGAGAGTACCGTGTGTCCGGGGTACGAGTCACGGCCTGTTTGCGATACACTCGTTCCATGTCCACTCCCGCTTCTGTGTTCTTCGCCGCCGCCGTCCTCACCCTTGGCGCCTGCAACTCCACCAGCGACGTCCAGATCGACGGCGAGGCCGACAACGACCACGACCGCTACTTCGAGTCCGAAGACTGCAACGACGACGACGTCAGCGTGAATCCTGGTGCGTCGGAGATCTGTGACGGCCTCGACAACAACTGTGACGGCGTCATCGACGAAGGCGTCAGCATCAACCGCTACATGGACCTGGACCTCGATACCTACGGCGACCCCGGCAACGCGGTCTCCATCTGCGGTGGTCAAGTGGAGGGTGCGGTGGAAAACGGCCTCGACTGTGACGACACCGATGCCGCCAGCAACCCCGACGGCATCGAGGTCTGCGACCAGAAGGACAACGACTGCGATGGGGAGACCGATTGGGGCCTGGGGGTGCCGCTGTCGTATGACCTCATCGGCGATGCGCTGGGCGCGGCCCGATCTGGGGAGACGGTCTGCGTCAGCGCCGGCACCTACCAGGAGACCTTCGACTTTGCCGGGCGCAACGTCACCGTCCTGGGCGTGGACGGCCCCGAGGTCACCATCATCGATGGCAATGGCAAGGGTCCAGTCGTCAGTTTCGACACCGACGAGACTGATGCGGCCGTGCTCAGCGGCTTCACCATCACCGGCGGCGACGACGCGGTGGGGGCGGGGGTCTACATCCGCGGCGCCAGCCCCACGCTCGACAACCTGATCATCAGCGGCAACGAATGTACACCGAATGACACCTACTGTTACGGCACTGGCATCTACGCCGAGGACAGCGCCTTCACCCTGACCAACAGCGTGGTGCGTGAAAATGTCCAGTATTCCACCCTGACCTACTACCCCTACAATTACGGCGCTGGCATCTACATGGTTCGCTCGGAGCCGGAGATCGTCGGCGTGGAGATTGCCGAAAACGAGGTGTTCCCGCCCAACGGGGCCTACTACGGTGGCGCCTACGGGATCGGGATGTACGTCAATGCCAGCACCCCCTGGGTTGAAGATGTGGTGATTCGCGGAAATGTTTCCGATGGCGAAGACGCCTCCCAATGGTACACACTGGGCGCAGGGCTCTACATCTACGGCTCTGGCGGCGGTTTCGCCAACCTGTCGGTCATCGACAACGAAGGGCGGGGCTACCAGTCTCTCGGCGGCGGCATCTACCTGTCGGACTACAGCAGCGCGACGTTCGAGAACCTTGTGGTGGCCAACAACCACCTCGGCAGCGCCACCGACTACTCGGCCGCTGGGGGTGGCATCTTCATGGGCTACTACTACGGCTCCATCGAGAACGCGGATATCGTTGGCAACAGCGTGCAGGGGACCTACGGTTGGGGCGGCGGCTTGCTCCTCCAATACTACGCCGCCCCGGTTGTCACGAACGTATCGGTTGCCCACAACACTGCGGTCAGCGTATCCGACGCCGGGGGCGGCGCCATGGCCTATGGCACGTACCTGCCGGGGGTCGTCGCGCTCACCTATGGCAACTTCTACGACAACGGCGACAACGCGTTCTTCAACTGCACGAGTCCGGTCGGCACGGCGTCCACCATTGAAGCCGACCCGATGTACGGCGACATCAGTGGGGACAGCGCGGCCGCCTGGGACTGGACCCTGGGCAGCGGCTCGGCGCTCATCAACGCCGGCGATCCGGACATCGAAGACGCCGACGGCAGCATCAGCGACATCGGCTCGCGCGGCGGTGAAGGCGGCGCCGACTGGTAGGTCGCGCTTCTTGCCAGCGGTCGAAAGCACGACCGGCTATGGTCGCGCGTGCTCCTTTTGGCCGCCACCATCGCGCTCGCAGACGATCGGGCGCTGTTGTTCGTGGGCAACTCCTACACCCAGTCCAACAACCTGGAGCAGGTGGCGTTGGCGGTGTTTGAGGCGGGCGCCGAGGGCGAAACCATCACCCGGCGCAACGCCACGCCGGGCTACACCCTTCCCCAACACCTTGCCGATGCCGACGGCACCAACGGCGACAAGCCGCTGCGGCAGTCGTTGGTCACCGGCGGCGACACGTGGACCTGGGTCTTCCTCCAGGATCAGAGCCAGATCCCAGGCTTTGCCATGGACGGCGCCGAGTATCAGGCCAGCGAGGCGAGTGTCCCGCTCCTCGACGAGCTGGTCGCGGGCGCGGGCGGTCAGACGGTGCTCTTGCAGACCTGGGGCCGTCGTGACGGCGACGTGCTCAATCCCGATCTCTACCCCGACTACCCGACGATGCAGGCGCTCCTCGCGGACGGCTACACGGGCTACGCGGCGGCGATCACCGCCGAGGGGCGCACGGGCTGGATCGCGCCTGCCGGCTATGGCTTCCGCCACGTCTACCAGACCGACTCCGCGGGGCTGTTTCCGAGACTGTACATCGAAGATGGCAGTCACCCCAGCGCCCTCGGAACCTACCTCGTTGCGTGTGTCGTCTACGCCACCGTGACGGGCGATCGATGCAGCGACGTGGCGCCTCCGGGCGGTCTGGCGACCGCCGACGCCGAGGCGCTGCAGGCCGCAGCGGATGCGGCGGTCTTCGACGAGTCTCCGGACATCGTGTACCCCTGGACCGGCGGCGACACCGGGACTGACGACACCGACACCGCCGAAGGGGACAGCGCGGCGGACGACGATGAGGCGTCTACGAGCTCGGATTGCGGCTGTGCCGCCGGCGGCAAAGCAGCCTCGGCCCTCGGTGTTTTTTTCGCAGTGGCGCTGGGGCGCCGTCGGCGTGTTTGATGCGGCTGCTTTTTTTTGGTTTTTTGGTCGGGTGCGACGGTGCGGCGACGGACACGGGGGGAGGGGACACCGATAGCGGCGCCGACCCGGACGCTCGCGAGCCGGGGCACTACTTCCCCAATGGCGCGCCCTGGTACACCGCGGTGACGGACGCCAAGACCGATCCGAACAGCGAGGCGATCATCGCGGCGCTCCAGGTCGCGGGCTGGGGCTCTGGTCCCGACAAGTTCCAGATCGACACCTCGTTGGAGGTGCTCCAAGCCGACGCCACGACCCCGCGTCGTGAGTTCGAGGCGACCGGCGACTTTTACAGTCCCGACTGCGAGCAGGTGGCGATGCCGATCCCTGTGGACGGCAATGTGGAGGGCGAGGAAACCTACGCTTGTTTTGGTGACGGGGACTGTCATCTACTGGTCGCCGAAGCGGACGAGGGCAAGCTCTACGAGATGTGGCGCGCCGACATTCCCGGGGAAGAGTTCTACGGTGGCTGCCTGGCTGTGTGGTCGATGGACGAGGTGTATCCGGCCGATGGGCGCGGCGATCAATGCTCCAGCGCCGATGCGGCGGGGTACCCGATCGCGCCGCTGTTGTTTACCGCGGACGAAGTGGCGGCGGGGGAGATCGACCATGCCCTTCGTTTTGCCCTCCCCAACGAAAGCATCCGCGATGGTGTTTTTTACCACCCCGCGACGCATGCCACCAACGCTGGGGGCGGCGGCGCCGACACCCTGCCCTATGGAGCGCGGCTGCGATTGAGCCGCGACTTTGACCTGTCACGGCTGGCCGATCCCGACGCCCAGGTAGTGGCAAAGGCGCTCCAGACCTACGGAATGGTGCTGGCTGACGGCGGCAATATCCCGCTGATGGCGGCTAGCGACCGGCGCTCGACCGCGAAGTGGGACGAGCTCTTCGAGGACGGTACCCACGCGCTCTTCGGCATCGAGCCCCAGGATTTCGAGCTTCTGGTGCTTGACGGCGAGGAGATTCCGCTGACCTTCGAGTGTGTGCGCAACGGGCGGTAGGCCCGGCTTCGACCTACAACTCGTCGTCGAGGTGTTTGGCCCAGACGACGGCGGCGTCGGGGTGGCCTTTTGCCGCGGCCCAGAACCGCGCGAAGAACGCCTCCCAGTCGGCTTGCGCGAGGCCATCGCTCTTGAGCACTTTCGGGCTGCCGACGCGAAAACCGGCGTCGGTCCCGCCGGGAACGTAGCGGAGCGCGATGTCGACGGTGAGCGGAGCGGCGCCGTACTCCACGGCCCGGACAAACAGCGCGTCGTACTTCTTTCCGTCGGCGAGGGTCAGATAGGCGTCGAAGACCAGGAGCGCACGGTCGACCCCGTCGGGGTTCTTTTCCAGCCAGTCCTTGCCGATGTCGATGGCCGACTCGAGGTTCTGGCCGGTGACGCGGAACATCGCCCGCGTGCCCGCCTTTTCGTGGGCGATCAGCGGAACGAACTGATCGGGGTCGGACACACACCAGACCCCGTGGGCCAGCATGCGTCCGGTGAGGTCGGCGAGCGCGAGCATCCGGGGGCTTATCGTGGCGGCGGACGCGCGGGCTTGCCCATCAACGGGCGGGGAGGCTCGGGAGGGGCGCCCATCATCGGGCGGCCGAGGACGTGCTCGGCGTAGGTGGACTGGAGACGATGAGCCGCTGGCTGGCTACAGCCCCGTCCGCCGGCGCACTTCCTTGACGAGGTCGCCGATGTTCCCCGGCAACGTGCTCCGGGCCGCGATCTCGCCTACCCAGCGCGGGATGTTTCCGCCGGCGTCGGTACAGATGCGGTAGCGGATGCGGGTGCCGCCCGTCTCTGGCGAAAAGGTCCAGTCGCCGAGGTTGGTGCGCGTCGACACGGCTCCTGGGTAGCGGCTCGTCAAGTCGGCGAGCGCGGCGGGGTACTGCGCTTCGGCATCGACCTGGTCCCAGCGGAAGATGCGGACGCCCCCTTCGGTCGAGGTGCGAGCGTGCACGAACCAGTACCGGTCCGAGACGGGGGAGGGATTGTCGAGCAGCTGGAAGTAGTCGAAGCTCGTGGCGCCAGCGGTCAGGCGTTTGGCCTCGGGCACCTTCCAACTCGACCATTTCGGCTGGTTCTCAACATCGGTCGCCGCGGTCAGGAGCACGTCGGGATCGAGGGCCGCGACGGTCTCTCCGGCGAGGCAGTCTTCGCCGAGCACCACCTTGTGCTGCACCACGACCTCGCCGACACCGGCGAGCGTCTTGGTCTCAACGACCTTCCACCCGGAGGCCTCTTCCATCCCTGCTCGCAACGCCGCCGGCTCGGCGGCGTGGGCGCTTCGGGCGAGCGCGATCCCGATGAGCACCGTCCCCGTGAGCAGCACCGGCTACCGCTCCAGCACGATGCTGCCCACGTAAGGCAGGGTCATGATCGTGCCGTCGGGCCCCGGAGGCGTCGTCAGCTCTCCCTCGACGTCAAGCCTGCCGTCGGTGGCGCCAGCGCTGCCCTCCCACCGGTCCTCGGCGATGGTCTCCCCGAGCTCGGTGACGATCACGGTGACGTCGGCGCGCAGCTCGCAGCTTTCGTTGGCTTTGCCGTCGAACGCAAGGGTGAGCGCGGGCGCAGGCCGGCCGGGGTCGCCGCCGCCTTCACCCTCACAGGTGCCGCTGCCGGCGAGCTTCAGGTTGTTTTCGTCGAGGCTCAGCTTGACCTCGCCGGTGCACAGCTCGAACTCGCCCCGATCGTTTTCGCCGGTCAACGTGACGGTGCCAACCCAGTCGCCAACGCACGCGGGCTCATCGGTGGTGCCCGTGTCCTCGCCGGTGTCGGCGGTGTCAGTGCCGGTATCGGTATCGGTATCGGTCCCGGTATCGGTCCCGGTATCCGCGGTGTCCGCGGTGTCGCCGTCGGCGGTGTCGGACATGTCGTCGCCGCCGACGACCATGCTCTGGGCACCGCAGCCGACCAAGGCGAACAGGACGACGGAGAGGGTGCGGATGATCATGACGGTACCGTAGCCGCCCGGCGATCGATTGCGAAGCCCGGGCCGCACGATTACCGGCGCGCTCCGTGATTGCCCTCGTCGCCGCTGTCGCCGTCTTGTTGGGCGCGCCCCTGATCGATGCCGTGCTGTCGCGCCGTCCGGGGCTAGCTCCTCGCCTGGATGCCTTGCTCGGGCTGGCCATTGGCGCTGCCATTTTCGGGGCGGTACTGCCCTGGGGCGCCGACACGCTGGGGTGGCCGTGGGCGCTGGTGGTGCTCGTCGCGGGGCTCGGCGTCGGCTTCGGCGCGCACCGCTTCCCGGCGCTCGGGGACGCCGTCAACGCCTTTGCGTTTGTCGGTCTTGCGCTGCACGCGCTCGTCGATGGTGTCGCGCTCGCGGGAGGGCAGGCCACCATGGGGGTGGCGGTGGTTCTGCACAACCTGCCGGTGGGGCTGGCCCTGTGGCGGACGGTGGCGCCGACCAATCGGCAGCTGGCGCGGCTGGCGCTGTTGTTGTCGGCGTTCATCACGGTGGCGGGCTGGATGTTGGCGGCCCACATGGCCGAGGCGGCGAGCGCGGCGCCGATGGCGATGTTGCAGCTTGGGGCGGGCGGGACCTTGTTGCACGCGGCCTGGCACCTCGTGTCGCGGAGTCTGCGACGTTAGCAGACTCCCGCCGTGCTGCTCGTCTTCACCCTACTCTCCGCCGCCGACGCCGCTCCGGTGGACGCGCTCTCCGACAACTCCGTGGCCTACGCGCTCGGCGGCGACTGCCCCGGCGCGGAGTCGGGCCTCCGTCGACGCGTCGACGCCTCCCCGGACGACATCCCCGCCCGCCTTGCGCTGGCCGCCTGCCGCTTTGGCGGGACCGAGGCTGGCACCGCGCGCGCCGATCTGCAAAGCCTGTACCTCGTGGGCGCGCCCTTCGATCCCGGCACCCTCTCCAAGCGCCGAAACGCCGATCCCGCTGCGCTCACGAGGCTCCGCGAACAGGGCCAGTCCGCGCTCGGCCTGCTGGTCGCGACGATGGCCGGGAAACGTTCGTTCAGCGAAGCGCGCGAGGCGCTGGACATCCTGGAGCCGATGGTCGGGGAGTCGGGGCCCACCGCGGCGGCGCGCATCGGCCTTGAGCGGACCCAGAACGGGCCGAAGCTGGCCTGGCCGCTGGCGAGCGCGGCGCTGGCGCGCTTTCCGGAGGATGCGAACGTTCTTGAGGAGGCGGGTCGGTTGACCTTCGATGACGCGACCCACGCGCCAGGGGCGCTGGTGGATGCCGTCCTCGTTCGTGGGCGGCCGACCGCGAAGATGAACTCCCTTTTGGGGTTCTTGCGGGCGGGCAAGACCGCGGAGTGTCTGACCTACGGCGCGCGAGCGGGCGTGGCGGCGGCGGACCGTCCAGCCTGGGATGCGCTGCGCTACCGGTGCGCGGCGGCGGCCGGGGACCTGGTCGCCGCGGATGCGCTCGCGACCACGGGGAAGCCGCCGCTGGACACGCTCGCGTCGGCTCAACATGCTCGGCTGTTGGCGGGTGCAGGTCGCGACGACGAGGCCATCGGTTTGGCTGCGCCGCGGGCCACCGACAACGCCGTTGCGGCGGAGGTTCTCTTTGGGATCTACGCCCGCCTGGGCCGGACCAGCGACCTCGAAGCGCTCGCCGCCTCGTTGCCGGCGGGCTCCACCGGGCGGCTCGCGGCGGCGACGGCCCTGGTCAACAGCCGGCAGTTTGCGCCCGCTCTGTTGCTGGTGGAAGGAAGCTGCTCCGCCTACGTGGACGCCAACGCCGCGTTGTGCGCCAAGGTGGTGGCGTCAGCCCGGCGGGGGCTGGGGCGGTAGGCTCCAGGCTCTGGCCCAGCGACAGATCGCCGCCGCCAGGCGGCCGCCATCGCGCCACTACCGATTCCGAGGAAACCCAAGATCGATGGTGCTGGTCGCCGGGTCCGGCCAGCGACTGGTCACGACCTTGGTGCGGGTGAAGAACCGGATGCCCTCCGGCCCGTACATGTGGTGGTCGCCGAAGAGGGACGCCCGCCAGCCGCCGAAGGAGTAGTAGGAGACCGGCACCGGAATCGGAACGTTGATACCGACCATTCCGACATCGACCTCCCGCTGGAAGCGCCGCGCCGCGCCGCCGTCGCGGGTGAAGATGGCGGTGCCGTTGCCGAACTCGTGGCTGTTGACCAGGGCCAGCGCTTCGTCGTAGGTGGCCACCCGCAAAACCCCGAGGATCGGCCCGAAGATTTCGTCGGTGTACATCCGCGTGCCCGGCCGGACGTGGTCCACGAGTGACACCCCAAGGAAGAAACCGTCGCCAGTGAACGGTTGCTTGCGGCCGTCGCGCACCACCACCGCGCCTTCGGTGGTCGCGATATCGAGGTATGACGCCACCTTGTCGCGATGCTCACGGGTGATGAGCGGCCCCATCTCATTGGCCGGATCGGTGCCGGGGCCCACCTTGATGCGGTCCAGGCGCGCCTCGATGGCCTTGACCAACGGGTCGGCGGAGTCGCCCACCGCCACCACCACCGAGATCGCCATGCAGCGCTCGCCCGCCGAGCCATACGCGGCCGAAACCGCGGCGTCCGCGGCCATGTTGATGTCGGCATCGGGGAGCACCACCATGTGGTTCTTCGCGCCGCCCAGCGCTTGCACCCGCTTGCCGTTGCGGGTGCCGTTTTCGTAGATGTAGCGGGCGATGGGCGTCGAGCCGACAAACGAAAGCGCCGCGACGGCAGGGTGCTCGATCAGCCGATCGACGACCACCTTGTCGCCGTGCACCACGTTGAGGACGCCGTCCGGAAGGCCCGCTTCTTTGAGCAGCGCCGCCAGGAAGTTCGAGCACGACGGGTCCTTTTCGCTGGGCTTCAAAACGCAGGTGTTGCCGCACGCGATGGCGTTGGCCAACATCCAGATCGGCACCATCGCCGGGAAATTGAACGGGGTGATCGCCGCCACCACGCCGAGCGGCTGCCGCAACGAGTACACGTCGACACCCGTCGCCGCCTGCTCGGAGTGTTCGCCCTTGAGCAGGTGCGGCACCCCACAAGCGAACTCGACGTTTTCGATGCCGCGGGAGATCTCTCCCATGGCATCGGAGTGCACTTTCCCATGTTCGCTGGTGAGGATCCGGGCGAGGTCGGCCTTGCGGGCGTCGAGCAGCTCCCGAAACTTGAACAAGATCTCCGCCCGGCGCGACAACGACGACTGGCTCCAGGACTTGCCGGCGTGGATGCACGACGCCACCACCGCGTCCACCTCGGCGACATCCGCATAGTCGACGCGCGCCTGCACCTGGCCCACGGCAGGGTCGTACACCGCGCCGCTGCGACCCGAATTGCCGTAGGTCTCCTTGCCGTCGATCCAGTGTCCGATGCGCTTCATGCCGGCTCCGAGAGTTCGACGGGGTCGTTAGCCTGTGGCGATGAACTCCGCTCGTTCACTCTCGGCCCTCGCGCTCCTCTCCGGCTGTGGCGCCGAGGCCGTGGCGTTCGACGTTGCCGACATGCTCGCCGTCCACAACGCCGTGCGCTTGGAGTACGGTGTGGACGCACTTTCAGCGGATGTGGTGCTGGCCGATGTCGCGCTGGAATGGTCGCGACAGCTGTCTGCCGATGGGTGTGATCTCGTGCACAGCGGGGGCGGGTACGGCGAGAACCTCTACTGGACCTCGGCGACCGCCACCCCCGCGGACGCGGTGACGGCCTGGGCCGATGAGGTCGCCGACTATGATCTCGGCACCCACACCTGCGCGGAAGGGGCGGTCTGTGGCCACTTTACCCAGGTCGTCTGGGCCAATACGACCACCGTAGGCTGCGGCGCCGCGGTGTGCCCGGATGGGGGCGAAGTCTGGACCTGCGAGTACGATCCGCCCGGCAACTGGGTCGGCGAGACCCCTTTCTGATGGCCGACGTGCCCGTCGTCACGCCCTCGATGGGCGAGCTTACGGCCTACTTCCTTAAGCTCGGCGCCGTCGGCTTCGGCGGGCCCATCGCCCTCGTCGGCTACATGCAGCGCGACCTGGTTGAGGCGCGCCGGTGGGTCACCCGGGAAGACTACAAGGAGGGGCTGGCGCTGGCGCAATTGATGCCGGGTCCGCTCGCCGCCCAGCTGGCGATCTACCTGGGGTGGGTACGGGGAGGGGTCCTCGGCGCGACCCTGGTGGGGCTGGCGTTCGTATTGCCGTCGTTCCTGATGGTGCTGGCGCTCTCCGCGGCCTATGTCCAATACGGGGGCATGCCGTGGATGCAGGGCGCCTTTTACGGCGTCGGCGCGGCGGTGATCGCCATCATCGGCAAGAGCGCGTGGAAGCTGGCGCAGACCACCCTCGGCAAGGCGCGGCTGTTGTGGGTGCTCTTCGGCGCCTCGGCGCTTTTGACGGCGATCACCGAGACCGAGATGGTGGCCTTCTTCTTATTGTGCGGCGCCATCGGTGCGGTAGCGGCGGCGTCGGTGAAACCGGGCGCGGCAGCGTCGCTTTTCCCGTGGCCGTTCCTGTTGACAGGGCTGCACGGCCCCGCCGAGGGCTCGACCCTGTGGACCATCGCCTGGTACTTCACCGAGGCGGGCGCCTTCGTGTTCGGTAGTGGCCTCGCCATCGTGCCTTTCTTGCACAGCGGCGTCGTCAACGAGTTCGGTTGGCTGACGGAGCGCCAGTTCTTGGATGCCGTCGCCGTCGCGATGATCACGCCGGGCCCCGTGGTGATCACCGTCGCGTTCATCGGGTACCTGACGGCGGGACCCTTGGGTGCATGCGTCGCCGCGCTCACGACGTTCTTGCCCTGTTACCTGCTGGTGGTGGGCCCCGCGCCGTACTTCCGTCGGATCGTCGGCAACGTGAGGGTCAAGGGCTTTGTGGACGGGGTCACCGCCGCCGCGTCGGGCGCCATCGCCGGCGCCGCGTTCGTGCTCGGTCGCCGGGCGGTGGTCGATGTTCCTACCGCGCTGATTCTGCTCGGAACCCTTGCCGCGCTCACCTGGCTAAAGCGTGCGCCAGAGCCCGTGCTGATCGTCGTCGCGGGGTGGGTGGGGCTGGCGGTCGTCGGGATGGGGTGAGGGCGGCTCAGCTGACGACGGGGTCGGCCATGCCGGAGCACCACGCCCTGCCGACGCGCAAGCCTACTCCGTGACGGTGTTCAGCCTCAATTCCAGCCCCGTGTGCGAATCAGTCCCGCTGGCCAACCGACCGCTGGGGTCGTTGTTGTAGCTGGCCACCGCCTCACCCGTTTCGTTGATGATGCCGTCGCCATCGATGTCCAGGTAGGCCCAGAGGTAGACGATGGTGTTGGCCGGCGCGATGAGCGTGAACCCAAGCGCGCCCCCGGTCAGGTCGGCGCCGCTGTAGGTCTGGTAGTCATAGGCGATGGCTGGAATGTCCGAGACGCTCAGATCGTCCTCGGGACGGTATTTCATCGCCGCGACGTGGACCTCGGCCGAGGGGTCGAGGTCGTCGAAGGCCGTCGCCATGGTCACATCGCCCGCGATGAGCACGAAGGGGACCGAGGCCGGGTTGGCGTTGGAGCCGTCGGGGATCATCAACGTCGCATTGAGGATGTCGTTGGTGCCGATGGTGATCGGGTTGAGGGAGGCGCCCGTCTCGTCGACGTAGTTACCCCACTTGTCGGCGGGGTCGATGAGCCCGTTGAAGTTGGCGTCCCAGGCGCCGAGCAGCTTGCCCGCGCCGAAGTTCTTGGCGACGTAGAGCTCGTAGGTGCCCACCGCGCCCTCATCCACCCGGGTGGGCGTGAAGCCGTCGACCCAGTACGGGCCGTAGCCGTCACTGCTGTAGAAAAGCGCCATGCAGCTGCCGCCGGCGTAGGACTCGGTGATGAGGCCTTCCCCGCTGACCAGCACGTAATCATCGCGGTTCCAGCCACCGCCGCCGCCGGGGGTCGAGAAATCGTAGTAGGACACGGGGATGTCGATGTCCACGCCTGCGACCTCGGCGCCGGGCACCACATCGACCATGTCGGGCCAGACCCCCATCGGCTCGTAGGTGGCGATGATGCCATCGGCCCAGTAGTCGAGCACCGCGTAGACGCGGACCTGGGGCGCCAGCTCCGGATCGACCTGAAGCTCGTAGGTGTTGCCCTCGGGGTCCGGTGAGCGGATCACGTAAGAATCCACGTAGGTCATGGTGAAGGTCTCTTCGTCCAGCGCGTAGGCGCTGACGAAGATCGAGCCGAACGGGAAGTCGTCGCCGTAGACCGACTCCCATTCTTGCCACACGAGGTCGCCCATCGCGTCGTACTTATAGACTTCGACCTGGACGGTGCCGGTGATGATGCCATCTTCCCCGTCGTCGCCGGTGTCGGCGGTGTCGGCGGGGATCTCTTCGAGGCCGCCGCTGTCGTCATTGGGGTCCTTGGTCCCGGCTTCGCCGAACTCATCGTCCGAGCGGCAACCGAAGGCGGTCAGAGCGAGAATCGGGAAAACTACACGACGGGACATGGCGACTCCGAAGGTGGCGTGGGAGCTATACCACGAAGGCGGCCGACCTTCGCGTCAGTCGCGCAACAATCCGTGGAGCCCGGCGGCCAGGACTTCGCCCTGGCGTCGCAGCCGCGCCGGGGAGTGTCCGAACGCCGGCGTGCGGTTGACGTCCAGAAGGTAGGACCGGCCCTGGTGGAGGACGTAGTCGAACTTGCCGAAGTCGAAGCCGAGTCGCTGGCGCAGGGCGACGATCTCGCCGGGAGTGTCGATCTCCTCCCACGCTACGGCGTCGCGACGCTTGACAATTGGGCGGGGGGAGAGCGTGCGCTCAGCGATGCTCGCGGTACCGAGGAAGCTGTAGCTGCGAATGGCGTAAAGCTCGCCCTCGCGCTCGGGCACGAAACGCTCCACGACCAGCGCAGCGTTGCGGTAGACCCGGGCCGGAACGTCGGCGGCGGAGGCGAAGATTGGGTAGTCGTAGGGGTCCAGCCAGTCACGGAAGCCGAGCGGCAACCACCCCCGACGGGCCAGGGAGTCACGGAGCTTCTGCGCGGGGTCACGCGCTTCGAGGTGCCGCTCGGGCCTGCCTCCGTGGTTTTTGACGGTCTTGACGATGACCGGTCCAGTGGTGTCCTCGGGTCCGGCGACCAGCAGCGAGCTGATCGCGGTCTTTGCGATGTCGGCGACACCGCGGTTGATGACACACGGGTGCGCGGCGGTGGCAGCCAGATAGTCGGCTGGGACTTTGGTGAGGTCTACGTGGAGGAAGATCACGTCGGCGGGGGGTAGGTCGACCACCCCGTGGGCAACGTGAACCGTGTGTCCGGATTCGCGCCACACGTCCACGAGCGGCCAGAGCACGTACCCGACATCGGCGGCGCGGGAATCCCGCTCATGGAGGACGACGGTGATGGTGAGGGGAGGGGGCACGACGCGCCGAGCGTAGCGCACGGCCGATCACGTGGACAAGTCGGCCGGCCGCCGCTAGGCCAGAGCACGATGCTTTTCCTGCTGTACGGATGCTTCTCGCCGGCCGAGTCCGGCCCGCCCCTGTGCGTGCCCGACAGCGGGTCAGGCGTGGTCTTGACCGCTGATCCTGACAACTTGCTGCGCTACGCGGCGGTGTTGGCGCAGGCCGGGTACCCGACGACGCTGCGGGTGTGGGACACGACGGGCGACGCCTCGACTGGGCGGGAGTTTCCCGTCGCCGCCGACGGGCGCGGCTCGATCTGGGGCCTGCGCTTCAACACCACGTACCAGGTTCAGCGCGACGACCACGACGTCGCGACCTGTGTTACGACCGTCGCGCGCCCCGCCATCTTCCCAACGGCCAAGGTAGGCGGGTTGGGCGTACCGGGTGTCAACTACGTGCTCGTAAACCTCCGGTCGGGCGACGAGGCGGAGGAGATGCTCCTCATCTTCGACAACGAAGGGGAGATCGTCTGGTACGAGCTGGTGAGCACCCTGACGGGGTCCAAGGATGATTTTTACGACGGCTACAGTTGGGATCCGGTGAGTCGCTCGGTCTACGCGATCGTTGGCCACGACCGCATCGCCCAGTACGCGCTCGACGGCACGGTGCTGACGTTGTGGGGCGCCGAGACGCTGAACCACGCGATGTCACATGAGGTGCGTAGGGTCGGCAGCAAGTTGTACGTCGGGGTGACCGACAGCTTCCAGGACGACGCTGGCAACACGATTCTGAGCGATGGCTACCAGGTGTACGCTGACGATGGCACGCGCGAGCGCGAGTGGTTTTTACGGGACCACGGTTTGTCGCTCTTGACCGACCCGATGCCGACCGCGAACGCGCAGGAAAGCTACTGGGACGACACCTTCGGCGCGGCGGCCACGGATTGGACCCACTTCAACTCGTTGGATGTCACTGGCTCAGGTGCCGACGAGGCGGTCTTCCTTTCCTTGCGCAACCTCAACCAGGTGGTGAAGGTTGATGTTGCCAGCGGGGAGATCGTCTGGCGACTCGGAGACAACGGAGCGGACGGCGACCACAGCGCCGGGGACTTCACACTGCCGCGCCGCGCACGGTGGTTCTTCTCCCAACACCACCTGACCGTGGGGGAGGACGGCTCCTTCCTGTTGTACGACAATGGCGACGGGAAGGACCCCACGCGCACCCTTGAATTCACGCTCGACGAGGGGGCGGGCACGGTGACCTATGATCGCGTCCACGACCTGGGACGCACCTGTTCGGTCTCGCGCGGCGCCGCCTATCGCCTCGACAATGGAAACGTGCTGTCCACGTGTGGCAACAACGCAATGGTCGAGGAGTTCGACGCGCTCGGCCTGGTCCCCTTCAGCCTCGACTTCGACTGCGGCACCGCCGACGCGGGCTGCATTCTTTACCGAGGCATCCCCATCGACACCCTCACCGAAACTGGAGGTTGACCACCGATGCGCCGATGCACGTGGCGCCAGCGGCGGTGAAAATCCGGGCTCCAACCGTCGCGATGTTGGTGCGGTTCCCGAGCTCGGCCAGGTCGTCCTGGTCCTTCATGCGGGGATTGTGGAGATCCTTGAACTCCGTGGTCCACGCGACGCTGTAGCCGAAGGCGATCGCACCGGTGACCGCCAGCCCAATCCCGGTGACCAGCCCGCCCATCGGCGGACCCGAACGGGCGGAGAGCGACCCGGGGGCGCTCAGCCTCGTCGGCGCGGCCCTCATCCCGGCCGCGGCTTCCTATCGGGGCCTCAGCTGCGCCGATGGGCCCCCTCGGCTGTGAGGACGACCCTGACGGCCGGCCGTCGACTCACGGATTCCACCCGACGTTGACCGTCGGGGTGTTGTAGGTGGCGGCGCCGGTGATCCGCTGGGCGAAGCCCAGCTCGCCCTTGAACTGTCCGAGCTTGAGGCCGGCGGCGACGTTCCACGTGAACTCATCACCCAGCGGCACCAACCCTGGCGCGGGCTTTCGGGCGTCGTCGAAGTACCAGGAAGGCATCACCCCGCCCTTGGCGTAGTACTTCTTCGGCCCCACCGTCAACTCGACAGGAACGCCGACGCCGAACGCCGGCTTCAGCACATCTTCGCCGGTAAGCAGGTTGGACTGCCCGTTGTAGGTGCCGAGAACTCCCAGCGCCGCTCCCCAATACTTCGGCCGGTACCCGGTCTTGTTGCCCAGGTGGATGTCGTATCCAGCCAGCTCCGCAGACGTCAGATACGCCCCGCCCACATACAGCTCACCCTTGATTTTCCGCTTCCAGTAGCGAACGCCGACGTCCACGCCCGCGGTGATGGCCGTGTCGCCGCTGCCGTCGATCTGTACGCCCCCACCGGGCTGGACGAAGGGCTCCCAAGTAAAGCCCAGGAGTTTGCCCTTCATCTTGCTGAGGTCGTCGTCGTCGCCCTTGGCACCGTCCTGCGACTTCTGTTTCTGCTTGCGGACGGCGCTTTCGGCAGTAGCGGGGTCGGCGTCTGTCGAAGGGCTGGCGAGTGCGGTCGTGAAGAGTATGGAAAGGAGCGGGGTGAGCATGGGGAGCCTCGGGGGGAGTGCCTATCCGATGCGGCGGGAGGAGCCACTGGTGGCGCGAACGCGCCACAGAGGAGCCCTCGAGAGGGCGCGATCTGTTCCCCCGGCCGTATGCGACCCCATCGTCGCGGAGACGGTGAGGGTGAGCTTGGCGGTCCTATGCGTGTACTTGGCGCATGCAGCAGGCGTGCTGGAGTCGGCGTCCTCAAGACGGATCGAGAAACCTAAAGAAAAAGCTTTGGCTTGGTCCGCGTCTGCCGAACAAGGGCAGCCAACGGGGGAACCGCAGCGATGGATGACGAAACGCGTGAGATTGTCAGTAGCTTCGTGGCAGAAAGCCGCGAGGCGATCGATGAGGTGGAGCCGCTCCTGATCGAGATGTCGGCCTCCGGGGAGGCGCCGAACGCCGACGTAATCGCGAGGGTGTTCAGGCTGTTTCACTCGATGAAGGGTAGCGCCAGCTACCTCCAGTTCGGGGCGATCGAGCGGATCACGCACCGCGCGGAGACCGTGCTGGTGGACCTCCGCACCGGGGCCGCGGCGCCCACGCCCGCGCTCGTCGAGGCGCTGTGTCAGGTGCTCGACGCCGTCCGGGCGCGACTGGCACAGGTGATGGATACGGGGCTCGACCTGGATGAAGCAGGTGATCTGGAGAGGCTTGGTTTCAGCCTCGAAGAGATCTCACGCCGCTCCGTGCCTTCTGGCGTCGAGAGTGTAACGCCTGTCCCGACGGCTGCTCGGGCCAGCGTCGTGACCTCTGTTGTGTTGAAAACTGTAAAAGTCGCCGCGACCGCGGCGGCGTCCACCGCCCGCGATGTGGAGGAGTCCCCGACCGACGGCGAATCGCTCGCCGACCTCGTCGAGCCGTTCATCATCGAGGGGCGCGACCTCCTCGACGCGTGCGAGCAGGCGCTGCTCTCGCTGGAGACGGATCGCGAGGCCTCCGGGCCGGTCGCGACCGCGTTCCGGGCGCGCCACAGCTTCAAGGGTAACTGCGGCTTCCTGGGCTACATCGAGATCGAGCGCCTCGCCCACGCGGCCGAGACGCTGCTCGAGGCGGTCAAGGAGGGCGAGGTGCCTCGCAGCCCCGACGTGATCGGGGCCCTGCTCACCTCCGTGGACGCGCTCCGCACCGCCGTGAGCCGCCTCCCCGGGGACAGCTCCTTCCCCGAGGGCGCCATCCGCGCCGCGGCGCTGGTCCAGGTGGAGAACGACGCGCGCGCGGTGACGCACCAGACGCGGATCGGGGGCATCCTCGTCGAGCGCGGCGACATCAACGCCAACGACCTGCTCGACGCGCTCGCTGGCAGCCAGCGCCCCATCGGCGCGGCGTTCACCGAGAGCGGACTGGTTTCGACCGTCCGACTCGACGCCGCGCTCGGCGAGCAGTCCCAGCGCCGCGGGGTGACCGCCCGCGCCGAGACGCGGCAGGTGGAGAAGCCGCAGACCAGCCTGCGCGTCGACGTCGGCAAGCTCGACGCGCTGATGGACCTCGTCGGCGAGCTCATCATCGCGGAGACCGCGGTGATTCACGCGCCGGCCGGTCAGGGCGCCACCGGCTCGCAGGAGCTCCCGAAGGCGCTCGCGCAGCTCGACCGCATCACGCGCAGCCTCCAGGACGTGGCGATGTCGCTCCGGATGGTGCCCATCGAGGCGACCTTCCGGAAGATGATCCGCGTCGTCCGGGACGTGTCGAACAAGCAGGGCAAGCAGGTCGCGTTGCGCGTCGAGGGGGAGGAGACCGAGGTCGACAAGACGGTGGCCGAGATCATCGGCGACCCGCTGGTCCACCTCCTCCGCAACGCCGTCGACCACGGCATCGAGATGCCCGCGGTGCGCGCCGCGCGCGGAAAGCCGGCGGAGGGCACGCTCAAGCTCACGGCGAGCCACGTCGGCGGCGAGATCTGGGTGCGTATCCAGGACGACGGCGACGGGATCTCCCGCACCCGCGTGCTCGAGAAGGCCGTTGTCCCGTCTCGCTCGTTTTGTCCGGTAAAACCTATGGATATCCCACATGGTGCGACCAGTGTCCCGGCGGACGATCAGCAAGATCCGAGCCTCGAAAGCCGATCGGCCTTGACACGAACTGGTAGAATTCGGTGGGATTCAACTGGGCAAATCTGCCGGGACGGGACACTATGGGGGGGGCCGCGTGAAGCGCGTCGTCTACGCCGTGCTCGGCTGGGTGTTCGTCGTCATCGGCATCATCGGCGCCTTCGTGCCGCTCCTCCCCACGACGCCCTTCCTCATCCTGGCGGCGGCCTGCTGGTCCAAGTCGTCGCCGCGCTGCCGGGCCCGGCTCCTCGCCACGCCCGGCTTCGGGCCCGCGATCCGCGAGTGGGAGGAGACGCGCACGGTTCCGCTGCGCGCCAAGCTCATGGCCATCGGGATGATCGCCGCCTCCTGCACCATGAGCGTGCTCTTCGTGTGCCCCACGCTGGCCGGCAAGGTCTGCCTCGTGGTCATCGCAGCCTCCACCTCCGCTTGGATGTCGCGCATCCCCACGCGTGCCGTGGCCACCGCTCCGGAGACCCTTCCCCAGGGTGCTCCGCTCGCGACGACCTGAACCTCCGGCGCGGGCGGCCCACCGCGCCCGCGCCGCCCCATGAACCCCACCCGAATCGCCCTCTTGTCCTTCTTCCTGACCTTCTTCGGCCAGGTAGCCCACGCGGCCCAGACGGTCCCCACCGACGAGACCGCCGCCGCTCGCCTCTCCATTCCTGACGAAGACCTCGTGGCCGACGCGCTCGCCTCCGGCGACGACGACGCGCGCCCCGCCATCCGCGAGCTCGGCTCGTCCGACACCGACGCCACGCCGCAGACCGGCATCGGCCCCCGCCGGGACGAGCGGCAGGAGTACACGACCTTCGCGAGCCGCTGAGCGCTTGAGGTCGGTTCCTTTGCCTGTCACGACGCTTTCGCGAAAGGAGAGGGAGAGACGCACTCCGTCCTCGACGAACGACGCCGAGTTCGGGCCAACGAAACACACGCAGCGCTCTCCGAGATCCGGGCGTGGGTGTTGGAGCCGCTACACCGGGCGCGGCCGAAGTCCGCGATCGGCCAGGCTCTCCACTACACGGTCAACCCGTGGGACTTCCTGGAGGCGTGTGTCACAAACCCTGAGATTCCGATCCACAACAACATGAGCGAACTGCAACTCAGGCGGCCGGTGATAGGAAGACAAAACTGGCTATTTGCCGGTTCAGAGGGCGGCGCGCAGGCCGCAGCGACGTTGTTGTCACTCATCGGAAGCTGCCGACTCCACGGCATCGACCCCTGGCGATACATCAATACCGTGCTCGGTGTCATCAACGACCACCCCGCCACCGTGGCCTGGTTTTCGTGAGCAGCGGGGTGGCGATTCTCGTGAGCGGTCACATGGCAGCATGCTGCCGGGCATCGCTGCGTAGCGACCGATGACCTTCAAGGCTGCGCCAGCGCGAAGCGAAACGTGGTTTGAACCCCCGGCACCGATTCACAGCTGATCGTGCCGCCATGCTGTTCGATGATCAACTTGCAGATGCTCAGGCCCAGCCCGGTTCCGGGTGCCTTGTCGTTGCTGTTGGTGCCGAGCTGCCTGAACTTGGCGAACAGGTCTTTTTGCTTGTCCGCGGCGATGCCCGGCCCGTGGTCGGTCACGCCGATCTCCACTCGTCCCGCTTCACCGCGCCAGTAGACCTCGATCGTGTCGCCGGCATGACTGAACTTGGCAGCATTCGAAATCAGGTTGCTCATCACCTGCAGCAAACGCCGCTCGTCACCTGTCGCTTGCACCGAGCCATCGCCCGGCGCGCGCAATTCAATGCGGCAGCCGAAGCCTTCGCAGTAGGGCCGGTTCAAATCAACGGCCTTGTGCAGAAATGTCGGCAGGTCGATTGCTGCAATGTGCATGACCATGTTCCCGGAATCGAGCTTGGATACATCGAGGATGTCATTCACGATGTTGAGCAGGCGTTCGCCGTTGCGATAGGCCACGTCGAGCATCTGCAGGGCGGGCTCGGGTATGGTGCCGCTGACCTGGTTGCGCAGCAGCGACAGCGCGCCGTAGATGGAGGTGAGCGGCGTGCGCAACTCGTGGTTCACCATGGAGATGAACTCATCCTTGGTGCGGTCCAGGCGATTGAGTTCCTGCACCTGCAGGCGCAGTTCCAACAAGGCCACTACCTGGCGGGAGATGGCCTCGAGCGCCTGCCGTTGCATGTCGCTCAACGTACGGGCGTGGTCGTCAATGACGCACAGGGTGCCGACACGAATGTTCCGGCGCACGATGAGCGGCGCGCCGGCGTAAAAATGCACATGCGGTGCGCCGGTCGCCAGCGGATTGTCGCGGAAACGCTCGTCCTTGAAAGAGTCATCGACAATGAAGGTACGATCCTCGAGAATGGCGTGGGCGCAAAAGGCGACATCACGCGGCGTTTCGCGCGCGGGGAGTCCGTGGTGGGACTTGAACCACTGCCGGTCGCGGTCCACCAGGCTGACCAGCGCAATCGGCGTCTGGCAGATATGCGCTGCCAGAAACGTCAGGTCGTCGTAGGCCTGCTCTTCCAGCGTATCGAGGATATTCAGTTCGTCGAGCCAGCGCTGGCGTTCCGCTTCATTGTCAGTGAGGGGTGCGGGAATCAAGGAATTAGCCTGAAAGGGTGGAGTGGTTTGAGTAAGCGCATTCTCTTAAGACGAATTGACGAGCGCCCGGCGCAGGTCATGACGCTTCAACATCGCCGGGGAGGACGAGGCCGGCAGCGGCGAGGAGGTAGAGCGGCCAACTGAACACAAGGCCGCGCAGGGTGTGCTTGACTGAAGGTGATCCGATCTCGTGGACAGTTTGTTGATGATTCGTTCGTTTAAAACGCTACCACGATGGTGGCTCGGTTGGGGGACTGCACCCTCGGCGCCAGGAGGGGGGTCCAAGGGGGGAGACTCAAAACCTATGGATATCCTTCTGAATTCCTCGTGCTCGTTGTGGAGAACGCTCATGCCAGCCCGGCGCGCTCGAAGTCAGCCGGGCGGGAGTAGCCGAGCGCGGAGTGGCGGCGCTGGTTGTTGTAAAACACCTCGATGAAGTCGAACAGCTGCCTCATCGCCTCGTGGGTGCTGTCGAAGCGCTCGCCCAGCTCGCACTTCAGGGTAGCGAACCAGGTCGCCATGGCCGCGTTGTCGTGGCAGTTCCCCCGGCCGCTCATGCTACACGTGATCCCGGCCTTTTCCAGCACGGCCTGGTAGTCCTCGCTGGCGTAGGGGCTGCCCTGGTCCGGGTGGTGCAGCAGGCCTGCGTCAGGACGGCGGCGTCGGAGCGCCTGGTCCAGGGCACGGACGTCGCCGACCCACCGCTCATTCGGCTTGGAGGCCGTGAAGTCGCGGGCGAGGAGGTTCGGCGCCGTTGGCGCGCAGCGCGGCGTGCACGCGGGGGCTGCCGTAGGTCTCGCGGCTCCGCTTGTGCGCCTCCCAGACCAGCGCCCCGAGGTGTCGATCCTCGGCGTCGTGCGAGGCTTCTGGGCGATCCCTCCACGCGTAGAAACCGGCGGTGGACACCAATAGCGACCGGCACAGCACGGTCACCGGCCACGTCGCCCTCTCCACGTCGATGAATGCGAACCTCACGCATTCTCTTTCGCGAAGGGCGTCCGCCTTGGACTGGGTGACCCAGCCATCGAGCGCCCACCGCGCCGGCCTTCAAACCGGATCACAATCAGGTTTCGGGGCGAGCGAGGTTGCGAAGGGTGGGTGAAGGGCGGTAGCCTGCAGGAGTCTGCCTACGAGTACCGCGTGCATGATTTCTATCCTCGAACGCTACAGGTCGGGTGACCTCCCCCTGCGGGCGAGTCTCGATCGCCGGAGCGAAACTGATGGCGGGGCTCCAGCCAGCGCGCTTGCTGCTCCTGACGGGCGCCACGGGATTCGTCGGTGGCGCGGTGAGACCGGCCCTCGCGCGCGAGGGATGGCAAGTGCGGTGCCTCACCCGGGACGCCGCGCGCGCCCAGAAGCGCGAGCCCGACCTCGACTGGGTCCAGGGCGACGTAGCGGATCCGGCCTCGTGTGCTCGGGCGCTCGACGGCTGCCAGGCAGCGCTCTACCTTGTGCACGGGATCGGCGAGGGCGGGAACTATCACCGGCACGAGGTGACGGCCGCAGCGACCTTCTCGAAGGCGGCGGCGGCCGCCGGCGTCGAACGCATCGTGTACCTTGGCGGCGTCGCGCCGGTCGGCAAAGGCTCCGACCACCTGCGCAGCCGGCTCGACGTGGGCGAATCGCTCCGCGCTGGTTCGGTGAAGACCATCGAGCTGCGCGCAAGCATGATCGTTGGGCACGGGAGCCTCAGCTGGCTCATCGTCCGCGACCTGGCGGCCCGCTTGCCGTTCATGGTGCTGCCGCGGTGGCTGAAGTCGCGAACCCAGCCGGTCGCGATTGACGATGTCGGCGTGGCGCTGGTGCGGGCGCTCGAGATGCAGCTCGGGGCAAGCGCCTGGTTCGACATTCCTGGACCGGTCACGCTCTCCGGAAAGGAAATCCTCGAGGAGACCGCGCGGGTCATGGGCCTTCGGCACCCGCGCATGATCGAAGTGCCTCTTCTGTCGCCGCGCTTGTCATCGCAGTGGGTTCGTTTCGTCACGCGCGCCGAGTGGTCCGTGGCGCGCGAGGTCGTGACCGGCCTGACCGAGGATCTACTGGCACGAGACGATCGCTTCTGGGACCTCATCGGCCATCCGCATCGCTCGTCCTTTGCCGAGGCGGCACGGCTCGCGCTCGATGCCGAGCGCGGTGACCACCGCGTCCAAGGGGCCTGGGGCGCTATTGAGCGCATGCGCGGTCTCTCGAAGAGCTCGGCATGAACGACGCCACGACAGGCATCTTGTCCTTTAAATCGCGCAGCTCGTCGCTTGCGGTCGCCTCCATCGTGGTGTGGCTTGCTGCTGCCGCGAGCGCCGGACCTCTCGGAATCTGGAGTGCGATCGGCGGGACGGCGGTTGCGCTCGGCCTCGCCGTCCTGCTGTTCGGACGCCCCGCGTCGACCGCGCTGCTGAAGCCGAGCCCCAGGCTCATTCTGCTCGGTGCCGTGGCGGGGGGCCTGATGGCCGTCACCACGTACGTTCTCTATCCACTGCTCGCGCAAATCGTGCCGTTCATCGTGATTGACACCGCGGAGCTGTACGCGGCGTTTCGGGCGCCGTCGCTCGTCGTCGCGTCTCTTGCACTTGTCCCCGTCATTCTCGGAGAGGAGCTGGTCTGGCGGGGCGTCGTTCAGGCTTCGCTGGTCCAGCGCCTGGGAGCTTGGAGGGGCGTCGCGCTGGCAGCAGTCGTGTACGCGGCGGTGCACGTGCCTCTCGGCTCGCCTGTGCTGGTGGCGGTCGCGTTCTTTTGCGGGCTCGCGTGGGGCACTCTGCGCGCCAAGACCTCGAGTCTCGTACCAACCTTGGTGGCTCACCTGCTGTGGGACGGGCTCGTCCTGCTGTGGCTGCCGCTAGACACCAGATGAAGAACGGAGCGCCCGATGCCCCACGTCGTGATTGAAGAGGTCGAGGTGATCTTCCATGGCTCGCTACGTCACATCCGGCGCGACTCCGCTGTCCGCCGCCGAAGTCTTCGTGTACATGGCGGACGTCGCTCACTTCGTCGAATGGGACGCGGGCGTGAACCGAGTGCTTCGCGTCGCCGGTGACCGAGCTGCGGCGGGCCTGAAGCGGGTCCTTTCCGGCGCGGCGGCGACCGGATGAGTTTCGTCGCTGACCGCGTAGACGCCGCGCTCGAGTGGAGCGTCGTGGGCAGCTTCACCCGCGTCGGCTCGGCGCTCCGGCGACGGCTGGACCACTGGGCGCCTCTCGACGAACGAAGCCTCTCGGGTCGCGTCGTCGTGATGACGGGCGCCACTTCCGGGCTCGGCCTCGAGGCGGCGCGGGCCTTTGCCCGAATGGGCGCCACAGTCGAGATCATCGCCCGCAACCCGGCGAAGGCCGCGGCCACTTGCAACGATATCCGCCAGGCGACGGGCAACCCGAAGATCGGCTTCGTCGTTGCCGACACCGGAGACCTCGCGGCCCTTAGAAGCGCCGCCGCGGACCTCGTCGAGCGGTACCCCGCGATCCACGTGCTCATCCACAATGCGGGCGCGCTCGACGACATCCGGCGGACGAGTCCGCAGGGCATCGAGCTCACGGTCGCAAGCCAGGTGGTTGGCCCCTTCCTGCTCACCGGCCTCCTGCTCCCTGCGCTGAGGGCCGGCGCGCCCGCACGCGTGTTGTGGGTCTCATCGGGTGGCATGTACAGCGAGCCGTTGTCGGTTGACCACCTGGAGATGTCGGCCGACGACTACAACGGCACCACGGCCTACGCTCGAGCCAAGCGGGCCCAGGTGACGCTCGCCGAGCTGTGGTCCAAGCGGCTCGCGACCGACCGGATATCTGTGCATGCCATGCACCCTGGCTGGGCCGATACGCCGGGCGTCGCGCGGTCGCTCCCGACGTTTCGGCGCGTCGTCGGTCCCTTGATGCGAACGCCCGCAGAGGGGGCCGACACGCTGATCTGGTTGGCCGTCGACGATGGTGCGCCGCTGCAGGAATGCGGTCGACTCTGGCTCGACCGCCGTCCGCGCCCGCTGCACCGCCTCACGTCCACGCGGAGCTCTGACACTCCACAGGAGCGTGAACGACTCTGGAGTTGGGCGGTCAAGAAGAGCGGCCTGGTAATGTGAAGGAGACCAACGATGTTGCTCGCGGGGGATAGGAAAAACGAACGGCCTGGCAACGGCACCGGGTACCCGGTTCAGGACGGCGACCGGACCGGCTCCTCAACCCGTGAGCAGGCCGATCCCCACCGCCCCGGCGGCCGGAATTGCGCGCCACGGGCTCCAGTAGCCGGTGTTCATGGCGAGGAATACCGCGAATCCGCTCGGAAACCGGCGCAGGGCCCGCACGAGGCGCCGCCGGAGCCACGGGCGCCTCGCCACCTGGAGCAGCAGGCGCGTCAGGAAGAGGTGGCGGCGTGTGATCCGCGCCCAGTCGGCTTCGTAGCGCTCCGGCGCCCCCGCGATGGTGGCGCGCACGAGCGCCTCGGCGCTCTCGAACGCGAGCGACAGCCCCTCGCCGGTCAACGCGTCGAGGTAGCCCGCGGCGTCCCCCACCAGGAGCACACGGCCCCGGGTGCGTCGCGCGACACGCACCCCGAAGGGGCCGGCGCCGCGCACGGTTGACTCCGCCGGGCCGAGCCTGGCCGCGAGGGCCGGAAAGTGTTCGAGGAACGCCTCGTGATTGCCGCGCCCGCCGCTCCACACTCCGCCGGTCCACAAGAAGGCGACACCGACGCGCTCGGGGCCCACCGGCGTCACGTACGCCTCGACGCCGTCGCCCCACCACACCTCGACCTTGTCGGACCACGGGGCCACGGTGAAGTGGCGACGGATGCCGAGCCGCCGGCCCGCGCCGGGGTGGGCGCCGCCCCCCGACAGCGCCGTGGCCTCGATGCCCGCGTCCTTGCGCACGCGGCTGTGCAGTCCGTCCGCCGCGACCAGCCAGCGGGCCCGCACGGGGCCCCGGGACGTTTCGAGCGTGACACCCGCGGTGTCCTCGGTCCAGCCCATCGCCTCGGTGCCCTGGTAGAGCGTCACGCCCAGAGCGGCTGCGCGCGCGAGCATCGCTTCGGCGAGCGCGAGGCGGCGGACCCCCAGTCCGGGCCCCTCGGCGAAGTTCGCCTCCGCGATCACGTCGCCGTCGATGTAGCGGATGCCGGAGAACGGATGTGTGCCCCACGCGGGGAGCTCCACGCCCAGCGCTCGGAGCCGGGCCACGCCGGGGGGCATCAGGCCCTCGCCGCACGCCTTGTCGACCGGGCCGCGGCAGCGCTCCACGATCACGGCGGTCTTCCCCGCGAGGGCGGCCTCGATGGCGACGGCGAGCCCGGCGGGGCCTCCGCCCACGATGGCGTAGTCAACGTCCAAGACGCGTCCTCCAGTGTGCGATCGTGCCCTTGGCGAGCGCGCCCGCGAGGCGCCACGCGTTCACCTCTTCGGGTGGGAGCAGCTCCCCGACGAGCCAGCGCCGCAGGGCCTCGCCGCGGCGGATCTTGCCGGACGAGGTGCGCGGCAGCGTGCCGGGCGTGAGCAGCACGACCAGCGCGGGGTCGAGGCCGGTGGCGGCGAGCACGGCGGCGGCGCAACGGTCGGCGACATCGCCCGAGAGCGGGCTTACGCCTGCCTCCGGGCGTTGCGACATCCACGGAGCCTGCACGATCTCGGCCTTGATTTCGACGAACACCAGGAGCTGCTCGCCCTCGGCGCCCTCGGGCAGCCACGCCACCGCCGCCGCGCAGCCGGTCCGCACGCCCTCCACGCCGTCTACGGCTTGTTCGATCTCGTGCGGCGCGTGGTTCTGGCCGCGGAGGATGACGACGTCTTTTGCGCGGCCGGTCAGGTACAGCTCGCCGCGGTGGAGAAAACCGAGGTCGCCCGTGTCGAGCCAGCCGTCGACCAGCACCTCGGCGGTGCGCTCGGGCTGGTGCAGGTACCCCGCGAAGAGCGAGGGCCCGCGCACCTTGACGGGGCCCACCATGCCGACCGGCACGTCGACCGCCATGCCCGGCAGCGGTGTGCCGACGCTCACGAGCTCGACACCGTCGGCGTTCTCGACCGCCCTCCCCTCGGAGAGCGCGGCGCGGTCGAAGCGTGTAGTCTTGAACGGCTCGTCCAACGCGGAGAAGGTGACGGCGAGCGACGCCTCGGCGAGGCCGTACACAGGCGTGAGCGCCTCGGGCCGGAGGCCCCACTTTGCGAAGCGGTCGACGAAGCGGCGCAGCGTGCCCGGCGACACCGGCTCGGCGCCGTTCAGGGCATAGCGCCAGCGCGAGAGATCGACGCCGTCGAGCTCGGCGTCGGCGATGCGGTCGACACACAACGCGTACGCGAAGTTGGGCGCGGGGCTGATGATCGCGCCGGTGCGGCCGAGCGCACGGAGCCAGAGCGCGGGGCGCCCGATGAACACCTCGGGGCCGAGGAGCGTCAGGTCGCCGGCGCGCAGCAGCGCCACGAACACGGCGCCGACCAGGCCCATGTCGTGGTAGAGCGGCAGCCAGCTCACGCCGGCCTTGTCGGCGTCCGTGTCGACGATGGCGCCGAGGATGGCGCCTGCGTTCGCGATCACCGCGCGGTGCTGCAAAGCGACGGGCTTCGGCTCGTGCGTGGTGCCCGAGGAGAACTGGACGAACGCCAAGTCGTCGGGCGTGCGGGCATCGGAGAGAGGCGTGTAGGAGAGCGGCGGGCCGGTGACCTCCGCGACATCGACCGCGCCGAGCTCCGGGCGGGCCAGCGCCACGGTCTCGCCGAGGATGCGCCAGGTCCGGGAGTCTGCAAGGAGGATGCGGCACCGCGCCGCGGTCAACATCGCGGCGGTGCGGGCGTGGTATTCGGCGAGCCGGCCGAGGCGCACGGGCGGGTAGAGCGGCACCGGCACCGCCCCCGCGAGTACGGCGCCGAAGAACGCGTCGAAGAAGGCCGGGCCCGTGGGGAGCACGATGCCGACGGTGTCGCCGGGCCGGATGCCCCGCGCGACGAGCCCGCCCGCGGCGTGCCGGGCGCGGGTGTACACCTCGGCCCAGTCGACGCGCGTTTCGCGCTCGTGCCGGTCGACAAAACGCAGCCCCTGCTGGTTGTTCGCGGCGGCGGCGGCGGCGAGGGCGGCGCCCAGCGTCGGGGGGAGGGGCGCGGGGGCCGCGGGCATCGGGAGATTTAGCGCGGCGGGGCAGGGTACCGCGCCCTTGTCACAACATCTTGGCGCTGCTAAATCGATTTCGATGCCGAGGCCGGGCCGGGAGATCGTGGTGCTGCGCGGCCCCGATGCGCTCGCGCTACATGGCCTTGCGCGCGGGCGGGCTGGCGGTGCCCTTTCCCCGCCGGGTCCTCCACAAAGCGTTCGCGCGTCGCACGCGTCGTCCGTCACCCCATCCGGCTCCGGATCACCGCCACCAGGTCCCCGACACGCTCGATGCCGGCCTCATCGCCGTCCTCCAGCATCACGGAGAAGTGGTTCTCGACCTCCGCGACGAGCGTGAGCAGGCGCAGCGAGTCCAGCCGCAGGGCCTCGACGAGCTGGGTGTCGTCCTGCACGTCGCCTTCGAAGCCGAGGTGGGTGCGCGCCACATGGGCGATACCGGCGCGGATCTCGGCGTCCGTCATGGGGCCCTCCCGAGGGCGTGGTTCTCGACTCGGATGCGCTCGCGCAACAAGAGCGCGTTGAGCACGGTGAAGGCGAGCGCGGTGATCCAGGCGCCGTGGATCATCGGGAGCGCGAGGCCCTCGGTCACGACGGCGAGGTAGTTGGGGTGCCGGAGCCAGCGGAACGGCCCGCCCTCGACCGGCGCGAGCCCTGGGATCACGATCACCCGCGTGTTCCAGCGGGGCCCGAGCGTGGTGATGACCCACCACCGCAGCCCCTGCGCCGCCACCACCGCGGCGAGGCACGGCACGCCGATCCAGGGCACGAATGGGCGGTCGAGCAGCGCCACCTCGGCGACCGCACCAAACAGGAACGCCGTGTGGAGCACGACCATCACCGGGTAGTGGCCCTGGCCGTGCTCGACCCCACCCTTGGCAAGGCTCCACGCGGCGTTGCGTTTCGCCACGACGAGCTCGGCCACGCGTTCGAGGCCGACCAGCGCCATGATGGCGAGAAACCCAGCGATCGATGTCACCATCGCAGGAGCACGAGCTCGGAGCAGAAGCCCGGCCCCATCGCGAGGAGCAGCCCGTAGCTGCCGGGCGTCGGCGGCTCGGCGAGGGTCTCGCGCAGCACCATGAGCACCGAGGCGCTGGAGAGGTTCCCGACCTCGCCCAGGCTGGCCCACGTGTGGGCCAGGGCGCCGGGCGGCAGCTCCAGCACGGTCTGCATGGCTTCGAGCACCTTGGGCCCGCCCGGGTGGGCCACCCAGGTGCGGATGTCGGCCACGGTGAGGCCCTGGCCGGCAAGGAAGCGGTCAACATCGCCCCGGAGGTGGCGGGTAACCATGTCCGGCACCTCGGCCGAGAGCACGATCTTGAAGCCCTCCGAGCCGATGTTCCAGCCCATCACGCCCTCGGTGTCGGGGTAGAACACGCTACGGGTCGCGACTACGTAGGGCGCGCGACCGGTCAGGCTCATCCGCTCGGCGCGCCGCTCGCCCGCCATCACCACACACGCCGCGCCATCCCCGAACAGGCCGCTCGCGATGAGGTTGGGGATGGAGAGGTCTTCCTTCTGGAGGGTGAGCGAGCAGAGTTCGACCGAGAGGAGCAGCGCCACGTGGTCGGGGAAGCCGCGCAGGTAGTCGGACACGCGCGCCACGCCCGCCGCGCCGGCCACGCAGCCGAGGCCGAAGATGGGGGTGCGCTTGATGTCGGGGCGGAAGCCGAGGCGGTTGACCAGCCGCGCGTCGATCGACGGCGCGGCCACGCCGGTCACGCTCACGAACCAGATGGCATCGACATCGCGGGGGGTCAGGCCGGCGCAGCCCAGGGCGTCGGTGACCGCGGCGGCGCCCACGTCGGTGCCGACGCGGACAAAGGCGTCGTTCGCGTCGGTGAAGCCGCGCAAGCCCAGGTACTGATCGATCGGCAGCGCGAGGTGGCGGCCGCCGACCAGCACGTTGCGGTGAAGCTGCTCGATGCGGCCTACGTTGTGGTAACGCGCCGACCACGCGGCGCGGAACGCCGCGATGAGGGTATCCTGGTCGGCGTAGTGGGGAGGAAAAGCCCGGCCGACCGTCGCGATGTACACCAACCCTCCGAACCGGCGTGGCTCTATCGCGTCCTTGGAACAGACGCCTCGGGTACCGTCGCCTCGGGCTCGGGGAGCGGGGCCGAGAACGACGGAGGCGGCGCGCGAGGCCCGGGCGTCGCTCCGCCTGGTGAAGCGCGACGCGGGAGCGCGACAAGCGACTGTGGTAAGCGCATGCGCCTCCGGAAGGTCGTCGAAGGCTCCCCGGCGGCGTTGACGATCACGACGAGCCTGCTGCGCTCGACGGGGCCGCCGCGGTCGCTTACGGAACCGTGCGGGCGGCGCTCGAACGAGCCGGGACCCCGGTCGGCAGCCTGGACATGCTCATCGGCGCTCACGCCCTCGCAGAGTGAGGCCGCGATCGGATTCGCGCTCGCGGTCCGCGCCTTCACCGCTGTTACAGACCGGCGTAGGTGACCGCCCCCGGACCCCCAGATGCCGTAGGTCCACCGCCGCGCCACCCTACCGCCCCGTTCCCGCCGCGTCAGGTCGGCGGGCGGCTAGCGCACGCCCCGCCTACCCGCCACGCCGGGCGGGGCTGACTGAACGATGCGGCGCGGCGTTGCAAAATACGGTCAAGGGACAAGGGATCAAGGGTCAAGTGCCGGTCCTCGCGAGACGAAAGCCGAGGTAGACGCGGCGGTCCGTGGGGTCGTTCCCGTTGCGGTTCGCCACACGGGCGAAACGCGGGGAGTTGAGCCAGCTGCCGCCCCGATTGACCCGGAGGGAGCCCGTAGATGCACCCGTAGGGTCGGTGGCGCTGCCGGCGTAGGCTCCAACCCAATCCGAGGTCCACTCCCACACGTTCCCCGTCATGTCGCACAGGCCGTACCCGTTGCGGGCCTTGCCACACACTGCGTGCGTGGTGCCGCCGCTGTTGGCGTCAATCCAGCCCACCGATGTCGCTTCGTTCGAGCCCGCGTAAAGCTTCCCCGTGCGACCGCCCCGCGCCGCGTATTCCCACTGCGCCTCCGTCGGCAGCGCGTACGTCACCCCATCCCGCCACGACGCCGCCTTCGCAAACGCCACCGCGTCATGCCACGACACCTTCTCCACCGGGCACGTAGGACCGCACGCCGAAAAGCTCGACGGGTTCGACCCCATCACCGCCTGCCACTCCCCCTGCGTCACCTCGTGCTCCATCATCCAATATCCCTTGGTGAGGGTCACCTGATGCTGGGTCTCGTGGTCGCTGCGGTCGGCCTCGCTCGATGGCGAACCCATCGAAAACGTCCCCGCTGGAATCCACTTCATCGGGCCCAGCGTCGGGCTCGCAAAGTCCGCCGTCGAACCGGCCAGCGCCACGCCCGACAAGCCCACCCACACCGCGAACGAAGCCAACCAGAAAGGACAACGCATATGAACCTCGTCGGCGACGGGTGCCGAGGCCGACAGGGTACTCCTTCCCAGGGCTCGGCAGGGCTCGGTGCGAAGAATTAGTGTAGGCCGCCGCGATCGTGATCGGCAACGAGGACTACTTCGTGCTCCCCGACGTTCCTTCCGCGCGGGCCGACGCCGATGCGATGCACGATCTCCTTGTCTACACCTGCGGTGACCGAAACCGCCGCGCTGGTTGGCGATGGCGGCACCTTGTGGGTGTACGCTCTCGGCGGGTGCCGATGGTGCGATACCACGCAGCTTCCGCGTCCGCGACGACACCGAGCACCGCCGCCCAGCCTGGTTCCCGTTCCGACGTAGGCCACACGGTCGGAGAATCGGGGCTGAACCGTTACAAAGCTTGAACGGCATGGTGGCAGGCACACCCGAAGACGGTACACCCAGGCGGGCCTGCCCGGCAAGCGGCCGGAGCGCGAAAAACGCCTCGATCGGAGGGGGAGCCTAGGCAACATGAAGGGCTGGGGGGTCAGGATGTCTGGAATCTGAGACGCAGCGGAATTTGAACCCCCGATCTGTGTATGCTGGACCGGAAACAGGAGAGTTCATGGGTGGAGCCCGAGAGCAGAGCCAGCAGTCCCTTTTGAGGCCTGCCACGGACAGCACGCCTTCGTCGAAGACCGCGGCATCTATGGGTGGACAGGCCGGCGCGGGCAATTCGGCGGCCGCGGAGGATCTACAACGCCGTATCTCCCGCGTCGCGGCCCGTGCCAGCTCGGAGCTGCCCCGCCTGGCGCAGCTCGAGAAAACATTCCGGAGTGATCTCTGCGACGTGCGCGTCGTATTCGGCGGCCCGGAGGCGAAGGCGCTGCTCGCGGAGCAGAACGCGGAGGCCGTGGCAGTCGGTGACCACATCCTCTTCGCGGACGCCAACCCTTCCCCGGCGCTCGTGGCTCACGAGGTCACCCACGTCCTGCAGCAGCGTCGCGGTGGCAGCGGCGGGGGCGAGGCTGAAGCCGAGGAAGGCAGCCGCGCGGTCGAGGCAGGCGAGACGTTCAACGTCCAGGGCGGCGCCGACGAGACCCCGCAGTTCTCCAAGAGTGCAGACATTTCGACTCGCTTGGGCAAGGTGACGGCCACTCTCTCCGGTGCGTCCGTGACGCCACCGGCGCTCGCCGGCGGCATCTCTGACCTCCACGACTGGCTCATGGCGAACCAGACCGAGTTGAGCGATTGGTCCGGCACGATCAACGTGAAGTTCACCGGCACGGTGAACCAGCCCGAGCAGGTGATCTGGGCCTATTACCATCCGAATCAGACGCTGAAACTCCAGGGTACCGACAACGCCGTGGTCACTGGATTCACCGAGGCAAAAGGCGACAAGGAGTATGCGACGCCGGGGTACTTCCTCTGTTACCGGCCCATCATCCCGCAGGCGATGTCCGCGAGCAACCCGGCGGCGGCCAACTTCGAGATGCGCGACCTGACCGTCCGCGGTTTCGTGTCCGGGGGTGTGGAGATCGATCCGCGTAGTGGGGGGCTCCCTTCGGCCGAGGACTACGCGAGCGAGGCATACAATCCGGAGAGCGGACACGGATCCGGCGGCTTGGCGGCGTTCATCTCGGGTGCCGCGATCGAGGACAACGCCTTCGAGCAGATGGGAACCAAGTACATGAAGCCCGGCACCGAGAAGTACGCTCCCGAGGAGGAAGATGGGTACAAGTCCTGCGGGTACGGCGGCGTCGTGGCCCGCGGTCTCAACTACTCCACGATCGAGGGCAACGAGTTCTCGAACCTCGAGAACCGCGACAGCGACAAGAAGACTGCGGCCGGGGGGGATGTCAACTGGCTCGGCCTCATCCACGGTGTGTACCTGCGGGACAACAGTTCCAACAACGCCATCCGGGACAATGACTTCTCCGACATCTCGGGCGCTCCGGTGAAATTCACGAACGATGCGAACGACAACAAGGTCCGCAAAAACCGTAGCGAGAACGCCGGAAAGGACGCGTTTGTCCTTGAGCAGTACAACCCCAACGGCAACCCGGGCGGGGCCATCGAAGCGGACAGCGCCGGCTACAACAACAAGAAGATCGAAAGGGCGAAGGACGGGAAGAAGTACGTGAGTGGAAACGACGTCGGCTCGTCCTATGAGGGTAACGCTGGCAAAATACGCAAACTCGACGAGTTCAAGGAGAAGCGCGTCGGGGGCTGATCGTCAGGCCTATTTGTCAGTGATGACCCGAGGCCGGGTTTGGTGTCGGCCTGCTCAGCCGCCTGTTGACCACATCCGGCAGCCAGTACCGGGCAGGCCCGCCTGGGTGTACCGCCTGCCACCATGCCGTTCAGCCAATGAACTGGCGTAGTTCGCACGTCGCGTGCCGAGGCGCACCGGCCACGGCACCTCAAGCGGTCAGACTACGCCGCGGGGCGCCGAGTGGGCACTCGGGCGCAGCTTCGCCCTCCAGCCCGCAGCTGCCCCCCTACTTCCCCACCAACTCCGCCACCAAGGGCTGGGCACCGGCCGTTTCACCCAGGAGCCAAAGCAGGTAACGGACGTCGGCGTGGATGCTGCGCGTGGTCGCCGGATCGTAGATCCAATCCGCTGCCACGGCATCCCAGTTCCGATCGAACACGAAGCCGACGACCTCGCCCTTGGCGTTGAGAGTGGGCGACCCTGAGCTTCCACCCGTGTTGTCCAACGTAGAGAGGAAGTTCACAGGGACGTCGTGCTGCACGGACTTCGCCCGTTCCAGAAGCCACGAAGGCGCGTCGAAGGGTGCCGGCCCGGCCTTGCGGGCAAGCCCCGCGAGGGAGGTGGTCGCAGTGTAAACAACGCCTTCTTTGGGCGAATACCCCTCGACGTGGCCGAACGACAGCCGCAGAGTGCCGTTGGCGTCTGGGTAGAACTGCCCCGCGCGCAGCTCCCGGAGCGCGTCCATATAGGCCGGACGAAGGCGGGCCAGCGCGCCGTTCTCGGCCTTGTCGGTGGATCGAACGCCTCGCTGCCAAGTCTCCAAGCTCACCGCGAGGCGGACCCACGGGTCGGTGGAGGCCTCCAACTCGGCGCGCGAAGTCTGCAACAGCTTGAGGCGCGCCCCGGTGTCGAAGAGGGCGGTCGAGGCGTACAGCGTGTCCAGCCCCGGTTCGATGCCGCCCGCAGAGGCAAGCCAGGTGTCGATCGGCGTGATTCGCTGATCGGAGGGTAGCTCCTGCGTCATCCCCAGGATCACTTTGAACAGATCACGGTCGCTCACGGGGTGGAGGCTGCGCTCGAGCTGCCTGAATCGGTCCTGCACGTCGGCGAGGTCGCGATCTTGGAAGCCGGCGTCGCGGGCGACATCCGCCCTCTCGCGCTCGCTCGCCCACCGATAGCTCGTGGCGGCGACCCCCAGCAGTCGGCCCGTGAACATCAGCCCGCTGGTCAATCGGTCCCGAATGTGGGTCGAAAGATCCTTGGCGAGCACGGTCCGAAGCTCGGCGATGGCTGCGGCATACTTGGCGGTGCGGCCGCGATCACTGGCGGTCCAGGCGTCGAGCTCCCCCTCCAGTGTCTTCTTCCGCGCCACGATGTCCGACGCGACGAAATTGGCGAGCATCCCCTCGTAGCTCTTGCGCGTGTTCGCCCAATTGAAGAGGCTCTGCTGGAGCCTCGCTGCAGCGTCGGGGTCCTTCCGCGCGTGGGTCTTCGCCGTGCCGCTCAGCGCGCCGAGGAGCGTGAGGCCCTCAGGATAGCGCACGCTCACGGCGTGCTCGGCCTCAAGCGCCGTGCGATAGCGGAAGGTGGAGCCCGGATAGCCCGCGATCATCACGAAATCGCCTGAGCGTGCGCCCGCCGGCTGCACGCGGAGGTGGCGCGGAGGCTTGTAGGGAACGTTGGTGTCCGCGTGGGCGGCGGGCGTGCCATCCGGTGCCACATACGCGCGGATGAGCGCGAAGTCACCGCATTGGCGCGGCCACATCCAGTTGTCTTCATCGCCACCGAATGCATAAATGGACTCGGGCGGGACATAGGACACACGGAGATCCCGGATCTCCAAGCGGGTGATGAGGCGGTACTCCCGGCCATCGTAAAACGGAACCACGGCGCAGCGACGGTTGGGAGTGGTCTCGCACACAGCGACAAGTGCCTTGGATGCTGCCTCGATGGCGTCCTGCCGCTGGGTATCACCCATCTTCTTCTTGAACTTCGCCGTGATCGTCGTGGTGACATCTTCAATTTTCTCGGTCACCCAGACGCGAGCGGACGGACCGGCCCACAGCTCCTTGGACCGGTCGGAGGCGACATAGCCATCGCGCGCGTACGGGTGGTCCTTGTCGGAAGCGTACTCAAGGTAGCTCGCCACACAATGGCCGTTGGTTCCCATAAGCCCTTCCGCCGAGAGGAAGGATGCCGTACAGCCGCCCATCGAGACGACCGCGCCCAGGGGGTCACCGGTAGGGTCGGCGAGCCGCGCGGCGTCGAGGCCGAGCCCCTGCGCCGCGAGCGCCGCCGCCATGCCGGGGATCTGTTCGGGGAGCCACATGCCCTCTTCGGCCGACGCAGAGGAGAGTAGCGCGACAAAGCTGAGCATGGAGCCTCCGAGAATGCCCTTGTACCACGTCGACTACGACCCTTGCGGAAGAAGTCGGTGCTACTCACGGCCACCAACGGGTGGTCCCGGGTGTAGCTGGGCGAGACCGCAGCGTTGCTCCGAGCGAACCGCGAGCCTACGACGCTGCGTCCAGCGGATCGGTCCCGGCGCTGACCTCCGTTCCGTCGCTGCGCCCGTCTCCGTCGGTGTCCGCAGTGTCCGGCGCGGTGCCTGCGCTGAACTCCGCTGCGTTGTCCAGGCCGTCCGCGTCGCCATCGGCGGCGGAGTCGTCGCTGGCGATGTCGAGGCCGGCTGCCAACTCCCAGCCGTCGTAGATCCCGTCCAGATCGGCATCGTCGTAGTAGTCGAAGTCCGCCGCGGGTCCGCCGTACGCGCCGATGTCGCTGTTGCTGCCGTCGGGATCGAGAAAGGCGGAGTCGCCGGCGTCGATCAACGCCGAGCCAGGCGCGAGGTGAAGATCCCACGTGCTCGGGTCCATGGCGGCGGACCAGGACACAAAGCCAGGGTCCACGGAAACGTTGCCGCCCGTGCCCGTCAGGTCGGTCATGCCCGTGTAGTTCCCGCCGCTGTTGTCGACGACGTCACAGAACTCTACGACTGGCGCGTAGATATAGCCGTTGGAGATTCCGTACCCGCCGTTTTCGCTGACCACGACGTTGGTGAGCGTGATGCCCCGGATGAGGTCCGCGTAGGCGCTGACGCCCCAGCCCGAGTTGCCGGTGATCGTC
>CANFCK010000007.1 GCA_947445035.1 Deltaproteobacteria bacterium
CGCTCACGGGGCCGCGGAGGCGGAAACGGCGCGGTGCGCGGCTCGGAATTCGAGGGTGGTTCAACGCCGAGGGGCTTGCGTCGGCGCGGCGAGCGGGGCTACAGTGGCCGGGTGTGCCTTCGGCAAGAGCGTTCAAGTTTCCTTTCCTCGCAGCGAGCGCGCAGGCGTCGGAGGCAGGCGTCAGCGTGAGCCGGCGTCGGCGCCACCGTGCGGCCGTAGACCCGCGGCGGCGGCAGGTAGCCGCGAGTAGACGACGGGCGTGGCGGCGTGTGCGACCACATCGCGGTGTCGTCGGCGAGCCACCCCCACGTTTGCCAGAGCACACGAAGGTAGGCGCGGGGAACGGTCAGGCCTCGGTCCCCGAGCACCGGCTTCAGCTTGTCGAACAGGCTGCGGCTGAGGAGGGTCACGGGCAGGGGCTGGGTGGTCGGGATGCGCGTCACCTCATGGATGCCTTCGGCGACGAGGGGCACGATGGAGCGGTACGTGCCCGCGGATGACGGGCTCAGGCCATCGGCCTCCCACGCGTCGATGGCTTTGAGCATCCCGTCGATCAGATTGGCCGGGGCGGCGTGCTTGACGCGATGCGCCTCCACGTCGTGATGCCCCTTCTCCTTCACGTCGGCGATGACCGCGAGCCGGCGCGCCTCCGCGTCCTCCTTGGCGCCGGCCACGGTCACCTCCCTCGACCACCAGCTCCCATCCGCGCGCTTCTCGCGCCACCGCACCCGCCACTTCCCGCCGCCCTGGTCTTCTATTGATGCCGCCATCTGCGCCTCTCCACCCCGGACTGTGGGGTATTTATGGGGTTAGCGCGGTTGTCCGAACACAGAAACACAGTTTCACCGCGGTAGAGACATTCTATCGCTCAGAATTGAAAATAGATGAAATCGGTGGCAGTGGTTCGCACCGAACTGAAAACAGCGAGCGCGAAGACCGCCCAAGCCGTCGTTTGCAGCGGCAGGTAGACCGGGAGGTCCCGCAGGCGGGGAATCACGTAGCGCTCCGCGACGAGCCCGGCGACCAGCGGAATCGCGCCCGCGACGCACAGCCCAACCATTGACACCGCGACGATCCACTCGTCACGGGTGCCGGCGAAGGGATTGAGCTGCAATCGCGCCCAACTGTTGGCGAGCAGAGGCTCGCGGAACAGGTACATGCCGAAAACCGTGACCCCGAACTGGAGCGGCACGGTTCCCCATCGCCACCCTTTCTGCTTCTTGAGCTGCTTGGGTAGCTTGGACATGACCCAGGTATAGGCCGTAGCCATGCTGGCATGGTACAGACCCCACACCACGAAGTTCCAGGTTGATCCGTGCCAGATCCCGGAGGCGAGCATGGTGATGAACAGGGCCCGCGTGGTGTGCCAGAACGGTGACCACTCCCCGGTGAATGGAATCGTGACCCACTGACGCACGAACGGGGAGAAGCACGCGGGTAGGTAGACGTAGTCGCGCAGCCACGTCGAGAACGAGATGTGCCAGCGCTGCCAGAACTCCATCGGCGTGGCCGCCAGATAGGGGTGGTTGAAGTTCTTCATCAGCTCGATACCCAACATCCGCGAGCTACCGCGGGCGATGTCGGTGTACCCGGAGAAGTCCGCCAGCGCCTGAACGGTGAACCCGAGGGCGCCCGCCCACACCATCGCCCACGAGGGGTCCGGATGCGCGAAGAGCATATCGACGAACGGGGAAATCGTGTCCGCGATTGCGATCTTCTTGAACGCGCCCCACAGCGCGAGTCCCAGGCCCGAGCGGAGCTTTCCGAGATCGAACTGGCGCGGCGTATTGAACTGCGGGAACATGTTCGAAGGCCGCTCGACCGGGCCCGCCACGAGCTGCGGGAAGTAGCTGCCATACAGCAGGTAGGTTTCGACGCTCGGCTCCATCTTGACGCGACCGCGGTGCACGTCGATGGTGTAGGCGAGATTGTGAAAGGTGTAGAACGACAACCCGAGCGGAAGCCCCACGCGGAGCAAGGTGACGCTCTCCGGCAGGACCGCCGCAAACGCGTCGACAAACCAGCCGAAGTACTTGAAGCCGCACAGGGTGAGGATGCACAGCGCTGTGGCGGCGCCCACGATCCTGGCACCCAGGTCTGGCCGGGCCACGATTGCCCGGCCGGCGAGGTAGTTGACCATGGTGACCGCGGCGAGGAGCAACCCGAGGCCCGGGTGCACCCAGCCGTAGAATACGTAGCTGGCGACCAGCAGCAGTCGGTTCTGCCAAGCGAGCCGTTGCAACGCCCAATACACGCAGAACACGACCAGGAGGAACCCGAGGAACTCGACCTGGACGAACGACATCGCGCCCGAAGCTAACATCGCAGTCCGCCATGCCGCTCGACGGCTTCACGGGCCGGGCAGTCGCAGCGCACGCCGGCGCGAACCTACCGTTGACGGCTGGTCAGAACAACGCGCTGGTTCGCTTCACCGTGAGCGTGGCGCGTCCCTTCGCAAATCGAGCTTCGAGCTGGTCTCCCGGCCTGAGCACCGCGGCGTCTGTCACCGCGCTCCCCTCTCGCTGAACGAGGGCATAGCCCCGGTCGAGCACCCGGAGCGGGGAGAGCGCGTCGAGGTGGCGCGCCGCAGCCGCGACCCTGTCGCGCTTGCGCGCGTGGATTCGCGCGATCGCCGCCCGCGTCCGTGCCTCCAGCTCATCCGCCCTCAGCCGCCCACGCTCGATCCTCTGGCGGGGGTGCTGCAGGCGAACTCTGATCAGGCGATCGCGCAAAGCCCTGACACGACGCTGCATCGCCTGCGCAAGGCGAACGCTCTGTTCGTTGACCCAGGACAAGATTTCCGACCGGACCGGAACCACCGTCTCCGCCGCGTGCGAGGGCGTGGCCGCCCGAACATCTGCCGCGAAGTCGCATAAGGTCGTGTCGACCTCATGGCCGACGCAGCTGACGATCGGCGTCCGGCACCCCGCGACCGCGCGCACGACCACCTCCTCGTTGAAACAGAAGAGATCCTCTGCCGAACCACCGCCCCGACCGACC
The DNA here is from genome assembly GCA_947445035.1 of Deltaproteobacteria bacterium. Taxonomy (GTDB): domain Bacteria; phylum Myxococcota_A; class UBA796; order UBA796; family SXON01; genus SXON01. The sequence continues at coordinate 3,001 of CANFCK010000007.1, forward strand.
AGAATCACGTCGCTGCCGCCGTGGGCGTCCAGCAACTGCACGGCGGCGGCGATCTCCTCCGCCGCGCCCTCGCCCTGCACGCGGCACGGCGCCAGGTACACGGGCAGGCCCGGCCAGCGTTGTCCCATCACGCGCAGGACGTCCTGCAACGCTGCTCCTGTCGGGCTGGTAGCGATGCCCACCGCGCGCGGCCACGCCGGCAACGGCCGCTTCCGCGCCGGGTCGAAGAGGCCCTCGCCGGCGAGCTTGAGCCGCAGCTCCTCCAATCGCCGCGCCAACTCTCCCGCCCCCGTCAGCTCCATCCGCCGGACGATCAAGGAGAAGCTGCCCCGGGGGGCGTAGACGTCGACGCCGCCCCGAAGCAGCACTTTCTCCCCGTCCCGTGGAGGTTTCTTCACCGAGGAGTTCTCGCGCGCGAACATCGCACACGCGATCACCGCGTCGGAGGCGGGGTCCCGAAGAGAGAAGTACCAATGCCCGCGCGCTGCGGGCTTGAACCCGGTCACCTCCCCCTCGACCCAGATGTCACCGAACTCGCCGCCGATCAGCTCGCCAATTTCGCCGACGAGCTCGGACACCTGGTACTTCTGCGTGCTCATCGGCCGTGCCTGCCTCGGTCCCGGCGGGTAACCGCCGTGGGGAAAAAAGCCGACGGCCCGGATGTCCTTGCGAACATCCGGGCCGTGGTCTGGCGCCCTTGGCTGGGCGGGGGTGAATCCCGTTCAGAGACACGCACAACCGAAGTTGTACGTGAGATGCAGTCGTCGCGGCTCGCCTTCCGGGCGCGCCACCGACGGGTATGGGGTTCGACGGACCGTGCAGGCCCCGCAGCAGTGTGTTGGCTCCCTGGCCGTTCACCTTCGCGGCCCTCCATGTCCTTCGGCTCGTCGGGCGGTCTTCGTGGGCTCGCAGGCTTTCACCCACGCACGTCAACTTCCGTTCGGACCGGGAACTTCGAGGACCTCACCGCAACGGGGAGTTGTGGGAACTTTCATTCCCATTCCGCCGCGCCTGTGGACTTCGTCGCCACCTTTCCCGTTCAACTGTCTCTTCGACTCCGCCGCCACTCCGACCGCCCTTCCGGGCCGTCTCGGTGTCGGCCTTGCCGACCTCTCCGGGTTTTCAAATATCGCCCTTCCATCGACATACCTGAGAGAATCTTCTCGTCGTCACGGTCTGACTCGCTTGCGCGTGCCTCGCGTGGCGCCGGAACGGGGTTGCCATGGCACTTGCGTGCCTTCCCGCTCTGTTTCCGACCTCGCCGTTTTTTGCGGCCTCGCCGGTTTTCTCCTCTCCCAGTTGCCGGAATGTTGCATCCGGCCCCGATCGTAGGGTTCGACAACTTTCCCGCAGTGCCGGCTTTCGCCCGCACCCCGTTCCCGCTGTCGCGCTTTCTGCCCTCCGAAGCTTTGTTCCCCGATGATTGCTGCCAGACCCGCTCACGCGGCCCTCGCGGCGATTCGTCACCCCTCGTTCGTTGCCGAAGTCGAGTTCACCGAATCCCTTGCCCCCTCGTCCTTGGTCGTTGCCAACCGGGACCTCGAGGCTTTGCTCATTCACCGGAGCGGTGCCCCCGTGTCTCGTTACCGAGATCGACGGGCCTTTGCTCCCCTGGGCTTGGCCATCTCTACCCACGCGTCGCCGCGCAGTCAGGATGGCTGGTACGTCAAAGAACGTTCGAAAGAACGGCCTTTCGGTCCCGACCCCCGGTTCCCCGGTTGCCGGCTGACCCTACTGCAATCCCCGTGCCAAGCCCCACACACGGGCAGACGCCCGTTTTCGCATAAACAAATGGGAAATGGATTTCCCAGTCCGCGGGCACCCAAGGTTGCAAACTCGAATCAATAAGGTATCCCCTCCACTAACCGTGGGATCGGTCGATCCCACACACACAGACCCGCGCCGAGCCCCCGGGAGGGGGCGGTCGCCGACGTGAGGTCGCGAGATGCTCGCTTTCCCAAAAAGACGAGTCAACGGGTGAAGATGTACCCGGCGCCGCGCAGCGTCAGAATACGACGGGGGCTCTTCGGGTCATCCTCGATTGCGGCGCGGATCCTGGAGATGTGGACATCGATGCTACGGTCGAACGCCTCCAACTCCTGGCCGCGGACCTTCTCCATCAACTGCGCGCGAGAGAGCACCTTCCCGGCATTCTCTGCCAGCACCCGAAGAATTTCGTACTGATGGCCGGTGAGGGCACGCACGTCGCCGCGAAGGCGAACGAGTCGAGCATCCCGATCGATCTCGATGTCGTCAAAGCGCAGCGCACCCGCCGACGTCGTGGGCGCGCCGCGACGGAGGACGGCCCGTAACCTGGCCAGCAATTCCCGAGGATTGAAGGGCTTGGGAAGGTAGTCGTCGGCGCCGAGCTCGAGTCCGACGATGCGATCGAGCTCGTCCCCCCGCGCGGTGAGCATCAACACGGGTACGGCGGAGTGGGCTCGAAGCTGTCGGAGCACTTCGAAGCCCTCCATGTCCGGAAGCATCACGTCCAGCAGAACGGCGTCGAAGTTTCCAGCCTTTATCCTTGCTATACCCGACCGACCATCGGGTGCTCGCTCGACGACGACGCCGCGCTGGCCAAGCCAGGTGACCAGCATGTTCGCCAGCCGGTCATCATCATCGACAAGCAGGACCCGTTCGGCCATTTCCGTAGCCTATTCGCCGTGGAACCGGGCGGCGAGGTCGGCGAGCTCCTGGCGCTGCGGGAGCGTCAGTACCTTGGCGACATCGGCGACCCCGTTGACCACTATCCGACTGGCGGTGTCGGCCAACGCCAGGCCCTCGAGACGGAGGCTCTCGAGCTCAGCGGAATCGACCGTGGGTGCAGTCAGGGCGGCGCGAAAGTCCTGGTGCAGAGCATCCTTATCGGCCTTGATCGAGAACAGTTCTGGCGCGACCCGGTCGAGGACGGCGTCGATCTGGGCGCTCTGCTCGGCGGTGGCGTCGACGCGGTTGGCGAGGTGATTCGCACCCTTGTCCAGCCGCTCGCGGAGCTCTTCCGCGCTCTGGGGAGTGTCGTGACCACGGTGGCAGAGGCTACCGCCGCCGGCAGCGTGGGCGACCGCCAAAGGGATGCCGACGAGCGCCGCGACAAAGAAAGCACCCTTGACGATGCGACGCAGTCCGCCCCGCTTGCCGCGGCCATGGCAGCGCTTGCCGTCGTTGGATTCGGGAGGGGTGGCTGGGGTGGGGGTTTCGGACATCGAGGACTCCTGGGTTCGGGTCGGGTTGATCCCGGCCGCCCCCACAGTCTGGGCACCGGAGTTTTCCGACAGATTGCCAGAGTGTGAAGTCGTGTGAAGCGTGGCGAGATCATGGAGCTTCCGGGGGCAAGTCCACAATAAACCTGCTTCCACCGCCCTCGCGAGGAGCGTGCCGCACCTCGCCCCCGTGGTGACGCACGATGTCCCGCACCAGCGAAAGGCCCAGGCCCACGCCGCCATCGCGACCCTCGTGGTGTCCCGCGACGCGGAAGAATGGCTCGAAGATCCTTTCGGCGTCTGCTGCGGACACCCCGGCGCCGCGGTCTCGCACTTCGACCACGCTGCCGACGCCCTTTGTCGGGGCGAGGACGACCTCGATCGAGGCGCCGCCACCGTAACGAACGGCGTTCTCGAGCAAATTACGAACCGCGCGCCGCACCATCCGTGCATCGCCGACAACCGGGGGACAGGAGCCCGACACCACGGCGCCGACGCGAGCCCCCTCCTCAGCTGCGATGGCGACGAGATCGACCTCTTCGCGGGCTTGCAACTCCGGCCGAGCCTGCAAACGACTGGCGAGGAGCAGGTCCCCGACGAGCGCATCGAGCTCTTCCACATCGCGAGCCGCGTCCGCGACGATTGCCGCTTTTTCCGGTTCGTCGCCACCGAGTATCTCCACCGCCATCCGAACCCGGGCCAGCGGGCTTCGAAGCTCGTGCGAAGCGGACGCGAGCAGCCGTCGTTGAGCGTCGAGGAGGGCCTGCACGCGGTCGGCCGCCTGGTTGAATCCCCGCGCCAACTCCGCCACCTCGTCGCGCCCATGCACATGAGCGCGCGCGCCGAGCTCGCCCGCGCCCCAGCGATCCACGGCACTGCGGAGGCGCTCCAGCCGTCTCGTGATCCGGCGAGCGACCGGCCAGGTCAAGAGCGAGGTCACGGTCACCAGCACCAAGAGCCCCACCGCGAAATGCCGCGGGTCGAAGCTCCCACGATAGCCGAGCGCGAGCCAACGCCCGTCCGCCAACCGAACGGCGGCGTTGGGACCGTGCTCCCACGGGAGCCACTGCACGGCGCCGGCGGCGGGATCCGGCGGCGGGTGGAGAGCGTCCGACCAGCCGAGCGGATGGAGTCCGCCATCCCACAGCGTCAATCGCATACGGAGATGCGCGGCGGTGGCCGCGGTGCTCACTTTTGGATCGGTGGCATCGATCTGGGAGGCCACCAACTCTGCGACCGGGGCGAGCGGCTCGGGCAAGCGGCGGCCGTCAAACAGAAGCTGGGCGACCCCCCCGGCCGCGACGACCGAGAGCACGATGATGCCCACGAAGGCGGCGTAGATCTGAAGGTAAAGGTGCCGACGCACGCCCACCCGCTATCGCAAGCAGCCCGGCGACGAGCCAACGAGGACGTAAAGTTGGGTGAAGGTCGTCGCCGACATACGATCGCCGGATGATCCCACGCGCCCTGGTCGTCCTCGCTTTTTTCCTGAGCACCGCGAGCGCCCAGGATGCGCCCGCTGTGACGCTCGACGGCCACAAGTTGGTGCTGCCCAGCCCAATCGGCTTCGAGCCGGGCGGCGCCACCCTCGGGCCGGGGAGTGATGCCGCGCTGGCCGCCGCGGCGGCGTGGCTCATGGAGAAGGAATCCGTCACCCTCGTCCGCGTGGAGGGTCACACCAGCGCCGACGGCTCGTCGGCGTTCAACCAGAAGTTGAGCGAGCAGCGCGCCCTCGCGGTGGCCCAGGCGTTGGTCTCTCGCGGCGTGGGCTGCCATCGCCTCATCGCGGTAGGTTTCGGGGAGTCCAAGCCGATCTCAGCGAATGACACGCCTGAAGGACGTGCCTCCAACAGTAGGATCGACCTGTTCAATACCGCGCTCAGGGGTCATCCGATCGGGGGGATGCCGACCGACGGGGGGGGCGTCGTGGCGGGCGAGGTGTGCGCCGGGCGCTAGAGAGGCGCCTCCACCCGAAACTCGATTCGTCGAAGCTGGTCCTTTACCGGTACGACCTCGCTGGCCTGCCCATCAAAGATGGCGGTCGGGCGTATTGCCAGCCAGGTCCTCGATCCGTCCGGTCCGTTGCAGCGCATAGGTCCCTACGATCCAGCCGGCATCGGCAAAGAAGCGCAGCGCTCGCTCTCCGTCGACCATCTCGAAGCGTCCCGGGATTGTGGTGCCAGCTGCATCGACCACCTCGAAGGCGTCGACAGCGGTAGCCCGGTCCAGTGGCTCGCCGAACTCGACGACCAAGGCTTCGCCCGCAGTCGTGGGAGGGCCGATCATCCAGGTCTCGGGCCTGGGCCGCTCGCGGTCTGCCGCTCCAACGGTGAAGCGCTTGATCACCACGGGCGCAAGGGCGCCGCCGCTCGCGCTCTGCATGCCCGAAGCGACTCTGATCTCGTAGCTCCGGCCCGCGGTGAGCGCCGGCCCCAAACCGTCGGCGAAGGGAAGGTCGGTCTTGACGCGTCCAAGGTGGAGCAGGAGCGTCACCGCCAGATATTCAAGGTTCCACAAGGGCTGATTGCGAAACGCAACCGGCACCACCTCACCGGTGTCTGCATCGAACATCTCGAAATACTTCATCTCGTCGCGACCAGAATCCATCGACTCCGCTGAGCATGTAAAGCGTTCGCCTAATGACTTACCCCTTGTCTGTTCAAGTACCTGAACATATACACAGGTCGTGCCGCCCCTGTCCGCCGCCCAACGCCCTGCCGTGCTCGCCGAGCTGCGGGCGCGTATTGCCGCGCCCAGGGTGCTCTTTGGGCGACTTCCCGCCGGGGTCGCCGCGGTAGACGCCTGGCTCGGAGGTTGGCCGGCGCCGGGTATCAGCGAGATTGTGGGGGCGCCGGGTAGCGGTCGGCTGGGGCTGCTCCTGCCCGCGTTGGCAGCGCTCACGCGGCGGGGGCGCCCGGTGCTGGTGGTCGACGCGATGGAGGAGGTGTACCCCCCCGGCTGGGTTGGGCCGGGGGGCGGCGTCGATCTCACGCAGTTGTGGATGGTGCGGCCGGGCCTCGATCGTGCCGCGTGGGTGGCTGAACAGGCGGCGGCGGCGGGCTCGGTGGACGCGGTGGTGCTGCTCGACGCGCCGCGGTTGGGCAGGTCCGCGGTCAGGCTGGGGCGCGCCTGTGAGCGCGGTGGCTGCTCGCTGTTTGTGGTCGCCGAAGCGTCCGAGGCTGAGCTGCCCGCGGCCCTGCGGCTGGTCGTGCATGGCACCGAGCGCGGCCGGCTCAAGGTGGTGTGCACGCGCAGTCGGGATGGCCGGCAGGTGGGTGAGCGGCGGTTGGCAATGGGGGTCGGGTAGGTGCTCGCCATCCACCTTCCGGCCTTCCGCCTCGAGCGTTGCGGCTACGATCCACTCGAAGCGGTCGTGCTGGTCGAGTTCGAAAAGAGCGCCGACCGCGTCCAAGCCTGCACCCCTCCGGTCGCACGGGCGGGCGTGCGTCCGGGCATGACGCTGTCCGAAGCGCGCGCCCTCTGCCCCGAGCTCCGAGCAGAACGGCGGGCGGCAGTGGGCGAACGCAGCGATCTGGAGTCGCTCCGTGATGCACTTCTGCGCTACTCCCCAGCGGTCTCCGCGATCCTGCCGGATGGCCTTTTCCTCGACGTCTCTGCCGCGCTGGTGGCCGAGGTGCGGCGCTGGCTCGAAAGCCTGGGGCACGCGGTGCGGATGGTGTGGGGGCCCGAGCCCTGGGCAGCGCTGGTTCTGGCGCGCCACAGCCCCAAGGACCTCGTTCTGCCCGACGCCCTGGCCGTTGCGCGGGCGCTGGCGCCGCTGTCGGTCAGCGCGCTCGGACTCGATGCGGACGTGCTGGACTCGTTGGCGGGGGCGGGCGTACGCACCGTCGGCCAGTACGCCAGCCTCCCCGCGGCGGCGCTGGCGGGGCGCTACGGTCCCGAGGCGCTCCGGCTCTGGCAGATCGCGCGGGGTCAGGCCAGCGTGGGGGACACCGCCGCCGGCCTCGGGAATCGTGCGGCCGCCGCCATGGCCAAGGGCGCCTCGGCCCGGGCGCGGGCGGTGGACAAAGGACAGGCCGCGATCCCGGCCACCCCCCGCGAAGACCCGGTGTGGACGACCGAGCTGGACGACGGCGTCGTGGACCTCGAAGCGGTGCTCTTCGTACTACACGGCCTGTGTCGCGACGCTGCTGCCGATCTGGCGCGGACGGGCCTGGCGGCGGCACGGCTGCAGGTTCGTTTGCGCCTGGAAGAGGGCGAAATGGTGCTGTCGGTGCGCACGGGGCAGCTCGTCCGTGGGGCCGACCGCCTGTTCACCCAACTTCGTGCCCGACTGGACCGGCTGCAGCTCACCGCGCCGGTCACGGCGCTGAGCCTGTCGTTCTTGGAGACCGCTCCCTGGCGCGCCCCGCAATCGGGACTCTTCGACAAGTCCAACGCGCCGGAACCCCTGCCCGAGCTTCTGGCGCGCTTCCAGGACGCCTTGGGTGTCCACGCGGTCTTTCGTCCCGCCCTGGCCGATGCCTGGCGGCCGGAGGTGGGCTGGGTTCCCGTCGCCCCCGGTGCCGAGCCCCCCACGCCACTCACGCCGAAGAAAGCGGACATCGCCCTGACGCACGAGCCCGACGCCACCCGATGGTCGGGCCACTATCCGGGCGGCAAGGTCCCCAAGGACGTGCCGGTGCCCGCGAATCGGGCGCGGCCAGCACTTCTGCTGCCGGCCCCTCGCCCGGTTCGGGTGGCCGTGGGTCCTTCGGGTCGGCCACGCGCCCTGCTCCTGGACCGCGACACGGTGGCCATCGGTGATCTCGTCGGTCCCGAGCGGCTTTCGGGCGAATGGTGGAAAGCGCGCAGCGGCTACACCCGCGACTACTGGGCGGCGTCCTTGGCCGACGGGCGCCGGGCATGGTTGTACTGCGAACGCACCACGTCGGGAGGCATGGATATCCAACGCTGGTTTCTACACGGCTGGCTGGATGCTGGGGGCGAACCGGAGTCGGTGGTGGTCGCCGAACCGACGGAACCGGCGCCCACGCACTTCCCCTCACGACCGACCGGCGTCGTGCTGGCCTTTCCGGGCGCAACCCCACCGGCCGCGCTCCAACCGGCCGACAACGAGCGCACGGCTCCGACTCCAGTCCCAGGACGGCGCTCCGGCGGCCTTCCGCAGTACGCCGAACTGTGTGCACGATCGAACTACTCTTTCTCGGAGGGGGCGTCTTCCCCGGAAGATCTCTACGATCGGGCGGAGGCGCTGGGGCTCGGAGCGCTGGCGCTCACCGATCGGGATGGGGTGTACGGTGCGGTGCGCGGCCATCGGCACGCGAAAGCACGCGCCATGCCGCTACTACATGGCGCTCTGCTCACCGTAAGCGGGGGGCGAGGCGCGCCAGGGGCCAGCCTGGTGGCGCTGGTGCAGGACCTGCGCGGGTGGGGCAGCCTGTGTCGCCTGCTCAGCGCCGAACGCATTCCGGCGGGGGCCGCCCGCACCGCGTCCGCGGGCCTCAGGGGCGCGGACCTGGACCAGTTTTCGATCGGGGTGCCCCGCGATCCGCGCCACGCCGACCTCCTGGAGGCCGATCCCGCCGCCATCGCCGCGCGCCGCCACCTCGGCAAGGGCTGGCCGGCGCTCCCGCTCGACGCGCTCTTGGCCGACCACGAAGGACTGGTGCTCATCGCGCGGGAAGGGTGGTCGGGCGGCGCACTCGACACCCTGCGCGATGCGGTCGGGGACCGGCTCTACCGCGGCGTCTCCCGTCGGTTCGATCCGGGGGAAGAGGCGCGGATCGACGCGCTGGTTGGCGGCCCCCTCCCCTGCGTCGCGATCGGCGATGTGCTCATGCACGATCCGGCACGCAAGCCGCTGCAGGATGCGCTCACCTGCATCCGCCTGGGGCTCACGCTGGATCAGGCCGGGCGGCGGTTGCAGCCCAACGCTGAACGGGCGCTCCACAGCCCGGCCGAGATGGCGCGGCGCTTTGCGCGATGGCCCCATCTGCTCGATCGCACCATGGAGATCGCCGGCCGCTGCAACTTCTCCCTGCGCGAGCTCACCTACACCTACCCGCGCGAAGTCGTCCCCGATGGCTACGGGCCGATGGCCTGGCTGCGCGAGCTGGTCCGCCGTGGACTCATCCAACGCTACAGCGACCACGTGCCGGAGGGCGTGGCACGGCAGGTAGAGTACGAGCTCGGCGTGATCGAGCGTCTCAACTTTCCCGCCTACTTCCTAACGGTTCACGATCTCGTCCGCTTCGCGCGCCGCCGCGGGATTCTTTGTCAGGGCCGCGGCAGCGCCGCCAACTCGGCGGTGTGCTTCGCGCTGACCATCACCAGCGTCGATCCCGCCCATTCTTCCCTGCTCTTTGAGCGTTTCATCTCCGAAGAACGCGGCGAACCGCCCGACATCGACGTGGACTTCGAACACGAACGCCGGGAGGAGGTGATCCAGTACTGCTACGAAAAGTACGGCCGCGAACGTGCGGCGTTGGTCAACGAGATCATCAGCTATCGGGGACGCTCCGCGGTGCGCGACGTCGGCAAGGCGGTGGGCCTGGGCCTCGACCAGGTGGACCGCCTGTGCGGCCTGCTCGACTCGTGGGGGCAGCTCAAAGAAGGCAACGAGGTCTTGGTAGAAGCCGGCCTCGACCCCACGGACGAACGCGTTGGCCTCACGATGAGGTTGGGGCGTGAGATCCAGGGCTTCCCCCGGCACACCTCGATCCACGTCGGCGGTTTTGTGATCAGCGATGGCCCGCTCGTGGACCGCGCGCCGATCGAACCCGCCACCATGCCCGGCCGAACCGTCATCCAATGGGACAAAGACGACATCGACGAGCTGGGGTTTGTGAAGGTCGACTGCCTCGCGCTGGGGATGCTCACCGCCATCCGCCGCTGCTTCGATCTCATGCGGGCCTGGCACGGCGTCCACCACGACCTTTCCACCGTCCCGCGCGAGGACCCCGCGGTGTACGAAATGCTCGGGGAGGCCGACAGCATCGGTGTCTTCCAGGTGGAAAGCCGCGCCCAGCAGGGCATGCTCCCCCGCCTGAAGCCCGCTTGCTTCTACGACCTGGTCATCGAGGTTTCGCTGGTGCGCCCCGGCCCCATCCAGGGCGGCATGGTGCACCCCTACTTACGACGACGCCAGGGGCTCGAACCGGTGGAGTACGCCGATCCCCGGCTGATCCCCATCCTGGAACGCACGCTTGGAATCCCCATCTTCCAGGAGCAGGTCATGGCCATGGCCGTGGCTGTGGGCGGTTTTACGCCCGGGGAGGCCGATGGGCTGCGGCGGGCGATGGGGGCGTGGCGCAAACGTGGCGGCCTCGGGGAGATCACGGAGCGGCTGATGAAGGGGCTGCTCGAGAACGGCCTGTCACCTGAGTACGCCGACCGAGTGTGCAAGCAGATCCAGGGTTTTGCCGAGTACGGCTTCCCCGAATCGCACGCCGCCAGCTTCGCCCATCTGGTGTATGTCTCGTCCTGGCAGCGCTGCTTCTACCCAGCCGCGTTCACCGCCGCGCTCATCAACAGCCAGCCCATGGGTTTTTACGCGCCCCGAACGTTGGTTGCCGACATCGAACGCCACGGGGTCGACGTCCGGCCGGTTTCGGTGATGTGCTCTGATTGGGACTGCACCCTCGAAGCGGGTCACGACGGCCCGGCGCTGCGCCTGGGGCTGCGCCTCATCAAAGGCATCGGCGAAGAAGAGGGCCGGCGGATCGAGGCGGCGCGGCGGCGGCTGCCATTTGTAGACCTGCCCGATCTCGCCAAGCGCAGCGGCGTCGATCGGGGCACCCTCCGTGCACTCGCACACGCCGATGCGATGCGTGATCTGCCCGCTCCCAGCGTGCTCACAGCGGCGGCTGTCGTCGGGACTGGCGCCGCGCCCACCCCCCGGCGTGAGGCGTCGTTCGCGGTGGACGGGCTGTGGCCGGGCATGTTCGCCGCGCTCACCCGCGCCGACGAAGCCGTGGTGCTCCCGACGGCGTCCGCGGCCGAAGAGATGCAGGCCGACTACGCCACCGTGGGCCTGACACCGGGCGCCCATCCGGTGGGGCTGGTCCGGGACAGGCTGACGCGGGAGGGGGTGATCCCCCTGTCCCGACTGGTGGACCTACCCAACGACACGCCGGTGGTGATCGCTGGGCTGGTGGGAGTGCGCCAGCGCCCTGACACCGCTTCGGGGGTGATCTTCCTGATGATCGAGGATGAAACAGGCACGACCAATGTGGTGGTGTGGCCGAGGCTGTACCAGCGGCAGCGGCGGGTAATTCGGACCGAGCGCCTTTTGCGCATCCGGGGGGTCTTGCAGCGGATGGATGGGGCAATCAGCATCGTGGCCAAGCACGTACGCCCGTTGGACATCGGGACGGAGCTGCGCGCGCCAAGTCGCGACTTTCACTGACGCGTTCGTTCGTCCCGCTTTGCCACGACCCTCGCGCTGCGGACTACCCGCGCGGCCCGCCGCGTTAGGGCCCAGGCACTCATGCTCGCCTTCCTAAACGCCTGCAGCACCAGCCCCGAAGCCCCCGTGGCCGCCGTCGTGGAGGTCGTGGCACCGACGGCCCCGGTCGAAGCCCCACTCCCGGCAGATCTGTCCGTCGGCGTGGGGGAGGTTCGGACCCCGCCCGAGCTGTTGCGGGCGTCTGAGCGTGTGGACCGGGTCCCTCCCCGCCACCTGGAGCTGAGGGTCGACTTCGCCGGCGGTGACTTTGTGGGCGTACGCGCCGAACTGGAACGGTGGGGCTTCACCGTCGAGGACGGGGATGGCAGCTCGCTGCGCCTTTTGGCACCGGCGGGGGACCGTTGGGCCGAACGGTTGGAGCCCCTGCCCTCGATCGCCCGGGTGCACGAGACGCTCACCCAGGACAAGCTCGACGACGGCGCGGTGCGGGCGGGAAGCGCGAAGTTCGGCCACGTGGGGTACACATGGTCGCTCAAAGACGGGGTGCTCGCCGAGGCGCTGGTGGGCGCACCGCTCCCCGCGAAAGTGGAGCTTCCCCGCACGGTTCCTGTCTCGGTTGTCCGCTGCCTCGCCCCGATCCGGACCGCGATGCTTGACGGGGAAACCGCGGGGCCCGGGTGGGAACGCGCACTCGTGAACGAGCCGAGCAGCTGGGCTATCGTCGTGGACCACTTCGGCGCTTGCGACGCGACCGGGTGGTTCGTGGCCCGGGCCGACGCAAAGTCGGACACCCTGACGATCGGTGGCAAAGCGGTCAAAGACCTGGACGATGCGACCCTGTTCGCGTCGGCCACCAAGTACCTCACGACCGAACGCGCCCAATCCGACGAAGGCGCGGCGGCGGCGGTGGACATCCTCCGCCGCGGCGACAACCAGCAGCTCGCTGCCGCGATCGACGCGATCGCAGCGGGGCCGCAGCAAGAACGCCTGCTGCTCGCGCTCGCCGACCGTGACGAAGCCGCCGCCCTGGCCCTCGCAGCCAAGAGCACCTCGGCCACCGCACGGGGTTGGGCGGCGGGAGTCGACGCGACCGCCCGGCTCTCGGTGCTCGCCGACCCTGGGGCGACAGCCGACTCCTTGCTCCTCGCGATGAGCGCGTGGCGCCCCGGAACCACCGATGGCTCGACCGTCGACCGGCTCAAGCAGCACAAGGACGTCCGCGTACGGATGCGCGCCACCGACCTGGCGCTCGATGCCTCACAGCCAGCGTGTATCGCCCGCGCCCCCTCCGCCAAGAAGGCGACGCTGGAGGAGGCGAAGGCGCTGTACCTCGAGTGCCCCCAGCAACCGGTGCGCCTCCAGGCTTTCTCCCGGCTGGTGCAGCTCGACAAGGCCGTCGCGACCGAGCTCGTCACCGCGACGCTCCGCGCGCCAGAGTCCGTGCGCATCGGCATCAATGCCGTCCGGGCAGTCAGCGCGCTCGATCGGGGCGACCTGCTTGAACAGACGGTCGGCGACATGACCCTGGATCGGGATGTCCGCGCCGAGGCGCTTCGGACGCTCCAACGCGGGGGGCGTTCGCCCAATGCGGTAGCGCTCGCCGAAAAGCACGGCGCCTTCCTCGGGGTGCGGCCGGGCGAGACGCCTGCGGTCGTCGACGGGGGAGGCAAGAAGGGTCGGGGCAACAAGTGAGCTCGGCGACGGAGCCCTATTGGCTCGACGGCGAGGACAGGATGGCGCCGAGCCTTCAGGAAAGCACCGACGCCGACGTGGTGATTGTGGGCGCGGGCGTGTGCGGGGCGGCCGCGGCGCTGGCCCTGGCAGAAGCGGGCATCCGCACCGTATGGATTGAAGGCCGCGCGGTGAGCCAAGGGGCCAGCGGCCGAAACGCCGGCTTTGTGCTTCAGGGCACCGCCGAACGATACAGTCGCGCCGTCGCCATCATGGGGCGCGAACGGGCGAGGGCTGTCCATCAGGTCAGTCGCGACAACCACCGCGCGATGTCCTCGGCAATTGGCGAACTCCAGATTCCGTGCGGGTACCAGCGCCGAGGGTCGCTTCAGCTCGCTGGGAGCGTGCTCGAAGAGGCCGAGCTGCTCGAGTCGGCCGCACTGTTGCGTGAGGATGGATTTTCCGCCGAGGTGCGTGAAGGACACCAACTCGACGCGGTCTACCGCAACGCGGGCTTCAACGTCGGCGTGCACATCGCGGACGACGGCGAGCTTGACCCCGCCGCCTTCGTACGCGGGGTCGCGAAGGCGGCGGTCGCGCGAGGGGTGCGGCTATTCGAGGGTTCCCCGGTGCGGGAGTTGACGGCGTCCTCCCCCGGCGAGGCCTGGGTGCGCACCGACGGCGGCGAGGTGCATGCCCAGCTCGTCCTCCTGTGCACCAATGCCTACGTTGGGGAGTTAGTACCGTGGTTCGCCGACAAAGTAGACCCGGTGCGGGGGCAGATGTTGGCCACCGCGCCCGCACCGCCGCTGTTTTCATGCCCAGTGTACGCCGATCACGGCTTTGACTATTGGAGGCAAGACCCCGCCGGCCGGGTGGTGCTCGGCGGCTGGCGAAATCTCGACGTCGAAGGCGAAAAGGGCACCGCCGAGGTGCTGCACCCCGGCATTCAGGCGCGCATGGAGGAATTTCTTGCTCGTTTCGAGGGCATGCGCGGCGTGCCCGTGACCCACCGGTGGAGCGGCACGATGGGCTTTTCCCGTGACGGACTGCCCCTGGTGGGGCCGGTGCCAGGCCTGCCCGGGGCCCTGGCCGCCGTCGGGTTCACCGGGCACGGCTTCGGCTTCGCGTGGCAGTGCGGCAAGGCGCTAGTCGAGCTCCTGCTGGAGGGCCGAAGCGACGTCGCCGACCGATTCCCGACACGCCGGCTCGCGATGTAGCTGGCCACTGGCGGCCTACCGTGGCAAGGTGGCGCCTTCGTTGGAGAAGCTGGTGCTGTCCGTACTGCTGCTGATCGCTTGTGTTGAAGACGCCGAGCCTGCGTTTGTTGCCGAAGGTTGCGTAGAATCCCAGGCCCCCGAGGTCGAGACCGCCGAGGTGACTGGCGTATTGTTGCCCAACGAGGGCGAGGGTCGGATTCTCGACGAGGTGGTCGTGACCACCGAGGAGTGGATCGTGACCTACTCCGGCGGGTCGCTGACGACGGATACCGAACATTGTGACTGCACGAGTGAGAGCTTCAGCTTCGTGACCGTCGAGTCGATCACCGACGGAACGAAGGTGCAGGCCATCCCGCAGGGGGGCACCGTGTGTTTTCGCAACACGTCAACTTGCGGCGAGGTCGAGCTGCTCGGGGCGGGCGTGCAAGGAACTCCGATGCTCCAGCTCACCGGGATCGGCGACCTGGAGTGTGAGGAGGACTGAGCGTTGGGGACTACCCCCGCGGCTTGAGCAAAAGCGCCGTGACCCCCTCCGGCACATCGCCGCCCACCAACCCCAGGTACAGCGTCCCCGGGCCACGCTCGGTCGTTACCGGCGCTCCCAACGCCGCGACCGCCGCGCTGACCGCAGGATCGCTCACGCCCGCTGCGATCTCGATGCTGTCGAGCTCACGGAGCCCTCGATCCACCAGGACGGCCACGTCCATCGGGGCGTCGCCGAGCACCCGGCCGACCACCCCGCCGAGTTCCCCCTCGGCCAGAAGGGCCCGGTGGGTGCCGAGCAGGATCAGTCGCACGCCACGCTCCGTCGCGATCCGCACGATGTCGCGCGCCGGGTCGGACGCCACGCAACTCACCGGGTCCAGCGTCAATCCCCGCTGCTCCGCCGCCTCACGCAGGAGGGCCAGTGGCCCGGCCTCTTCGCCTTCGCGCAGGTAGGTCGACGGCCGGTCTGAACGCAACACGTGCAATCCTGTCACCGGCTTTCCCCCGCTCAACCGGGCGCCGAGCAAGACGAGCGTCGGCACGAGCATGGGGTCCGAGACACAGATCAGCACCGAGGACGGCGGCGGTCGGTCCATGTCGGCCAGCATCAGCCGCCGCGGGTAGATCCACTCCAAAAGCGGCGAGGTGATCCACGTGGTGACCAAGGCCATGATGACCATCATCGTGAACAGCCGCGGGGACAGGATGCCGAGATCCATCCCCACGTTGAGCACGATGAGCTCCATCAAGCCGCGGGTGTTCATCAGTACGCCGATGGCGCTGGACTCACGCCAGCTCAGCCCTACGATCCGCGCGGCGAGCATGCTTCCGCCAAACTTCCCGACGCAGGCCACCGCGATGATCGCCCCGCACACCAGCCAATCGTTCGTCGTCGTCAACGAGTCGATGTCGGTGCGCAGACCGTTGAACGCGAAGAAAAGCGGGAGGAGCACGATGAGGACGAAGTCCTCGACCTTGTGGGTGATCGCCTCCGTCAACCCGGCGCCCCGGGGCATGACCGCACCAAGCAGGAATGCGCCAAAAAGGGCGTGGATGCCAATGAGCTCAGTGGTGAGTGACGCGACCAGCACCAAAAAGAAAGCGATCGCCACGGTTTCAGGGGCGATCGCCTGCCCGCCTCGCGGACCCAGCCGGCGCAAGAGCGGGCGGGCGCCGAACCAGACCACCGCGGTGAAAACCACCGCCAGCAGGGTGGTGACCACGCCGCTCATCAAGCCCTCGGCCCGCGCCAAGCTCACAACGAAGGCAAGGATGCACCAGGCGCTGACGTCCGCAAGCGCCGCGCAAGACAGCGAGATCGCCCCGATTCTCGTCTTGAGCACCCCGCGTTCGGCAAGAATTCGCGCGAGCACCGGGAACGCGGTGATGCTCATCGCCGCGCCCAAGAACAGCGCGAAGGGGAGGAAAGCTACGCCGGCGGGAGCAAACGTGGTGTGCAGCGGGCTCGCGAGGGCAAACCCGAACGCGAAGGGCAAGGCGATGCTGGCCTGACTGATGGCCACGGAGTGCGCGCCGCGGCCCTGCAACAGCTTGGGATCGAACTCCAATCCGACCACGAACATGAAGAAGACGAGGCCCAACTGAGCCAGGAGCGCCAGGCCTCCGAGCGAGGCCGGCGGGAAAAGCGCGCCCATCGCCTCTGGCCAGAAGTGGCCGAGCAAGGACGGCCCCAGGACGATCCCCGCCAAAACCTCGCCGATGACCGAGGGTTGCCCGAGGTAACGCACGGCGCGGGCCAACACACGCGAGGCGAGCAGAACCACCGCAACCTGCGCCAACAACAACGCGATCGGGGACAGCCCGTGCACACACCCCCCCGGGACCCGCCGGAGCTATCACGGGCCGGGCCGAAATCCGCCTACTTGGGAACCCAAGCGCTCGCGGGACGGTTGTACAACTCAACGCCGTCATCCTCGCTGTAGCCAATTCGCATCGGTTCGCCAGGACTGACGTGGAGCGTGCCTTTGAACCAAGTGTCGAACTCGGTGAAGTCCTTGATCTCCACCGTGTGCATCCCGCTCATCAGCGTGACCGTCTTTTCCTTGTCGTTGGTGCGGAGCTCGGCGACACGGCTGCCGTCCACGTAGACGTTGCTCATGTCGAAACCATCCTTGAGCAAAAAGACCACTTGCACTGCCTCCGCTTTGGGCGGCACCGGTGGTCGCGGAGGAGCGGGCGGCTCTGGCGGCCGCGACCGACGGTCCCGGCCTTCGCCCGTCGCATCCACGATGACCACCGCAACCCCGCCCGGACCCGCTCCCGCGCCGATGAGGATGGAGCCCTCGGCGCCTGTACCAAAGTTCCCACCGCCCAGCGCGCCCGCGGTCGAGAGCCCCTTGACCTTGGCGGGAAGGGTCGTCACCGCCGCCTCCCCCGAGAGTCCGCTTCCGACCAGCGTAAGCGTGCGCTCGCTGTAGTAGAGGTCAAGGCGCTCCGTCGGCTTGAGCTGGACGTCCATCTGGGTGATCGGCTTGCGCCCAATGGACTCGATCTTCACCGTGTGCTTGCCGCTTTTGAGGTTGCGCGCGACCAGCAGCAGGCTGGCGTCGTCGTACTCGATGAGCTGGCCGTCGACGCTGACCGCCGCCGGCGTCTGGGTGAAGATGGTCAGCTCGGCGGCGACCGCGACGTGGGCGAGAAGGAAGAACATAGGCGATCCAAGATCAGGGGTTCAGCAAGCGGTACGCCGCGTTGACCTCGGCCATTCGGCGGTTGCAAACGATGACGTCCTCGGGCGTGCGCGCCCGGTCGGGGTGCCAGCGGTGGATGAGCTGGAGCCACGCGGCCCGCAGCGGCTCGCCGGTGGTACCCGGAGGCACTCCGAGCGTCGCCCACGCTTCCGCGCGCGCATCGGCCGTCGGCACCGCCTCTCCAGTCGGCGTACCCAGCGCGGCGGCAAGCTCTACGACCCAGGCGGATTGGGCCTCTCCAGGCCAGGCGTCGCCGACGCCACGCCACAACCATCCCATGAGGCGCGCGCGGCCCTCGCCGTCAAGGTGCGGATCGAGGCGGCGGGCCACCTTTGCGGCGCTGAGTCGTTTGCCATCCGCCGACGCCAGTTCGTGGATCCACTCGCGGAGCCACAGGAGCCCATCCTCATCAAGGGCGAGACCCTCGCTGAAGCTCGTTCCGATAAACGCTCGGTCGTCGCGGGTGAACGCACGACCGCCCGCCCGCGCGGAGCCGACAAGTGCCATGACCGCCCGCGCCGGACCGCTACCACCCAGCCGACGGACCGCGTTCGGAGTCCGCAACCGAAACTGGGCTTCGTCCCCATGACCCGCGGTGGTCTTCACGCTGAGCTCCACCAGAACGTGCTCTTGTTCCGGAAGGCGTGCATAGGGCACGAATACCCTCGGCAAGGCGCAGGCCTCCACCGGCTCTTCCGGGGTGACGGTGCTGCGATGGGTGAACTCGCCCGCCCGGACGCGGACTTTCACGTCGACGCCCACCAGTCCCCTCGCCGTCCACACCGGCGTGAGCATCAGCCCGGGACCCGACTCCGCGAATCCATGCTGTTGCCAGTCCAGACGATGCAACTCCAACGCCCGCCCCGCGTCCCCGAGAACGTGGCCGACGGTCGCGCCCAAGCCGGCGCCGAGCGGGCCGCCGAGCATGCCGCCGATCAGCCCCC
Organism: Deltaproteobacteria bacterium; assembly: GCA_947445035.1. GTDB lineage: Bacteria > Myxococcota_A > UBA796 > UBA796 > SXON01 > SXON01. Next base: position 21,607 of record CANFCK010000007.1, read on the forward strand.
CGACGAGCTTACCGGACCAGGCCATCCCACTCCGCGCTCCCGTTCGGGGTCTCCCAGACCCGGACGCGCACGACCTCGACACCGGTATCGGCCAACAAGCGCTGCGCAACCGATGCCAACGAAGCGACGATGTTTTCCGCCGTGGGCGGAACGTCCATCCAGAAGACCGGACGACCGTGCGCTGCGTTGCTGGCTGCGAGCACCGCGATGGCTGGGTCGGGATCGCCGCGCATCAAGATCGCAGTGTGGTCCCAGTTCTCGTCGATCCAGCCGCCCACACGTTCCTTGATCACGCCGAAGTCGACCACCCGACCCCGATCGTCGAGCTCCGGCGCGCGCGCGGTGATCTCGGCGGCGTAGCGATGGCCGTGGAACGCCGCACACTTCGACTCATGACGGGGGATGCGGTGCATCGCGTCCCATTCCAGGCGGCGGGTGCAGGTGAGCATGGCCAGCGACCTAATCGGTCACGCAGACACGCCCCACCAGATTCGAATAGCACCACCCCAGGAGTTGGTGGGCGCGCGGGCCGTCGAGCGGCACCTCGCAAGCGGGCTTGAGCCGGCCCGGCAGCTCCTCGAAGCCCTCCTGGCAGTCCGCGGCATTCTCGGGGTTTGCCCAAGACGGAGCGGTTTCCACCCGGTGGTAGGCGTCCTTCGGCGTCGCGAAGCGCGCCTGAGACTCCACGCACGCTCGGGCCGTCGAGCCGCCGGTCGCTTTGAGTCGGAGGGTGTCGTCGTACTGGCCGACGAGCTCCGCGCTCCGCGGCTGACACGGCCGGGTGTATGCCGGTCGTCCGCGCGCGGACCGCCATCGCCGACCACTCGAACCGCTCCGAAAGTGGGCCGGGGTAGTCGCAGACCCGCTGCTCGGCGACCTTGGCGTTCTTCACCGCGAACGCCAGCCTACCCAGAACCACATACTCGGCGCCGACCCCCTTCCCGAGCTTCTGGGCGGTGGCCGGATCGATGAAAGCACCCTTACCGAGCTCGAGCTCCGTGGTCACCGCGTCGAGTCGCGCCCGCTCGACCAGCACGAGCCCAGGCGCGGTCCTGAGATCGCTGGTGATCATCCCTGCGAGCGCGATCTACCAGGCCAGCAAAGGCTCCCCTCAAGTCCGGCGCGCGGCTGCCGAATCGGGGCCGGGAGTCTCTCCGCCGATGGACCCGTCACCGATCCTAGCCATCGCCTTCGCCATGGCCGCCATCCTGGGCGGGAACGCGCTCGAGGGCGGGCACTTCAGCGCGCTGGTCGTGCCCACAGCATTCATGATCGTGGTGGGCGGCACGGTCGGGGCGACCTGGCTGGCTTCCACCAACGCCGAGCTGAAGGCCTGTGCCAAGCTGACGAAGCGCGCGGTTTTTGTCGGACACAGCGACCGTAACAGGCTGCTCGAAGACATGGTCAAGGTCTCCAACGTGGCCCGCCGCGAGGGCATGCTGGCCGTGGAGAACCTGCTCGGCGAAGTGCAAGACGACTTCCTCAAGCGCGGGCTGCGCATGCTCGTCGACGGCAGTTCGGGCGACGACGTGCGCCGGGTGCTGGAGCCGGAAGTAGAGCTCGAAGAACACCACGGGACCAACGCCGCCAAGGTCTGGGAGACGGCGGGCGGCTACTGCCCGACGGTCGGCATTCTCGGCGCGGTTTTGGGTTTGATCCACGTCATGAGCAACCTGGACAAGCCCGAGTTGCTCGGCGCAGGTATCGCCGTGGCGTTCATCGGTACGGTCTACGGCGTCGGCTTCGCCAATCTGCTTTTCATGCCCCTCGGCAACCGCCTCAAGAAGATCGTCGGCCACGACGCAGAGACCCGGAACATGGTGATGCTCGGCGTGGCCGGGATCGCCGCCGGCATCAACGCCCGCCAGATCGAGGAGATGCTCGGTCCGTTTGCCGGACACCACGCTGACCATGGCAAGCAGGCCGCCGCGTAAATGGGCAAGAAGAAACACGAAGAACATGAGAATCACGAGCGTTGGCTGGTCTCCTACGCCGACTTCATGACTCTGCTCTTCGCGTTCTTCGTGGTGCTGTGGTCCAGCTCGAAGGCGGACAAGCAGAAGATGGACGCGGTCATCCATGGCATGCAGGCGGCCTTCGTGGGTGGCATCCCGATGCTGGTCGAGCTCGAGAACAACGCGGGCGTCCCGCCCCGCTCGCAGCTCGAAGACGTGATCTCGATGGCGTCGGCGAGCAATCCGACCCTGCGCTCGATCCGGTCTCGCCTCAACGGGTCACTGAGCGACCACGTGATGGAGATCGGCCTCATCGACAACACCTTGAACATCGAACTGGAAGAGCAGGTGCTCTTCGAGTTGGGGTCCGCCGATGTGCATCCGACCGCATACGAAACGCTGAGCGAGATCGCAGACGCCGTTCGCGGCGAGCCGGTCACCCTGCAGGTCATCGGCCACGCCGATGGCACCCCGTTTTCCGGACCACCGTTCGTCGACAACTGGGGGCTCGCCAGCGCACGCTCGGTCGCGACGATTCGGATCCTCGGCAAGCGGGGACTCGACGTCGAACAACTGTCGGCGGCGGCGGAGTTGACGGGGACCACCAACCCCAAGCGTCGGTCGGTCACCTTTCGGATTCGAAGCGACGACAACGCGCCGACGGCCGGGGTGATGGACAAACTGTACGACGACGACGACGACGACGACCCCGCCCGGCACCCAGCGGCCGCAAGTGTCGAGCCCACCTCGCCTGACGCGCCCCCCGCTGTTGCGCACCCGACTGCAGGAGCCGACGAAGCCGGACACGCCGGACACGCCGAGCCGGACTAGAGTTCCGCCACGCGGGTTAGCTCCTGGCGCCCGGAGGCACCCTGCTTCGCGACCTCGTCCACCAACCGCTCGGCGCGCTGCTGCACCGAGCCGCCCAGCGTTGGCCGGATCGGCCGGCGTTGCTCGGTCAGGCGTGCGCCTTGACGTGGTCCGAGTTGGACGCCGAGGTCGATCGTGTTGCGGGCGTGCTGTCCAACGCGGGGATCGGCGTCGGAGACCCGGTCGGGATGCTCGTGACCAAACGACCCGAGGTCGTCGTCGCTTTCTTCGCTTGCGCGCGGCTCGGGGCGATCTACGTACCCGTCAACGTCAAGCTGCACCCCGAGCAGGTGGCCGACCAGTTTCGCACCGCGGCGATCGTCAGCGTCATCGTGGAGCCGGACTTCGACCGCCTGCTCAAGCATCTGCTCCCGCTCTTGCCCGACCCGCGGCGCATCGTCTACATCGACGGGCGGGGTCGGCATGGTGAGGGAGACTGGGATGCGTCGCTCCCGCCTTGGAGTGGGCCGCATGTCGCCACATCGGAGGACGTCGTCTACTACAACTACACGTCTGGCTCCACCGGCCGCCCCAAGGGCGCGGCGACGACACACCGGCAGATCAACGAAAACGCCATCGCGACGATTTCAGGGCTCGGATTCACCGAAACCGACGTGTATCTGGGCATGTTTTCGGTCTTCGCCCACCCTCACGAGCTTTTCCACCGCAGTCTGCTCGTCGGAGGGGCGTTCGTCGTGGCCGAGACCCTCAATCCCCGCGTCGCCGCCGAGCTGATCGCGCGGTACCACATCACCTGGACGATGGGCGTCCCGAGCTTCTACGAGATGCTGCTGGCCTTTCGCGAGGGGCACGGCGGCGACTACAGCTCGCTTCGTGTCCTCGAGGCCGGCGGCGCGTACGTGTCCACCGAGACGCTCGCCCGGATGGCGTCGGCGTTTGCCGCCCGGTTTCTCCCGGTCTGGGGTTGTACCGAGACCAGTGGCGTAGGCCTGGGCATGCTCGCAAGCGAGCCGGCGCGCCCCGGGAGCACCGGCAAACCCATTACCGGCTACGACATCCGCATCGTCGATGAGCAAGGCGCCGACGTGCTTCCAGGAGCAGCGGGCGAGCTGTGGATCCGAGGCCCGGCCGTGGTCGAGGGGTACGTGAACCAGCCTGAGGAGACCAACGCCCAGTTCGTGGACGGCTGGTATCAGACGCGTGATCTCGTTCGGTGCGACGCCGACGGGTTCGTCTTCTTCGCCGGTCGGCGTTCGGAAATGCTGAAGATCGGCGGCATACGTGTCTTTCCGATGGAGATCGAAGCGGTGCTCGGTCAACATCCGGACGTCGTTTCGGTGGTGGTGGTCCGCGCCGAGGAACGCCTTCGCGGCGAGGTGGCACGCGCAATCGTCCAGCTTCGTCCTGGCTCTACGCTCGACGTGCGCCGGCTGCAGGCCTATTGTCGCGACCGGATGGCCAACTACAAGGTGCCGAGGATCGTGGAGTTCTGGGGCGAGATTCCGAAATTACCCAACGGAAAGATCGACAAGAAGGCGGTGGTGCAAACCGCGCCTGACCCCTCGCGCGACGACCGTGTCCGGGCGTGATCGTGAAGCGGAGCGGCGGCGCGGCCGGCGCCCCGACGTGCTGGTCAAAGACCTCGGTGGACTCGCGCTCTACGCCCTCGGGCCCGCGCTCATTGAAAAACTGCCGCAGCCGGTTTTGGAAACCCTCACCCGAGTAGGAGCCAATGTCGTCCGGCGCCTCGGCGACATGGACATGCGCGCCGAGCTCGCCGCCATCTACGCCGATCGGGCCATGCCGCGTGCGGCCGAGAATATCCTCGCCGACGCGTACAGGGTGACGCTCTACAACGAGTTGGAGGTGCTTCGATACCCCAAGCTCACCCCCGCCACCATCGGCGAGGTCTGCGAGGTTGAGGGGCGCGCCCACCTCGACGACGCGCTCGCCCGGGGCAAAGGCGCCATCGTGCTGATCGGACACTTCGGCGCCAATCAGATGATCATGCCCGCGCTCGGCCACCTGGGCTACCGGATGGCCCAGCTCAGCGCGCCGCCACCGGTGTGGGGCGAAATCCTCCACGACAGCCGCACCACCCCTCGGTGGGAACGGGTGCTTGCGCGCCGGTGGCAACTTGAGAAACGGCTCCCCGTCACCCACATCAACGTGTTTCGTTTTCTGCGGCCGGCGTTTGACACGCTGGCCAAAAACGAGATCCTCGGACTCGCGTTCGACGGGGGCGGGGGGACGAAATGGTCGCAGGTGGAGTTCCTTGGTCGCCGCGCCCACCTGTCCGAGCAGACGGCCCAGCTCTGGAAACGCTCGGGTGCCGCGCTCCTGCCAACCTACGTCATCCGTTCCCCCGGCGAGGCCCGCCACCGTGTCGTCATCACCGAGCCCTTGGCCTGGCAGGGCGACAGCGAAGGGAGCCTACAGGCCTTCGTTCGCCGCTTCGAGGCTTGGGTCTGGCGCTGGCCGGAGCAGTACCTCCACTTCCTCAGCATGCGCCGTCGCGTACGCGGAACCGACGTCCGCCCGCTCTTCGACGACTATCCCCCCGCACGCGATCAGCTCGATGCCAGCGCTGCCGCAGAGCTATTGAAGCGGGCCGGCGGGTGGCGGGACACCTAGCCCGGCAGCCCGTGACGAATCGGGGTCGTCGTAAACGCGTCGCCGCCGAGATCGACGTAAACCTCGCCCTCCGTCACCGAGACCGCCATGCTGTTGCGACGAGCGACCTTGGCGACGAGCGCGTCCACGAAGCGCCGATCGAAGGCGATGATGGACACCCGCTCGGGCGCGTGGATGCGCTGGCCCGCGAGGCCACGAAGGTAGATGTCGACATCTTTGTGGCAGTAGACGACGACCCGATTGCAGGCCTTGCTTGCTTTGTGGAGTCGGGCCGCGTCAGGCGTTCCGACCTCGATCCACGCGCGCAGCTGCCCGGTCAGATCGTGCACCCACATCGCCGGCTCGTCCGTCGCGAAGAGGCCCTGACTGAAGGCGAGCCCCTCTTCAAACTGCAGCGCGAAGGCCAGTACCCGCGTGACCATGAACGCGTCACTCTCGGACGGATGGCGGGCCACCTTGAGCGCCAGCTCCTCGTACACGCCCCGGTCCATGTCGGAAAGCGAGACGTCGAACACGTGCTGAGTTGCGGTCTGGGCCATGGGAGTGGATAACAGCCCAGCGATGAGCTCTGCATCGGCGGATTGGCCCGACGGTGGCGCCCGCAAGGCGCTGCGCAACGTCGTGATCGTCGGCGGCGGAACGGCCGGGTGGATGAGCGCCTTGCTGGCTCGGCAGTTCCTCCCCGAGGCCAGGATCACGGTGATCGAGAGCCCGGAAATCGGGATCCTCGGGGTCGGCGAGGGCACCACGCCCCATTTCATCAGCCAGTTCCTCGATCTGGTAGATATTCCTGTGTCGCGACTGGTCCGCGAGGTCGGCGCAACCATCAAGAACTGCTTCAAACACACCAACTGGAACGGGGACGGGGCGGCCTACTACCACCCCTTCGGCGACCGCGTCACGCCCGCGCCGGACATCGCCTTTTTGCACCCCGAGCGCCCCTGGGACGAAGGCACCATCGTGTTTCCCGGACGCGCGTGCGAGCGCAATCGCGTCGTGCTCGAGCGCCTCCCCGCCGCCACGACCGACCCCCTTGCCGACCCGATGAACCACCTCCACGCGCACGGAAGCTACGCTCTTCACTTCGACGCCTCGAAGCTTGCGGTGCTCCTTGCCACGATCGGCGTCGACCGTGGAATCGTCCGCATCGGCGCGTCGGTCGGTGGCTTCGCGCAGGGGCAGGACGGTCATGTCACCTCCATCCGCCTCGCCGACGGTCGATTGGTCCCGTCCGATCTTGTTTTTGACTGTACCGGGTTCGCCCGCCTCATCATCGGCAAGCTCCACCAGTCGCCTTGGCACGACGTCTCAGCGAGCTTGCCCTGCAACCGCGCGCTCCCGTTCTTCGTCGACCATCGGGGCCCAACGCCCGTCTACAGCGAAAGCATCGCGATGCGCCACGGTTGGCTCTGGGTGATCCCGGTGCAGGGCCGCCTGGGCTGCGGCTATGTCTACGACACCCGCTTCGTGGACGACGACACCGCCCGCGCCGAGCTCAGGCAGCGCTTCGGTGGAGCCGTTGCGCTGCCCAGAACCATCGACTTCTCGGCCGGTTGGTTCACCCGGCCATGGGTCCACAACTGTGTTGCCGTCGGAGTTTCGGCGGGATTTCTGGAGCCGCTTGAAGCCACCTCGATCTGGACCAGCGTGCTGGCCCTCAACGAGTTCTTCCGCGCCGCGTTGCCGTTGGGTGACGGTGGAGCGCGCGAACGGTTCAACTCCTGGTTCGGGGTCCTGCACCAACGCGCGGCCGACTTCGTCTACCTGCACTACCTGGGCCGCCGCCGTGACACCCCGTTTTGGTCGACCTTTCGGGAGCGCACGACCATGCCGGAGGGGGTGCGATTGGCGCTCGGCTCGGACGGGGTGCGCGGATGGTTCGGGGACGAACACCACCGCGGCGGCAACCCGCTGCCTTTTCCGTGGGCCTCGTGGATGCACGTCGCGCGCGGCACCGAGAACCTCGATCGGGGCGCACTTTCCCGCTGCTGGGACTACTACCAGCTGTGGGAGGATCACGAGGCCCGCATCCAGGACCAGCGCGCGCGGATCGACGCGGTGGTGGACCGGTGTCTCGACCACGACGAATGCCTCCGGATGTTGGCGGGCGGAATGTAGGCCCGCGGCGAGCTATCCCCGCCGCCCTAGCCGCTCCGCGATCAGAAAGGCCATCTCCAGCGCCTGGGCGTAGTTCAGCCGGGGATCGACATCGCTTTCGTAGTTGCGATGAAGGTCACGCTCAGTGAGACCGCAGCTGCCTCCCAGCACTTCGGTGACGTCGCGCCCGGTGAGCTCGAAGTGCACCCCGGCGAGGACGCTACCTGCGGCCGCGTGGACGGCAAAGCTCTGGTCGACCTCGGCGAGGATGTCGTCGAAATGCCGGGTCTTGATGCCATCTGCCGTCTTGAAGGTGTTGCCGTGCATGGGATCGCAGATCCACACCGCAGGGCGCCCAGCCCCGCGAAGGGCCTCCACCAAGACCGGCAGCCGCGCGGCGACCTGCTTGGCGCCGAGCCGCACAATGAGGGTCAGGCGTCCGGGCTCCCGGTCCGGATCGAGCGCCGTCGCCAGCGCCACCAGCTCCTCCGGCCCCATCGCCGGCCCGACCTTCACGCCGATTGGGTTCCGGATGCCGCGGAAGAACTCCACGTGGGCGCCGTCGAGTTGGCGAGTGCGCTCGCCGACCCAGGGCATGTGGGTGCTCAGATCGTACCAGCCGTCGCGTAGCGGCGGCCGTTCGGTCGCGGCCGACTCGTAGTCAAGGTTCAAGCCTTCGTGGCTGCAGAAGAAGTCCACCGCGGCCAGCTCGTGCAAGGGCCGGCCGACCGTGGCGTCCAAGAACCGGACCGAGGCCCGCATCTGGTCGAGCAACGCACGGTACTCGGCCGCCCGCGTCGATTGTGACGCCCAGGAAAGGTCCCAGACTTCCGGATGGTGCACATCTCCGAAGCCACCGGCCAGCAACCCGCGGATGAAATTCAGCGTCAGGGCGGCGCGCGTGTAGCCCTCGACGAGGCGGGCGGGATCGGGGCGCCGGGCGTCAGGGGTGAACTCGATCCGGTTCACGAGGTCCCCGCGGTAGGCCGGCAGCGTGACCCCATCGCGGGTTTCGCTGTTCTCCGAGCGAGGCTTGGCGTACTGCCCCGCGATTCGCCCAATCCGGACGACCGGACGGCCGCTCCCGTAGGTCAGCACCGCGCTCATCATCAGCAAGATCTTCAGCTTGGCGTCGATGACCGGCGACTCACAATCGACGAAGCGTTCGTTGCAGTCCCCGCCCTGCAAGACGAAGCGTTCGCCCCGCGACGCCTCGGCCAGCTGCCCCTTCAGCCGCTCCGTCTCCCAGCTGGTGACGATGGGCGGCATGCGCCGCAACGTGGCCAGCGCCGCTGCGAGGCCGATGGCATCGTCGTACTCGACGGGTTGCTGCATCGGGCGCGCGCGCCAACTGTCAGGGGTCCACGAAGGCACGAGGGTCCGGGCAGCGGCTCGCCTAACCACTGGCGGTCGGTCATGCCGAACGGCGCCTGGGCGGAACCGCTCACCAACCGTTCATGAACGTTCGCCGGCCAGGTCGGCGGCCACCGCGAAGTTGGCGCCATGATCAACCCGAGGGCATCAACGTCGACCGGGCCGGGTGGGCCGGAACGGAGCGCCGCGACCGCTTCCGCTACGCCCTGGTCCATCGTCCCGAACGTACCCCCCACGATCCCACCATCAGCACTGCCGACAACGCTGACCCCGCCACGGCCAAGAACCCCCACAACCGACGGGGTTGGTACACAAAGCGGATGAGGTGGTCCCCCGGCGGCAGCGTCACCGCGCGGTAGACGAGGTCCGCGCGCTCGATGGCCACCGGCGCCCCATCGATTGTGGCCGTCCATCCAGGGTACCAGGTGTCGCCGAGCACCAGCGTACCCGGACCCGCCGCCGCCACCGTCACGTCACCGTCCGCGTAGGCCGTGATCTCCGCTTCTGATAGCGCATCACCGACACACCCGGTCACTCCCCCCTCGACCACCACCGTTCTCCGGGGATCTTCTGCGAGCGTGGCGGCGAGGGCCTCATCGGCAGACCCCACGCCTCGCACACAGGGGAGCACGCGCGCCCGCGGCAGCGCCTCGGGGTCTTCCCAAAGGTTGTACCGACCCCGGACCCGGGGCACCAACCCCGGCAGCTCGTGCACGGAGACTATCCATCGCAATGACAGCCTCCGTCCGACGTCCGCGTGCTCCTGCCACTGCCATACCTTGCCGATCCCCTTGTCGCCGACATCAAGGCCCCCCGCCGCCAAGAGCGCTTCGTTCCTCATCAACAGGAGCGGCGACGGCAAAATCACGTCGCTGGTGCCGAGCGGCAAGCCGAGGCTGGCGCTCAGGAGCTCGTCGTCGAGCGACGCGTCGACCCGCCGATCGAGCACCGAAAGCCGCCAACCTCCCGGTTCGGTCATCGCCGGCGCCAGCCACGGAGGGGCCTGGCCGACCTCCGCCGAGGGCACGGTCGGGTGATAATCTCGCCCAAAGGCGAGCAGATCGAGCGCCACGAGCGCAAAGAGGAGGCGCGGGCGGCGGATGGCCCCCGCGGTGATGAGTAAAAGCAGCACCGGCACCCACACCCGGGGGGAGTCAGGCGCAGTGCTCCGACGCACGTCGGCGAGAATATGGGCCACCTTTGCGGGGATTCGGGCCGGGTCCTCTGGATCGGGAGCGGGGAGCGCCGCCGCTGCAAGCCCCGTGAGCTCGGGCGGCGGTGGGAGGGCCGCTTGCGCTGCGAAATGGCCCTCCAAGAGCGCCCGCACCTCACCCACCCGGGTCTTGAGTCCCAGGTGGCCAAACCCGGTCGTCAACGAAAAGAGCACGACGACCCACAGGATGCGGCTGCGGATGACGCGGGAAGCGGCGCGACGCCGCAGCGTGTCGAGGCCGTGTGCGGCGAGCACCGCGAGGGCGGCAACCGCGCCGATCGCGAACCGGGCGGGGAATCGGAACCCATCGAAGCCGGGCAGGTGCCGAACCAGCGCCCAAAGGGGGCCGCCCACCATCAAAAGCACCGACAGCGCGAGCACTGCGGCCCAGAAACGACTGCGACGAAGGCCCAGGGCCGCGAGCACGAGGACCGGTACGCCGACGTAGACGCACATCTCCCAGCTGTTGACGCCGGCCCCCCAGTAGCTGGCGCCGCGATGGTTGTAGGTCTCGAGGACGTCAGCGGGTCGGTCGAACCCGAACGCGTAGGGGAGAGCGAAGGCGAGCAGCTCCTGCACCGGCGTGGCGCCAACGTTGGCGAACGCGCCGCCCACGCCCCCGTCGCGGGTTGAGTGGCGAACCAGCTCCCAGGTGGCGGCAAGCTGCGGGGAGGCGATTGCCACTCCCAGGCAGGTGCTACCTGCCCAGCGGAGCCACCGCTCGCGCTCCAGCGTCACGATGGCGTACACCAGGATCAGCAGCCCCGAAAACGCAGCGGCCTGCGGGTGCCCCGCCAAACCGAGCATGCCTACGCTCAACGCGAGAAGCCAGCCCCGTCGGGTTGCCGTCGCGAAGAGTGCCCACCCCAGCCAGGCCAGGCCGTTGTGCATGCCGAGGTACAACGCGTGGGAAACGGCAAACCCGCTGTAGCCCCACACCAGCCCCCCCAGAATCGGCGCGGCTCCACGGAGCCCGCTGGCCCGCAAAAACGCCCACATCCCCATCGCGGCCAGTACGTGGTGGCCCAGCACGCTCCAGTTGAGCGCCAACCCATCCGGCAAAAGCACGAAAAGCAGCATGGTTGGCGGGTAGAGGAAGCCGCCTTCGCCCTCGGCCAAGAGGGGGAAGCCGTTCCCCGCGCCGCTGGCCCACATCGGCAGTTCGCCGAGCGCCCACTTGGCCGCGGCCCACGACCGCCAGGGCAGGTGATGGTGGCGGAAGTCGTGGTAGCCGAAGACGCCATCGCCCGTCGAGGCGCTGGGCGCGAGCGCAACGGCGAGGAGCATGTACAGAGCGACCACCGCCATCCACTCACGACGGGTGGTCATGGAGGGGTCGGCTCTTGGTAGCCGAGGGCGCCGAGCATCAGGCTGGTTTCGTCGCTCGGGGCGTCGGCGTCGAGATCGATGTGACGACGCAAGAGCGTGACCCCGGCACGACCGTTCTCGACGGCGGCCGGCTGCGTCGCGGCGAGGTTGTCAGCCTCGAACGGATCGCGGCTCAGGTCGTAGAGCTCCTCCGCGCCCGTTTCGGTCTGGATGTACTTGACCCCCGCCGGCGCGCGCACCCCGTACAGCCACGCCGCGTCCGAGCGACCGAAAAGCAAAAGCGGTTCGGGCCGCAGCTCGCTCCCGCGCAGACGATGCTGCAACGCCACCGAGCCCGTTTTGGAGAGCTTCGGCACCCCCGCCGCATCGCAAAGCGTGTTGGCCACGTCCATGACACTCACCTGCTCCGCGACCCTCATCCCGGGCTCTCCCACCGGGGCGCTGTGCCATACCAGGAGCGGCACGCGCAAGACCTCGTCGTACAGCCCGTGGTGGTTGAACGCGATCTGGTGTTCGCCCAGGCTCTCGCCGTGGTCCGCCAGGGCGATGACCGCCGCCTCGTCGAGGCGTCCGGCAGCGCGCAGACCCTCGAGGAGCGCCCCCACCTGGGCGTCCGCGAACCGCACCTCATGCGCGTACTGGCGGCGCAGCGTGTCGATTTCAGCGTCACTGTAGGCGTAGCCCGGCTCCTGCGCGAGGATGGCTGCGTGGTCGAGCCCGACATTGCCCGGGGCGTCGTACGGCGCATGAGGGTCGAAGAGATGGACCCAAAGGAAAAGCGGTGTTTCGTCGGGAATGGTCGCGACCCAGTCCAGCGCTCGCGCCACCGTCCGATCCCCGCGACGCTCCAGGAGCATCGGCCAGTCCGCAGGATCACCGAAGCGCAAAAGCAGCCGAAGTCCGAGCCAACCCACGCGAAACTCGGCGACGCCCCGCAAAAGCGGCGCGAAGTCATCGTCGTAGACTTCGAAGCCCTGGTCGAGCCCGCCGCTGGAATCCACGGCAAAGCTGGAGACAAACGCACCCGTACGCCAACCCGACAGCTGAAGTTGCTCGGTGGCCGTCAGCTCTGAGGCGCCCAGGACGCGGCCGTTCTGAATCACCTTCGTTTCGCTGGGATGGCGGCCGGTGAACATACTCGCATGCGACGGTGCGGTCTCGGGGACCGGCGTGACCGCGAGGTCGAAGATCGCGCCCTCCTTGCCAAGGCGATCGAGGTTCGGTGTCGCGACCGTGTCGCCGTACACACCCACGTGATCGCGACGGAGCGTGTCGATCGTCACCAGGATGACGTTGGTCGAACCAGGAGGGGCGACGAGCCGCGGCGCCTCCGTCCGTTGGGGGACCGCCGCGCTGGCGGCGCAAAGAAGAAGGACAGCCGCCGCCACGGGGATCCGGAAGCCGAGCCGCGGAACCAGGCCGATCATCTCGCGACGATAGGCGTACCCGGCAACCAGGAAGCCGAAGAGCGCCACACTGACGGAGACCACCGACAGTCCGAAGACGAACTTCCACTCCTCGCGGCGTGCCAGCTCGGCCATCATCGGCAGCAAGAAGAATCCACCCAGCAGGGACCAGCCGACGCCGAAGCCGCGGCGGTACCGACGCCACAGCGGCTGCCAGGAGGGGGTGAACCACGCGGCCGCACCCCCCACCAACCCGGCCACCAACGCGACCGCGGAGTCGGCAAGCGCGGCGGCCAAAGTCAGCTGAGCACGCTCCCAACCGGTGAGCCACAACGGGGAGCGCATCGCCACGACGAGCCCCTCGAACCCGCCGAGCAACGCCCCCGCGGCGGCCACCTGCGTGGCGATCCGAACCGGCATCCGCCCCTCCGAGACCGGGGCAAGCTCGGGGCGATCGTCGTCCATCAAGGTCCCCCGTCCGCGTCGAGGTAGCCCAACTCGCGCAGCGCCGCTTGCGTTGCCGCGTCCATCTCGGCGCCAGCGATCGGCCCGCCCTGTAGAAGCAGCCGCGACAGCACCGCGGCCCGGGCCGTCGCGTCAGCGGACGGGGCCAGATTCTGAAGTTCGCCAGGATCGGCCCGCAGGTCGTAGAGTTCGACCGGTCCGCTCTGTTTCACCAGCACCTTGTGGCCGCCCCCTCGGAGCGCGTGATCCACCGGCGGGGCCTCCACGAAGCGACCGGCCGTGGTCGAAGACACCACCGGCGTCGCACCGCACGCCCCACCAGTGAGCACGGTCGCCAGCGAACGTCCGTCGAGCGTTTCGGGGACGGCCAAGCGGGCGAGCTCGGCGAGTGTCGGCGCGAGGTCGACTCCTCCGACCTGGCAATCGAGCCGGCGCGCGGCCATGACGTGGCCCGGCCAGCGCACCACCAGCGGAACCAGCAGCGCCGGATCGTACAGGTCGTCGCCATGGTCGAAGAGCACGCCGTGTTCGGTCAGGTTCTCCCCGTGGTCAGCGGTGACGACGACAATCGTCTGGTCGAGTCGCTCGCCGAGGGCAGCCAGCAGCTCACCGACGGCGTGATCGACCGTATCCACCTCGGCGTCGTACGCTGCGCGGAGCCACGCGACGCTGGTGGTGGCGCGGGCCGCTTCGGGCCAGAACTGGGGGAGAGCCAGGGGCGGTCCGTCCGTCGGGGCCGCTCCGAGGGAGTCGTGCCCCGAAACGTAGGGGCCGTGGGCATCGTAGAGGTGCACGAACGCAAAAAAAGCCTCGTCGCGATGCGCCGCCAGCCAGGGCGCCGCACGGGACAAGAGCCGGTCCGCGTTGCGTTCGCGAATGGCGTGCTCACGCACCGCGACCTGGTTCCATGCCTTGACCAGCGTCAGCGACTGCAGCCCCGGCCAACGCCCAAAGTCGTCATCCCACACGTCCATCCCTTGCGACCAACCGTAGCGCCCGTGCAGCGGGAAGCCCGACACGAAGCCTGCGGTGACGTACCCGGCCTCACGGAAACGTTTCCAGACCAGCGGTTGATCCCCGAGCGCCGTCCCGTTGCTCAGCACGCCCGAACGAAAGGGCGCCACCCCCGTGAACATCGCCAGATGCGACGGTTCGGTGATCGGCGCGGCGGCGACCGCCTGATCGAAGACCGTACCCTCGGAGGCCAGCCGCTCCCAGTTGGGCTTTCCCGTGACCGCGTCAGCCCGCGTGGTGTCCATGCTGATCACCAGCACGCTCGGCCCAGAAGCTCGCGCACCGCGGGGAGGGCGCGCACGGATGACGGCGACGAAAAGGCAGAGGCCGCCCGTCATCAGCACCGGGCGCAGCCGAAGTCGGGGCAAGATCACCGCGCCCAGCGCGCCGCCGAAGAGGGCGGCCAGGGGGACGCCCAAGAAGACCTCGGGATCGCGCAGGAAGTGGTTGAGGACCACCTCGCTGCGGTAGGTCACCGCGCTGACCAGCGCACCTGCGAACGCCGAGGCCAGGATGCGGGCGACCGCTGGCCGCCGCGCACGTCCGACCAGTGAGGCCAGACAAAAGAAGGTGGCGGCCAACCCGACCGATGTCGCCACGAATCCCACGGTCGCGCCGAGCTCCCATCCGCGCGATGACGACGCCCGAAAAGCAGCCTCCATCGCCCCTGCGGCACCGCCCACGGCCAGGGCCCACCGGAAGTCAGCCATCGGGGTTGCAGGGGGGGCCACGAGCCCGGAGGCTAACTCGGGGGGGGCCTGGCCCGCCGCCCTTCCCACCGGGCCGTCCGTGCGCTACCCTGCGGCCCGTGGTGTTCACCCTTCTAGTTCAGGCCTGCGGCTTTTCGACGCCCCCTCCGAACGAGGATCCGGTCGTTTCGATCACGTCACCGGAAACGGGCGCCGACTTCCACGAGTACGAACCCCTGACCGTGGTCGCCAGCCTGGACGATGACCAGGGGGGGTCCAATCTGGCGCTGTCATGGTCGATCGAACCTGATCCGGACACGATTGGCAACGAGTTCCGGTCCGAAGAAGAGGCGTCCTTGTACCTGGGCGACGGGCTCCCGCAGGGCATCTGGACGCTGTCCATCCTGGTCGTCGATGAATTCCAGGCTTCGGCGGAAAGCACGCTCACCCTCCAGATGGACGAGAACGACCCGCCGTCGGTGAAGTTCGACGAGCCCCAGGCCGACGCTGAGTACGGCGCGGGCGACTCGGTGGGCGTGTCCGTCACCGTCAGGCAGCGTGACGACGACATGAGCAACATCACCTTGACCTGGGGCGGCTCAGCGACGGGTGCGAAGGGGGCGCCCGACCGACCCAACGCCGATGGCGCCGCGATCTTCTACATCGACGGCCTGGCGCGGGGCCGACATGAGATCACCGTCACCGCCTCGGACGGCGTCAACGAAGACACCGAGGCGGTGGCGTTCCGGATCGCGGCGAACTGACCGGGGCCGGTCGAAGCTCAGGCGAAGGTGCAGACCGGCCCGCGCTCAAACGCGTCGTGCGGCAGCCAGCAGCCGAGCCGAACGCCCAACTCTTCGAGGAGGACGCGCATGCCCAGCGACGGCCGCTCGGCGATGAGCGCTGAGTCCCAGCCGCCCTGGCCCCATCGGCTATGGCTCGAGCGCACCGGTTTCGACCAGAAGTTGCCCCAGCCGACGGCGGGCCCCGTGCGCCTGGGCCGCCACAGCCCGCTCGATCGTCTCCGCGCTCATGATCGCCTCTTCGACGAGGATTTCACCGAGACGCTTGGCCATCATCACTTCCTTGGTACGCGGACACGAGGAACGGCGCCGCGAAGCTCGGCCAGCGCAAACGACGTGGCGGGACGTTCGCCGTCCAGGAACGAAAGCCCCGATACGTCCCGCACGGCCTCGTCGCCGGTGACGTGGAAAAGCCCCTGGCCGAGCGAGGCCGGCCGCTGATCGCGCAGGAATACGAAAACGCGTTCGCCGCGCACAACCGAGGGTGCTCCTGAAATGGTGAGGCAGAGCCCGCCCACGCATCCGCCAGGGATCCATACCTCTGCGAACTCGTTGGTATCCACCAGATCGAGGGTGGCGACCGTCCAGATCAGGGTGCCCGTGAAGACGCTGTGCACCTCGACGACGTCGCCGAAGGCGGTCGCGTCGCTGAGCACTGCGAGGGCGGCTGGGTCCAGCGCCTCGACGGCCAGGGTGGCGTAGGCCTGTGTGGCCAGGGCTAAGATCAAGTGACCTCCTTGCGGCGCCGAAGAACGAGAAGTGCGGCTGGAAAAAACGCAAGGACCCCCGCCGACGGTGCGCTGTGGCAACCGACCAGCGTGCGGGTTTCGGGGGTGTCAAGCTCGTCCGCGTCGAGCGCCGGATACAGCCACCTCGCAACCGCGAGATCGCTCGGACCGAGGTCCCGCTTGCTGGTCTCGCCGTCCGAGGCGCTCGGGAACATCGTCGCCTCCTCATCCTCCTGGTCATGCCCGAGCCCAAGGGCGTGGCCGAACTCGTGCGCGAGCGCGTTCTGCAGGTCGCCGCCCACCGACCCGTCGAGGCTCCACTGGTGGTCGCGGGTGTTGACGGCCAGGTCGAAGTCCAGGATCGTCCCGGCATCATCGGACCAGGTGCTCGTCAACGCCAGGAGGTCCTCGGTTCCGACCCAATCGTCAGTGAAGAACACGACGTTTTCGCTGTCGTAGCCCCCCTGGATCCCACTCTTCACCCCGCGGAAGCGGTACTCGACGTCGGACCCTTCGACCCACATCCACGCTCCGGCGCCGCCGACGATGGCGGCCACGGTGCCGTCCTCATCGAGCCCGGCGCTGTTGGCAGGGTCCGCTACAAACGGAATCGGCATCGACGCCCAGCGAAGTCGGGCGCCTTTGGCGTTGGTCAGGACCTGATCCTCGGGGGCGGCGAGGGCCAGGGTGGTGAGCAGGGGGAGCAGCATCACGACCTCTCCCCGGCGGATCGGCAAACCGATGACGACGGATGAGGGCCAAGCGACGGTGGATGCTGGCGGCCGGAGCCGCCGTCGGGTAGCCTCATGTAGGGGATTTCATGCTCCAGCACTCCACCCGGCCACCCGCCCGCGAACGCAAAGGCTCCGCGAACGAACAGGATGGCCCCGCGCCCAAGGCCGATCGGCAGTCACGCATCGGAAATTCTGCGATCGCCGGGCAGACGACGACATCGGACCAGGGCGGCGCGGTTGGCGACGAAGAACTGTCGTCGTGGTTGGACGCGGACGTGGCGCGCGAAGCCCCGCACGGCGCCTCGACCGACAGCCTCGGTCCGATGCGCAGCGCCAAGGTCAACTCCGGGACTTTTGGCGCCCTGGTGGGGAAGACCGACGAGATCACCCTGTTCCTGACCGCCGAACAGAAGAAAGAAGCCTTCAAGGTTCCCGACGGAACCCCCTGCAAGGTGCTTGAGTTCGACAGCAAGAACGCGGCGATGCTGGTCGAGGTACGGGTCGGCAAAGAAAGCAAGAAGGCATGGGCGCCTCGCGCCATGTGGTCGGATCAACCTGGGCTCAACAAGGACGACGACGCCCCGGGACTCAAAGACGACTTGATCTACGCCTACCAGAAGGGCGACCACACCCCGGTGGACCCCAAAGGTACCGACACCGCTCAGGGCGCGATGGGCGACTGCTACTTCATCGCGTCGATGGCGGCTGTGGCCAATGCCGGCCCGAACACCATCAAGGACGCGATCAAGTATAATCCGACGAAAGAGACGTATACCGTGCGTTTCTACGAAGAGGCGTACGGCGGATCCGCCAAACCGGTCTACATCGAAGTCGACGCGTACCTGCCCACGACCCCAGGCAACCGGGCCGACCCCGCCTACGCAGGTGACGCCGGCGGCAAGTTGTGGCCGGCGATCATGGAAAAGGCCTACGCCAAATGGAAAGGCGGGTACCAGGCCATCGGTCAGGGTGGCTACGGGGCCCAGGCCATGGCCGAGCTCACCGGCGCACGTAGCAAGGAAAAGCGCCCGTCCTCGATGAAAGAAGAGGAGGTCATTCCGTACTTCGAAACGGCGAAGAAGGATGGGATGGCGATCTACGCCGCAGTGGAAAACTCCCGGGCTTCCGACGTGCAGATGCCGTTTACGGGGGTGGGCGACAAACTTTCCGGCTCGATCTCGCAAGGGCACCGGTGGAACCACGTGGTGCCGGGGACGATGCAGATCGCCGACAAAGCCAACAAGATGAAGGGCACGATTCGAGACAACGGCAGCGAGCACGATGCGACCGCTGGGCTCGTCGGCAGCGCCGTTTCGGAAGGAACGGTCGACTACAAGAAAAACACGATGTCGCTTGCGATGAAGGCCGGGCAGGGCCCCGCCAAGGGCGAGGACCTGGAGCTGCGCTTCAGCTACCAGGGCGCCGTCAACGTCGAGAAGCTGCTGGTCGCCAACCACGCCTACGCGTTCGAAGGGGTGGTCAACGGCAAGGAACTCCAGTTCTACAACCCGTGGGGCACCTGGCAGCCGAAGCCCATCACCGCGGCTGAGTTCCTCAAACACTTCACCAACATTTCTACGAACAAGGCCCCTTCGGGGTCGACACAGAGCTGAGCGGTGGGAGAGTCCATCGTGCGCATCGAGCCCGGATCTCCGATTGCGGTACACCTCGTGCAAGGCGCGGATGTGTGCCTGGGCGCCGGCGTCCACACCGAGTCCCTTTTGATCGTGGCCAGCGTCACGCTTCGAGGCGAACCCGGCGCCGTGCTCAACGGCGGCCGCGGCGGGCCGGTCGTGCAGCTCGATGATGACGAGCTGGTCGTGGTCATCGAAGATCTGGTGCTGCGCGGCGGCACTGGGGAGGCGGGCGGTGGCATCCGCCTGTCGGGGTGGAGCGAGCTGACGCTCTCGCGCTGCACCGTCGAGGGGAATGAGGCGATGCTGGCCGGCGGCGGCATCGGGGGCGGCATCTACCAAAGCCGCGGCATGCTGCATCTTCGCGACTGCGTGCTGCGCGGCAATCGAGCGAGCACCGCCAGCGACTACGCCCTGGTGGGCGCGGCCCGTGGTGAGGTCAGCGGGGGCAGCTTCGCTGGTGACATCGAGGTGCTCGAAGGTGCAGAGCTGACCCTCGTGGCCTGCACCGTCGCTGGGAACGTCGGCGCACGGGGAACCACCACCCGCGCGCCGGTCCTCGTGCTTCGCGGCGCCCGGGTCGATGGGGGCATCCACAACGATGCGAATCTCCCCGCCTCCGTCACCGTAGAAGACGGATGATGGCGACGCCGCTCTTGCTCTTGGCGCTCGGATGCCTGACCGGAACGACCGAGCCGGCCGTTGTCTGCGACGGCGAGGTCGTCACCGAGACCTTCTCGCTCAAGAGCGATGCCGACGGTGTCCTGGAAATCCCGGTCACCGTCGACGACAATGACGACGCCTTCATGATCACGACGGCCCGCAGCGCGGGAACGTTGAGCAGCGACGTGATTCTGGACCCCGAGGGCTCGGTGCGGCTGGACTGGGAGGACTGGCTCAGCGCCCGGGACTCCCTGACCAACGCCTTTTTCGCGACGACCGAGGTCTCAGTGCTCAACTGGCCAGTCCGCGACGAGGACGGCCCGCTGACCGCCGGCGACTGGACGGTCCTGGCCTCGACGCTGGACGACGAGGGCTACCCCAAAGGCAGGGTGGACGCTGACGTCACGGTGGTCACCCGCTCCTGCGTGCAGGGCCGCGCCTCGCTGATCGTGACCATCGCCTATGCCGACAGCTTGGATGAAGATCGCGAGGTCTCCGGCGCGGTCGAGGCGGCAGCAGAGCGCTGGATCGAGATCTACGGGGCCTACGGGATTGACCTCGACCTGCGCTTCGTGAGCGCCAACATCGATGGCAGCGTCGCCGAACCGCTCATCGGCGACGAAGAGTACGCGGCGATCTACGAGGAGATTGGGGAGGGTGTGGTGGTGGTGATCGGCGAGGACGTCGCGGGCTTCGCCGACCTCTACGGAGAGGCCGGCGGAATTCCGGGTCCGTACGTCGCGTCGTCGCACTCCGGCGTGGCGGTCAGCTGGCTCATCCACGCGGGGACCGACGCCGCGTTTTCCGATGACGAGGTCCAGGTGCTCGCCGAGACCATGGCCCACGAAGTCGGCCACTATCTTGGGCTTTTCCACCCAGTTGAGAGCGACTGGAACTACTGGGACGCGCTCGGCGACACCAAGCGCTGCACCGCGACCGGCGCCTGCGAGGCCGCGCTGGCCGACAACCTGATGTTCCCGTACCCGGTGTGCGGAGCCAACTCCTGCACCGCGCAAACGGCGCTGTCCGATGACCAGGTGGGCGTGCTTCAGCTCAACGTGGGGGTCCGATGATTCTCGTTGCCGTGTCCTTGGCCCTCGCCGGGCCCGCCTACGACCTCCTCAAGGTGCGCGACGCCGTCGGGTGCGACGCCCTTGGCGAGGCGGTCCCAGCGCTTCGAGACGAGCTGCTGTCGTTGGCCGCGCCGGAGGTCCTGCCGTCGGCAGTGCCGATGCGAGCGGCGCTGTGTCTTGCGCAGCGCTTCGGAGACGACCCTTCCGTGCGCGCCATCCTGATCGGTTGGACGCAAGAGCCGGCCCATGTCGGCCAAGTCATGCTGCTACTCGCCAACGCCGAGGGGCTCCGCGATCCGCTCGCCGCCGAGCTCGTCGCCGCGGCGCTGCATTCCAATGACCAGCGGCTCAGGGCACGCGCGAAGCGGGTGACCCTCCAAACGAGCGTTCCCGTCCTGGTCGCTCCGTAGGCGGGTCGGTCAGCCAGCGCGTCATCCCCTGCTCGCCGCCGGCAGGGCCCGCGCCTCGGCCGAGCCCCAGAAAAGGTGCCAGCCGGAGTGCCCCGACACCTTTCCCACCGGGTTCTTTGCAGGCCCGACGGGCTCCAGACCCACGTACCTGACGCCGTCGCGAACAAAACTGCGCTCGCCGGCCTCCGGTTCCAGGGCGACCCCGGCAAAGGCGTGGTTGGGGACGTAGACCACGGTGGCGGCGAGCTCGGGATGCTGCGCCCGGACCAAGGCGAGGAATAGCGCGCTCTTGCTGTCGCAATCTCCCTTGTTTCGAGCGAGGACCGACAGCGGCCGCCGATACCCCCGATCCTTCCCGTTCCTGCCCGCCTCGTAGGGAATCGCCTGAACAAACGCCAGGGTTCGCGCCACGTACGTGCGCCCGTCGACCGCGTCCTTGGCCAGCGCGGCGGCGAGCGGGGCCACGTCATCGGCGTACAGCTCCGCGAGGCGCGCATGGTCCGGGACGATCCCACCGCCCTTGAGCCGCGTGTACTTGTGCCGGACCAGGAAGTCATCCAGGGCGGCCCCGGCCGCCGCCTTGGCCCCGGTCATCGTCGCCTGCACCTTGGAGGCCCGACCGCTGACGCCGATCTGCACGCGGCCGGACTTCGTGGCCTTAGCCTTGATCTTCATGCCCTTGCGCCCGTCGGCGTAGGTGCGGATCGCCGCCACCTGTGCCTTGGCCGACGCCTCCTTCGGAAAGTTCAGCGACACGTCATTGTCGTGCCGAACCTTGTCGGCCGGCAGCGCAAACTCCAGCTTCCGCGTGCCGTTGCCCTCGTCAGCGTAGCTGTATCGGAAGATCCACACCCCACCGCCCTTGTCGATGTCGAACCGGCCCTGCTTGGCGTTGGGGGCGGCCTCGGCGCGACCGAACGCGAGGAGGAGGCCGGCGACGAGGACGAGGCGAAGGACTTGAATCGGGCACTCCATACGACGGCCACAGGGGCGCACTCACGGCCCGCCGGGCGTCAGGGCGTGGTGCCGACCACCGGCGCATCCCCGCCGTAGGTGATCTTGAACTCGGCGCGCCGGTTCTCGTCGTACGCCGTTTCGACCGCGCGACCATCGACCGGGCGCTCTTCGCCGTACGAGACCGACTTGACCCGGCTGCTGCCAATGCTGCGGCCGAGCAGGTAACGAACCACCGCATCGGCGCGCTTCTGACCGAGGGCGAGGTTGTACTCGGTGGTGCCGCGTTCGTCGGCGTGGCCCTGGATCTCCAGCCGAATATCGGAGAACTGCCCCATGATCGCGGCGTTGGCGTCAAGCGCAGTCTTGCCGGTGGCGCTGAGCTCGGTGCTGTCGAAGTCGAAGAAGACCTTGTTGAAATTCCGTGCCATCTCGGCGACGTATTCGGGGACGATGGCCTTCGGGGGCGGCGGCGCCTCCACCACGTCACCGCCCACAGGGGGCGGTTCTACCGGGGGCTGGGCCTTGGGGCAGGCGGAGAGGAGGGTGAGAAGCGCGACACAGACGGGCAGGCGGAGCATGCGGGGTCTCCAGAGGGGATGCCCGGGATAACCCGTGTGAGAATGCGGGGCTTCCCGCTTGCCCCACGCAAACGCCTCGGGTGGTTTTTCGTGACGAGACCTTGCACTGTGCCCGCTGTGGTATAGCTACGCGCCGAATCGGAGTCCCCATGAAAATCGCCGCTGGTTGTTTTGGTTGCCTCACGTTGGTCTGTCTGATCCTCGCGGTGGTGCTCACCATGGGCACCGGCGCCATCTCCGCCGCGCTGTTCGCGGCGGATCCCACGATGGCGGCCGATGTGGC
Source organism: Deltaproteobacteria bacterium (assembly GCA_947445035.1). Taxonomy (GTDB): domain Bacteria; phylum Myxococcota_A; class UBA796; order UBA796; family SXON01; genus SXON01. Next base: position 44,477 of record CANFCK010000007.1, read on the forward strand.
GCCGCTGCTCGGGTACGTGGCCTACGCCGCCGACGGCTGCTGTTGCCTCAGCGCGGTCATCACCATCGCGCTCCTGGCCATGGGCATGTCCCGCGGCAACAACGAAGCCGTCGAGTAGCTCCAGATGCTGGCGCCGGCGTTTCCGGTTGCCGACACCTGGAGGGAACTTCGTGACGTGCCGGTGGAAGACTGCGCGGAAGCAGGGCTCATCAACCACACCTGGTTGATCGGGAGCCCCACGCGGTACGTGCTGCAGCGGGTCAATCCGCTGTTTCGGCCCAGTGTGCACGACGACATCGAGGCCGTCACTGCGCATGTCGCGGACGCCGGCCTGCTCACGCCGCGGCTGGTGCGCACCGATGACGGGGCGCTGTGCGCAGTCGCGGAAGATGGCGCGGCCTGGCGGGTGCTGACCTTCGTCCCGGGGCTCACCGTCCATAAGATGGACAGCGTGGCGCGGGCCCACGCGGCCGGCGCCCTGGTGGGTCGCTTCCACCTCGCTGTCGACAGCCTGGAGTGGGAATACCGCCACGTCCGCCCAGGCGCCCACGACACCGCGCTCCACATGACGCGCCTTGCGGCCGCGGTGACCGGCGGACCCGCGCTCCCGGTGGCCGAAGGAATTCTCGAGGGTTGGCGGGCGTGGCCGGGCCGGCTCGACCTGCCGATGCGCCACGCCCACGGCGACCTGAAGCTGTCCAATCTGCGCTTCGATGATGCAGGCGAAGGGCTCTGTCTGCTCGACCTGGACACGCTCTCCCGACTGTCGCTCGACGTAGAATTGGGCGACGCGTGGCGGTCCTGGTGCAACCCCGTGGGCGAGGACGGGACCGACACCCGACTCGACGTGGCCCTGCTCGCGGGAGCGATCGCCGGGTACCGCGCCGTGCGAGCGCTGAGTGTCGAAGAGGTCGAGGGGCTCTTGTACGCGGTGGAGCGGATTTCGCTGGAGCTTGCGGCGCGTTTCTGTCGCGACGTGGTCGAGGACAACTACTTCGGGTGGAACTCCGAGCGTTTCCCCGACCGCCCCGCCCACAACCTCCACCGTGCAGTCGGCCAGCTCAACCTCGCTCGGAGCGCACGGGCGCAACGGTCACAGGTTGCCGCGTTGCTGCACCTCTGACGGTGTGCGGGGTACGCTGACCGCGCATGTCCTGGCTCATCCTCGCCGCCGCCCTGGCCGCCGAACCCGGGGAGCCGTTCATCTTCGGCGACGACGAGGTCGACGAGGAGGTGATCATCACCGGCGAGGCCGACGTGCAGCGGGCGCGGGAGGCACTGGCGCTGAAGCTTCGGAGCGAAGGTTACCGGCGCACCGAGCGCAACGGCGAATACACAGTCTTCAAGGCCGAGACCCCCTGGCACCCGCAGGTGTGGGTGCATGACGACGGCTGGGTGTCGTTGCGACGGCAGCCACCGCGGATCCATTCCCCCGGCCACGCCTTCGCCGATCAGGGTTCGCCGCTGAACTACCTGTGGTGCGTGCCGACCCTGATGACGGCGTGTGTGTCGGTAGGCGGCTGGACGATCACCAAGGTGAAGTACCACGCCATCAAGAGCGACCTTTTGGAGAGCGTGCGCGGCGACGTCCGCAAGCTGAACGATGCGGTCGTGCGCTCCCACCTGGGGCAGCGCATCTACAAAGACATCCCGAGTGACCTCGACAAGCTCTGGCGTGACGTCTCCCAGCCGCAAGAAGTCCGCCGGCGGCTGATCTACCTGTACTGGGACAGCCGACTCGAAAACGACGCGGGTTTTGCCGCCAAGCGCGCCATCCGCTCGTTCATCGTCGGCGTCGTCCAGCAGAGCCCGGACCCCTACGCCGCACCGGAGCTCGCGACGCTCAACGCCGCGCGCCAAACGCTGGAGCCCTTGGTGCTTCCCGGCGTCGACGTGCTCGCCGTTCCCGAACCGGCGGGCTCCGCCGACTGATCCCCCGGACGCTCAGCCGTCCCACGCCACGACGGCGCTGGCGAGGGTGAATCCAGCCGCTGCTGAGCCGAGCAGGAGCTTCATCCCCGCGCGCAGCCGGCCCTGGTCGTACAGGGTGCGCAGCGCCAGCGGCACCGCGCTGGCCTCGGTGTTGGCATGGATCCCGTGCAGCGCTGGGACGCGGTCGGTCGAGATGCCAAGGGCCCGCGCAACCCCGCGAAGCACCCGGTCCGAGGGCTGGTGGAGCACGTACAGATCGATCTGATCGGGCGTCAGCCCCGCCCGCGCGGCCACGGTGCGGACATGGTCGGGGACCATCGCCGCAAGTCCCATGAGCGTGGCCCGCGCCGAAACAAACGGCCCCGACGTCGGCACGCTGCACAGCTCGTAGTTCCGCGCCGCGCCCTGGGTGTAGGTGGCGAGCACCCGCCCACCGTGCACGAATGGCTCACGACCCAGTAACATCGCCGTTGAGGCGTTCCCGATCGTCAGGCCGGCGGCCAGGCTCTCCAGCGCCGACAACGAGCCGATGTCGTAGCTGAGATGGCCCTCGGACAGCGACGCCGAGGCGATGGCGGCCAGCTTCCAATCGGGGTCGATGGCCGCCTTGCCCACCACCGCCTCGATGGCGAGGATCGGCCCGGCACAGGCGGCGACGATGTCGTAGGCCAACGCGTCGTAGGCGCCAACGCGAGCGGCCACCTCGCAGGCCATCGCGGGCTCGAAAACGGTGCGCGCGATCGACCCGTAGATCACGGCGCTCAAATCCGGTGCGCTCCGGCCGTTTTCCGCGAGCACCTCGGCCACGCGGCGGGCCGCGTGCAACGCAGGCGCCATCGGCTCGGCGGTTTCCATGTGGCGCACGGTGGTGCCACAGCTCGAAAATACCAGGCGCAGCCCGCGTTCCAGCGCTTTCCACTCCAACGCGGAGCCCTTGAAGCGCGCACGAACTCTGGCAGCGACCTCGGCGTTGTCGACGCGGGTTGCGGGCAGGCACGCGGCGGGCAGCGACAGGTATACGGGCACCGGGTCTCGTCTTTAGCACGGCTGGTGACGTGTCCATGACCCGAGCGTGCGAAGCTCGGGCCATGCGCGTCCTTTCTTCCCTCGTCCGCCAAGGCATCGGCCTCTTGGGGATGGCGATCGTCGCGCCGCTCTTTGCGGTGGGATGTCTATTTTTGCCTCCCCGATCGTGGCGTATCCGCTTCTGCAACTTCTTCGGCCACGTGATGGGCCGCTTCGTGGTGTGGATCACCGGCTGCACCGTGGCCGGGGACCCCGCGCTTGCCATGAACGCAGCCATGCCCGCGATCTACATCTCCAACCACACCTCGCCGCTGGACATCTTCCTCGGCATCTGGCTTTCACCCTACGGCACGTGCGGCGTCGCCAAAAAGGAGGTCGTCTACTACCCCTTCTTCGGGCAGCTCTACCTGCTGTCGGGGCACCTGCGCATCGACCGCGGCAACCGCGAACGTGCGGTGGAGGCCATGCGGGAGATCGCGGAGATCGTCGGCTCGAAACGCCTCGGCATTTGGATCTGGCCCGAGGGCACCCGCAGTCGCGATGGACGGCTTCGTGCGTTCAAGAAGGGCTTCGCGCATATGGCGCTCGCGACGGGGCTGCCGGTGGTCCCCGTCGTCATCGGGGGGGCGCATCGCATCTGGCGCAAGAACTCCTTGATGCTCCATCCCGGTCCCGTCACCGTCACCGTCCTGCCCGCCATCGACACCAAAAACTGGACCCTGGAGACCATTGACGACCACATCGCCTTCGTCCATCACATCGTGAATGACGCGCTTCCGGAGGAGCAGCGTACAGATCCACTTGCGGTGGCGGCGAAGTAGGTCAGTCGACGAAGAGGGCCTGGAGGGCCCGCCACGCGGCGGTCGTCACAAACCAAGCCGCCAAGATCGTGACCAGGGTAACCGCGACCGCGGTCAAGCTTTCCCCGGCGATGATGCCGCTCGATACGGGCACCAGGGTCTCGTCGGCCTTCGGATTCCGGCGCGAATACGCCAGGGCGATGACCGCCCCGAGGAACATCGAGATGGTGTTGTAGGCCGGCGTGGTGAAACCCAGCCCAACACCAGCAGCGGAAGGAATCCACTTGCGAAACTGGGGATATTTCCGATCGGCCAGGGCCAGCCCAATGCCGATCGAGGCGCCGAGCACGATGGAAAGCTGGGCGCTGGGATGGAGCTTGTCGATCCCCTGTGAAAGCATCTGGGCAACCCCCTTCCAGGCCATCGCTCCGGGCGCTGGCCACTTGTCTCCAAAAACTTCGGGTCCGGGGATCATGATGTTCCACACCGGGACCACGAAGAGGCCGCCGGCAAAAACGCCGATGAGCTGCGCCCAGAACTGCTGCCGAGGATCCGCGTTGAGGATGTACCCGCTCTTCAGATCCGTGAGCAGGTCCGCCGCATGGAGCCCCACGCCCCCGGTGACGTTGGCGGTCATCAAGTTGGTCGTCGCGTTGCCAGGGTCAAGCACGCCGTAGGTGATCTGGGTGATCTTCCCTAGCGCGCCGCTGGGGGTGGTATCGGTTTCGCCGGTCACTCGGCACGCGACGATGGCGATGAAGAAGGAGAGGAAGACACTGACGATGCCGAGCCACACCTTGATGTCGAAGATGTAGTATTCGGCGGCGACGACGAGCGGCGCGAAGATGCAGAGCCCGAAGACGAACCAAGACATCGGCACCTCGCGGGCCTCCTCCGCGGACTGCTCCTTTTTGCTGAAGGCAGCGCCGACGCTCTTGATTGCGGCGAGCACGCTGCGCCATTGGAAGAAGAACGACGTGAGCCCACTGGTGAGCAACAACGAGCTGCCGAACCACACACTCCAGGTGACGAGGTTCTTGTAGCCGAGGTCCCAGAGCACGATCCCACGCGTAAAGACGATGGGCCCGAGGATCAGGTAGTTGACGCAAGCGCCCAGCATCATCCCCCAGGCCGCGCGCCAGCCCATGATGGCGCCCGCGGCGGTCAGGATGATGCTGGTGTCGAAGGTGAAGGTGAACTTCGAGAGCGGCCGGCCCCGCAACATCGGTTCGGCGTCGAGCAGCGCCTGGGTGCCCACTGACAACTTCGTTCGGACCCACTCTTGCAATCCGGTCGGCAGGAGCAGCAGCGGCGCGCCGAGCTGGAACGGAAGTTTCTCGGGGAGGTTCCACGGCATCCAGCCGGCGTGGGCCTCGCGGAAGAAGCCCACGAACGTCCCCGCGATCGCACCCTTGCCCAGGAGTCGCGACTGAATCATACCCGAGGCGCCGCCGTGGAGCGCCTTCAGCGTCTCGGCCGCGGCGATGCCGCTCGGAAAGCGCAGGCCCTCGATGTTGATCATCTGCTGTTTCATCGGGATGGCCATGACCACGCCCAGAAGCGCGATGGAGGTGAGCCAGGCGAAGAGCTGCCACGAGTTCAGCCGCGTTTCGACGCCGGCCTCGGCGTTGATCATCATCATCGCCGGAATCGCCGCCGTGGCGCCGCCGCCGACCATGTAGCCAGCACAGCTTGCGACGGACTGCATCGCGTTGTTCTCGAGCAGTCCGAAGCCCGTGCGAACGATCTTCAAGCGCAACAACGCCATGAAGAGCGCCCAGGCGAGTACGCCCGAGGTGATCGCCACCCCGAAGCTCCACCCGATCTTCAGGGCGGTGTACAAATTGGAGAGGCACATCAGGCCGCCGAGCAACGAGCCGGCGAAGGCCGCGCGCAGCGTCAGCTGCCGGGTGGGGTCGAGGGTCATGTCCGCATCCTACATCGCCGATCGAGCGTGCAGGTGAGTCCGAAACCGCCCCCTTCACCGCCAGCGCAGATCCATGTCGCGATCCATCTACAAGCGGGAAGGCAAGCACCCGAGTTCGAAGGGTGGGAGGCGCGCGCGGTGCACACCGCGGACGGCCTCGAGGCCCTCCTGAACGAGTGGAACCCCGACGTGGTGCTGCTGCTCGAGCCGCCGCCTGCGCTCTTGCCCAGCCTCCATGGCCGGGCGCTGTCCGTGGTCTTGGCCAGCGACGTCGCCCCGCCGGAGGGGGTTGTGTGCGCGCTCGGCGTTCATGCCTGGATTCCCGCCACCCACAGTCCGGCTCAGTTGCGCGCCACCCTCCACTCGGCCGCCAACCGGAGCCGCGAGCGGGAAGATCTGCGTCGTCATCAAGAGGTGCTCCACCGTATGCTAGGAGTCGCTTCGTTGATAGGCAGTCTCCACACCACGGAGGAGGTCATCGAGCATGGCCTCATCGGCTTTGTAGAGCTTTTGTCCGAGCGGGGCGCAGCGGGAGCGATCGTCGTTCGAACTGGCGCGGGCGAGCCTCTCCAGTACGCGGGCGTGGGGAGCTTGCGCGGGATCGCCCGCGATCTCGAGCTGCCGGCGTCGGTCGCCGAGGCGATGACGCGCGTCTTTGGCGCGCCGGAGCTTGTAGAGCGCGTCGGTGAGGCCATGGTGGTCGGCGTGACCGGCACCGACGGGACGGCCGGCGCGCTGTATGTAGAACGAGCCAAGTTGCCCTCGGCGTTTGACGAGCTTGGCGCGATCGTGGCTGGGCTCTTCGGGCAGGCGATGAGCAACGCCGCGTTGTTCCAACGCTCGTCCCACGACGCGCTCACCGGGCTGTCCGCGCGGGGTTTCGGCGTCCACCGGCTCGGCGAGGTGCTCGCGCTCGCGGCGCGCGACCGGACGCCCACCACGGTGCTGATGCTCGACCTCGACCACTTCAAGTTGATCAACGACACCCATGGGCACGCCGGGGGCGACCTGGTCCTCGCCAGTGTCGCGGAGGTGATTCGGAGCACCGTACGAGGCACGGACATCGCGGCCCGTTGGGGCGGGGAGGAGTTCCTGGTGACCATGCCGCGAACGGATCAAGCAGTCGCCGCGGGCGTGGGCGAGCGGCTACGTGTCGCGATCTCCACTTGGCGGGGCGTGCACGAGGGCATCCCGCTTCACGTCACGGTTTCGATCGGGATCGCCGAGGCCGACGACAACGAACGTGACGGGCCGGCGCTCGTCGCCCGCGCCGACGATGCCCTTTATGAGGCGAAACGCGCCGGGCGTGACCGGGTGATCTGCGCCGGGTGAAACCCCTGCGGGATAGGCGGTAGCGCGATCACGGAGCGATCTTGTCCTTCTCGACTGTCGGCGTCATTGGTGCCGGAACCATGGGCCACGGCATCGCGCACGTCTGCGCGATGGCCGGCCAGCGCGTCATCCTCTTCGACATCGACCAGCCGCGGGTCGACGCCGGCCTCCGCAAGATCACCGCCAACCTCGACAAGGGCGTCGACAAGGGCAAGGTCACCCTCGAGAATCGTGACGCAGCGCTCGCACGCATCGGGCTGAGCACCTCGTTGCGCGACCTCGCGGGCTGCGACATCGTCGTGGAAGCGGTGCCCGAAAACCTGTCGCTGAAGCAGGACCTCTTCCGGGAGTTGGACGCCTTGCTGGCGCGAGATGCGGTGCTCGCCACCAACACCTCGTCGCTGAGCGTCGCGGTGATCGCGTCGGTCCTCGGTGACCCCTCCCGGGTCATCGGCGCCCACTTCTTCAACCCCGTCCACATCATGACGCTCTTGGAGATCGTGGTGCACACCGGCACGCGCAACGACGTTGTGGAGCGCACCCAGGCGTGGGGCCAGCAAATCGGGAAGGAATGCATCACCGTGCGCGATTTTCCTGGCTTCGCGACCTCCCGCCTCGGGGTGTGCATCGGCATGGAGGCGATTCGCATGGTCGAACAAGGCGTCGCGAGCGCCGAGGACATCGACAAGGCGATGGTGCTCGGGTACCGCCACCCGGTCGGCCCGCTCCGCCTCACCGACCTGGTGGGGCTGGACGTGCGGCTCGCCATCGGTGACTACCTCGCGCGTGAGCTGGGCAATCCCGCTTTTCAACCACCCGAATTGATGCGGCGGATGGTGGCCGAAGGGAAGCTCGGGCAGAAGGCGGGCCAGGGCTTCTACGGCTGGTAAAGCAGCCTCGACCTACCGCTGAGCCGTGACCCCCAGCGTCCCCGGACAGCCGAGCACCGACCCCGGGACCGCAGGACAGGCATCCTCCGCGTCGCCGAACGCGTCACCGTCGCCGTCCGCGCAGCCGTGGAAGCGCGCGGAACCCGGGATGCCGCGGCACAAGTCCTCGGTGTCGACCACGGCGTCCCCGTCGTCGTCCAGGTCCGGGCAGCCGTCGTGGTCGCGGGTACCGTCTTTGTCCTCGGCGTCGTTGATGCAGACATCCTCGTCGTCGAAGAGCCCGTCGCCATCGAGGTCAGCGGGCCCCTGGACCACGTGCAGCCGCTTCGGCGCGCCCTCCCGGTAGCCGAGGGCGAGCACCACCCGTTGGGCGGGGGCGCCAGGACCCTCGACGATGCCGACGCTCACGCCCAAGGCCGCGCCCAGGCCGCCTTCGGGCTTCGACCAGGCCACGCTGAAGCCGGCGTCGACCGGCATCTCCTCCATCGTCGGCACCCCGACCAGGTCCACCCGCCCGGTCAGCTCCGCTGCCAAACGCACGCTGTCGATGACGCTCCAGGTGACCCCCGCGCCGTAGCCGAACCAGGTTCCCATCGAGCGCCCCTCCACCACGGCCGGACGCGTCGCGAGCACGGATACGTTGGCATCGGCCCGGAAGGCGGGCGAGAGGTGAGCCCCCACGGGGACGGTCAGGCCCCCACCCAGGCTGCCGGCGCCGACGCCGATATCGCTCCTTCCCGTCGGGAGTGACAAAACCGGCTGCACCGCGATCGCAAAGCTGTGATCGTGGTCACCGAGGTGGAGCACCGGCACTCGCGCGCGCAGCTCCGCGTCGCCGAGCGCGCCCACCTGGCCGTGCTCGGTGAGCACCGCCGCGTGCGACGCCAGCTCGAACTCCAACCGCAGGTTCCGCACCGGCACCCACGCCCCGGCCATCCGCACCGTACCCAGACCCTCGATCAGCCCCGGTGCCGGCTCGTTGGCGTAGATCCCGGCGATACCGCCGGACCACTCCCCGACCTCGCCCACCTCGGGCGACACGAGCGCGAGCCCGCCCCCGGCCTCCCACGGCGCGCCGCTCAGCCGGTAGTTGTCGAAGTCAAACGCAAGCGCGGGGGCAATGAGCAACCACATGGCCTCCCGGATCGGACGCGCTGCCTACTGGCACAACCCCTTGTCGATCTTCTCGCTGTTGTTGTCCTCGTTGCACTCGCCGAGCATCGAGCCCGCTGCGTCGCTGTCGACCTTCACGGTGATCGAAGAACCCACGAGGTCCGGATCGAGGTCGAAGACCATGCCATCGCTGCCTTCGCCCGGGGACAAGACCTCGTCGGTGTACTGCGTCGCGACGATTTCACCCGACGAGTAGATCGAGATCGCGACGCCCTCGGGCATGTCGGCCAGGCCCTGGTTGCCGACACCCGCGGTGACGTACAGGTGGCCATCGCCGCACTCGTCGTTGCACACGTCGTGGATGATCGGCACCGCATCAGTCAAAAGGCCCCCCTCGTTGACCGTGGAGTCGCCCGAGCGGAAGTTGTTGAAGCTGTCCCAGTTGACGTCCGGCTTGGCCGGGATGGCGCCAAGGTCATCGACGTTGGTGATCGAGTAGGCGTGCTGGTTCCAGACCGGTCGGCCTGGCATCCAGGAGTCGTCGGCGTCCATGATCGCGGTGACGCCGGTCTCGCCACCGCTGTAGGCGCTGGAGGTGTAGATGATCTCGGCGTGGCCGTCGTTGTCGATATCGGCCACCGACGGGTACTCGCTGCAGGTGGCGGAGCTGTGCGACGGCTCGCGCATCTTCACCGCCCCGGTCGCCCCGTCGAAGACGAAGACGTCGTTCTCGTCGGCGTAGACCACCTCTGCGGCGCCGTCCCCTTCGAAGTCGAAGACCGAGCTGCCGGTGAAGCCGGAGCTGTAGTCGTTGGTGGTCCGGGTCCACTTGACTACGCCGTCGGCCTCCAAAACGACGTACTGCCCCATCCCGGCAACCCCGATCTCGGGCTCACCATCGCCGTCGAAGTCGGCCACGGTGGGCGGGCCCGAGGTGGTGCCGGTCAAGCCGTTTCGCGACCAGATCACGGTGCCATCATCGTCTTGGAGACGCACGTTGCCCTCACCGGCCACGACGATCTCTCCGTTGTCATCGCCGTCGAAGTTTGCGACCGCCACAAAGCCGTCGGATCGGCCGTTGTTCCATTCCACCGTGCCGTTCGGCGAGATGATCGCGTTGCCGACCACCACCTCGAGTTTGCCATCCCGGTCGATGTCGGCCGCGACGCCCATGGGCGCCGCCCACGGATGCCCGGCACCGTCGCCGACTCCTGAGCCGGCGTCGAAGCTGACCGCGCCGGTGGCGCCGTCATACGCGATGTGGCCGATCACCACCTCCGCCGCACCGTCGCCCTTCAGATCGTAGATGCCCACGGCACCGCACTGCGGGGTGTGTCCACCGCCGTAGGTGCCGATGCTCCAGAGCAGCGCGCCGGTACGTCCGTCGAACGCCTGTGTGCCGCTGGCGCCGGCGCCGACCACTTCGTTCCAACCGTCCCCGTCCAAGTCACCGATGGCCGGGGTGGCCGGCTCGGCGCCGAGGCTACCCGCCGACCACAAGACGCGCCCGTCGTCGCCGGAAAGGGCAAAGGTGACGCCGACCCCGTTGGACGCCACCACGTCGGGCGTGTCACCGACATCGAGCACCCCGTTGCCGTTGTCGTCGGTGAGCTGGCCGACGACCGGGGTGACGTAGGTGTCGCCCACCGCGGTCTGCTGCCACTTGATGACCGGGGTGAACGTGCCGGTGATCGGCTCGGCGATGCAGGACTCGTCGATCGCGACTTCGCGGGGGTCGGTGTCGGCGGTGCCGCAAAGTCCCAGATCGACGTCCTCGTCGTCGGGGTCGAAGTCGTCGTCGTCGCCGCTGTCGAAGTTGGGGTCGGTCTTGCCGTTGAGGTTGTAGTCCGAACACGCGGCGAGGAGGAGCAGGGCGGGAAGCAGTCGCATCATGGACATTATCGGCTCGGGGGCGGCACCTGATACACCAATTTTGGGCTCTTGAAAATCCGGCATCGATGCCCCACCGGCGGGGCATGGATGTCCCACCCCGGCTACGTCGCGATCTTGACCTGGTTCCGCCCGCACGCCCTCCCGATGATCACGCTCTTCGGCGTCGCGATTTTCCTTGTCTGGCCTGCTCTTCTCCCGCTCGGCGCCGCGATCCCCGGACACCCCCAGTCCGACGCCTACGAACATGTGCACGGATATCGTTGGGTGGCAGATTCGTTGGCCGCGGGCCGGCTGCCTTGGCGGGTGGAGGACTTCGGGGTGCCGGTGGAGGGCGTTTTGTGGTTCCCGGACACCCTCGGCGCGCTGCTCGCGCTGCCGGTCACCTTGCTTGCGGGGGCGCCCGTCGCGTACACGCTGACCGTGACCGCTCAGGTTTTGGCGTCGGTGGTGGCAGCCTACGCCCTGGGCTTCCACATCTCCCGCAATCGCGGCGCCGCCTGCTTTTCAGCGGTGGTCTTCGGCGCCAGTCCCTATGTACTGGGCCTGATTCACAGCGGCGTCAGCGAGTACCTTCACCTCGCGGCGTTCCCCATTTTCTGGCTCGCAGCGGAGTCCGGTCTGCGCGGGGAGCGGCGGGGGATGGCGGCGGCGGTCCTGGCCTGGGCCTGGCTCGGCTGGGCCAACGCCTACTACCCGATGTTCGCCGCCTTCATTCTGCCGATGGTGTGGTTGACGATGGAGGGTCGACCGCGGGCAATGGAGGCCCTTCGGCGCGGATTGATCGTCGCGGCGGCGGCCGGACTCCTGGTGCTCCCGGTGGCGGTGGCGATCCAGGGCAGCGTCAGCGCTGACGGCGCGCTGGTGCGCCAGGAGAGCGCGCCCGGCTGGAGCTGGGTGACCCTGCCAGCAAACGACCTCGCGGGCTTCTTCTGGCCGGGAGACAAGCTCTTTCCCGACCTGAGCGCGCGGGGGAACTTCGGCATCCGCCACGTCACTTACCCGGGATGGGTGGCGGTCGTCGTGGCGGCGATGGCGTGGCGGCGATGGGGAGCGGCGATGGCCTTGGCGGCAGTGCTCGCCGCGGGGCCCTCCCTGCACTGGCGAGGGCAGCCGGTCCGCGTCGGCGGCGAGGTCGTGCCCCTGCCCGGCGCGCTGCTTTACCTGCCTGGGTCCCCCTTCCGGGCGGTCCACCACCCGTATCGGCTGGTGGTGCTGCCGAGCTTGGTGCTCGCGGCCGCCGGCGCGTACGCCCTACGAAACCGACCCCGGCTGGCGCTGGCGGGCGCGGCGTTGGTGCTCGGAGAGACCGTTGTCGCCTCGCCCGCGGCGGGGGGCCTGTCGATCGCCTCACTCGACGGTGTCGCGACACTGCCGGGTGCGGGGGGCGTGTGGGATCTCCCCGCCGACTTCGGCGCGCTCAATCGGCGTTGGATGGGACTCCAAGCGGTTCATGGCCGCCCGATTCCCTACACGATCAATGTGTTCCTGCCGGAGCCCTGGCGGGAGAACCGGCTGTACCAGTCCACGATGGGCTGCCTCCGGGAGTCCGCGGCCCACACCCGGAGTCGGGATGGTTGGCCGCCGCTGGCCGCGTGGCTTCAGACCGATTCCACCCAGACGGGGGAGGCAGCGGCGGAGGAGATTCGCGGGTGGGGCATCCGCTATGTGATCGTACACCACGATGTGACGGAGGATCGCGAGCGTGTTTGTATCGAGACGGTGCTGCGGGGGGCGGGCGGTGTGGACGTGCCTGCGGCAGGGGAAGGGCTGACGGCGTTTGACTTCGGGGGGGAGCCCGCGATCAACCCTGTCCGAACACCTCGCTGACCAGCCCGTCCAACCCTCGCCCCGCGGACACCGATGCCGACGCGGACGGCGTCTCCGAGTGGTTCGCGACCTACACCCACCGCGCCGACGCCGCCGCTCACGCGGGTGGTGTTTGGGAACGGGTCAGGGACGAAGCCGGCCGCCTCGCAGGCCGGCGGCAAACCCGAGCTGCTGTAGGCCGAGGGTAGCGGCTGGGGCGGCTGGCGCCCAACGCTGATGGACATCGGGATCGGTTGCACCGAGACGGTTTTTCGCCACGGACCCTACGGAGGTCGCCCTCACCCCCACGCCCACGTCAAAAATCCCTCCGGATCGCCCTGGATGCGCCGCAGTAGCTCCGCGGGCAGCACCCCCGCGCGCAAGGCGACGCGCGCCTCGGTCTCCCCGAACGCTTCCGCCAGCGCGCCAAATCGTTCCGGTGCCAGCGCCCGCTCGCCGCTCTCGACCTTACTCAGCAACGACGGGCTGATCCCCACTCGACGGGCGAGCTGGGCTTGCGACAGATGAAACGCGGCGCGACGTTCGGTGATCCAGGGTCCGAACGCGAGGGTTGCGGTGGGCGCCAGCGGGCGATTCGTCGTGATTAAAGGTGCGCTCGCCGGCCACTCCAGCGTCGCCCATGCGCTGTGATTGTGGATGCTCTCCAGGTTTTCGACGCTCACGCGCAACCAGGTGGCGCGGTCCCGCAAGGAGCCTGTCACCTCGCGAATCAGGTCCTCCACGAACCGCGGCCGGTCGTACGCCGCCTCGGTCACGAACTTCTCGTCTTCGCGCTTGAGCAACGAGTACAGCGGCGACGATGCGCACGCCTCTACCGCCTCCACGACATCTTCGATCCACAAAAACTCGTCGCTCCGCAACCACACGTCCACCCACGACCGCTGGTTGTGCGCGCCGCGCTCGCTCACCGCGCGGCTGCACGGGCAAAGGGTGGTGACCGGAACGCGCACTTCCAGCACGAAGTCGAACGACTCCCCTTCCCGCTTAGCATGGAAGGCGGCGCCATAGTCCAGGAGCGAGGCGACCCCACTGACCGGTGCCTTCCGCTCCATGAAGTAAGAAAAGCGCACGTCGAGCTGCACGGCGTGGGCATCCAGCCGGCGCTGGATCTGCGCGCAGAGATCCGGGAGGGTGTGGAGGGACAGCTCCCCGCGGACCGAGTTGAGCACCTCCACGAAGCGCGACATGTGGGTGCCTTTGACGTCGGCCGGCAGGCTCACCGTCGCGTCGATCTCCGCCACCACGGACTGGGCCTGGTTGGCCCGGTCCCACACGGTGATCGGCCATCGCAGACCCTTGATGCCGACACGATCGATAGGAATGCCGCGCTCATCGGCGTGGCTGGCATGATCGGGGAGGAGGTCGCGAACGGGAACGCTGTTCATGGCGGCGCCCGGTAGCGGCGCGTGACAGTTTTGTCAAAGGGGGCGGGACGGAATGGGACGGGGACGGCTCGACGGCCGCGGTAGCCGACCGCGGCCGTCACCACTCCGTCAACGCAGCCCCCGTCGCCAACGCGCCTTGGTTAGCGCCTCGGCTTGTTGGCCCTCGTCCTCCTTGGCTGCCTCGACCCCTTCCCGCATGATCGCCACGATCTCGTGGACCTGCGCATCGTCGGCATGCGCCGGGAGACGAGCGGATCGCTGGATGCCTACGTGTGGGAAGGGACCGAAGCGTGGAGCGCCGTCGCGCCCGAGCGCCTCTGGGGAGGCGATGCGGTCTGCGTAGAAGCGGGGTGTACACTCGTCGCGGGTCGCGACGCGACACTCACCGTCACCGGCGAGGGCGGGGCGGAATTCGGCGAACTGGCGACGGACGCCGAGGCCGGCAACCCCGCCCTGGTCGGCTTTTCGCGGAACGTCGACGGCGGCGTCGCGACGGTGAGCGTGGACGTGCCGGGCGCCGACCATGTGCGTTGGATGGCGCCCGCCGGGGACATCGAGGAGGTCGACGCGACGACCACCACCTTCACCCCCCCCGGCGAGGGCGTTTGGCCGTTGGTCGCCCTCTGGCTGGACAGCCATGGCGGGAACGGCTGGGCGACGATCGACGTGCCCGTGGGTCTGGTGGGTTTTCGCATCGCGGTGGGCACCCGGCTCCTGGGCGCCGACGCCACCACCGGCGGTTTGCTGACCACCGCGACCGTGGCCGCGAGCGACGAGCTGTCCGGCGTTGCGCTGGTCGATGTCGTCGCAGACGACGGCGCCGCGCTCGACCCGGTGTGCGGGGACGAGGATGGGGAGTGGGACCCGGACACGCTGACGGAGCGGCGCTGCGGTCGCGACGACGTGCTCGGTAAGCGAGTGCGTATCAACGCGTCGGTGTACCCGTGATCCCGCTGTGGATCACCCTGGCCGCGGCCCAGGAGGCCCCAGCTGCCCCCCCGATCGCGCCGGCCGCTCCCGTTCCGACCGCGCCCGCCGAATCGCCAGCCAGCGAAGAAGTCGTCGTCGAAGCCCGCCGTGACGCTCCCGTCGTCTCCGAGCACACCCTCGACCGCGAGCGCGTGCTCCTCACACCAGGCACCTTCGAGGACGCCGTCCGCTTGGTGCAGTCCTTGCCCGGCGTCGCGCTCACCCCCGAGTATTCTCCCACGGCAGGCGACCTCGCGGTGCGGGGGAGCGATCCGCACGAGACTCGCTATCTACTCGATGGCATCGAGCTCCCGTACCTGTACCACTTTAACGGATACAGCTCGGTGCTGCCCGCGAGGCTGCTGGACGAGCTGCAGCTCTACCCCTCGACCTTCGGCGCCGCGTACGGCAACGCCACTGGCGCGATCGTCGACACCAAAAGCACCTGGACTCGGCCCGACCGACCCCGGGCCAGCGCCAACCTGAACTTCGTGATGGCCGGTGCCGAGGTGGCCGCTCCAAGCGGAGACGACTGGACCATTCGTGCCAGCGCCCGCCGCAGCTTCCTCGACCTGGTGACCAAAGACGACCCTCAGTACACCGCGTTCCCGGTATTCTCGGATTGGTATGCCCGGCTGGAGTACGCGCCGAGCGCCGAAGTGCGCTGGGCCATCACCGGCTTCGGCGGGGCCGACGCGTACACCCGCTACGCCGGCGAGCCGACGCTCCTGGACCCCTGGGAGCAGTCGGTCAACCCCTCGCTGCGGTACGACAAGGCGTACAACATCGGGCAGGTCACCCACCGCCACCTCGTCGGCAACGCGCGCGTCGACGGCGCCCTGGCCATCACGGGGTACAGCCTGTCCAGCCAGCTTCCGTCCGCTTACGACAACCAAGACCTGGTGCGGGTGCAGCTGCGTGAGGATGCGCTCGTGTTCGCACGGCCCGGGTTGCAGTTCGCGGCCGGGGTCGAGGGGCGCTTCGAATCGCTGGCGCTCGACGTACAAACCGACCGCGCGTGGCCCGAGGTGGCGCGGGAGTCGCCCCTTTTGGAGCGTGGGGTTTCCGGCGCGGCCACCGTGGACCGGCTGATCGCAGGCGCCTACGCCGAGGGGCGAATCAGCGCCGGCCGCTTCCGGTTGGTCCCCGGAGTCCGGGTCGATGGTGACACGCTCACCTCGGCCGTGTCCTTCGACCCGCGACTCAACGCTCGCTGGCAGATCGGCAAGGACGAGCAGCTTCGTTTGGCCGTCGGCCAGTATTCGCAGTTCCCGCAGACGACGTGGCTGGCACCTGAAGTCGGTACCCCGACCCTCGCGCCCAGCGTGTCGCGACAGGCGGCCTTCGGCTTTGACTACGCCATCGCCTCACGATGGGAGGTGGCCCTGGACCTGTGGGGCAAGCTCAGCGAGGAGCTCGTCGAGATCGATCCCGGCGCCGCCCCGCGCGGCGGCGTCCAGGGAACGGCCTACGGTCTGGAGATCGAGAGCCGCTACCGCATCCGCAACGTTTTTTTCTCGTCCCTGGCGCTCACGCTGGGCCACAGCGAACGTGACGGCCACCTCTACGACTACGACCAGCCCTGGGCCATCAACGTCATCGGCAGCTGGAGCCTGGGGCCCACCTGGAACGTCGGGCTGCGCTACCGCGGCAGCGAGGGCCTGCCGTACACGCCGATCGTGGACGGCACCTACCAGGGCGACGACGACAGCTACGCGCCGGTGTACGGAGACACCAACTCGGTACGATTGCCGGCCTTCCACAAGATCGACGTCCACATCCAGAAAGACCTCCGCTTTACGACGTGGAGCCTCGCGCTCTACGCCGAGCTTTGGTTCGTGCCCCCCGGCAGCAACGTGATGTACGTCGCCTGGAACTACGACTACGACGACGTGGGCGACGTCACCGGGCCGGTCTTCATCCCGCTGATCGGGGCCCGTGGGGAGTGGGGACTGGAGCCAAAAGACAGGTTGTAGGGCGTTTTCCGGCATCAGTCCTCAGTCCGCGCGTCCGGTGTCCACGACCACGGGCGAGTCGTCTTCGATGCGCGCACGGACGAGATCGATGTCGGAGCTGCCGACGACGCCCTGAATGCGGAGGCGCACCCGGGTGCCGGGCGTGCCGGTGATGACTTCGACGCCGTGAACCACGCTCCAGCCGGAAGTCTCGACGCCGTCCACCGCGACGATGACGTCCCCGAGCACGACACCGGCCGCATCGCCGGGGCCGCCCGGGGCCACGAAGTTGACATGCAGCCCGTCCGCGGCGCCGCGCAGCCCAAGCCCGACGCCGCCGATTTCGCCGTTCGGAACCCGAAAGGTCGGGCTGACCGGCGGGTCGAAGGCATCGAAGTAGAGGGGGTCGCTGGGGCGGCGCAAAAGCCCGTCGGTGGCCCAGGCACGAATCAAGCAGTCGCCACGCGTCACCGTAAGGGTGAACCGACCGGCCTCGCCCGACAGGACCTCCGCGTCGCAACCCTCCACGATCGCGCCCTGTTGAGGCTCGCCGGCGTCGTCCAGGACATTCCCGCTCAGCGTCCACCCGGCCCCACCGATGGCGCAGCGCTCGACCTGACCCTCATCCAGCTCTACCAGCCCGAGCCGTCGTGACTGGATCTGTCGTCCGGTGCCGGAGCCGCGCCAGGTGACCTGCCACTCACCGGGCGCCAGGGTCAACGTCAGCGTTCGGCCCGACGCCGTTGAGACCGCGGTGCCATCGTCCTCATTGCGAGCGAGCAGCCTACCCGGGTCGTCGCCCAGCGCTTCGTCGACGACACAGGTGATGACCCCCCACTCGAGTTGGGGATCGGAGGGGCGCACGCCGTCCGCGCGCCGCTCGCCGAAGGCCAACGGAGGCGGTGACCGGGCCCCGGGCAGCGGGGCGACGTCGTTCGCGCGTGCCCAGAGCAACAGCGCCAGGAGGAGCGCGGCCACGGCGACGAAAGCGAAGAGACGACGCGGCACGAGGCTCCGTAGTATACCTCGCGGCACCGGCGCCACCTCTCTTCAGAGCGGCTCGACGTCCAGCAGCTCCAGCCCCGGGTTCTCGCGCAGCGCGTACTGCAAGGGCCACGGCGACTCACCCAGCACCACCGGCCGGCCATGCCGATCGTCCACAATCGTATAGTCGCGACGGGCTTTCATCCAAGCCAAACCCGCATCGCCCCGAATCCACCTCGCCATCCGGAACGGCGACGGATCGAGGATCGACTTGACGCCGTACTCATTTTCGAGCCGATGCAGGAGCACCTCGAACTGGAGCTGCCCGACTGCGCCCAAGAACGGGTCCTGATCACCCAGCTCGGGACGAGTGAAAAGTTGGATCGCCCCCTCGGCGCTGAGCTGCTGCAAGCCGGCGCTGAGGTGTTTGCGCCGCATCGGGTCCTTGAGTTTGACTCGCGCGAAATACTCAGGTGCAAACCTGGGGATACCCTGGTACTCCACGCGCGGGCCGACGTACAGGGTGTCGCCGATCCGCAGCTCGCCCGGGTCGAAGAGACCGACCACGTCGCCGGGCCAGGCTTCGTCGAGCAATTCGCGCTCGCTGCCCAGAAAAGTGTGTGGTTTGCTGAGCTTCAGCGTTTGCCCGGTGCGGTGGACGATGACCTCCATCGCCCGTTCGAAGCGCCCGCTCTGAATGCGCAAGAACGCGACACGATCCCGATGGCGCGGGTTCATGTTCGCCTGAATCTTGAAGATGAACCCCGAGAAGCGCGGGTCCTCCGGTGCGCGTTCCACCCCGACGCACGGCCGCTGCCGGGGACCGGGCGCCATTTCGATCATCGCTTCGAGGAAGGGCTGCACCCCGAAGTTGTTGTGGGCCGAGGCGAAGAAGACCGGCGTCTGTGTCCCGGCCAGGAAGCGTTCACGGTCGTAGGTGTCTCCCGCCGCGTCCAGAAGTTCCTTGTCTTCTTCCAACTGGCCGCGCAGGCGGTCCGGCAGCTCCGACGGATCAACCGCCTCGAACTCCACCAGTTCGGTACCCCTGCCAGGGCCGAAACGAAGCACCTTGCCGGTGCTCCGGTCGTACACCCCCACGAACTCCCGACCGCTGCCCACCGGCCAGTTCACCGGCGCGCACTCGATTCCCAGTGCCTTGCCGACGTCGTCCATGAGCGTCAGCGGCTCGATGCCGTCCCGGTCGCACTTGTTGATGAGCGTGAGCACCGGGATGCCGCGCATCCGACACACGTCGAACAACTTCCTAGTTCGATCCTCGACACCTTTGCTGTTGTCGATGAGCATCACCGCGCAGTCGACTGCCGCAAGCACCCGGTAGGTGTCCTCAGAAAAGTCCGCGTGACCCGGAGTGTCCAGCAGGTTGAGCCGCCGCCCCCGATAGTCGAACTGGAGCACCGAGCTGGTGATCGAAATCCCGCGTTCCTGCTCCATCTTCATCCAGTCGCTCACCGCGTGCCGACTGGCCTTGCGCGACTTGACCGCCCCTGCGATGTGGATGGCGCCGCTGTACAGGAGCAACTTCTCTGTCAGCGTGGTCTTGCCGGCGTCGGGATGCGAGATGATCGCGAACGTCCGGCGACGCCCAGCTTCGTACGCGAGAGTTTCGAGCGCTTCCATGGCGGGCCGCGGCTAACCGATCCGGAGCTTGGTGTGGACATCCGCTCGATCGACGATGCCCCGATCGGCGCGGGCGCCCCCCGCGGCGCGCGCCAATTCTCACCCCGCGGTCACCGCCCGCACCGCCAGCGCCCCCCCCGCAAAAAGGAGCAGGCTGAACACTGCCCGACGGAACGGGGCCGGCGCGATGCGGCGGTGCACGGCCTCGCCGATCGGCAGCGCCACTGCGAGCGCGAGCATCAGCCAGGCCGAGTGCCTCAGGGTCGTGGCCGTGAGGCTCCCCGCGAGCGCGTACCGCACCAGCAGCAACCCGCCGAGCCCCAACCACACGGCCTGGAGCGTTGCGCGGAACCGCCCCTTGTCGGGCAGCTCCCGCCCCGCGACCCACACCAGCAGCGGCCCGCCACAGGCGAAAAGACCGTGGATCAGCCCCGCGCTCAGGAGGGCAACCCGCGCCGCGGCGGGGCTCGGCGGCGACGCTCGGGACCCGGTCAACTCGACCGCCGCGAGCCCCACCACCAAGAGCCCAAACGTTGCTTTGAGATAGGGATGGCCGAGCTGATCGACGAGCAACAGCCCCGCGAGGAATCCCACCGCCATCATCGGAAAGATGCGACGGAACAGGAGCCCACGATCCACGAGCGCGTGGTGCCGCGCCAGGATCCACAGCGCCAACACCACGTTGACCGGCATGAACGTAGCGAGCACCTCGTCGAGGGGCATCAGGTGGCTCGCCAACGTCACGGTGATGACGGTGGCGCCGAAGCCGGCGGCCGCCTCCACTGCAACCGCGAACACGACGATTGCGAAGAACGCCGGGGTCACGCGCCCGCGCGCAGCAGTCCGCCCGGAAGGGCGCCCGTCAGCCTACCGTCGCGAGCGATCGCCACGCCTTTGACGAAGGTGGCGCGGTAGCCGGTGGCGTCCTGGAGGAGTCGCTGCCCGCCTCCGGGCAGGTCCTGCACCATGCGCGGGCGATGCAACTGCAGCGACGCGTGGTTGATCACGTTGACGTCGGCACGCAGACCCACTTGGAGCAGCCCGCGGTCGCGCAGGCCGAGGAAGGCGGCGGGTCGGCCGGTGAGGAAGTGGACGGCGCGCTCGACGGACCAGCGGCCGGCCTCGCGGTCTCGCGCCCAGTGGCTGAGTAAGAAGGTGGGGAAGCTCGCGTCGCAGATGGTGCCGACATGCGCGCCGCCGTCGCTCAACCCCGGCAGGGCCAGGGGGTGGTTCATCATCTGGCCGACGGCGTCCAGGTTGAAGGCCTGATAGTTGAAGATGGGGAAGTAGAGCAGCTCGGCGCCGTCTTTCTCCAGCAGGGCGTCGTACAGGACGTGCAGCGGCGCACGGCCGGCAGCGCGAGCTCTTGCCCCGATCGAGTCGACGACACCGGGTTCGTAGTCGGGCACGTCGCCGAGGCGGAACATCTTGAAGGCGACCTGATCGATGATGGAAAGCAGGCGGTCCACCAGCGGGGGAATGGCGCTGCCATCGCCGGCGAGGGCCTGGCTGGGCTCGGCGAGGATGCGCGCGCGGAGCGTCGGGTCGCGCATCGCGGCCACCCGCTCGGCCAGGGGGAGCCCCGCGATGGCGAGGTAGGAAGGCTTGCCCATGAAGGGGTGGAAGGTCGCGGTGAGGCCGATGAGCACCCCGATCCCGCGGGGGGCCACCTGCACATGCATCGGCACGCCGTCCGCGGCAGCGGCCTCGGCGCGGGCGAGGATGCGCGTCCACTGCGTCGGGTCGCCGTCGCGCTGCATCAGGGAAAGCGAAGTGGCATGACCGTGCGCCGCCCGCGCCATGGCCTCGATCACGTCGAACTCGCCGTCGAAGGGGTCCGGGCCCCGAGCCATGTCGAAGTCCGAAACGGCCTGCAGGACGCCGTGGCCCAACCCGGCGAACGCGTCAGCGAGGCCCGTCAGCTCGCGGACCGTTGCCTCCGACGCGGGCGTTGCCGCGCCGCTGGCGGAGCAGTGGTTGTCGGTCCGACCGGTGGAGAAACCGATGGCGCCGGCCTCCAGGGCCTCGCGCAGGGCGGCACCCATCGCCGCGATGTCGGAATCGGTGGCCTCCTCCTGCGCCACCGCGCGCTCCCGCATCACGAACATCCGGAGCGCGTCGTGGGGCACCTGCGCCGCTACGTCGATGGTCCGGGGCGTGGCCGCGAGCGCGTCCAGGTAGCCGGGGAAGCCCTCCCAGGCCCAGCGGATGCCCTCCGCCAGGGCGCTCCCCGGAATGTCCTCCACCCCCTCCATCAGCGCGATGAGCGCTGCCCGATCGGCGGTGTGCACCGGCGCGAAGCCCACGCCGCAGTTGCCCATCACCGCGGTGGTGACGCCGTGCAGCGAGCTGGGCGTCAGCGTGGGGTCCCAGGTGACCTGGCCGTCGTAGTGGGTGTGGAGATCCACGAAGCCGGGGGTGACGATCGCGCCGGTGGCATCGAGCTCGTCGGCGGCGCCCTGCCCGCGGAGGTCGCCGATCGCCACGATGCGGCCGCCAAGAACCCCGACGTCGCCGCGGAAGGGGGCCGCGCCCGTGCCGTCCACCACCGTACCACCCGAGATCTTCACGTCGAACATGCGCACTCCGGCGGTCGGTAGAAACTACGCCAGTCCGCAGGTCGACGCAATCGTCCCGAGGCGCCGCGATGCCCGACTGCCCCTTTCGCCCCAAGGACGCCCGGGCCTGAGGCATCGCCCACACGAACCCGCTACCGCGCTTGTGATAGCTTCCCCACGTGCGCGACCTCATGCCCCGGTACATGGTCCTCGGCGGCCCCGTTCCTGAAGCGCTGGCGCAAGCGCTTTCGGGGGCGATCGACCTCGTGGCGGAGGGCGAGGTGCCCGACAACGAGGTGGACGGAGTGCTCATCCACGCGCGGCCGGAATCGCAGGCCATCTTCCGAAGGTTCCGACGCGACGGCGGGTCGTTGCCGATCTTCGCGCTGTCCGAGGGCGGAGTCGGCTTGGGCGAGCGCTTGCAGTGGATCCGGCACGGCGCCGACGATCTGCTCGACGTGGCCACGGCTGCCGACACGCTGCGCCGAAAGATGCTGACCACGCCCCCGACCGATGAGTCGCGACAGGACACCGAGCGGGGCATGTTCCTCGACCGCTATCTACGCAGCATGCACCGCTACGTCGGCGCGCGGCAGGCCCTGGTCAGCAAGCTCGGCGAACAGGCGCTGAGCCGGTACCTCGACTGTGTCTTCTTGCGGGACCAGGCGCTCAAGGCCTCGGAGGACGCGCCGGCCGACGCCTTCGGACAGCGGCGCGGCGGCCAGCGCGAGCGGCTGCGCTGGCCAATCCGGATCATCGATCCGGTCCAGACGGAAGGGCAGCTTTTGAACCTCGGCGCCGACGGCTGCGCGATCGCCATCGGGGTTCAGCCGACCGAACAACTCCGCATGGCGATCGACACGGGCGCGATGTCGGCGTGGGTCGACCTGGACGTGCGCTGGCAGCGGCGCGCCTCCCGCGACCGGTGGGAAGCCGGCGGCCTGGTGGTCGGAGTGCATCTGATATGACCCCGGGCCTGCGTGGGAAGGTGGTGCTGGTCACGGGCGCCGGGAACGGGATCGGGCGCGAGCATGCGCTGGCGTTTGCGCGCGAGGGTACGCGCGTGGTGGTCAACGACCTCGGGGGCGGTCGCGACGGCAGCGGCGCCGACGGCGGACCCGCCCAGCGGGTGGTGGACGAGATCGTCGCACTGGGCGGCGAGGCCCTCGCAAACACCGACAGCGTCAGCGTCGCGGAGGGTTGCCAGCGCATGGTCGACGCCGCGCTGGATCGATGGGGGCGCCTCGACGTGGTCGTGAACAACGCCGGCATCCTGCGCGACAAGAGCTTCGTCAAGATGACCGAGGCCGAATGGGACCTCGTGATCGACGTCCACCTAAAGGGCAGCTACAACGTCTGCAAGGCGGCCATTCCCGCGCTTTCGCGCCAGGGCGGCTCGATCATCAACACCACCAGTGTCTCCGGCATGATCGGCAACTACGGCCAGTCGAACTACGCGGCGGCCAAAGCCGGCATCTACGGGCTGACGCGTGTCCTGGCGATGGAGTTGAAAAAGGCCAACATCAACGTCAACGCGATCGCGCCGATCGCCAAAACGAGGATGACCGAAGACATCGACCGGGTCGGCGCCGATCTTTCGCCGGCGCACATCAGCCCTGTCGTGGTTTTCCTGGCCACCGAGGCCGCACGCAACGTCACCGGGACGATCGTTGGCGTGGCCGGGCAGCGCCTTCACCTGTACGAAGTGCACATGAACGAAGGCGTCGAGAAGGCCGGCGACGCGCCGTGGACGCTCGCCGAGATCGGCGCTGCCTGGCCCACGATCACCGCTTTCGAGCTGGCGCCGGTCGGCGCGCCGGCTGCGGCGGCGGGCCCCGACCTCGTCAAGGCGGCGTTCTCGCACGTACCGCTGGCCTTTCGCCCGGAAAAGGCGGGCGATTGGCGGGCGCGGCTGCACTTCGCCATCAAGGACGGATCCAGCCATACGCTGGTCATCGAAGCGGGGACGTGCCGCGTCGAGGAAGGCCTCACCGGCGCGGCCGACTGCGTGCTGAAGTCCGACACCGAGACCATCGTCGGCATCTTCAATCAGAAGATCGCGCCCGAGAAGGCGTTCATGAAGGGTAGGATCACCGCCGACAACATGGGCGTGCTGATGAAGTTCGCGATGGTTTTCGACTTTTCCGCGCGCCCCGCCGCCGGCGATGCCCCGGGGGCCGTGTCCGCCCCCGAAACGGCGCCCGTCTCGGCCGCGAGGGTGTGGCCGATCGGAAAACGGTGGGAGGACGGCGCAACGTTCGCCGAGCCCCGCTTCGCGTCGATGTACGCCGATTGTACCGGCGATCACTCCGCGGCCTACGCGGGGGCCGACCCGATCCTGCCGCCGATGTTCCACGTGCGGCTGTTTCACGGGCTGATGTTCAAGATCGCCACCGACCCCCAGCTGGAGCTGGACCTGCTGCGGCTGGTCCACGGCGAACATGACGCCACCTTCCACCGCCCCTTGCGGCCGTGGGACCTCGTGCAGCTTCGCGCCCAGCTTGAGTCCGTGGAAGAAAAGTCCGGCGGGACGGTCGTCGTCAGCCGCCTCTCCGGGTTTGTGGACGGCCAGCTCGCGGTAGAGGCCAAGACCACCTACTTCATCCGGGGGCCAAAACGCACCAGCGACGCCCCGAAACCGCCGCCACCGCCCGAGCCCGATCGCGGGCCGCCCACGTTTGGGGCCGAGGCCGTGGTCGGCGACGACCTCTCGATCCGGTACGCCGAGCCGTCGCTCGACGACAACCCGATCCACATCGACACCGCAACCGCCCGGGCCGCCGGGCATAAGGACCTGATTCTTCAGGGCCTGTGCACCATGGCGATGACCGGAGCGGCGGCCCTCCGAGCCGTTGGGGAAGGCGACGCGCGCCGCCTCCGTCGCCTCGCGGTTCGCTTCGCGCGCCCAGTCCCCAACGGCACCAGGCTACACGTCGCGGGGTGGAGCATCGCGCCCGGCGTCTACTCGCTGCAGACGCGCGATGGCGACGGCAACCTGGTGATCAGCAACGCGACGCTCGAGCTCCGGTGAGCGGGCGGGTGCGCGAGCGCATCGCGACCGATGGGGTGACCAGTTGGTGGGACGCGGTGGACATGACCGACGGCACCCGGCGGGTGCTACGGCGGGGTCCAGCCGTCGAGGATGGACTGCCCTGGGAGGCCGATGCCATCGAGCCGGAAGCGGCCTGGTCGCCGCCGGTGGCGTACACGCTCGGCGACCTCGTGCCCCTAAAGGGCGAGGCCGCCTTGGGCGAGGACGTCGCCTTGCAGGCCGCGCTTGCGACCGTGGTGATCGCCGCTTCCGCACAGGGGAGGCTCGGGGCCGGCGAGGCGCTGGCCGCCCGGATGCTGTGGTTCGACGGCGCCTGGCACCTCGTGGGCCGCGAGGCCGGCAGCGGCGGAGGCGCGGTCGCGGGCGCGCTGCTGGTCGCCCTCGATGCCGAGGATCCGCTGGGTGCCGCGGCAATGTTGACGGACGCCGCCCCGATCGACCGGGCTCGATGGCTGATCGGCGCGATGGCAGCCCACCTCGCCAACGAGCGCCACGTCCTCGCCCGACGGTTCGGCTCCGAACGCCGCACCGACGCCATCGGCACCCTCCGCGCCCTCGCCACGCGGCTCTTCGACGCCTGCCCTCCGCCCCGATGGGAAGGCGACAACGTGCGCAGCGACGGCGCCCGCGTTCACGCCGATGGCCACTGCGTCTTCGACGGCGAGCGCCTCGACGCCCGGCCGACCCGCGCCCTTGCCCGGGGGCTCCTCGGGGTCCCCGAAGCCGCCCCGCTTCGGCGGTGGCTGGTCGCCGCCTCGCGACTTCGGGTCGACCGGGCATTGCTCGCACGCAGGTAGCGCTTAGCTTCTCGTGGTGACCCCGCCCTCGCTCCCCGATCGACTGGTGCTCTACGACGGCGAGTGCGGCATGTGCGACGGGCTGGTGCAGTGGACCCTCGCCCACGACCCGACGGGCCGGTTCCGTTTCGCCGCGCTCCAGGGCGCCACCGCCGACGCGCTCCGGGTGCGCTTTCCGGAGATGCCCCGCGGCATCGATACCGTCGTGTACCTGGAGGGGGGCAAGCTCTTCTTCCGTAGCGCGGCGGCGTTCGCCATCGCCGCGCACCTGCCCGCGCCATGGTCGTGGTTTCGTGCGTTTGGGCTCCTGCCGCGCGTGCTCACCGATCTCGGCTACCGACTGGTGGCGCGGGTGCGCTTCCGCGTCTGGGGCAAACTCGACGCCTGCCGGGTGCCGACGCTGGCCGAGCGGGCGCGGTTTTTTCCGTAGGGCTACAGTTTCATCCCGAGGCAAGCTTCCTCAAACGCGGGTACCAGCTTGTCGATGAGTGGATCGTGGGTGATGCCGCCGCCCTGGGGGATCAGCCGCACGCGGCAGTAGACGGCCTTGTTGCCGCCGGGCGCCGAGATGACGCGGATGACCTGCACGGTGCCGTTGGACGCGCGCGCGGTCATGAACCGCTGGGTGAGGCTCTTTTCGTCGCGCTCCTTCCGCCAGCTCCACGACAGCATCTCCTTGAGCAGCTCGGCCTCGAGCACTGGCGTCCAGTCATCGACGGGCTTGCAACTGGGCCCGCACATCACCCCGATGCGGAACTCGGACTCGCGCCCGAGGACGCCGTCCTGGGGGGGCTCGTAGCTGCCCTTGGGCGTGGACTGCGCCACCCAGGTGCTGGGCACGATCGCCTTGACCTTCTCTTCGAGGAGCACGGCGACCTTGAACTGCAGGTCGTCGACGTAGGCGACCGGCACCTTTTTGTTGGCGGCTAAGGCGGCGTCGCCCGCGAGAGCGGAGGCGAGGAGGAGCAGCTTCATGGCGGGCGGGGCCTATCTCGGCGGACGGCTAACACAAGCCCGCACCCAACTCGCGGGGCCGCCCATCGATTCCTCGACCAATCCGGCGCTCGCCGCGTTCTTCCCCGTGTCCACTCGGTCGACCACGGCTCCGGGCTCTTCAGCCATCATCAACGCCAAGATGCTGGCCGCCACCCGGTGGGGCAGCACCCGACAGGACACCGCGAGCTCCCCGAGGCGCCGACCCGCTCCCTCCCCGACAAACCAGCCCGCGCCGACCAGTCCATGATCGGCGAGCCGGTCGCGCACCCAAGCGACGTACACCCGAGCGCCTGGCGGGATGGCGGCGACGCCCGTGAGGCGAAGCTGGCTGGTGCGGAGGAGCAGCTCCTCCACCCTCGAGGCGTCGGCGTCCACTGCGGGCCTCACCTCTACGATCAGCTCGAGACCGTGTAGAAACCGGGTGAGCGCCGCCTCGCCGTTACCGGTCGCATGGGCGACCGCGCCCCCACTTTTCCAGGAGGCGGAGCGCACGCGAGCCGCGTCGGACCGCGCCCAGGGAAAGAAGCCGGCTCCGGTCAGCAACGTCTCGCGAAAGCCGGCGACCTCGCCCGCCAGCACGCGCACGCCAGGAGCGTTGGCTTCGACCTCCGCCCGCTCCACCTCGTTGTCGTCCAGAAAGGCAAGGGTGCCCAACGCGACGCCGAGCCGCTGGGCGATGCGCCGACACGCCCCCGACTTGGTGCCGAATCCCACCTCTACCACATCGAAGCTGTCGAGGTCGCAGAGGTCCTCGCGCAGGTCGCGTCGGAGTCGGAACCGGGCGTGCACCAACGCCGGATCGTTACGACTGCACAAGGCCAGCGCGATTCCTCGCATTCGACACACCCGCAACGCGTCGTGCAGCCCCCGTGGCGCCTTCCAGAACGCCATATCGGAATCTACCGATGCTTCGGCCGCCCACGCCGGATTTCGGTCGGCGAAATCGCCCGCGGCGATCTCCCCATGCACGAGGGTGTCGTCCAGATCAACCACGATCACCTTGATGATCTGCCCGCGCCGGGCCGCCAGCCACGCGAGCACTGCGGCCGCCTCGACGTCGGCTGCATCGCCGGCGCCAAGTCGGCTCTCACCCAACTCACCCAGCTCCGGCTCGCCGTGCCCAACGCCGAAGCGGACAGCGTCCTGGAGGATGCCGTGCCGGGCCCACAAGCCGGCGACATCGACCACCCGGTGCCCCAGAACCAGCGCTGCCGCCTCGCTCCACGCCGCAATCGTGTTTGGCCGCAAGCCCTCCAGCCCCGCCGAACCCAGGGGCGGCCAGCGCACTCCGCGGAGAACCAGGGGAAAGCGCTCCAGCGCCGGAAGCGCCGCCCGTGCCAAAATGACGCCGTCGGCCGGCGGTACGATGCCGCGAAGCGCCGCGTTCCAGCTCGCGCGCATCCAGTCCCGGTCGAAGAGATCGGCGTACACCAGCTCCGGGGAGAGCGCCGCGATCGCGGAAGGGTCTGTCGTGGGCAGCACGGCCACCGCCTCCCCCGCCCGGCGGAGCGCGTCCGCGAGGCGCTCCAGGCCGCAGCGCCCGACCAGCACGATCATCCCAACCACCAACCCGAGAGCGTCCACCGGGGGCGGGTCGGCGGCTCGACCGCGTGCCAGGTGTCGGCCGTCGGGGCGAAGACCAGCACGTCGCCCAGGTGGGGCAACCAGCGCGAGCGCACCCGAAGCCCGTCGGGACCCGGCTCGCCGAACGCGACGGCACCGCCGTCGGCCGCGGTCCAGCCAGCGTTGAGTCCCACCACCAACGTCGCTGCGTACCGGGCGCCGTCGGGATGCGCCGCCATTCGCTGACCGGGCGCCAACGACCAGGCGTTTAGCGTCAGGCCGAGATTGAGCGCGCGCCCCAGCGCCGCACCGAACGCCGCTCGCGCCTCGGGGGCGTCGAACAACGCGCGGACCGCCGCGAGCGCGCCGCCGATGGCGTCGTCGACGACGGCGCGACTCCCGCTGACGATGGGCGTCTCCATCGGCGAAAGTGGCAGGTGGTTGGCCTGGACCGCAGCGGCCGTCGCAAGCGCGCCGGGGACCAGTCCGGACAAAGAAAGCGCCCCGCCCCCGGAACGGGCGGTCTCGATCAGGCGACGCCACCGTTCCGTGTCCTTCCACGCATCCGCCCAGCCGAGGGTGGCGACCCCCGCCGCGATCGTCGCACAATCGACAGCGTCGTCGACGCGCGGCGCGACCGGCTCCGGCCGCAGACGGGCGTACCAGGCGGCGCGGCGGAGGGCGTCGGCCTCCGGGCAGGCACGCAGGTAGGCGGCATCCAGCTCTGCAATCGCGACAGGATCGGCCTCATCGAGCGATTCTACCGTTCTTGCATCCAGACGAATCAGCCGCTCGAAAAGCGGGTCGAGCAGGTCGAGGCCGCCGTCGTCGCCAGGCTCGATCATCACCTCGGGGCGGAGGTTCCAGCGCGACACCCCCTCGCCGTCAGCGCCCGTTCCGCGCCGCCCACCCCGGATCCACCAGCTCGATCGACATCGGCATCGGCTCGTGGTCGGGATCGCAGCGGTACCCACGCAGGTCGGTGATGCCCGCTTCGGCCAGGACCTCTTCGTCCAGCCACGCGCGGAATCGGGACTTTCGAGGGTCGCGGGCCAAGAGCGCCACGGTAGCGTCGGCGAGGATCGCGGGCGTGCGCCACTCGCGCGGCTCGCCCATCCCCAGGTTTTCCGTCGCCGCCGTGCGAATCCCAGTCACCGGCCAGAGCGCCGTCGCGGAGATGCCGTGGGCCTCCTCCTCGGCGTCGATCGCCATCGCCAGCGCGGTCATCCCCCACTTCGAGACGAGGTACGGCGCCTTGCCGTGCAGCGCCGCCATCACGATGGGCGGCGACATCATCAAAACGTGGCCACCGCCTCGCGCGCGGAGATGGGGCAGCGCGGCCCGACTCACCGCGAACGCCGCGCGCATGTTGACCCCGAAGACCAGATCGAAGCGCTTGATCGACCAGTCGGCGACCGGACCCCAATGAATCGCGCCCGCGTTGTTGACCAGGATGTCGAGCCCGCCGAAGCGCTCGACCGCCTGTTGGACAACGTGATCGCACCCCTCCGAGTCCCGCGCGTCGAAGGCCACCACGTGCGCTTCACCGCCGGCCGCCTCGACATCCCGGGCGCAGTCGAGCAAGGTCCCCGGAAGGCGAGGATCCGGCGCGATCGTCTTGGCCGCGAGCACCAGTTTGCAGCCTTGGCGGGCCAACGCGACGGCGCACGCTGCGCCCACCCCACGACTGGCCCCGGTGATGAGCACCACTTTGTCTTTGAGCGACCACATCCGCACCTTCCATCCCTCCTGATATTCCGGCGCCGTTGCCGGCGCGCGGGGCGTCCTACAAACCCATTACGCCGCGAAGCCCAGCCTCTACCTCCCCAAGCCGCTCACGATGATAAACGTCGACGGTGAGCCTCCTCCTTCCGCTCGCGGCCATCGCGCTCGCCGCGATCACCCAGGCCAGCCCGTTGCGGGAGGTGTGGCAGGCGCTCTTCGGCATCCCGGCGCTCTACTTTGCGCCCGGCTTCGCGCTGGCGATCGCCGCCAATCGACGGGCGGGCAGGGCGGAGCCCGACGTGATCCGCGTGCTGTTCGAAACCTTCTGGTGGAGCCTCCCTGCCACGATCGTAGGCTGGGGGCTGGCGCGAACGGTGGAGGTCGCCGGGTGGCCCCAGCTCGCGGTCTCCTTGCTGTCTGCGCTGGTCGGCGCCTGGCTGGCGCGCAAGGATGCCGGTGGCCCCTGGCTGCCTCCCGCGCGCCAGGCGTTCGGCGCCACGATGGCGCTCGGGCTCCTCGCGGCGTGGTTTGCACGCTCGGCCGGGGATGTGGCGCGGCCGCTCGACCGCTATTGGTACCTCGCGGACGCCGCAGAGCGGCTGCCGGAAAACGGGAGGGCCCCGTTGGCAGAGGGCGCCTGGCGCGAGGCGGTGGCGATTGGTGACCCCACCGACGGCGTGCTGCGACTGCGCCCTGGCGGCGGAAAGACCCGGCTCGTGGGGCCGACCGACGGCCCGTTCATCATCGCGATGCACGCGTTTCCTGGCGCGCGGCTCAAAGGGCTCGGCAAGAAGCGGCTCACGGTCGAGCTGTCCCCCACCGAGGACCCGGCAGAAGGACCGGTCTGGCGGTACCGCGGGCAAGGCGTGGCCGCGACCTGGGTGGACCAGCTTGGCGAGGGGGAGTCGATCCTGCTCAACGCCGGCGAGCCGGAGAGCACCACCCTCTACGTCGTCGCGTCGCAAGCAGGCTTGTGGACGCTCGACGGTACTGGAGAGCTCCCGTTCCGCCACTACTACCAGCTCCTCAACATGGTCGAGCAGCTGCGCTGGGCCGACGAGCGCTGGGTCACCGACGTTCAGCCGCCCTTGTGGACCTGGGTGATGGGGCCGGCGATTGTCCTGACCCATGGGGGCCAGCCGACCGCGAACGTGCTCCTCCTGGTGGTGCTCGCAGTCGGCGCACTCGGAGGGCTGCTCTTCCTGCGTCGCTACGCGGCTGACGCCCCGATCGTGGCGTGGGCCCTGCCAGGAGCAGCGGCCGTGGTGGTGGGGAAGCTGGTGCTCGAGCCCGGCAGCGCTGGGATGCCGGACACCCTCTATGGGGTGGCGATCGTGGCGGGGCTGACCAGCCGCGCTCCGCTCTTCGGGCTGGCCGCGCAGCTCCTACGGTACCCCGGCGCCGCTGTGGTGCTGATGGGAGCGCTCTTTCAGAAGGATCGCACCCAGGCCCGCCGACTCGTCCAGGTCGTGTTCCTGGCGATCCTGGCCTTCGGGTTGGGCGGCTATGCGACTGGCGCGCTCGACGGGTGGCTGGCCACGGTGGCCTGGGAGTCTGGCCCCGAGCACTGGCACGGGGAGTTCGCTCCCACCGCGCTACTCAGCCGTATCCCGGCGTTCTATTGGGGCTGGTTGTGGTACGGCGGGTTCACCCCTCTGCTCGCGGCGCTGACCTGGCCGCTGGGAACTCGCGTCGCCCTCGGCACCGCCCTGACCTACTCGCTGCTTTTGTGCACCATCGACCATTCGCCGACGCACTACTTCGTGCCGCTGGTGCTCTTGTCGTCGCTGGCGTGCGCGTGCACCGCCGCGGCGCTCACCCGGCGCTGGACGGGAAACCTCGTGGCGGCGGCGGGTGTCCTGGGACTCGTGCACTTCTGGTGGGCCGGAGACATCCTCGGCTGAATGCGGTAGACTTTCCCGATGTCCGACGATCAGCCCGAGCTCCCTGCTGGCAACCGCGGCCTGCTCCGCGAGTTCTGGTACTTCCTGGTGCACGAAAAAGCTTGGTGGATGACCCCGATCATCCTGGTTTTGTTGGCGATGGTGGCCTTCATCCTCTTTGCCGAGGCGGCGCCGGTCTTGCCGTTTATCTATACGCTCTGAGCGGGACGGCGACGGCCCGACGTCGGGCGATGCCGACTCGGTCCTGGGTGGAAAACAGCCATTCCCGCCGCTCACGGCGGGCGCCGCCGCCTCCCGGCGGCTCGAGGGGATCGGTGATCGGACCACCCCAGCCCGACCGGAGGTGACCAAGGGAGCCGCCGGCGCGGGGGGCGGCGGCGGGGTCGCCCCCTCCCCGCGCGCCGCGACCGGTCACCTCGGCCAACACCGCCACCGACCCGCCCGAGGATCGCACCTGCGTCACCCGCACCACTGACGACGCGGCAGCGATCGAGCGAAGGGCTCCGCCCGCAGCGAGAGCGCGGCGCCCGCAAGGGCGGCCGCCAACCCGACCCGAACGACCCTATCCCCCGTAAACCCGCCCCAAATGGTGCAAGGTCTGCTTCTTCCACCAGCTCCAGTGGTGGGCACTGTCGCGACCCCAGATGTCGCGGTCGTGAGGGATTCCCTTCTGCCGGAACAGCTCGCACAGGGCGATCGTCTCTTCGATGCAGCCTTCTTCCCATTGGCCGGTGCCACAGACCATCGTCAAGTGGGTGCGGCGGGTGCGATGGAGCGCCTCTCCGTCCAGGTTGGGCACAAACGCCAGCGGATTGTTGAAGTACACGTCGGGCGCGTTGTAGCCCTTGAGGAACTGGGTGATCTCGTAGCGCCCGCTCATGCACAGGGCGTGACCGAAGACCTCCGGATGGCGCAACGCGAAAAGCGCCGCGTAGAGCCCCCCGAGCGAGCAACCGACCGTGCCAATCCGGACATCTGGCAACTTACAGTCGCGACGGATGAACGGAACCATCGTCTCGAGGATGAAGCGCTCGTAGCGCAGGTGGGTGGCAATCTTCTGGGCGCCGTCGCCGTCTTTGGTGAACGCCTCCGCGACGTTGGACTCAGGGCAGTACAACTTGATGCGACCTGCCTGCAACAGCGGCGCCAGCGTGTCGATCATGCCCTCCTTCTGCCATTCGTGCGCGAAGCCGGCCGCGCTTGGGAAGACCATGACCGGCGCGCCCCACCAGCCGTACCGCCACATATGCACGTCGCGACCCATCGCCGACGAAGGAATGCGCTCGTAGATGCCTTCCATGCTCATGACTCCGAGAGGTTTTCGCCGAGGCCGAGGCGCTCTTGCCGGGGAGTGAAGTTCAGCGGGTCCCAGCAACGCCGGCAGCGCGCTTCGTAGGCGTCGGTCTCACCCACGAGGAAGCGAGCGTCACGGTTCACGATGCGTTGGCTGCGATCGGCGGGATTGCCACAGACCATGCAGATCGCCAGGTTCTTGGTAATGTACTCGGACACCGCCAACAACTGGGGGAGCGGCTCGAAGGGGCGGCCCAGGTAGTCCATGTCCAACCCGGCGACGACCACGCGCACGCCGCCGTTGGCCAACGTCTCCACAATTTCCACGAGGTCCGGGCCGAGAAATTGGGCCTCGTCGATCCCGACGACCTGGGCTTCGCCCACCAGACCAGGGATGTCGGTGGCACGTTCGATCTGGAAGCTGCGCATCCGCATGCCGGAGTGCGAGCCGACGCTGTCCTCGGCATAGCGTGCGTCGAGTCCCGGTTTGAACACCACCACACGCTGCCGCGCATACTGTGCGCGGCGCAAGCGGCGGATCAGCTCTTCGGTCTTGCCGGAAAACATACAGCCGGTGATGACTTCGATCCATCCGACGCCGGTGGGCTGAAGTGAGGGAGTCATCCGAGCGGTAGCGCCTCGCCGTCCCCCACATACCAGCGCATGGTCGGCGGCGCTGCGCCCGGCACCGCGCCGAACGCACGAATTCCAACGTCGGCCGGCGCGAGCCCGACGCGGGCCCAGGCGTTGAGCAGCGCCTGCGCCCGGAATTCCAGCGGCCGCGTCGGCTCACGGTCGACGACCAGGAGCCCTGAAAAGCCGTCGTAGAGCGGATCGCGGAAGGCGCACGGCCCCGGGAGGCCGCCGAACTCGCAGGTGCTGCCGGAGTCGTCACTTTGGGTGATCGTCGGCCGGCCGTACAGGAAATCGCGGAGGTAGCCGGGGTTGATGGACCAGGGTTGGTCGGACACCGCCGCGACCAGCAGCGGAAGCGACGACTCGGGCGACGACACATGGCGATCGAGCTCACGAACCACGCGCCGCTCCAGCACTTCCATCGCTCGGTGTGCCACGAAGGGCCCGAGCGCGAACGCCAGCGGGGACTGGCCGCCGCGGGTCTTTTCCCCGGTGAGGCAGAACTCCAGGGAGATGCGTTCGTCTTCGAAGGCGGCGTACCGCCCCTCCCACTGCCCCGTCCCGACCTGCGCCAACCACGACTCCAGCGCGCGACGCACCGGCTCGGGATCGACGTCGTGGGGAGGCCAGCGGCGGATGAGCACGACGAAACGATGGCGCGCCGCGACGCGCGAGAGCGCCTCAATCATCCGGCGCAGGGTCTGCGCGTCCCCGCCAGGGCGGGTCTGATGGAGGAAAGAAACGACCGCCAGCACGAACACCGCGCCATCCGGGCGGACCACTGTCAGCCGCGCACCGACGGGCTGGATAGCGCGCAAAGTCCAGCCCTGGCGGACAAGGAGCGACAGGCTGACGGCCTCCGCAAATCCCTGAAAGAACTTGCGGTTGTCGACCGAGCTCAGCAGGTCCTGGGCACGCGCGGCGAAGGGCTCCCCGATTCGCTGCACCATCCCCCGCACCGCGTTCCTGACGGGCTCACCATCGCCATCGCACAACTGTTTGAGATAGCTGTGATCTGCTCCTGGAAGGCGGCGGATTTCAGAGATGCTGCGCTCGGACCAGAGGGCCATGCGGGGGTCTACCCAGGGCGGCGCCGGCAGCTAATCGACCGGCGCTTGCGGCGCAACTCAAAAGGAGTCGTCGTCTGCCGAATCCAAGCCCGAGCTGTACGTCTCCACGGCGTACACGGTTGCGGCGCGGGAGTCGAGCTCCGCGGCGCGCCACGTGGTCGCGACCGCGAGCGGGCTGACCCAGGCGTAGCGAGGGATGTCCTCGCCCAGCCACCATTGCACCAGCGCACGCGACGCCGCGAGCGAGGTGCTGCCTGCGTCATCGAGGTTGGACCGGTCCACGACCGAGAGGCGGATCTGGCCGGCGCCGGCGGGGGTGTAGAGCATCACCACCTCCGGACCCGGACCCGCGGCCGCCGTGCGCACCATCTCCGCCGTGAAGTCCGACGTGGCCCGAACGGGATGGTGCGGCTGGTCGGCCCACAGGTGCATTCGTTGGTTCGGACCGGTCGCATCGGCATCGCGCTCGGGTGCGGTCAGGTGCAGGTCCAGATCCAACGCGCTGGCCCACCACACGGAGGCGAGCAGCCGTCCCGGCGCCTGAAGCGGCGCGATCGTGGCGACCACTTCCTCCGCAAATGCGGTCGTCAGTACGGGGAAACGTGTCCCCGCCCAGGTGCCGGTGGGCGCCACGTAGACCGTGTACAGCCCGGCCAGGGGCACCGAGGCCGAAAAGCTTCCGTCCGAGCCGGTCTCGAAGCTGGCATCCGGGGCGGCACCCACCGGTGCGTCCCAGCCGCGCTGGACGACGCCGAAAAGTCCCCCGACCGCATCGCCTCCCGGATCCACGATCCTCCCTGAAACACTGACGGCATCGGACTTGACGTCCAGACGTATACAGGCGACGTCACGACGCTGCGTATCCCAGGTCTGGTTGGGACCGCCGCGCAGGGTCGCGGTCTCCACATTGACGAAGTTGACCACGAAGCTGGCCAACCCCGCCTCATGGGTGTCGGTTCGCGCCACCACGGACAAGACGTTGCCCTCGCGCTCGGTCGCGAGCACCGGCCAGGTCCAGCCGCCCTCGTCATCCGCCGTCGTCTGCCCAATCACCGCCCCGGTGTCCCCGAGGAAGTCGAGCTCCGCACCCGAAAGCGCAAGACCCTCGCCGTCGGCGACGCTGCCGACGATCCCGACGACGAACCCTTCTCCGCCCGCGGGCGCGCAGCCGCCCAGAAGGACGAGCCACATCACCGCCGCCGCCGCGCCACCAACAAGAGGGCCAGGGGCGCGCCCCACTTCCACGACCCGCCGCCGCCCTGGCAAGCGCACGCCTCCGGCGGCACCTCGTTGGCCGCCAAGGCCCCGCGGCCGGCCACATTGTCGAAGCCCTCGCCGCCGAGGTCCCGCGCCCCCTCCTCCGCCCAGGTCAGAAACTCCGCCGGGCCGTCATGGATGCCCGTCGCCTGCACCCACAGCGCCGCCAGCCCCGAAGCGTGGGGCGCCGCGGCGCTCGACCCGGTGAAGCCCTCCTCCCCGGTCGTCGCGGTGTGAACTCCCGAAGGTCCCACGAAATCGGGCTTGGTACGACCGTCGTTGGTTGGACCGCGGCTGGAGTAGTCAGGAATGCTGTCGTCCTCGACCGTGTATGCGCCCGTCGCGATGCATCCAAAACAGTCCGCCGGCAACGACAAGGACTGAACCAACGTGGCTTCCTCCTCGTCGACGCCCGACCGCGCGTGGAGATACCCGGTCAGACCAGAAAGGTCGGTCCCGAGCTCGGTGAAAACCGCGACGTACGCGCTCTCGCCACACTCGGCCACCTGCACCTCCTCGAAGGGGTCGTCGTCACCATCCTGGGGGTTCTCGGAGCGGCCGCACTCACGCTGCGTCTCAGCCTCGAAGACCACCAGATCGAGATCGATGCCTGCCGCCCCGAAGGGCTCACTCCACCGAAAGCTCACGTTGACCCGGCCGTTGGGGGCGTTGACCTTGGTGGAGTAGTGGTCGCCGATGTTCACGTATTGGCTGCCCGCCTCGGCCGAGAGCGCGCCGATCCGGTAGCGCTTGGCTTCGTTCCCCGCCGCGGCGACCATGATCACGCCGCCTTCGACCATGCCATCCGCGTAGCGCGTGACGGCCGAGGTACCGTCGGCGTGCGCCGTATTGTCGAAGCCGATGCTGCAGTTGACGACGTCCACCTCGGCGTCCAGTAGCGTTTGCAGGGCTTCGCCGTACTCGACCTCGGTGCCGAAGCTAGCGAAAATGAGCTCGGCGTCCGGCGCGAAGTCGTGGATGATCTCGGCGACACCCGCGCCGTGATTGCTGCTGTTGGGCGCGCCGCGCGAGAAGTCGGTCGTGACCTCGCCTGGAAGCTCCCCGCCGAGCAGGGCCTCGTAGCCATCGAAGCCGACGTCGAGCACCGCGACGGTGACCCCGGCGCCCGTGACCTGGTCGTTGGCGTGCCAGTCGGTCAACATGGTCGCCGCGTAGCCTTCGCTGGTGACCTCTTTCGGCCAGGCGCGGTGCGGCTCGCGGAGGTGGAGGACCTCCGGTTGCGACGCGACCTCCGCCAAGCGCGCCAGCGGCATGGACAGCTGCACCATCGTGCCGATCGTCGCCTCGACCGGCAGCGTCAAGCGCCGGGCGAACGCCCTCGCATCGGTGCCCGCGCGCAGCTCGACCACGACCTGTACGCTGGAGCCGAGCCCCGGCCGGTGAACCTGGAGCTGCGCCAGCGCCGCGGGCTCTCCGCTGGCCCGCCAAGCCTCCGCCAGAACGCTGGTCATGCGCGCTTCAGGCAGCGCCGGATCGACGGGACGGGCAAAGGCGAGGGCCGACAGCACAACAAGCATGTCTGCGCCTTATCCAACCTCGGCGGCGATCACCCAGTCCGCGCCCCAGACCTGCGGCACCGCCGCCAAGGCGCGGGCGCGAAGTTCGGCGATGTGCGCCCCCATCGAGGCGGCGACCGCCCGGTCTCGGAAGTACGGCAGCTTCTTCTCGGCAACGTCGAGCTGCCCGTTGACGAAGCGCTCACCCAGGCGATTGGGGAAGCACTTGCTGTCCATGGCCCGGAATCCCGCCCGCCCGAGCCAGTCCAGCACCACGTCGCGGGGGTACTCCCGGTAGCACCGATGGCCCGCCAGAAGAATGGCGGCGTCACGGACACGACACACCTCGTCGAGCACGCTGCCATCACGTGGCTGGGGCTCCAGGCCCACGAGGAACAGCCGGGCACCGACGTGGGGGCGGATGCGCTCCAGGAATTGGTACTGAAAATAGGGCGCGTGCCCGTCAATGGAGCCGATCACGTAGTCGGCGACGACCACGTCGAAGCGCTCCCCGGCCAAGAGCGTCGGGTCCGTCCACTGGCCCAGGATCACCTGGGCCTCGGGCGCCACCTGCCTCAGCCCGTCCATCCGCCAGCTCTCCGCCGTGACCGCGGTCAGCGAACGCGGCGACAACGAGCGCAGCCAGCGCAAGGAGTGGTCCCCCGTGCCCGCGTCGAGCACCGACCCCCAGGTCGGACCGTGGAGCGCGTTGAACCACGAGAAGAGCGCGTCTTCCCGCACGAGCGGCGACATCAGGCCGACTCGAGCCGGGTGGCCCGCTTCTTTCCCGCCCAAAGCACGCCCGGCCCGTCGATCGTGGCCTTGACGTCGGTGATCTTCTCGGTGCCGAAGGAGACCGCCCCGCCCTCCACCAAGCGCCGCGCTTCCGAGTTGGACTTGGCCGCCCCCGCCGCCACCAGCGCCGTGAGCACCCCCACCGGAAAACTGACCGTGATGGTTGGCATGTCCTCGCTCACCCCGCCCGCGAAGGCAACCCGCGCCGCAGCCTCGGCCGCCCGTGCCGCGTCGCGACCGTGAACCACCGCGGTGGCCTCAAGGGCGAGGGTGCGCTTGGCGGCGCGGATGTCCGAAACATCGATGGCGTCGAGCTCCAAGAAGGTGAAAAGCTTCAGAAAGCGCTCGACGTCGCGGTCGTCGACGTTCAGCCAGTATTGGAAGTACTCGTAGGGCGCGACGCGGGCCGGATCCAACCACACGGCGCCATTGGCGGACTTGCCCATCTTCGCGCCGTCCGCCGTGGTCAAAAGCGGCGTCGTCAGCCCGAACGACTGGCCACGCTCGATGCGCCGGATGAGGTCCATTCCGCTGACGATGTTGCCCCACTGGTCGCCGCCGCCGACCTGGATCGTGCAGCCGTGCCGGCGGAAAAGCTCCAAGAAGTCGTAGCTTTGCAACAGGACATAGTTGAACTCGATGAAGGACAGCCCTTGGTGACGCTCCAGCCGCGTGCGCACGCTGTCGGCGCGCAGCATGTCATTGACCGAAAAGTAACGGCCGATCTCGCGGAGGACCTCGATGTAGCCGAGCTTGTCGAGCCAGTCGGCGTTGTCGATCATCCGGCCAGTGCAGAACTTGGCGATCTGAGCGCCGATGCCTCTTTTGTTCGCCTCTAGCCTCTCGTTGTCCATGAAGTCGCGGGTACTGTCGCGACCGGAAGGATCACCGACCTTCGCGGTCCCGCCCCCTACAACGGCGATGGGATGGTGCCCCGCGCGCCCCAAGTGGGCCATGACCATGAGCTGCACCAGATTGCCGACGTGGAGCGACTCCGCCGTCGGGTCGAACCCGATGTAAAACGTGCGCGGTGACTCCAGGTGGGCGCGGAGCCCCGATTCGTCGGTGCAGGCCTGGAAGAAGCCTCGGGCCTTGAGGATGTCGAGCACATGCATGCGGGGCAAGGTGCCCACATGTGTCGACGGTGTCAATGCGGTGCGCGTATCTGCTCGTGCCAGAGTACCATGGCCCTGTTCCAGGTCTCTACAGCATGCTCTCCGCCCCCCGCCTCGTCCTGTTGACCCTCTGCGGCGCTGCTTGCGTCATCGACAACGGTGTCAGCGGCAAGAACGACGGCACCTCCGACTTCGACAGCTCCAGCGATTGGGAGCCACCGGATGACACCGACGACACCGACGACACCGGAGACTCTGGCGGGGACACCCACGTCGATCCCCAGTGCCCGAGTTCCTACTACCCGGGCAGCGTCTTGGCCCAGGACGAGGAGTGCTACAGCGCTTCCCCCGAGGTCGGCACCTTCACGCCGGTGGTGGAGTGGGAACGGCAGACGTTCAGCCTCGGCACCGCAGGGTCGTCCAGCTGCATGATGCAGCCCATCGTCTGCCCGCTGACCGATGACGACGGCGACGGCGACGTCGATGAAAACGACATCTCCGACGTGCTGATCATCACCTACTCGCCAGGTGTGCTCCGCGCGCTCGACGGCAGCAATGGCGACGAGCTCTGGGCCGGTAGCTACAGCGGCATCCAGATCACCGGCGGCGCGGCCTGCGGGGACCTCGATGACGACGGCCACGTCGAGATCGTCGCCGCCACCGGCAGCGGCGTGGTGGTGTACGACTACGAGGGCAACGAGGTCTGGGACTACTCCGGCTGCGGCGGCGCCATGGACGGTACGTCGGACTCGCCGGCCATCCACGACATGGACGCCGACGGCGACCCCGAGGTCATCATCGGCTCGTGTATCATGGACAAGGACGGAAGTCTGCTCGGCAAGGGGAGCAGCGGCTATGGCAGCTCCACCAACGTCGGCAGCGCCGCGGTGACCGCCGATCTCGACCAGGACGGGGACTTGGAGGTCGTGGCTGGCAACGCCGCCTACGACATCGATGGCAACACCGAATGGACCAACAGCGAGCGGGACGGCTACCCCGCGGTCGGCAACTTCGACAGCGACAACTACGGCGAGATCGTGGTCACCGGCGACGCGCAGATGCGCATCCTCGACGATGACGGCAGCCTGATGTGTTCGGCCGCCATCCCCGCCGCCTCTGGCAGCTACGGCGGCCCGCCAACGGTCGCGGACTTCGACGGCGATGGTGAGGCGGAAGTCGGCGTGGCCGCAAACTCCACCTACACCGTCTTCGAGACCGACTGCTCGGTCCTGTGGCAGTCCACCGGCACCACCGATCCATCGTCTGGCAATACCGGTAGCTCCGTCTTCGACTTCGAAGGCGACGGCATCGCAGATGTGGTCTACGCCGACGAACACTGGGTCTGGGTCTTCGACGGCGCCGACGGCTCCATCAAGATGCAGGACGCCAACCACAGCAACAACACGTGGCTCGAGTACCCCAGCATCGCCGACATCACCGGCGACGACTCGGCCGACATCGCCGTCTGCAACACCCCCGGCAGCTGGGGCAGCTACACCGGCGTCACGGTCTTCGGCGACGCGGACGCCAGCTGGCGCAAGGGTCGCCGGATATGGAACCAGCACGGCTACAGCATCACCAACGTCGAAGATGACGGCTCGATCCCGCAGAACGAAGAGACCAACTGGCTCACCTACAACAACTACCGCTCGGGCGACCTCACCGCTGGCGCAGGCTACTCGGGTCCTGACCTCGTCGCGAAGATCGTCGATGTGTGCACCGACGAGTGCAAGGCCGGCAACATCACGATGTACGTCGCTGTCGGCAACCAGGGGTACAACGACGTCGAAGACGACTTCTCCGTCAACGTGTGGTCGTTCACTTCGGCGGGGCTGACGCTCATCCACGAGGAGCTGTGGACCAGCACCATCGCGGCCGGCGTGCTCAGCGACGCCCTGGAGATCAACCTGACCGGCTTGGTCACCCCCATCGAAGACCTCGTGATCACCATCGACGGCGGCAACGACGCCACCAGCGGGATCGTCGATGAGTGCAAAGAAGACAACAACGAGGATTGGTGGGGCGCGTTCGTCTGCCCCTGACCACTCCCTGACCGTGCCGCCGTCGGCCCGGGGATACCCCCCCGCCGCATATGGACGTCGACCGCCTTCGCAGTTTCCGCACGCCCTTCGAGGACATGGAAGCGGCCGTGATCAAGCTGGCCCTCGCCCGGCCCAACGAAGTCCATCGCAGCAAGGTCGATGCGCTGCGCTACGTGCTGTCGTTCGCGCGCCTGCAGCTCGTCCGCAACCGCGATGGGGACGATGTCGATGTGGCCGACGCCCTCGCCGCCCACGCCTGGCACGTCAAGCAAGAACTGGCGCCCCTCCTCGACGAGGACGCCACGTTGGCCCGCACCACCCAACACCTGGCCCCGCTCATCCAAACCACGCGGGAGTGGCGGCGGCGCCTGCTGGAGCACTTCCCGTTGGGCGAAGCCAGCCTCGACGCCGAGGTCTGCGAGCGCCCGCTGGTGGTGACCTGCGGGGGCGGCGGCGGCGCGGGCTACGGCTACGCGGGGGCGTGGCAAGCCTTGCAGCGGGCGGGCCTGCAACCGGCGCTCATCTCGGGGACGTCGATGGGCGCCTTGATCGCTCTTTTCCGGGCGCGCCGGAGGGTCTTCGACACCGCGCCGATGTACCTCGCCGCGCAACGCCTGACTTTTCCGGCAGTTTTCCGGACGCTGCAGACCGACAGCCGGTACGGCGTGCCGGCAACGCTGCGGCTGTACTTGCGGGCGGCGATCGGCTCGCTTTTCCACACGCCCGAGGGCACGCCACTCACGTTCCGCGACCTCGAGATTCCCCTGCTCGTGGTGGCCACCGGCCTCGGGGTCGACGCGCTCAAACACGACCTCGACTTCTACGAACACTTCCTCGACGACGCCATTGGGCAAGGAACCCAGCTCCGCGCACGGGGTGCGCAGAAGCTCACCCACGCGGCCACCATCCTCCGTGAGTTGGTCTCCACGCCCGACGCCCTCCAAGAGGTGGTCTTCGGCGCCGACGAATCGACGATGGACGCCGACATTCTCGATGCGGCCGGCTTCTCCTCGTCGATTCCGGGTCTCATCCACTACGACGTGCTGCGCGACGACCAGCGCATGAAGACGTTGTTGGACGGGCTCTATGCGCGAAACGGCATCACCCGGCTGGTCGAAGGCGGCCTGGTCAACAACGTCCCCGTCAAGCCCGCGTACGAAGCGGTGTGGTCGGGCCGCATCCAGAGGCGAAACGCCTACTATCTGGCGCTGGACTGCTTCAAAGCCCGCGCCCGCAGCGCCATCTTCTTCCCAATCCAGCAGCTCGTCCGCCCGAATGTGCAGCGCAACCTAGCCTTCGCGAACCTATACTTTCCGCTGGACCGCACCCTCAACCCGCTGAATCTGGTCCCTGGCTACGACGACGTCGTGCGCGCCCAGGATTGGACGGCAGAAGAGATGCAGCCGCTGATCCCGACCATCGTCGAGAGCTGTCGGACGCTGCCAGCGTTGTAGAACGGCAGCCCGCGCCCCGGGCCCCCCGCCCGGGGCCCCCCGCCCCCCACGGCCCGGCGCACCCGCCTCGCGTCTCGCGCGACAATAGTAACGATGTTACTATATGGCCGATGAGCACCCCCACCCTTCCCCGCCCCGCGCCCCCGACTCCGGAGCTATGGTACAAAAAACTACGGTACCATCATGGTAATCTGCGGTCATCCGCGCTCGCCCGCGGGCGACAGATCGTCAGGCTCCACGGACCCTCCGCGCTGACCCTCCGAGGGCTGGCGCGCGATCTGGGGGTCAGCGCCACCTCCGTGGTGCGCCAGTTCGGGAACCTCCCGGGCCTGCGCTGCGCGGTGGCCGAGGCGGCGCTCGAATTATTGAAGACGCAGGTGGGGCTGGCACCCCGAAGCAAAGTTGGCGTCGAGGACGTTGCTGGCCGGTGGGTCGCCTTTGCGGCCGCCCAGCCCAACCTGTACCGCCTGGTCGCGGGCGAAGGTTGGCACGCCCCGGGCATCGGCACTCGAGGAATCCACGGCTTGTTTGCCGTTCCATCGCCGCTCCGCACCCTGGAGGGCGCGATCCGCTGGCGCGGAGAGCCGGGGCGGGCGTGCTCCCTTGCGTCCACGATCCACGGCCTCGCCCTCGCACGCATCGACGGCGTCGCGGCCGCCTCGGTTGACACCGCGCTGGCCCGGGCGCTGCACCCGGTCAGAACCCCGGCGTCGTAGAGCTCACAACGTCTTCAAATACTCGATCACATGCCCGCGATCGCCCCCTGACACCACCGTCTCATGCCCGCCGTTCGCGAGGCCGGCGATCGACGCGTCCACGCCGTTTCTCGGCTCAGCCAGCCACGCCTCGGGTGGCACGGCCGGGATGCCGACGCAGGCCTCGTCGAAGTCGGTCGCGGGATCGTCGGGAGGCCCGACGACGAAGCGCGCGGGACGCTCCTCGACCGGTGACAACAGCGCGCACAACGTGGGGAAGCTGCCGTTGTGGAGGTACGGAAACCACGCCCAGATGCCGTCAAGGGGCGGCGGGACGTAGCCCGCTTGGACCGTCACCACCATGTTGATCGCCTGACTGAGAACCAGGGCATTGAGCGCCTCGGCGAAGTCGGACATCCCCGCCGCTCGTTGGGGGTCGGTTCCGACATCGACCGGTGCGGTCTGGGCCGCATAGCGCACCGCGACCGTCGTAAGCGCTTCTTCACCGTAGAATCCTTCTGACCAGCCTTTGTCGTACTCACCGTGGCAACCGGCACACGAGGCGGCCTGGTCGATGGGGTAGTCGGGGAGGACCTGGCGCCAACGCGGCGCGGAGGTGTTGAAGACCGCGACCGTCAGCTCGTCGACCAC
This sequence comes from Deltaproteobacteria bacterium, assembly GCA_947445035.1. Classification (GTDB taxonomy): domain Bacteria; phylum Myxococcota_A; class UBA796; order UBA796; family SXON01; genus SXON01. The sequence goes on from CANFCK010000007.1 coordinate 89,268, forward strand.
GTGCCCGTTCTCACCCAGCCAGGTTTCCAGCTCGCGGAGATCGGTGCCGCGGCCCAGCTCGTTCCAGAGGACGTTGGTGAAGATAGGATTGCCGCTCACGATGCTGCCATCGGCCAACCAAGCCGTCTTGTAGCGGAGCGTCCACCACACCGCCGGCTTGCTTTCGGCAACGAGGTCATCGAGTGCGCTGGGGCGGCGCGACCCCTCCCACTGTGCGTCACGCGTCGCCCACGCGTCGGGGGTGCGCCTGGCCACGCTCAGCCCCACCCGCGCCAAGGAGGTGTCCAGACCGTGCGCCTCCGGAATCCCGGCGCCCACCGCCGAAAGATTGGCCTGAGCGCGCTCGTAGAGCACCATGTCGGCCTGCGAAGCATCCGTCAGGCTCTGGTCCATCGTGGGCGTCAGCAGCGGAAAGTAGGAGACGGAGAGCGCCGGCCCATGCTCCGTCGTCACCGCCGCCAAGCCCATTGGCTCACCCGCCGACACTCCGCTCGGAAGGAGAACGCTTCCATCACCAGGGTACGCGGGCAGTCCCAGCCACTGCGCCATCTCGTCGAGGGTGCCGAAGCCCAGCAGGCTTCGCGCCAAGGTCTGGAGGTCCTTCCGATCGGCGTCCCGGGTGTCGACTTCGAAGAGCACCGCGAATGACCCGGCGGGAAGGAGCACGCCGGAGACCGACACCGGCCACACCCCCGCGTGCGCGAAGCCCGCTTCCGTGTTGGCGATCAGTGTTGTGTCGATCGGTGCCCTCGGGGATGGCGGCATCCTCGGACCAGTCGGCGACGTCGTGTTCACAGACGCCGTCGTCGTCGAGGTCGAGGCCGTTTGGACAGCCCTCGGACTCCGGGGGGACGCAGGCGAGGAACAGCGTGAGCACGTTTCCGGGTGCCGCGGGGTACTCTTGTCCAATGCTCCTCGCCGCCGCTGCTGCCCTCGCCAACGGGTTGACCTCGCACGTGACCATCAGCGAGCACGCCCTGGCCTACCTTCCCGAAGGCGAGCTCCTTGACATCCTCGCCGACCCGGCCCTCTGGCCCTACCTGCGAAACGGCACCCAATTTCCCGACGGGGGCTACGCCATGGGTGAGGCCTACAGTGAGACCTCGCATTGGGAGCCCTTCCAAGACCTATACCTGGCCTGGATCCAGGAAGAGTTCGCTGGCGACTGGTCGAGCGACGAGGCGCGCCAGCACATCGCCTACCTGATGGGCCTCGGCAGCCACGGCATGGGCGACCAGGTCTTCGACTCGCTCTACATGCAACGCGCCTACGTCTACGATGCCGACAGCGACTGGGAAAATGTGAGCATGGACCACGCCACGGACGTGGCGCTGGCGGCCGAGACCGGGGGGTACCCGATCATCGACCCGATCATCTTCCCCGACCCGTTCATCGCGCTGATGGCGGTCGCTGGCGTCGAGGTGGACGAGGAGATTCTGGAGAGCGGTCAGAACCTGACGATGGTGGCCACCGCGGCGGTGGCGGCGGAGGCCGCATCGGCGGCGCACCGGGCCGACTGGCGTGAGACTTTTCCTTGGGCGTACGACCATATGTTGGATGAGAGCGTGCACGGGTGTCCGGAGTGGGAAGCCCGCGTCGTGGCTGAATATTGGCAGGTTCGTTGGGCCAGGCTCAACGGGGAGTCGGCCGCATCCGAGCCGCTGATCTACAGTTTTCCTCAAGATGGTGGCTACGGCCATCCGACCGACATCACCGCGGTGGAGTCCAGGGTTACCATCGTCTTTTCGCGAGGACTCGTCACCGACCTGCTCATCCCCGACCTCTTCGCCGTGCATGACACCGACGGCAACCCGATCACGCTCATCGAGCCGTGGGTCTTTTACGGTAGTTCCTCCCACGTCGTGCACCTGACTCCGGCGGAGGACTGGCCCGCCGAGACCGACTTCGTGGTGAGCATCGCGGCCGGTGTGCCATTCATCGACGGAACGAGTTCGACCGCGGCGGCCTCGTTCACCTTCAGCACCAAGGCCCCGCCGCAGGAAGAAGCGCCGGATTGCGGGTGTGCCAGCGCGGGTCGTGCCGCCGTCTGGACTGCAGGGGTGGCGTTTGCGTTTGCGTTCCGACGGAGGCGCGCCGCCGACCCCCGCGGCCCGCCGGGCGGCGCCGCTCAGGCCACGCGCGCCGGTGCCGCTCGCCGACCCGCCACAACGCTCACCACCGCCGCGGCCACCAACAACGCCGCCGAAGCGTAAAAAGCGGCGCCGTGACTGACCGTCTGGAAAAGCCAGCCCCCCATCAGCGGCCCGCTCGCCCGAGCCAGCGCGCCCATCGACTGGTTGCTCCCCATCATTTCTCCCTGCTCCTCGGGGCCCACGCCACGGCTGATGAGGCTTTGGAGCGACGGCGACGCCACGCCCTGGCCCGCCGCGATCAGCACGAACGCCGCCAGGATCGGCGCGCCCAGCGGCGCGTTCGGGATCAACCACAGCCCGGCAGCTACGGCAAGGAGCGCCGGAGGCAAGAGCGCCGCCTCGCCAAAACGCCCCACCAGCCTATGGATCAGCCCGCCCTGTACCACCGCCCCGACCACCCCGATCAGGCCAAATAGCCGGCCTACATCAGCGGGACGGAGCTGGTGTTCGTGCTCGGCGAAGAGCGTGAACGTGCTCTCCATGGCCGCAAACGCGAAGACGTAGACGAAGGTCAGCACGATCGACAGCCCCACCGTGGGGTGGCGCAGCGCCCTAAAAAGGGCCAAGGGATTGATTGGTCGGCGTTGTGCCTCGGAATCTGGCCGACGCGTTTCCGGAAGGAAGGCGACACCGAGACAGAAGTTCAAAAGCGACAGCCCGGCGGCAACCCAGATGGGGACGGAGAGTCCGAACTGGGACAGCTCGCCGCCCAAAAAGGGGCCGATGGTGAACCCGATGCCGAACGCGGCGCCGATGAGCCCCATGCCCTTGGCGCGCGTGGCCGGGGTGGTGAGGTCGGCCATGCACGCCTGGGCGATGGCGATGTTCGCGGTCATCGCCCCGTGCAACATCCGGAAAAGGAACAACATCCACAACGAAGACGCCGACGCGAACGCCGCCAACATGACCGCCGTCAGCAGGATCGAGGCGAGCAGCAGCGGGCGACGACCGAACCGATCCGAAGCCTGACCCCACAGCGGCGCCGCCACGAACTGCGCCAACGAGTACACCGTCATCAGCCCCGACACCTGCTGCGGGCTGGCCGAGAACTCCTCGGCGTAGAAGGTCAAAAGTGGAATGACCAGGCCAAATCCCACGAGGTCGAGGACCACGGTAAGGAAGATGACCCACATCGGTCGCGACATCGACTATTCCCGCATCAGGCCTTGGATGGCCTCGTGTACCAGGCCGTTGGTCGCGCAAACCCCGTGGTGTAGGGGGTCGCGACGGTTGAAGCGGTAGGCTTCCCCCGCGCCGTCGGTGCAACGCCCCCCCGCCGCGGTCACCACGGCCACACCGCCACAGATGTCCCACTCGTTGCGGGGCTGCGGGGTGAACGTTGCCTCGGCCTGGCCGGCGGCGACCAATCCGAACTTGTACGCCACGGAGCCGACGGGGACCGGCAAAAGCCGGCCCGCCCATTGATCAAACATCCCTTTCTTCATTTCGGTCCGGGAGCAGACCACGCGGGAACCAAGCAGCTCGGCGTGGCTCGACACCCGGCAAGGCGCTCCGTTGAACGTGGCGCCAAGCCCCACGGCCCCCGCGAAGAGCTCGTCCTTGATTGGGTTGTAGAGCACCCCCAACGTCGCCACCCCGTGGTGGCACAGGCCGATCGACACCACGAACTCCGGGATCCCGAGGGTGAACTCCTTGGTGCCATCGAGCGGATCAACGATCCACGCCCACTCGCGGCCCACGCGCACCGGATCGTCCACCGATTCCTCGGACAGCCAGCCGAAGGTCGGGTACCGGTCGCGAAGGAGCGTTTCCAGGATCCGGTTCGACGCCAGATCCGCGTCGGTGAGGGGGTTGTCGAGCCCCTTGTCGGTGACCGTGTACCGGTCCTTGTAGAACCCGCGTACAGCAGCGCCGGCCTCACGCGCGGCGGCGACGGCAAACTCGAGGAGGTCCTGCATCCAAATCCCGGGGCGCGGCACGGAACTAACCCAAGGGTCACTCCCCCGAGGGGGCGCGCTGGCGAACAAGAAGGACCACCTCCGCCTTGCCGTCCGCGTCGAGATCCCCGACCACGAAGCGCTCCCCGGTGCGCAAGAACGCGCGGTCCGCGGTGAAGACGTGATGCGCGGCCGTCGTGGTGAACGTGCCCGAGGACGTCCCCAGACCGCGGTACACGTAGAGCGCGCCGACGTCGTGATTCCCAGCGGCAGAGTCGAGCCCCGGAGCGCCCACGAAGAGCTCGTCCAGCCCGTCCCCGTCGAGATCACCGCACCCGAGATGGGCCCCGAATCGAGCGTCGGTCCCTTCGCCCGGAAGGGTCACCGCCGGAAACGACGCGGCGCTGAGCCCGGTACCGCCGAAGTACACGTAGGCGGCGCCGGCCCCTCCATTGGCCAACGGCGCCCCGACGACGAGGTCGCGGAGCCCAGTCGACCGCAGCCGGCAGGAGGCGAGGGCGCTGCCGAAACCGTCCACGTCCCCGGTGCGAGAGCCAAGGGTGAACTGCGGGCTCCCCGCGGCCACGGCCGCAGCGTCAAACGCCGCGACGTAGCCGCCGAGCGTCGTTCCGTCGGCAGACACTCCAAACGGGGCGCCGACCAACAGGTCGCTGCCGCCGTCTGAGAAGCGATCGTAGGCACACTCGATCGCGGCGCCGAAGCGTTCGTTCGGGCGGACGCCTTCCACCACCGCCAGCTCGGCGGAGCCGTCGGCCGAGCCTACGTACACGCGCCCGGCCAGGTCGGCCTCCCACAAGGCCGCCGCCGCTACCTCGGCCACGCCGTCGCCATCGATGTCCGCACACGCCGCGACCACGCCCCCCAGTCGCCCCTGGGCGGAGTCGCCCGCATACGCCACGGCCTCCACGGTCTCGTCGCCCAGGACCTGCACCGCCCCCGCCTGCGCCGCGTCTGGGCCGCCATCGGTGGCCGGCGCCCCAATCACAACCACGGCGCCGTTGACGGACACGGCGGCTCCGTACCTGCCGCTCAGGCCTGCCGATCCCAAGACCTCGCCCTCCGAAACATCGGTGCCATCGAGTCGATAGCGCCGAAGCTCGCCAGCCTCGGGCACCCCCGCAATGACCTCGCCGTCCCTGAGCGCCAGCGCCCAGTCATGCCCGTCCGCGGTCGCCGCCTGGACGACGACATCCCCCTCGCGAGGATCGTAAACCCCCTCCGCCAGCGCGGCGCCATCGAAGCGAACCAGGTCTGCGGCGGGGAAAGTGGCACCCGAGCTGTCGTCGGGACATGCAAGCAACAGCAGGAGCGCCATTTACAGCGCCGCCTCCATCGCCTCGCACCACGTGGCCGCGACGTGTCCGGACACCTGGCCGGTGGCGGGGTCGGCGTCCGCCTCGTCGTTGTCATAGGGGAACCGCCCGTCAAAAGACGACACCCCGAGGGTGACGTCGAGCGGACCGCCCGACGCGGCGGCGCCGACATCCAAGGTGTACTCGGTGAGCCCCGCCGGACTGCCCGCCCAGAACGCGCCGCTGTAGTACCAGGCGCTCCGATTTGAGCGCCTCTCGAAAACCCACTCCCCCACGCCCATCGCGCAGTTGAAGCTCAAAAGTGCGTCGGTGCTGCCGTCGTAGTTCGTGGCGACGTCGTCATACGCGTCGAGGCGCACGTCGATCACGCAGTGCCCCTCCGCGCTGACCACCTCTGCATTGTAGTCGGGATCGACGCCGTAGAAGGCCGCCGCGTCCTCGCAGGTTGCGTCGGGGTTCGGCGAGATGAGCACCCGCGCGGCGCCGCCTTTGCTGACCCCGAAGGCGGTCGCGGGAAGCACCACGCCGGACTCCCCGCTGTCGGCGGTGACGGTTCCGGCCAGGTCGGGCCCGAAGTCAACGGCCGCGGTTTCGGTCTCGCAGGCCACGAGCAGGAGAAGTGTCGTCATCGGCGCCAGTGTATCCGAGTCCACTACGCCGCCGGGCGTTTCGCCGCGCTACGCTCGCCAAGCTGAGGTCCCGCATGGCGCGCGTGTACACGATGATCCTGGGTGGCGGGCGCGGAACCCGACTTTTGCCGCTGACCCGGCACCGCGCCAAGCCGGCGGTGCCGCTCGGCGCCAAGTATCGCCTCATCGACATCACCCTGAGCAACGCCATCAACTCCGGGTTCCGCCACATCGCCGTGCTCACCCAGTTCAACAGCGCGTCGCTCAACGCCCATATCGCCCAGACCTACCGCTTCGACATCTTCGGTCAGGGCGGCGTGGACGTGCTCGCGGCGGAACAGACCGACGACCACACCGACTGGTTCCAGGGCACCGCCGATGCCGTCCGCAAACAGTTCCGCCGACTCGATGCGGCAAAGATCGAGCACGTGCTGATCCTCAGCGGGGACCACCTGTATCGCATGGACTACCGCGATATCTACCAGCGTCACATCGAAAGCGGCGCCGACGCCACTGTCTCGGTGATCCAGGTACCACGTGCCGAAGTCACCGGGCTCGGCGTGCTGTACGCCGACGCCGACGGCCAGATCCGCACCTTCCGGGAAAAGCCGAGCGCGACGGAAGACATCACCGATGTCCTGCCGCCGCCGGGGCTCAAGACCCGCTGGGAGCTCGGCGACGACGACTACCTCGTGAACATGGGGGTGTACCTTTTCCGCCTCGACGCGCTGCGCGACGCGCTCGCCGACCCGAACAACCTTGATTTCGGCAAGGACATCCTGCCGCGCATGGTCGCCGAACGCCGAGTCATGGCCCACCACTTCCGCGGCTACTGGCGCGACATCGGCACCATCGAAAGTTTCTTCGAGGCCAACCTCGCGCTCACCGCCGAGGACCCCCAGTTTCGTTTCCATATGCCGGATGCCCCGATCTACACCCGGCAACGCTTCTTACCGGCCACCAAGTTCGTGGATGCCCGGGTGAGCGCGAGCATCATCAGCGACGGTTGCCTGCTTTTTGGAGCCACGCTCGACCGTGCGGTCATCGGGATTCGTAGCCGCGTTCAACGCGGCGCCAGCCTGCGCGAAGTGGTCATGATGGGCGCGGACTACTACGAAGACGACCAGACCCGCGACGACAACCTTCGCCGCGGGTTGATGCCGATCGGCGTGGGGCCGAACACCATCATCGAACGCGCGATCCTCGACAAGAACGCGCGCATCGGCGCCAACTGTGTGATTCGCGGCGCGGTGGGACGGCCTGATTGCGACGGGGATGGCTGGTGCATTCGTGACGGGATTGTCATCGTGCCCAAAGACGCCACCGTGCCGGACGGGACGACTATTTGACCTCGACGGCCCAGTGGCGGGTGAGGCCCGTGCTCACCCACACGTCCACCTGGTACCAACCGGCGCCGAAGCCCTCGAGGTGACAGGTGGCGAACGCGCCGATGGTGCCGACCTTCACGCCGTTGACGCTCAGCTCGGCCCACTGCCCCATCGGGTTGGTGTAGACCACGGTTCCCGTGCCGGCGGGGTCGGGCGAGCGCTCACCAGCAGGCTTCGCTGCGAGCGGCTTGACCTGGGCCACTGTCGTGGCGGGGTCGACATACAGCCGCTCCAGCCCCTCGAAGGGGGCCTTGGTGAACTGGGGGTCTTTCGCGTAGACCGGAATGTGGGTGTCGGCCTGGGCGGCAAACAACAGCGCCAGCAGCATTGCAGCTCCTAGATAGGCGTGAGGCCCGTATAGCGGGTGAGGTCGCGGTTGAGGATCGTGGAGCCGTCGTCGATGTTGACGTTGCGCTCCTTGACCAGCCCAAGGCCGTTGACATACCACAGCTCTTGCTGACCGTTGACCGTTGTTTCGCCAGACATCGGGATGGTGATGACGTGGGTGTAGGTGTGGGTCAGCTTGTAGGCGCTGTGGGTGGTGCCGTCGATGGTGATGTCTTCGAAGCCGTCTTCCGAGTAGGTACCGTCGGACGTGGCATCCATCGCGCCCAGCGACGCGTCGGTGATGGTGGCGGAGTCGCTGTAGTTCCAGGACCCCGCGCCCCCGACTTCGTACTCGGCCGGGAAGATCTTGCGGGGCGGGCTGATCTCGGCGAAGGGCGCGCCGACCGCGCTGCCGTTCTGCAAGATCGACATGTCCCACTGGACCATGTACAGGCCCTCGTCCCCTCGGCTGTTCTCACAGGAGATGTACTCTTCGCCGTCCCAGCCTGTGCCGCCGGCTTCGGCCTGATCGATGGTGACCCATACCTTGTTCCCGGAGCTGTCAAAGCCCGTGCCGTAGTCTTCCTGGTAGGCGGTGCCCGAGCCGCCGCCGAGGTTGAGCAGGTTGAGCTCGACGTCGTAGTCGCGGTGGTAGGGCGAGTAGTGGATGCCGTACCAGCTGTTCTCACACAGGGGATCGGCGTCCGAATCGCTGTCGGAGTCGCTGTCGGAGTCACTGTCCGAATCGGAGTCGGAGTCGGAGTCGGAGTCGGAGTCGGAGTCGGAGTCGGAGTCGGAGTCGGAGTCGGAGTCGGAGTCGGAATCGGTGTCCGCATCCCCCGCCGAGTCGTCGGCAAAGCTGGGCGGCTTGTTGGAGTAGGACTGACCGGTGCACGCGGTCGCGAAAAACAGGACGCCGATATAGCGGAGCACGGACATGAAGACCCTCGAACGACCCCGGGTGGTAGCATGACAGACCCGGGTTCCGCAACCCAAAAGCCCCACACCTGCCTGCGAAACGTCGCGTCGCTGTGGACCGGAACCGAGGTGGTGCGCGGCGTGGACGTGATGATGGCGGAGGGCCACATCGTCACGATCGAGCGTTCGTCGGGCGGGGGTGGCTCGGCCATCGACATCGATGCCACCGGGCTCATCGCGATGCCGGGCCTCGTCGATTGCCACACGCACACCGTGTGGGCGGGCACCCGCCTGGGTGATTTCGTCCGCAGGCAGTCGGGAGAAAGCTACGCCGCCATCCTCGAAGGCGGCGGCGGCATCCACACCACGGTGCACGCGACGCGCGGCGCCAGCGACGAGGTGCTGCGCGCCCTGTGCCGAGCCCGACTGGACACGATGTTGGCCTCTGGCGTGACCACGGTCGAGATCAAGAGCGGCTACGCGCTCACCATCGAGGGGGAGGCCCGCCTGCTGCGGATCGCGCGCGAGTGTGCGGGGCCGCAGCGCGTGGTCACCACCTTCCTCGGCGCGCACGCCATCCCCCCCGATCGGGACCGCGCCGCCTACGTGGACGAGGTGTGCGGACCCATGCTGGCCGCTTGCCTCGCGTACGCCGACGGCATCGACGTCTACTGCGATCGCGGCGCCTTCACGCTAGCCGAGGCGGAGCGGATCCTGCGCGCGGGGAAAGCAGTGGGCCTGTCGATTCGGGCGCATGCCGAACAGGTCGACGGCACCGGAATCGCCGCGCTGGCGGCTACCCTAGGGGCCTTGTCCTGCGACCATCTTGAGCGGCTGGACGACGCCGGCATCGCCGCGATGGCTCGCGCCGGGACGGTGGCCGTACTGCTCCCGGGGGCCATGCTCTATCTACACGACAGCGCCCCGCCAATAGCGAAGTTGCGCGCCGCGGGAGTGGCGCTATCGGTCGCGACCGATTTCAATCCCGGCAGTTCGCCCGTGCGGGACCTTTGGACGTGCGCCACGCTCGCCTGCCTGACGATGGGGTTGTCTCCGGAGGAGGCGCTGGGAGGCATCACCGTCAACGCGGCGCGGGCGTTGGGGTTGGCGGGAGTGGGCGAGTTGCGCGCGGGCGCGGTCGCCGATGTCGCGCTCTACAAGCCGCCGCCGGGCGAGATCGCCGATCCCCGCGTGCTGGTGCAGTACATGGGCGGCCATCGGGCGGAGATGGTTTTTGTGGGGGGGGCGCGGGTGGGGTGAGGGCGCGGGCACCAGACCCCGACCGTCGGCACCCAGGAGTGATGGCCAGGTGGTGCCGGCGGTCGTCGTGGGGGTTGAGGGCTACGGGGTGGTGAACGTCTCGGTGACGAAGGCGATCACCGCCTCCGGGGAGTACCGGACGGTGCGGTGGCCGAGCTTCACCTTGGGGATCCCGGCCTCGCGGACGAGGCGGGCGAAGGTCTTGCGGGTCATCGCGAGGCGGTCGGCCATCTCGTGGACGGTGACCAGCTCGGTGTCGGGGTGAACGGGGTTTGTAGGCACGGGAATTCCTCCTTCACGGAGCCGATATAGAGACATCACCGCACCCTACCGAGCAACCACGAGAAGGAGAGGCCCGTTGGAGAATTCGAGTCGCTTTTTCGGTGCGGGTTCGATCCGGCCAGGAGCCGGGGGCGGGGGTCTTTTGGTCGAGTAGGCGAGCGGTTCCGTGGTTCGGAGCCCTACCCCAGCCGTTCGATGGCCGCCTCGACGTCGCGCTCGCCGACGTGGGTGTACAGCTCGGTGGACGACGCCGACCGGTGCCGCATCGCCACTTGCGCAAGGCGAAGGTCCTTGGTGAGCTTGTAGACGGCAGTGCCGAAGTAGTGCCGAAGCGCGTGGAACGGGTACGGGCGCTCGAGGCCCGCGAGCCCTTGCACCGTGCGCCACGCCTCTTGCGCCATACGGACGGAGAGCCTGCGGTGGTGGTCCTTCGACCGCGACACGAAAACGGGAACGTCGCCCTCGACGGCGTGTCCCCGACGGGCGCACCACGTCCGGTAGCGGGCGACCTTCCATCGGAGCGCCTCGTTGAGCACGATGCGTTGCCTTTGGTGTCCTCGGCCCGGAGCCGGACGCGGTGGCGGACGGCACCGGCCCCTCCGGGGGACACCAGTTGCGCCCAGTCGAGGGCGACCAGCTCGTGGACGCGGAGGCCGGTGCCGGCGGCCACGGCGACGGGGAGGTGGTCGCGGGCGTGATCGTCCGTGTCGGTGACGCGGAGGACGGCGTCGATGTCGTCCTGACCCGAGACTACGCCGCCGTCGCGACAGCGCACAAGTGGGTCCGCGAACCCCGACGCGTCAGCCACACGTCAAGGCTACGCTGAACCGGAACCCCCATCCCCGCCAAGTGTCCTACCCCTCGTGACCCCAGAAGCCCGCCGAGTCGAAGCCCTGTTGTCAATGGGTCGAGCGGACGAGGCCGCGTCGTTGGCCGAGACGCTCCCAGAGCGCGAAACGCCTACGCCCGGGTTCCTGCGGCTGCGCGGCCGCGCGCTGCGGGCTGCGGGGCGACTGTTCGACGCGGAAGGCAGCTTCCGCGAGGCGCTGGCGCTGTCTCCGGGGGAGGCCGGCTTGCTCGCCGACCTGGCGACAACCCTGCTCGGCCAGAAACGCCACCGCGAGGCGCTGTCGTTCGCCCGCGAGGCGATGTCGGTGCGCCCCGACGTGGCGGCCTTCCACGCGCTTGTGGGCGTGCTTGCAGAGGCGTTGGGCCTCGACGAGGAAGCCGGGCGCGAGCTTGCCGCAGCCCGTGCGCTGTCCCCCGGCGACGCCGAGTCCCACGTCGTCTACGGATTCCATGTGCTGCGGCAGGGAAGGGCCGCCGAAGCCGAGGCGGTTTTCCGGGACGCCCTGCGCGCCGATCCCCAGCGCTCCGAAGCGCATCACGGCCTGGCGCGGGCCCTGGCCGAGCAGAAGCAGCTTGAGGTCGCGCGCCTCGCCTGGGCCGACGCGCTGGCCCTGGACCCGACGCTCATCGACCTGCGCCTCCAGCGCGCGCTCGATCCTCGACCACCCGTCGACTGGCGCCACGCGCTGGCGTCGATGCCCCACTGGTTGAGCGTGGGCCTCGGCGTCGGCGGCAGCTTCTTGCTCTTGACGTTGCCAGTCTTGGCGCTCCCGGCCTGGCTTCTGGCGCTCTCTGGCCCCGCAACCCGAGCCTGGCTCGACTGGAAAGAAAAATGAGCACCACCGTCGCCGCGCTTCGAGAGGCCTTGGCGCATTCCCCGGAGAACGTGCCGCTCCGGGTGCACCTCGCGCGCACGCTTTTGGAAGCTGGGCGGGCGGACGAGGCGCTCGTCGAAGCCCGCGCCGCGGTGGCGCAGGACAGCGACCGGATGGACGCCCGCGAGGTGCTGGGCGCCGCAGCCGGCGAGCTGGGTGACGACGCGACGCTGGTAGACGCCTGGTTCCCCATTCGCACCCAGCTCGGCGCCGACGAGGTGCGGGTGCTCGCGCTGGCGGCGGCGAGGACGGGCCGGCTCGATGAGGCCCGCGGCGCCTACGCGGTACTCCATGCCGTGGACCCTGGCGTACACGACCTGGCGCTGGACCGGGCGATGCGCGCCGCACCCGAGCCCCGGCTCCCAAGCTCGGCGCTCCCAAGCTCGGCGCCCCCAAGCCCTGCACGCCCCCCTCGCCCTCTGGATGCCGCCGCGGAGGCGCCTGTGCGCGGCACCCGTCCCAGCATCAACTTTGGCGATGTGGGCGGCCTCGAAGCGCTGAAAGAGCGCCTGCGGATGGACATCGTGTACCCGTTGCAGCGCCCCGATCTGTTCAAAGCCTACGGCAAACGGATCGGCGGTGGCGTGCTTTTGTACGGCCCCCCCGGGTGCGGCAAGACCCACCTGGCCCGCGCCGCTGCCGGCGAGTGCGGCGCGAAGTTCTTCGTGGTCGAGATCCAGGCGGTGCTCGACATGTGGCTCGGCGAGTCCGAGAAGCGGCTGCACAACATCTTCGAGGAGGCGAGGGCCAGCGCCCCGAGCATCGTGTTCTTCGACGAGATCGAGGCCATCGGCGGCGCCAGGCATCAGCTCAAGCACGGACCGGGGCGGCGGCTGGTGAACCAACTCCTCGCGGAGCTGGACGGCGCCGGCGCCAGCAACGAGGCCGTCCTGGTGATCGGCGCCACCAACGCCCCATGGGACGTCGATTCGGCGCTGCGGAGGCCCGGGCGGTTCGATCGCGTGGTCTTTGTCCCCCCGCCGGACGCCGCCGGCCGGGAAGTTGTCCTGGCCCTCGCGCTGCGCGAGCGCCCGACCGAGACCCTGGACCTGGCGTCGATCGCCCGGCGCTGCCTGCGCTTTTCGGGCGCCGACATGCACCACCTCGTGGAGGTGGCCAGCGAACGCGCGCTGGGCGAGGCGCTCCGCACCGGGAACCTACGCCCCATCACCCAGTCGGACCTGCTGGCGTCGCTGGACAAGGTCAAACCGACGACCATCGAATGGATCGAAACCGCCCGGCGCTACGTCAGTTACGCCAATCAAGCGGGGCTCTATGATGACGTCGGCGCCTACCTCAAAAGCCTGGAGGGCTGATGACGCCTGAGGCCCCGTCGTCGTCGCAGCGGGCCCGCCCGTGGTGGCTCGTGCCGATTGTGGTCATCCTGGTGCTCGGCGTGGCCCTGGCGCTCTTGGACAGCTCGCCGGTTCGGAGCCTGACGTACTCGGTGTTCTAGGCGGCGCCCCACACCGGCCGGCGCTCTCCCACGACCGCGCCTCGCACGTTTTTCACCGTGTCCCAATGCCAGGACCCGACCGTCGGTACCCCAATCTGTTCGAGCACCGCCCGAACCGCGACAGCGAGCACGTCGCTGTTGCCGGAGTGCACTTTGACCGCGAGCCCGGCCCGCCGCCGCGGAATCGCGACGCAGAACAGGCCCTCCGCCCCGATCTTCACCGCCACCGGCTCTGCGATCTGCTCCACGACGGCCAGATCGAGGCGGTTGGTGCCGCTCATCGACCACGGTTCACGCGACATCGCCCGGCCGATCCGACCGAGGGTGCCGTCCTCGTCCGCCATCGCGCCCGCCAGGGTCGACCACGCGCGCGCAAACGCCGAAAGCGGCCCATGAAAGGTGGGCACCGAACATCCGTCGATGCCCGTGCCGTGATGCACGCCGCCAAGTTCGTCGAGGCGCGTGTGATTGGCAGCCTGCAATGGATGCGAGAGGGCTCGATAGTCCAGATCCCACCCGCGCGCAGCACACGCCGCCAGCATGAAGGTGTGCTTGCCCGAGCAGTTGTTGTGAATCGACAGCGCTTCGCGCACCAAGCGGGCGCTTGGCTCATGGCTCGGAACGTGGGCGCCACACTGCAACCCCGCTTCGGCGAGTCCAAACCGCGCCAGGAGCGCCTGGACCAGCCCCACGTGACCGGGCTCGCCGTTGTGCGACGCCGCCCCGACGGCCAACTGCCGGTCGTCCAGCGCGGCTACGGCGTCGGCCGGAAGCTGCGCGAGCGAATTCCACAGCTGGAAGGGCTTCGACGCGCTGCGCCAGAAGCTGGCGAGGTCCTCGCCCACGGACCAGCGCACCTGCCCGCCTTCTACAAGCACGGCGCTGACTGGATGGAGGGTCTCGACCAACCCGCCCCGACTCACCTCGACGCGCAAGCTCATGCGGTCACCACGGCAACGTCTGCAGGCCCAACGCCAGCTCCAGACCGCGGATGGCGTGCGCCGCGTCGCCCACCACGTCGAGGTACAGCTGAGGGTCCTCGACTCGCACCGTGGCGAGCCCATCGAAGGTGCCGCGGGCGGCGAGCGCGCTGATGGTGAGCACCAGGTTCTGCGCGGCCCCCTCGACGGAGCGCGCCTGTTGGTCGTCCGGGGTGAAGAGGCCAAGGATCTGGAGCTTGGACATCGTCTCCAGCCAGTGCCCCAGGAACTTCATCCGCTGCACCAGGAGCACCTCGTGGTGCTGCCGACTGGCTTTCATCGCGTCGTCATAGATCTCCAGCTCGATCGGCAACCGGTACAACAACAATGGTCCCTGCGCCGCGATGTACTTTCGGTCGTCCTTTCCCCCGAATCCGCGCGCCACCGCGTAGGAGGCCCCCTGGACAAGGTGGGCGCCGCCGCAGGTGTACGAAAAGAGCGGCTGGCCCTTCCGCTCGAAGCTCTGCCCCGCCTTGGCCGCGTCGAACATGAACTTCGACTCTTTGGTCACGACGGTGACGACAAAATGGGTCAGCTCGTCCAGGTCCATCCGTGTGCCATCTGTCGCGACCCAACGTAGACCGTCCACCGGCGCCCAGGCCGCGAGCGCCTGAAGCCCCCATGGCATGTCATTCGGGTCGCTGAAGCTGGATTTGTTCTCAGCGGGGCGCAGGAAGGTCTTGAGCACGGTGTACCGGTAGAGGTCGGCAGCGGTGACGGTGCCATCGCCCATCGGAAACGACGCGCTCGGCTGTACGCCGATCTCGCTGAGGTTCTTGAGGATGAGGTCGGTGTGCGCCTCGGCCGGCACCCCCGCGCGCTCCTTGGGGAAGCCTACAAGCGTGATGGCGCCTACCTGACGGGGCTCGGCGAACACGGCGAAGAGGTGGGGGAGCGCGGCCAGGCCGGTGGTGAGCCGAAACTCAGGACCGCGCGCCAGGAGCCCGTGGGCGATGGCCCAGGCATTGTCGGGATCCCCGTCCCAGGCTTCGACTACCCGCCCCAACGTCGCAAGCGCGACATCGTACTCTTCCATGGCGGGAAGGGGCCGGCTGACGGCGTCATTGCGGGTGGGCGCGACCGGCTGCAGCTCGCGGATGGTGTCGGCCGTCCAGGGCGGAGACTTCGCGGGGCCGGGCGCAGGCGTGGGCGGCACCACTACCGGCGCGGGAGCCGGTGTTTCGGTGAGCACGCTGGCCAGGGGCACCGTGACGGCCACGACCAGAAGCCCGAGTGAAAGCGCCTGAACGCGCGTCACTTCTTCCCTTTCGCCTTTGCCTCAGCGTCCAGCGCCTTCTTTTCGGCGGCGGCATCTTCGGCGGCTTGCACCTCGTCCAGATGCATCTGCATCGCGTCGACCGCTATGATCGTGTCGCGATCGGTGATGAGCACGTTTCCCTGAAAAACAGCAAAGCGGGGGTGAATCAGCTCGTGGTCGATGACCTTGAGCTTCCAGTCCAACTTGCCGGGCTTTTTGAACTTGAAGACCCAGCCGGTGTCGATGATCACCCACATCTCGCCCTTTTCGTCGAGCGTGATGTCCATGTCCTCAAAGCCGGCGCCGAGGATCTTGTCGTCGATGACCGTGCCGTAGCGGAAGCCATCCGAGTTGTAGGTGACGATTTCGTCGCCGAAGGCCATGTACAACCGTTCGTCGGGGCCAACCTCGACGGCGTTGGGGGTGCCGTCCTTGATCACGAAGGAACCGACTTTTTCTGACTTGAGGTCCTGCACGATCGCGTCGTTACCGATGATCGCGATGATGAGCTTCTTCTTCGGGAGGTAGGCCAGGTAACCCTCGCCGCCGACTTTGGCCTGGACCTGGTCGTCCACCGCGACGGTCCACCCGAGCTGCCCGTTTCCTTCTTCGTCGAAGATCTGGAGCCGGCCCGACGCGTCGAAGACGATGAACCCGTCAGCGTCCTTTCCGGGGATCTTCTCGATGTCGATAGGGTTCTTGAACGCCCCGGCGTCTTCCGACGCCATGCCACCGGCCGCATACCAAGGGCGTCGGCTGCCGTACCAGTACTCGCTGACGTCCTTGGGGGCGCCCCACTGTTTGTCCGTGACTCCCTGCGGCGTGAAGCGCTGGACCCGGTTGTTGCCCGTGTCGACCACCAGACCGTTGCCGTAGCCGTCGACCTCGATGGGCATCGGCTCGCCGAAGCTCTGGAATGCGCCCACTTCCCAACCGGTCTCACCAAACGCACGGATGTTCCGCCGACCCCCGCCCTGGAGGTCACGCCAGGCGCGGAAGTACTCGATGGTGTCGATGATCTCGCGGCGCTGCTTTCCCAGCGCCCGCATCGCGGCGTACTCCAGGCCGGGAATCCCGGTCGGGTCCTTGAGCTTCCTGATGGCCGACATCGCCATCTCGTCCGGGACCAGCGCCGCGGCACGGTACCCCAACGGGACCAAGGAGGTGACGCGCTTGCGGAGGTATTCGGGACCTTCCCCGGCCGCGTCCATCAGGAACTCGAGGCTTTCCTTGTCGTAGGGGTCGGCCTTGTGTTTTTCGTACGCCGCCAAGGCCTGTTCTTCGTATTTTTTCTGTTGGGCGAGTCCGTCCTTCGACGCCCGCCACGCATCGACCTTTTCCACCGCGCGCGCCCGTTCGCCCTCGGTGAAGTTGACCGCGACCTCGGCCACGAACATGTCGGTGTACACGCCACCTTCGAAGGCCTCGACGAATTCGAGCCGGAGCGTACGACCCGTGACTTCCACGGAAAGGTCGACGCGCGTCATCTCGCTCTGAAGGCGGACCGCCTCGCCCACTTTCTGGCCGTCGACGTGGACCTGCACCAGCTTCGGGCGGCCGTACTCCTTGAAGGTACGCTCGCCCTTGGCGAGGTTCCCGCCCCACAACGACACGGTGTCGATCTTGGTGGCGCTGCCGAGGTCGACCTCGACCCACGTGCCTCCGCCGACGCCCATCTCTGCCTCGGCCCAGCCCGTGCCGAGCAGCCCATCGAACGCGAGGTCCGCGGGATGCTTGCCGTCAGCGTCCTGGAGCGTTGACGACGCGGTCACGCCGCCAGCCCAGGCCGGAGTGCTCAGGAGGAGGACGCCGAAAAGCGCGGTGAGAGCAAAAAAGGTGGGCCGGGGCAGCATCATGCGGACGTCTCCGAGTTCGCCGGTTAGCTCGCGCGGCCCCGCCCGCCAAAGCGGCGCTGCCAAAGTACCGTGAGAACGACCCTTCGAACCCTCATGCACGCCCACTGCATTCCAGCGAACGGATAGCCCCGGCAGGTGCGTCCCCACCTGCGTCGCCTGCTCTTCGCACCCCTCGTACTTTTGGGCTGTGCAGGCGCCGCCGAGGCTGCTGCCAGGGTCGCGCTCCGCGAGGCCGCCACCGTCAGTGTTCCGGAAGAAATGGTCCGCGCGCACCTCGGCGGCGGGGCCGACATCGTCTACGATTCGGTGCTCGGCTGGCGGCGGCAGGTGGTGCCGAATCCAACCTTCGGCATCGAAAGCCACGGGTTTCGTCACGCAGAGGTGAAGGTCGCGAAGGCGGCCGGTGCCCTACGTGGCTTTGCGCTGGGTGATTCGCAGACGTTCGGGGCGGGTCTGGACGCGGACCAAGCCTATGCGTCGGTCACCGAGCGATTGCTCCGCGCCGACGGGCTGGACGTCGAGGTCATCAATACCGGCCTCTCCGGCTACCGCTCCATCCAGGCCTTGCGGCTCATGCAGGGCCAACTCGCCCCGTTTGAAGCTGACTTCGTGGTGGTCGACTGCCAGGGACAGGACTCGCCCCACGACGCGCTGCCGCCGCAAGGTGCGGGGTGGCGCGACACGGCACAACGCGGGCTTTTCGAGAGTCGCCTGTATCGAGCCGCCCGACTGGGCATCGAACAAAGCTCGGCGCGGCTCGGCGGCGTGGAAAAGCGGAACCTCGCGCTTCCGGAATTTTCCCTGCCGTCGCCGTTTCCCGCCGCGCGCATGGGCGGGAATCACGACCTGATCCAGGCGTGGGCGGACAGCCATCAGATCAAGGTGTTTTTTCTGGACTACCCCTTCGGTGAGGGCCACGTCCGCGCTCTCGTAGGGGCAGACGACCTTCCGGCCGGCGCCCATCTGGTCGCGACTGTTCCGGCGCTTGAGCGGACCGGCCTGTCCGTGGACGATCTGTTCCTCGACAACAACCACCTCAGCGCGCGGGGGTCGGAGGTCGTTGCGGGTGAGCTGGCTGCGGCGATTGGGGCGTGGGCGAACTGACCCTCCTCCAACGGTAGGCGCGGCAGCGATAGAGTGAAGGGCTCCGCCCGTAACGATAGCCCGGCGCCCGCCAGGGCGGCCGCCTCAGAACTGCCGGGCAGCTTCGTCCATGGTCATCGGCTTGCCCGATCGGGAAACCCAATGCGACTTCGCCCCGGGAACAGCGGGCGCCCGATCCAGCAGCGGCCTACGCAAAAGGCGGAATCCAACCGCCACGGGGCCCACGCCGACCACGTAGGCCACCGTCATCAACAGCGCGTTCTGGAACCAGAGGATGCCCGCGGCCACCCCCTGCCACCCCAACCACATGCGCTTGAAGCGTTCGAGCACGGCAGGGTGTATCGCACCCATCACCCGCTCGCGATGTCAGCGATGGTCGCGCAACGGTCCAGACGATTGCCCGGAGGGGCGTGGGATGCTACCGAGGCGCACTTCGGCACGGAGCCGCTTTGTTCGCCCTGCTCTTGACCGCTTCCCCCGCCTTCTCCACCGAACTGGTCTGGCAGGGCTATTACCGAGGCCGCGCGCTGCTTTACGACTCGTTGTCGCTCAGCGAGGACAACCCCAACGAGGAGGGCACCTCCAACAGCATCGACCATCGGCTTCTGCTGCGTCCTTCTTGGATGATCAGCGACCACGCCGCCATTCACGCCGAGGTGGACGTGATGAAGCTGACGCTCTGGGGGGACACGCCCGAGCAGTACGTCGACCCGGTGACCGGCGAGACGTTGTCCGTGGCGCAGGCCGATGGTGTCAGCAACGTCACTCCAGGAACCGGCATTCGCGGCTGGGGAGAGGCCTACACCGACTGGGGGCGCATCGCGATCGGGCGCATGCCGATGCAGTGGGGCTCGGGCATCCTCTGGAACAGCGGCAACAGTGTGGACGCGGAATACGGAGATACCGCCGATCGAGTACAGGCCAGCGGTCGCATCGGACCGGTCTTCGTGATGGGCGCGTTCGACGTGCAGTCTGAAGGGCTGGTCGGCGCCGACGACGACATGCAGGCGATCTCGTTGGCCGTCGGCTACCGCTCCGAGACCCTGGGCGTCGGGCTTTTGAGCAACTACCGCTACCGCCCCGAAAAGCCTGACCCGTGGCAGGCTTACACTGGTTCGTTGTGGGGATTTGCCGAGCTGGGCCAGGTCCGTGCCGAGCTGGAGGCCGTTGGCGTCTTCGGAGGGGGTAACCTCGACGGAGGCCAGGACGACGTCACCGTCACCGCGATGGGCGTGATGGTCAAGGGCGACTACCAGGCCGACAAGCTCAGCTTCGGCGGAGAGTTCGGCATCGCTTCCGGGGACGACGATCCCTCCGACAAGGACATCACCACCTTTTCCTTCGATCGGGACCACAACGTGGGGCTTTTGCTCTTCGAAGAGGCGATGCCGACGCTTGAGTCCGCCAGCGTCAGCGACGAAAACGGCGGCCGCACGACCGACGCCGCGCGCTCGGGCGACACCATCTCCAACGCCATCTACTTCCGACCGGCGGTGCGCTACAAGCTGCTCCCCACCGTTGAAGTAGAGGGGGCCTGGATCATCGCGGCGCGGGCCGACAGCACCGGTGAGACCGAAGCCGACCAGGGCTACGGCAACGAGTTCGACGTCAGCGCCAAGTGGGATCCGCACCCCCACGTGTGGTTCCAGCTGACGCTGGCCGCCTTCTTGCCCGGCCCGCTCTACACCGAGTACACGGACCCCGACCTCGGCGGCGGCTTCGACACCACCGCCTTCGGTGGCCGCATCGTCGGAGCCGTGGAGTTCTGATGGTGTGGGAGGGCGTCCACACGGCGCTGGTCACGCCCTTTGCCGAGGGGGAACTGGACCTCGTCGCGTGGGAAGGCACCCTCGCAAGGCAAATTCGGGCTGGAGTGCAGGGGCTGGTCGTCGCCGGCACCACGGGCGAGTCCCCGACCCTTGAGGCGGAAGAGCGCGACACGCTGTTGACGGAGGCCCTGGCCCTCGCCAGCAATCGCGCCATCGTCACGATGGGCGTCGGCACCAACAGCACTCGGTCGACCGTCCGCTACGTCGCCCGCGCCCAGCAGTTGGGGGCCCACGCCGGCTTGTTGGTGCTCCCGTACTACAACAAGCCCACGCTGGCGGGCCTTCGGGAGCACGTGCGCGCTGCGTGCCAGCCGGGGCTGCCCATCATCGTCTACCATGTGCCCGGGCGCACCGCGCAGCGTCTCAACCCGACGGAGTTGGCCATCCTCTGTGAGATCGATGGCGTCGTGGCCGTCAAGGAAGCCACCGGCGATGTCGCCTACGGCGTGGACTTCGTCGGGCGGTCCCGTTGCCCGGTGCTGAGCGGGGACGACGCCACCTGGATGCCGCTCTTGGCGGTGGGCGGCGCCGGCGTGATCTCGGTATTGTCGAACGTTGCCCCCCGCCGCACGGTCGCGGTGTGGGAGGCGTGGAAGCGGGGGGACACCGCCATGGCGCGGCGCGAACACCTCGCCCTGCAACCGCTGGTCCGGTACCTCTTCGCCGAGACCAACCCGATTCCGGCCAAGATGATCATGGCGGAGATGGGGCTGTGCACCGCCGAACTGCGGCTGCCGCTCCTCGGGGGCACCCTGCCTGACGACGCTCTCCTGGTGGATCTCGCCTGATGGCCGCGCCGCTTCGGATCGGCGTCCACGGCGCCACCGGGCGGATGGGCACCCTGGTGCTGGCCGAGCTGCGCGCCGCCCCGGACCTCGAGGTGGCATGGACCGCCGGCCGCGACCTGCCCCGCGAGCTCGATGCCGACGTGGTGATCGACTTTTCTACGCCGGAGGCGTTCGCGCGCTTGTTGGCGGTAGCGAAGTGGCCGATCGTGTCGGGGACCACCGGCTTTGAGCCCCCGACGGCGCCGCCGGTTGCAATTCTACACGCCGCCAACTTCAGCGTGGGCGTGGCGGTGCTCGCCACGCTCATCCGCAAGGCGCGCGAGGCGCTCCCCGGCTGGGACCTTGAGCTGGTCGAGCTCCATCACAAACAGAAGCGCGATGCGCCGAGTGGGACGGCCATGCGACTTGTGGAGGGGCTGGGTCCGACAGCCCACGGTCACACCGGACTGCGCGTACCGGGAACGGTGGGGGTGCACGCCGTCCGGGGCGGCGACATCGTCGGGGAGCACCGCGTGTATCTGTGCGGTCCAGGCGAACGGTTGGAGCTGGCGCATGTGGCCACCGACAGGGGGCTTTTCGCCGCGGGAGCGGTGCGCGCCGCGCGGTGGCTGGTGGGGCGCCCCGCCGGCAGATACGGGCTCAACCATGTGCTTGGCAGCGACTCGGGGCCTTCTGCGATAGCATAGCGGCGCCCCGGAGACGTCCATGCTTTCTGTACTCCTCGCTTTTTCGGCCTGCACCACCGCCACCGATACGGCCCAACCCGCCGACACCGGCGACACCGCGGACACCGCCGAGGACACCACGCCGGTCTGGGACCAGCTCCGGATCGAGAGCTCGTCCACGATCAACGGCATCTACGCCTCCGGCAGCGGCGTCTATGCTGTCGGCACCGGTGGTTTTGCCTGGAACGGCAGCGGCGGTGACTGGAGCTTCATGGACATCGACGTCGACGGGGCCGACATCACCGACCTTTGGGGTCAGGGCAAGGACGATGACGCCGTGCTGGCCGCCTCCACCGAGGGCGGCACCGTGGCGCAGTACAGCGGCACCGGGGGGTGGGCGACGGGCACCATGGGCGACACCAGCGCGCTCAAGGGCGTGGGCGGCTCGGATGCCAGCTCGCTCTTCGCCGTCGGCTGGGGGCGCGCGTGGAGCTACGATGGGGGCGCCTGGGTGTACGAGGCAATTCCGGAGACCGGCAACAAGCTCAACGACGTGTACGGCGCAGGAGAAAAGGCGTTTGCCGTGGGCGACGACGGCGCCAGCCTTATCCGGCAGGGAGGGGCGTGGTCCAAGGAGGAGACGGGGGTCGACGTGGGGCTCCACGCCGTCGACGGGTCGGGTCCCAGCGACGTGTGGGCCGTGGGCGAGTCCGGGACGGTGCTCCACAACACCGGCGAAGGCTGGAAGTTGGAGGAGGACATCCCCACGACCGAAACCCTCTGGGCGGTCTTCGTGCCGGAAGAAGGCGTCGTCTACGCGGTCGGGAGCAACGGCGTCGCCATCCGCAAGACGGATGGTGAGTGGAAACGCCTGTACTCGGGTGTCGACAACATCCTGTACGCGGTCCACGGGGCCACTGCGACCAACGTGTGGGCGTCCGGGAACCGCGGGATGGTCTTGCAGTTCAAGGAGTAGGCGCGACTACCCGCCCCCGTTCCCCATCTTCCACCTTATCTTCCGCAGCTGACCGCGGAGGATCGCGACCTCCCCCTCGCTCAACTTGGCGCGTTGAAGGATGCGCCGCAGGGTGGAGCCGACCAAGAGCGGTTCGTGCCCGACGAGGTAGGTGGACTGGTCGAGCGTGGTCAACCACTCTTGGACGAGCGGTTCGAGCACGCCGAGCTCGGTGCTCGGACGGGCGCCCGAGACGGCCGGAGCGGCGCCGCGTTTGGGACCGCCGCGGCGACCGGCCCCCTCAGCGCGCGGGACGTAGCCCCGACGGCGCGCTTCGGCGTGAATCGCCTGACCGACGAGCAGCACCGCCTGGCCGAGGTTGAGGCTGGCGTGGGCGTCGGTCGCGACGTGCACCAGCGCGTGGGCGTAGGCGAGCTCCTCGTTGGCGAGCCCGTGATCCTCAGGACCGAACAGGATGGCGACCGGCCCCTCACCGTCAAAGGCACGCACCGCACACGCCTCGGGATCGAGGGCGGGCCAAGGGCTGTGGCGCCCGCGCGCCGTCGTCGCGACCACAAAACGACAGTCCGCCACTGCGGCCCCGACATCGCCTACGTAGCGGGCGTGGTCGATGACCTCCTCGGCCCCCGGCGCCATCCACCTGGCGCGATCGACATCGAGCGCCGGCGGGGCGACGACGACCAGGCGCCGCAGCCCCATGTTCTTCATCGAACGGGCGGTGGCGCCTACGTTTCCCGACTGGAGGGGCCGCACCAAAACGATGACGACGCCCTCCCGTAGCACCCGGGTTGCCTCGTTTCCCGCTGCGTCACCGACACCCAGAGGCGTCGGCTCATCCACCGGCGAAGAGCCCGCGGAACCAGGTGCTGACCTTGCCCCACAAGGAGTCGTCGACCGGCGCCGAAACCGGGGGCGCCGAAACCGGGGGCGCCGAAACCGGGGGCGCCGACATCGGTGGCGCCGCCGGCTTGAACGCGGGCACCTGCTCGGTGCCGGTGGTCGGCTCGGTGAGCTCCGGGCGACCGGCACCGCTTCCAGCCAGCGCGGCGGCCATCGACGACTGCGGCATGCTGAACGCGACCGGGGCCGCGGGCGGTGCAACCGGCTTCTCAGGCTCGGGCGCCGGCTTGTCGTCCTTGGCCTTGCCGAGCTTCAGCGTGCTTTCGACCGTCTGCCCGGTCTGCTTGTCGCGCGCGCTGAGATTAAGGATGCCTTCGCTGTCGATGTGGAAGGTGACCTCGATCTGCACTTTGCCTTTGGGCGCCGGGCGGATGTGGTTGAACACGAAGGTGCCGAGGATTTCATTCTCCGCGCACAACGTGGATTCGCCCTGGTAGATGCGGAGCATGATGCTGCGCTGGTTGTCCTTGGACGTCGTGAGCGTGCGGGACTTGTAGTCCGGCAGGGGCTGGTTCTTCTGGAAAAGCACGTGCATGGACCCGTCGACCTTGTTGATGCCGATGGGCATCGGCAGGACGTCGAGCAGGGTGACATCGTCATTGTTGGCGACGCCGGCCAGGGAGTGCGCCATGATGCTGGCGCCGATGCCGACGGCTTCATCGGGGTGGACACCCTTGCTGGGCGGCTTGCCCATGAACTCCGTGATGCGACGTTGCACCATCGGCATGCGGCTTTGCCCGCCAACCAGGAGCACCTCGTCGATCTGGCCGCGCGCGGCCCCGGCCTCCCGGTAGATTCGTTCCACAGTCTGGATGGTGCGTTCGACCAGATCCCCGACGAGATCTTCGAGCTTTTCGCGCGTGAGCTCCATGTCGATGTCCAGCCCCGAGCCATCCTGCTGCTTGGCGATGAACGGGATGTGCAAACGCGTCCGCATGACGCTGGAGAGCTCGATCTTCGCGGTTTCAGCGGCGTCGCGGATGCGCTGGATCGCCACGCGATCGTAGGAAAGGTCGATGCTGTGCTGGCGCTGGAACGACTCAAGGACCCACTGCATGACCCGATCGTCGAAGTCGACACCGCCGAGGAACGTGTCCCCCCCGGTGGCGATGACCTCGAAGATGCGTTCTTTGATGTCGATGACCGAGATGTCGAACGTGCCGCCGCCAAGGTCGTACACCGCGATGCGCTGGTTCAGGTTTTTGCCCAGCCCGTAGGCCAACGCCGCCGCCGTGGGCTCGTTGAGCACACGGAGCACCTTGAGTCCCGCCAACTTCCCCGCCGCCCGAACAGCCTGGCGCTGCCGGTCGTTGAAGTACGCCGGCACGGTGATGACCGCCTGGTCAACATCCGCGCCCAGCGCCTCCTCAGCGACCTCACGAATCTTGCGCAGGATCGCCGAGCTGATCTGTTCGAGCGTGAAGATCTGATCGCGGACCTTGATCAAAACCTCCGACGATTCACCCTCCACCAGCTCGTAGGTGAAGACCTGCTTGACCTTGTCGATGGTCTTGGAGTGGTAGTTCCGGCCGATGAGCCGTTTGGCCGCCGCAACGGTGTTGGTCGGATTGAGCTGGGCTTGGTTCTTTGCGTCGTGACCCACCAGCCGATCGCCCTTTTCGTCGATCGCGAATACGGAGGGAATCGTGGACTGACCTCCCTTGTAGGTGATCACCCTCGGTTTGCCACCCTCAACAATGGCGGCGCACGAGTTGGTCGTGCCCAGGTCAATCCCGATCGCCTTGCCCATGCTCTAGTCGTCCAACGTGATTTAATCGGCACGTACCACGATCACCCCGATCTGGTCAAACTCCGTCGAGATCGACCATTACTTTGCCTTCGCGTCGGTCCGTGCTCTTGACGAGCGCGTCCAGCACGTCCGAAAACGGGAGACGACTGGTGACCATCGGCAAAACCGGAAGCCGTCCTTTTTCCAGCAGCCGCAGGATGCGCGGAAAGCAGCCGCCGCCGACGTGTCCGCGCGCCCCGACGATGCCCGCGGCGTGGGTCACGAGCGCGTCGAGCAAAACCGGCGCCCGCCCACCGGTACGCCCCAGGTAGACCATGCGGCCGCCCGGCGCAAAACTGCGCTCGATGGGCGGCACGGTGAGGTGCGCGGCGCCCGCCGCCTCGACGACCATGTCGGCTCCCCAACCACCGCTCATCGAACGCAGCACCTCCGCAGCGTCGATGTTCAGCGGATCGTAGACGTGGTCGGCTCCGAGTTGCAGCGCCAGCTCACGACGCTCTGCCACCGGGTCGAAAGCGGCAATGCCCGCGGCGCCGGCGGCCCGCGCCAGCGCCACCGCGCCCAGCCCAATCGGTCCACAACCAAAGACCCCGACCCACGCACCCGGCAAAAATCCGCCCGCGGATACGAACATGCCGTTGTAGGCGCAGCCGATGGGCTCCACCAGCGCCGCCATCTCCAAGGCCGCGGCCGCGCTGCCCAGGCGATCGGCAAGGCGGTAGAGCTTCCAGACAAAGCGTTCTTTCGCCACGATGTACTCGGCGAACGCCCCCGGCGCCGAGAATCCGACCATCTCCAAGCGCCCGCATTGGTTGGGCCGACCCACGCGGCACGCCTCGCAGACCCCGCAGCCGATCATGCCCTCCGCCACGACCAGGTCGCCAACGCGCAGGTCCACCACGCCCGGGCCCAGCGCCACAACCTCGCCGGTGTACTCGTGGCCGATGACGCATGGCAGGCGGGCGGGACCCGAAAACAGCGGGTAGCCCTCGGCATCGGTCTCGTAGCAATGGGTGTCGCTGCCACAGACCCCGCAACGACGCACCTTCAGCACCACTTCGCCATGACCGGGCGTCGGGTCCGCCACCGTTTCCCACCCGAACGTGGGCCGGCGCCAGACCAGGTTGGCGGGGGCCTTCTGCTCGGCGTCCTGCTGCGACGAAGGCGTGAAGCCGACACGCGGCGCCCACTCCCCCCGCATCACGACGGCCTTCACGCGGGCGGGCCGGTGAGACACACCTCCAGGATCGCACGCTCGTTGGCCTTGGTCACCTCGAGTGACCAGCCAGCATGAAGCACCTTTTCGCCGATCGCCGGCACGTGGCCGAGTCGCGACAGAAGGTAACCAGCCAGGGTTTCGTAGTCCCCCTCGGGAAGCTCGAAACCGGTGATGGCCAAAAGCGCCTCCCCTTCGACGCGCGCGCTCGCTGTCCACACGCCTTCGCCAGAGCGCCGGACCAACGGCCGGCGCCGATCAAATTCGTCTTCGATGTCGCCCACCAGTTCTTCGAGGATGTCCTCGATCGAGATGAGCCCCACGCCGCCGCCGTACTCATCCACCACCACCGCAATCCGCTGCCGACGGCGTCGCAGGTCCACGAAAAGCTGGTCGACCCGCTTGGTTTCCGGCGCGTACACCAAGTCGGTGTGCATGATGCTGCTGACCGGGGCGTTGTTGTCGGGCGCGAACATCAGGTCGGCGTGCATGACCACCCCTACGATGCGGTCCACACGCTTACGATAGACGACCAGTCGCGAAAATCCGCTCTCGATGGCGGTCGCGATCGCATCACCAACCGTGGCCGTCTCGGGAACGCCGGTCACCTCGATGAGCGGGACCATCGCGTCACGGACGCTGGTCTCGCTGAAGTTGAAGACCCGCAAAATCATCTCGCGCTCTTCGGCGCGAATGTCCCCGGTCGGCGAATTGTCGAGGAGCAGTTGGATGTCTTCCCGACGCACCGCGTCCGCCTCGCCCTTTACACCGAGCACCCGGTACAAAAGCGCGGTGAACCGGTCCATCAGCCAGAGAACCGGCGTGATGAGCCTGGAAACCAGGAAAAGTGGGACGACGAGTCGTGGCGCCCACGCGGTCGAGAACTGATGGAAGACCGACTTGGGGACCAGCTCGCAGAAGATCACCGTGACGACCGGGAGCACGGCCGCAACCACCAGTGACGGGCGGTCGGTGAAGCGCCCAACCAACGTCGTCGCGATGGTCGTTCCGGCGACGCTGGAGACCGCGACGCCGGCAAGGCAGGTCCCCACCAGCCGGGTCGGGTTCTTCAACATTGCGAGGACGCGACCGGCCGCCGCGTCACCACCGTCCGCGCGTGCTTGCAGAAGCAGTCGATCCGCCCCCATCAGGGCGATCTCGCTGCCCGAGAAGAAGGCCTGGCCGGCAAGGCACACCGCCATCAGGATCAATCCCGATTCGAGGGTCACGGCGACACCCCGGCCGACTTCTCGGCCGCCACGGTCACGCGCACCTCGGTGATACGACGGCCGTCGAGCCCGGAGACCACGAAATGCAGACCCTCCCAGTCCAGTACGTCCCCTTCCTCGGGGGCGCGCGCCAAGAGGTGAAACACGAAGCCAGCGACCGTGGTGTACTCGCCTTCCGGCAGCTCGCGGTCAAAACGAGTCCAGAAGTCATCGACGTCCATGGCCGCCCGCACGATGTAGACGCCGGGGCTCACTTCGGTCACGTCGCGCTCTTCGGAGTCGGTTTCATCGAGCACCTCTCCCACCAGCTCGCGGAGCAGATCGTCGAGGGTCACCAGGCCCACGCACGAGCCATGCTCGTCGACCACCAGCGCCATGTGGACGTTTTTCTGCCGGAACTCGCGGAGGAGGTCCTGGGCGCGCTTTGATGGCGGCACGTACATCGCGGGGTGGAGGAGCTTTTGCAGCTGTCGCGCGTTGGGCGGCGGGCCTCCACGAACGCGCAGCAGCTCCTTGACCAACAGCACGCCGACAATGTTCTCGGGCTGGCCGTGCCACATGGGCACCCGACTGTACCGAGCGTCCTTGATCCCGGCGAGCAGCTCCGGCCACGGCATCGCAACGGACACCGCGTAGATGTCGGGCCGCGGCGTCATCACCCGCGACACCGGGAGATCGCCGAACTCGAACACCCGGTGGATGATTTCCTGCTCCATGGGCTGGATGACGCCGGTCTGCAGACCCTGATCGATGAGGGTGCGGAGCTGAACCTCCTGAAGCCGATCTCCCTCCAAAACGGGCTGCACCCCGAAGCTGCGGAGCACGAAGTCGGCAAAACGGGTGAGCACGTAGCGGACCGGGCTGACCAGTTCGTTCCAGAACGAAAGCGGACGGGCGACCACGCGCGCCGCGCGGCGGGAAAAGCGGATGCCGAGGGTCTTGGGAACCACGTCGCCGAAGAGCACGAGGCAAGGTGCGACGACCACGATGCTGAGCCACGGCCACCGCGGATAGAGCTCGACTGCCACTTGCGCCGCCACCGCTGAAAGTCCGATGTTGGCGACCTCGTTGCCCATCAGGATCGCCGCGAGCACGCGCCGTGGACTCGCGAGCAGGTGCCGCACGGTCTCCCCCAAGGACCGATCTTCCTTGAGCGCTTCCCGGTCAACGTGTTGGAGCGAGAATAGGGCCGCTTCACTCATCGAGAAGAACGCCGACACGCCAAGGAGCAGCAGCAGCAAGATCACAGTGGCGAGGGCGGGACTCAGACAGGGTCTCCGGAGAAATGGTCGAAGCGAGAGGCAGGCCAGCGATCGTGGCCCACAAGCAGGGGAACGGCGTCCTGGGTGATGACGCCGATGCGCGTGACGGTGACTCCGTGCCGCGCCGCATTGGAGCATATCGCAGCGGCCGAGGCGGAGTCGGCCGTGAAACAAAGCTCATAGTCCTCGCCGAACGCGACCGATTGCGCCAGCGGGCGCCCGCCCGGGAGCCGATCGGGGTCGATGCGGGCTCCCACCCCCGACGCGCGGCACAGGCGAGCCAGGTCGCGAGCCAGCCCGTCGGACAGGTCGATCATCGCGGTAGCAAGCCCAGCCTCCGCCAGCGTGGCGCCGAATTCTACCGGCGGCTCCGGTCGGCGCAGCCAGCGGGCCGCTGCCGCCCCGGGTGTGGTCTGCAAAAACGCCTCCGCGCTCCGTCCGAGTTGCCCCGTCACCCACACGTCGTCGGCCAAGCGGGCCGTAGAGCGCAAGACCGGCGACGCGGCGCGGCCCGCCACGGTGAGCGTCAGCACGCGCGTATGCGGGGCGCGGGTGGTGTCGCCGCCGACGAGCGGCAACCGCCAGTGTCGCAGCGCCGCGTCCAGCCCCGCCACGAAGGCGGTCCACCAGGCCCGATCCAAGGGCGCCGGAAGCGTCGCGGCGAGCGTCGCCCAGCGGGGCCGCGCACCCATCGCCGCGAGGTCGGACACGTTGACCGCCACGAGCTTCCAGCCGACGTCGGCGGCCGAGAGGCGGTGGTCCCAGTGCACCCCTTCCACCATGGTGTCGGTGGTCACGACGTCGCCCCCGCCCACCACGGCGGCGTCATCCCCGATGCCGACCCCTCCTTCCGTGGCGCCGCCCAAGTCGCGGACCGACTGCACCACGAAGGCCTCGTCGGGGTCCTCCTCCGTGGCTTGCCTACTGGCCATCACCCGCCGGTGAGTACAGCGGCGCCACCCCGCCTCCGCGGACTGTGAGCAGCGTCCAGTCGCGACGGGCCGTTCGTTCCGGGGAGAAGCCGTGCAGACCGCTCACTGGATCGACGATCTCGACCGCGAGCAGGTTGGCGGCGACGTCAGTCCCTTCTAGTTTGAGCGCGGCCGCGGCCACCCGGAGCGCGTCGTACCCTACGGCCTCGACGATGCTCGGCTCCCCTTTGTCCTCGTCCTTCCACCGGCCGACGAAGTCGCGCACCTCGGAGCGGCCATCGCCGGACCAGAACGCATCGACGAAGAGCGAGTTGTGGACATAGTCGCCGCCCCGACGCGGCCACTCAGGGTTGTTCCAGGCGTTGAGCCCCACCAACCCCAGCGGGACATCGTCCCGACGCGGACGGAATCCGCCGATCGGAAACTCCTCGAATGCGAGCGCCGATGCCAAGAGCGCGGCGCGTTGGTACCCATCCGGAACGAAGATGGCGTCGTAGTCGATGAGCGGCGGCAACGACGCCTTCTTCGGGTCGCCCCCGTTGCGCTTGACTGCCTGCTGCACCGCGTAGAACTCCATCGAACGCGCCTTGTAGTCCTTCTTCCCCAACGCCTTGGCAACCGACCGGAAATCGGTGGCCGAGGGCTCGTAGTCGATTTTGGCCGCGACGGTGCCGCCCCTCGCCTCCACCAACGCTTGGAACGCGCGCGCCGCCGCCTCGCCGAACGGCGTCTTGGGGTGGAGGATCGCGAAGCGACCCCAGCCACGCCCGCCCATCATGTCGTCGAGCAGCACCGAGACCTGCTCCGACACCGATGGGTAGGGCCGAAAGATCTGGTCGCCCACCGCCAGCGCTTCGTCCGCGCTGGAAAACGGCAACATCGGCGTGTGGAGGGCCTGGGCCGTCGGTGCACAACCGAGGGTTTCTTCCCGGGTGAGCGGCCCCAGGATCAGCGCGGCGCCTGACTCCAAGACGGCCTTTTCAACGGCCTTTTGGCAGCCGTCGGCGGTGCCGCCGGAGTCCTGGACGACAAGATCGACGCCACCGGCGACGCGCGACGCAAGCTGGATCGCGTCGCGGAGCTGACCGCCGGGAAGCGCATACTCCCCCGTTAGCGGCAAGACGACCGCGATCACGTTGCGACGGACGGCGGTGCCCCGGTTCGAGCGATTCAGCGCGTAGGCGGCTTCCCGCAGGAAAGGAGAGTCCGGGAAGTCGACGGCGAAGCGCTCGGCGTGCGCCTTGAGCTCCGCAAACCGGGCGCCGACCACGTCCTGCCGAATCTGCTCGATGGCGGCCATGTCGGCGGGCCGACCGTCCGCGGCCGGCTTCACCGCCGATGCGACGGGACCGAGCTGTTTGCGCAGCGCGTCGACCGCCCCCTGGATGCGTCGCGCCTCGCGCGTGCCCCGGGCGGACGCGTCCGCCCGCCGCAACGCGTCCCTGGCCTTGACCGACTCCCCAGCGCCCGCTCGGGCCTGGGCCACGAGCAGCCAGCGGTCGGCGTTGAGGGTACCGGGGACGCCCGCCTCGGTGATGAGTTCGAGCGTGGCGAGCGCGTTGCCGCTCGCGGCGCCCTCGGCGTTGAGCACCGCGAGGCCCACCTTGGCGGGCTCGCGGGCGGCATGCGTCGCGAAGTCCGCAGCAATTCGGGTGAACGCATCGCGCGCGGGGCCTTGATCGCCGGCGAGACGTCGGTACTCCGCGCTGTACAGCAACAACCAGGGCAGTTCTTCCGGGAGCGCGGCAAGCTGCGCTTCTTCCAAAAGGGTCGCCGCCGCGCGAGCATCCACGGCTTCGGCCGCCTTTTTGACAATCGCGGGCGGCCCGGAGGCGCCAAAAGCCAGAGCCACCGCGAGGAAAAGGGCGATCATGGCTGACGCTCGCGGAGCGCATCCATCCACGCGCGCTTCTTGGGGTGGGCGGCGGCGCCCGCCCGCCGAGAGAACTCCTCCAGGGCAGCCCGCGCCTCGCCGTCGAGCGCGCCCGGAACCTCCACCACGAGGCGGGCGTGCAGATCGCCGCGGCCGGCGCCGTCGGGACCAGGGAGCCCACGACCCGGAAGCCTGAACGCCTTGCCAGACGCGGTGCCGGCGGGAACCCGGATGTGGGTGGAGCCGTCCAACGTAGGAACGACCACCTCGGCGCCGAGCGCCGCCTCGGCAAAGGTGATGGGCACCTCGCAGAGCAGGTCGTTGCCTCGCCGCCGGAAGAGGGGGTGGTCGTCGATGTCGATGAGCACGAGTAGATCCCCCGCCGGACCGGTGCTTCCAGACACCCCAGGGCCGTCGTTTCCCTTCCCCCGGAGCTTCAACTTCTGCCCGGTGGCAACGCCCGCGGGAACCTTGACCTTGAGCGTTTCCTCCGAGAGGGTGCGCCCCTCGCCCGCGCAGCGCGAACACGACCCTCCTGACCGGTAGCCGCGGCCAGCGCAGAAGGCGCAGTCATTGCGCAGAAACCGCCGCGTGGCCGACTTGCCCGTGCCCTTGCACTCGTCGCAGGGCTTGCGACCCTCCATCGCCGCGCCCGCGCCCGCACAGTCGCGACAGGTGACCGTCCGTTGGATCCGCACGCTGCGCTCAACCCCCGTGGCCGCCTCTTCCAGCTTCAATTGCACGGTGTACCTGATGTCTTCCCCTCGATCGCCCGGGCGCTTGCGCCCGAAGAGGCCGCCAAGCGCATCGAGGAACATCTCGTTGACGTCTTCGGGCCGCGGCGGCTTTCCGTCATGGGTGTAGAGGGCACCGAGACGGTCGAAGCGGGCGCGCTTTTCAGGATCGCCCAGGACGTCCCATGCCTCCGCAACGTCCCGAAAACGGCGTTCAGCCTCGACATCCCCCGGGTTTCGGTCGGGATGCCAGCGCAAGGCCAAGGCACGAAAGCCCTTCTTGACCTCGTCAGGTCCCGCGGTGCGGGGCACGCCCAAGGTGGCGTAGTAGTCACGACGGGCCAATTCTGTGCTCCGACGGAGGGCTAACGCACGACCTGCCGATCACGCCTCGTCGTCGACGACGTCCTCGTCAATGGACATCTCCGGCGCCACGTAGCTGCCGCCCCCGAGCATCGCCTGGTCGGACCGGGCGGAGGCGTAGATGCTCTCCGACAGGCGCTGCGCGGCCAAAGCCAGGCGCTCGCGCGCGCGGCCGAGCGCGTCACCGTTCGCCGAATCCAAGACCGATTCCGCCCCGTGGACCGCCTCCCGAATGTGGACGGCATCCTCCGAAGACACGCTGGCGGCGTACTCCTCGAGCCCACGGCGCGTGGCGTAGATCAGCCCGTCGAGCTGGTTGCGCTCT
Organism: Deltaproteobacteria bacterium; assembly: GCA_947445035.1. GTDB lineage: Bacteria > Myxococcota_A > UBA796 > UBA796 > SXON01 > SXON01. The sequence continues at coordinate 122,677 of CANFCK010000007.1, forward strand.
TCGGCCAGCGCGCGACGGTCGCGGTCGCGCGCGCGGTGGGCTTCGGCCTGCACGATCATCTGCTCGATGTCGTCGCCCGTGAGCCCGCTGCTGCTGACGATTCGCGTGCTTTGTTGGCGACCGGTCCCTTTGTCCTTGGCGTGAACGTTGAGCAGCCCGTTGCTGTCGAGCTCAAAGGTGACTTCAATCTCGGGCACGCCGCGCGCCACCGGCGGGAGTCCACGCATCTCCAAGATGCCGAGCGAGCGGTTGTCGTCGACCATCTCGCGTTCGCCCTGGACGATGTGCACGCGCACCATGTCCTGGTTGTCCAGCGCGGTGGTGAAAACCTTGCTCTTGCGGCATGGAATCGTGGTGTTTCGAACGATGATCGGCTCGAACATCCCGCCCGCAGTCTCAATGCCGAGCGAAAGCGGCGTGACGTCGAGCAAGAGGACATCCTTGACCTCACCCTTTAGTACGCTGCCCTGGATTGCAGCCCCCACCGCAACAACCTCGTCCGGGTTGATCCCACGTTCGGGTTGCATTCCGAAGATCTCCGCGACCTTTTCCTGAATGCGGGGCATGCGTGTCATGCCGCCGACCAAAAGCACCGCGTTGAGCTCTTTCGCCTTGATCCGGGCGTCCTTGAGCGCCGCACGACACGGGGCATCCAGCCGATCGACGAGGTCCGCGACAAGGGCCTCGAGCTGAACGCGAGACAGGCTCGCCATCAGATGCTGGGGACCATCGGCCGTGACCGCGAGGAAGGGAAGGTGGATTTCGGTCTCGGTGACGGTGGACAGCTCGTGCTTGGCCTTTTCCGCGGCTTCGCGCACGCGCTGCAGCCCCACCGCATCGCCAGTGAGATCGACCCCGGATTGGGCCTTGAACTGCTCCATCAGCCAGACGACGACGCGATGGTCGAAGTCATCGCCGCCGAGGAAGGTGTCGCCGTTGGTGGAGCGAACCTCGAAGACGCCGTTGTCGATCTCCAAGACCGAGATGTCGAACGTCCCGCCGCCAAGATCAAAGACGGCCACTCGCTCATGGCTCTTTTTGCCCAGACCGTACGCCAGCGCGGCGGCCGTCGGCTCGTTGATGATGCGGAGCACGTCGAGTCCGGCTATGCGGCCCGCGTCCCGGGTCGCGGCGCGCTGGGCGTCGTTGAAGTACGCGGGCACGGTGATCACGGCCTCGCTGACGGTCTCGCCAAGGTAGGCTTCGGCCGTCTGCTTCATTCGATCGAGCACCATCGCGGCGACCTGCTGCGGCGAGTACTCCACCCCGCCGATGTCCACCCAAGCATCCCCGCCCGGCGCCTCACAAATCGAATACGCCACCATGCCGCGCGTCCGCTGGACCTCCTCATCTTGATGGCGGCGCCCGATGAGCCGCTTCGCGGAATGCACGGTACGAGTGGGATTCGTCACGGCCTGCCGGCGCGCAATCGCCCCCACAATACGATCCCCCTCACGAGGAAAGGCGACGACCGAGGGTGTGGTGCGCGTGCCCTCGTCGTTGGGGACCACCAACGGTTCTCCGCCTTCGATAACGGCTACACACGAATTCGTCGTGCCCAGATCGATACCAATAACCTTGCCCATGGGAGCGTCCTCAACCGATCCCGCATGCTATCACTCTTCCTTCGCGGGGGGGAGAGGCTGCGGCGGCCTCTCCGGCTACGGCGCCACTCCCTCCGGCCTCCAACCTTCGGTTTCCGGCCTGGGTGACTACCCGGCTTCCGGAGCGTCGGCGACCACCACCCGCGCCGGACGAATCAGCCGTCCGCGCACCACAAAACCCGCGGCGACCTCGTTCACGATGCAACCGGGCAAGACGTCGCTGGTGGGCATATGAAGCAGGGCTTCGTGCAGCGCCGGATCGAAAAGAACCCCGGCGGAGGCGTCAACCCGCTCGACACCGAGCCGACGGAGCAACCCATGGAATTGCTCCGAGATCATCGTGAGGCCCGCCTGCACGCGCGCCGGCTCCTGGTTCGCGTGGTTCAGGCCGCGCTCGACGTTGTCCAGAACATCCAGGAGCCCGCGGAGAACGCGTTCCTCGGCCCCACGCTCCGCCTCCTCGCGGTCGCGACGGGTGCGCGCGCGCGCCGCGTCGCCGTCGGCAACTGAGCGCTGTGCGGCATCCCGCAGCTCACGATTCATGCGATCGAGCAGGTCGGCGCGCTGCTCCACGCGTTGAAACTCAAACTCCAGACGCCGGATCCGTTCGGAGGCCTCGGACAGGCGCAGGGTGAGCACTTGCCGGCTGGACAGGTCCGACTCAGCCGACGTCGGGACCGTGGTGCCGAACCGCCGGCCGGAATCTGTCGGCGAGGCCACGTCAGCAGATTGTTCGTCCCGGACGACCTCATCAGCTTCTGCGGAACGCGTGAACTCGACCTCAAGGTCGACCGTGTCCGGGTCGCCGGTTTCCTCGTGCAAACGCAACGGGGCAAAGCCCTTCCGCTTCTTCGGTCTCCGCCGCGACTCCACCGCCGACATCGCGGCCGCGATCAACTCAGGATCAATTTCGATAGCAAGGCCTTCCAGCGACTCATCTTCCGGCTCGGGAACCATCCACTTCGCTCCGCGCGCGCCAACTATGCCCGAGACCGCCGTGTGGCTACTGTAGGTTTTTCGTGGACGCCGCAGCAATCCCGGCGGCAATCCCGTCAACGAGTACGAATCCCGCAGGTTCCAACACCAGCATTCCGGCGCGCCAGCGGACGAGGCCGGCGCGTTCGTATTCGGCCGGCACCACAGCAGAGATCCCAGTGGCCACGGCTAGCAGCCCGACATCGACCCCCTCGACGTGGCGGAGCGTCGACCAGACCAGCTCGAAAAACAACGCCTCGGCGCTGGCCCGCTCCTCGTCCGGAGGCTGCCCGGAGAGCCAGGCCTCGACGTCCGCCGCGTTGGCCACCCGCACCCCGCACGGTCGCCAGCCGTGCGCACCTGGACCGAGGCCAGCCCAGTGTCGACCACGCCAATAATGCTCGTTGTGCACCGAACGATGACCGGCGCGCGCGAAATTGCTCACTTCGTAGCGCTGGAGCCCTTCAGCCTCCAGCATGTCGACCGCCACGTCGTGAAGCGAACGCCAACGATCATCGTCGATCACCTCGCGCTTATCAGCCTCATAGCGAGTCCCAGGTTCGATGCTCAGCCCGTAGAGCGAAACGTGCGGCACCCCATGGTCCAAAACCACTCGGAGGTCGCCTGCGAGGTCTTCCGGGCGCTGATCCGGCAGCCCGAAGATCAGGTCCACGCTGGTTGATTCGAACCCTGCGGCCTGGACCAGGGTCAGCGCGGACCGAGCTTGCCGCGAGCTGTGAGCCCGACCGAGCTGGGGCGCAAGTCGGTCCCCAAAGGTCTGCACGCCGAGGGACAGCCGCGTCATCCCCAGGTCGCGCCAGGACGCCAGGGTCTCCGTTCGCACATCCTCCGGGTTCGCCTCCATGCTGACTTCGCCCGTGGCACCGACCACCCGCGCTACCGCTGCGAGCACGGCAGGATCAGCGCGGGAGGGCGTGCCGCCGCCGAAGCTGAGCGTGGTGGGGCTCCCGACGAAATGGCCGCGCTCGCGCTCCCAGTCGAGCAGCACTCGGTCCCGCCACGACTCGTCCGCGGGGCGTCGGCGGGTGTCGACGACGAACGCGCAGTACGGGCAGCGGATGCGACACCACGGAACGTGGACATAGACGCCGTACATGGTCGGTGGGATAACTGCCGGCGATGAGTTTGCAGACCCTGGCCAACGGGATGCGTGTCGTGCTGCTCCCGGACGACGGGCCCGACGTCGCGGCTGCGTACCTGTGGATCAACGTCGGAAGCACCGACGAGGCGCCCGGGATGGAGGGGGCGGCCCACTTCATCGAACATCTGGTCTTCAAGGGCACCGCGCGCTTCGGGGTGGGCGAGTGCGCGGCCGCGATCGAGGCCATGGGCGGAGATCTGAACGCATGGACCGGGTTCGACGAGACCGTTTTCCACGCGACAGTGCGAGGCGGTGCTGCCGCGGGCGCCGTCGACGTGCTCGCCGACATGATGCGCACCGCACGCTTCGATGCCGACGAGCTGGAACGTGAGCGGCACGTCGTGATCGAGGAGATTCGCGGCGGCGACGACGACGTCGGCCTGATCCTCAGCGAGGCGTTGTACGCGGCAGCTTGGCCGGGCGATCCCTACGGCCGCTCGATCATCGGCACCGCGGCGAGCGTTCGAGCCCTGCCGAGGGCGGCGTTGATGGGCTTTTACGGGCAGCGGTACGTCCCCGCGAACGCCTGCATCGCCGTCGCCGGTCGTTTTGACGAAGCCAGTGTGCGGGCGACCATCGACGCCCGCTTCGCGGGTGGGCCGCCGGCGCCACCGAGGGGGCGGTCCCGGCGCGCGGCCCCGCGCGGGGGCGTGGTCACTCGGCTTCGCCGTCGGTTCGACACCCACTTGCTCCGCGTGGCGTTCCCTGCAGTTTCGCAAGACGATGACCTTGCGCCCATCTTCGACGTCCTCACCTCTGCGCTCGGCGGCAATTCGGCCACGCCCCTGGTCGCGACCCTCCGTGCACAGCCGGGCTGCTTTGACGCCACCGTCGATTTCGAGGCCGAGTCGCGGGGCGGCCTTTTGGTGGTCGAGGCGCATGTGGCGCCTGGCAAAGAGGACGCGGTGCTCGAGGTGGCGACCGGAATCCTCGCCGCGGCGGCGGCCGGCCGCATCGATCGAGCGGACCTCGCGCGTGCCCGCGTCGGCCTCGCCGCCGAACGGCGCTTTCGCCAGCAGACCGTCGACGGCCGGGCACATGAGGCCTGCTACGGCGCCGAGATCTACGGCGATCCCGATGCCTGGCGCGCCTACGACGCCCGCGTGGCCGCCGTTTCAGACGGACAGGTCCGCGAGCTCGCCGCCCGGGTGCTGCGCCCGGAAACGGCGCTCGTCGTCGCGCTGAGCCGGCGGACGAGTGGCCTGAGTCCGAAATGGACGGCTGCAAAGCCGGACCCGCAGCCGACGGGGGTGGTGCGGCACACCCTTCCGGGGGGCGTCCGGGTACTGGTGGAGCCCGACACAGGATCGATCGGGGCGATTCGAATCGTCGGCCTCGGCGGCCAGCTTGCCGAGCGGCGTGGCACGCGCGGGCGCACCAACCTGTGGGCAAGGACCCTTTCACGCGGCGCCGGCGGACTGGCGGCCGAGCCGCTGGGTCGAGCCGCAAGCGGCCTCGGAGGCGGCCTGGGCGCGGCGACGGGGCGCTCCAGTCAGGGCATGCGCGCCGAGTTCCCGGCCGAAAGCTTCACCGCGGGTCTAGAACTCCTCCTGCTCAGCCTGCTCGATCCGACCTTCGACGCCATCGAAGTGGAGCGCGCCCGCGCGGCGGTGCTCGACGAACTGGCGTCGCGCGACGATGAGCCAGCGGAGCGCCTGAGCGTGGCGGTGTGGGCCGCCGCCTGTCCCGGCCACCCGTGGGGCCTGGACCCCTCAGGCACGCCCGGCACCCTCGCTGCGATCGGGCCCGAGTCCCTGCGGGCGTTCCACCGGGCCTGGGCCCGCCCCGCGAACCTCGTGGTCGGCCTCACCGGTGACATCGACGTGGAATACGCGCTCGGCCGGCTCACGGCGGCCGCGCGCACGCTCCAAGCTGGGCCCAGCGTGGCCACCACCGAGCGGCTGACCCACGTGTCCGCGACGCGACGGCTCTCGCTACGGAGCGGGCGCGACCAGGCCCACCTCAGCGTCGCGTGGGCGGGCATCGGCATCTCTGATCCGCGCACCGGCGTCCTGGACGTCCTGATCGAGCTGCTCGGCGGCCAGTCAGGGCGACTTTTCATGGAGTTGCGTGAGGCCGAAGGGCTCGCCTACGCCGTTGGCGCCGAGTCGGTGGAGGGGCTCCCGGGGGGGTTGGTGAGCTGCTCGATGGCGACCGATCCTGGGCGCCTGGACGCAGCCGAGCGCGGCCTGATGGCGAGCATCGCGCGCGTCGCCGCTGGCGACTTTTCCGTGGAGGAGGTGAGCCGTGCGCAGGCCTCGGTGCTCGGCGCGGCGGAGGCTCAGCTGCAAACCGCCGGCGCGCGGGCGAGCGAGGCGGCCTACGCCGAGCTCTATGGCCTGGACGGCACGCGCTACCGCGAGCAGCTCCGCCGCGCCGAGGGCGTCTCCCACCGCGATGTCGCCGCGCTCGCCGCGGTGCTCTTTGCGCAGCCGCTAGTGGTCGGGAGGCTGTCGCCCAGATGACCCCAACCGGCGCCGACGCGCGAGCCAAGGACGCCCTCGACACGTTCAAGGTCCGGGCGGTCGTCGGGCACCGACTGAGCCTACGCATCGGCGCCCGCGCCTGGAAAGCACCTCGCTTTGCGGCCAGCACGAAGCTTTTCGCGCGGATCGGCATCGCCAATCCGTGGGACCCTGACAGCAAGGACACGGGGATTGGTCTGGGGGATGTCGCGCTCCCCCAGCCGCGGCAGCCCGCACCTCACCTGCAGCCGCCGGCCCAGAAGGCCGCCCCCAAGGGGCCGTCGCTGCCGAACGTTCCCAACGCGCCCACACGGCGGGAGCCGTCGGAGTCGAGCGGCAGCAGTGGCAAGCTGGCCCCGAAGCTCGGGGACGTTCGCAAGTTCGACCCCGCAGAGCTTCGCCCCAAAGAAGCACCAAAGGCCAACGCGCCGCCGGCCCCGAAGCCGCGCCCGCCGATCACAACCGGCGCGTTCGGCCCGGGGCCGACCAACCACCCGGTGGCGAAGTTGCCCATGCGCCCAGGCGTCGTCGCTCCGGTGGGCGAACCTATTCCGGTCACGACGATACCGCCTGTGAGCGCGGCGACGCCTACTTCTTCAGCCCCTACGGTCGCGCCCTCCCCGGCACCGGCGCAAGCCGCGCCCCCACCCCCCGCCGCCCCGCCCCAGGAGCAGCCGGCGCCGCCCCCCAAGGCCGCCCCACCCGTCAATCGAAAGCCTCCGGGCCCCTCGGCGGGCCTCGACGATCTCTTCGGGATGGGCGCCGAAAACACCCGCATCCGCCTCCCCAGGTCAGAGCCGCCCGGCGAAGGCGAACCGCCCCGCCCCCGGCGCCCCGTGGTGACCAGCCCCGAGGAATTGGCAAAGCTCGGCCTGGATCGTCGCCCGCCGCCGCCCAAGCCGGCGCCAAAACCCGCAGGGGTGGCCCCGCCCGCCGCGCGTGATCGCGAGAAGGACCCGGAGTCGGAGGAGTGACGGCGACTCCCGCCTGGGGGCTGCGCGCTGCGGCTAAAGTCTAAGGCCGAATCCCGTACGGGTCGTCGTGATGTACCGGCGGCGGCGGCGACGGCGGCGGACCGCGCGGCGGCGGCCGGGCCGAACGCCGCTTGCCGCCGAACTCGGCACGCACCAGCAATACCGCTCCGGAGGAGTTGGTGGTACCGAGGTGAAAGGCCCGAACCTCGCCGCCCAGCCGCGGCGCCCACGCCGGACCCGGAAACAGCGCGCGGGCGTACACCCCACCCTCGCCGCCCGACAGCCCGGCCCCCACGTAGACGCCCCCGCTGGCGTTGGGATTGCCGAAGCCGAGCCCAACCTCTCCCTGGAGTAGCGCCGCAGGAACCTCCCCGCCCCGGTAGGGCGCGACGAACGCACTTGCGCTGAGCCCTACCCAGGTTTCGACGTAGGCGAAGCGCCAGTCCACGGTGCCGCCGAACATGGGCGCGCCGGAAACATACTCCCCACGGTTGGTTTCCCCGCCGATCACCCCGCCGCCCACGAAGACCCCGAAGCTCGGAGCCGCGGCGGCGACGGTGGCAAGGAACAGCAACATCCGCGACTACGATAGCTCCGGATCAGCGGACCGACAGGTACCGTGCGTAGACGGGATCGGCGGCGCCCACCTGGCCGGCGCGTTTGCGGAGCTCGCTGGCCCTGGTGGCATCGCCCGCACTTTCTGCGGTACGCGCTCGCACGGCCCACCCGAGCGCGCTCTGCGCGTCGAGGGTGGTGGCCCGCTCTCCGGCCACGGCGGCCTCTGCGAGCTTGCCCGACAACCGCAGGTGTTCGGCGCTCCACGCGTTAACGTCGGCGTCGCCCGACATCACCGGCAGGCTCGATGCAAGCAGCTTCCCCGCGGCATCCAACGCCGTCGCGTTCGGACGACCGGCGACCGCCTGCTCAGTTGCGAGCGCAAGCCACGCCGGCACCGACCACGGCTCACGCTTGACGATGCCCTCCAACGCCGCGATGGCGACATCCGCACTTTGCCGACGCAGGGTCTCACCGAAGGCGAGAAGCGTACCGAGCGGCTGAGGGTCCGCGTCGATGCGCTGATCCATCTGCGCCGCCGCAAGCTCCGCCGAGCGCGCCGCGGTGGCGAGCATCATGCCCGCTCGGGCGCGCTTTTCTTGGGAGTAGCTGAGCTGTACCGCCTGGCGGTAGGCGGCCTCGGCCTCGGCAAGCTTGCCTTGGACGAGCAGCGCGTTGCCGGCGACCAACGGGAGAGTGGCGTCGAGATCGGCGTATTTCGGATACAGCGTCGCAACCGCCGCCGCATCCCCCGAGGCGAGCTGGGCCTGCGCAAGCGAGGACCAGGCGAGATGGCAGGCGTTCGGCTGCGACCACACCCCGTCGAAGTCGGGACGCTTGCTCCGTTGGCCTTCATCGGCAGCGAGCTTCGTGCGTTCGGCGAGCGGACGGGCCGCCCACGGCGAATACATTTCACCGGCCTTCTGCAAGGGCGCGCGGGCCCCGGCGGCATCACCCGCCGCCAGCAAGGCCTCACCATGAGCCAGCCAGCTGGAGCAGCGCTCCGGCGCGGCCTCGGTCAGGCGCTTCGCGACGGCCACCGCATCCGACGCCTGGCCGGTGGCGACGAGGAAATCAGACAGCGGCGACAGAGCGCCGGCGAGTTGCGTGCGCGCGGCGTCGGGGTCGGCGCCGGCCGCGGACGGCGTGTCGACGGCCTTCCGGAGGGGGGCTTCGGCGATTTCCACGTAGGAGGCGCGCGTGAGCCCCGTGCCCGGCCGGAGCGCGAGAGTGCGGGCGCCGGCATCCAGCGCGAAGTCAAAGCCGGCAAGGGCGGACCATCCCACCCGCGCGACGGGCGCGAAGGGGTAAACCAGTCCGCTGCCCACCCGGTGGACGGGCACCCAGGTGGAGACCCCGAGTGCCGAGACCTCTCGCCACTCCACCTCGGTTTCCCCGGAGACCAGCCCATCGACCGACGGCAAGGGGTAGGCGATGTTCTCCGCCTTGCCCACTTTGAACCAGGTGGCGCCTTCGGCCTCGGTGGCGACACGCGTTGGGCCCTCTACGGACCATTGGGCCGGAATCTCCACCCCCGACACCTTGATCGGGAGCAGCAGCGTCGAGGGGCGGAAATCCCGCTCCTCCTCGCCAATTTTGTGTTTGCGCGCCCCGGGCTGCGCGTACACGGCCGGCGCCCCGAATCCGGCACCCGGCGCACCCCCGGTCGGCGCGATCCGCGCCTTGCCGGCGGCCCCCTCGATCACCCAAGCGACCTCCGGAAACGCCGTCATGTTCACGATACCAGCGACATCGGACGCCGCGGGCGGCCGGTCACAGATAGCGCCCGGCCCGTCGATGGTGAGCGAGCCGAGCGTCAGCCCCGCCACCTTGACCGTCTGTTTCCCCTTTTCGCCCGCCGGTTTCAGACCGAGCTGGCCCGCGCCTCCTTCGGTGAAACACACGCGGTGCCCCTTGGGATCGGCCGCGCCAGTCCCCAACTGCAGGAGCACGGCCTTTTCCCCGACCTTCGCCTCGACAAACCAGCCCTCTGCCCGGGATTTGGGCGGCGCGTACAACGTCAGTTCGGACGGCCCGCTGAGCGCGGCCTTGCCCGCCGGCGTGTACTCGGCGGCGTTGACGAACGTGACGAGCAGAAGGATGGGAAGCATCAGGACCCCGGGCTCGGAAGCCCACGACGGTATCCCGTAAAACCGCGACCATCCATAGGTGCGTTCGGCCCTGACTTCCCTTTGTCTCGTTCGCCTTTTGTCGGTGGCGACGCCGCACCGGCGGGATAGCGCCAAGCGCCAACCCCAGGGCCACCCCATGTCGCGCATCCAGGAAGTTTTCGGCAGGATGATTCTGGACTCCCGTGGAAACCCCACGGTCGAGGTCGAGGTGGTGCTCGAGGAGGGCACCGTCGGGCGCGCCGCGGTGCCCAGCGGGGCAAGCACGGGAGAGCACGAAGCGGTGGAGCTGCGCGACGGCGACAGGGCGCGCTGGATGGGCAAGGGTGTCGACAAGGCGATCAAGCACGTGGACGAGGTGATCGCGCCACACCTCGTGGGGCTCGACGCTCGCGACCAACGCCTGATCGACATCCAGATGATCCAGCTCGATGGCACGCCGAACAAGTCCCGCCTCGGAGCCAACGCCATTCTGGGAGTGTCGATGGCAGTGGCGCGCGCCGCGTCCCTCAGCGTCGGCCTGCCGCTTTACCGCTACATCGGAGGGTCCAACGCCCACACGCTGCCTGTGCCCCTGATGAACGTGATCAACGGCGGCGCGCACGCGGACAACAACCTCGATTGTCAGGAGTTCATGATCGTTCCTGCCGGTTTCGGCAGTTTCTCCGAGGCCCTCCGCGCGGGTACCGAAGTGTTTCACCACCTCAAGAAGGTGCTCTCGGACAAGGGGCTCAACACCGCCGTGGGCGACGAAGGTGGCTTTGCGCCGAACCTGGGCAGCAACGAGGAGGCTTTGCAGTTGCTGAGCATCGCGGTGGAAAAAGCGGGCTACCGCCTCGGTGACCAGGTGTTCTTCGCCCTCGACGTCGCCGCCAGCGAGTTCTACAAGGACGGCGCCTACCACTTTGACGGCGCCGTGCGCTCCGGCGCCGAGATGGTCGAGATCTACGCCACGCTCGCCGGAAAGTACCCGATTGCCAGCATCGAGGATGGCTTCGATCAGAACGACTGGGGCAGCTGGAAGGCGATCACCGAACGGCTCGGCGCCACCACCCAGCTCGTCGGCGACGACGTGTTCGTGACCAACACCGATCGCTTGGGACGGGGCATCCGCGAAGGCGTCGCCAACGCGATCCTGGTGAAGGTGAACCAGATCGGGACCCTCACCGAAACCCTCGACGCCGTGCACATGGCCCACGCCGCCGGTTTCCGAGCGGTGATGTCGCACCGCTCCGGTGAGACCGAAGACACCACCATCGCCGACCTGGCCGTGGCCACCAACTGCGGCCAGATCAAGACCGGCTCGTTGTCGCGCACCGACCGCACCGCGAAGTACAACCAACTGCTGCGCATCGCCCACGAGCTGGACACCGCGGGCAGCTACGCCGGGCGTGCCGCCATCCGGCGGTGAATATGGTACTGTCCCCGGCGCGGGAGGCGTGGATGGTGTTCTTGTTCCTCGGTGGCTGTGCGACGTTGGGTCTCGACGACCCCTTCAACAGCAACAGCGGTCGCTACGACCAACCCAACTGGGCGACGGCCGACACCGCCGACGGGGACACCGGCGATACCGCCGATGGCGACGGCGACGCCGGCGCGCCAGTGCTCACCAACCTTGTGCTGGCGTGGACCGACTATCCGAACATCGGTACGGTGCTAGAGTTCACCGCGGACTACACCGATGAAGGCGACGACATCGTCGGCGGCACCTGCTACATCGACCTGTTCAACGGATCCGACTATATCGGGGACTTCTTATACGAGGTCGTCGATGATCCGGGCGGCGAAAGCGAGGTATGCTCCGCGGTCGGCGGCACGCTCCAGTTTGCGTTCCAAGAGCTCGACGACACCCAAACCGGGTCGATCGGACTCGAGGTGCAGGACGGCTCCGGCAACGTGTCCGCGACCTACAAAGTCAGCACCCTCGACTGATTCGTCCGGGTAGGCGCGCCAACGCGGGCGTGCTTACGTCCGCTGCGAATTCTCCAACCCGGTGTTGAGGGTTCCCCCTCGGGGCGGCTACTCTCCACCACCCCGCCGAGGCGTCTTTGCGCATCCTGCTGATCAACCCGTCGATGAACATGCAGAAGCTCGGCCGTTTTGCCGACCTGCTCGAGCCCATGCCCCCCACCGGCATCGCGTACATCGCGGGGGCGCTGGTGGCCAAAGGCTGGCACACCCGATTTGTCGATATGTTCGCCGAGAAGTTGACGGCCAAGGGCGTGCTGGAAAAGGTCGTCCGCTTCCAGCCCGACCTCGTGGGCATGACCGTGCTGACGCCGAGCGCCCCGACATGTGAGCTGCTTTCGCAGATGATCAAGGCGGTTTCTCCCAAGACGAAGATCGTCTGGGGCGGGGTCCATGCCGACGTCTTCGCCAAGGACATCATCCGCGACGGAGCGGTCGACTTCGTGGTGCACCACGACGGCGAGACGACGATCTGCGAGCTGGTCGAGGCCCTCGACGGCGGCACCAAGGACCTCAGCGGCATCGACGGTCTTTCGTGGATGGACGATGGTTCACCCAGGACCAACAAGGAGCGCGCGCTGCTCCGCGATCTCGACTCGTTGGCCTACCCGGCGTGGGACCTTTTCCCGTACCACCGCTACGGCCTGTTGCCCTTCGCTGACGTGGACAAGCCGGTGCTGACCATGACCGGTTCGCGCGGTTGCCCCTATCGCTGCGACTACTGCTCGCTCCTTCACAGCGGCAAGGTCTATCGACGTCGCGACCCAATCAAGCTCGTAGACGAGTACCAGCACCTGGTCGAGCGCTTCGGCGTTCGCCAGGTTGGCCTGGTCGACCCGATCTTCCCGTTGGTGCTCAAGGACCTCAAGCCCTTCTGCGAAGAGCTCGTCGCCCGCAAGCTCGACCAGAAGGCGGTGTGGCTGAGTGAGACGCGCGCCGACCGCTTGGACGAGGAGACCTGTCGCGTCATGTACGCCGGCGGCTGTCGCCGGGTGCTCATGGGCATCGAGAGCGGCGTGGACATGTTGCTCGGCAATGTGAACAAGAACCTCACGACCGAAAAGGTCCGCTGGGGCGTGGCCAATGCCAAAAAGGCCGGCATCCAGACCGTCGGCCTGTTCATGATCGGCATGCCAGGCGAAACCCCGGAGATGACGCGCGAGACCATCGAGTTTGCCGTCGACCTCGATCTGGACTTCGCCAAGTTTGCGATCACCGTGCCCTTTCCTGGAAGCAAGCTGTTCGAGGACCAGTGGCAGAAGACACTTTTCCGCGACGACTGGGAAAACTACACGACGTTCAACCCCGACGCCGACCGCCTGGTCTACCACCCCCAAGGCTACGACCCCGAGTTGCTCATCAAGATGCAGGCCTACGGACTGCGGCGCTTCTACATGCGCTTCGATCAGGTCAAACGCCAGCTTGTAGAGCTTAAGACCATCAACCCCAAGATGATGCTCTACGGCATCTACGGGATGGCGATCTAGCCGACGCTAGCGGCCCCAGTCGAGGATCGGCCAACCTCGTTTGGCGGCGACGCGACGCAACCTTGGGTCGGGATTGACCGCGACGGGCTGGCCCACCGCCTCCAGCATGGGCAGGTCGCTCATCGAGTCGGTGTAGAACGTGGCTTCTGAAAGCAAGCCACCGACACGCTCGCAGAAGGCCTGGGCGTGCTCGACCTTACCCGCGCCGTAGCACATGGCGCCCAGTGGACGACCCGTGAAGCGGCCCTCCTCGACCTCGAATCGATTGCACAGCGCGTGCTCGAGCTCCAACCGCCGCAGCACCGGCGCGCACAGGTACGCCGACGAGGTCGTCAGCAGGGTGATGGTGTCGCCCGCCTCCCGGTGGCGCTCTACAGCCTCGAGCGCGCCTGGGCGGTAGGTCCGGTCGATCTGGGCGGTGTAGAACGCCTCGGTGCGGCGTACGAGGTCGATTTCCAGCGTTCCGCCCAGGGTCTCAATGGCCTCCTCCAGCAGGGATTCCATCCGCGTGAAACCGATGTGGTAGGTCCCGATCCACCAGATCGCGCGCAGCGCTTGCCAACGGGTGAGGAAGCCCTGCTTGACCTCGTGATCCACCCAGAGCCGGCCGGAGTTGACCGAGAGGACCGTTCGGTCGAGATCGAAGAAGACCAGTGCCACGCCGCGCAGCCTACCCCGCCAATCCGAAGAACTCTCGCATTCGTGCCAGTATCCGCGCAGTCTCCCGGCTCCGGTCGGACCCGAGCCGCGCGTCGTGCCCCTCCCGGGCCACCGAAAGCTGGGCTTGGCGCTTGGCCGTGACCGCTGCAAGCTCGCCTGCGACATGGGGACGGGAGAGGAGCACCGCTTCGAACCCCTCGTGGTCGAGCTTGAAGCACTCCACGGGACCTACGGCGACGACGCCGGCCGTGCGCGGGGCACCGGTCAATAGCCCCATCTCGCCAAATATATCAGGCGCCCGAAGGGTGGCTACGCGTTGCTCGCTGCCATTAACTTCCAGGCGGACCTCGACCGTGCCCGCCGCAAGAATGTAGAGATGACGCGCCGCACGCCCTTGCCGGATGACGTATTCTCCACCGGCAAACGGCACGAACTGCAGGGCGCCGGCAAGCTGGCGGCACTCCGCCTCGGTGAGTGGACCGAAGAGGTCCACGCCGCGCATGACCTGGTAGGCCCGCTCCCGGTCGGGGACCGGCAGGCCCGTCCTGGCCTCGTTGTCCAGGTTGATGTGCGTCGTCGCCGGGGTCGCCAACTCGATTCCCGCCCGACAGAGCGCCGCATGAACGCGAACCCGCACCTCGGAATCGACCACGAAATCGCGCTCGAAGTCGTGAGTCCACACCCGCACCGCATACAGGAGGCTGCTGTCGAGCACCTCCTTTCCGAGATCGGCAAGCAGACAGTCGGGGGCAGGTTCCGGCACCGTGCCGCGGATGGGGCTGGCGTCGAGCGCATCTTGCACCACCCCCAGGATGTGGCCCGGGTTGTGCTTCCGATCGAGGCGGAAGTACACGGTCCGGCGCTCCGGATGTCCCACCCCACCCCTTCGACCGAGAATGGTGATGGCCGTCGTGAGCAGTGATGCATTTGGCACCATGACCGCGTTGCCGTCGCGCGTCTCGACGACGAGGTGCCGCCAGCGAATCGCCGCCACCCGCCCCTCCCGACCACCCTCAAGTTGCACCCAATCGCCCACCTGCACAGTACCGTCGAGCTGGAGCGCGACGCCGCCGATGACGTTGCCCCGCGTGCTCTGGAGCGAGATCGTGAGCGCGGCAGCGACGATCGTGCCGCCCGCGAGCGCCGATGTCGCGGTCAAGCCGGTACTGGCCGCAACCGCGACGACCACCACGCCAAAACCGAGGGCGGAGAGGACGTCGCCCGCGATTGCCGGAAGACGCACGCCGAGCCGCGGCAAGAGCACATCGACCCCGCCCAGGACCACCAGCGTGGTCGCGCAGAAGCCGGCCGACACCCTGGCCAGGAAGTCAATCCAGGTCATCGCCGGGGTGTACTCCAGCACCCGCGCCAGCATCAAGACGCCCGCGAGCCCGACGTAGAGCACGTAGAGGAGCACCGGGGTGCGCAGCCGCCCGCGACGAGCCGGCGCCAGGACGTTGACGACGACGGCCCCAACCAGCAGGCACACGCCCATCGCAAGGACGCTGAACGCGAGGTCTCGAAGTTCCAGAGTCACACCTGAGCTTAGCGCAGCGCCGGCACGGAGGCTGGCGCGCGGAAGCTCAGCGCACCCGCGTCACCCCAGGAAGCTCGGCCACGCGAACCACGTAGGGGATCGCAGCGGCCAACGACGTCTGTAGCTCCCAACGCAGCTCGCCATCCGGCCCGATGTCGTCGATGACGCCGGCGTAGGAGAAAACCGCGAGGGTGCTGCCGTCGGCCGCGCGGTCCACATCGCCGAGCGTCACGATCGACAGCGGAGGGTCGTGGTGCCAGGACCACGCTGCCGTCGCGCTCATCGCTATGTCGTCCAGCTTCAACTCCAACACCCGCGAGTCCTCGCCCGAGGCCGGATCGCGATCGTCCATCATCACGACCCCGCCGTCGATGAACTGGAACTGGTGTTGGAACTTGGGCTGGTCGGCCGGATCGGCAAAGCTCCACGCGCTGTCCGGACCGCCCAGCCTGCGTCCGACCGAGCCATCCTCAAAGACCTCGACCAGCCCACCGAGATTCCGCATTCCGACCCACCAGCCCCCACCCGCACGGACATCGAGTGCGTTGACGTGGGCCCACGTGTTGCCGTCGAGCTCGCTGTCGTCAGGCACCTCCCAGGTGTCCCACGTGGACCAGATTGGCGTGGCGTTGCCTTCGTTGTCGACCCGCACCACGGCGTCGCCGACCACGTCCGCGCCGGAGCGGCCGGGGCGAACATCGGTGACCAGGCAGATACTGTCCCCTTCTGGGGTGTCCACGAAGTCGTGGTTGAACTGGTCGACTTGATGGCGGGACAGCTCGGTGCCGTCCCAGTTCACGGTGACCAGCGCCGACGTCTCGGTGACGGGGGCCGCCTCGATCTCCGCGAAGCGCAGGCCCTGACCGTCCTCGCGCAGCCGCGTTCTGAGCACCCGGTGCCGCCCCTGCGCCTTCTTGTACCAGACGACACGCCCCCACTCATCCAGGATCAACGCCCAACCCGGCTCGGCGACCACCCCGGTGAGCAGGTAGCCCTCCCACCCCGGTGTTCCGCTGGTCGTCCAACTGGGCATTCCGGTCGGCGCCGTGCCGGTCTCGAAGTCCACGTACACGCTGCTGTCACCCGCCTCCGAAACGACCCGCGCACTCCACTTCCCGCCCGCCCACAGGCCCAGGAGCGGCGCCGAATGCGCGAGTTCCGCGCCCTGCCAGTCGGTTGTGAGAAATGGGCCGTCTTCGCCGTTCACCTCCACGCGGGTCCGCTCGTTCGTGCTGCTCGACCAGGTCGCGACGGCCAATGTTGCGACGTCGTCATCGAGGGTGATCGTCGGCGGGGAGACGCCGCAGCCGGAGAGGATCAGGCCGGCGGCGACGATGCCCCCCAAAACGCATGCCCTCCGGGGGCATTTTGGGGGGCCTACAGCGGGCCGCGCCCAGCGTCGCCGTCGGCGGCGCGCCGCCGAGGCCGAGGGGGATGGGGCAGGCACTACGTATCGTACCACTCTGGCTGGACCAGTTGCTGGTAGTGCTCGACATTGAGTGGGTTCACCCTCTTCTTTACCGCATCCAGCGCCATCAGCGCCGAGACCTTGGTGAACCAGATGTACATGTCGCGCTTGTAGGGCACCCTGCTGGTGAGGCCGCGGAGGAGCCACTTGTTGTTCACGAACTGCTTGTTCATGTCGTAGAGCGCCTGCCCGATCTCGTCCTTGGTCATGTACTGGCTGTCCAGCACTGGACTGAGCCAGTCGAAGTTGTCGAAGTCGGCCTCGGTGATCCAGCCTTCGCGCAGCGCTTCGTCATAGATCGGCGTACCCGGCACCGGGGTGATCGGGTGAAAAGCGGGGAAATCGACGTCCAACTCCTTGGCCATTTGGACCTGCTTCTTCAAGGACTCGTTGTTTTCCTCTTTGACGCCGACGATGAACGTCGCCTGCACGAAGACGTGCGGGTACTTCGTCTTGAAGATCTCGATCGCCTGGCGGGCGATGCCGCCTGCGTAGAAGCGCTTGTCCAGCGACGAGAGCGAGTCGTCCTCCGCACGCTCAACCCCGATGAGGATGTGGGCCATGCCCGCCTTCACAAGGCGCTCGAGGATGCCCTTCTTCTCGTCGCGAACGATGCAATCGGCGCGCATGAACGCGAACCACTGCGTCTTCATCCCACTCTTGATCATGCGCCCGGCGAACTCATCGTTGAAGCGCGGATCGATGTTCCAGCTTTCGTCGACCCAAACATACGAGCGCTTGCCGTAGCGGTAGTACAGCTCCTCGATCTCCTCCATGACGCGATCGACGCTCTTGGAGCGCCAACGCGGCGTAAGCTGGACGTTTCCGTCGCTGTCGTACTTGCGGTCCGCCATGACGGTCCACCACGCGCAGAAGCTACAACTCGACACGCAGCCGCGGCTGTGGTGAATCGTCGTGCCACCCGGCGAGAAGAGGTAGCGACTTTTCCCGTAGAGGTGCATCGGGAGCATGTCGTACGCGGGCATGGGCAAGGTATCGAGGTCCTTCACCAGCTTTCGGGTGTTGGTGCGCACCTGGGCCGCGCCGTCCCAGTACATCAGCCCGTCCACCTTGGCGAGGTCCTTGCCGGCGTGCGCCCAGGCCTTGCAGGTGTCGACGATGGTTTCTTCGCCCTCGCCAATGCAGATCGCGTCGATGTTGCTGGCGGGGTTGGCGTAGCGGTGGGCGAGGTTGGTGAAGTGTCCACCGCCGGCGAGCGTCTTGGCGCGTGGGGCCACATCCTTGCACATCTTGAAGAACCGGAGCGCTTCGCTGGCGTAGAGCGCGTGGTTTTCCCCGCTGGCGATCACGTCGGGATCGAGCTCCTTGATGCGATCGGCGAGCGAGCGCCAGCCGATGTGGAGCGGCATGCAGTCCAAGACGTGTACGTCCATGCCCGCCTCGCGCAGCGGCGCAGCGAGCGCCGGAAGCGCCTGTTGCAACAGGAAATTGTCGCCCTCGCTGGTGTAGGGCCAATACTTTCGAGGGGGCTGGACGAGGAGCACGCGCATGGGTCCGACCTTAGCTGCCCCGTTCGCCGGCTGCGCGGCCAGTTTGGGATTCGGTGGGCGGGCCCGCATGGGCCACCCCAATCCAGGCTCGATTGAGCTGCCCCAGCACCGAATGCCCACGAAGCCGGTCCTCCCACGCAAAAAGCGCGTCGGCATCGACATCGCCCGCCAACTGCTGCAACGGCCCGCTCAGCACGTAGTGGCTGCGCTCGAGCGTTGGCAGCGCCCAGCCCTGGAAAAGCGCTCGCACATCGACTTCATCGAAGGTCCGGACGTATCGATCGCCAGGAATATGCAGGACCCCGTCCTCCAGGAGCGCGCCGAGGTGCCCAGCCGGCGCATCCAGCGCCATCCCCCAGCCCCACCTGGCTTCCACCGAGAAGAGCAGCGCCCCGCCCGGCACAAGCCGCGGCCGCAGCCCCGCGAGCACGGCGCCAGCGTCGTGGACGTAGCACAGGAGCTCAGCCGCGATGACGACGTCGGCCTGCACGGGAGGCAGCTCCTCCGCCGTCGTGTGGTAGGTCGTGAGCGTGCCTGGCCGCCCCTGCGCGTGGCCGCGCGCGACCTCCAGCGAGATGGCATCGGCATCGACCAGATGAACGTCGCAGCCCAGGTCGAGGCACCACATCGAGAACCGACCGATGCCGCCGCCAATGTCGAGCACGCGACAGCCCGGGCGCACATGCGGCGCCCACAGGCGGAGGTAGAGCTCGCGCTCGAGCAGCTTGTGGCGATGAGCAGGGCTGTCGGGACGGAGAAAATCCATCCACTCCGGCGTGGTGACCCACGCCTCGGCGGCACCCACCATATTTGCAGTCGCTGGCGACCCGTCTTTCATGCGACGGGACCGGCGCCGACTACGCCTTCGGTCCCGGCTTCGGGCGGGGAGAAGGGCGCCAGGCCTTGGGGCCCGGCTTCGGACGTGGCGAAGGACGCCAGCTCTTGGGGCCGGGCTTGGGACGGGGGGACGGACGCCAATTCATGGAAGCTCCAAAGGTGCTGCGAGGTTCCCATCGTTCCCCGGTTGACCCGGGGTGTCAAGCGAAAGTGCCGACCCGGGAGCCATGGGCTGCGATAACCGCGGGCCGCGATAACCGCGCGGATGTTGTTCTGGCTCGCGTTCGCCTTCGCCCCCCCCGCGCTGCCCACAGGCGCACCCGTCGTGCATCTGGCGCGGACGCCGGCCGTGCAGTGGCGCCTCGCCTCGTCGCAAGCGGCGCAGGGATTCGCCGCGGCGTGGGGCGACCCCTGGATTCGCTGGGACGAGCGCACCGGGTCGCCACGTTTCCTCGGTCTGAGCGGACTCCCGGAGGTGCTCGCCGATGAGCTGGTGGCCGACGTCGCGACGCTGTCCGGCATCGAGCCCGGCGAGCTGACGCTGGCCGACAGCCAGAGCCACGCCTTTGGCCAGGGCGAGCGCACCACCCTCCGTTACACCCGTCGTTTCGGCGGCGTGCAGGTCGTCGACGACGAAGTGCAGCTGGTTGTCACGGATGGGCGCATCGGCGCCGCGTGGGTGCTCCTGACGCCGACGCGAGGCGTGCCGACGCCGCGAGCCGGCGAGGTGGTCGTCGCCGACCCCAAGCGCGGCTACGGCCGCCTCGTCCGCGTGAGCCGCACCCCCACCTCTGTTCGGGCGGTTGACCGCGCCGGCGACGAGGTCTACGCGTACGATCCACGCGCCTTCGACTCCGTCACCGTCACCCACGAAGAGTTCACCGTCGACGACGCGCTGGTCACCAATCCCGCGCGCGAGGTCACGGTCACCGACGCCGCCGGCACCAGCGAAGTGACCGCCGCCGACGGCAGCCACACCCTCACCGGCGACCTGACCGTCGAGCTGGACGGGACCACCCTGACGCTGCTCCAAGACGGGGCCAGCATCAGCCACAGCGGCAGCGACGACATCGACCTGGACGCGGGGGATGACCTCTCGTATTCGGCGGCAGACACCCTCCACCACTTCTACCAGGTGTGGGACTGGCTCGGCGACCGTTGGCCCACCCACTCCTGGCTGAGCGATCGGGTACGCGCCAACGTCGACGTGAGCTCGGGCGCGTGCAACGCCTACTACACCGGAGGAACCATAACTTTTTTCGCTTCCTACGATGTATGCAACGCCACCGGACGCATCGCAAGCGTGATCTACCACGAGGTCGGCCACGGCATCCACGAGTACATCCTTGGCGGCGGGACCTTCGCCAGCGACGTCTCCGAGGGCAGTGCCGACTACATCTCCGCGACAATCCTAGATAATGCTACGATCGGCGAGGGCTTCTACACCGACGGCTCGGGCATCCGCGAGCTGGACACCGACCGCGTCTACCCGACTGACGTCATCAACGAGCCCCACAACGACGGCCTGATCTGGGCCAGCTTCCTCTGGGACCTGCGCGAAACCTGGCGAGTCACCTACGGCGAAGACGTAGGCATCGCGATGAGCGACGCCATCCTGCTCGGCTCGCTGGAGCAGGGCCCCGGCCTCACCGACCTGCTCGAAGCGGTGCTGGTCGCCGACGACGACGACGGCGACTGGTCCAACGGCACTCCCCACGACTGCGAGCTCATCGCGCTTTTGGCGGTGCACGGCCTCGCGGCCGACTCGATGGGCGTCTATGCCGTCAGTCACACGCCGCTGGGAGCACAGGGCTCCGAGACCGTGGGCTACCCGGTGTCCCTCGACCTTCAAGCCGGGTTCGAGACCTGCACTGGCGTGCCCACGCCAACACCCTCGGTCTGGTACACCAACGACATGGCGGCGCCGCTCCCCGCCGCCGACGGCACGGGCGCCGCAGCTTGGACGATGGAGCCGATGACGACCGCGGACGACGTCACGTGGACGGCAACCCTCCCGCGCGTCCCGGCCACCGACGGCTTCCGCTATTTCTACGTGCTGACGTCGTCGGACGGCACGATGTCCGATACCTCGCACGGCGGCTTGGAGCAGGGGGTTTGGGAGTTCCACGTCGGCGACCGCGCCGAGCTGTGGTGCGACGACTTCGAGTCCGGTGCGCCGGGCTTCACCCACGGTGCGGGAATCCCGATGGAGAGCGCGAGTGGCACCACGGACGAGTGGGTGTTTGGGAGCCCGGTGGGCGGCGGTCGTTTCGATCCCGACCTGGCCTACGGCGGCGCCAACATCGCCACCACCGTGCTCGACGAGGACTACAGCGCCAACAACGCCCAGTACCTCTCGACCCCAACCGTGGATCTGACGACCCCGGGCCGGATGCGTCTCTTCACCTACCAGCGTTGGCTGTCGGTGGAGGATGGGCTCTACGATCACGCCCGCGTCTACGTTTCGGACGGGGCGACCAACACGGCGCTCTGGGAAAACGCGATGACCCCGGGGGGCAGCACCCAGCTCATCGACACCGACTGGTCCACCATCGATCACGACCTGGCTGGTCTCTTGGACGCCGATGGCGTGGCCGCGGCGCCGCTCAACTTCTCGTTCACCCTCCAGAGCGACGCGGGCCTTGAGTTCGGCGGCTGGGCGCTCGACGACGTCTGCGTCATCGAACTGGACGACGTCCCCGACCACTACCGACGAGTTGCGCTCACGACGAGCTGGACCGACCTCGGCGAGTCGGAAGTGGGCGCCGTCGACGTCACATGGCACACGCCGTGGATCCGGCCGCTCTCGTTGACGGTGCTCGTCCGGCAGGAGGGTCGCGCCCCCGAGTCGCTTACCGACGGCGTGATCCTCGACCTGGACCTCTCCCCCGTCTTCGGCGAGGAGAAGCACGTCATCGACCTCCTTCCCGGTCTGGACCGCGGGACGACCTGGACCTACGCGCTCTTCGCCGCGGGTGAAGACGACGCCGAGCAGTACCTGACCGCGGTCGACGGCCAGAACGCCGCGACCGTCAGCTTCGACATCCGCGACACCGCCGAGCCCATCGACACCGGGGAGACGGGCGACACCGCCGACACCGCCGACACCGGCAGCGACTCGGACACCGACATCGCCGGTGACACCGATACGGGCGATGTCACCGAGCCGGGCGGCTGCGGCTGCGAGACGACGGGCTCGGGCGCGACGGCTGCACTTGGGGTGGCCCTGGGGATGGTCGTGAGTGGGCGGCGGCGCAAGTCCGTCGTTGGCGACAGCGCTCAGCGCAACTGGGCCGGGCGCGTCTGGACGTAGTCCAGGCGGACGCGGCGAAGCACCCCTCAGCGAGGACCCCGTCGAGCTCGGCCCAACGATATCGGCGGGCGAGCCAGCGCTCGGCGGCACGTGCAATGTCCTACACCAGCCGCTCGACGTCCTCGGTCGTGGGCGTCGCCGAACCGAATCTTTGTAGGGCAGTTACCGCGCCGGTTTTTCCACCCTTCCGGCATCCTGGTGACGCGGCTTCGGCTTGCCGATCAGGTACGTTGCGTGGAGCGGCGCGCCGTTGTGCTGGAGGGTGCCGATGTCCCACTCCCAGTCGGGCGCATCGATCGTGGTGACCAGCTCCCGCAGCTCCTCGACGCTGTAGATTCGCAGCCAGGAAACCACGCCATCCCAGAGCACGAACGGCTGCATCACCGGGAATATCCAGGTGAACAGGAGCCAGGGCCACCGGAAGGGCCGCCAGAGCGGCATCGTGAGGGTGACGCTCAGCGGCGAGAACATCAGGGCGAGGAGCATGAGCGGCTCGCGGCTGACCGCTTCGAAGACGGCGATCGGCTGGCGCTTGGCCACCGCGTCGGCGAGGATGCGGCGCGCGAGCTCGGGGGGGAAGTGGTGAAAGGCGTTGAAGATCGTGCGGAAGCCGACGAGGTCGGCGGGCACGGCCGTAGCGTCGACAGACTCCTCGCGGCCAGACACCCGGCCGTCGCTGCCTTCGCCGGCGTCGGCGAACGCCTTGGGGTTGGGGAACCGGTCAGTGAGGATCACCTCGACGCGCTGCCCGCCTTCGGCAAGGGCATCGGCTACCAGGCGCGCGGCCCGTCGCGATGCCCCGGCGCCCGCGCAACGCGGGCGGCCGCCCCGCCCTGAGCCTGCCGGCGCGCTGACGCTCGCCGCAGCATCCACGAACGCCCCGATCCCGCATACGTTTGCCACAGTCTGTCCCTACAGCACCCCCAAGCAGACCACCGCACGGGTGCCCGTCCAGCAGCACGCGCTGGGGGCGAAGGGATCGTCGCTGGAGCTACCACAGGCGAACTGCTGGGAACAATACTGGCAAATCGGCCAGCCACCCGAGGGGTAGGGGCCGCTGCAAGTGGTGAACTCCCCGTCGGTCTGGGTGTTGGTGATGGTCCAGGACCTCATGTCCGTGAGCGTCACGCGCCCGGAGCCCCATAGGTCACCCCCATCTACCTGGGTGCCGTAACGGTCGAAAACGCGGTCGCTCGATGCGGCGTCGTAGTCCAGGAAGTCCTTGGCATCTTCGGTGGATGTGGAGTACACGATGCGGAAGTCGCTACCAGAAATTCCGGCGGTACCGGCATAGGTTGCGCAGTAGGCGTCCCCCGCGGCCCGGTTGGTCAGCCAACTTGACGAGCCCGAACCGACGACCGCGCTGGTGACGAACATGACGTAGTCGACGCTGCACAGGGATGCGCCGCCCGACTCGTCCACGGTCCCTTCGCAGTCGTTGTCGATGCCGTCGCACACCTCGGTCGCGGCTGGGTTGACCGCTGCTGCGGCGTCGTCGCAATCCCCTCCCGGCGCGACGGTCCCCGCCGGCAAATCGCAAGCATCCACCGTGGTGGTGCCGCCGTACCCATCGCCGTCGGCGTCCACGTACCAGGTGTCGAGGGTGCCGCTGTCGACGCCAGGATCGTCGTCATCGGCGAGGCCGTCACAGTCCTCGTCGACGTCGAGCGCGTCGCAATTCTCGGTGGCACCGGGATGTACGCCGCTGCGGGTGTCGTCGCAGTCGGTGTCGTCAGCGATATAGTCGAACGGAGCCAGGCAGCCGCTGAACGCCACGGCAGGGTCGCCATAGCCGTCGCCATCGGCGTCGATGTACCAGGTGGTCTGCGAAGCCGGGTCGGTGGTGGGGTCGTCGTCGTCGGCGAGTCCGTTGCAGTTTTCGTCGGTGTAGGCGGCATCGCAGAGCTCTGGCTCGCTGGGGTTTACGTCGGCCCGTGCGTCGTCACAGTCGGTGTCGTCGGCGACGTAGCCGCTGGGCTGGGTACAATCGAGGGTGGTGCTGGTGGCGTCGCCGTAGCGGTCGGCGTCGGCGTCGGCATACCAGGTGAGCGCGTCGAACGCTGAAGCAGGGTCGATCACGGCGTCACAGTCGTCGTCGATGCCGTTGCAGTACTCGGGGGCTCCCGGGTACACCGCCGCTGCGGTGTCGTCGCAGTCGGTGCCGTCGGCGACGAATCCCGGGGGCAGGTCGCAGCTCTGCGTCGGGCTACCGGCGTCGCCGAAGCTGTCGCCGTCGCCATCGGCGTACCACGTCAGCGCGTCGGCGGACGTCGGAGGGTCCACCACGCCATCGCAGTCATCATCGATCGTGTTGCACTGCTCGATGCCCGCGGGGTTCACGGTGGGGGCGCCGTCGTCGCAGTCGGTGTCGTCGGCCACGTAGCCGGCGGGGGCCGCACAGCCGACGGCGACCGCGGCGGCGTCGCCGTAGGTGTCGCCGTCCGCATCCGCATGCCAGTCCACGGCGTCGGCGGCGGTGTCCGGGTCCACCACGCCGTCGCAGTCATCGTCGATTCCGTTGCAAAGCTCGGCGGCGCCCGGATTCACGCTCGCGTTCGCGTCGTCGCACTCGACACACGCGGCCCAGAGGTCCCCATCGGCGTCGACATAGGCCACACTGCCGTCGCAATTGTAGTCGTTTGGGTCGGAGCAGTCCGCCTCCGGCGCGCCTGGGTAGAACGCGGCCGATGCGTCGTTGCAGTCGCCGCCCACCCCGATGGCATCGACGGGCGCATCGCACTGGAGGGTGGCGGAGCTGTCGGGACCGTACCCGTCGGCGTCACTGTCCGCGTACCAGAAAGAGAATGTGGTGGTGTCCACGCCTGCGTCGCCGTCGTCCGCGGCGCCGTTGCAGTCCTCGTCGGTGTTGGTGGCGTCGCACACCTCGATGCGGCCGGGGTTGACGTCGGCCCGGGTGTCGTCGCAGTCGGACGTGTCGTCGACAAAGCCGAGAGGGGCAGCGCACGCGTCGGTGCGCACCGCTGAATCGCCGTAGCCGTCCGCGTCGGCGTCCGCGTAGAACGGGAGGACGTCGAAGGCGCTGGTGGGGTCGGCCTCGCCATCGCAGTCGTCATCGAGGCCGTTGCAGACCTCCGTCGCGTCGGGGTTCACGTTGGGGTCGAGGTCGTCACAATCCTCGCAGGCAGCCCAGGTGTCCCCGTCGTCGTCCGCGTACGCGACGGCTCCATCGCAATCGTAATCTACACGCTCGGTGCACGGTTCGGCAGCGCCGGGATGAAACAACGGATCGGCGTCGTCGCAATCGCCACCCGCCGTCGTGGCGCCGTCCGGCGGCTCGCAGTAGCCAACCGCCGTGGCCTCGTCGCCGAAGCCGTCCTGGTCTGCGTCGAGGTAGTAGATCGTCGACACCCCCTCATCCACGTCGCCATCACAATCGTTGTCGATGCCGTCGCAGAGCTCGATGGCATCGGGGTTCGCGTTCCCGTTGTTATCGTCGCAATCGCCGTCCGAAACGAGGAAGCCATCGCCATCCTCGTCGACGGGCTGCTCGGTGGCCACCGCCCCCGCTGTGTCACCGGCCTTGGGAACGTCGGTGTCGGCGCAGCCGAACAGGAGCGTGAAGAGGACTATCCATCGGACCATCACGACTCCCCTACCTCGTTCCGGGCCACATGCTCCCGAATCGCCGCATTGACCGCCGCCGCCGCGTGGAACGTCAGCCCGTGACCCGCGTCGTCGATGGCGAGGAGGCGTGCCCCGGGGATCGCAGCGTGCAGGCGGTCGGAGTGAAAGGGACGGACCAGCAGGTCGCTCATCGGCTTGATGATCAGGGTGGGCGGACGGATGGCCGTCAGCCGGGCGCGGGTGTCGTGCCGGATGACCGCCACTAGTTGGAGCAGAGCGGTCCGCGTGGGCGGCTTTTTTCCAACTTGGAGCGCCATGCGCGCCCGAAGGTCTTCCGGATTGACCGTGGCCAGGAACGCCGCCGGATACAGCAAGCGCGTGAGGTGCTCGACGCGGCAGAGCTGCGGCCCGAACGCCGCGTTGATCCAATGGTAGAGCCCCCGCAAGGTCGGAAGGATGCCCAGGAGTCCACCCGAGTGCGTGGCGATGAGCGTGAGCGAGCGGACGCGCCCCGGCGCCAGGAGAGCCAGCTCCTGGGCGACCATGCCGCCGAGGCTGACGCCGACGAGGTGAAAGTCGCTCCAGCCCAGTTGGTCCGCGACTCGCAGCGCGTCGGCGGCCAGGTCGGCCATACCAAAGCGCGGTGGGGTGGGCTCGCTCTCCCCGATGCCGCGGTTGTCGAACCACGCCAGCGTGTGATCGCGCCGCAGCTCTTGCACTTGGGGGAGCCACACCGCGCCGCGCATCCCGAAGCCCATCACCATCAGCAGGCGAGGCCCGGCGGCCCCTGAGGACTCAAACGCGATGCGCGGGGCGGAGGTGGTGTTTTGCATGGACGGAGGCCTACTTCAAGAGCCCGGCGGTCTCGATCGCCGCGGTCAATCCCGGAACCGTGGGCACCCACGGCACCGCCTGCACGGGCTTGCCGTCCTCGCCAAGGTCGACGGTGTGAGCGTGCAGTTCACCCCGGCCGCGCTCCAGGGTCCACAGTTGCACCTCATCGGATGAAGCGGGCTCGGCGAACTTGAGCAAGCTCCAGGGTCCCTTCCCGCTGACCTCGAGCCCGTCCTTCGCCGCGGCCTGCAACCAGACCACCACCGCCGGCTTCCCTGTCTTTCCCTTGGCATGCTCCGCGAGGCTCAGCCGCGCCGCCAGTCGCACCGACTCTCCGTGATCGCCCACAAACCACGACAACGGCGCCTCGGCGTGCAGCACTAGATCGAGCGCACCGTCCTGCAGCGTGTACCGGGCGGTGCCGACGGTGGCACCAGCCAGCTTTTCCAGCGCCGCCTGCCGTTCCTCCACCAACTTCGCGACCAGACCTTCGGCGGTCAACGCGACGCCGGCTTCGTCCTCCATCTTGATGCTGACGTCGGTGTAGACGGCGTCGAACGAGCCCGTCTTGCGCGCCATGTCGAAGCGGAGGTCCAGCTTTTCGTTGGTGCTCTCAAAACAGCCGAGGAGTGCGAACAAGAACATGGTACCCCGCGAGAGCGTCAGCGCCCGAAGAAGCGTGGATCGAACACCTGATTGGTCTTACGAAGCGTGCCCATCGGCGCCTTGGCGCCACCGTAGTTGTGACCCGGGTAGATGATGGTGTCGTCCGGCAGGGTCGAGAAACGCTCACTGAGCGTGCGTCGCATTTCCTCGACGTCGCCCCCGGGAAGGTCGGTGCGACCGCAACCCTGGAGGAACAAGGTGTCCCCCGCCAGCACCGAATCGGCGACCCGAAAACAACAGCTCCCCGGCGTGTGGCCAGGGGTGTGCAGCCACTCGATCTCCACCGCGCCGACCGCCACCTTGTCCCCGCCGTCACGCAAGGTCAGCTCGCTGGCGGGCAACCCGGTGACCTTGGTGACGAACTCCGCATCACCGCGATGGATGTGCAGCGGACAGGGGCAGCGCTCCAAGAGCCGGTTGAAGCCTTCGACGTGGAAACCCATCATCGAACCGCCCACGTGGTCCGGGTGGTAGTGGGTGCCGAACGCCCCTACGATCCGCATGCCATCGGCCTCGGCGACGTCCACTATGTCGTCCACGGCCCACGCCGGATCGATGACGACACACTCTTTGGTGTCGCGATCGCCCACGAGGTAGACGAAATTGGCCATCTGCCCGCACACCGGGTGGTTGCGACCAAAGTGACGCCCCGCGAGGAGCTGTTTGAAGTACAGGGTGTCACTCACGATGGAAATCCAAGCTCGGTGATGTAGGTTTTTTCGAGGGTGCTGGTGCTGCGAGCGAACTGGCTACGGACGAAGAGCAAAACCCCCCAGGTCATCGCAAAGAGGCGGTAGGGCAGCGCCGGCCGGACCGGCGGCACAAAGCCCAACGCCTGACCCTGGGCCCAGACGCGGGCGCGAACGTGCTCGACAAAGCGCGGCAGGTGCCGCAGCACCTTGTGGGTGGCCGCCCGTTCCCCGAACGCCCGCGTGACCATCGGCGCGACCATCAGCTGCAACTCCAGGAGGCCGTAGAAGGGGTGGCGTAACCACGGCGATGCCTCTACGAGCCGCCTGGTCTCCTTCTCTCCCCAGGCGACGTGCTCTTCTTCCTCACGACACACGACGGCCAGCTTTTTCTTGATCTCGGCCATGCGCGGGTGACCGTCAGGGAGCGTTTTAACCAAGACGTCGCGAAAGATGTCGAGCACCATCCCCTCGCCCACCGCGTGCTCCATGAACACCTTCAGCGGGTAGTAGTTGTTGTGTGCGCTGAGCAGCTTGATGACCCAGTGAGCCGGCTGGGGGGTCATGTCCAACGCCCGGAATATCTCCGCGAAAAGTTCGAGGTGCGCCAGTTCCTGGCGCGCTTGCCGAAGGTAGAACCGCGCCGCTTCGAGGCTGTGCGCCGCGTACAACGACTTGCCGCAGTACACCCCCGTCGCTTCGCCGAAGAGCGCCTGGCTGAGCACGAAGCGCAAAAGCGCCCGATCTTCCGGAGAGTCCAGATCGAGCGTGTCGCCGCCGAAGTCGAATTCAGCCATCATCGGAGGCTAACAGCCGGATGCGCACCACGTTCTTGACGTTGGCGCAGTTGCTTCCTGTGGGCTGGTAAACCCGGAACGGCCCGCCCTGCTCCGCTGAAAGTGCGCCACCATCGAGCGTGTGGACGATCACCCCATCTCCGATGCCCGCGACCTCCGCCGGTGCGCTGGTGTACCCGTCCCCGGCCGCGAGCACGTATCGGTGGCCCCCACCGATGATCTGGAACAGCTCGCGCACGTACACGCCGCTCCCCCTTTTTCCAGGTACGACCACGCCAACATCGGGAATCTGCCCCGGCAGCGCCATCAGCGAGCCGCGGCTGAGCGGCACCTCCAGACCGGAGGTGTCCACCAGCGCGACGACGCTCCGATCGAGCGTGTCAGGGTCACGATCGGCGATGCGCGCCGCCACCAACGCTGCCGCGAACGACTCGATGTCCACTCCCTCGCGGACGATCACGTCGGCTCGTGAGTCACGACGATAGCCCGTGGCAGCGGGGTGCACGACCCCACCGGCCACATCCAGCCGGTACCAGCCCAGATCGGTGCGGAAGACGCCCTTGAAGCGTGCGATGCCCTCGGCGCCAGCGACCAGCGTGCAGAGCGCGTCCCAGGCGAAGACGGCGTCGGGCGGGAAGACCCACGAACGCGCCACATACCCCTGGGTGGACGGCGGCTTCGCCTCGTGCCCGTGGGTGTGGTCATGGGCTTCCGACGCGCGCGGACCGGCCCCAGCCGGCCAGCTCCACGCCGCCTCGGGGAGCCGGCCTCGGCTGACCCGAGCCGCAAGGATCGGCGGCGGCCATAGGGTCTTTGCGAGTTGATCGAAGGCCGCCAACTGCTCGACATCAGCGAGGTCGCACCGGTTGGCGATCAGCACGTCGGCACCGTCGAGCTGCTCGGCGTAGAGCATCGGGTCCGGCGGCGTACGCGACGGATCGACGAGGACCACGGTGGGACCGAGCTCGATGCGACCCTTGAGCGCCCCACGGGCGAGCATGTCCACGATGTCACGCGGCCGGCCGAGGCCCGATGGCTCGACAAAAATCCGATCGGGCTTCAGCTCGTCCAGGATCGCGGCGATCGCGGGGACCAGGCCCTCCGGCGCGGTGCAGCAGACGCAGCCGCCAGGGATGTTGGTGACCTGCACCTGCCCACCCAAAAGCGTCGCGTCGATGCTGGCCTCGCCGAAGTCGTTGACCAGGACCGCGCAGCGCTCCCGACCCTCGCGCCGAGCAAGTTCAGCGATTAGAACGGTGGTCTTCCCGGTACCCAGGAAGCCACCGACGATGTGGACGGGCGTCATGCGCCGTTCCTAATGCGTCGAAGCGACCCACCCCAGAATCCGGTCCACATCCGCCCAGCGCGTCAGCTTGCCATCCGCACCCAAGAGCACGATGACCAGGCGATGGCCGCTGCCCGCCCGCAGCATCGTCGCGAATCCGTAACGCGCGGTATCCGTGTAGCCGGTCTTGGCCGCGAATATCTCCAGGTCGGCGCGATCGACGAGGCGATCGGTGCTACCCAGCCGCCGCACCCACGCCTTGTTGGTGCGCCAGAGGTCCCAGTGCGGCGCGCTTGCCGGGGTGCTCAGGGTCGGGTGGAGACCGACGGCCAGGGTCGCCATCGCAAGATCGCGCGCAGTGGAGAGGTTCTCGTCTTCGAGCCCGGACGGATCGACCCAGGAGGATCGCGTCATGCCCAGCTCGATGCTGACCCGGTTCATGCGACCGACGAACTCGTCGAGGTGCATGTCGGCGGCCGGAGCCATCGCCATCGCGGCGCGGTTGTCACTCGCCACGAGGGCGGCGCCAAGTACGTCCCAGCCAGACGTGCAGTCGCCAGTTGAGAGGCGGGAGGTAGCCCCGCTGCGGGTGGGGTACTGCTCGGGACCGATGCAGAACTGCCGGTCGAGGTCGGGCTCGCTGCTGGCCAACGCCAAGGCCGAGACAAACTTGGTGATGCTCGCGACGGGCCGGGGCACGTCGGGGTTCTTCTGGTACAGCACTTCGCCGGCATCGACATCGAAGACGAAGGCGCTTCGGCTCTTGACGTGGGGGCCCGTCGTCGGCCCATCCTGGTTCATGGCGCCGACCCCGAGGATGTCGGCGGACTCGGGGTACCAGTGGGGTGGGAGCCACTCGGACGGGGGCGCCTCGGCCAGCGCAAGGTCCGCTTCACCCACGGTATGCCAGCCGACGGCGGGGCGCCGCGCGCCAGCCGGGGGGACGGGCTCGAAGGAGCGTTGAAACTCCGCCGGGGCGAGCAATGGCTCCGGCGCCTCGTCGGTGGCGCCACTTGCGACGGCCTTGGCGCCCAAGAGCGGGGCGGTGACCCACACGCCGAGGAGCACGATCCCGCTCGTCCACGCCGTGGCGACCACCCGCAAGACCACCCTCATCCGGAACCCCGTGGCGAGCGGACAGTAGAACACAGCTGATCTTGACGCGTCAAGGGTGGCCGGTCCGTCAGACGGGGCGGACTACCAGAGCGTCACGCAGTTGGCCGACCCAGATGAGGAGCATGAAGCCGTGGCCGGGATTCAAAGCGAGCGTGTCGAGGGCGGTCGCCTGGGCGCGGTACACGGAACGTTCGCGCTCGGAAGGGGCACCGACGATCGCCTCGCCGATGTCGGCCACCAAACGACCGAGCGTGCCGATCTCCTCGTCGACGGGGGCGTGTCCGGCGTGAAGACCTCGCGACCAAGCCTGGACCGGATGCTCGCCGACGCGCAGGCCGGCAAGCTCGACGTGGTCGCCGTGTGGAAGCTCGACCGCCTAGGCCGAAGCCTGCAGCACGTTCTCGCGACCATCGACCAGCTCACGAGCCAAGGCGTCGGTTTCGTCTCCCTCCGCGATGCCGGGCTCGACTCGACGACGCCGGCCGGGCGCCTGTTCACCGCCATGATTGCCGCGTTCGCAGCCTTCGAGCGCGACATCATCCAGGAGCGCGTCGTCGCCGGGGTCCGCCGCGCCCAGGCCGCGGGGAAGCACTGCGGTCGGCCGCGGAAGGCAACGGCCGACAAGGCGCTGGTCGCCGCGAAGTCGCTGCTCGATCCAGGGTGGGGCTGGCGCGCCGTCGCGGAGGCGACCGGTATCCAGAAGGACACCCTGCGGCGGCGCCTTATCGAGGCCGGGATGCTGGCGCAGAACCCTCCCCTCCACGAGGCCGCCTGAACGCGGCGCAGAAGGCCGGCGCAAACGGCGCGCAGAAGGAGATGGATTTGCGCGGTTTGGAGGCTCTTGACGACTGGGTCTATGCAAGGCACGCCACCGCGAGGACGGGCAGGATGAGTAGTCCATCGGTGGTCGGGGTCCCCGGAGAGCGCTCCGCGCTCTCAAACGCGCTCGCGGTTGGGAGCGAAGGATGGGTTCGCCTACAGCTGCGGTTCCCGGTCGCTCTACTCGTGTGCGCGTGCGGACTACTTGCGGGCGCGGCCGGATCGGCTTGGGCAGCGACTCCCTCTCCGGGCCGTACTGCGCGGGCGATGGTCACGATCGATACGATGGAGCTCGTGAGCGATCAGCCAGTCGCCCGAGGCTCGTCAATCCAGAGGGCCTGGTCACGGTTCGACATCGCCGTGCGCGGATGGGTGGCGACAAAGCCGGGACTGTTGCGATGGCCCGCCGACATCGAACTTGGGCTGTCCGAACGCCGATGGGCGCGGTTGGTGGCGGAGGAAGTTCCAGATACGTCGCTCTGTATCCGGACCAAGGTGGCGGCGCACAAGTATATTATCGAAGGCGGGGTCAATGCGTTTCCGCCCGCGCTGCGCCGCGCTGCTTGGTATGACGCGATCGTCGGCAACATCGGTCGGTTGGCGGGTACCCGAAGCGCCATCCCCAACGCGCACATGGCGCAGTCGATCGCCCGCAGGACGTTGGACTTCCCGCCCCCGTTGGGCCCGTAGAGCACGACGAACGCGCCCAGGTCCGCCATCGTCAGCTTGGCGATGCTCCGAAAGTTCTCGATCTCGACAGAAGTGATCCGCATCCGGCACCATGCCCCCCCTGGCCGACGGCGGCAGGGATGGAGTGGAGGGCCCGCGGGCCCGGAAGGACAGCCCGGCGCCGCAAAGCGGCGGCCGCCCTCACCCGGGACCCACTCCCACCAACACCGGCGCTGGACTCGCGCGCCGAAACTTCAAATCGAAGCGCGATCCGTGTACCAGCATGTGCAGCCTCAGACCGATGAGCTCGACGGGCCGCCCCTCGGGCGTTGTCGCCATCGCGCTATGTTCGATCTGGGCGGCGTCCACCACCGTGATTCCACCGCTGCCGACGACCTCCATGACGTCGTCGGGGCCGATGAAACCGGCGGTGTCCTCATCCAGACCGATGCCAATCGCAAACGGGTTGTAGGCCAGCGCGCTGAGCAGCCGACCCATGCGATCCCGCTGGCGGAAGTGCTGATCGATCATCACCCGGTTGGTGAGCCCCAGCCCTGCGGCGAGGGTGGCCTGCCCCGCGATCGGGGTGCCGCCCTCCTTTCCGAAGGCGATCATGTGTTCGCTCAGGAAGGCCGCGCCCGCGCTGGTGCCGCCGACATGGACACCATCGGCATTCATCCTCCGAAGCCGACGGGCGACCGCGGTGCCCCCAAGGATCGTCGACAGGCGGAGCTGGTCGCCACCGGTGATGAAGACTCCCGTCGCGCCGTCCAGCTGGGCCACCGCAGGGTCGGCATCCTGCCGAACCAGGGGATTGCACACGCGGACGTCGTCCACGCCAACGCCCTGGAACAGCTCGATGTATCGCTCAGGGGTTTCCGGATCCATCGACGCCGTGGACAAGACCACCACCCGACCTTTTTCACCCCCGCACAATTCGGCGAAGCGCCGGAGGATGCTGCGCCCAAGCAGCTTATCCTCCGCGCCACCGATCGCGATGATGTGGCCGCGGAGATCAGGGTGGGCGGGGCGGGCTGGCATGGGCCGGCGGGTTTAACCGGTGGCGGGCTCGAACACCCCCGCCCGCACCGCCCTCCCCCCTCGAACCATGAACTCGCCCCCGGCGACGACGTGGCGCACCGCGAGCGCAGAATCGAGCACGACGAGGTCCGCATCCGCGCCCACCTCGACCCGACCCTTCTTACTGAGACGCAGCTGCTGTGCAGGATTCCGCGTCACCGTCGCGATCGCGAAGTCGATGGGGACGCCCAACTGGACCGCCTCCCGCACTGCGGCCATGAGCGCGGACGGAGCGCCCACGTCCATCCGCAACAAGCACCCGTCGGCGTCGAAGGTCGGAAGGCAGCCGCCTCCGTCGCTGGACATCGTCAGTCGAGCCGGGTCCAGCCCCTCCACGAACCACTCCGCCAGCGCCTGACCGCCGCTGGGTGCGTCGCCGTCGGCGTCGAAGGCGGTGACATCGATGGTCACGCCCCGCTTGGACAGCAGCTTCGCCTCCTCCCACAGGAGGCGATTGCGATTGCAGTGGGTGGGGTGAAAGACGCGCGCCGGCAGCTCGGTCTCGTCCAGCGCCCGCCGAACCAGCAAGAGCCCCGACGGTCCGTCCCCGAGGTGCAGGTGGAGGCAACCAGCCTTCCCTGTCATCATCCCGGAGACGTGCGCGTCGGCGGCCAGGCGCACCAACTCGTCGAACGTCGGCTGCGAGCTGCGGTGGTCGGCGATCGCCGTTTCGCCGACCGCAATGATGCGATCCACGTTGACGATGTCGCCGCGCACCGAGCCGGTCAACGTCAGCGGCGGCACCACGTAGCCGCCGGTGTAGCAGAGGGCGGTCAGCCCCAGCTCACCAAGCCCGCGCGCCGCAGCCAGCAGCTCGGCGATGCTGCGGGTGGTGCAGTCCGTGCCGAGGAGCCCAATCACCGTCGTGACGCCGGCGACGGTGAGTTCGGTCAACTGCAACGCCGGAACCCTGGTGCGCGCTCCGCCCTCTCCCCCGCCGCCGGTCAGATGCGCATGGGCGTCCACCAGCCCCGGAACCAGCCACCCGCCGTCACAATCCATGATCTCCACCGGCCAGCCGGGCGCCGTACCCAACGCCTCCCCGACGGCCAAAACACGCCCGCCGCCCACCAGGACGTCGACCAAGCCCAGCGGCTCCGGGGCCAGCACCTGCGCGTTGCGGAACAGGATCACGGCGCGCGGTTATCCCGGCCGGATGCGCGTCGCGCTCGTCAACACCTGGTACGCGGCGACCGAGCCCGGCGCGCAGATCTCAGCGGATCCCCTGCGCCGCGAGCTCGCGCACGGGCTCGCCGCCCGGGGGTATGAGGTTGAGGTCATCCAGGAGCTGCCGCAGGCGGCGACGGTGCGGGACGGGCCCGTCAAATGGACGTTCGTGCCGCCTGCGATGGCGACGAAACTGGTTCGGCGGGCGCTCACACTTTCCGGCCGCGACGACGCCATGGTGAAGGTGCCCTCGCCGCACCTGGCGGCCGCGGTCAACGCAACCGGCGCCGACATCGTGCACAGCTTCGATCTCGCCGCCTACCCGCTCCTGGCCGAGTTGGGTCGCGACAGCAGACGGCGGGGCGCGGCCCTCGTTGCGCACTTCCACGGCGGGGCGCCAGCCAGGGTGGGCGCGCTCCGCCAGCTCGAGCGCGCCGCGTTCGCGAACGTCGATCGTTTCTTTTTCACCACGCGGTTCCATGCTGCCCCGTGGTTGATGAGCAACGCCCTGGTGGACGAATCGCGCATCGTCGAGGTGTTCGAGACTTCCTCGACGTTCCGACCCGGCCATCGCGCCGCCGCGCGAAGGAGCACGGGCCTCCGCGGTGAGCCCGCGCTCCTCCACCTGGGCCGCCTCGACACGGTGAAGGATCCACTCACGACGGTGGCCGGCTTTCGCGCGGCTCTGCCACGGCGACCGAAGGCCCACCTCACCTTCGCGTGGACGGAAGCGCCGCTCCTCGACGCCGTGAAAAAGGCGGCCGAAGGTCTGCCGGTCACTTTTTTGGGGCGCGTGGCGAACGAGCGGGTGGAGGAACTTCTGGTTGGCGCCGACGGCTTCGTGCAGGCGAGCGTGCGCGAGGTGTGCGGTCGGGCGGTCCTCGAAGCGTTCGCGTGCGGCACGCCCTGTGTCCTGTCGGACATCCCCAGCTTCCGACGGATCACCGACGGAGGCCGAGTCGGCGCACTCTTCCCAGTCGGCCGCGACGACGCCCTCGCCGACGCGCTGGTGGCCCTCGACTTCGCCGCGACCCGCGCCCCAACGCGCGCCCGGTTCGACGCCGCGCTGTCCTTCGACCGGCTCGCCGACGACGTCGCCGGGGTGTACCAATCTCTCTTCCCCGCGGGTCGCGACGGGCTACGCCGGCAGGCCCGCGGGTAGGATGAACTGCGCTTCGAAACTTTCGGCCGGCAACGGGCGGCCGAGGAGAAAGCCCTGCGCGAAATCACAACCAGCTGCGATCAGGGCGTCCCGTTGCGCCGGCGTCTCCACCCCCTCGGCCACCACCTCGACGCCCAGGCGATGGGCCATGGCGATGATCGACTCGACCAGCACCAGGTCGCCCCGCGAGCCTGGGAGATTCCGCACGAAGGACTGATCGATCTTCAGGGTGTCGATCTGGAAGCGGTTGAGGTAGCCAAGTGAGGAGTACCCCGTGCCGAAGTCGTCGAGGCAGATGTGGACACCCGCGGCACGGAGCGCCTTGATCTGCTCGAAAATCTTAGGATCATCCCGCAGAAGCAGCCCTTCGGTAATCTCGACGGCGAGCAGCTGACCAGAGATTCCCCACTGCGCGAGCCGCTCCGGCCAGGACACCCCGGTCTGCCCCTCGAACTGCACGGGCGACCGGTTCACTCCGACGCGAATGGGACGGCCAGCGCGGATGCTCCACGCCGCGGCGGCTCGGCTCGCCTCTTGAAAGGCCCAATCGCCGACATCGTGAATGAGGCCCGACTCTTCAAGGAGCGGAATGAAGTCGGCCGGCCCAATGAGCCCCCGATGCGGGTGGTGCCATCGGAGGAGCGCCTCCGCCCGGTGGCTACTGCCCGTCCGAAGGTCGATGATCGGCTGGTACCAGAGGGAGAACTCTCCATTGCCGAGCGCCGTGTGCAGATCGCTGGCCACCCCCAGGCGAACCTGGCTGACCCGCTCCAACCCGTGTACGAAGTAGGCGTGCCGCGCCCGACCCGCCTTCTTGGCCAGGTAGGTGGCCTGGTCGGCGTGCTTCAGCAGCTCGTCGGCATCGGTGGCGTCGTCCGGGTACGCGGCGATGCCCATGCTGGCGGATACATAGACGCTCTGGCCATCGATGAGCTCGGGCTGCGCAACGGCGGCGAGGATCTTCCGGGCAAGCTCGTCCACCTCGTCCCGCCGCGCCACGTTCGGAATCAGAACGCAGAATTCGTCGGCGCTGAGGCGCGCGACCGTTCCGCCCTCCGGCACGCAGCGGCGGATCCGGCCCGCAACGGCCACCAGCAGGCGGTCGGCCCGTTCGTGGCCAATTCCGTCCCGAATCTCCTTGAATCGGTCGAGATCGACGAGACAGCAGTAGACTGAGCCGCTCCCGAACGGGACTACACGCAGCTCCACGTCGAGCCGATCGTCCAGCGCGCGCCGGTTCGGTAGCCCCGTCAACGTATCGAGGTTGGCCTGCTCCCAGATGACGTCCTCGGAGCGCTTGCTCTCCGAGAGGTCGACGAACAACCCGACGTGGCGCTCAACGACGCCATCCGGGCCGCGCAGCACGCTGACACTCAGATGTTCGACGTAGACCTCCCCGTTCTTGCGACGATTCCACACCTCGCCCTGCCAGGCGCCGCGGGTGCGCACGGCACTCCACATGTGGTGCCAGAAGAGGGGTCCCTGGCGCTCCGCGGAGAGCATCCGCGGATCCTTCCCCACCACTTCGGCAAGGGTGTACCCGGTGATTCGGGTGAACGCCGGGTTGATCGAGAGGATGTGATTGCGCGCGTCGGTGACGATCATGCCCTCGCTGGAGGCCTCGTAGACCGAGGCCGCCACCCGCAGGGCCTCGGTGCTGACGGCTTGTTCAGCGAGCACCTGCCGAAGGTGCTCGTCCAGCCGGCGGACGCCGGCCTCGGCGCGCGCGCGAAGGTCCTGTTCCAACATGCGCTCCACATAAAGACCAGCCACGGCCAGCATCCCGATCGATACGGCAATGACTGAGAGATCGCGGCCGACCCCCCAGCCCGCGGTGACGATGAGCACCGCGCCGAGGCCGACGATCCAGCGGACCCGCAGCTGGGCGCGAGCGGGATCGGTGTTGGGAGGGAGGGAGGGCACGCCAATCGCATCTTAGCGCGATCGTAGGGGCTCTGGCGCCTACCCGTAGGTGTAGCCGGAGAGCACCTTCCCCATCATCGAGCCACCATATGAAACCCGGCCCCGATCCGCCCCGGCGGCCCCGGCCACCACCATCAGCGGCAGCAGGTGCTCCTCCCGCGGGTGAGCGAGGCGGGCGGCGGGTGCTTCGGCCCAACGGCTCAACTGAGCGGAACGAGCGATCGGCTCGGCCGTGGCGACCTCGCGGAGCCAGCCGTCGAAGCCCTCGGAGGCCGCCGCCGCGCGCGGATCGCCGAAGCCGGCCATGTTGTGGTAGCTCATCCCGCTCCCGACGATGAACACCCCCTCGTCGCGAAGCGGCGACAGGGCGCGACCCATGGCGAGGTGGACCGCCGGGTCGAGGCCGGAGACGAGAGAAAGCTGTACCACCGGGACCTGAGCCTCAGGAAAACTCATCATCAACGGGATGAAGGTCCCGTGATCATAGCCGCGGCTCACATCCGACGCGGTCTCGAAGCCCGACTGGCCGAGGAGCTCGCGGGTCCGGGTCGCGAGCGACGGGCTACCGGGCGCCGGCCACCGCAACTGGTATGACGCAGGGGGGAACCCGTAGTAGTCATAGAAAAGCGGAGGTGCTTCGGCCGAGGTCACGGTGGGGACGCGGGCTTCCCAGTGGGCCGAGATCACCAGGAGGGCCTTGGGGACGGCGGGGAGGGAGCGCGGAAGCTCGCGCAGGAAATTCGCGAGCTGGGCGACCTCCTGGGCGGGCATGCCAAGGTCGACGAAGGGCCAGGGGCCGCCGCCGTGGGGGATGAACGAGGTGGGCATGCGCACGGCGAAGCCTAAGCACCCAGCCCTACCCAGGTGCTGCGAATGATTCGCTCGCGCCGCCCTGCCCACCCTCCCGCGAGCCAGTCCATCTCCTCGATGTAGTGGGCGTGCGCCGTGTTTCCGGGGTGTGCCAT
Organism: Deltaproteobacteria bacterium; assembly: GCA_947445035.1. GTDB lineage: Bacteria > Myxococcota_A > UBA796 > UBA796 > SXON01 > SXON01. Next base: position 162,079 of record CANFCK010000007.1, read on the forward strand.
GACCTCGACGCTCACGACATCGAGCCCGGCGGCGAGCTGGCTGCGGAAGGTGGTCGCGTTGGCGAAGGCGGCGGTCGTCACGAATTCGGAAAACGCGCGGCGGAAGCGTGCGGCTCGGAGGGCCTGGGCAAGCCGGCGGGGTCCGGACGCTTCGGGTCGCCAGGCGCCGACGCCGCGGACGCCGCGAATCCCGGTCTCCCGGAGCAGCGTGCGCAAGAGCGGCCACAAGACCGGATTCCAGTGCGTGTGGTGGTGGCTGTCGAGGTGCGTCGGGCGCCGATGCCGAGACACGGCGGCCACCTGGGCGTGCCACTCCGAAAGGATGATTTCAGGGTGGCTTCGGGTGACCCGGGCGAGGCGACCGGGAAGCTCCCCAGCCGGCGCTTCGTGGAGGCGCACCAGGGCCGGCGCGCCTGTGAGCGAGGGAAAACCAGTGAGATCGAGGTGCACACCGAGGTCCACGCCCGAGGGAAGCCGGTCCATTGCGTCGCGGAAGCTCGGTCCGGTGGCCAGAACGCTGGTGGAGTCGACGACGCCCGTGGCGAGCGCAGCGACGATCGCATCGTCCACCGTCGTGGACATCCCAAGATCGTCAGCGTGGACCAGGACCCGCACCGGGCGAGCGTATCGCAGCCCGCTATGTTGCAGGCCCCGTGGCCAACCCCTGCCCCCACTGCGGTCACACCGTCCGCCACTACCGTGCGCTGCGCCACCGTTGGGGCGTGTGCGATACATGTGGATGTGTCACGCGCGTGTTGAGTGGCGATAGAGTTCCTGATCCATCCGCCTTCTTCGGACACCCCGATCCATCGACTGCGCCGCGCGAGCAGGCTGAACTCGCCGCCTGGTTGGGCGAGCTGGGGCTGACGCCCCGCGGTGCCATCCTCGACGTCGGGGGCGGCCCAGGATTTGCGGCCACGGCGCTCGCCTCGCGGCCCGGCGTCGAGCGCGTCGTGCTTTTGGAGTACAGCCCCACCGCCACCGCCTACGCCCGCGCCCGCGGCGTCGAGGCGTACGCATTCGACTTCGATGGCGCCTCACTCGCAGTGGTGGTCCGTGGCCGCTTCGACGTGCTCATGGTGCGGTACAGCCTCGCGTGGTGCGCCGACCTTCCTCGGCTCGCCGGGCAGCTTCGGGAGGTGGCCGCACCAGCGGCGGCGCTGGTGATCTCCTGGGTGCTCCCCACCCGCGGCGCGTGCCTGGGCTCGGGCCACGAGTCGTCAGCGCCGCGGGTTTTATGGAGCGAAGCCCAGGTCGATCGTATCTTCGCCACCGCGGGCTGGGCCGTCGAACGTACGTTTGTCCCGAGCCCGCCGCTCCAGGCGGTGCGGGGACCGTGGCTGCGCACGCTCGCCCTCCCGTTCGCCCTCGCCCCTGGTCCCCTGCCCAAGGACCCGCTGCAACGCCACGCCGGCCGCCTGTTCCGGCTCGCCTGAGCGGCTACATTCGTCGCGGATGTCCCACCCCCTCGACCGCCTCGCCGCCATCGACGCCGCCACGCTCGGCACTGGGCTCCCCGCCGATCACGCTCGCGCCGCCTGGGCGATCGCGATCGCAGCTGCTCGTACGGTCGATACCGCGCGGCCTCTGCCTGGAACGGCGCCGAGCTCGGCGCTGATCATCGCGAGCGCAAATGTGTTCACTGCGCCGATCGAGTGGGCGTGGGCGCTTTCGGCGCGCGGGGTGCGCGTCGTTTTGAAGTCGGCCACCGGGCTGGCTGCGGTGGGGGACGCCGTCGCCTCCTCCCTGCCCGGTGTCGAGGCCGAGGACTGGCTGGGTGGCGACATCGACGCCGAATCGGCCGCGATGTCCGGGGCGGAGGTGGCGTTGTTGTTCGGGAGTGCCGAGACCATCGCTGCGGTTTCTTCACGGGCGCGGATTCCCGTTTTCGGTTTCGGACCGCGGTTCGGGGTGGCGTTGGTGGACCGACTCGACGCCGAAGTGGCGACCGGCTTGGCAAGGGACCACGCCCTGTACGATGGGCGCGGCTGTATGTCGCCAGCCGGCGTGTTCGTCCGAGAAGCCGCCGACCTCACCCCGCTGCTAGACGCCCTCCGCGTGGCCGACGCGCGCTGGCCGCCCGGCGACCGCGATCCGAGCGAGTCCGTGGCGCGACGCACCCTCGTGCTGCTCGGCAGGGCGCTGGGGCGTACCCACGAGGTGGGAAGCTGGCTGGTCGTCGAGCTTCCCGCGTCCCACTTCCGGCCGCGGGGGCTTCCGCGGGTGGTGACGATCCACCCCGCCACCGACATCCAGACGGCGATCGCACCCTGGCGCGGTGAGCTCGGCACCATCGCCCTGGCTCGCGCGGTGGAGGGCGACCTGGGAGACAATCCGGTGCTCGCCGCACAGCTGGGACTGGTGGGACTGCCGTCGGCGCGGGTATGCGAGGTGGGAGAGATGCAGCGACCGCCGGGGAGTCGCCGCCTGCACGACGGGGTGGACGTGCTGGCCCGCCTGTGGGAACTGCCTCCGCCGGCACCGAGGTTATGACCCCGACGAGGCACCCATGCTCCTGACCCTGCTGCTGACCTCGTCCGGCATCGCCGGCGATCCCGGAGTCGAGGCCGCGCCGACCGACGCGACCACCGCCCCGCTGCCCCCCGCGCTGGCCTGCCGCGGCACCGAGCCCTTCTGGTCGATCACACTGGACCAGGGGAAGGCTCGGGCGGCGTCGCCCGACCGACCCGACGCCCCCGAGGTAGGCTACTCGGTCACCGCCACGACGCATACTGACGCATTTCTTGTATCACCCAAAGGGAAGGGACCCGGCTTCAGATGGCTGACCGTCGCCCCCGGCGCGTGCACCGACGGGATGTCGGACAAAGCGTACGTCTTCCGGGCCTTGGCGTTGACCTCCGAGCACGGTTTCGTCTCGGGCTGCTGCGCCGTCCCCGACTGATCGGTGTCGGAGATCGTCGCCCAGGACCTCGTTCGAAGCTTCGCGATCCGCGAGCGAAGCGGCGGCATCGGGGGGGCGATCGCCGACCTGTTCCGACCCGCACGCGGGGAAAAGCGCGCGCTCGACGGGGTGAGCTTCCGCATCGGCGCCGGTGAGACCGTGGCGCTCATCGGCCCCAACGGCGCGGGAAAGTCAACCACCGTCAAGCTGCTCACCGGCATCCTCACCCCCACCTCGGGATCGGTCCGGGTGGGCGGGTTGGACCCCTGGGCCGACCGCACGACACATGTGAGACGTATCGGTGCCGTCTTCGGCCAGCGCACCCAGCTTTGGTGGGACCTGTCGGTAGGGGAAGCCTATGAGCTTCTCGCGAAGATGTATCATGTATCAAACGTCGATTATCGGCGGCGGTTGCAGAACTTCGACGAGGTCCTCGGCGTGGGTCCGCTGCTGCGTACGCCAGTTCGGCAGCTTTCCCTTGGCGAGCGTATGCGTTGCGAGCTCGCGGCGGCGTTGTTGCACGCCCCTCCGCTTTTGCTCCTGGACGAGCCCACCGTGGGTCTGGATGTGGCGGTGAAGCTCCGGCTCCGCGCCTTCCTCACCGCTCTCCGCGACGAGGGCAACACCACTGTCCTTTTGACGACGCACGACCTCGGAGAGGTACGGGCGCTCTGCCCACGCGTGTTGCTTCTGGCGGGTGGGCGCCTGTTGCACGACGGCCCGCTGGACTCCCTGATTTCGGAGCTCGGCGGGCGTCGCAGCGTCCGCGTCTTCCTGCGCGACCCGGTCACCGATCGGCAGCTCGCGAAGGTGCCCGGCGCCGGCCGGATCGGACCGACGGAGCTGCTCGTCGTGGTGGACGGCACGGTCAGCGTCGCCGAGCAAGTGCGCGCGCTCGTCAACGAGCTCGACGTAGTCGATCTCCGCATCGAAGAGCCCGCCATCGACACGCTGGTGGCGCAGTTCTACGAGACGCCCCGGTGAGCCTGCCAACCCTGCGCGCGGCCGCCGTGCTCGGCTTCCGACACCACCTTGCCTACCCCGCCGAGGTGGCGATCCAGCTGATTGCAGCGTGTCTCGTGGCCGGGCTCAACGGGGCGTTGTGGACTGCGGCGGCGGCCGATGTCCCCCAACTTGGCGGGCTCCCCAGTCTCGCCATCCGGACCGAAGTCCTCGTCGCCTGGGCGGGGATCAGCGCCATCGCGACGCGGGTCCACGAAGATCTGGGGGAGCGCTTCCGCGACGGCCAGATTGCCGCCGACCTGCTCCGGCCGGTGCCGTTGCCGGCGTTTCTCTACGCACGCGACCTCGGGCGGGCCACCGCGGCGTTCGTGGTGCAGGCGGTGCCGCTGATTGCGCTGTGCGCGTGGTTCGCTCCGCTCGGACTCCCGTCGTCGCCGCTGCGCTGGGCCGCATGGGCGCTGGCGCTCTTCGGCGCGCACGCGGTGAACGTGGCGATCAGCTTTTTGCTGGGACTCGGCGCGTTCCGAATCGGCACGGTGGCGGGGCTCGGTACGCTGAAGGCCACGCTGGTGTCGCTGTTTTCGGGCGCGCTCCTGCCGCTGGAGTTGCTGGGACCCACGCTCCGGACGGTCGCCTTCGTTCTGCCCTTTCACGTTCTCGCGCACACGCCCGCGGCGGTCCTGATGGGCACCGGCCCATCGCTGCCCCTGTTCGCCGAGCAGTGGGGCTGGGCGCTCGCGCTGTGGGCGGTGGGCCTCCTGGCGTGGCGTCGGGTCTCCCGCACGCTCACCCTGCAAGGGGGCTGAGTGGAGCTCGTTGCCCTCCTCGGACAGCGCCTCCGGACTCGGCTGGCGTACCGCGGCGATGTCGTCGCGGGGCTGTTGAGCGGGGTGCTGCTGGCGGTGGTGGGCCCCGTCTTCATCACGACAGTGTTTCAACATGTATCAAGTCTCGGGCGCTGGACGGCGCCAGAGGTGCTTTTCGTCTGGGGCTTCGCAGACACCGTATCCGGCTGTTTCTACGTGGTGTTTCAGGGCCTGTACGTGCTGAACCGGCGCTACATCCTTGCCGGCGAGCTCGACCGCCTCTTGGTGCGTCCGGTCGATCCCTACGCCCAGCTCCTGCTCGACAACCTCGCTGTGGAGGAGCTCCCGTCGGTGTTTCTGGGCCTCGTCGTCATCGCGATTGCGCTTGCCTGGGGCCTTCCGGAGCCCGAGCCGTGGCGATGGTTACTGCTGCCGGTGTGGATTGCGGGCGGGCTCGCCACCCTCGGCGGCGTGGTCACGGCCATCGCGTCCTTGGGCTTTCACCTTCACCACCGGGGCACGGCGGTAGGGCTGGTGATGCAGCTGACGAGCTTCTCCCGCTACCCCCTCGATCTATTTGGCTCGCCGCTGCGATGGCTCCTCACCGCGGTCCTCCCCTTCGGCTTCGCCGGGTTCTACGGGGCCTGCCTGTTTCTGCCGCGGCCGGAGTTGCAGGCCTATGCGTGGGCGACGCCCGCGGTGGGCGCGCTGGCGTTGGTGGGCGGGTACGCCGCGTGGCGGGTGGGGCTGCGGAGGTACACCTCAGTTGGGGGGTGAGTTGCCGCCAGACGGCGAACGCCTGTGTCGAAGCGACCGGTGATGCCGTGCTCGGGCGATTCCGCCGTGAAGGCGTCGCCATCGACCAGAAAGGCGGATGAACGGCATGGCAAGGGACACACCCCGCCCGCGTACTTCGGCCTCGGGCCGGCAAGCGCCCGCAGCGCGAAGAAAGCGGGGGCGACGAGCACATCGGGGCGCCGCAGATGGCCAATAAGGCGACCGGCTCTCGTTGCCCGGGGGGCGGCTCCTCACCCATGCGCAACGGGAGCCATGCGGCCGCTGCCGGCGCCTCTTCGCGCGGTTGCGCCGCTACACCTCAGTCGGCGGCTGACTTCTTCTTGGGCTTCGGGGCTGGCTGCAGCACCTGCGGGCGCCCAAAGCGGTCGTCATCGACGGGCGCCTTCGACATCACCGCGACTTCCAGGTACACGCCAGGGTTTCCCGCCTGGTAGCTCGCTTCACCCTTGAATCGGAGAATCTCGAAGGCGGTGGATGCGACCGAGACGCCCACGCCGAACCCCCGGGTCGAATCGAGTTCCACCCGCGCGCCGGGCGAGACGATCGCGGTGGGGAAGAGGTCCGCGCCGACAAAGCCGCTGTGGCCTTCGCCAAGGTCGCTGACGAACTCGACGTAGGGGACCACGACGCCCAGGTCGATGACCGACGCGAGCTCGAGCCCGCCAAAGCCAAGGGCGTCGAACCCGCCCCCGAACCACGCGCCGCCGGCCACCTCAACGGTCGAAAACGTCGCGTGCCCACGGGCGCCAGCAATGAGGGGGAGCGAGGTGGGACCAACGTCATCGAGGCGGAACACGTCTACCGTCGCGGGCGCGAAGCCGAGAAGAAGACTGACCCCGCCCTTGGCGCTGCCGAAGTCCGCTCCGCCTCCGAGCACCGCGCCCGGCACACGCGCCGAAGCCATCGACGCAACCACCGCCTGACGCCGCCAGGGATCGACGGACTCCAGCCGGAAGATCCCAGGAAAGACGCCGCCCCACGCGCGCCACCCCCGGCCCCCGCCGCCCACCGTGAGGCGCTCGGGCGCCAGTGAATACACGAGCAACCCGTCTCCGCTCACCGTGGCGGCGGTGTCCAACTGCATCACGAACGCAAATCCATCGCCACCAACCTTCAGATCAGCCTCGGCCTGCTGCACGCCGAACGAGGCCACGCTGGTGTCGCCCGCGAAGGCGACCCCGGCGATGAGATCGACCGCGCCCCCGACCTCGGCATTTCCGGCGAGCGCACTTGGCAACAGGAGAAGCAGCATGTGCATCGATGTAGCATCTCAGGTCTTCCTTTGACACGTCAAGAGCGATATGATGAAACCCCCTCACGACCCGTCGCGCGCGGACCCCCTCCGCGCCCGGATCTTCGCCCTTGGAGCCTGCATGGAACCCGCCATCGATCCCTTCCACCCAGTCCTCCGCGTCCTCGAACGATACCGCGCCGACGTCCATCATCTCCGTGCGCCCGCGCCCGACGGCACGACCGACGCGGTACAGGCCCACCTGGGCCACGACCTGCCCGGCTCGCTCCGTGGATTCTTGTCGCGATGGAATGGGGCCACGCTCTTTCGCGGCGCGCTCCGTATCCGGGGGGTCGCCGATCTCGCACCACCCGACGCCGCCAACCCCGATGTGATCTTGTTCGCCGACGGCCCGCGCGAGGAGGACCGCTGGGCCTTTGCCGCCACGGAGTTCGGCCATCACTTCGGCCGGTGGGACGGAACGCGCCTGCAGCCCCTCCACGACCATTTCAACCGGTGGCTGCTCGCCCAGACCCGACTGCTCGACGAGAACGTCCGGGACGAGGTCGCAGAGCTCGCGGTGCGGCTGGAGGTCGACCCCCAGTGCGGGCTCTTGTGGTTTCTTCACGGCGAGGCGCTTTTGCAGGCCGGGGACGCCGAGGGCGCCACAGGTGCGTTCCGACGCGCAACGGCGCTGGCACCCGACCATCCGGGCGCGTGGCAGCGCCTCGGCGAAGCCCTGCTGGCGTCGGACGAGGGACAGGCGCGCGGCGCGCTGCTGATGGCTTGGCGCGCGGTGCAGTTCCCGCTGCACTACCCTGGCGCTCCCACCCCAGGCGCGGAGCTTGTCCACCTCCTCGAAGCTCGCTTTCCCGCCGGAGATGCGGGCTGGCAACGCGAACTGCAAGACCTGCTCGCTGAACGGGTCCCCAACATCCGTCACCAGGGCGCGGAGCTCGTGGTGGCCGCAGCGCTGGGCCTCGTGCGGGCCCGCCTCGCCTCCGGAGATCGCACCGGCGCTCGCGATGCGCTGGTCAGCTTGCGCGATCGCGCGACGGGTTGGGCCACCCCCCCCGACCTGACGCCGCTGTACTTCGCCCTCGTGGGGCTGCACACCGAGCTTGGCGATCACGACGACGCCGAAGAGGTCCTGCGCCGGATTCGGAAGTCGAGCGACCCGCTGGTCCTGGCCCGCGCCGAGTTGGCCCTGGCGAAGATCGCGCTCTATCGCGAAGAACCCTGGGTCACCGACATCGTCCAGAGCGCCCTGATGACGCTGAAATCGGCGGCCGATCGTTGCGAGGGTTTCCTGCTCCTTGCCGAAGCGCACCGGGGACGGGACGCCGCCAGTGTGGAACAGGCCACCCGCCTGGCGGGCATCGTGGGTGACCCGGTGCTGATGGCGCGCGCGGCGCTCGTACGGGGCGACCTGGCCCGCGCGCAAGGCGACATGGCCGCCGCCCACCACGCTTGGCTCCATTGCGCAGACGATCCGGAGACGGCCCTCCGCGCCGAGGTCCGCATCGGGGACAGCATCGACGAGCCCGCAGACGCGCTCGTCCACTATGCCCACGCCATCGACGGCTATAAAAAACTCCAACTTCCCCTTCGTGAAGCCTGGGCGCGGCTTCGGCTGGTCCGTTGCGGTGACGCCTCGCAGGCGCTCGAAGCCGTGCGGGTGTTCAAGTCCGCCGGACTTGCGGCAGGTGTCGCGACATCCGACACCCTTTCAGGGCGCCCGGGACACTCGTTGGAGTGGCACCTCAACCTCAGCGCCGAAGCGGCGCGCGAGCGCTACGACGCCCAGCGCATGCGCCCCCCGTGGACGCGGGCCGATGCCGACCGCCCGGAGCGACGACTCATGGCCCACGGCAGCGCCATTGCCAACGCCGACGACCGCATCGTTCAGGTGCTCGCGGCCGAGGTGGAGTCCGAACTTCGTCGTCTACAGGCGAGCAACGGTCGCGCCCGTGACCCCGCTGCCATGCGCTTCGTAGCCGGAATCGACCTCCTGGCAGGACACCCGTCGTGGGCCGCCGCGAAGGTCATGATGGCGCTACTCGTCGAGGATGTCCGGCAGCCCGTTGCCGAGCGAGGGCTGGTCGGCGCGCTCGCCCGCTCGCCCAACATGACCTTGGTCGACGCGCTGGTTCGCGCGCTGAGTGAGGAGACGGAGCCCACGCGCCTCGCCCTGATCGCCGAGACGCTGGGTTGGCGTCGTGAGGCCGCCGCAACGCCGAGGCTGCGCGAGCTGGCCGCGTCCGGCTCCTTGCCCCTGCGAAAAGCGGCGATCACCGCCCTGGGCCGCATCGGCGACGTCGATGCCATCGACCTGATCTTCCCCGGACTCGACGTACCCGAGCTGGCAGAGACCGCCTCGACCGCGCTTCTGCTCCTCGGGGAGTGGCAGGGCGTGGACTTCTTCGCCCAAGCGCTCGCGCGCAACGAACGGTGGCTGACCCACTCGCCGGGTGAGATCGTCGGTCGTCACGGTGGCCCCGCCTACTTCCTGCTTTTGATGCGCACCTGCGAAGCCGAAGGCGCGGGTGCAATCGGCAGCCTCGCCGGGCTGGGTCTGATGGGGAACATCCGCGCCGTGCCACGGCTCATCGAATCCGTTGGCAGTCGCGACCCCCAGCGGCAGGTCGTCGCCAGCACGGCGTTGGAGGTGATGACCGGCCACCACGAGGACGTCGAGGACGCCCACCCCAAGCAGCGTTGGCTGGACTGGTGGGCGGAGCACGGCCCGGACTTCGACGAGCGCGTCCGGTACCGTGGCGGGCACCCGCTCACAGTCCGGAGCCTCATCGAGCGGCTGGGTCACGATGACTTCGCGACCCGGCAGTCCGCCTATGACGAGCTGGTCATTGCGACCGGGGAGCGCCTGGCGTTCGACGCCGACGGCCCGTGGCGGGCACAATTGGCCCACCGAGCGGCGTGGGAAGCCTGGTGGGCCGACAACGCCCACGATCTACCGCATACGGGTTGGCTGTTCCACGGATCGGGCACATAGCCGCACCTGGCCGCCGCTCACCGCTGTAAAAGTGCGATCAACGACGACGTGTCCCACCGCCCGCCCCCCATGGCGCTGACCTCGGCGTAGCGCTCAGCCACCTCCTCGATGATGGGCAGATCAGCGCCGATGGCGTCGGCAGTGCGGCAGCAGATGTCCAGATCCTTGCGCATCAAGTCGACGGCAAAGCCAAAGTCGAAGCGGCCCTCCACCATGGTGCGATGCCGGTTCTCCATCTGCCAGGACTGCGCCGCGCCTTTGCTGATCGCGGCGACGACCTTTTCGGGATCGAGGCCGGCGCGGGCTGCGAAGTCCAGCCCTTCCGCCAGTCCGGCCAATACACCGGCGATACAAATTTGATTCACCATCTTGCAGAGCTGACCCGTGCCGGCGGGACCTTGATGGGCGACGATCTTGGCATACGCGGAGAAAATCGCCCGGGCGCGGTCCACCGCCTCGTCGGCCCCGCCACACATCACGCTGAGCTGCCCGTTGACCGCCCCAGCCTGACCGCCCGAGACCGGTGCGTCGACGAAGCCGACGGATACGGCCTCGCAGGCATGTTCCAGCTCCCGCGCGAGCTCTGCGGATGCGGTCGTGTGGTCGATGAGCAGCGTGCCGGCGCCCATTCCCTCCAGGGCCCCATGCGGGCCGAGCACCACGGCACGGACATCCGGATCATCGCCGACGCAGACCACCACGACCTCGGCGCCGATCGCTGCCTCGCGAGGCGACGCCGCGCGCTTGCCGCCGAACTCACGCACCCAGGCCTCGGCCTTGGCGGGAGTGCGGTTGTACACCGTCACGCTGTGCTCCCGACGGGCCAGGTGGCCCGCCATCGGGTAGCCCATGACCCCGAGCCCGAGGAAGCTACACCGCATGCGATCCCCACCGTTGGTGGGTCGAGCATATCAGTATTCGGGCGCGGGGGGCGGGGGCTTCCGGGGCGCGATGAACAGCGCCAGCAGCGCCGGTAGCAGCAGGCAGACGGCGGAGCCGACGCCGAAGTCAAGGTTGGCGCTCGCTTCGGGCCCGCCCAACTCCATGATCTCGGACCGCTTTGCCGGATCGACGCGCGCCACCACGCTCTCCACCCTCCACATCGCCGAGTTGTAGCCGAGCACGCCCGCACAGCCGGGAGCCCCTGCGATGACGGTGCCGAGGATGGCGACGACGCGTGCCGCGCCCCCCATCTTTCCGGTCATCCGCGACCCCACCGCACACACCAGCACCCACGGAACCGCCGCGACCGCGCACAGGTTCATCAACAGGATGAGGTGCATGCCCCAGCCCCCTCCGCGGTACCACGACAGGAAGTCGGCCATGCCAAGCGCGTATTCCACGTCGCGTCGCTGGCCGAGGCGCCAAGTCAGGAATATGCAACGGGCCCCTCTGAGGCCGTCGATGCGCGTACTTCCCTTTTCCCTGATCCTCATGACCCTCGGCTGCGACGGCGATGCCGGGAAAGACTCCGACACCGCCGCCGGGACCGACAGCGGCGACACGGACACCGACACCGATTCGGACAGCGACACCGATTCGGACACCGATACCGACGTCACGGCCGTCGGCGTGGAGCTCACCCCCGAGGCGCTGACCATGGCCACCACCCGGGACCTGCCCCCGCTCGTCGCCACGGGCGAGTGGGACGACGGCTCCAAGAGCGACGTCACCGCCGAGTGCACGTGGACCAACAGCGACCCGGCCGTCACCTGGGTGGGCGCCGACGGCGTGGTGCACGGACTCGGCGTGGGTATCGTCACCGTCAAATGCGACTGGCAAGGCTTCAGCGACGAAAGCACCGTGGATATCCGGGCCGTGACCCCCGCCGCCGCCGGGGACATCGTCATCAACGAGTTGCTCGCCGATCCGGCTGTGGATGCCGACGTCAACGGCGACGGCAATGCCGACCCCACTGAGGACGAGTTCGTCGAGTTCGTGAACGTCGCGGCGTTCGCCGTCGACATCGAGGGGGCGACGGTATGGGAGTCCAACGTGGACACCGAACGCCACCGATTCGGCCCGAACAGCGTCATGCGCCCAGGGGAGGCCGTGGTGCTCTTCGGGGGCGGGGCGCCGCTCATCGCCGCCGATCGCTGCTTCGCTTATCCAGTGTTCAATGCCGACTCCTCTCTGAAGTATGGTCTGGCGCTCAACAACGAGGGCGACACCGTGACGCTCCGGGGCGCGGGCGAGTTTGGAGATATCGCCTCCGCCGAGGTCGACCCCGCTGTCGAGGACGCGTCGATCGTGCTCAGCCCGGACATGACTGGCAGCAGCTACACCCACCACTTGTACGCCACCGACTCGATCGGCGCCTACAGCCCGTGCACCAAGGTGGATGGAACGTCGTTCCCGACCGCGTCGGAGTGGCTCGGCGGCTGATGCTGAACCCGCGGCACCCTCCCGACTGGTCGGGGGATCCTCCGCCCGCCCCGTTTGACGAGGCTGGCGCTGGGGCCGATGCACGCGCGGTGGCTGAAGCACTGCCGCTGTCGACGAGGTTCCGCCTGGGGACAGCGATCTCCACGATACAGTCTGAGTTTCTAAAGAAGAACGGCTTTCTCCTCTTTGATCGAGTAGCTGATATATCAGAAGTATCACTCGTCCTCGCCGAGGTGGACCGCGTCGAGGCGGAGCTCAAGGCCAGCGGCCGCGAGCGCGTCAACGGCGTGCCGGTGTGGTTCAGCCCCGACCCGGACGGCAACGACTACATGGTGCGGATGGGCTTTTCCAGCCAGTACAGTCCGGCGCTCTCGGAGTTCGTGCGTGACGCACGCTTCGAGCCGGTCCGCCGGCTGATCGGCGAGGACGCACGAATCGGCGAGCGCGAAAAGGACGGCGTGGTCTTCAACCGCTACGTCAACGCCCCGGGCAGCATCCGTCCCAACCTCGCGTGGCACACCGACGCGCTCCGGGATGTTTTCTACAACTGGAAGATGCCGGGGCCGATGCTGAACGTCGGCCTGCACTTCGACCGCATCCGCCCCACAGAAGGGGGGCTTCGATTGTTGCCGGGCACCCACACGCAAGGGGTGTTTTCTACCCTGTTCGCCAAGATCCATTTTGTCACGCAGCGGTCCGACCCGCGTGAGCTCGCCGTCGAGACCTGGCCGGGCGACCTTAGCGTGCACGACGGGCGAATGTGGCATCGGGTGGAGTCCAGCCCGAAACAGGGCTGGTCCTCGCTCCGACGCAGCATGTATGTGCCTTATGTCATCGACACCGAACTGCAGAAACACGAGAACAGCCCGACGCCGATGTATTTGCGGCTTTTCGATCGGATCATCCGGTGGCGGGCGTCCAGGGCGCGGAAGAAATTGGGCGGGTAGCGGGGGGGCGCGAAATCAAGGCGGCGGCCCACCGAGGCGAACCTGACCCCCCTCACCCCGCCAAAACCCCCGCAAAGAAAACCAAAGAAACATACCCATTCAAGTCAAAAAACGCCTTGTCAATCTTCGACAGATCCCCGGGCTTCACCAAGTAGTGTTCATACCCGAGCACCCCCGCGATCACCACGAGCCCCGCCCAGTAGGGCCAACCTAGCGGCGTCAGGAAGGGCAGACCGGCCAGACAGACGACGGTGCCGACGTGTAGCAACGAACTGATCTTCATCGCGATGCTCTGTCCGAGGGACGCGGGGATGCTGTGCAGCCCTTCGCCCCGGTCGAACTCCTCGTCCTGGAGCGAGTACAGGATGTCGAAACCCGCGACCCACGTGGCGACTGCCGCGGCCAAAACCACCGGAACCCAGGCAATCGCCCCGGCAATCGCAATCCATGCGGCCACGGGCGCCAGACCCAATGCAACGCCCAGCCAAATGTGCACGAGTGACGTGAAACGTTTGGCGAGGCTGTACCCACACACCACCAGCAATGCAACGGGGGAGAGCCACCCACACAACGGATGCAATACAACCGCGGCGAGGACGAAGGTAACGGCGGCGAAGGTGGTGAAGGCGATGGCCGCGGCCAGGCCGATCTGGCCGCTTGGGAGCTCGCGGATCGCCGTGCGTGGGTTCTTGGCATCGATCTGCCGGTCGACGATGCGGTTGAAGCCCATCGCGCAGGAGCGCGCGCTGACCATGCACGCCACGATGAGCAGCCACTGGACCCACGTCGTCGGGTGGCTGCGCGACGCGATCACCCCGGACGCAAGGGCAAAGGGCATCGCGAAGATGCTGTGGGAGAACTTGATCATGCGCCCGAAGACGCGGAGCTGATTCACGCGCCGGCTCCGGCTTGATCCAAGAACGCCCAGGCGTCCTCGTGCAGACAGCGCTCCCATCGCGATCGCGGCACCCCCCGAAAGGCGTCGCGCAAGACCGGCAGCTCGTTGCGCACGTCGAGGTCCGGGCACGAGATGAGGGAGTCGGTGCCGATGAGCACGCGGACCCCGGCGTCGAACATCGCCAGGACGTCGGGGAGGCGGCCGGTGATGTGGAGGTTGCTGCGCGGGCAGATGCAGATGGTACAGCCGCGGGCGGCGATCAGCTCCAGGTCGGCGTAGGTCGTGAGCGTGCAGTGCACCAGGAGGGTGTTCGGGCCGAGCACGCCGAGCGAATCGAGCCAACGCACCGGGGTCGTTCCCGGCGTACGCCAGTGCGACAGGTCGCGCTTTGACGCCCGCAAGACGTCCGGCCACGGCCCGGTGCCGTCGAGCAGGAACGCCCGCTCGGCCGGGTCCTCGTCGCAGTGGATTGACCAGGGCTCACCGCGCGCCGCGACACATCGAATTGTATCAGCATGCGTGCTGTACGGGGCGTGGGGCGTCGCATGCGGAACCTCATCCGCGATGTGCGGTTGGTCGAAGCCAAAGACCTCGGTGAAGGCCAGTCCGTCGAGGCCGGCGAGGTGCATCGCTTCGCCCCCGACACCGAGGTTACCGATGTCGATCACCGCGGCGGTCCCGGCGGCCGAGACCGCTTGCGCATTGGCGATCGCCACGTCCCGGCGAGCGGGATCGTCTTTGCGCCACGACATCAGCCACGGCACGAGCCCCTGACCCGCGACCGACGCCATCGTCGGCAACTCCAGGTGGACGTGCGCGTTGACCGGCCCCCGCATGGATCAGAACCTCGCATACCGACCGTCGCTGGGCGTCACGACCGGCACCAGCCGAATCCAGTCCAGGTCGCGGCGAACGGCGCGGAAACCGGCGACGCGCACGTGGTGCTCGACCTCCGAAGGGTCCGTGGTCCAGCTTCGCCCTGGCGCCGCGAGTGCGTTGGAGTCGAGGAGAACGGGTCCGAGATCATCGGCACCCGCAAAGAGCGCGGCCTGCGCAGGACCCAGTCCGACCGTCGGCCACCAGGCCGTCACATGTGATACATCTCTGAGTATCAATCGGGCCAGGGCCACCACGCGGAGCCACGCTTGGGCGGAGTCGTCCAGGCCGGCAACATCCCCCAACGCGGTCCACACGCTGAAGCCGGAGACGCCCGGGCGGCCAGCCGAAAGCTCCTCCCCCTGGAAGTCTTGGATGTCGAGCAGATGCTCGGTTCGCGCCATCCTCGACTCGCCCTGTCCAATGGTCAGCGTGGCAGGACCGCGAAGCCCAAGCTGCTCGGCAAGCCGATGCATCGCCCGCCACTGTGGCCGCGATGCCGCGCCCGCACGGGTGGGAGAACCGCCGAACCCGTCCAAGCCGGCGCGGACCAAACTCTCAAGCGCCGCTTCTGGGCTGGTGCCAGCCGCCAGCGCGAGGCCCACCAACTCGTCCGCGCCAAGACCCGTCACCGAGAGCGCAAACTCCCCCTTGAGCACCCGAATCGCCTCGACACAAGCGTCCAGCGAGCTTGGCTCCGGCACGCCCGGCTGCAAGATGGCGGCTACCGCACCCGCTCCCGCCAGCGCCGCCCCGCGCTCGGCAACGGCCGCAAGCGACACGTTCCCGGCCATCAAGTACGTGACATCGCGCCCCGGAAGCAGCGTGCCACGCCGCTCGTCGGCAGCCGCCGCGAGGTCGGGGCCGGAGGCGTCTGCGGACAGCCGAAGCGCGTCTTCCCGACAAAGGCGTTCGCCCGCCACCGTCTTGGCCAAGAGCCCGTCCACCGAAATCCTGGGCCGAGAACGCTCGGCAGGGCCGTAGAGGCACAGGTCTCCAGGGCCGAAAAGACCGGCCGCCTGCGCGAGCGCCACGAAGCGGCGCAGCCCCATCAGCGCGCGATCATCGAGGTCGTAGCGGATAGCGTTCTGCAAATAGGCACGGTCGGCCTCGGGCGCCGACGCCCTCTCCGGCAGGCCACGCGCTGCTGCCGCAGTCAGGCCGGCGATCGCGCCGGCCGGGAGGTCGGGCCGACCCGCCCACACGGCGAACACGAACGGCAGGCCGGTCCAGTCCTTCCAGACCCGCCCGAGGTCTACCCTCGTCGTGAGCCGCGCGGGAAGGTTCCGGGCGGCATCCCCGATGACCACGGCGCCAACCCGACCCTGGGCGTGGAAGGCACCCGTGCCCGCATCGACCGCGCGGACCGACAGCTGGGGGCGACCAAGAGGCCCCCGAAGCAGGATCTGGGCGAGCACGACGCTGGTCCGCGACTCCCCATCAAGCACGACCTCATCCCACTCCTCTATCGGTGTCTCACCAACCAAAAGCACGCTGTGCACGTCGCCGTCGCTGCCGATGCACAGGCCAGGAACGATGTGCCAATCGCCACCCCGATCGAAGAGCGACGCCACGGGGACCAGCCCCACGTCCACCTCTCTCTGATTCAAAAGCCGCGCGGCGGCGCTGGGTACGCAGGCCCGCACCTCGAATGTCGCCGGGTCCAGGTGACGGGTCAGCGGCCAGGCGTTGGTGTAGCCGACACAGGCGACACGAATCTTGGGGGTCATCTAGGCCTCGGCGACGATGCGGTAGAGGGTGTCACGTTCGACCGGGATGCGGCCCGCGTCACGGATGAGTTGGATCAGCTCTGCACGACCAAGGGTCTGCGGGGTCCGCGCCCCGGCCATGTGGTAGATGCGCTCTTCACGCACCGTACCATCGATGTCATCAACCCCCCAATCCAATGAAAGCTGCGCCAACTCGACGCCCAACATGATCCAGTAGGCTTTGATGTGGTCGATATTGTCCAACAGAAGCCGCGACACGGCGTAGGTCCGCAACGAATCGTAGGCGGTCGGCTCACGCAAGCGCTCGAGTTTGTTGTTTTCATGGTGAAACCGAAGCGGGATGAAGGTCTGGAACCCGCCCGTCTCGTCCTGGAGCGCGCGCAGACGCAACATATGGTCCACCCGCTCCTCCACCGTTTCGATGCTGCCGAACAGCATCGTACAGTTGGAGCGCATGCCCAACTCATGGGCGGTGCGATGCACTTCCAACCAACCCTCGGCGTCGACTTTGTCGTCGCACAGCTTCTTCCGGGCGCGGGGATGGAAGATCTCGGCGCCACCGCCGGGCAGTGAACCCAGGCCCGCGGCCATCAACTCGCGCAGGACCTGCTCGTAGCTCTTGCCGTACTTCTCGGCGAAGTAGTGAATCTCCACCGCCGTGAACGCCTTGATGTGCAGGTCGGGGCGCTCGGCACGAATGCCGCGCAGCAGGTCGAGGTAGTACTCCCAGGGCAGGTCGGGGTTGAGCCCGTTGACGATGTGCACCTCGGTGATGAGCTCGCCCCGAAGCGCGCGCACGCGGCCCACGGCCTCATCGAGCGACATGGTGTAGGCGGCGGCGTCCCCCGTCTTGAGCCGGCTGAACGAGCAGAAGATGCAGGTAGCCTCACACACGTTGGTGGCGTTTACGTGCACGTTGCGGTTGAAGAAGGTCCAGTCCCCCCAACGACGTTGCCGCTCACGATTGGCCAACGCGGACAGCGCGCCGAGGTCGTGTGTCGTGAACAGTCGCACGCCATCCTCGAAGCTGAGGCGCTCGCCCCGGTCCAGGCGCTCCCGGATGTCGGAGAGCCCGGCGCCATCCACATGGCGGCGCTCGATGGTTGAAAGTTCATTCACCATCGGAGACTCCCAGGCCGCTCCAGCGGCGGAAAAGTTCGTTGTCGATGCCGACGCGGTCCAGCGCACGCGCCACGACGTGATCGACGAGGTCTTGCACCGACTGCGGCTTGTGGTAAAAACCAGGCGAGGCCGGCAGCACCGTGGCGCCCGCTTCGGCAAGTTGGGTGAGGTTTCGAAGGTGAATCAGCGAAAGTGGCATTTCGCGGACGACCAAAACCAACGGCCGGCGCTCCTTCAGGGTCACGTCCGCGGCCCGGCCGACGAGATCCGTGGATAGCCCGTGGGCAATCCGCCCTGCGGAGCCTGCCGAACACGGCAGCACCAGCATCCCATCCACGCGCGCGCTGCCCGAGGCGAAGGGCGCGGTGAAGTCCCCCGGGTTCCAGATCGGAAAGCCGCACTCCGCAGGGTCGGTGCCCACCTCGTGATTCCACACCACGCGACCGGTCTTGGTGAAGATGACATCGACGTGCACCCCGCCGTGCTCGCGCAGGAACTGAAGCGCCCGCGCCGCGTAGGGCGCCCCCGACGCGCCGGTGATGCCCAAGACCAATCGCTTCACGACGCCTTCCGCGCGATGACGATGCTGGCGACGGGTGGAAAGAGCTCCCACCCGGTCGCTTCTGTGAACCCATTGTCGCGACACATCGCCTCGAAGCCGGCGCGGTCTACCCAAGCGCCCATGCTTTCGGCCAGATACCGATACGCGCTCGCGTCACCAGCGACGAGTCCGCCGACCAACGGTAGCACCACGCGATTGTAGGTTGCTGCGAGCAGTCGCGACAAAAACGTCGTTGGGCGGAAGAAGTCCACAACCACGAAGACGCCGCCCGGCCGAAGCACCCGCGCGGCCTCCGCGACGGCGCGCTCGGGCTGCGGCACGTTGCGAACGCCGAAGCCCGCCACAACGGCGTCGAAGGTCGCGTCCGCGAGCGGCATCTCGCGGGCGTCCGCACAGACGATGTGCGCCTCGGGGGCCTTGTGGCGTCCACCCTCGAGCATCTCGGCGCAGAAGTCCAGCGCGGTCAGCGAGCGCGCGCGGGTGCGCAACATCCCCGAGAAATCCATTGTCCCCGCACACAGATCCAGCACGTCGCCGTCGGCGCGCGCCCCGAGCTCACGAATCGCGATTCGGCGCCACGCCCGGTCGATCCCGAAGGACATCAGCGCGTTGGCCCGGTCGTACCCGCCAGCGATACGCGCAAACATCGCTTGGACAGCGGGTGCGCGACCTGGATCGCCCGCGACCGGGGACGAGTTGGTCATGACGCCCGCTCGACAAGGTAGGTGCCGAGCACGGCTAGCGCGTCTCGATCGGGGCCGGCGGGGAGCACGTCCAGGCACCCAAGCGCATCCTCGACACGACGGAGCGCTTCGCCCCGCGCGGCGTCGAGCGCCCCCGATTCACGCACCTCGGCGACCATAACGGGCAGCTCCGCCTCAGTCGGAGCGGCCACGATCAGGCGCTCCCTCAGCCCGGGGATGCGCGCCATGGCGTGGACCAACGGCAGGGTGAGCTTGCGCTCGCGGAGATCGGCGCCGACACGCTTGCCGGTACCATCCGCATAGTCGAGCACGTCGTCGGTGATTTGGAAGGCGACGCCGACGCCGCGGCCGAATCGCTCCAGCGCACCCGCCTCCCGCTCGCGACCCGCGGCGTACGCACCAGCCGCGGCGGCCCAGGCGATGAGCGCGGCCGACTTCTTGTCCACCATCTCCAGGTAGGCGTCCAGCGTCGTGTCCAGGTTCCCCGCCCGTTGCAGCTGCAACACCTCACCCTCCGCCATCGCCGTGACGGCGCGGGCCAACTCGGTGACGGCACGATGGCCCCCCGCCTCGGCAGCCAGGAGCACGGCGCGCGCGAGGCAGAAGTCGCCAGTCAAAATGGTCGCGGCATTCCCGTAGACCTTGTGGGCGGCAGGGCGGCCCCGACGCTGCTCCGCCCCGTCCACCACATCGTCGTGGAGCAGCGACCCGAGGTGGATCAGCTCCGCCACGCACATCAAACCCGCAAGATCGCCCCGAAAGCCCACCGCACCCGCGCCAAGCACCGTCAGCATGGGCCGCAGGCGTTTTCCACCGGCGACCACCAGGTACCGGCCCACCGCCTCGACCACATCGACGTCACTCCCGACCAGCGCGCGCAGGCGCGCCTCCCCCTGCTGCACCTGTGGGGCCAACCGAATGAACACTGCTTCGGGGCCGCTAATCCGAGATTCCGAGAGCACCACCCCCGGGCGCCCGTTGGCCAACCCGCTCGGCTCCGCGCGCCGCACGACCGCGCAGGGGTCGACCCCCGAGCCGAGTTCGCACTCCATACGATCCTCCGGCACAGGTCGATTCACTCATTTCAGTGTTAACTGAAATGAGTGAGCGACGCCAGCGCCGAGACCGAGCCCGCGCCTCGCCCTGAAGGGGCCGATGCCCAGGCGCGTGCCCGCGCCGTCGCCTTGGTGGCCGAAGCCATCGGCGAGGTGATCGGCTTCTGGAACTTCAAGCCGTCGATGGGGCGGGTGTGGGCGGTGCTCTACCTCTCCGCCGAAGCGCTGGACGCCGAGCAGATCGAGGCTCGCACCGGGTTGAGCGCCGGCATGATCAGCACCACGCTGAACGAACTCTTGCAGTGGGGCGTCATCCGCCGAGAGCCCGCGCCAGGCGAACGCCGCCGTCTCTTCGTCGCCGAGACCGACATCTGGATGCTGATCGGGCGGGTTTTCCGCGAGCGGGAACTGAGGATGGTGGGCCGCACGATCGACCAGCTCCAAGCGGCCCTGGACATCCTGGATCACGAGGGAAAAGGCACCGATCCGCGGGCGATGCACCAGAGTCGATTCCTCCATACCCGCGTCAGCCGGATTCTTGAGCTGGCCCGGGTCGGCCATCGGCTCATCGACCGCTTCAGTCGCACCGGCAGCGCCAACCTGCGGCCGCTCCGCGACGTGCTGGCCGCGGCCCGCTCCGCCACGGGATAGGCACCCCCGATGCTGGCCCTTCTGCTCTTCGGTTGCACCGATGACACCCGTGGGGTGGAAGGCGTGGTCAAGGACATCTGGGGGCACCCGGTCCCCGAGGCCACCGTCGTGGTCGAAGGGGTGATGGCCCGCCACTACACCGATGCCAGCGGCAAGTTCACGCTGGAGTTGCCGGCTGAGGAGCTGGTGCTCCGTGCGGAGGTCGATGACAGCGGCAAAGCGGAGGACGACGTGCTCGGCGGCCCGCGGGGGCTGCGTATGCTCGCCGGAAAAGAAGGCTTCATCAAGGCGCGCGGGTTCGCCAAAGAAATCCCTGACGACGAAGACTTCGAAGCGCTGTCGTTGTCGTTGTACCCCGAGCCTGGCCGGCCGGGCTTCTACGCCGTGGGCCGCGCCGCCTACGTCGAGTTGGGTCGCCAACGCATCCAGATGGTGGGCACCGATCTCAAACACTACGCAGGAGTCCAAGACATCCCCGAGGAGAGCATCCCGCCCGGCAAGGTGGACCTGGTATTTACCACACGCCTTCGCCCCAGTGAAATCGCCCAGATGAACCTGCACCTCAGCAAGCTGGAGTTTGTCAACAAGGGGCGCGTCAAGGGTGTTTTCGGGGCCGAGGACAACCTGGTGAACCTGTGGGTGGCCAAGGACGACGTGGCGTTCGACATCGTCGGGTTCGACACCAGAGAAGACTACCTCCTGTCTACGCGCGAGCCGCTCGTGCCGGGAATGTACGCCTTCCACGCCCATGACATCCTGCACGAAGAAGATGAGCGGGTGTTGTACACCTTGCCGAAAGAACAGCAGGTCGCGTTTCCGTTCGAAGTCCGGTAGCCCTCACTTCGACGGCGCCTCCCGCTGGATGAACGGGTCGGAATACACCGGCCGAGGACTCGGCGCCCGCAGGACGATGGGGGTCTGCGGCCAGCCACCGAGCGTCGAAAGCACGGCCTCGGCGAGGAGCTGATGTCCGACGGCGCTCGGATGCATGAGGTCCAGGAACAGCGCGTCCACGTCCAGGCCGGAGGCGACAAACGCGGCGGGGACGTCGACCGTTGGGGCGCCCCAGCGGGCAGCGGTCTCGCGCATCACCGACCGGTAGGGCTCCCACGCCGGCAAGGGCTCGCCGTGGAGGATGTCTTCGCGGTTCGCCAATAGAACGAAAACCACGCTGCCGCCGCGATCGCGGAGCCGTTCAACCATTGCGTCGAGGTTCGCAGCGTAGTCCTCGATGCCCACGCGCCGTTTTCCCATCGGATCCCCACCCCTGCCCACGGTCCACCCCACCCGCGTCGCTTCGACCGCGTGCCCGCGCACTCGCAGGCCCCAATCCAACCAGCGAAATCCCGACGAGCGCTCCAGCACCGACCGTACCCGCTGCGTCGGCGACAAGGTCCAGCCGGTGTAGGCAGCGAGCAGGTCTCGGTCGACAAAGGTATCAAAGCTGTTGTCGGACCACAGGTTTCCGATGAGCAGCAGGTCGGGCTCCAGCGCCAGCGCCCGCGCATCCAGCAAGTTCAGGGTCTGGAAAGTGGAGTACCCTGGGACGCCGGCATTGATCACGTCGGCCTGAAGCGGCGCGCCGAGCCGGGCGGTGAAGACCTCGCTGTCGGCGACGCCAAAGCCGTAGATCGACGAGTCACCCACCGCCATCACTCTCGGTCGCGACTTTTCGCCAGGCTCCGGGCCCCGTAGGCCCACCGAGTTGATGGACACCGAAACGCCAAACTCACGGTGGGTGCCAGGGCTGAGCTCCCACAAGAACCAGGGGCTGCCGTCCAGAAGGATGCCTTCGGGCGCCGCATCCTGTTGCCGCCATGCCCCGGCGGCCGCGCTCGGCGGCGGGAGGAGGCGCGCGAGGCCCTCGGCAAGGGAGAGCGTGGCGATGCCGACGAACGCGGCGAACACCCGCCTAGACAACGGGCCCTCCCGGCCGCGGTCCCCGAGGCGGGCGGGATACGCCGGTTGCCCTCGTATGCCGCGCCCCATCCGCTCCTTGTCGATCGTCATCCCCGCGTTCAACGAAGCGCCCACCATCGCCGCGGTCGTACGCGAGGTGCTCCAGAGTGAGGCGCTGGCCTTCAGCGACACCGTCGAGATCGTGTTGGTAGACGATTGCTCGACGGACGCCACCGGCGCGATCATCGAGCAGCTCCTCGCCGGAGGTCCTGCCGCCGCGGGAGCGATCGACGGCGCCGAACGGGCGACCCTCCGATCGGTGACGCACACCCGCAACCAGGGCAAGGGTGCCGGGCTGCGCAGCGGGTTCGCCGCCGCCACCGGCGAGCTGGTCATCGTCCAGGACGCGGACTTGGAGTACGACCCCCGAGACTACGGGAAGATGCTCCGCCCGCTGTGGGAAGGGCGGGCCGACGTCGTCTACGGCAGTCGCTTCCTCCCCAGCGAGCGTCGCGTTCTGTTGTTCTGGCACTCGATTGGAAACTCCATCATCACCTTGGCCGCCAACGCTGCCACCGACCTGAATCTGTCGGACGTCGAGACGGGGTACAAGGCCTTCCGCGCGTCTGTCCTGAAACAAATCGACATCGAGAGCGACAGGTTCGGCGTCGAGATCGAGCTGACCGCCAAGGTGGCCCAGCTCGACTGCCGGATCTACGAGGTGCCGATCGCCTACCACGGCCGCTCGTACGCCGAGGGGAAGAAAATCACCTGGAAAGACGGCGTCGACGCGATGTTCTGCATTGTCCGATTCGGGCCGGCTCGCCGGATTCGCCAACGGTTTTTTACCACCAAGCGTGATCCAACGTAACGCTGTAGGTGTCACAATCGGCGCCGGCCGGAAGCCGCGTCAACGCCGTCGCTTCCTCACCCGGAGCGATGTCGGTCAGCCGGGCGACGAAGTTGTCAGACGCACAATGGATGCCGATCTCGGCCTCCGCTACCGCGCGGGTCGCACGGTTGCTCCCGGTCACCTCGACCTCGACGCGGCCATCGGGCCATACCTTGGCGGTGGCACGAACCTTCAGCCACGGACCGATGTCAACAACCCGATCTTGCCGCCCCTGTCGGCCTTGGAACACCACTTCTTTCCTCAGCGTATCGACCGTGACCAAGAACTGTCCCGACACGTTGAGGCCCAAGAGCCCCGCCGTCTTGTCATCCTCGCACTCGTCACACACCCCCACGGTGACCCCATCGACAGGAAAGCCGCCAACCCAGACGCGCGGCGCCAAGACCAGTCGCGTGGTCCGCTCCCCATTGGCCGTGCGCAGCGTGATCTCGGGCGCATCTGACGGCACCTCGATCCCCAGCCGCGCCAGACCGCGGCGACTCAGGGTGGTGACGGTCGCGCCGGTGTCGAAGAGCATGGTCAGCTCGGTCTCGCCGAACTGAACGGGGACCGCCATGCTGTGCCCCTGCCCCTCATACGGCAGCGCCACCTGGTCTGACGCCAGCACCGTCGCGACCGGCGTGCATGGGATCGTGGCCCGTTCGGCCTCGGGCGGGGGCAGGGTGCCGTCAGACTCCGGCAACTCCAGGTCTCGCCCGAACCGGGCGGCCTGCGCGGTGAACTCCGCCCCGCCAAATGACGCCAAGATGCCTAGACCCACCCCGACCGCCGCGCGAATTTCGCCCGGGAAATACCCCGGCAGGATCACCGAAAGGGCCAGCGGCCACGCCACCATCGCAGCGCCCACCGACCACGGTTTCCGACCCGCGGCCAGCACCAGCCCGCCGATGGGCAGCACCACCAGCCCACACGCGGCCAGCGCAACCTGAAACGGCGAGAGCGACCGGACCACCCCGAGCCCCACCAGCGCCGCCAGCGCGAGCGAACACGGCACCAATCCGACGGCAACAAGGAGGCCTGTCCACAGCCGCATGCTGCCCCCTTATCCGTGTTAGCCGCCGGCCATGCCAGAGACCCGGGCGACCTACTTCTGCATCGACATCGAGTGCTCGGGTCCGGTGCCCGCGCTCTACGACATGATCTCCTTGGGTGCCGTCGCCGTCGCACCCGATGACGCGGGAAAACTCCACCTCGGGGCGACATTTTACGTAGAACTTCGGCCGGAGGCCCCGCGGGTCGACCCCGGCGCGATGAAGGTCAATGGCCTCGACATCGAGGCCCTGCGTCGGGAGGGCGTCGTGCGTCGTGATGCGCTCGTGTCGCTGGCCTCCTGGACACGCCAGCACACCCGGCCCGGCACCAAACCGGTCTTCGTGGGCCACAACGCCCCCTTTGACTGGTCGTTTGTGAGCTGGTGCTACGCCGCCGAGGACCTGCCCAATCCCTACGGCTACAAGGCGCTCGACACCAAGGCCCTCGCCACCGGCGTGCTCGGCATCCACTGGTTCGACAGCAGCAAGGATGTCTTGGCCGAACGCCTCAACCTTCCTGTCGAAGACCTCTCCCTCAAACACCGTGCTGATTACGACGCCCGATACCAGGCTGAGCTCCTCGTCAAGCTCCTGGAGCGCTGAATGTGTGGCTTTGTTGGTCTGATCGGCTTGGAAAGCGCGGCGACGGGGACGGCGATGGCGCTTCAAGCCCTTCAACACCGCGGGCAAGACGCCTGTGGCATCGGGACCGTCCATGAGGGACGCGTGCACGTGTTCAAGGACTTGGGCATGGTCACGCAGGTCTTCGGGATGGGCACCCTTGCGTCGCTGCCCGGTAGCGCCGCCATCGGGCACGTTCGGTACCCGACGGTAGGCGCTGGCGTTCGAGAAGATACCCAACCCTTCCACACCCGTCGTCCGGGCGTACTGATGGCGCACAACGGGAACGTGACCAACGTTCCGCAATTGGAGTCCTGGCTACGTCGCAGGGGCATCCGTGTGCAGTCACAATGCGACGTCGAGCCGATCATGCTCGTCTTCGCCGAGGGGCTCCGCGGCAGCGGCATCGACCACGTCAAGGACGCGGTCCGCGACGTCTTCGAGCAGGTGCGCGGCGCGTACACCTGCGTGGCGCTGTGCGAGATCGAGGGCAAGGACACCCTCATCGCGTTCCGCGATCCGTACGGTGTTCGCCCTGGCGTCTACGGCCGCAACGCGCTGGGCGCTTGGGCGGTGGCGAGCGAGTCCGTGGCGCTCGACGCGCTCGGATTCGACATGATCGGCGAGATCCCGCCGGGCTCGGTGATGCTTTTGCGCCCCGGCGAGCCGCCCCGGATCGAAGTTTTGCGCACCGCGCAAGCGCACCGCTGCATCTTCGAGCGCATCTACTTCGCTCGCCCCGACAGCAAGATGGAGGATGGTCGCATCTTTCAGGTGCGATGGGACCTCGGGCAGCGCCTCGGCGAAGAGTGGCGCAAAAAGGGCATCGAGGCGGACGTGGTCGTACCCGTACCCGACACGTCGCGACCGGCGGCACAGGCCATGGCTGAGACGTTGGGGCTTCCCTTTCGCGAAGGCTTCATCAAGAACCGCTACAGCGGCCGCACCTTCATCATGCCCGACGCGCGGATGCGGCAGTCCGCCTTGCGACTCAAGCTGAACCCGATCCCCGAAATTCTTGAAGGAAAGCGGGTCATTCTTGTCGACGACAGCGTCGTGCGCGGCACGACTGTGAAACGATTGGCGGAACTCGTCCGCTCCGTGAAACCCAAAGAGGTCCACCTCGCGATCTTCTCGCCCCCCGTCAGGAACCCGTGCTTCTACGGCATCGACATGCCCTCGAAGGACGAGCTGGTGGCCGCGCGGGTGCCCGAAGCCGAATGGGCGCGCACGTTCGGCGTAGACACCGTGACCTTTCTGAGCGTGGACGGCCTGCGCGCCACCGCCAAAACACCCGCGTGCATGGCGTGTTTTGACGGCGTGTACCCCATCCCGGTCAGCGCGGACGAGGTGGCGGCCATCGTGGCCGACCGGCGTGGCAGTCCCGCGTGAGCGACGAGCGCGCCCGCGACGCCCACTTCCAACACGCCGCAAAGGCGTTGGAAGCGGTGCTGTCGGTCCCGGCCGAGCAGCCGCGCGCGCTATCGTGGGTACCACGGAAAGAAGTGCTGATGCTCGCCCTGCGCTCCGGAAGGGTGCTGGCGGTGGAGCCGTCGTTCGGGGTACGGACACTTTTCGACGGGCCCGCGGAGCCCGTTCACCTTGCCAATTGGGGAGACGGCGTGGCGGTGCTCGCCGCCGACGGCCACTTGGTCTTGCGAGACGGCGCGGGCGCGATCAGCGAGATCGACACCGGCCTTCGCGGGGAGTCGGGGCTGCGCGTGTGCGAGCAGCAGATTGCGGTCATCGGCGAAGGTGCCGAAGGCCGGCGGGTTCGTTTGTATACAGGCGCCACCTTGGTTCAAGAGGTCAACGTGCCCGACGGCGCGGCGCTGGGCTGTCGCGAGGGGGCTCCCGTGCTCGCCCGGAGCGTCGCGGAAGGCCTCAGCGTCGTGCCGCTCGGTGCAGAGCTTCCCGAGGGTCCCGCCACCAACCACATGCTGCGCTTCACCCCGGGCGGCTGGGTCGTCGGCGTGGTCGAGGGCGGCGCGACGTTGTGGAAAGAGGGGCAGCCGCAGACGATTCGACTGCTGGACACTGCCCCGGCGGCGCTCTGTCACGATGGCCGCACACTCGCGCTGGGAACTCGCGGCGGGGTGGTGGCATTGGCGGATGTGTTTGCTCCGCCGGCCCAGCGCGGACGGCCGCCCCGGGTCGAAGCGCACGGGGCCGCGGTGACGGCGCTGTCGTTCTCCACGCGCGGGCGTTGGTTGGCGACCGTCGGCGACAACTGCCGGCTCTGGGCGTATTGAGGGGGGGCTGGTTCCACCTCCCGGTGGGCGGGGAGCGTCGCGAGCCAGGGCCGTCGGCGGCGCATGTGTCGCGACATGTGGGCGGCGGCAACCGAGGGCCGGCGCCGCGCCGAGGAGGGACCGCGCCGGAGGGAGGGCGGCGCCGCGTCGGATGCAGAGTATCCCCCCCAATTAGCGCGCCCCGAGGGAGGATCCCCGGCTGGAAGCGCGCCGGCGCAACGCCGGCGCGGACGCAGCCGAATTCGCCCCCGAGAAACATAGGTTTGCCCGTTCCACCCGGCGAAGCCGGACGACGCGCCGGACGCGCCTTTTGGGCAGGATACTCCCGGCAGACGCGCATCTGGGGGGGCATAGTCGGCGCGAGGGGGTCGGGGGCGCCGTTTCTTGATACCCCGACCGTGCATGCAGACGCCCGGATTCCACTACACCCGCGAGGCCGGCGATCTTGGGCAGGTTCTCGCGCAGGAAGGCGGCTCGGCGGGCTTTTCGCTCGATGCCCTCTTGGAGCGCCACCGCCCCGGCCTGCGCGCGGCGATGGAGCTGGGCGCCGCCCTGGCCGACATCCTCTGCATCGCGGAGGAAGACCGCTCGGTCCACGGCGACCTGCGGCCGGCGTCGGTCAAGGTCGACGGGCGCGGGAACGTCTCGATCGACGGCTGGGGGGTGCCCCGACGCACGACACGCGAGCCGCACGGTCGCACCGACGTCGCCACGACCGACATGTACGGGCTCGGCGTCGTACTGCACAGCGTGCTTTCAGAGGCGCCGTTCGGCGACCTGCCTCACGAGGCGGATGGGCATGACGACGCGGTGATCGACCGCGTGCTCTCGATGGACTTCGCCGAAGCCAGGGGGAAGCGCTGGCTCGAGGACGTCCGGAAGTTCCTTTGTAATATCCTGGCATGGACCGCGAGCGAGCGGCCGCTGCCCCTCGACGCAGCCAACGTGCTCGCGTCGGTCGGGGCGCAGATCACTGGGGATGGCTTGGTTGCGTGGGCGGCCGGGCTGCGCGCGCCGAGTCACAGCGCGGCGCCGCTTCCCGCTCCGGAACCGGCCGTGCAACGCGAAGTGCTGGGCGGTCCCACCAGCATCTCCGCGCCGATGGCCCGCGGCGGCGTGCGGCAAGCGCCCGCAAGCAAGGGCGAGAGCACCTCGTTCTGGAGCCGCGAGAAGATCAAGCAGATGCTCGCCGAAGAAGACGACGACGCCTACGAGGTGGCGGCGCTGCCCCGCCGGGCCACCGCGGCCGAAGTGCTGCCGCCGCCGGTCGCGTACCAGGCTCCGACGCCGCCTCGGCCGCCCACGCTCCCGGCCGAACCTCCGCGGCCGCCCAGCTTCGAACCTCCGCGACCGGCCGCAGAGCCCCCGCGCCCGCCCAGCTTCGAGCCCCCCCGGCCCGAGCCCGCCCGGCCGGCAGAGGCCCCGCGGCCGACGCCAGTGCGACACGTGAGCGAGCCGGCGCGCTCCTCACGCCCGGTCGCACCGCCCCCCGTCAGCCGCTCGGCGTTGGACAACGACCCCTTCGCCGACCCGCCCGCGAAATCCGGCATGACCGGAATGGTCGTGGGCGGCGTGGTGCTGCTGCTCGTATGCGGAGGAATCCTCGCCGCGGTCGGTGGCGGCTGGTTCTTCATGGGGCGCGAGGAGCCCGCGAAGGAGGCCTCGCCGCTCGTGGTGCCGACGACGACCCCCGAGGTGGCGCCCGCGGAGGTGCCGGCCCCGACGCCCATCGCAGCGCCGGAGCCGGTCGCGAAACCGGAGCCCGCCGCCGCGACACCCGCACCGAAGCCAGCCGCGACCCCGGCGCCGCCGAAGCCCGCCCCCGCGACCAAGCCCGCGTCGAGCCCGAAGCCGGCATCGACTCCAAAACCAGTCACGACGCAGAAGCCCGCAGCCGCGGCCAAGCCGGCCCCCGCGACGAAGCCCGCCCCTGTCGAAGCGGCGCCGCCGCCGTCCGGCCCGTTCTCCGTCAAGTTCAGCGTGCCCGGCAAAGAGGGCAAGATCCAGTGCGGCGATGGTCAGTCGGCCGAGTTCGTCAGCGGCACCACCATGAGCTTTGCCGGCGTCACCACCTGCCGTGTCAAAACCGGCGGCAAAGACGCCAAGCAGGGCGTCATCCAGGTGGAGCGCGGCGGCACCGTCACCTGCAGCGACTTCGGGAGCAGCCTGAGCTGCAACTGAGGGGGGGCGTACCCAATCAGCGTGGCGGACTCGGCGCGTCGCGACGTTGGGTGACGAAAGCGCTGCTGGTTCACGGCACCGTGTAGACCGCGAGTTCTCCCTCCTCGGCCGCGGGCGCGGCGCGGCCGGGGGAGCCGACGATCAGCTCCGCGACCCCGTCGCCATCGAGGTCGTGGAAGGCCAGGGCCCGGCCGGTGCCGGCGCCGCGATGCGGTCCTGCCCACCTCGACCTCAAGACCTGGCCTGAGCATCGCCCAGGTGGGCTACCCCTCCTCGCACGTCTCCGTCAGGATCGTGACGTGTTCGGGACCCGCTTCGCAGAAGCCTACACCGATGTTGTAGCGCAGCTTGGTGTCGCCGGACTCGACCACCACCACGCCGGGGCGCAGGGTGGTGAGGTAGGCGATGTGCTTCGGGAGGACGGCGAACTCACCCAGCTCGCCGGGCGCACGCACGAGCTCGGCCTTGCCTTCCCAGGCGACCTTGCGCGGCGTGACGATGCGTACGTTGAGCGACATGGCCTAGGCCTCCAGGAGCTTCCGGCCCTTTTCGACCGCTTCGTCAATCCCGCCGACCATGTAGAACGCGCCTTCGGGAAGCTTGTCGTGCTTGCCGTCGAGGATTTCCTTGAAGCCGCGCACCGACTCTTCCTTGGGGACGTACTTGCCGGCCATGCCGGTGAACTTCTCGGCCACGAAGAAGGGTTGGCTCAGGAAACGCTGCATCTTGCGGGCGCGGGTGACGGTCTGCTTGTCTTCGTCGGACAGCTCGTCCATGCCGAGAATGGCGATGATGTCCTGGAGCTCCTTGTAGCGCTGGAGCACCCGCTGGACCGAACGCGCGACCGCGTAGTGTTCATCGCCGACGACGCGCGGGTCGAGGATGCGGCTGGTGGAGTCGAGGGGGTCCACTGCAGGATAGATGCCGATCTCGGTGAGCTTGCGGTTGAGCACGGTCGTCGCGTCGAGATGGGCGAACGCCGTGGCGGGCGCGGGGTCGGTCAAGTCGTCCGCAGGTACGTAGATCGCCTGCATCGAGGTGATCGAGCCCTTGTTGGTGGTGGTGATGCGCTCCTGGAGCGCGCCCATTTCCGTCGCGAGGGTGGGCTGGTAGCCGACCGCGCTGGGAATCCGACCGAGGAGCGCGGACACTTCCGAGCCGGCCTGGGTGAAGCGGAAGATGTTGTCGACGAAGAGCAGCACGTCCTTGCCCTGCTCGTCCCGGAAGAACTCGGCGACGGTGAGCGCGGAGAGCGCCACCCGCGCGCGGGCACCCGGGGGCTCGTTCATCTGGCCGTAGATCAGCGCAACCTGGCTCTTTTCAGGGATGAGCGTGTAGCGGCCGCGAGCGTCCTTGATCGGCTCGCCCTTGTCGTTGAGCTCGACCTTGATGACGCCGCCTTCCACCATCTCGTGGTAGAGATCGTTGCCTTCGCGGGTCCGTTCGCCGACGCCGGCAAACACCGAGAAGCCGCCCTTTTCGATGGCCATGTTGCGGATGAGCTCCATCAGGAGCACGGTCTTGCCGACGCCCGCGCCGCCGAAGAGGCCGATCTTGCCGCCACGCGCGTAGGGCGCGAGCAGGTCGATGACCTTGATGCCGGTCTCGAACATCTCGACTTGCGTCGACTGCTGGGTGAAGCTGGGGGGGGCGCGGTGGATGGGGTGGAACTCTGTCGCACCGACCGGACCGGCCTCATCGACGGGTTCGCCGACGACGTTGAGGATGCGGCCGAGCGTGCGATTGCCGACGGGCATCATGATGGGATTGCCAGTGCTGCGCACCTGGACGCCGCGGCTGAGGCCGTCGGTGACGTCCATCGCGATCGCGCGAACGGTGTTTTCACCCAGGTGCTGGGCGACCTCGACCACGAGGTTGTCGGGCTGGTCGCTGATGAACGGGTTGGTCAGCGTGAGCGCCGAGTAGATCGCCGGAAGGTGCCCGGGCGGGAACTCGATGTCGACGACGGGTCCCATGACCTGCTTGATGATGCCGGTGTCGTTTGCCATATGGGCTCCTACAGCGCCTCAGCGCCGCTGATGATTTCGATGAGCTCGCGGGTAATCGCCGCCTGACGGGAGCGGTTGTACTCGAGCGTGAGTCGATTGATGAGGTCGGTTGCGTTGCGGGTCGCGTTGTCCATCGCCGTCATCCGACTGGCGTGTTCGCCGGCTTCGTTTTCCAGCAAGGCCTGCAGCAACATCGTGCGCAGGTACAGAGGCAAGAGCGTCGCGAGGATCTCGGCGCCACCGGGCTCATAGGTGTACTCGACCGCGCCGCCCTCGGCGGATTCGATGGAGAGCGGCAGCACCTGGACCGGCGTCGGGATCTGGGTGAGCGTGGACTTGAACTTGTTGTAGTAGACCCACGCTTCGTCGAACTGGCCGGCGGCGAAACCGGTCGTCAGGCGATCGGAGAGCGCCTTGACCGCGTCCTGGAACGCGGCCGGGCTCAGGCCATTGACGTTGTCCGAGTCCCACCCACGAGACTTCAAGAAGTCGCGCGCCTTCTTGCCAAAGGTCCAGACAATAGGCTCTTTCCCCTCGGCCTTGAGCTGCTTGAGCAGCTCCTCGACGCGGCGATCACGGGAGCTGTTGAAGCCGCCGCACAGGCCACGGTCTGAACCGATGACCACCACGACCACCTTGGTGACCGTAGGGCGGGAGGTGAGCAACTCGTGGCTGACATCACCCGCACCGGCGGCGACCCGCTGGATCGTGGCGGTGAGGGCGCGTTCGTAGGGGCGCGCGTTGGTGGCCGCCTCGGTGGCACGACGCAGCTTGGCCGCGGCGACCATCTTCATGGCGCTGGTGATCTGCCGGGTGGATTTGACCGAGCCGATCCGCGTGCGAATGTCGCGCAGAGACGCCATGCGGGCTCCCTACTTCCAGGTGGTGCGGAACGAGACACAGGCCGCGAGGATGCGGGCCTTCAGATCGTTCCCCTTGAAGGTGAACTTGGCGCCGAGCTCGTCCCGCAACGCGGCCGCCGCCCCCTCAAAGTGGGTGGTGAGGTCGACGAGGAAGCGCTGCACGTCGCCGACGGGGACGTCGTCGAGCGCGCCCTCGGTGCCGGCGATGATCTGGATGATCTGCATTTCCATCGTGAGCGGGCTGTACTGGTCCTGCTTGAGCAGCTCGACCAGGCGGGCGCCGCGGTTGAGCTGCCTGCGGGTGGCTTCGTCCAGGTCGCTCGCGAAGGCCGAGAAGGCCTGCAGCTCGCGGTACTGGGCCAGCGTAAGCTTGAGCGTGCCGGCCACCGCCTTCATGGCCGCGACCTGCGCCGAGCCACCGACGCGCGACACCGAGATGCCGACGTTCACCGCGGGACGGACGCCTGCGTAGAACAGGTTGGCTTCGAGGAATATCTGCCCGTCGGTGATCGAGATGACGTTCGTCGGGATGTACGCCGACACGTCGCCGGCCTGCGTTTCGATGATCGGCAGCGCGGTGAGTGACCCCGCGCCTTCGGCGTCGCCGACCTTGGCCGAACGCTCCAAAAGGCGGCTGTGCAGGTAGAAGACGTCGCCAGGGTAGGCTTCGCGACCGGGAGGGCGGCGCAGGAGCAGCGAAAGCTGGCGGTAGGCGGCGGCCTGCTTGGTGAGGTCATCGTAGACGATGAGCGCGTGCATGCCGTTGTCGCGGAAGTACTCGCCGATGGTGGCGCCAGTGTACGCGGCCAGGAACTGCAACGGCGCCGGCGCCGAAGCGGGCGCACTGATGACGGTGGTGTACTCCATCGCACCGTAGGACTTGAGCTTTTCGACCACTTGGGCGACCGTGCTCTGCTTCTGGCCGATCGCGACGTAGATGCAGTGCATCTTCTTCTTCGGATCGTTCAGGAACTTCTTCTGGTTGATGATCGCGTCGATGCAGATCGCGGTCTTGCCGGTTTGCCGATCGCCGATGATGAGCTCGCGCTGGCCGCGGCCGACAGGGATCATGCCATCGATGGCCTTGATGCCGGTTTCCATCGCTTCGTGCACGGACTTGCGACCGATGATGCCGGGCGCCTTGATCTCGACCGGACGGAGCATGTCGCGGGGGATGGGCGGGCCGCCGTCGATGGCGTTGCCGAGGCCGTCGATGACGCGGCCGAGGAGCGCGGGGCCCACCGGAACGGACACGATCTCGCCGGTGCGGCGGACGATGTCGCCTTCCTTGATGGTGCGGTCTTCGCCGAAGATGGCGGCGCCCACGTTGTCTTCTTCGAGGTTCAGCACCATGCCGCGGAGGCCGTTGCCGAAGTCGAGGAGCTCGCCCGCGAGGGCGTTTTCGAGGCCGTAGATCCGGGCGATGCCGTCCCCGACCTTGAGCACCGTTCCCGTTTCGCTCACCGCGACGCGACCGTCGTAGTTCTTGATCTGCTGCTTGAGAATCTCGCTGATCTCTTCGGCGCGGATGTCCATTCGTCTATCCAAGTGCGGTGGTGGCAAGGGCAACCTGGAGGGTGTCCAGGCGAGTGCGGAGAGAGGCGTCGAACACGCGGCTGCCCACGTGCGCGACCATCCCGCCGAGGAGGGAAGGATCAACCTTCACATCCAAGACGACCTGCTTGCCGGTGGCGGCAGCGAGGCTGGCGGCGATCTGTTTTTTCAGGCTGGCCGAGGCGGCGACGGACGTCGTGACCGTAACGCGCACGCGCCCTCCTGCGATGTCGGCGAGAGCGCGGTACTCACGTGCCATGTCGGGCAGCGCAATGAAGCGATTCTTGTCGAGCACCAGCCGTACGAAGCTGGCCAGCGTCGGCAGCAGCCCGAGCTTGGGCAAAAGCGCCTCCAGCACGTTTTTACGTTCGGAGGGGGTCAGGCCGGGGTGGCTCATCACGCCGAGCAGCTGGGCATCATCGCGCCGCAAAAGCGTGACCAGCGCGTCGAGTTGTTCGCCGAGCTTGTCGGCGTTGCCTTCTTCCTGGCCGAGCGCCAGGAGCGCCTTGGCGTAGCGGCGAGCGAGAGAACCTTCGATCACGCGGCACCTCCGGGCTTGTCGAGCGCGGCCAAGAACTCGGCCTGGAAGCGGGCCTGGTCTTCGGCCTGGACGCTGGACTTCACGATTTCGCGCGCCAGCCCGGCCGCCTGCTCGACGACTTCCCTGCGGATTTCGTTACGGGCGCGGAGCACTTCTTCGCTCACGGTGCGGGTCGCCGTCTCGCGGATGCGAATGGCGTCGGCCTCGGCACGCTCCCGGATGCGCACGCCCTCGGCCTCGGCGTCGCGAGTGGCGCCGGCCTTCATGTCCTCGATGCGGCGTTCGAGGCCGGCGAGCTTCTCTTCGATCTCGTGGTATTCCTTCTGTGCCTCGCCCTTGGCGCGCGCGGACTCGTCGAGGTCGCGGCGGACCACGTTGGCGCGGTTGCCGAGCGCGTCCATGATCGGGCGGCGGCCGGCCACGATGACCAGAAGCAAGAACAGGATGAAGTTGCTGGTCTGGTAGCGGACGAGCTCCCAGTCCATCTTGGCGTCGTGGCCCCCTTCGTGGGCGGCGCCTTCGTGGGCGGCGCCTTCGTGGGCGGCGCCTTCGTGGGCGACGGGGGCGTCGGGGGCCTGTTGCGCATGGGCGGGAGCAGCGAAATAGAACACTAGGCCTCCACGCCGGGGAGAGCGCGCCCGAGGGCGCGGGCCGCCATGTCCTGGGCGAGCGAACGGGCCATGCGTCCGACTTCTTCGCGGGCCAACGCCGCCTCGCCCTGCAAGACCGCTAGCTCGTCGGCGATGTGGCGATCGGAGAGCGCGCGCGTCGCGGCCACCTGCTTGGCGTAGGCCGCTTGCGCTTCCGACCGGCGCGCGGCGCGGAACTCGGCGACCTCGGTGTGGGCGCGCACCAGCGCCGCATCCCACTGCAACAACTTCAGGCCCGCCTTCTCCTTCAGCGCTTCGGCCGAGGCACGTTCACCCACGGTCGCGGCCTTTCGGGCGGCCAAATAGGCGATCATGGGCTTGAACAAGATCATCTGCAGCCCGGCCAAAACCGTGAAGAGCGGCAGCAGCTGCAGAAGCACCAACGACAAGTCGGGATTGATGTTCATGATCTCAGGGCGGTTTTGGTCGCGCGACTAACCCTAGCCGCGCCCGGTGGCAAGGCAGTTCGGGCGGGCGGACGGGTTAGCCGAGTCCCATGAAACGACGTCTGCTCGAGTGGCTCGCCTGCCCCGCCTGCGGGGACGCTCGCCTGGCTGTGGAAGCCAAAACGACCGAAAACCGCCGGGTCTACGTCGGACACTGGACCCCGGGCGAGGTCGTGCCCGGGCTGCGCGACGGCGAGGTGGAGGAGGTGCTCGACGGCACGCTCACCTGCCAGGGCTGCCGCGCGCAGTACCCGATCACCGACGGGATTCCCCGGATGATGGTGGCCGGCAGCGAGGTGGGTGTCGCGACCGGACACAAGTGGACCGAGTTCAAGGCCGCGGTGCCGGAGTTCGAGAAGAACTTTCTCGACATC
The DNA here is from genome assembly GCA_947445035.1 of Deltaproteobacteria bacterium. Lineage (GTDB taxonomy): Bacteria > Myxococcota_A > UBA796 > UBA796 > SXON01 > SXON01. Next base: position 198,056 of record CANFCK010000007.1, read on the forward strand.
GCCGCTCCGCTCACTCCGGGCGACTTCACCGGGCGCCTCGTGCTCGACGCCGGCTGTGGCTTCGGCCGCAACGCCCTTTTTGCGGCGCGGTACGGTGCGGAGGTCGTGGCCTTCGACAACTCCGCGGAGGCGGTGGCCAGCTGCCAGGCGAACCTTGACGGCGCGGTCCGCGCCCACGTGGTGCAGGGCGATGTGGAGCGGCCCCCGTTCCGGCGGGGGCTCTTCGACCTCGTCTACTGCTACGGCGTCCTTCACCATGTGCGGGAGGCGCATCCGATTTTCCGGACCCTCGGCGAGCTGACCCGCCCCGGCGGACGGCTCTCGATCTGGGTGTACGGACCCCGACAGGGCTCGATGCGTGTCGCGACAGGGGCACTGCGTGGCGCCGCCGCGGCGATGTCTGCGGAGCAGCTCCACACCTTCTCCAAGGCGGTGGCGTCCGGGCTCCGCGCGTTCTCCCACACGCCCTACCGGTTCCTCAGTCCAGTCCCGCCGTTTGGGTTCATCCTCTCCCATCTCCCCGTCCACGACCATCATCGCTGGCCCTTCGACGTCGTGGTCGCGGACATCTACGACCGGCTCCGCGTGCCCGTCACCGCCTACTTCACCGGGGAAGAGGTCGAGCGTTGGTACGCCGAAGCGGGGTACGCCGACATCCACGTGACGCGGCGTGTGGCGAACACGGAGAGCTTCCGCGGTTTGGGGACGCGGCGCTAACGAGGCTCGCGGTACACTGGCGCGATGCTCTTGACCCTCCTCGTCGCCTGCGATCCGGGCGTGACCGACTCCGCCGAACCCGCCGCCGATTCCGGCGACTCCGCCGACACCGCTTCTGATTCCGGCGCTGACACCGCCGACACCGTGGACACCGCGCGCGACCTGCTCTTCGACGAGCCGTTCGACGAACTCGACACCCGCAAGTGGCTCGCGGCGGACTGGAAGCTCGGCGAGACGCAGCTCGACCCCCGGCACGCCCGGATCTCCACTGGCGGGCTGAACCTCGTCCACGAGGCCGACGGCGTTGGCGGCTGGGTCGGCGCCGAGCTCTACACCGCCGAGAGCTTCCACGGGGGCATGTTCACCGCGCGTGTCTTCGGCCCGAAAGGGCCGGGGACGATCTGTGCTTTCTTCTTCTACGGCGAAGTCGACGGGTTGGTGAACGAGATCGACGTCGAGCTGATCGACGGGGTGGCGTGGTTCGCGGTGTACCGGGACTGGACCGAGGCCGACGGCTACGAGCAAAGCGCGACGCACATGAGCGTCTCCTGGACCTACCCCGAGGGCTTCGACCTGGCGGCCGCACACGAGTACCGCATGGATTGGCGCGCCGACGACATCGCCTTTTACGTCGATGGCAGCGAGGTCGCAGCATTGTCGATGGTCCCCAATGGCGAGCTCGCGATCCACCTCAACCACTGGACCTCGAGCACCTGGCCAGAAGTCCACTACCCGCCCGCTGACAAGCTGATGTGCCGGTTCGACGGGGTGCAGGGCGCGGTGTTGCCGAGGTAGGAGTGCCATCGCTTTTCGGGGCGACCGCTCCGCCATGCGTCACCTCTACTGCTCGAAACAGTACAACCCTGAGCTCGTGCTACAGAACACCCAACCTACGTTTGTCCAGTCGCTGTCGGTCTCGTAGCTGCGGCCCACCGTCGCGTAGAAGTGGTTGCCGTAGCATACGCCACAGCCGTTGGTCCAGTCCGCGCACAGGCCGTTGACGGAGCTGCCGCTCGCTGCACTGGACCCTGCGATCGTCGAGCCGGTGAACACCCACTTGGACTGGGTGGCGCCGTACTCGTCGAGTTGGATCGCGGCCGAGAGCGCGCCGTCAAGCAGGTCGGCGCGACTCGTGGCGATCGTCGTGCCGTCGAGCAGCACGTAGGGGCCGTCCGCGATTCGCGAGCCGGCGCCCTGGGAGCTGTCGCTGAGGAACGCGATCCACGTCCCGCCCAGCCCCGCCGCGTCCGCCGCGTCCTGACACTCGGTGTCCGCGCCGGAGACGCCCCCGAAGCCCCCGGTGAAGCTACCACTGGTGACAAACACCCGCGTGTCGGCGCGCTCCACCTCCACGGACGCGGTGCCCGGCGTCCCCGGGCCCTCACCGTCGTCGGGTGTGGCGGTGCACTCGTAAAGCTCGTAGGCCTCCGTGTCGGCCGCGCTGACCTCGTCGTCCGTCCAGGTCGCGGTGCTTGGGCCCACGTCGGCCGCGTCCGGATAGGCGACCCCATCCACCGTCCACGCCATGGTGTAGGTGACCGTGTCTCCGTCCGCGTCCGAGCTGGCGGCGGTCACCTCACACACCAGCGCGTCGCCCTCTTGCGGCGCGGACGGATCCAGGGCGACTCCCGGCCCAGACGGCAGCGTGTTGGACACGGCCACCGAGGCGGAAACGGGTGTTCCCGCGCCGTCGGGGTCGCTCGGCGTCACCTCGACGGCGATCACCTGATGCTTCGCAAACGCGGTCGTTCCGTCGAGCGAGCTGCCCGTCGTCGCGACGAGGACGCCGTCCACCGTCCACGTGTAGGCCAGCGACACGGTGTCGCCTTCGTCGTCATGGCTCACGACGGTGACGGCCACTGTGTCGTCGGTATAGACGACCGTTGGACTGAGGTCTACGCTGTCGACAACCGGGGCGCTGTTCTGGATGGCGACGCTGTCATACAGCGTGAGCCCAGCGTCCGTTCCATCGAAGGGCGTTGCCGCACAGGTCACGACGTCGCCAGTCACGAATGCGCCGGATAGCGCAGGAATGGTCGCGACCGATATTCCATTGACGCTCCAAACGAACGTCGTCGCGTCCGCGTCGCCGTCGGCGTCGCCGTAGCCGGAGGGCGCGCACACCAGGGTGTCCGCACGAGTGGCGGGATCGGGCGCGACATCCACGGAGGCGAGGGTGGGCGCGGAGTTCATGATCGTCGCCGAGGCGCTGCCGGTCGGGCCGGCACCCCAGGCGTCCGCGGCCCAGACCTCCACCGTCCAGGCTTCGCCCCGGGTCGTGGCCGAAGCCAGAACGGTGTCCGTCGTGCTGGTAGTGCTCACCACGCCGTCCACTGACCAGGCGTAGCCGTAGGTGAGCGGGTCGCCCTCAGGGTCCAACGCCGGGAGGTCGACGGACACGACCAGGTCGTCGGTGGTGAAGGGCGCCACGGGCACGATCGAGACAGTCGGCGCATCCGGCAGGCCGTTGATGCGGAACGTCGCCCCGCCGGAGCCAGTCAGCCCCACGGTGTCGACCACCGTCGCGGTGACCGTGTGTTCGCCAACCGAGAGCCCCGCGGTAACGAATACTGCACGTCCCGCGCTGTCCGCGAGCCCCTCCGCGAGCATGCCGTCGATATCGGAGGTCCACGTGACCCACAACAGATCCGCCGCATCCTCGGCATCGGAAACGCGAGCGACGAACGCAAGCTCGTCGCGGTCGTTGGACACGCTGCCATCCGACGGGGCGTCGAAGAAGAGCGTGGGTGGCGTGCCGACCGTGAACGTGGCCGCCTCGGTGCAGCTGAGGCCCAACTCATCGGTAGCCGTGAGTGAGAGCTCGTGCTGGCCGACCGAGAGGGACGCGGTGGTGAGGCTCGCGGCGCCCCCGCCCGTGGCCGGATCGACGCCAAGTTCCCCGTCCAAGGAGCTGGCCCAGCGGATGGACAGCGCCTCGGGTGCAAGCTCCGCGTCGGCCACGGTTCCGGCCAGCACGACGTCGGCGCCCCGCGCCCCGACGCCCCCGTCCACCGGCGACGAGATCGAACACACCGGAGCGCTGTCAGGCGGGCCGACTGTCAACAACACATCGTCTACTGCCTCGTTGCCGGCGGTGTCGACGACGAAGAGTTGGAGGGCGTGGACGCCCTCCGAGAGCGAAGCGTAGCCACGCACGACACCGTCTTCCGCCACTGTGGCCGCGTCAACCAGCTCCCCGTCGCGGCTCGAGACCCAACGCACCGCGAGATCGCTGGGCGCATCCTCCGGATCGGCGACCAGGCCCTCGAGAAGCACCGGCCGATCGCTGTAGCGCGGCGCGGCATCGACGGGCGCCGTGATCGCCACCGACGGCGACAGGTCGTCCGCCACCCGCAGGTCGATCGACGCGGAGGCGCCCGCGCCCTCGGCGTCCCGCCCCTCGAGGAGCACCGTGAACGCCGCCGAGGGGACGATGATCGCACACTCGACGGTGCCGTCGCGCGCGGGCGCACTCGACGGGCACGCGGCCTGATCATCGACGTACCACCGCGCCGTCAGCGCGTCCGGCGCATGATCCGGGTCGCTCACGCTGCCCCGTAAGAGCAGCGTTGAAGCCTCCCGAACCTCGTCGCCATCCGCCGGCGTCAGCAGCTCGACGAGCGGCTCCGCGTTGTGACGTGTGAAGGCGGAGTCGTTGCACGCGGCGAGGAGCAGAGCGGGGAGCGGGAGGAGTGCGCGCACATGGGGAGTGTAGCGCACTTCGGGCGCGGCATAACCTGATGCCCGATCCCACAAGCCGATTGGGGCGGCGTTCTTCACCGCGCCTGCGCACAAGTACCGCCCGATCAACCGCCTACTTCGCCACCTGCGGCACGATGTCGACCTGTTCGTACTTGGCCCACTTCTCGGCGTCTTCCCAGGGGGCGGGATCGACGACCTTGGCGGTGACGGCCATCTTGCTGGCTTCGAAGAAACCTTCGATGGTGCGGAACATGTAGCTGTTGTCGATCCAGCAGGCGCGCATGCAGCCTTCGCAGCTTCCCGCCTCCAAAAGGCGCTTCCGCTCGTAGTCTTGAGAGTGGAAGTACTCCTCGAACTTGGGGTCCAAGAAGTGCATGTGCTGGTGTTCGGTGCGGTGGCAGATGGCGAACTGCCCGTTGGGCGCCACGCTGAAGTACAGACGCCCGGCGTCGCAACCCTCGGCGGGGAAGCGCCCGGTCTTGAGGTACAGCTTGCTGGCCTCCAAATAGGGTGTGCTGTTCAGGATCGGCCAACCCTCCTTCTTCATGCGCAAAAGCTCGTCGTAGGCGCGATCGATGCGGTCCTGAACCTGCTGGGCGCTGTCACTGATGTTGAGCCCCATCTCGGGGCGATGGCGCACAAACCGCGCCTCCCAGTTGCGGACCCCGTCCTTGGCCTCGGCCAGAAGCTCGATGGGCAAAAACGAGATGTGGAAGCCGATCGCTGCGGCGAACTTCACCATCTCGGGCAGCTCTTCCAGGTTGAGGTTGCTGACGACGCAGTTGATGCTCGGCAAGCCGTTGGTACCCTTGACCAGCTGGCCGATCGTCGTCATCGAGCGCACGGCGGCGTCCCAGGAGCCGGGAGCCTCGCAGATGTAGTCAAAACGGGCCGGATAGAGGGAGTCCAGCGAGATCGAGAAGCTCTTCACGCCGTAGCGGACCGTCTTTTCCAGGCGCTCGGCGCTGACGCCGACGCCGTTGGTCAGAACGCGGGTCTGAAGCCCAGCATCGACGAAACACTTCGCCGCTTCTTCCAGGTAGTCGCACGCATAGGGCTCGCCGCCGCCGATCGACAGTTGCACCACGCCGAGGCGCTTCATGCGCTGGGCCATCATCTCGATCTGCGGAATCTCCAGCTCTTCCTTGCGGTTTCCGTAGCGCCAGATGCCGCACATCTTGCAGGTGAGGTTGCAGCGATGGGTGATGCCGTAGTGGGCGTAGACCGGCACGCGCCGGGTGACGAAGGCCTCTGCGACTCGGGCATAACCACGTACATCGAGCTTCATGCTGCGCCTCCAAGGATGGTGCGCACGCCCGCTCTTGCGACGTCCAGCACCACCGGGGTGTTGAGATTGTAGAGAAAGTTGGCCTCGGCGCACGGCGTGTCCGCGCAACTTTGGCAGGCCTCGTCACGCAGTGAGGCAAAAGCGACGTCGAAGCCATCGTCCCGCACGTTTCGGGCGGCCGGGGCGCCGGCGCGGGGAAGGCAGCTGTGGACGCCGCCGTCGGACTCCACCACGCAGGAGACCTGACCGGCCATACAGTGGAGGTCTTCGTGAGGAAGTGCGGAGGTCGGAACCGAATAATCTGGCCACGTACAGAGGTAGCGGAGCACTTTTTCCGACACGCCCACGGGGCGGCCGGCCAGGCGGGCTTCGAGCAGCCACCGCCACGCCCGACGGAGGTCGTCGTTGTCGCCGAGCTGGCGCCGCGCCCCTTTGCTGGCGAGGGCGCCCGAGGTCTGGACCAGCTGGAAAACCGCGCGGCTGCGATGCGCTTCTGCATCGGCCAGCACCCACGCCAAGGTGGCGAGCGTGTGTTTGCCGACTTGCGTCACGGTGTCGACCCGGAGGCCAGCGGCGCGTGCGGCGGCGATCCCGGCCATCGCCTTGGCGAAGGCCCCCGGCTCGGCGACCCGATCGTGCACTTCTTGCGGACCATGCAGCCCGACCATCAGCCGGTCGACGCGCCGAAGCTCGGCGATGCGCCGGGGTAGTTGGTGGCCGTTGGTGTCGAGTACCGTCCACATCCCGTGCTCTGCGCAACGATCGACGAGCGCGCCGACGTCCGGCCGACTCAGCGGTTCGCCGCCGGTGAGGTTTACCCGCGCCGTCCCCAGGACCGCGAGGTGATCGATGAGGTCAAGGAGCTCGCTGGTGTCGAGCTCAGCGCGGGGGTTGAGCGGGACGCCACACGACGCGCACGAGCTGTCGCAGCGGTGGGTGAGCACGAGGGTGACGGCCAGCGGCGCCCGATGCCCGGTGAGGCGGAAGCGGGCGGCGCCCACGGCCGACTTGACCACCGCGCGACGGATGGGGCCGAGGGGGATCAACTCGCCAGCTCACGGACGGCCTGCCGGACCGCCTCGGCGATGTGTTTGGTGTCGCGCTGGTCCATCCGCGGGTGGACCGGGAGGTGGAGTTGGTCGCGCAAGATGGCCGCGGCGTTGGGCTGGGGGCGCCGGAACTCGGGGAAAAGTGGGTGGTCCGAGCAGTCGCTCATGTACCCAAAGGTGGTGTCCACGCCGCGCTTGCGGAGGGCCGCCATCAGCTCGGCGCGCCGGGGATGGTGGATGACGAAGCTCATGTAGATGGGCTCGGCACCGGCTGGGTAGACGGGCGTCTGGATGCCATCCACGTTGGCCAACGCTTCGTCCAAGGCCCGCCCGTTGCGGATGCGGGCACCGTTGAGCGCTTCGATGCGCTCGATCTGCTTGATGCCCACCGCCGCCTGCACTGCGCGGGGCCGGGCCTTCTGAAAGCTTGTGGGGACGCCTTCGTAGCGCACCTCGGCCTCGCCAAAACGTTCGTGCAAGGGATCGCTCCCGAGCTTGTTGCCAAGCACGATCGCGGGATGAAGCGTCCACGGGTACAAATAGGGGTGCGTGGCGAACATCATCGCCAGGCCGGTGGCCGCTTCTTTTGCGGCGCGCTGGGCGGGGCCGTAGGTCGTGGCCTCCATCGCCGTGCGGCAGGATCGGGCAATGTCCTCGTCGTTGGTGGTGATCATCGCGCCGGACAGCGTGGTGATGTTCTTGGTCAACCCGAAGGTGTAGTAGCTGGCGTCCCCAAGGTTGCCGGCGCGGACGCCGCGGTAACGGCTGCCCGTGGACTGGGCGCAATCTTCGATGACGCGGATGCCGTGCTTCTTGGCGATCGTATTGATGGCGTCCATGTCGCAGGGGGTGCCGTACAGATGCGTAGGCACCACGGCGCGGGTCTTGGGCGTGATGGCCGCTTCGAAGCCGGCGGGGTCGAGTACGTGGCTGCGGAGGCCGACATCGGCGAAGACCGGCCGGATCCCGGCGGCGGCGGCCATCGAGGGGATCGCAAAGTAGGTGAGCGCCGGGATCACCACCTCATCGCCGTCTTTGAGCCCCATCGCCTGGAGCAGCAGGTAGAAGGCAAACCGCGCCGACGGGGTCATCACTGCATACTTCGCCCCGATGTAGGCGGCGAAGGTACGCTCGAACTCCGCCACGCTCGCCGCGTCGTCCGGCTTTTTGGCCAGGGTGCGGGCGCAGACCAACGCCTCGGCAGGGCTGAAGCTGGGACTGAAGCGAGGGATGCGACCGAAGTACATGGCGGATTCCTGGAGCCTACCGGGGGAAAGCGGCAAGCTCAACGTTTGAGCGGGCGGGGATGGCGCGCGCGTATGGCGGGACACGCGCCGGGGCGAGCGAAGCGGCCGCCGCGGCGGCGCGGCAGCGATCGAGTGGAGGCCTCCGGCCGGAGCGAGAGCGGGGCGACGCGAAGCGGCGGCCGCCGGTGGACCTCCCGCGCCGCCGCCTACGGGTTAGCTCCGCCTTCATGGCCGTCCTCCACGTCCTCACCGTACCCAACCCGATCCTGAGCAAGAAGTGCCGACCGGTCGGCCCGGGCGAGTTCGGGGAGGAGCTGGCACGCTTCGCGTCGGACCTCGCCGAGACGATGTACGCCGCGCCCGGCGTGGGCCTCGCCGCGCCGCAAGTGGGCGATCTACGCCGCTTGGTGGTCATCGATCCCGGCAACTGCACCCGGGAGCAAGACGACGACGGCCGCCCTACCAATCCACGCTTCCTGGCCCTGGTCAACCCCCAGGTCATCGAAGCCAGCAAGGAGATGATGATCTACGAAGAAGGCTGTCTTTCGGTGCCCGACTTCGAGGAGAACGTCTCTCGCCCTCGTCGGGTGCACATCCGCTATCTCGATGAGTCGGGCAAGCCCCACCAGAAGTGGTTCGAAGGCTACGACGCCATCGTCGTGCAGCACGAGATGGACCACCTCGAAGGGGTGGTGATCCTCGATCGGGTGTCGCGACTCAAGAAGGGTCGGTACCTCCAGAAGCGACAGAAGGTGCGGGTCCGGAACGACGGATCTCTGGAATACTGAGCCCGGTGCGCGTCGTATTCTTCGGCACTCCCACCTTCGCGGTGCACACCCTCCAGGCGCTTTTGGACGCCGGGCACGACGTCGTCGGGGTCGTCGCTCAGCCCGACAAGCCAGCCGGGCGTGGCCAGGAGCTGCTCTCGCCGCCCACGGTCGTGCTTTGCAGAGCACGCGGCATCCCCGTCTTTCAGCCGACAAAGCTGAAGTCTGGAGAGTTCCCGCCCGCTTTCGCGGAGCTGGCCCCCGAGGTGGCGGTGGTCGTCGCGTACGGGCGGATTCTACCGCCGGCGATCCTGGCGGTCCCGCGGCGTGGCTGCATCAACGTTCACGCCTCGCTCCTGCCGCGTTGGCGGGGGGCGGCACCGATACAGTGGGCTGTGCTCGCCGGGGATCACGAGACGGGCGTCGCGACCATGAATATGGCGGAGGGTCTGGACACCGGCGACATTCTCCTCGTGGAGCGCACGCCCATCGGCCCCGAGGAGACGGCGGGCGCCCTCTTCGAGCGGCTGGCTCCGATGGGTGCGGCGTTGTTGATCCGCACGTTGGCCGAGCTCGATTCCCTGACGCCCCAACCCCAGGACGACGCCGGCGTCACCTACGCGCGCATGCTCGACAAGGAGATGGGTCGGCTGGACTGGAGCGCGCCGGCGGCAGAGCTGCATCGTAAGGTGCGCGGGCTCGCTCCTTGGCCGGGTACCTTCTGCGAGTACGCTGGGAGCACGCTCAAAGTGGTCAGCGCGCGCGTGGCGGACGGCGGCGGGGAGGCGGGGACCATCTTGTCGGGGGCGCGGATCGCGTGTGGGGTGGGGGCGCTGGAGTTGGTGCTCGTGCAGGCGCCTGGCAAACGCGCGGTGAGCGGGGCGGACTTTCTGAATGGAGCGAGGTTGAAGGTGGGGGAGCGGTTGGGGTAGGCGGGGGGTCCTGCGATGCATACTGCGCCGCGCCAGCATTGCGGCGGCGCCACCTCGGGGCGTAGACTCCCCCCGCATGTTCCTCCTCACCCTCGCCTGCGTCACCGAAGCGCCGGTCTACGTCGTACAAGACCCGACGGAAATCGGCCCGTGGCCGGTCGGTCGCGAAACGACCACGATCGAGGACGATCGCGGCGGAACCCTCACCGTCGATGTCTGGTACCCCGCCACTGAAGCCGACGAGCCCTCGCCATACAGCCCCACCATCTTCACCGGGCTCGCCGAGCTGTGGGCGCCGCGGGTCGAGCAGACCTTCCCGCTCGTCGCCTTCAGCCACGGCAACGGCGGCATCCGCTTCCAGAGCTTCTTCGTCACCGAGTGGCTGGCCTCGCACGGATTCGTGGTGGTCGCGCCCGACCACCCCCACAACACGCTCTTCGACCTCGACATGGACCTGCTGACCGAGGTCATGCAGCGCCGCCCCGGTGACATCGCCCGCGCCGCCACCTGGGCGATGGGCGAGCTCGGCACCGAGGACCAGTACCTCGTGGTCGGGCACAGCTTCGGCGGCTGGACCACGCTCGCGGTGGCCGGGGGCATGCTCGATCCCGAAGGGTTCCGATCCTTCTGCGAGGCCGGCGGGGACGGCGAGTTGTGCGGTCTGGTCGCGACGGATGTGGAGGTAGCCGATTCCCCGGACCCTCGCGCGTACGGCGGCGTCGCCATGGCGCCCTGCGGCTGGTACACCTTCGGCGAGACCGGACTGGCCGAGGCCACGGGCATCGCGGTGATGGGCGGTACGCTCGACGGCAACTGCCCGATGGAGACCGAAGTCGCGCCGACGGTCGAGCATCTCGGTGACCCGACGGCGCTGGTCGAGGTGCAAGACGGTGGGCACTTCGTATTCTCGATGATGTGTGCGCTGGGCAACATCACGGAGGAGTGTGGCGATCCGGCCTATGCCACGGCCGAGGCCGCCCAGCCGGGGATCAAGGCCTGGACAACCGCCTGGGCGCTGCGCCGGTGGAGCGGAGACGGTGCCTACGACGCGTGGTTGTGAGTCTGGTCGTGATAGCGCCGCACCCATGACACCCCTGGTTTCCCCGAGCATCCTCAGCGCCGATTTCGCCAAGCTCGGCGCAGAATTGGCCAGCGTCGCCACCGCCGACTGGATCCACATCGACGTGATGGACGGCCGCTTCGTGCCCAACATCACCATCGGCCCGCTGATCTGCGAGGCGGCACGCCGCTCCACCACGCTGCCGCTGGACGTACACCTGATGATCGTGGAGCCCGACAAGTACGTCGAGGACTTCCGTAAGGCAGGCGCCGACTGGATCACCGTGCATGCCGAGGCAACCGCGCACCTGGACCGCAGCCTCCAAGCCATCCACGCGACGGGTGCCAAGGCGGGCGTGGCGCTCAACCCGCACACCCACGAGAGCGTGCTGGACTACGTCCTGGAGGTGACCGACCTCGTTCTGTGCATGACCGTGAACCCCGGCTTCGGGGGGCAGTCGCTGATCGAGCGGGTCTTTCCCAAGATCGAGCGCATCCGGAACCGCATCGAAAAGCTGGGGCTGCCCACGTTGATCGAAGTGGACGGCGGCGTGAAGCCGGCGAACGCCCGTCGTTTCGTGGACGCCGGCGCGCACGCGCTGGTCGCCGGCTCGGCGGTTTTCGGCGCCAGCGACCGCGCGGCGGCGATCGCGGCGATTCGGGGCTGCTGAGCCGCGCAGAGCGCTACAACACGACCTGGTCGTCCAGCACCCCGGCCTGAATCATCCGGGTGATCTGCGGCTCCAGGGTGTCGATGTCGAGCGCCCGAAACCCCGCGCAGGGTGCCGAACCAACGCGCAACGAGAGGGGTGACCCACGCCCATTCCGGGCGCGGAGGCCTGGCTTGCGGGAAGTGCCGGCGCGCCATCGCCCTCGCCGCATGCTCCCTCAAGTCCGGCCCACGCTCACCGATTCGTGCTTGAAGCCCCCCTGGAGGGTCCCCATGAACGTACTCATCGTCGACGACAGCAAAGCGATGCGGATGATCGTCACCCGTACGCTGCGCCAGATGTCCATCACCGTCAGCTCCATCACCGAGGCCGCGGACGGGTCGGAAGCCCTCCCGATCGCCAAGGCCGGCAAGTTCGACCTCATCATCTGCGACTGGAACATGCCGATCATGAACGGCATCGATTTTCTGCGTGAGATCCGCAAAGCCGGCGTGCGCACCCGCTTCGGGTTCTGCACCTCGGAAGCCACCCCCGACATGCGGGCCCTCGGCATGCAGGCCGGCGCGCAGTTCTTCGTCACCAAGCCCTTCACCGCCGACACCTTCCAACTCGCCATGAAGGCGGCCTGAGGTTCCATGGCCATCGCCCCCCCAGCCATCCCCGACGCCGAAGAACTCCGCCTGTTGCTAAGCCAACTCCTCGGCAAGCCCGTCACGCTGAAGGCGCCCGCTGGGCCGCCGAAACCCAACCCGGCGCCACAGTTTCAGGCCCTCTACTGCTCCGATGACGGCACGCCACGTGCCGTGGCGTCGCTTGATTTCCTCTTCGCCGCCTGCCTCGGCGCCGCGCTGGCGATGATGCCCCTGGCCGCCGCGCAGGACGCGGCCAAGACCGGCAAGATGAGCGAGATGCTCCTCGACTGCACCAAAGAGGTGCTCAACGTCTCCGCACGGCTGATGAACAAGCCGGGTGGGATGCGCGTGGTGCTCAAGAAGGTGGTGTCCGGCACCGAGACCCTTGGGCCCGACATCCGCGCCAAGATGGCGACCGCGCCGCTTCAGCGAGAGTACGACCTCGAGATCGGTGGCTACGGCCGCGGTCGAATGGTCTTCCGCGCTGCCTGATCAACGCCTCCCTACCCTGTTTCTTGGAGACCCAATGACCATCTCCATTCGCGCCCGGGTCAGACGATCGCTCCGCGATTGATGGCGTTCCTCGTCTCCCCGCTGCCGGTGGCCCGCGAGGCCTGACGACCCACGCTGGAAGATGGGGATCGCCACTTGAGACCCGCTGAACTAGCGGGGGAAGGGGTCGCGGCTCCGGTTCGGGCCGTCGCGTTGAAGCGTACGGCGCCACCTCTTCGAAACCGGGTAATACTTCGGGCATCAAGGCCCGCATGCCCGCTCCCACTCGACGCCAGCTCCTCGGCGGCCTCACCGTCGCCGCCACCGCGGCCGCCTGTTTGCCAGAATCGAAGAGCCAGGGCTCCGGGACGGTCCCGCCGGCGGTCACCGACGACGACTCACCCCTGGAGCCGATCGTCGCCAATGAAGATTTCTATCGGGTCTCGATCAACAGCTATGTGCCCGATGCTGCCTGGCTGGAAGCGTGGACCCTGACGCTCGCCGATGACGACGGCAATGAGGTGGTGCTGACCCTCGACGAGCTCCGCGCGCTCGGCGGCACCGAGCAGGAGCGCACCCTGTCGTGCATCGGCTCCGGCAGCGGCATTACCAGCGGCAACGCGATGTGGACGGCACGGCGGCTGGACGAGATCTTCGCCGACGTCGGCTTTGCCCCCGACAAACGCCTGCAGTGGCTGCGGTTCTACGCCGGTGACGGCTTCTACACGGACGTCCCGCGCAGCGACCTTGCCAACGGTCTGGCGTTGGCGTGGGGGATGAACGGTGTGGACCTACCGAACGACCACGGAGCCCCGCTTCGCGCACTGGTCCCCGGGCGCTACGGGATGAAGAACCCCAAGTGGATCGAGCGCATCGAGGTCGTAGAGACCTTCGCCGAGGGGTTCTGGGAGTCGCGCGGGTGGTCGCAGGACGCCGACTACCTCGTGGCCAGTTGGTTCAAAGTACCGGGCTACGGCGCCGCGGTGACCATCGAGGGCACGTGGGTCAAGGGCCTGGCCTTCGCCGGCGAGCGCGAAATTTCCAAGGTGGAGGTCAGCACCGACGACGGCACGACCTGGGCGAACGCCGAGATCACCTACTTGGGCGGCGCCGGGGTCTGGACCCTGTGGCGCTTCCACTTCGTGCCGCTGGTGGCCGGCAGCTACACCCTCCGCGTTCGGGCGACGACCGCGGACGGTGAGGTGCAGCAACAGCTCGAAGACTACGACGCCGATCTCGACGGCCTCGAAGCCTGGGACCAGCTGCTTTTGCAGGTGGAGTAGGGCGACCGAGGGGCCGCCCCCGTGCCTACGCCAGCTTCTTCTTCAGCTCTTCGTCCAGCGCGCCGAGGAAGGCCTCGGTCGTGAGGTACGGATGCTTGGCATCGATGAGGATGGCGAGGTCCTTGGTCATGCGGCCCGATTCAACCGTCTCGACGCACACCTGTTCGAGCGCGTCTGCGAACCCGACGACATCAGGCGTGTTGTCAAACTTCCCACGGTACTTCAGGCCCTGGGTCCAGGCGAAGATCGACGCGATCGGGTTGGTGGACGTCGGCCGGCCCTTCTGGTGCTCGCGAAAGTGCCGGGTGACCGTGCCGTGCGCGGCTTCGGCCTCGATCGTGTGGCCATCGGGCGTGAGCAGGACCGAAGTCATCAGGCCCAAGCTGCCGAAACCCTGGGCGACGCTGTCCGACTGCACGTCGCCGTCGTAGTTCTTGCAGGCCCAGACAAAACCGCCGTCCCACTTCAGGGCGCTGGCGACCATGTCGTCGATGAGGCGGTGTTCGTACACGATGCCCTTCTCCGCGAACTTCGCGGCGAACTCCTCCTGAAACACCTTCTCGAAAAGGTCCTTGAAGCGGCCGTCGTAGCGCTTGAGGATGGTGTTCTTGGTCGACAGATAAACCGGCCACCCGCGATTGAGTCCATACACCAACGAGGCCCGAGCAAAGCCGATGATCGACTCATCGAGGTTGTACATGCCCATCGCGACGCCGCCCGCCTCGAAGTCGTAGACCGTGTGGGTCGTCGGGGGGCTGCCGTCCGCCGGCGCGAAGGTCATCGTCAGGGTCCCGGGACCGGGCACGACAAAGTCCGTGGCGCGGTATTGATCGCCGAAGGCATGGCGGCCGATCACGATGGGCCGCGTCCACCCTGGGATCAGCCTGGGAACGTTCTTGCAGATGATCGGCTCGCGGAAAATCGTACCGCCAAGGATGTTGCGGATCGTGCCGTTCGGCGACTTCCACATCTGCCTGAGGCCGAACTCTTTTACCCGAGCCTCATCCGGTGTAATCGTCGCGCACTTGACGGCTACGCCATACTGTTTGGTGGCATGTGCGGAGTCGATGGTCACCTGGTCGTTGGTCTGGTCCCGGTACTCGACGCCCAGGTCGTAGTACTTCAGGTCCACATCCAGGTACGGGAGGATGAGTTTGTCCTTGATGAACGCCCAGATGACCCGCGTCATTTCATCGCCGTCCATCTCGACCAAAGGGGTGGTGACCTTGATTTTCGCCATCGGGAATCCTCGCTGGGGGGTGACGCAGGGGCGTCGGCCGGGCCTGCTAACTCCTCTGCGGCTGGGCGGGATGGGGGAGAGTGCCTCGCGCGACGCGGGGCGCGCTGCTCGCGCGACGGGCGCCGGAGGTCGGAAACCGCAGGTTGCCCCTTCGAATAAGACCTGGGCGATACGCCGTGCCCTGGCAGCACGTCAGACGGGCTTCGGTGCGCATCGCGGCCCCAAGCCGAAGCACCTACCCTTCGCCGAGTGCCGCCTCGACTGTCGTGACCAGCTCGCGCCGCCGCGCCGCGACGGCCAGCGCCACCTGCGGCTGGAAAAGCCGGACCGCGATGCCGCGCATGGCCTGCCGACGCAGACTCAAGCGCTCGTCGAAGACCAGCGCCGCGAGACCCGTGACCGGCCCCAGGAGCAACCCGGCGGCAAACGCAGCCGCGGCGCGCCTGGGGTCATACGCCTGGGTCCAGGCCGCGACCGCCGCCCATGCCACGTAGGTGGGGCCGAGCAGCAGAGAACCAACAAACAACTTTGCGGTACCGACGATGTCTTGGGCGCCGCCCGCCGCGCGCCACGCCAAGGGCTTCACCAACCGGTACGGAATCCACGCTACCAGGGTCCCAACGAGCGCGAGCGGCGCGAGCGCGACCAGGGGCCAGAGGCCAGCGACCACCGTGCGTGGCGCTGCGGCCTCGATGGCGAAGGGGTCCTCGACACCGACCGCGGCCAGCGTGCGGGCGAAACTCCGAACCTCCGCGGCGATCTGCTCGGCGGCTGCGGGGTCGTCCGCCAGCAGCACGCGCCACCGCGCTGCCAACTGCCGCGCGCGGGCCTCCCGCGCTGCGAGCTCGGTGGCGCCTGTCCAGAAGGCGACGGCCAACATTGCGCGCCAGACGACGGCGTCCTCCGCCTGCAGGACCACCTGCCCGAGCGCCTCGCCGATGCGATCGGTCAGGGCGTCCACGGAAGCGCGATCGTCGCTGGTACCAGGGCTCACCACAAACGGCGCCCCTACCGCCACCGCAACCGCCGAGCGAAACACGTCCTTGTCGGCAAAACACAGCCCCACCGGCAGGATCGTGACCGGCACCCCGGCATCCAGCGCGATGCGTGCGGCGCCCGTCTTCATCGGCGCCAGCACCGTCCCGTCGTGCGAGGTCCCCTCCGGGAACAGCGCCAGCCACCCACCAGCCGCCAGGAGCGCCCCCGCGCGGGCAAAGGTGCCAGCGTTCTTCGACGCGTCGGCCTCTTGCGGCCGAAAGACCGGCAATGCGCCAAACGCCTCCATGCACGCCCGAAAAAACGCGGTGTCCCAGAAGGTGCTCTTGGCCAGGAAACCCACCGGCCGACGCAGCGCCAGGCGCACCACCAGCGGGTCCAAGAGCCCATTCGGGTGGTTGGCGACCACGATCACCGGGCCCGACGCCGGGACGTGCGCCACGCCGCTGACCGCCCGCACGGGAAAGAAGAGCCGAACCAGCCCCAGCGCCCACAGTCGGATGAACATCGCAAAGGGCCCTTATCGGGTGCCGGGCCGAGCGCCGCGCTACGTGAGCGGCTGCCGGAGCTCCCATGGCCGCCCTGCTCGCCCCGAAAAAGGAAATCTTCGGCTGGGCGATGTTCGACTTCGCCAACAGCGCCTACACGACCGTCATCGTGACGGTGGTCTACTCGATCATCTTTCCCAAGCTCATCGTCGGCGACGGCCCCGAGTATCGGCAAGGAAACCTCTATTGGAGCATCGCCCTCTCGCTCTCCTACGCGCTGGTCGTGCTCACCGCGCCGGTCCTGGGCGCGGTGATGGACCACGCCGGGCACCGGAAGCGCTGGTTGGCGGGGAGCTGGCTCCTCACCGTCGTGGCCACGGCGTCGCTCTACTTCGGCACGCCCGAACACGTCTATCTCGCGATGTTTCTGTTGATCGTCTCCAACTTCGGCTTCGCGGTCGGCGAGTCGTTCAGCGCGAGCTTTCTCCCTGAGCTCGGTCCGACCGACATGCTCGGCAAGATCAGCGGCGCCGCATGGGGCCTCGGCTACTTCGGCGGGCTGGTGTCGACCGCCGCGGTCCTTTTCGGCCTCGGCCCTCAGACCGCCGAGAACTTCGAGAATCTGCGCCTGGTCGGCCCGATTACCGCCGCGTTCTTCTTTTTCGGCGCGCTGCCGACGTTCCTGTTGATGAAGGAACGGGCGGTGCCCAAGCCGCTTCCCGCTGGCGAAACCTGGCTCACCATCGGCTTCAGCCAGCTCCGGGGCACGCTGAAGGCCCTCCAGAACCATCGCGACCTGATGATCTTCTTCGGCAGCTTCTTCTTCGCCATGGCCGGGCTCTCCATCGTCATCTCCTTCGCGTTCATCTATGGCGACCAGGTCATCCACTGGAAGGCGTCTACCCAGACGATGATGTTCGTCATCACCCAAATCACCGCCGCGGGCGGCGCGCTGGCCTTCGGATACCTCCAGGCCAGGCTCGGCGACCTCAAGACCTACGGCATCACGCTGATGGTGTGGGTGGTGACGGTGCTGCTCATCGGCTTCGCGGTGCCGATCTCCACGGCATTGGGCCTGCCGGCCGAGACCTTCTTCCTCATTGTCGGCTGCTTCGCCGGCGCGTGCCTCGGCTCCACGCAGTCCGCCGCGCGCACCGTGGTCGCGGTCATGAGCCCCCCCGACCGGGTGGGTGAGTTCTTCGGGCTGTGGGGACTCTTCGGGAAACTCGCCGCGATCGTCGGTTTGTTGTCGCTGGGCTTTCTCCAGTCGGCGCTCGGGCTCGAAAACGCCATCCTGGTGTGCGCCGGCTTCTTCCTGGCCGCCTTCGCCGTATTGCAGCTGATCAAGCCCCGCCCGGCTTCGGCGAGCTGAGCGCGCGCACCAAGCCCGGCAACGCCCGCTCGTAGCGCCACGCCCACAACCGCAAAAGCCAGCGGGTACGCCAACGCGGCACGCTCCCAAGCGCGTCGCGGCCCGACCGGAACTCGGCCCGCGCCTGAGAGGCAAGCGCCGCCGCCCATTCCCCAGTGGGGATCGGCGCCCCCGCCGCGTCCGGCTGGCGATTGTCGTAGCCGAGGGCCAGGTCGAGCCCGTGGTCACGCAACAGGTGCACTCGTGTCGCCGCGCGCGCCAGAAGCGCCACCCCGCCCGGCGGCTCGCCCGCGTCCCCCAGACATATCCACACCGCTTTGAGGTAGCTGTCGCCGACGCGCCGGACCTGCCGATCAAGATCAGCTCGCGACATGGGATCAGAATTCCGGCGGGCGTCGAAGACCAGCGCCTGCGCCATCATCGAGGCCACGCCGCGTAGGCGAGGTTCCAGGCGGAGCGCCTCACCGAGCGCCTCTTCGTTCAAGCCCTCCGGAGCGCGCGCCGCGACCCGGAGCGCCTCCTGCTCCGCGACGAAGGAGGCGACGGCGCTGGCATCACGGCCTGGCGCGTCCACGATGTCGTCAGCCCAGCGAAAGTAGGCGTACAGCAGTTCGTAGGCAAGGAAGCCGCGCTCCGGCGCCAGAAGACGCAGCGCCGACCAGCCGAAGCGGTTGTGCGCACGCGTGACGGCGCGAGCGTGGGCGGCCAGTGGGGTCATCTTGTCGCTGCGTGACACGGGATCAGTCGCAGGCCGCGTCGCACGCGCCATCACACGCGGTGCCGCAGCACGCGTCGCAGTCAGGCTCGCAGCTCAGCCAACCGAAATTCGACGCGCAAGGGTCGCAGCCACTGCACAGTTCGGTTGAGCTGGACGAGGCGGCACCGCCCGTGTCCGCCGCCGCGTCGAGCGCCGGATCGGCACCCTCTGGCCACCATCCCGCCGCGAGCGCCGAACGCGGCGCGACCCAGGCCACGAGGAAAGCCGCCGCCACCCGGACGCGTGCGGGCAGGCGCGACGACGCCGCCCCAAGGGCGCTGGACATCCGGGTGGTGATGCTCATGCGCGGCGGCAGGAGCGCCGGCAAGTCTGCCTCTGCGAGCGCGGCGGCATCGAGCTTGCGGTAACGGCGCAGCTTGTCCCGGAAGCCCGAGACCAGCGTGCGACGGATGTACGGTGCCAACGCGTGGGGCGGCAGCGAGTCCACCAGCTCGGCCAGGGCGTCGACCTCGGCGCTGGCCGCGGCGAGCGCGTGCTCCCGGGCCGCGTGGTGAGTCTCAGGGTCCGACGAGCGGACGCCGAACTCCCGACCGAGGGCGTTGTACCCGCCGGCCCGCACGTCGTGGGGCAGGTCCAGCAGGTTGTCCAGCCAGAAGAGGTAGCCGCCCAGGTGGTGCCCGATACGCGCCAGGGTAGCCGCCGTCTCGGGAGAAGCCCCCGTCGGCGCTCGGCCAAAGACCTCGGCCGCAATCGCCCGAGTTGGCCCCGCGGCTGCCTCCAGCCCCGACACGACCCCGCGTTCCACCTGCGCCTGCGCCGCCATCCACCCGGTGATGGCGGCCACGCCGACCCCCTCCGCCGCGAGCGCCGCCCGCGCGCGCTCTTGTCCCGGGACCAACGCCCGCCACGCCAGCCACCGCCACCACCCGCCGTCATCCTCGTAGTTGTCCCTGAGCTTTTCCACCGCCATGTACACGCCCGCCGCGGCTGCGTACCGGATGTCGGCCGTGGTCTCGCGGACCGGCAGGCTGGTGACCAGCGGCGCGACCACGCAAGCCCGCTTGGTGAGGCGGGCCACGCCGCCCCCTGCCCGCTCCCGCAAGAGCGCCAGGAAAACCATGTCCGGCCCCGCGAGGAGCCGGTAGGCGCTGCCGTACTCGGCGCCGAGGTGGTGGCAGAGCGAGCACTGCGCCGAGCGGAACGCCAATCGCAAGGCCGGCTCTGCGCCAAGTGGGGTGAGGTAGCCCTTCATGGGATGTCCCCCAAGCTGCCTTCGGCGTCGACGACCCGCCCGGCGCGTTGGATTCGCACCGCGCGCCAGAGCGTCGTGGCGCGGGCTCTGGCTTCGACGGCAATCGCGCCGAACTCATCCGGTGCGGTGACGCGGACCCGGGCAGTCGAGCCGGCGAGCCCAAAGCCGACGCTCTCCGCCGCCGCGAGCTCGGGAAATCGCTGCCGGCCGCTCTGAAAGCGTGCTGCCAGCTCGCTTGCCGAAGCATCGCTGACCGCCTTGGCCCGCGCAAGCGCGAAGGATTCGAAGGCCGCTGGGTCGAGAATCAGCACCCAGTTTTCGGAGCTTGGCACCCGGGCCGCGATCGCCGCCGGGTCGAGCCCGCCAGTCCCCCCACGCTCCCACGCCGCCTGAACCGCAACTCGATCGCCGAAGACCGCCTTCTCCGGCGAGAGCACCCGGAAGACCACGTCTTCCCCGCCAGGGCCGACCGCGTCGAGACCCGCGCGCTCCCCCACCACGCGCGCCACATCCATCTCCGCCGGGGCACGACTCACCGCCGCGTCGAGCGCGGCGCCCACGCCCGCGAAGTTCCCCTCGAGCAGCGCGACGCACCCCTCACTCCCGCAACCGAGCCGCACCCGCTCCACGTCGACCCCGTCCGGCACGCCGTCCAAACTCCCCGCCGGCACCCCAAGCGACGACATCAGCGCCGCGACCTGGACATCCGCGACGAGCGCGGGCGCATCGAGCGACACCACCACGGTCGCGTCGGCCGGGAGGGTAGCGAGCCGCTCGTCCACCCCCGGCGACGCCACCGGCCCGGCCGCGCAGGCAACCAAACCACAGGCGCTGAACGCCAGCCACAGGGTATCGGGGCGCCTCATCACAGCGCTATACTATCCCCGATGTGCACCACCCTGGCTACCTCCGTCCGGTGCTTGGCGGCCTGGGTCATGCTCGGCCTCGCCACCGCCACCGCGGCCGAGCCCGCCAGTCCTCGATTCGTCAGCCCCGTCGCCCTCGGAGCCAGCTTCGGTGGCGGCATGTTCGCATCGATGGCGGTCGAGGTCCGTGCCTCCGACTTGGTGTGGATCCAAAGCGACGTCGGCCTGCGGGTTGGCGTTTCGATAGCCGATGTCTATCCGAACGTGGCGCTGACTGCCGGCGCCCACACCGCGTACGGCCTCGCTCCGGCGCGCTTCGGCTACTTCGGCATCGTCGGCGCCAGTGCGCCCCTCGAGTTCTTCGACGCCTGGGTGGCGGCGGGACTTTCGATCGACTTTCACGGCAAGGGCGCCCGGCGTAAGGGCAATCTGGAAGTAGGGCCGGCGTTGTACCTGGTCCGAGACCTCCCCGACGAGGTGCACCTCGACTTCCCGGTTTTCGTCTACCTCCGGTACGCCCTGCTCTTCGGCATCGGCGGTTCCTGACCTGGATCAGAAGCCGTAGCGGGCCAAAAGCGCGTTGGCGGCCGCGGGATGGCGCTTGCACTCCAACAGGGCGCGCAGGACCAGGGGCACGACGATCGTCGCGTCCGACTCGATGACGAACATCGGCGTATCCTTCGTCAGCTTGTCCCAGGTGATCTTCTCGTTGGGCGTCGCCCCGGAGTACGAGCCGTAGGACGTTGTGGAGTCGGAGATCTGGCAGAAGTACGCCCACGGTTGAACCGGCTGTGCCAGATCGTACTTGATCGACGGCACCACGCAGATCGGGAAGTCGCCAGCGATGCCGCCGCCGATCTGGAAGAAGCCGATGCCCGGCGCCACCGACAGTTCCTTGTATTGGTCGTAAAACGCCGCCATGTATTCGATGCCCGACTTGGCGATCTGCGCGCCGACATCGCCAAACTTCACGTACGAGGCGAAGATGTTGCCGAAGGTCGAGTCCTCGTAGCCCGGGACCACGATCGGCAGATTGGCCTCGGCCGCGGCAAGGAGCCAACACTCATCGGCGCTGCCCTCGTGCGCTTCCGGCGGGAGGCCTTGGATGAGCTCGTAGAAATACTCGTGCCAGAAGCGACGCGTGTTGGTTTCGTTGGCCGACTTCCACATGGGAACGATCGTCTTTTCGACCGCGCGGAACGCCTCGTCTTCGGGGATGCTCGTGTCGGTGACACGACGCATCCGGTCTTCCAAGATGCGTGTGTCGTCTTCCTTGGTGAAGTACCGGTAGTCAGGAAAATCCTTGTACCCGTGGTGCGCCACCAACCGGAAAAGGGACTCTTCCAGGTTGGCACCGGTGACCGACATTCCGTGGACCAGCCCCTCCCGAATTGCCGGAGCCAGCGTGATTCCCAACTGCGCGGAGGACATCGCGCCCGCCATCGCCCAGAACATCTTGCCGCCGGCTTCGATGTGCCGCCAGTACGCGATGGTCGCGTCGCGGGTAGAACGGGCGTTGAAGTTGTTGTAGTTGCGGAGGATGAACTCGAGGATGGGGAGGTCGGTGGTCGACATGGCGCCCGCCTAGCACGGTGGGCGGCGCGGGGCATCGGGCGCGGCGCCGGGCACCGGCGACGATGATCGTCCACCTGCAGGAGCGCGGCAGGATCGACGTTGCCCGCGTGTGCTTCAACTGCGTGCATTTCCGCCCCAACGTCCACCTGAACGTGGCAGCGCCGCATCACTGTGCGTTCGTGGACCGCCCCTTCGGCGACCGCGCGCTGCAGGTCAATTGTCCTGATCACCAAACCGGAGCGTCACCATGACCCGATTGGGGTCGACAGACATACGCCGTATGCTTACACTATAAGTATAACCCGAGCGCCGATGTCTCTCCCCGCCCGAATGACCGCCCTACTCCAACCCAGCTACGGTTCGCCCGACGTGCTCTCGCTCTCCGAGATCGACGTGCCCGCTCTGGCGGCCGATGGCGTGCTCGTGCGCGTCGTGGCCGCGGGGCTGAACAAGGCCGACTGGCACCTGCTCACCGGCAGGCCCTACCTCCTGCGAACCGCTTTTGGGGTCGGTGCCCCCAAGCGGCCGATCGCCGGCATGGCCCTCGCCGGGCCTGTGGTGGCGGTGGGCCCCGAGGTCCGGCGCTTCCAGGTGGGCGACGCGGTGTGCGCCGAGGTCAACCGCGGCGCGCTGGCCGAATACGCGTGCGCACGCGAGAAGGAACTGGCGAAGATCCCCGCCGGCGTCTCGTTTGAGGACGCAGCCACGTTGCCAGTGGCCGCCACCTCCGCCCTACAGGGGCTGCGCGCGGGAGGCGTCGCGGACGGGCAATCGGTGCTGATCAACGGCGCGGCTGGCGGCGTGGGCACCTTCGCCGTCCAGATCGCGAAGGTGCTCGGCGCCGTCGTGACCGGCGTGTGCAGCACCGGCAACGTGGAGCTCGTCCGTTCTCTGGGAGCGGACAACGTCCTGGACTACACGACGGTCGACTTCACCAGGGAGGAGGCGCGCTACGACGTGATCTTCGACCTGGTCGGCAATCACGCGTTGGCACCCAGCCGCGGCACGCTCACGCCGCACGGGATCTTCGTGTCCTCGGCCGGCGGCGAGGACAACGCCTGGTTCGGGCCGATCCCACAGATCATCGGCGGCATGGTGTCCAACGCGTATTCCTCGCAGAAATTCGTATCGTTGATGGCCCTGGCGAACGTCGATGACTTGGCGACGGTGCTGGCCTGGATGGCGGCGGGCCGGGTCCGAGCCGTCTACGATCGACGCGGCACGCTCGCGGAGGCCGCGGAGCTGTTCCGCTACCTGGGCACTGGCCGCACGCGCGGCAAAAACGTCGTCACTTTTCCCGACACCCTACCGTGACCCCCGAACCCCGCGCCCCGCTCACCCGCGACCGCGTGCTGCGGGCGGCGGTGACCCTGGCCGACGAGCACGGCATCGCCGCGCTCGGCATGCGCCCGCTCGGCGCCGCGCTCGGCGTCCAGGCGATGTCGCTCTACAACCACGTAGCGAACAAGGACGCCATCCTCGACGGCATCGTCGACCACGTGGTGGGCGAGATCGGCGTGCCCTCCCGCGCCGACGGTTGGCCGACGGCCATGCAAAGGCGAGCCTTCTCCGCCCACGACGCGCTGATGCGCCACGCCTGGGCGTGCCCGTTACTCATGGCCCGCGTCAACGTTGGCCCCAACATGCTCCGCTACATCGACGGCACGCTCGCCTGCCTGTTGGACGCGGGCTTCTCGTTGCCGATGGCCGACCATGCGTGGAACGCGATGGACAGCTACATCTACGGCTTCACCTTACACAAGCTGAACTTCCCGTTCAAGGCCGACGAGTACGCACAGGTGGCCACCGGATACCTGCCGCGCCTTTCCAAGCCCGACTACCCGGCCATGCATGCCATGACCTCGCTCGTCGCAACGGGCGGTCACGACGGCCTGCACGACTTGAGCTTCGGTCTGGACATGATCCTCGACGGGCTGGGGCGGCTTCGCAGGTAGCGACTCATTCGATAGGGCACTGACCTACTATTGACCCTCGTAGCGAGGCTGGATACCCGTTGAGCATGGTTGACCCCCTCGACGCCCTCGGCCCGCTCGAAGCGGAGGTGCTCGACCTCGTTTGGAGTCTGGAAACGGTGAGCGCGCGGGAGTTGTTCGCTCGTCAGGCCCAACCGGGCGAGCGCGCCTACACAACCTTGATGACGACGCTCGACCGGCTGTTCAAGAAGGGCCTTCTGCGCCGCGACAAGGAGGGGCTGGCGTGGCGCTACGCGCCCGCAGTGACGCGGCCGGCATTCGAGCAGAAGCGCGTGGACGCGCTCGCGGCGCGAATCGTGGCGCAGCACGGGGACGTCGGCCTCGCGGCCTTCGTTGACGCCGCGGCCGCGGCCGACGGCCCCCTGCTCGACAGATTGGAAGAGCTGATCCGCGCGAGGCGGAGCCGTTGATCCCGTTCCTCGTGCAAGTCGCCGGAATCGCCCTTTCTGCGGGGTGCGTCGTGTCGGCGATGTGGCCGGTAGCCCTTCGTGCGGCCGAACGACTCCCTGGAGGACGCCGCGCCGATTTTCTGGTCGTCGCGGGCGCGCTTCCGATGGTCGCCTGCATCGGACTCGCCGTTGCGCTCCTCGTTCCGACAGCGCTGGACGTGTTCGGTGTCCATCCCGACCACTGCCACGCCCACGACCACGGGCTCCACCTGTGCGGGGTCCACGGGGACGTACACACACCTCTGCTCCTGTTGGGGGCCTTGCTGCTCCCCCTGGTTGCGACGCGCGGCCTACTCGTCGTGAGCCGCCTCCGGCGCTCCTCCTTGGACGTTCGGGCGCTGGAGGCGCTGGGTGCGCGGCACGGCGCGCTTGTCGACGTCCCCGGCGACGCACCCCTCTGCCATGCGACGGGCGTCCTCCGGCCGCGCGTGCTGCTGTCCGCGGGCGTGCGGGCGCGGCTGGGTGGCGCGGCGGTCGAGGCCGCCGTCGCCCACGAGCACGCGCACCTCCGCCGGCGGGATCCTGCCGCCCTTGCCTTCCTCCATCTCGCCTCGATCTTCGGCCTGCGCGGATCGCGGCTGGAGTCAGCCTTCCGTGCCGCCGCGGAGGAGGCGGCCGACGCGGAAGCCGCAGCCGAGGTCGGCGGTGTCGCCGTCGCCGAGGCCCTGGTCCGGATGGCTCGGTTCATGAGGGAGCGGCCCTTCGCGCTCCCCTTCTCCGCCCTCGCCCTCGGCACGCATCCGCTCGAACAGCGAGTGGTTTTGCTGCTCGCGGGTCCCTCGGCTCCGGGGAGGCCGCTCGGACTCCTGATGACGGGCGTGATTGCGGTCGCCTGCATCACGCTCGGGACGTTCGGCGCCGAGCCGATCCATCACGTGATCGAGGACTTGCTGCTCACCCGGCATTGACAGCAGGCTACTATCAGCAGTAGTAGGCGTCATGCGCGCGTTCCTCCTCCTCGTTCCCTGCTCCGCGTTCGCCCTCGCCTGCGCGGGTCTCCGCGGCGGCCACGACCACGCCCACGAAGGCGAAGGTCACGGGCACGAAACGGCCGAAGATCCTCGACCGGGCCTCACGGTCACCCTCTACCAGTCGGGTGTAGAGCTGTTCATGGAGTACCCGTCGTTCGTGGCGGGGAAGGAGTCGCCCCTGGTCGCCCACTTCACCGACGCGCGCGACCCGGAGGCGTTCCACTGGGTCACCGAAGGGCGGCTGACGGCGACGCTGCGCTACGCTGACGGCACCGACGAGGTCTTCGCCGCTGAGAAGCTGATCCGCAATGGCATCTTCAAGCCTGTCGTGAAGCCGGGCAAGGCCGGCGAGGCCACGCTCACCCTCGTCCTCGAAGGCCCCGTCTCCGGCACCGTAGACGTCGGAGCGGTCACGGTCCACGCCACGACCGACGCAGCGGTCGCGGCCGCCCTTCCCGAAGAGAGCGGGGGCGAGAGCGCGGTGGGCTACCTCAAGGAAGCGCA
Source organism: Deltaproteobacteria bacterium (assembly GCA_947445035.1). Classification (GTDB taxonomy): domain Bacteria; phylum Myxococcota_A; class UBA796; order UBA796; family SXON01; genus SXON01. Next base: position 224,320 of record CANFCK010000007.1, read on the forward strand.
GTGGAAGACGGAGTACGCGACCGCCGCGGCCGAGCAGCGGTCCATCCGTGGCGGGGTGCGTGCCAGCGGGGACATCAGCCCGGTCGCTGGCCGCTCGGCCGAGATCGTGGCGCCCGTGGCGGGTCGGGTTCGCACCTCGGGCGCAGCGCCCTACGTCGGCCTCCGCGTGAAGCGGGGGGAGGCGCTCCTCTCGCTGCTGCCGCTCTCGGGCGACGCCGCCGGGGCCGAAGCTGCCGCCTCTCGCGCCCGTGCAGCCCTCTCACTCGCCGAGAAGGACTTGACCCGGGCCGAGGCGCTGCACGGCGCGGCCGTTTACTCCCAGAAGCAGCTCGACGCCGCGCGCTCGGCGCGCGAAGTCGCGGCCTCGGATTTGCGCGCCGCCGAGGCGCAGCGCGGGGCATGGAGCGGGAGTGGCGGCGGGGCCGCGCTCGACATCCGGTCGCCGCTCGACGGGGTCGTCGCGTTCGCCGAGGTGTCCCCGGGAGCGCTCGTCAACGCGGGCTCGCGCCTGCTCTCGATCGTCGATCCCGCCCGCGTGTGGCTTTACTGCCACGTCACGGACACCGACGCGCCCAAGGTCGAGGGCTCGCCGGGGGCGACGTTCACGGTGCCGGGCTTCGACACGCCCTTCCACGTCGAGGGGGGCCTCGTTGCGATCGGTGCGGCCGTGGATCCTGACACCCGAACGGTCCCCGTCATCTTCGAGATCGACAACGCGACAGGCGCGCTGAAGCCCGGGATGTTCGCCAAGGTCACGGTGCACACGATCGCGACCACCGAAGGCGTCGTGATCCCGGAGGAGGCGGTAGTCGACGACGGCGGCCGTCCCACGGTCTACGTCATGGAGGGCGGGGAGAGCTTCTTCGCCCGTCGCGTGAAGCTCGGCGCGCGGGCCGATGGCCTCGTCCAGGTGCTCGACGGGGTCGCCGCCGGGGAGCGCGTCGTGAGTCGGGGCGCCTACGAGATCAAGCTCTCCAGTGCCGGGGGCGCGATCCCCGAGCACGGCCACGCCCACTAAGGAGCCCGACCGATGAACCGCCTGATCCTGTGGTCGGTCCAGAACCGGCTCCTCGTGCTCGCCGCCGCGCTGCTCATGCTTTTCGTGGGCGTCGACGTCGCGCGGAAGATGCCCGTGGACGTGTTCCCCGACCTCACGGCCCCGACCGTCACCGTCCTCACGGAGGCCCACGGCCTCGCGCCCGAGGAGGTCGAGACGCTCGTGACCTTCCCCATCGAGACCGCGGTGAACGGCGCGACCGGCGTTCGACGGGTGCGCTCCGCGTCGGGCGTCGGCATCTCGATCGTCTGGGTGGAGTTCGACTGGGGCACCGACATCCTCGTCGCGCGCCAGATCGTAAACGAGAAGCTCCAGATGGTCGCGCCGCAGCTCCCGAGCGACATCGCGCCGCCGTCGATGGCGCCCGTCTCGTCGGTGATGGGGGAGATCCTCTTCCTCTCGCTGAAGTGGGAGGAGCCGGCGGCGACCGAGGAGGGCCGCCTGTCCCAGATGATGGAGGCGAGGACGCTCGCGGACTGGGTGGTCCGCAAGCGGTTGCTCTCGGTCGGCGGTGTCTCCCAGGTTGTCCCCATCGGTGGCGCCGTCCGGCAGATCCAGGTGCGCCTTCGCCCGGAGGCGATGCAGGCGCTCGACGTCAGCTTCGAGCAGGTCGCCCATGCCCTCCGCACCGGCAACACCAACGCCTCCGGAGGGTTCTACGCCGAGGCGGGGCAGGAGTACCTGCTCCGCGGCGTGGGGCGCGCCGAGACCCTCGACGACATCGGTGGCACCCCGGTCGGGGTTCGTGGGGGCGTCCCGATCCTCGTCCGACAGCTCGCCGAGGTCGTGGTCGGGCCGAAGGTGAAGCGCGGGGAGGGCAGCGCGGACGCCGAGCCCGCCGTCATCCTCGCGGTGATGAAGCAGCCCGACGCCAACACGCTCGCGCTCACCGAGCAGCTCGATGCCGCGCTCGACCAGATTCAGACGACGCTCCCGACCGGGCTCGTGATCGACCGGCACATCTTCCGGCAGTCGGACTTCATCTCCGCGGCGGTCTCGAACGTTTCGGAGGCGCTGCGCGACGGGGCGATCCTCGTGGCGATCGTCCTCGTCCTCTTCCTCGGAAACGTCCGCACGGCGACCATCTCGCTTGTCGCCATCCCGCTCTCGCTAGCCGCTGCCGTGCTCGTCATGAAGGTCGCGGGTGTGTCCCTGAACACGATGACCCTCGGGGGGCTCACCATCGCCGTCGGCGCGCTCGTGGACGACGCCATCATCGACGTGGAGAACGTGTTCCGCCGGCTGCGAGAAAACCAGAAACTTGCGGAGCCGATGCCCCCGTTGGTGGTCGTCTACGAGGCCTCGGTCGAGGTCCGTGCGTCGATTCTCTTCGCGACGCTGATCATCATCCTCGTGTTCCTCCCACTCTTCTTCCTGTCTGGGCTGGAAGGCCGCATGCTGGCGCCGCTCGGGCTCGCCTACATCGTCGCCATCGCGGCCTCGCTCGTGGTCGCGATGACGGTCACGCCCGCGCTCTGCGCGTGGCTCCTGCCTGGGTCGAAGGCCCTCGATCACGAGGAGAGCTTCGTCATGCGCGGGCTCAAGCGGCTCTACGCGCCGAGCCTCGACTTCGCGCTCCGCCTCCCAGCCCTCGTCCTCGGCGGATCCGTCGCGGCGCTCGTCGTCGCGCTCGCCATCCTGCCCTTCCTCGGGCGCTCCTTCCTGCCGGAGTTCAATGAGGGGAGCCTCACGCTCAACGTGGTGACCCTGCCGGGGACCTCGCTCGCCGCGAGCGACCGGCTGGGGCGCCGCGTGGAGGAGGTGCTCCTCGAGTTCCCCGAGGTGGCTGCCACGGCCCGCCGTACGGGGCGCGCCGAATTGGACGAGCACGCGCAGGACGTCAACGCCGCGGAGCTGGACGTCCAGCTGGACTTCTCGAAGAGCGAGCGAGGAAAGGAGGAGTTCCTGGCAGCGCTTCGCAAGGCGCTGGCCCAGGTGCCCGGAGCCGTGATCACGGTCGGACAGCCGCTGTCCCATCGCATCGACCATATGCTCTCGGGCTCACGCTCGGCGATCGCCATCAAGGTCTTCGGCGACGACCTCGTCACGCTCCGCCAAGTGGCCGAACAGGTGAAAGCCGCTATCGAGAACGTGCCGGGAGCGGTCGACGTGAGCATCGAACAGCAGGTGGACATTCCCGAGCTGGAGATCCGCGCCGACCGCGCTGCGGCAGCCCGGTACGGGCTCACGACGGGAGATCTGGTGGAGGCGGTCGAGCGCGCCCTCACCGGAGAGATCGTCGGCACGATGCTGGAGGGCCAGCGCACCACGGAGCTCGTCGTACGGCTCGATGACGCCTCAAGGGAGGACTTCGAGGCTCTCCTGTCCACGCCCATCGACACGCCCGCAGGCCCGCGTGTGCCGCTCAAGGCCGTCGCGAGCGTCGTTCGCGACACGAGCCCCAACACGATCACGCGGGAAGGCGTGCAGCGGAAGATGGTGGTGCAGGCCAACGTCGCCGACCGCGACATCGTGTCGGTCGTGGAGGACATGCGCGCGGCCGTGCGTGCGAACGTGCGGATGCCCGAGGGCTACTACCCGGTGTTCGGCGGGCAATTCGAGAGCGCGGCGGAGGCCACGCGGACGATCGCGCTGCTGTCCGTCGGCGTCGTCATCGGCATCTTCCTTCTGCTGGGGGTGGCCTTCCGGTCGGTGCGGAACGCGATCCTGACGCTCGTGAACCTCCCACTCGCGCTCATCGGCGGCGTGCTCGCCGTGACCTTCACGTCGGGGGTTGTGTCCATCCCGGCGCTTGTCGGCTTCATCACGCTCTTCGGCATCGCGACGCGCAACGGGATCATGATGATCAGTCACTTCGAGCACCTCGTCCGGGACGAGGGCCTGTCCATCGACGAGGCCGTGCGTCAGGGCTCGATGGAGCGGCTGGCGCCAATCCTGATGACGGCGCTGTGCGCGGGTCTGGCGCTCGTTCCCCTCGTCCTCGGCGCGGATGAGCCCGGCAACGAGATTCAGGCGCCGATGGGCGTCGTCATCCTCGGCGGCCTCCTGTCGTCCACGGCGCTCAACATGCTGGTCGTGCCTGTCCTGTACCGGCGCTTCGGGAGGTCCGCATGATCCTGCTCCTTGCGACGATGGCAGCAGCCATGACGCCAGGCGAGGCGGTGAGGGCCGCGCTCGTTCACGACCCGGTGCTCGCGGAGGCCGAGGCGCGGGTCGAGGCTGGAGAGGGGGCGCTGGCGGCGGCGTCGTGGCTCCGGCACAACCCGCGCGTCAGCGGCAGGGTGGGCGACGAGCGGCTGGAGTTGGAGGCGAGCCAGGCGGTGTCCTTGTCGGGGGAGGGCCTCGCGGCCGCCCGGAGCGCGCGCGCTTCTCTGGACTCGGTGGAGGCCGCGCGGGACAGAGCGCGGCTCGTGACCGCGGCGGAGGCCCGGCGGGCGTGGCTGCGCGCGGCCGTCGCGCAATCCGAGGTCGAGATCGCCTCGGACGAGCTGGCGGGAACCACGCGACTGCGGGAGGCTGCGGAGAAGCGTGTGGCGGCGGGAGAAGCCGCCGAATTCGAGCTACGCCTGGCCAGACTGGAGGAGGCCCGCGCTGTCGGGCTGGTGCTTCGAGCCCGCGCATCGCTCGCGGAGTCGAGGGCGTCGCTCGCTGCATTGACGGGCGATCCGACCGCGACCGCCGACGGAGATCCGCTCGCAGCCGCGCCGCCACAGGGAGCCGCAGGAGCGCGCGACGATGTCCGCGCTGCGGAAGCGTCGGTCGAGGCTGCGCGCGCGGCGCTCGCCCGCGAGCGCGCGGCCACCATTCCGGCCGTCGAGATCGGCGTGTTCTACGAAGACGACGCGGGACGCGCTGTCGTGGGCCCTACGCTCGGTGTCGAAGTTCCGCTTTGGCAGCGCAATCCCGCCGGTCGCGGGAGCGCCCGCGGTGATCTCCGACGGGCGCAGTCCGAGGCGGCGAGCACCTCCGCTCGTGCCACCGCGGAGCAGGCCGCATCGTCGGAGCGCATGCGCGACCTCGAACCGCTGGCGGCGCTGCTCGGCGACGACCCGGCGGGGGACGCAACCGCCGTGCTTTCGGGCGTCGAGGTCGCATGGCTCGCCGGCGAGCTCGACATCGCGGAGGCGACGCTGCTGCGCGCCCGCGCCCTCGACGGAAGGCGCGCGTGGGTCGAGGCGCGGGCTGCGGTCGCCGAGGCTCGGATCGCCGCTGCGCTGGCGGAGGGCACGGATACCCTGTTCCCGTGAACCTGCCGCGCCACGAAAACGAAGACGGCGGCGATCCGGGGTCTCCGGATCGCCGTCATTCGGTGTGGTCGGCTCAACTTGATGATTATAGAACTTGGTGGCTGGACGAGCAGGGCAGGAGCGGGCGGAGTTCTTGGCATTGAAGGAGGGGCTGGTGCTGCACGTGGGTCACGATGGTCATTCGTCGGGCATCACGCCGCTCCAGGCGTGGTAGCTCAAAGCGCCATCCGGCCAACCGTCGAGCCAGAACACTGAGGCGACATCGCCGTCCAGCGCGGCGGCCGTGGGGTAGGCGTACCCGCCCTCGAAGTACAACGAACATCCGATCGCGTTCCCGTCGTGATCCACCCGCGTGAGTACGACCTCCGCATGGGTGTCATCCGGGGGCGGGTATTGTCGTTGCCAGACCAGGAGTGCGCCCGCGACATCGCCGGCCAGTGGGGCGCTGTAGACATGGGCCCAGCCGCAAACTCCCCAGTCTGGGGAGAGGCAAGTCCACGCCGGCGACCCGGTTGAGATGGTCTGCAGGTCGGCACCAAAGGTCTCCGCAAACACGGCCCTCGGTTCGCCCTCCGCCGGGTAGGTCTCGAAGCGAGTGCGGAACCACGAATTGTCGTCCCGGGCGGCGATCGGAGCGAAATCAGTCTCGGAGAATGAGAGCACCGCACCGTGGTCATCCAAGACCACCAGCCCGCTCATCGTCGCGCTGAGTGCGCTCCCTGCCCGGTTCGACGCCGACCACTCGGCCGGGTAGCCCGCCCAAGCCAGCTGCAGATTCACCGGGGTCACGACGTCCACGACGGAGGCGCCGAGCGCGGCGTACCACAACTTGGGAGCGACGCTCTCCCCGTCGTCTTCCTCGCCGACCAGCCACCGGGTCGCCGGGACGACAAGCCCCACGCCCTCCGAGGCGGGAATCAATGTCGGCGCGCCAATTGCCTCGAAATACCCGGGGAGGGTGACCAGCGACCGCATGGGCAGCACGAGGGCACTCTCCCCGACCTCGTACACAGAGACGGTCGCGACTCCCTCCTCGGAGAGCGCGCTGACGCCGAGGTATAGCGCCCCGGACACCCAATACACCTCGGCAGGTGCGCTGCTGTTGGATATCCCAGCTACCGACATGTCGATGCGCGCCAGCTCCGTGCCGTCGTCCTCCACCACCAGCAACGCTTGGTCCTGGAACATCGGAACGACCCACCCGCCAGCGGGTCGCCGCCGCATCGCGTGGTCGACGTATCGGAGGGGGATGTCGAAATCCCACAGCTCCTTTTGCGCACAGGCGGGGGCACCTCCGATCGGCGGGCCAGATGTGGGGCCCCCTCCGGCGCTGTCGTCGCAAGCATGGAGCACGACGATGATGCCCAACACAACCCACCCCCGCGGAAGGGGCACCACCACGACCGCGAGTCGACCGGTCACGGCAGGCTGTCGCTGTCACCAAAGGCATACACATAGTCCGCCCCGGCTCCTCGCCCCTTGAGCGTCGCCATGGCATCCCGGAAATCCCGTACCGACACCAGGTCTTCGCTCCGCAACTTCCGGCTGGCCCGCACGTGCAGGGGGCTGTCGCGTCCGGGCTCGGCCATCGGGATGTATCCGAGCTTGAGCGAGCATACGACCGCGTCCCCGAAGAGGCAATCGAACCCCTGTTGGACGTACTGCGCCCTCACCTCCGGCGTCCACTCGCTTTGGTGCCCGAATTGGGCGATACCGGTCATCATGTTCCCCAAATAGCTGACCGCAGCCCCGGGAGTGCCCTCGTCGGCCCCTGCGGTGGTCTGAACCGCTGCGGCGCCGAGAAAGCCCACAGCCGACTCGGGATACGGTTGCATTTGGTACGTCGGCGTCTCGACGATATTGCCTCCCCCCGTCAGCCCCAGCGGATACGGGAAGGACGTCCTGGTCCAGTCGGCGAGCGTCGTCGCCTCCCCGAATTCCGAGTCGCGGCCCGCAGGATAATTACGGGCGTTTCCAGGAAACCCGAAGTTCTTGCTAGCTGAGCGCCCGGTGACGATGCGCGCCCGAACACTCGTGACACAGGACATGAACTGCTGGATACGCTGACCCGGCTGCGCCCGACCGGAGGGATCGTCGAAGAGTATCTGCATGACCGACGACAACGCGTCGTTCTCGTCCCACTCGTCGGTCAGGAAGGACCACTCGTCCGGGTTCGGATACGTCGACGGGTGAAGCGTCACGCCCACCCAGTAGCGGATCTTCACGATGCCATCCGCCCGACTCTCCACCTTGTACACGGCGTAGAATTGCACCACCGCGAGCAGCCACACATTCCCCTGTTGGTTGGTGTTGCCCGTCGCCGCCTCCCATCCTGACCCCGGGAACGCCCTCCCACTGACCGTGTCCGCGGCGCCCTCGTCCGCGAGCCCAGCATCCTCAAGACTCCGCACGTAGGCTTCGGGCGACGCGACGTTCAAGTACAACCAGTCCATGCCCAGGCCGTCGCTTTGCGCCCGCAGATCCGGAACCATCGAACCGTACCACCAGAAAAAAAACGACGGAGTGCCGTTGTAGCTACAGTTGGTATTCACCGCAACGACGTTGGAGAGCCCCGATTCCGCGCCGAATACCTCATGGTCGGGTGCATCGTCGACTTCGGCGTAGTCGAAGAACTCATCGAACGACCTGCCTGGCGTGTCCTTCACCCGGCGCACCAAGACGGGGTCGTCGTCCGGATCCTCGGTGTTGTAGGGGCTGACGAATACCTTGCATCCCAGGTCGGCGTAGTTCTCCGGCGCCTGGGACTTGGACGCCGAGGCCGCCTCGGGCCCGGGTCGGGGCGCTTCCCTGGCGCTAACGGCAGCCTGCAGACGCGCGTCGACCACGAGGGACTTCGCACCCGACACGGCCGACTCCACCCACCGTTTGGGCCCAAGCGCGGCCGGCTCGACGCGGGCCGCATTCGCGATGGGGCCGGATTGGGCACTGCTCGCCCGCCCGGACGCCGTGCTGTGCGCAGATTGCGCCATCGGGGCACTCCAGCCGCCGTTGTCGTGCAGGAGGCTCGGCGTGCCGCTGACCAAGCGGGGGGCGCGAGCCGTTGCACAGGCCACACACCCGCACGTAGCGAGATCGGATACGCCGCCGCACGCCGACCGCTCGGTCGGAGCACATCCGCAGTCGGACGACCCAGCCTGCGCCTTCGCGCGTGCGCTCGACACGAGCCCGGCGGCGCGCCCGCCCGTCATTGGCCCTGGAGTGAAGCCAGGCCGCTTCAGCGTTTCCCCCTGAAACGGCGACACCGTCGCGTAGTCGCTCAACGAAGCATGGGACCAGTCGACGAACGAGCGTGCCATGGCGACTAGCTCCGGAACTCGAACGCCAGGGCGACGCTGACCGTGCCCCACTCGCGGTTGGTGCCGGAGGACGGCGCGCAGGCGAGGCCGTAGCGCATGTGCAGGCCGAGCTTGGTGGCGTCGGTGTAGGCGGTGTGGATCACCTGGCCGCCGGTGGTTGAGAACGCGAAGAGGTCGACGGGGCTCGACCAGGTGATGCCGTTGAACGACCAGAAGAACACGACCTTCCATTTGAAGTTCGTGCTGTACTGCTCCAGGAGGCTATGGGCGGTGATGCCGGCCACGTACGGACCCAGCCCAGTGAGGTTCGGCGTGTCAAGCTCGGTGGTGATGGTCGAGCCGTCCACGCCGTTGGTCTGGAGCATCAGCTTCTGCACAAGGCCGACGACTTTGATCTTGTTCGAGGGAGCGGGCATTGGGTGAATCCTATCGGGGCTGGGGTTGTTTGTGGTTCAGACCCCCTCACCGTAGCCGGTGCTCACCGGGTTGAAAGAAAGTTAATCAGCTACAACCAAAACTATTCTTGTTGCCAAGGTTCGCCGATCTGCGATTCGCAGGTTGAACGGGCGCAACTCCCGAGCTGACGTTTTCAACGTCAAGGGCATTTCTGCCCTTATTGGTGTTGAACCATGTGTTCACGGCAGATCGCTCGTAACGTGATCCAAAACCGAAACACCCCACCCAGTCTGGCGAGCGGCGTGACGCGCCCCTTCGACTGCACACGACCCACGCGTATCCCCCCAGCGATCCCCTGCAACGCTGCGGCCGCTCTACTTTGGACATGTCAAGGACCGGCCATACTGATCCACCCGTAGCTCGGGCAAACTGATCCACGTTCGGGGTCATGCGGCGGCGGCCTTGTGGGCCGTGGGTGTCCCGTCTCATCGAATTCAACCGCTTGGCGAAGGTCGCATCCCACGTTGGCTTCCCACGTCCCACTGGTGGCCACCGGTAGACGTGATTGGGACGCCGTTTCTGTCGGGGGCCCGCCGCGGCGGGCCCCCGTGTGGGGTAGACGCGGTGTTTGGCTCTACCCCGCCGGTCTCGCCTCCCGACGCCCGCGATTGGCTGCGGTCTGCTCGGCCGTTACCGCCGCTCGCCAGAGGGCACGCTGACGTTTGAAGGTTCGCGCCCTGGGTCGGGGTGGCATCGTCACGA
>CANFCK010000008.1 GCA_947445035.1 Deltaproteobacteria bacterium
ACGGAGTGGAGATGGTGATGCCCGGTGACCGGGTTGAAATGACGATCGAGCTCATCACGCCAATCGCAATGGAGAAGCAGCTCCGCTTCGCCATCCGCGAAGGTGGCAAGACTGTCGGCGCCGGTGTGGTCGCCGAGATCATCGCGTAGGGGTATTTCATGGCCTCCGCCAATCGCATTCGCATTCGCCTCAAGGCGTACGATCACAAGCTGCTTGACAAGTCAGCGCGTGAAATTTTGGATACGGCCAAGCGTACCGGGGTGACCATTCGTGGTCCCCTGCCGCTCCCGACCACGATTTCCCGCTGGACGGTGCTTCGCAGTCCGCACGTCGACAAAAAGTCGCGCGAGCAGTTCGAACGCCGCACTCACCACCGCCTGCTGGACATCCTCGAGCCCACCCAAGCCACGGTCGACGCGCTCATGAAGCTCGATCTCAGCGCGGGTGTGCACGTTGAGATCAAGCTTTCCTAGGCCCAAGAGGAACGTCATGGCCAAGGTCGATGTTTACAATCTCGCAAAGGTGAAGGTCGGTTCTGCCGATCTTGCCGATGCGGTCTTCGGGGTCGAAGTCAAGGAACACCTGTTCCACTTCGTAGTCCGTGCCCAGCTCGCCGCGCGCCGGTCGGGCAACCATTCCACCAAGCAACGCGCGATGGTTGCTGGCGGCGGTCGGAAGCCCTGGAAGCAGAAGGGTACCGGGCGCGCCCGTCAGGGGTCCACGCGGTCGCCGCAGTGGCGAGGCGGCGGATCGGTTTTCGGGCCTCAGCCGAGGAGCCACGCGTTTCAGGTGAACAAGAAAGTTCGCAGCTTGGCGCTTCGTAGTGCATTGAGCCGTAGGGCAGGCGAGGCGGCCCTCGTCGTCCTCGACGGGTTCGCCCTTCCCGAGGCGCGCACCAAGCATTTCCGCAGCTTTATGAAGGCGTTCGGCTTCGAAAGTGTGTTGGTGGTGCTCCCAACGATGGATCAGGCGGTCTCGCTAGCCGCGCGCAACCTTCCGGGCGTCACGGTCCTTCCGGTGGAAGGTTTGAACGTCTACGACGTGCTCCGGCACAAAAACATGGCGGTCGCCCAAGGAGCCCTCGCGGCGATCGTGGCGCGGCTGGGGAGTGAGGTCGCGCATGGCTGAGATCCACGAAATTATCCTGCGCCCGATCGTGACCGAACGCAGCGCGGCGGCCGAGGCCACACAGAACACGTACGTGTTCCAGGTCGGCGACACCGCCAACAAGCACGAAATCAAGGCCGCTGTGGAGTCCTTCTTCTCGGTGAAGGTCGAGGACGTGCGCACGGTCTGTGTGCGTGGCAAGTACAAGCGCTTCGGGCGGTTCTACGGGAAGCGCTCCAACTGGAAGAAGGCCTACGTGAAGCTCGCGTCCGGCCACTCCATCAACTTCTTCGAGGCCTGAGATGGGTACCCGTCGCTTTCGTCCGGTCACACCGGGCACACGCTTCCTGGTCGCACCTGACTTCTCTGAGGTGACCACCGACCGCCCGGAGCCCTCCCTGACCGTTCCGCTGAAGCGGACCGGCGGCCGCAACAACATGGGTCGTATGACCCAGCGCCGCATGGGCGGCGGTCACAAGCGTTCCTATCGAATCATCGACTTTCGGCGGAACAAATTCGAAGTTTCCGCCAGGGTTGCCACGATCGAGTACGACCCCAATCGCACGGCGCGAATCGCCCTTCTGCACTACACCGACGGAGAAAAGCGCTACATCCTTGCGCCCGTCGGTCTCGGAGTAGGGGACAGCGTCGTCGCGTCGGACACCGCGGACATCAAGCCAGGCAACGCCATGCGGCTCACCGCCGTTCCGCTCGGCACATTCGTGCACAATGTGGAATTGAAGGTCGGCCGCGGCGGACAAATGTGTCGGAGCGCTGGCAGCTACGCCCAGGTGATGGCCAAGGAAGGAAAGTACGTCTTGCTTCGCCTTCCGAGCGGGGAACTTCGGCAGATACTCGGTGAGTGTCGGGTGACCATTGGTCAGGTCGGCAACCTTGAGCATGAGAACGAACGGCTTGGCAAGGCGGGACGTGCGCGCTGGCTCGGCTGGCGTCCGTTTGTCCGTGGCACGGCCATGAACCCAATCGACCATCCGCACGGCGGTGGTGAAGGCCGCACCAAAGGCGGCCGGCATCCCGTCACTCCCTGGGGCAAACCGACGAAGGGGTACAAGACCCGTTCGAAGAAGAAGCCCACCACTCGCTTTATCGTCAAGCGTCGCCAGTAGGAGCCGCCCGACATGGCACGTTCAGTAAAGAAGGGTCCGTTCGTTGATCAACACGTCTTCGCCAAGGCCAATGCGGCCCGTGCGGCGGGGGGCGGGGGAAACCGGGTCATCAAGACCTGGAGTCGCCGTTCCACCGTCCTGCCGGACTTCATCGGTCTGACCTTCGCCGTCCACAACGGGAAGAAGTTCGTGCCGGTCTACATTTCCGAAAACATGGTCGGACACAAGTTCGGGGAGTTCGCACACACGCGGACCTTCTACGGGCATGCCGCCGACCGCAAGACCAAGGTGAAGTGATGGAGGCGACAGCACATCTCCGCTTTGCTCGCATCAGCGCCCGCAAGGCGCGCCTGGTGGCCGACGTGGTCCGCGGAAAGCGTGCCGGTCAGGCGGTGGAGGCGCTTCAGTTCTTGGACAAGAAGTCGGCGCCGCTCATCGCTAAACTCGTCGAGTCGGCGATCGCCAACGCCGAGCAATCGGCAAAGCTTAACAATCGTGAGTTGGATATCGACGCGCTCGTCATCAAGCGCATTGAAGTCGGTGCCGCGGCCGGGCTTCGTCGGTTCCGGCCTCGCGCCCAAGGGCGAGCAACGCCAATCGTTAAGAAGACTGCCCACATCACCGTCGTTATCGGCGAGGAGTCCTGAATCATGGGCCAAAAGGTAAATCCAATCGGGTTCCGCGTCGGGATCACCCGGCCGTGGGAATCCAAATGGTACGCGGAGAAGGACTACCAGCGATTCCTTCACGAAGACATCAAGATCCGTCGGTATCTGAAGGAAAAGTTGTTCGTGGCCGGCATCTCTAAGATACGCATCGAGCGCGCGGCGAACAAGGCCAAAGTGTTCATCCATGCGGCAAAGCCGGGCATGGTGATCGACAAACGGGCCAAGGGCCTCGACCAGCTCCGGGCTGATCTTCAGGCGCTAGTCAAGACCGAGCTGTTCCTCAACGTGATGGAGGTGCGCAAGGTTGACACTGACGCCATCCTGGTTGCGGAGAACATCGCTGCGCAACTCGAAAAGCGCGTCAGCTTTCGCCGCGCGATGAAGAAGGCAATGACCCAGTCGAAGAAGGCTGGGGCAAAGGGCATCAAGGTTATGTGTTCGGGTCGTCTCGGCGGTGCCGAGATGAGCCGCACGGAGTGGTACCGTGAGGGTCGTGTGCCCCTGCACACCCTCCGGGCCGATGTCGACTACGGACTGGCCGAGGCGAGAACGAACTACGGCGTCATCGGCGTCAAGGTTTGGATCTACAAAGGTGAGTTCGTGGTCGGCGACGAAGACCGGTCGCTCTGAGAGGAATCCACAATGCTCTCCCCCAAGCGTGTCAAATTTCGCAAGGTCCAGAAGGGCCGATCCAACGGTCTTGCCTACCGAGGCGGTGACGTCTCCTACGGTGAGTTCGGCCTGCAATCAACCGACCCCGGTCGGTTGACCTCCCGACAGATTGAGGCCGCGCGAATCGCGTTGACCCGGTACGTCAAGCGTGGCGGTCGAATCTGGATACGAGTGTTCCCGCATAAGCCCGTCACCAAGAAGGCCGCCGAGACCCGCCAAGGTACCGGAAAGGGCAACGTGGAGTTCTGGGTGGCGGTGGTCAAGCCGGGCACCATTCTCTATGAAATCGAGGGGGTCACGGAGGACGTGGCCCGGGAGGCGTTCCGCCTTGCCAGCCACAAGCTCCCCCTCGGAACCCGCTTCATCAAGCGAGAGGACCACGTCGGATGAAAACCACCGAACTCTCGGCACTCACGGACGAGCAGCTCGTGCACCACGAGCTCAGCTGCCAGCGCGAACTCGCCGGCCATCAGTTGCGGCATGCCACCGGAAAGCTGGAGAACAACAGCTTGCTCGGCAAGGCCCGCAAAGCCATTGCGCGCGCGCAAACGGAGATTCGCCGTCGCGAACGCGTCGGCGGTGTGATCCAGGGTGGACTCCGGTCACGGCACCTTGGCTCGTTCACGCCAACCGCGCTCGGGGCAGTCGCCGAAGCGGGCGGCGGCTTTCTCAAGTCCATGCTTGACACCAATCATGGCGTGGAGTAGAAGCGCGTCCTCCTCGGGAGCTGTCCTTGGACAGTCCCCAACCCGCTGAAGTCCACCGTCCGGTGGAGACCTGCGGGAGAACACAAAGCTACAGGTGAATCATGCCCGCCGAGGGAACCAACGAGGTTGCCAGCGCCGAACCGCGCCGGCGTCGCACGCTGCTTGGTCGCGTTGTCTCTGACAAGATGGACAAGACCGTGGTGGTGTCCGTCGAACGCACGCACAAGCACCCCACGTACAAGAAGTACGTGAAGACTAGCAAGAACTACAAGGCACACGACGAATCGAATGGCTGCAAAGTCGATGATTTCGTGGTCATCGAGGAATCCCGTCCGCTCAGCCGCACCAAGCGCTGGGTGGTGGTGCAAGTCCGCTCTGCCGGGGGTGCAGCGTGATTCAGATGCAGTCCCATTTGGACGTGGCCGACAACTCCGGAGCGCGGCGGGTGCAGTGCATCAAGGTGCTCGGCGGCTCGAAGAGGAAGTACGCCTCCCTGGGGGACGTGATCGTGGTCGCCATCAAAGAGGCCATCCCCAATGGCAAGGTTAAGAAGGGCGAGGTGGCCAAGGCGGTCATCGTCCGGACGGCCAAGGAAGTACGTCGCGCTGACGGGTCCTACATCAGGTTCGACACCAACTCAGCCGTGTTGATTGACGCGAAGGGTGAGCCGGTGGGCACACGAATCTTTGGTCCTGTTGCACGCGAGCTTCGCGGCAAGCAGTATATGAAGATCGTGGCGCTGGCTCCCGAAGTTCTGTGAGGCGGCCATGAAGACCAAATTGAAAATTCATCGGGACGACACCGTCGTCATCATCGCCGGCAAGTTCAAGGGCCGCGTCGGCAAGGTCGTGCGCGTACTCACGGAAGAGGGGCGCGTGGTGGTCGAGGGCGTGGCGCTGCAAAAGCGCCATATGAAGGCCCAAGGCGAACAGGCGGGGCGCATCGTTGAGAAAGAACGCCCGATGCACGTTTCGAACGTGGCGCTGTGGGACGCCGCGGCTGGCCGCCGTGTGAAGGTGTGCATCAAGGTGCAAGACGACAGCAGCCGCTCGCGGGTCGATCGGAAGACCGGCGTAAAAATCGACCAGGCAGGGGGCTAATCATGGCACCACGTATGCAGGAGGTTTACCGCAACACGAGCACGCCAGCGCTCCTCCAGGAGTTCAGCTACGCCAACGTGATGCAGGTGCCTCGGCTCGAGAAGATCGTACTGAACACCTGCGTCAAGGAAGCCACCCAGAACGTCAAAGTGCTGGAGACGGCGGCCGAAGAGCTCGCGCTAATTACTGGGCAGAAGCCCCAGGTCCGCCGGGCGCGGAAGGCTATTGCGAACTTCAAGCTCCGCGCTGGAATTCCCATCGGAGCCCGGGTGACCCTGCGCGGTCGCCGGATGTGGGAGTTCCTTGATCGGCTGATCAACATCGCGCTTCCCCGCGTCCGTGACTTCCGCGGTATCAACCCGAGGGCGTTCGATGGGCGAGGCAACTATTCCCTCGGCGTCACCGAGCAGATCATCTTCCCGGAGATCAACTACGACCGCGTGTCGAAGGTGACCGGCATGAACATTTCCTTCGTCACCACCGCGAAGACCGACGCGGAGGGCAAGGCGCTGCTGCAGCACCTTGGCCTTCCGTTCCGGCAGTAGGGGGGCTCAGATGGCCAAAAAGTCAATGATCGCGAAGGCCGCTCGGCCGGCGAAATTTTCCTCTCGCAAGTACAACCGCTGCCCGCTGTGCGGTCGTCCTCGCGCCTTCCTCCGCAACTTCAACATGTGCCGCATCTGCTTCCGCGACCTCGCCCTCAAGGGCGAGATCCCGGGTGTGATGAAGGCGAGCTGGTAGGAGGCGCAGATGGTTACCACCGATCCGATCGCTGACCTGCTCACGCGCATCCGCAACGGTCTGGCAGCCCGACAAAAGTCGGTGCTCATTCCCCGTTCGAAGATGAAGCTTGAAATCGTCAAAATCCTCAAGAGCGAGGGGTTCATTGAGGGGTACATCGACCAGGCGGACGCTGAGCGGCCCAACCTGAAGGTGTTCCTTCGCTACGTGGACGGCGCTGCCGGCGTCATCCAAGGTCTTCAGCGGGTCTCCAGCCCAAGCCGGCGGACGTATGTCGGCAAGGACGAACTCCCGAAAGTCCGAAACGGCCTCGGGGTCGCCATTCTCACTACGCCTCGCGGCGTGCTCACCGACAAGGCGGCCCGTACGGCTGGCGTTGGCGGTGAGGTCATCTGCTACGTCTGGTAGGAGCAGCCAATGTCGCGCATCGGCAAGCAGCCCATCGCCGTCCCCCCAGGGGTAATCGTGTCGGTGGGCGCCACTCAGGTCAGGATCAAGGGTCCCAAGGGAGAGCTCGCCCAAGCTATCGCGACGGGCGTAAAGGTATCCGAGGAAGGCGGCGCACTCTCTGTCACTCGCATCAATGATGAACGTCAGAGCCGGTCGAATCACGGACTTACGCGGGCGTTGCTCGCGAACATGGTGACGGGCGTCACCAAGGGCTACGAGCGGAGGCTCTCGATTACGGGCGTGGGCTTCAAGGGCGAAGTCAAGGGGAAGACCCTCGTTCTGGCGCTGGGTTATTCCCACCCGATCGAGTTCCCGTTCCCCGCGGGGATCACCATCGACGTAGAGAAGGCGACCACCCTGATCATCAAGGGGGCTGACCGCCAGGGCGTGGGTGAGACCGCTGCCAAGCTCCGTGAACTCCGCGCGCCGGATGCCTACAAAGGCAAGGGCATACGGAACGAAGGCGAACACATCCGGTTGAAAGCCGGTAAGACGGCCAAGAAGTAGGGAGACGCCATGTCCATTCGCGAAGATCAGGCTCTGGCCCGCAACCGCCGTCGGGCGCGCATTCGGGGGAAACTTGCCGGCACCACCGCGCGGCCTCGGCTGTCGGTGTACCGGTCGGCCAATCATATTTACGCCCAAATCGTCGACGATGACGCGGGCACCACGCTCGCCGCGGCGTCGACGCTGTCGGAAGAGCTCAAGTCGCACGCCGGCCACGGTGGCAACCGGGCGTCCGCGCGCGCCGTCGGTGCCCTCATCGCCTCAAAGGCGAAGGCTGCGAACATCACGCAAGTGGTCTTCGATCGCAACGGATTCCTCTACCATGGTCGGGTTCAGTCCCTGGCCGACGGTGCCCGGGAAGCCGGCCTCGACTTCTAGACCTTTCTGCTCGGCGTCTCGTGCGCCACGGAGCTCATATGTCAATGCCAACCGGCAAAAAGCACGCCCCTCGTAAGCCTGCGGAAGATTCGCAGGTGATCGAGAAGAACATCTACGTGAACCGCGTCGCCAAGGTCGTCAAGGGCGGTCGTCGGTTCTCGTTCGCCGCGCTGGTCGTGGTGGGCAACGGGGATGGTAGGATTGGTATCGGCCAGGGCAAGGCGAACGAAGTGCCGGAAGCCGTGCGCAAGGCCACTGAGCGTGCGCGCCGTACGATGTTCGATGTGCCGGTTGTGGACGGTACGGTACCCCACATCATTGAAGGCCGGTTCGGCGCGGGCAAGGTATTGCTTCGTCCGGCCAACCCAGGAACTGGCGTTATCGCAGGTCCGGTGGTGCGCGCGCTTCTGGACGCTGCGGGCTACCACAATGTGCTCACCAAGAGCCTGGGCAGTTCCAACCCCTACAACGTTGCGAAGGCGACGATCTCGGCGTTGAAGCAGGTGGAGTCACCGGCGATGGTCGCGGCTCGCCGTGGCAAGTCTCTCGAAGAGGTGGTCGCGAACTACGATCTCGGCCACCGCGTCTTCGGCGCTGGCAGGGAGCGCGCATGATCCAGCTCAAGGTGACGCTGACCCGTTCGCAGATCGGGTGCGACGAGCGGCAGCGTTCAACGCTGCGCGGGCTCGGCCTTCGGAAGATCGGCGGCTCTCGCGTTCTGGAAAACACACCGAGCGTGCGCGGCATGGTGAAGTCAGTCATCCACCTGCTACAGGTGGAAGAGGTGTCCAGTGGCGGATGAACTCAGTCGACTCAAGCCTGTGCCCGGTAGCCAGACTCCCCGTACGCGCATCGGTCGGGGCCAGGGTTCCGGGCTCGGCAAGACCGCGGGTCGCGGCACCAAGGGGCAGCAGGCGCGCGCCGGCTACACCCGGCGGTTCGGGTTTGAGGGCGGACAAATGCCGCTTCAACGCCGACTTCCCAAGGTCGGGTTTCGGAACTACAACAAGACCGACTTTGAGATCGTGAATATCGAGAAGCTCGGCGGCCTCGCCGCCGGCTCGACGGTGGACGCGGCCTCGCTCAAGTCCGCCGGCATCATCTCGCGTATCGGTCGGGACGGCGTCAAGCTGCTCGGCGACGGCGAGTTGACCGTGAAGCTTGTTGTTCGCCTCGCGAAGGTCTCTTCGAGCGCTCGTGCCAAGATCGAAGCGGCCGGTGGGTCGGTCGAGGACGGGGCGTGAACCCGCGGCTTCGGCCGCGCCCCGTTGCTTTCGCGAGGAGCGCGCTTAGCCTTCCCGCGCTGAGGATGGCATGACCCGCTGGATCTCCACTATCTGGCGCATGCCAGACCTTCGCAGCCGCGTGTTGTTCACGCTCGGCATGCTTGCGGTGTACCGCTTGGGCGCCCATATTCCGGCGCCTGGGGTCAATCGCGAGGCGCTCGCGAAAATGATCGAGAAGAACAGCCAGTCGATGTTCGGGCTGTACGACATGTTCACGGGCGGGGCGCTCGGGAATTTCTCGGTTTTCGTCCTTGGCATCATGCCGTACATCACGGCCAGCATCATCATTCAGATCCTGACGGTGGCCATCCCCACGTTGGAGCGAATCTCGAAGGAAGGGCAGCAGGGTCGCGGTCGAATCACCCAGTACACTCGCTACGCGACCATCGGGATTGCCCTCGTGCAGGGGGTGCTGATGGTGGCGCTGCCGCTCGAGTCCCAGCCGCCGGTGGAGGGGATGAGTATCGTCCTCGACCCGGGTTGGAATTTTCGAATCCTGACCGCGATCACGCTCACGGCCGGAAGCTGTTTCGTGATGTGGATTGGCGAACAGATCAGCGAACGAGGAATCGGGAACGGCAGCTCGTTGATCATCGCGGCCGGGATTCTGTCGCAGCTTCCCGGTGCGGTGCAGAACAGCATTCTGAAGCTGCGCAACGGCGAAACGACGCTTCTCCAACTCACGCTGCTTGGCTTCGGCTTGGTGATCGTGATCGGGCTGATCGTGTGGATCGAGCGGGCTCAGCGGCGAATTCCGATTCAGTACGCCAAGCGCATCGTCGGGCGGAAGGTGTACAACGGTGCGCAGTCCAGCCATCTTCCCTTGAAGATCAACACCGCTGGTGTGATTCCGCCGATCTTCGCCTCCAGCGTGCTGATGGCGCCGGCGACCATCCTTACCTTCACCCAGGGGACGGAAGGGGCTGCCGCTGACTTCGTCAGCGCGCTGACGGCGGCGCTCCAGCCCGGGGCGTGGCTTTACAATTACGCCGAGGTGGGGCTGATCGTCTTCTTCGCGTACTTCTACACGGCCATGGTGTTCAATCCCGTGGACGTGGCAGACAACCTGAAGAAGCACGGCGGGTACATTCCGGGCATCCGGCCCGGGCGTCAAACAGCCGAATACATCGACCACATTCTCACCCGCCTTACTGGGGTGGGTGCGTTGTACATGGCGGGCATTTGCACTTTGCCAATCATCTTGTCGAGTCAGTTCGGCACGCCGTTCGCGTTCGGCGGAACCGGCCTGCTGATCGTAGTCAACGTCTCGCTTGACACGGTCGCGCAGATTGAGGCCCAGCTGCTGACCCAGCATTATGACGGGATCAGCGGTCCTCAGGCGCCCGGCATGTCCGGCGGACGTCGCCGGTTGCTGGCCGGCGCCGACCCCGTGTAGGAGCGGCGATGTTCGTGCTGCTGTTCGGACCGCCGGGGTCGGGTAAGGGCACCCAGGCCGTCGCCCTGGCGGCTCGCCTGGGGGTGCCTCACGTGGCCACCGGCGACATCTTTCGGAAAAACCTGCGCGAGGGGACCGAGCTCGGCCAACGCGTGCGTGGCTACATGGACCGCGGAGCGCTCGTGCCGGACCTCGTCACCTGCGATCTGGTCGGTAGCAGGCTCGAAGAGCAGGATGCAGCCGGCGGCGTGCTGTTCGACGGCTTTCCCAGGTCCGTGCCGCAGCTCTATTGGCTGATCGGTCACCTCGGCGCGGGCCGGCGCACGCTCTCTGCGGTGGTGAATCTGCAGGTTCCCGACCAGGCGATCCTCGCCCGCATCACCGGTCGACGTACCTGCACCAACTGTGGGGCGACTTACCACGTGGTAACCGCGCCGCCGCTCGCTGACGGCAGCTGCGCCCGTTGCGGGGCCGCCGTGGTGCAGCGACAGGACGACGCCGAGGCGGTCGTCCGCGACCGGCTTGTGGCCTACAGGGCGCAGACCTTTCCATGCCTTGCCGAATTGCGGGACCGCGTGACCGTTCATGATCTTTCGGGGGAAGGTGCGATCGACGAAGTTCGGCGGCGCATTTTCGCTGCGCTCGCGCTTTAGGTACGGATGATCCCGCTCAAGGAGCCGTGGGAGCTGACGGTCATGCGAAGCGCTGGGGGTCGGCTGGCCGAGGTGGTGGCCCGTCTGCGCGAGGTCGTCGCTGTGGACATGACGACCCTCGACCTGGATCATATGGCGGAGGAAGCGATTCTGGCCCGTGGCGCTAAACCAGCGTTCAAGGGGTATAGGGTTGGCAAGGCGGTGTTCCCGGCCAGCCTTTGCGTGTCGATCAACGAACAGGTGGTTCATGGCATACCGTCGAAGCGCAGGCTGAAGTCGGGAGACGTGGTCTCGCTGGACTTTGGACTCGTCTATGGTGGTTACTTCGCCGACACCGCGTTTACCGTGGTGTTGGGCGCGGGGGACGCAGAAGCGGCACGCCTGGTCGCGGCAACTGAGGACGCGCTTCGCCTGGGAATTGCGCAGGCTCGGATAGGCGCTCGCATCGGTGACATCGGCCACGCGATCGAATCCGCCGTGCGTCCGCAGGGAATGGGGGTGGTGACGCAGATGGTGGGTCACGGCATCGGCCGCAAGCTTCACGAGCCGCCGAGCGTGCCCAACTATGGTAAAAGAGGGACGGGCGACCTGCTCAAGCCGGGAATGGTACTGGCTGTGGAGCCCATGATCACTCTCGGCTCGGACGACACTAAAATCCTATCCGATCAGTGGACAGTAGTGACATCGGACAATAGTCGCTCGGCCCACTTCGAACACACCGTGGCCATCACCCCAGCCGGACCGGAAATCCTGACCCGGCTGGATTGAACCGCACGTACTTCGAAGACAAATGCAGCGAAAGCTGTTTCGTTCCATCCGTTGAACCGGCGTAGAGCCGGCGAGGAGACCACATGAAAGTAAAGGCCTCAGTCAAGGTCATTTGCGACAAGTGCCGCGTGATCAAGCGGCGCGGTGTCGTGCGCGTCATCTGTGAAACAGCCAAGCACAAACAGCGCCAGGGCTAGGAGTACATCATGGCACGCATCGAAGGCGTCGATCTCCCGCGAAATAAGCGGGTGGACATCGCGCTCAGCTACATCTACGGCATCGGCCGACCGACCGCCACGGCCATACTTGTGAAGGCCCAGGTGGAAGGCGCGACCCGCACGCAGGACCTTTCCGAGGTCGAAATCGCCCGCATCCGCGAGATCATACAGCGCGAGCACCGCGTGGAAGGCGAGCTCCGCAAGGAGGTCGCTATGAACATCAAGCGCCTCATCGACCTGGGCTCCTATCGGGGTTCACGGCACAAGAGGGGCCTTCCCGCGCGTGGCCAACGCACTCACACCAACGCGCGTACCCGTAAGGGCCCACGTCGCACCATCGCCGGCAAGAAGGTCGCGGCCAAGTAGGAGGACGGTATGAGCAAGCAAGAATCAGGCAAGAAGGTCAAGCGCGTCAAAAAGAACGTGCCCGTGGGCATGGTGCACATCCAGAGCACCTTCAACAACACCATCGTGACGATCACCGACATGGTCGGCAACACGGTGGCGTGGTCGAGCGCCGGGGTGAAGGGCTTCAAAGGCTCTCGCAAGAGCACTCCGTTCGCCGCGCAACTCGTGGCCGAAGACGCCACGCGCAAGGCCATCGAAAACGGCATGAAGACGGCCGGCGTCGTGATTCGGGGCCCCGGCTCCGGTCGCGAGTCCGCGCTTCGCGCGATCGCCGCTGCGGGCCTTCGGGTCACGTCTATCGTCGATCAGACTGCGATTCCCCACAACGGTTGCCGCCCCCCCAAGCGTCGACGCGTGTGATTCCCTCGGCCCCCGTTCTGGGGTGCCGTGAACCCGCCTGGCCAGCACCGCTCGTCCTTCGGATCGAGCGGAACGTCCATGGCAAGCGAACAGCCGGCTCGGCCAGCCGAGCAAGAAGCTTGCCTCGGAGATTGAGAAGATGAGCAACGAATACGTCGTCAGCAACTGGCGCGCTCTTACCCGGCCGCGCCGCATCGAACGCGACGGCCGGTCGACCGGCACCTACGGTAAGTTCACGGTGCGGCCGCTTGAGCGCGGCTTCGGCATCACGCTGGGGAACTCCCTGCGTCGGGTGCTGCTGTCCAGCCTTCAGGGCGCGGCCGTGACCAGTGTCAAGATCGAGGGCGTGCTTCACGAATTCTCGTCGATACCGGGCGTCATCGAAGACGTGACGGACATCATCTTGAACATCAAGGGCATCCTCATCAAGACGGACCGGATGGAACCCATCCGCGCCGTGATTGACATCGAAGGGGCAGCCGGAGAGATTCGAGTCGTTCGCGCTGGTGACATTCGCTTCGACGCCGCGGCCGAGGTGCTAAACCCCGAACACCCGCTTTGCACGATCACGGGCACGGGGCGCTTTCACGCCGAGATGATCGTCGCGATGGGTAAGGGCTACGTCCCCGCCGAGCGCGGTGCGGCGTCAGAACTCCCTATCGGGACCGTCCCGGTCGATGCGCTCCACATGCCGGTGCGCCGAGTGAAGTTCACCGTGACCAACGCTCGCGTTGGGCAGCGTACCGACTTCGACAAGCTCACCCTCGAGGTCTGGACCAATGGGGCGGTGACGCCTGAGGATGCCGTGGCGTTTGCCGCCAAGGTCCTCAAGGAGCAGCTTCAGGTCTTCATCAACTTCACTGAGGAAGATGAGCCGCAGTCCGGCGATGAGCCCAAGGCGCAGGAGAGCTTCAACGAGGCGCTCTTCAAGCGGGTAGATGAGCTTGACCTTTCCGTACGGTCGGCAAACTGCTTGCAGAACGCCGGTATCGAGTACATCTGGCAGCTCGTCGAGCGCTCCGAAGCGGAGATGCTCAAGACCAAGAACTTCGGCCGCAAGTCGCTCAACGAGATCAAGGAGCTCCTCTCGGAGCTTGGGCTCTCTTTGGGTATGAAGCTCAACAACTTCCCGAAGAGCCGCGCGTAGTCGCGGACAGAAGGAGTCCCCCATGCGTCATCTCAGCTCCGGCCGCAGTTTCGGCATCGCGTCCGACCACCGCAAGGCCTTGTTCAACAACATGGTCACCTCCCTGATGCTCCACGGGCGCATTCAGACGACCGAAGCAAAGGCCAAGGAGCTTTGCAAACTCGCCGATCGGGTGATCACCTTCTCGAAGAAGGTGCCTCACGCCGGCTTGGCAAGTTTGGAAGGCGAGGAGCTTCGGGTTGCCAAGGCCCGTCGCGTGCATGCCATTCGGTTGGCTCGTCAGCACATCACCAATCGCGACCTTCTGGAGGTCATCTTCAGCGAGTACAGTGACCGGTACGCTGCCCGCCCGGGCGGCTACACGCGCATCGTCAAGCTCGGCCGTCGTGCTGGCGACAACGCGCCGATGGCCTTGGTGGAACTCGTGACCGAGCCCTACCCAGCGCCCACCGCCGAGTAGTTCGACGGCGCGGCTATTCGTGCAGGAAGGTGCTGACCTTTCCGGGTGACTCGGCCGAGCGGACCATCAAGTCCTCTCGGCCGTCGCCGTCAATATCCTCGGCCCATGCCGAGTCGCCGAACCTGTTGCCCGGGTCCAGATCGAAGAAACCGGGCAAGCTGGTGGAGGGCAGGATGTCGCCCCCGCCCCGCAGAAGCGCAAGTTCCACGAACGCCACTTGCCCCGTGCCTGGCAGGCCGAGGATCAGGTCGTTGTCACCGTCGTCGTCCAAGTCGCCCACGCCGGTGGGCCGGAGGCTGGCGCTGTCGACCCCGCCGGAAAGGGTGACCATGGCCGCCCCGGTCCAGCTCGCTGTGAAGTCGGCACCATCGACGATCCAGGTGCGGCCATCTCCGGTCGCGAGGGCGTCCGCCGCGGTGTCGGTGATCATCGCCTCGTCGTAGCCGTTGCCGTCGATGTCAGGGAGCGTTGAAAACAACAGGCCGTAGGTGTAGGCCCCATAGTCTTGCAGGTCCAGGACACTCGTGGCGCCGCCTGAGCCGCGTTGCACGGAAGAGAGAAAGCGGAGCGTGCTCGCGCCGGACTCGTCCGCCATGCCGACGACCAGCTCGCCGAGTCCGTCGCCGTCCAGGTCGCCGAGCAGCGCGGTGTCCAGACAGGCGTAGTCCTCCGATGCGGCGCTGAAGTCCGCCGCGGAGACGCCCTGACTGCCGGAGAGGCTGCTCCAGGACGAGATGAGCACCGCCCCGTTCCCGGCCCCGCACCCGACGACGAGCGACCCAGCCTCGGGTTCTAGCAAAACCGCGCCCGCCGAGTCGTGGTCTACGTTGGCGACCTCAGCTCCAGTGCTCAGGTCATCGAGCCCGTAGAACGAGACATTTCCGCCGGTGGCGGAGCCGATCGCCAACGTCGTCTCGCCCGTGATGTCAGTCAGCGACATCGCGTACCCGGTGTAGCCGAAGCCCTCGATGACCGAAAGCCCCTCGCTCTTCGGCGTAGTGATGCCGTTGGTCGAGGAGAGAATCCAGACCCTGCCCGCCGCGTAGGCCTCGCCCTCGTCATCGTACCCCTCCGTGCCCGGCGCACTCACCGCGAAGTCGCGCCGGCCGTCGTCGTCGCGGTCCGGCAGGAAGACTACCTTGTGGCCGAGCAGGTCCTCCCCGGTGCCGGAGTCGCCCGAGGCGCGGGACGTCGAGAGTGAGACTGAGACGTAGTCCACGATCTTGTCGCAGTCGTCGTCGTAGTCGTTCCAAAGTTCGTCCATGCCGGTGTTGACGAGGTCGTTGAGGTCGTCGCAGTCGCCGCCGGCGTGGGCTTCGGTCTCCTGACCGTCGTGGTCCTGGTCCCAGTCGTTGTCGCCAGCGCAGTCGGCGTCGGTGCCGTCATACCAGACCTCGACGGCCGAGTCGTTGACCTCAGCTGGCGTCAGGCCAGCTTCGTTGGGGTAGGGAATCGACTCGTCGTCCCAGCAGTCGTGGCTGATGTCGTAGCCGTCACCGTCGCAGTCGGTGCCGCCTTCCCAGCCATCACAGTCGTTGTCGAGCACGTCGTAACAGATCTCCACGTGCCCAGGATTGATGTTGGGATTGCTGTCATCGCAGTCGTCGCCCCCCCCGTTCTGGCCGATGTACCCATCGCCGTCGACGTCGTTGACATCGGCTCCGTCACAGTCTTCATCGACGCCGTTGTAGGGGACCTCGTAGTGGCCTGGGTAGACGTTGGCGTTGTCAGGCGAGCAATCAGCATCATCGGGGACGCCGTCGCCGTCGCGGTCGGAGGCGGCCGATGTGCCGTCGCCCGTGTCGTCGGTCTCCCCGGCACCTTGGGTTTCACAGGCGAAAAGCAACAGAGAAATGAGCATCGGGACCCCGCGGCCGGGATTGTACCCCGGCCGTCGGCCAAGCGGCGTCAAGTCCAAAAAAGGCAGAGCCCGCGCTGAGATTGGCCTCCCCTGCCTCTCTCAGCGCGTGGCCAGCCGGTCGGGACTACGCAGCCGCTTCGTGCGTCCGCGCCGTCGCCTGTCCGAGGATGTCGTTGATGGCCGCCGCGGTCGCTACGCTCGCCAGCTCCTCATCTCCGTACATCATGAGGAAGTGCTCATAGAAGTTGGAAATGAGTTCGCCGAGGTTGGTGTCGATCTTGGTGGTCATCGCGGTCTCCAGGACTCGGTTGAGTTCACTGCAACTTTCGTTCCAGCGTGCCCAGGTACTTCATCGGCCCCGTTTGGCCGTCCTGTAGAGAAGTACGCGCCGGGGGCGTCACGGTCCTTCGGACGTTGTCAACAAAACCCGACGCGCACACGCCTGAGCGGGCCTGCCGCGGCCAATACCACGCACGACACCGATGTCGCGCCTGCGGCGATCAACTCCGCGGCGGCTGCGTGCATCGAGGCCCCACTGGTGACCACGTCATCGACGAGCAGAACGTGGCCGGCGACGGTTCCGACAGGCGCAAAGAGCGAGTCCCCAGCGTCCAGGCGCTCTTGGAAGCTACGGCGCGCTTGGGCCCCGCCCCAGCGTCGTCGTAGGGCCCACCGCATGGGCGTGCCCGTCGCTTCGACCACCACCTCGCCAAGTTGCTCGGGGAGGTGGAACCCGCGCAGTGCGATTCGCCACGGAGTGGTGGGGACCGGCACGACCAGGTCGACAACCGCGGGCAGACCGTCGAGAAGGGCATGGCGGAGCAACCCCACCAAAAGCGCCGAGGCATGCTGGTCATGGTCGAACTTGCTTCGCCGGACGAGGGCGCCGATGGTGCCGGCGTAGGTGCCGATGGCCCAGGCCTGCGTGAGCAGGGTGTTGCGCGTCGCAAGTGGGTGCAAGGTGGCCTGCAAATCTGCGGCGCACGCTTGGCAAAGGCCCCTCTGGTCGAGTTCGACTCGGCAGGCGATGCAGTCGCGGATGGCGATGAGGTCCAGCACGAGGGCCAAGCTTGGCACCGTCGCGCCGTCGTCAATCGCCGTGGTGGTACGGGCTGCGATTTCGGATGGCGCAGGCTCGATAGATCTGTTCGACGAGCACCACCCGCGCCACCGCGTGAT
Source organism: Deltaproteobacteria bacterium (assembly GCA_947445035.1). Classification (GTDB taxonomy): domain Bacteria; phylum Myxococcota_A; class UBA796; order UBA796; family SXON01; genus SXON01. Next base: position 17,194 of record CANFCK010000008.1, read on the forward strand.
TGAGGACGAGTGTGGAGAGGCGAAGCGTCTTCCAGGCCGCTGCCTTGACCGTGTCGTCAAGGCCGTAGGGTCCACCGATCACGAAGATCAACGGGTGAGCCCCGGCCCGGACGGCGGACTCCATCAACTCGGCGAAGCCCTCACTCGTACGCTCCTCTCCTCGTTCGTCCAGCGCGACGATGCGGGCGCGACCGGTCAGCTTGGGGCTCGACTCGACGATCTGTATGGGGAAAGTTCGGCCGATGCGCCGCGCCCACTCCCCGCATGCCTCGCGCACCCAGGCTGGCGTGCGGCCCGGACCGGTGACAACCACGATGTCCACGTCAGTTACGCGTGAGCGGGGGCGCGCACCGGGGGCGGAGGCGGGCTCGCGGCGGTGACGCCTGGAATGTCGATTCGCCGGGCGTCCGACCAGAGTGATTCCAAGTCGTAGAATCCACGCATCGGGCCGTCGAAGACGTGTACGAGGACGTCCCCCAAGTCGATGAGCACCCAGCGCGAGGCGTCCAACCCCTCGAGCCCCGTGGTTCGCGCGCCTTTGGCCTTGAGGTCATCGACCACCCCTTCAGCGATCGCCCGAACCTGACGCCGGTTGCTGCCGTGACAGAGAACGAACGCGTCGCAATAGGAGGAGATGCCGCGCATGTCCAGGACCACGATGTCCTCGGCCTTTCGGGCAGCAGCAGCTTCGGCGGCGGCTTTCGCCAAGTCGATGGATTCGATCGTACACCTCACGAGTTGATGACCCGCCACGAAGTAAGCACCACCACGAATTCTCCGTCCTCGCCCTTGTGGCGGCGGCCCGCCAGTTCGAGGGTGGCGTCCACGTGTCCGGCGAGCACCAGAGCCTCTAGTAGCTCGGTTGCGAGGATCCAGCCCTCCTCATTCGATCGGGTACGGTACGGGGCACCCACGTCCGACGGCAGGTCGTTCGCGGTGCGCGCGATCTGCCCGGTGAAGCGCCAATCCCTGCCCTCGGCGATCGCTCGGCGCGCGGCTTGGCTGGTCGCCCACGCGGAGTGCGCGCCCAGAAGGTCGGGACTCTTTGCGGCGTGCACCGCCGCGGTGTCGTCGACCTCCACCGAGCTTGCTGCCGATCGCGCGATGAGCTCCTCATATGGACATGCTATCGCCGAACCGGCGGAAACGAGGAGGACGGCGGACGCGATCAACAAGACCCACAGTGTAGCGAGAGAAGCCTTGAGATTCAAGGCGCCGCGGGGGCGGGTGGCGGTTCGACGCCCGCGTCGCCGCCGACCCTGGACATCGAGAAGCGTAGGTGTCGCATCGTGAGTCCGCCCTTTTTGCGAGTGGTCACCGTCACGTCGCCGGCCATGCGGACGGCAGTTTCTTCGTCAATCCACACTTGCCCTTCGACCCCCACGACCTCTTGTCCCTTCCGGACCTTTGCCGGGGTGGGGACCAGGTCCAGCCGGTAGTGATGGGTCGTTCTATTCTCGACGATTTCGGTGCCGAGGTCGATGTAGGCGACGTTGGCCGCAGTCGGACCCAGGGTGCGCTCCCAGGGGTCCGCCTGCTGGGCCAGGCCAACCCGGGCGACTTCCGCGTCGCGCCCCCGGCGCAGTTCCCGGTCGCGCGTGGCCGTCCACAACTGCCCATCCCAGACCCGACTCTCCGACAGCAGGTCTCCCGCCCGCTCGCGGACGAACTGCCAGTGTTCGGCGTCCTGCCAGCGGAGCCGGGTCAGTTCTTCGGTCACCTGGGCCGGGCCGCTCTCGGGGGTGTGGGTGGTTTCGGTTCGGGCCTCCAGAACGTAGGCCCCGAGCGCCTCAGCGCTCGCGAAGGTCGTGTGGCCCGCCGCGGTCGGGAGCGGGGCCTCGATCGTCGGGCTCGCCGTTTCCCGACAAGCGAGGCACCAGGCCAGCAGCGGTAGGATCATTCAGGCGATTCCAGACCGCCTGTAAGAGATCGGGGATCCCCTGTCTCGCGACTGCGCTGACGACCATCGTCGGCACGCGGGCCATCTTGAACGACCCTTCGGCTTTGGCGATGACCTCGGCCGTGGCAACGTCGGCTTTGGTGAGCACCACGAGTTCCAACCGGTCGAGTAGCTCGGGGTTGTAGAGGCGCAGCTCGTTGCGCAGCACTTCCCAGCGGCGGAAGGCGGGCAGCGCGTCGTCTTCGAGCGACACGAGATGCAGGAGCATACGGGTCCGCTCGACGTGACGGAGGAACTGCAGGCCAAGCCCCTTTCCTTCCGCTGCCCCCTCGATGAGGCCCGGGATGTCGGCGATGACGAAGCTGCCAGCGTCGCCCATCGAGACCACGCCCAGGTTTGGGACAAGCGTGGTGAAAGGGTAGTCGGCGATTTTCGGGCGAGCTGCCGACACCACGGAGATGAGGGTGCTTTTTCCGGCGTTGGGATAGCCGAGCAGTCCAACATCGGCGACCAGCTTCAGCTCCATGGCTAGGCGGACGGAGACGCCAGGTCCCGCGGGTCCAGTCTCTTTCGGCGCCCGGTTGGTCGAGCTCTTGAAGTGGATGTTGCCGAGTCCGCCGCGCCCCCCTTGGGCCACGATTCGCTCGTCGCCGTCTCGGAGAAGCTCGCAGATCACCAGGTCCTCCGCCACGTCTTTGACGACCGTCCCGACGGGGAGGGGTACGACGAGGTCCTCGCCGGTGGCCCCCGTCATCTGGCGATAGTCCCCGTTGGTGCCGTCGCCCGCCCGCCAGTGCGCGCGCGAGCGCAGGTCGAGGAGGCTGGTGAGCCGGGCGTCCGCCCGAAAGATCACGTGTCCTCCCCGCCCCCCGTCGCCGCCGTCAGGGCCGCCATGCGGAACAAACTTCTCACGGCGGAACGATGAGCTTCCGCGCCCACCCCGCCCGGAGCGCACCTCGATCTCAACTTCGTCGACGAACCGCATCGCGCGGGGCTAACCCGTACAAGGCACATCGCCCCACACCGCGAGATAGGCCCGCGGCCGGCTCGGCCATGCGCAACGAACTCAAGCACATTGCCCGATTGGCGTGGCCCAACAGCCTCGGAATGGCGGCGTTCATGGCCATGAGCGTGATCGACACCATCTGCGTGGGGCAGCTCGGCTCCGTTGCGCAGGCGGGCGTCGGCGCGGCGCATGCCTGGGGACTGAGCGGCTCGGTGTTGGCATTTGGGGCCATCCGGGCGATCGAGCCGATCGTGTCCCAGGCGCACGGGGCAGGCGACCGGGAGGCGGTCGGGCAGGCGCTGGTGCGAACGCTGGTGCTGGCGCTGCCGCTCGCCGCGTTCTCCTTCGCCTGGTACTTCCTGGCCGCACCGGGCTTGCGACTGCTGGGTCAGCCTGAGTCTGTGCTGCCTACAGCGGAGATATATGCGCAAGCGTTTGCCTGGTCCTGGTGGCCTGCGCTCGTGTTCCAGGTGCTGAGGGCCTTTTTCCAGTCCCTGGGTATCGTGCGGCCGCCGATGGTGGTGATGGTGGTCGGTGGACTGGCAAAAGCCCCGCTAAATCTGGCGCTGATGAACGGATGGGGCCCGCTCCCCGCGCTGGGAGTGGCCGGCGTCGGCTGGGCCACGTTGTTGGTGGAGTTGGTCATGCTGTCGGCCCTGGTCGCCGTCACCTGGCGAACCCTCTCCTCTTACTGGCCTGCGGCTCCGCTGGTCAGCCCACGGGCGTTGGCCCGGCTGTTTGGGCTCGGCCTTCCGCTGGGGGTGCAGATGGGCACAGAATTCTGGGCGTTCGCCGCGATGCAGATGATGATGGGGCAAATCGGGCCCGACGCCATGGCCGCGCACCAGGTGGCCCTGAGCCTGGCCTCGGTCTCGTTCATGCTCCCACTCGGCGTCAGCTCCGCCGCCGCAGCTCGGGTCGGACAGCGTTTCGGAGCGGGCGAGGACTGGGGGCCCACGGCAAAGGCGGCGATCCTGCTGGGAGTGGGCCTGCAATTGGTTTCGGGTGCAGTTTTCTGGCTTTTTGGTCCGCTTCTCGTGCAGCCCTACAGCAGCGACGTGGCGGTTCGGGCGGTCGCCGCCAGCTTGATGCCCATCGCGGCCGCCTTCCAACTCTTCGATGGCCTCCAGGTCATCGGGTTCGGCGTGCTCCGTGGCGCCGGTGATGTGCGCGTTCCGACCGTGGCCAACCTCGTGGGCTACTACGTGATGGGACTGCCGTTCGGGTACTGGCTGGGCCTGCGGCTGGGGCTCGGCCCCCAGGGCATCTGGTGGGGCATCAGCCTGGGGCTGGCGATCGTGGGGACCTCCTTGCTTTTCCGCATCCGGTACGTCCATCGACGTGGCGGCGTGCGGGTGAGGTAGACTCCCGGCCCATGCCCGCCGTCGTCCTGATGCTCACCGCGCTCGCCGTCCTGGCGATCGCCTATCGTTACTATAGTGCCTTCCTCGCGGCGAAGGTGATGGTGCTTGACGCGACGCGGGTCACGCCGGCGGTCGAACACAACGACGGGCACGACTACCACCCGACTCAGAAGTGGGTTCTTTTCGGCCACCACTTCGCCGCGATCGCAGGCGCCGGACCGCTGATTGGCCCGGTTCTCGCCATGCAATTCGGGTACATGCCGGGGTTTTTGTGGTTGCTCATCGGGGTGTGTCTCGGCGGCGCGGTGCACGACTTCGTGATCCTCGCGGCGTCGGTCCGCCGGAAGGGTAGGTCGCTGGCGGCGATCGCGGCGGACGAGCTGTCGCCGATGTCGGGGCTCGTCACGTCGGTGGCCATCCTGTTTATCCTGGTCATCGCGCTCGCAGGATTGGCCTTGGCTGTGGTCAATGCGCTTCATCACAGCCCTTGGGGCACGTTCACCATCGCGATGTCGATCCCGTTGGCGTTGGCCATGGGTGTTTACCTTTACAAGGTTCGCCCGGGTGACGTGGTTGGCGCTAGCGCGTTCGGCGCCCTCGGCATGGTGGCGTGCGTGTTTTTGGGCGAACCGGTTGCTCATTCGGCCCTGGCCCCCTGGTTCACGCTGAGCCGGGAGGGCGTGATCGTGGCGCTGGCCGCCTACGGTTTCATCGCGAGTGTGCTGCCGGTCTGGGTACTTCTGTGTCCTCGAGACTATCTGTCGGCCTACTTGAAGCTCGGGACTATCGCCGCGCTCATCGTTGGCGTCCTGGTGGTGAACCCCACCCTGAAAGCGCCGGCGTTCAGCGAGTTCATCGGGGGCGGGGGGCCGATTGTGCCGGGGGCCGTATTTCCGTTCGTGTTCATCACCATCGCGTGTGGGGCGATCTCTGGCTTTCACAGCCTCGTCGCCAGCGGAACCACACCGAAGATGATGATGAACGAAACCGATGCGCGGGCCATCGGGTACGGTGGCATGCTGCTCGAAGGGCTGGTCGGCATTTGCGCCCTCATCGCCGCCGCATGCTTGGAACCCGGCGACTACTACGCGATCAATGTCGCGACAGAGAAATTTACTGCAATGGGACTTTCCATGGTCAATCTGCCGACCTTCGAGGCGGAGATCGGGGAAGCGCTCGCGGGACGACCCGGAGGTGCGGTGTCGCTGGCCGTCGGCATGGCGCAGGTCTTCGCCGCTGTTCCAGGAATGGGCAACCTCCTTGGCTATTGGTACCACTTCGCGATCATGTTCGAGGCGCTCTTCATCCTCACGACGATCGACACCGGCACGCGGGTCGCCCGATTCGTCGTCCAAGAGTTCATCGGCCGGGTGATCCCGCGCTTCCGACGCACCGACTGGCTTCCCGGGAGCCTGATCGCGACGACGTTGGTCGTGGGCGGGTGGACCTGGTTCCTTTCCACCGGAAATGTCAGCACGATCTGGCCGATGTTCGGTATTGCAAATCAACTTCTCGCTTGTGTCGCCCTATGTGTGGGGACCGCAGTCATCGTGAACGCCGGGCGGGAACGCTACGCCTGGGTGACGGTGCTCCCCCTCGTCTTCGTGGCCATCACCACCCTCACCGCGGGTTGGCAGAGCGCGACGAGGAAGTTCCTGCCGATGGGCAACTTCGAGGGCTACCTCGACGCGACGCTCATCTTCATCATGATGGCGTGTGTGGTCTTGGTTGCGGGGGACACGGCCCTGCGCATCCGACGGACACTGGCGGCGCGCGCTACGCTGCCGACATGACCCCGTTCGACTCGGCGCGGGCACGGCTCGAAAGTCACATCGACCACCAGGGGATGAAGCACACGCGCCAGCGGGTGCAGATCCTGGAGGTGTTTGTCGGTGCGCACCACGTCACGGTGGAGGAGCTTCTGCGCGCGGTTCAGCAGGCTGCGCCGGCCACGGGGGCGGCGACGGTGTATCGCACCCTCAAGCTCTTCGTTGAGGCAGGTATTGCGCATGAGCGAAACTTCGGCGACGGGCACGCGCGCTACGAACTCGCGGTGGCCGACGAGCACCATGATCATCTGATTTGCCTGGATTGTAAGTTGATCTTCGAGTTCGAAGAACAGCAGATCGAGTCCTGTCAGGCGGTCGTCGCGTCGCGACATGGGCTCACTCTTCGCTCCCATCGCCACGAGATCTACGGCAGTTGCGACCTGCGCGAGGCGTGTCCCAGGTGGCCGCTGTCGTAGCCGAGCGGTCGTTCGGTGGTTAGCAACGCGGTCTCGCTGGAACCCGGTGCACACCTTCCTCCTGACTTTGCACGTGATTCTCTCCTTGCTCCTGGTCTTCATCATCTTGATGCAGCCGGGCAAGGGCGCGGACGCGGCCAGCGCGTTTGGTGGTGGCGGCGGCTCGCAGATATTCGGCGCGTCCGGTCCGGGGAACTTGCTGACCCGCGGTACCGGCGTCATCGCGACCCTTTTCATGATCACGAGCATCACGCTCGCGTTCCAGAGCACCCGGGCCTATCAGGCCGGTGGTGGCGTCGATCTCGGCGCCGAGGATGTCGAGGCGGGAGGTGGCTTCGGCGTTCCCGCGGCCCCTGAGCCCACGGCTGTGCCGGACCCGACCCCCGCTCCCCTTGAGATCGACGTGGCCCCAGTTCCCGTCCCCGAAGCGCCGCCAGCCGCTCCTCCTGCGGCGCCGGCGCCGTAGTTCGAGTCTGGCGCTTGACCCCGACGCGGCCGGGGAGTAGATGGCGGCCGTTGCGCGGGTGGCGGAATGGTAGACGCGCTAGTTTGAGGTGCTAGTGGGGTAATACCCGTGGGGGTTCAAGTCCCCCCTCGCGCACCACCTCTCGAAAGCCCATCGGAAACGATGGGCTTTCGTTCTTTTTGGGGTCAGCCCGCCGCGGCGATGATGTGGAGAAATTCCTCCATGTTCAGGGCCGCGCCGCCCACCAGGGCGCCATCGATGTCCGGCATCTTAAGCAGCTCTGCGGCGTTACTTCCTTTGACCGAACCTCCGTACTGCAGGCGCGTGGACCGTGCGACGAACGCGGGGAAAGACGCTTCCAGCCAGCCGCGGATGGTGGCGTGCATCTCCTGAGCTTGGAAAGGAGAGGCGGTCTTGCCGGTGCCGATGGCCCAGACCGGCTCGTACGCAATGGTCACGCTCGGAACTTGATCTGCGTGAAGCTTGCCCATGGCGACCGTCAGCTGGCGCGTGACGACGTCGCGCTCGTTTCCGGCCTCCCTCTCGGCCAGGGTCTCTCCGACGCAGAGGATGGGGAGCAGGCCGCTTCGGAAGCACGCCAGCACCTTCTTTTCAGCGACGGCATCGGTCTCGCCGAAGAGTTGCCTGCGCTCGCTGTGCCCCACAAGGCAGTAGGCCACGCCCGCTTGGCGCAACATCTCGCCCGACACCTCGCCGGTGAACGCGCCCGACGCCTCGGCGTGCAGGTTCTGGGCGGCGACCTGGATTCCCGTGTGTTTGAGGCGGGCCACAACGGCCGGGAGGCTGAGGACAGGAGGCGCCACGCCGACGTCGACGGCCGCATCCTTGCCGGCGAGGGCGCGTTTCAGGCCCTCGGCGAAGCTGTCGGCATCGGCCGGACCCTTGTGCATCTTCCAGTTTCCGACGATGAACTTGCGACGCATTTGACTCCTTGTCTGGCGACTCAGCGGCCTTTGTTTCGGATCGCCTTCACCCCGGGCAGGTCCTTGCCTTCGATGAGCTCCAACGAGGCGCCCCCACCGGTAGAAACGTGACTGAATCGCTCGGCGAGTCCGAACTTCGCGGCGGCGGCGGCCGAATCGCCGCCACCGATGACGGTGTAGCCGTTGGACGCGGCGACAGCTTCGGCCACGCCCCGCGTGCCTGCGGCGTAGGCCTCTCGCTCGAAAACGCCCATCGGCCCGTTCCAAAAGATGGTCTGCGCCTGGCCGACGACCGCTGCAAACGCCTTGACGGACTCCGGGCCGATGTCGAGCCCCATCTGGTCGGCGCCGATCGAGGTGACGACCTCTGCGGGGGCGGTGCTCTCGAGCGAGGTGTTGACCACGTGATCGCAGGGGAGGTGCAAGGCGATGCCCTTTTCTGCGCATCGCTCCAAAAGGCGGGTGGCCAACGCCAGCTTGTCCACCTCGACGCGGCTCTTGCCGACGTCGACCCCTTTGGCCTTCAGAAAGGTGTAGGCCATCGCGCCGCCGATTACGAGCGCGTCGACCCGGCTCAGCAGCGCCTCGATCACGGCGATCTTGTCGCTGACCTTGGCCCCGCCGAGGATGCCCACGTAGGGGCGTGCCGCACCTTGGAGACACCGGCCGAGCGCGTCCAGTTCCTTGCCGACGAGCAGGCCGACGCCCACCTGCTCGACGAAGTTGACGATGGCGGCGATGCTGGTCTCGGCACGGTGCATCGCGCCGAATGCGTCGTTGACGTAGACGTCGCAAAGCCGGGCCAAGGCCTTGGCGAACTCCTCATCCCCGCCCTTCTCGCCGGCGTGGAACCGGAGGTTTTCCAGCATCATCACGCCGCCCGGCAAAAGCTCCTTCGTCATCGCTTCTACATCGTCGCCCACGATGTCGTGGGCGAAGAGCACATCGTCGTTGATGAGTTCGGCGAGACGCGCCGCGCAGGGCAAAAGCGAAAGCGTCGGGTCGGTCCCGGTGGGGCGGCCGAGGTGGCTCGCCAAGATCACCCGACAGCCCTTCTCGCGCAGGTACTTGATAGTAGGAAGAGCGGCAACAATCCGATTGTCATCGGTGATGCGCCCATTTTCGAGTGGAACATTGAAGTCGACGCGGACGAGAACCCGACGGTTGTCGACGTCGAGGTCAGTGAGGCTGGGGACCTTCGACATCGCTCAGGCCCTCGCGATCTTTCGGCAGAGATCGACCATCCGATTGGAGAATCCCCATTCATTGTCGTACCAGGACATCACCTTCGCCATCCGGTCGCCAATCACCTGGGTGAGGTCGAGGTCCACGATTGAGGAATGGGGATCCCCGTTGAGGTCGATGCTGACCAGCGGCGCGCTGACTGCGGCGAGGATTCCCTTCATCGGGCCATTCGCGGCGGCTACGAACGCCGCATTGATCGCCTCTTTGGTGACCGGCTTCTCGGTGTTGAACACCAGGTCCACGACGCTGACGTTGGGGGTGGGTACCCGCACCGCGAGGCCGTTGAGGCGCCCCTTCAGTTCCGGCAGGACGAGCGCGACGGCCTTGGCCGCGCCGGTGCTGGTCGGAACCATCGAGAGCGCGGCCGCCCGCGCGCGGCGCATATCCGCCTTCTTGTGCGGCGCATCCAGGAGGTTCTGGTCCATCGTGTAGCTGTGGATGGTGGTCATCAGCCCCTGGGTGATGCCGAAATTCTCATGGAGAACCTTAGCAAAAGGGGCCAGACAGTTCGTCGTGCAGCTGGCGTTGCTGATGATGCGGTGTTTGGACAGGTCGAGCTTGTCGTCGTTGACACCCAGACACACCGTGATGTCCTCGCCCTCGGCAGGGGCCGAGATGATGACGCGGCCGGCGCCGGCATCGAGGTGTAGCTGAGCCTTTTCCCGGCTGGTGAACATCCCAGTGCACTCCAGCACGACGTCGATGCCGAGCGCCTTCCATGGCAGCTTGGCCGGGTCCCGTTCGGCGCTGACGGGAATCGCCTTCCCGCCCGCTACGATCGAGCTTTCAGAGGCGCTCACCGGGACTGACCACTTTCCATGGACACTGTCGTGGGCGAGCAGGTGGCCGAGTTGCATGGGGCTGGTCAGGTCGTTGATGTGGACGATCTCCACCTCGGCGTCTCCGAAGGCGGAGCGGAACACACAGCGACCGATACGGCCGAAGCCGTTGATGGCGACGCGCAGACCCATTTTGAACCCCTCGTGGTGGCACGGCTATCCCGTCCGCCGCCAGGGCGGTCCTACCCGCGCTCGCTCCGTCGCTCCCGTCCGGCGAGGTCGCGGAGCACTTCGAAGACCGGCTTGCCCTCGTAGAGCATACGGTAGACTTGCTCGGTGATCGGCATGCCCACGCCCTCTCGCAGAGCAAGTTGGTGGGCGCTTTGCGCGGTGACGACGCCCTCCGCGACCTGCCCCAGCTCCGTCAGGATGTCAGGCAGCTTTTCCCCCCGCCCTAGTCCCAGCCCCACGCGCCGGTTGCGGCTGAGGTCCCCAGTGCAGGTCAGGACGAGGTCGCCGAGGCCCGCCAGCCCCATCAGGGTCAGCGGATTCCCGCCCCGATGGGTTGCGAGGCGCGAAATTTCGCTGAGCCCGCGGGTGATCAGCGCCGCGCGTGCGTTCGTTCCCAGGCCGGCGCCGTCGGAGACCCCGCACGCGATGGCAATGACGTTCTTGAGCGCGGCGCCCATCTCGACGCCGATGACATCGTCGGTGTCGTACACGCGGAAGAAGCCGCCATGAAGTGCCGCTGCGGCCCGCTGGTTCGCCTCGCGGTCATGACTCGCGACGACGACCGCGGTGGGCATGCCCTGCGCCACCTCTTTGGCGAAGCTGGGGCCGCCGAGCGTGACGAGAGGTTGCCCCTTTGGCAGCCCCTCCGCCAGGATCTCGTCCATGGTCAAGAGGGTGTCCACCTCGATGCCCTTGGTCGCGCACACGACGACGACGTTCGGGCCGAGGTGGCGGGCCAGGAGCGCGAGAACCTCGCGCAATCCGACGCTTGGGACCGCCTCGATGCAAACATCCGCATGCTCGACGACCATCGCCAGATCGGCGTGCACCGAAAGGTTCTCTGGGAACTCGATTCCCGGAAGATAACGGGTGTTTTCACGGACAGCGTTGAGCGCGGCCGCGCGGTCTGGGTTGTGGTCCCACATCCGCGTCCGATGCCCAATCCGCGCGCCTTGGATCGCGAGGGCGGTGCCCCACGAGCCCGCCCCGATGACGGCCAGGTTCATGCGCTACGGTCCCAGTCTTCGAAAAAGTTGGCGCGGCGTGAGTCGACGGAGGCGGGCCGGGCGCGTGGGCGCGCCCACTCGCGTAGTTCTTTGAGCCGGTCGTCCATCGTGACGGCGAGCGGGATGCTGTCTCGAGCCACCCGCACGAGATCTTCCTGCCGCAGTTCTCGGTCGCGCGCGAAGGCCGCAAACAGCGCGGCGGTCACCAGTTGTTCGAGCTCTGCCCCGGAGAATTTCTCCGTCTCCTCCGCGAGTTGAAGCAGGTCATAGTCCTCGATCTTCCGCCCGCGTCGGCGCACGTGGATCTCGAGGATCTCGAGCCGCTCGTGAACATTCGGCAGATCGACAAAAAAGATTTCGTCGAAGCGCCCCTTTCGGAGCAGTTCGGGCGGGAGGCTGCGGACCTCGTTGGCGGTCGCGACGACGAAGACCGGTCGCGTCTTTTCCTGCATCCACGTCAGGAAGGCGCCAAAGACGCGGCCGCCGCCTTGGTCCATCAAAAAGGCCTTCTCGATCTCGTCGATCCAGAGGACCGCGGGCGCGAGCGACTCGACAATCCGAATGCTGTCGCGGAGGCCTTCTTCGGCGCGACCCGAAAACAACGCGGCGACGTCGAGTCGCAAGAGAGGCACGCGCCAGGACTCCGCCACCGCCTTCGCCGAGAGCGATTTTCCGCACCCTTGAACGCCCAGCAAGAAGACGCCCTTCGGCTCCGGAAGGCCGAAGGCGCGGGCCCGATCGGAGAATGCGCTCTTGCGCTCGATGAGCCATTCTTTCAGGTTGCCGAGGCCGCCGAGATCGCTGAGGGCGGCGTCCGGCTTCACGAACTCCAAGAACCGCGACTGCCGAACGAGGCGTGCTTTCTCCTCGAGGACCAACTCAAGGTCTGCCGTCGCGAATTTGTCGCCGTCCAGGAGCACCCGCGCGTAGGTGCGCTTGATCTCCTTCTCCGTCAGGCCCAAGGAGGCCGTCACGAAGGACTCGAAGAGTTCCCGTTCAATCTCGATCTTTCTCGCTTGCGCCAGTACGGCGAGGAGGCGGCCGACCTCCTTCCGGTTTGGCAGCGGGACATCCAAGACCGCGAACTCCTTTTCGAGCTCCGGGGGGATGGCGAGGGTGTGACTGAGCACGACCACGGCCTGTTTTCGCGCCCCCAGCTCCCGCTCCAGGTCGCGCAGCCGACGAACCACCTCTGCGTCGCGAAGCGCATCGTGGAGGTCCTCGAACAAGAAGAGTGCGCTCCCTTCGATCCCGGCGATGGCGCGCAGGGCCGCGACCGGGGACTGAGTGTCGGGAACGTCGATGCCACCTGGGGCGACGAGCCCTGACGTCCGCCGCCAACGATATATCAGGATGTGGGCCGATTGACCCAGCCGTTCCAGCCCCTTCTCCACCCGCTCTTCTTCGGGCGAGACGATCCACAGCAGCGGATACCGGGCGGCCAGAAGGTGCGGGATGCGGGAGAGAACCTCGTCCACCCGGCGAGGTTATCGCGCGCCGATGCGGCTTGTGGTGCTCGTCTCCAGCACGGTGTCGGCGTCGGTCACGCACACGACCATGCACGTCGTGGCGGCGGCGCTCGCGCGCGGCGATGCGGTGCGGCTCGTGGAGCCGTGGGACCTGGAGATCGACGAACGAGGTCGGCTGCAACTCCGGGCGTTCGTGCTGGACGGGCACAGTCCCGACCGGGAGTCGATCGTCGCGACGCTTCATGCGCGAACCGCGCCGAGGCGGAGCGTCGAGGCGCTCTCTCACGACGTGATGCTGCTGCGGGTCAACCCGATCGACACCGCCGTCGTCGCCTTTGCGCAGCTCGCCGCGAAGGCCGGTCTACTGGTCCTCAACGACCCAGACGCGCTTTTGAGGACCACCCACAAGGCGTGGTTGGCGTCGCTCCCGCCCGATGTGCCACGGCCTTTGACCTTGGTGACGCGCTCGTTAGCCTCGGCGGAGCGCTTCGCCGCCACGTCGCGCGACGGTCTCGTGGTGAAGCCGGGACGCGCCTGTGGAGGCCGCGGAGTGGGGCTCGTGCAGCGGGCGCAGGACGGGCTCGCGGAGCGTTTCCAGGAGGCGGCGAAGGCGGGAGATGGGTGGGTGATCGTGCAGGCCTACCTGCCGGAGGCGGCGGAGGGAGAAAAGCGAGTGCTCTGGCTCGGAGGAGACGTCCTCGGTGGCTACCTGCGACGCCGGGCCGACGGCGACTTCCGCCACAACCTGAGACTTGGTGGGGTGCCCGAGGCGTGTGAGCTGACGGCTCTGGAAATGGCTGCGCTCGGGGCGCTGGGTCCCCACCTGCGCCGGGAGGGCGTGTGGTTTGCCGGGGTCGATCTCATCGGCGGCAGAATCGTCGAGGTCAACGTGCTCAACCCCGGCGGGGCCCATTTCACCACGCTCCTGGGGGGCGTGCCGGTGGGGGAACGGTTGATGGAGCAACTCGCGCGTCGGGTGGGTTAGTCCCCGCTCGGGAGTATGTGGATGAGTCGGCCCCGAAAGCCCAAGGCCCCGCCGGACCCGGTCGTCGAGCGCGACGATTTCGACGAAGGGAAGACCCTTACGCGAAAGCAGGTCGTGGACATGGTTCGTCGTGGCGACAGCCTTCAGGACGCCGATTTGCGGGGCTTGGACCTCAGCGCGGTTTGTTTCGACGGCACGGGCCTGCGCCGGGCGAAGTTCGGAGACAGCAACCTGCAACGCGCGAGCTTTCGCGGCGCGGACCTGTCGGGCGCGAGCTTCTGGAATGCGAATCTGCGTGAGGCGGTGCTGGACGGGGCCAACCTCGAAGAGGCTGATTTCGACTACTGTAATCTCGACGGCGCCAGCTTCCGCGACGCGAAGATACGGAAGGCCATCTTCCCCTTCAAGCGGCTTCCGCTCGAGATGATCCAGCGGTCGATCCGCACCGGCCAGCGGGTGAGAATGGAACCGCTGCGCCACGAGGACGAAGAATGATGGAACCGGAGGCCTTGGGCGCTGTCCGAAGGGGAGGGTGATCAGGCGTGGAGTTTCGGTTCGCCGCCATTGGAATGCGCTCGGTGAGCGGTTTGCGCTCAGGGGCGGCAGTCGCCGATGCCGAGCTGGTTCAGCGGTTTCAGAGCGGGGACCGACGGGCCTTCGATGAGATCGTCGTTCGCTATCAGGCGCGGATCTACTCGCTCTGCCTGCGCTGGTTGGGCGACCCCAGCGGAGCCGAAGAGCAGGCGCAGGACGTCTTCGTCGCCGCCTTTCGCGCGCTCGGCGCCTTCCGAAACGAGTGTTCGTTGTCGACGTGGCTTTTCCGGATCGCCATCAACCACTGTCGCAACGCGCGGCTGTACCGGATGCGCCGCGCCTACGGCCGCCACGAGGCCATCGACGCCCCTCGGGACGATGAGGACGGGCCGATGCGGCAGGTCGCGGACGAAGACGCGCCGCTGGCCGACCATGGCATTCACCGAAGCGAGGCGGGTGTTTTGGTGCAGACGGCCCTCGCCGAGCTGGACGACGACCACCGACAAATCCTGATTCTGCGGGACGTCGAAGATCTCGCCTACGAAGAGATCGCAGACATCCTCGATCTTCCCCGTGGGACCGTGAAGTCCCGCATCCACCGTGCTCGTGCGGAGTTGGCCCAGAGGCTTTCCCGCCGGGTACGCGCCGCGGACGTGTTGTGATGGACGCATTTTTCGCTCGAAATCGCCTCAGCGCGTACCTGGACGGTGAACTCAGCGGGGCAGAGGCGCGCGATCTCGAAGGGGCGCTGGCCCGGGATCCGACCCTGCGCCAGGAGCTGAACGAGCTGCGGCAGGCCATCGACTTTTTGCGTGAGGGGGGACTTGTCGATCCACCTCTGGGCTTCGCCGACCGGCTGGCCGCCCGTTTGCAGGCCGAGCCCATGCCGGTGGGGTGGCGACGCTGGATGCGCCAGCTGCGTCCCGAGGCGGTGATGCTCGCGGCGGCGGCGGCGATGGTGGTGGTCTACGTCGGAAACCGCGACGAGCTCCCCAATCTGAGCGTGCCCGTTGAGACGCCTGTTTTGGTGGGAAAGGCCTTTGACAAGGGTGAAGAAGCGGCCGAAGGGGTCGCGGCCGCCTCGGGTCCGGAATCAGCGCCGTCGACGCTGGAGGCCACGTCCGTGGATGGTTCCGGCGTCAAGGGCGCGGAGAAGCCGGCGGGGTACGCCTCGTCCGCGGCGGATGGCGTACTGGGGAACGAAGGCCGCAAGGCCCCACCGAAATCGCAGTCCCTGGCTGAGCGCCTGCCGAGCCCGAGCGCCGACCGGGCGGGTGCGGAGCCGTGGCGCGCGAACTGGGAGGTCGATCCGGAGCTCGATCAGGGAAACACCGCGACGCCGAACACGGCAACCTCGGCGCAGTTCGTCGCGCCGCCTCCCTTTCGCTATCGCATCGTCGCATCAAACGACCTGGCGCTGAAGGAGCTTGCCCGCATCGCCAACGAGCTGGGCGGCGAGCTTCAGGACTCCCGAGGGCGGCCGCTGGCGGCCTACCAGCTCGAGGCGGGGAGCTCCAGTTCGGTCCGGGTGGCCGTTCCCGCCCACAATGCCGTCCGGTTGGCGGAGCGCCTCCGCGATCTGGGGTCTGTGGACGCGCTCAAGGAGACTGGGAACCTGCTTGCGGACCCCAACGCCGACATTCCGGTTCAAGTGGAGCTTCAACTTCAGTAGCGGGGCTCAGCCTATTCGGCGAGCCAGTTCGACCCGACCCAGCCGACGAGGTCGCCTTGCAGCGCCGGACTCCGCATGAGCATCTGGACCCCTCGGCCGGCCTTTTCAAGGATCCGCAGCTCGTGTGCGCCCTGGGCCTTGGAATCGAGGACGGCGGCGGCGCGCGCGCCCGCAACATCGTCTTCGGACGCGACGATCAAAAGGGGCCTGGGTGCGAAACGCTGCACCGCGTCAATCGCGATGATGCCCTTGAGGTCCGCGCCGGGTGACAGCAACACGATCGAGGCCACCGAAGCCTCTGCGACCGCCGCGTTGATTGCGAGGTTCGCGCCAACTTCGGCGCCGATGATGCAGATCCGCTCCGCCCCCATGCTGCGGAGCAGGACAACCGCTGCCGCCACGTCTCCTTGCATCGCCTGGTAGTCCTCGGGCCGCAGGTCGGCCGGAGGCGTGGGCCGATTGGCGCCGTGTCCGCGCAAGTCGAAGCTGAGCACAATGTTTCCGTCGCGGAGCAGCGCCTCCGCGAGCGCGCTCCAGTCTTCCCGATTACGGCCGTTCTGGTGCAGGAACAGCACGCCGCGCTTGCTACGCGCTGGCACGCCGATCGATGCCTCCAGGCGGGTACCGTCCGCCGCGACCACCACTGCCGCGACCGGCCAGGCCGGCGTCACGGGCTTGGCAAGGGCGAAAGAAGACCACAAGAAAAACAGCAATGCCATCAAGTCTGCAACCCCCGAAGGTCAGCCAAAAGTTCCGAGAGCGGGAAGCCCTCGGCCTCGGCCGCTTCGGCCAGGGTCTCATCCGCTCCTACCGCGCAGGCGGGGCACGCGGGGAGGCCCCGGCTCGCGAAGATCCTGCCAACTCCTGGGTGGCGGGCATGCGCGGCGTGTACGGTCATCTCGCCGCGGAATGGCCCGGGGTCGAGACGGCTGAGTGCGGCGACCAGCGCGTCGTCCAGCGCGTCGGTTGGGGGGACCAGCGCGTCGAGGTCCTTTCGAAGGGGCTCCATCAGCACCTTTCGCTCGTTCAGTTGCCCCGTCACCGCGGCGGTGAGCCACTTGCGGACGCGCTCAGCCTCGCCCGGGCGTACGGTGGCGAGACGGGACATCATTTCGCGGGTGTCACGCACGCCGTGCAGTGTAGCCCGGTGCCGGTTGACGATGACCGTATCGGGCCATAGACAGGGGGGCTCGCGGGGTGCCCTCCGTGCCTGGCTCTTTGAATATACCAAATGATTCCTTTGAACACGACGAATATTGGATGCGTCGGGCGTTGGCGGTGGCTGCTGAAGCCGCCACCCGCGGGGAGGTTCCCATCGGGGCCGTCGTGGTCTCCGGGGAGCTGGAGTTGGCCGCGTGTGGGAACACGCGCGAGTCCGAAGCCGACCCTTGCGGTCACGCCGAAGTCAACGCCCTCCGGCTCGCCGCGAGGCGTCGAGGCCACTGGCGCCTCGACGATGCCACCGTCTATGTGACTCTCGAACCGTGCGCGATGTGCACGGGGGCGATGGTCCTTGCCCGGGTGTTTCGCTGTGTTTTCGCGACCGCGGACCCCAAGGGGGGCTTTTGCGGAACCCTGGGAAACTTGGCCCAACACCCCGGCCTCAACCATCACTTTGTGGTGGACTCCGGGGTTCTCCAAGTCGAGGCCGCGGAACAGCTGCGGGCCTTCTTCCGGTCGTTGCGTTCGAAGGATTGACAGTTCTGCGGAAAGGTGGCCGAGTGGCCGATGGCGACAGACTCGAAATCTGTTTTAGGTTTTCCTAACGTGGGTTCGAATCCCACCCTTTCCGCCACCTTTTTGGACAGGTGGCCGAGTGGTTGAAGGCGCACGACTGGAAATCGTGTGTACCCTTAAAAGTACCGCGGGTTCGAATCCCGCCCTGTCCGCCATCCCTCTCCGCGCGCGGAGGTGATGGTCGGGTCCCATGACCGTGATCACGTGAACCCCGCCAGGTCCGAAAGGAAGCAACGGTAGCGTTGATCGTGGGGTGTGGGGTGCCCGGCCATCACCTCCGCGCGCGGGGTTGGCGCGCCCGGCGCGGTAGGCCGTTTTGCGCCTGGGCGGGATGGGGCCGCCGCAGCCCCTTCCCCCGTTGCATGATAGCTGCGCGCGTGTCCGACGGGTATCTGGCCATCGCCCGCAAGTGGCGCCCACAAACGCTCGAAGAGATGGCGGGGCAGTCGCACGTCACGCGCACCCTCGGGAACGCGCTGGCCAGTGGCCGCCTGCACCATGCGTTCTTGTTCACGGGTGCGCGCGGCGTCGGAAAGACCACGGCCGCTCGTGCGTTCGCACGCGCGCTCAACTGCATGGAGGGCGCGTCGCTCCAGCCGTGTGGTCAGTGCGCGCCGTGCAAAGAGATTCCGGTGGGCACCAGCCCCGACGTGATTGAGGTAGACGGCGCCAGCAACAACTCGGTCGAGGACGTCCGCGATCTGCGGGACGGCATCCGCTACCTACCCAACGCCGCGCGCTTCAAGATCTACATCATCGATGAAGTTCACATGCTGTCAAAGGGGGCGTTCAACGCGCTCCTCAAGACGCTGGAGGAGCCGCCGCCCCACGTGAAGTTCATCTTCGCGACCACCGAGGCGAACAAGATCCCGGAGACGATCCTCAGTAGGGTTCAGCGGTTCGATTTCAAGCGCATTCCGCAGCCGGTGGTGGCGGAGCGCTTACGACTCATCTGTGAGGCCGAGGGCGTGCAGATCAGCGACGGATCGCTCCGCATGATCGCTCGTGCGGGCGAGGGTTCCATGCGGGACAGCCAAAGCCTGCTGGATCAGGTGATCAGCTTCGGCGGGATGGCCCCGGCCGACGCCCAGGTCGTCGACATTCTCGGGTTGGTGGACCGGCGCATGTTGTACGACATGCTGGAGGGGATGTTGGGTTCGGACGCGCCGCGCTGTCTCGACGCGATCGCGGAAGTCTATGAACGCGGCTACGAGATGGGTCAGTTCACCAGTGAGCTCCTCGAGTTGGTTCGTGACGCCGCGCTGGTCGCGCTCTCGGCTACGGCGGTCCGCCACATGGACGCGCCTGAGGAGGAACGGGAACGGTTGGGTCACGTCGCTGCTGGCGTGCCGGCCGAGCAGTTGGCCCGCACCTTCCACGTGCTCTTGGAGGTCCACGATCAGGTCGCCCGCGCTTCCCGTCCAAGGATGGTGCTGGAGATGGCGGTCGCGCGGCTGGTGGCGATCCGGCCGGCCGAGGCCGTCGGTCCGTTGGTGGAGCGCCTCGCCGACCTGGAACGGCGCCTCCGCGGCGCCGGCGCCGCCCCAACACGACCCCGCGGGCGCGAGCCCGGCGACGATCCGGAGGGCGAGAGGCGAGGGTGATTGGGGCGGGTCCGACCCCACCGGCCGCGCCCCCCCAGCCCCCCACCCTGGACGCCGTCTGGGCGCGGGTCTTGGCCGCCCTCCCGGAATCCGAGCGCGTGGCGGTCCACGACGTGACGGTCCCGCTCGCTGTCGTCGACAGCACGTTCCGGGTTGGCGTGCGCAAGGAGCTCTGGCGCGCGCGGGTGCGCGAGCAGCTCGGGCGCGTCGATCTCGCGTCGATTCTACCGGGCCTCCAGCGCGTTGAGGTCGCGGTGGTGAAGGAGGCAGGCAGCACCGGTCGCGAGGTGATCACGGCGACGGACATCGAGCGTCGAGCGGCCGCGCGAGCCGCGGCCGAGGCTTCCGAGCCCATCCGCAAGTTGATGGCGATGTTCGACGCAGAGTTGGAGGAGGTGACGCCGGCGGTGGAGCCCGGCGCCCACGACGTCCCGGGGGTGGTTGAGGACGCCCCCGACGATTACCCGGCGGTCCACTGATGGATGCCCTTCGCCGCGCCGTCTCCCAGCTCGCCCGTTTCCCGGGTGTCGGCGAAAAGACGGCGCAACGCTACGCATATTGGCTGCTGCGCCAGCCTCCCGAGGTCGCCGACGCGCTCGCTGACGCCATCCGCGACCTCCGCGTCGGCATCCGCGAGTGCGAGGCATGCTGCGACCTCACCGATGTCAGCCCGTGCCGGCGTTGCAGCGACGCCCATCGTGACGCTACGATGCTCTGCGTGGTCGAGCGGCCGCAGGACATAGCGGTCATCGACGGGTCGGGGGAGTTTCGCGGGCGCTACCACGTGATGCACGGGGCGCTGTCTCCTCTTGACGGCGTCGGACCGGCGCAGTTGCGGCTCCGCGAGCTCGTCTCCCGCCTGTCCGGGGTAACGGAGGTGATCCTGGCGACGGACCCCGATGTTGAGGGCGACACCACGGCGTTGTATGTGGCGAACCTGCTCAAGCCGTTGGGAGTGAAGGTGACGCGGCTGGCGCACGGCGTCAGCGTGGGGACCGCGATCGAATACGCCGACCGGGTGTCGCTGGCACGTGCGCTCGAAGGGCGTCGCGAGATTTAGGCGTTCATCCAGCCTTGATGAGCAGCTCTTCCAGCCCGCGCACCCGGTCGCGCAGCTCGGCCGCGCGCTCGAAGTCGAGCCTGGCGGCGGCGGCGCGCATCTCGCCGCGAAGGCGTTGAATCGCGATCGGGAGCGCTTCCAAGGTCATCTCGGGCAGCTCGGCCGCTTCTTCTTTGTCCTTCGGCACCTTGACGTAGTCGGCGTCGAGGATCGCCGCGAGCGGAGAGTCGAAGCTCTTGATGATCGTCGTGGGCGTGATCCCGTGCGCTTCGTTGTGCGCCATCTGTTTCACGCGTCGTCGTTCGGTTTCCCCGATCGCCAGGTGCATCGAGGGGGTGACTTTGTCCGCGTACAACGTCACCCGACCCTCCGCGTTGCGCGCGGCACGGCCGATGGTCTGGATGAGTGAGGTGCCGCTCCGCAAGAACCCTTCCTTGTCGGCGTCCATCACGCAGACCAAGGCCACTTCTGGTAGGTCCAGCCCTTCTCGCAGAAGGTTGATGCCGACCAGCACGTCGAAGCCGCCCTGCCGCAGCTCGCGGAGGATCTGCATCCGTTCGAGGGTGTCGATGTCGCTGTGCAGGTATTTCACCCGTACGCCCAGCTCGCGGTAGTAGTCTGTCAGCTCCTGGGCCATTCGTTTAGTGAGCGTCGTGACCAGTACCCGCCAGCCGGCGGCGACCACCGTTCGGATCTGGCCCAGACAGTCATCGACCTGATTGGAGGCCGGCCGCACGTCCACGACCGGGTCCAGCAGGCCCGTGGGCCGGATCACCTGCTCGGCTACGACGCCGTAGGCCTTTTCGAGCTCGTACTTGGCCGGGGTGGCGCTGACGTAAACCACCCGGTCGATGCGCCCTTCGAACTCGGCGAACGTGAGCGGGCGATTGTCGAGCGCCGACGGGAGGCGAAACCCGAACTTGACCAAGGTTTCTTTCCGGGCTCGGTCGCCGTGGTACATCCCCCCGACCTGAGGTACCGACGCATGGCTTTCGTCGATGACGATGAGCCATTCCGCCGGAAAGTACTCGAGGAGCGTCGGCGGCGGGTCGCCCGGCGGCCGCCCGGTCAGGTGCTTGCTGTAGTTTTCGATGCCGCTGCAAAAGCCCATCTGCTCGATCATCTCGAGGTCGAAGCTGGTGCGCTGCTCCAGACGCTGCGCTTCGAGCAACAGCCCAGCGCCCTGGAGTTCGGTCAGCCGCAAGAGCAGCTCGGTCCGGATGCTCTCGATCGCCTTGTCGAGCTTCTCGCGCGGCGTGACGTAGTGACTCGCGGGGTAGATACATACTTTTTCGAGGTTTTCCAACCGCGTGCCGCGCAGCGGGTCGAAGACGCGCAGTGCCTCGATCTCGTCGCCGTACAGCTCGATTCGGATCGCCCGTTCACTCTCGTGCGCGGGCACGACCTCGACGACGTCACCGCGGGCGCGAAAGGTCCCACGATGAAGATCGGCGTCATTCCTTTGGTATTGTAGCTCGACCAGCCGTGCCAGCAGGTCCTTGCGACGGATGGTCTGCCCCGGCACCAACTGCAAAAGCATCCCGTCGTACGCCTCGGGTGAGCCGAGCCCGTAGATGCAGGAGACACTCGCGACGATGATGACGTCGTTGCGCTCCAAAAGTGATCGAGTCGCCGCGTGACGGAGCTTGTCGATATGATCGTTGATGAGGCTGTCTTTTTCGATGTACGTGTCCGAAGACGGGATGTACGCCTCGGGCTGGTAGTAGTCGAAATAGGACACGAAGTACTCGACGGCGTTTTCGGGAAAGAGCTTCTTCATCTCCCCGTACAGCTGCGCCGCCAGCGTCTTGTTGTGCGCTAGGAGCAGGGTCGGCCGGTTCCATTGGGCGATGACGTGGGCCATCGTAAAGGTCTTGCCGGTGCCCGTGGCGCCGAGGAGGACCTGGTGCTTGAGACCCTGCTGTAAACCTGACACCAGCTGTGCGATCGCGGTCGGTTGGTCTCCGGCGGGTTCGTACTCGCTGGCTAGCTTGAACGGCACGTGCGCCCCCTAATCCGCCGCCATACCTGAACGCAAGTTCAGTGTGCGGTCACGGCTTGGTGTACGACGCGCCGTCGCTGAGCACGATGCCGTAGAAGCTGCCGCGGTCGCCAGGGTCGGAGATGTAGAGGTGGTCGGCCACGTTGGTCCCGTGCACGATCCGCCACACCGTCTGATACTCGCCCGCCGACGCGGTCACGTAGAACTCCGGCCGGGTGTCGTCCGACGCATCGACCGCGAGCATAAACGGAGTCCAGTCCTCGTCGCTCCAGGAGTCCTGCATCTCCCACGTGGTCGTCGCCATGTCGAACTTCACCACGCCGTACGACCCGGCGTTGAAATCGAACGCGGGCGCGTACCAGTTGCCGTCGTCGCCGTGGGACCCGCTCAGGGTGTAGATGGCCGGTGCGTCGAAGTTGGGCATCACCTGGAAAGTGAACCCTTCGTCCGGATGATAGGTCGCAAAACCGCCGTAGATGTCGAAGACTCCGACCGTTCCGGTCAGGGGGTCGGAAGCCAGGCCTAGCCCGAAGAACTCCTCCTCCGCGTTCCATGACGCCAATTGGGTGAGGGTTCCGTCGCGAGTGACTGTGGCGAGTTGGTCGCCGAAGACGACGTAGATAGTCCCGTCTGGGGTGACGGTGACGCCGTAGGGCGGGAACTTGTACACCTCGGTATCGCTGAAGTCGGCGAACTGGGTACACGTGCCTTTGCCATCCACGTGTGCCAGGTAGGCGAGGCCGTCGTTGATGATCCACTCGTCGGCCACCTGGGCACCGTCGGTCACGACGTGGTCGAGGAAGAAGGGCGCACAGGGCGAGATCGAAAGGTCGGCCTCAACTCGCCCGATGGTGTCGAACGTCAACAGGTGGCCGGCGCCGCTGGACTCCACCCAGGCGACCTCAAGCCCGGAGAAGTTCTCGTCGACCTTGCCGTCGCAGTCGTTGTCCAGGTCGTCGCTGTCGTCTTCGTCCCGCGCGGGGGAAACACGGGGATTGGCGTCGTCGCAATCGCCCTGCTCCGGAGAGAAGCCGTCGTCGTCTTGGTCGGCGTCGGTGTCGCCGCTGGTGTCGACACTGGTGTCGATGCCGCCGTTGTCAGTGTCCCCGGCGGTGTCTTTCGGGCCCACGCCGAAGCCGGTGTTGACCTCGTCGCAAGCGACAAGCAGGCAGAGGATGGGAAGCGTGCGCAGGGTCATCGGAGCAGTATATCGTTGCCGGACGATGCTCCGCGCCCCCCCCCTCCGGTCCTTCCTACAACGGTTTGTCCCCGCCGACGCCACCGAGGCAGCGCACCGCGCCGCGATGCTCTCGCTCGCCGATGCGCCGGGCGACGCCTTCGCGCGAGACCACTTCGTTCCTGGCCATTTCACCGCCAGCGCCTTCGTGCTCTCTCCAGATGGTCAGGCGATATTGCTCATCTTCCACGAGAAGTTTCGGCGCTGGTTGCAACCGGGCGGCCACGTTGAGCCCCAGGACGTGGACCTTTTGGCGGCGGCGCTCCGTGAAGTGGAGGAGGAGACCGGTCTATCGGAGGTCGAGGTCCTCGGCGACGGTTGGTTCGATCTGGACGTCCACGACATCCCCGCGCGCAAAACTGAACCGGCGCACCAACACTTCGACGTTCGGGTGCTCCTCAAAGCACGGACGCTCGAGTTCGCCGCCGGATCGGACGCGTTGGCGGCCCGATGGGTGCCGTTGGCCGCGGCCCACGAGGTCGAAACGGACGAGTCGGTGCTGCGTGCAGTCCGCAAGCTCCGTTTGGGATAACGCGTCGCATGGTGCGCTTCCCCGAGCCGTTGCGGGCCTCCGAGATTGCCGCGAAAGTGGCGGGAGTTCTCAACGGTTCGGACCCGCTCCTATCGGGCGTGGCCCCGCTTTCAGAGGCCGGCTCCAACGAGTTAGCCTATCACGACCGTGGACCCGTCGCGCTCTGTGGCGCGCTGCTCACCCGCGTTGCCATTCCCGGGCGCTCGACCATCGTGGTGGCCGACCCGCTGGCCGCGATGGCGCTTTTCTTGGCACTGACGTTTCCCGAGCCCACGCCAGCGCCCCGCACGCCCGCAATTCACCCAGATGCGCGAATCCACCCGACCGCTGTACTGCACCCGGGGGTGGTGGTGGCCGCCGGGGTGGTGGTGGGTTCGGGTTCGATTCTCTACCCAAATGTCGTGCTTTATCCTGGTACATCGGTGGGTAGTCGCGTCCGGATCCATGCCGGTGCGGTGATCGGTGCCGATGGATTTCGTTTTCATGGCACGCCGTCCGGGTTGGTCAAAGTTCCCCACGTTGGGGGGGTGACCATCGAGGACGACGTCGAGATCGGGGCGAACACCTGCATCGACCGCGCGATGCTCGGGGACACTCGCATCGGGCGCGGCGCCAAGATCGACAATGCGGTGCAGATTGGCCACAACTGCGTGATCGGCGCCGGCGCGGTCCTGGTGGCGCAGGTGGGGCTCGCGGGGTCGGTGACCATCGGCGCGGGGGCAGTCCTGGCGGGGCAGGTTGGTGTGAAGGATCACGTCAGCATCGGCGCCGGGGCCCGGATTGGCGCCCGATCGGCGGTGCACGGGGACGTGCCCGCTGGCGAGACCTGGCTAGGCGAACCCGCGCGCCCGGTGCGCGAAGCGATGCGGATCTATGCGGCGCTCCGGTACCTGCCCGAGCTCGTGCGCACGCTGCGTCGGTAGCGGTCTTTGTGGCGTGGCGTCGCCGATCGCGCGTTACGTTGGGGACCCCACCAGGGTCCTCCATGGCACCCTCCGCCCCCCGACCACTCCCCTCCGTTCCCGTTCCCGCCTCCGACCAGGGCCCCGCCCGTCGGCACTGGACCGGGCTGACCATTGCGGTCGCCTGGGAGCTTGCCAGGGCCGTCTCCCGCGTGCGGCCGGCGCTGCTCGCGGCGGCGCGTGAACATGCCGCTTGGCGCATCCCGGAGGCGGCCGGCCTGGCCGAAACCGAGGCGATCGCGACGATGGCCACGAAAGAGTTCCTTGCGCGCCGTTCGTCGGCCTACCGCCGATGGCAAGCCGACCCGGACCTCGACGTGCTCCCCGACCCCCGTTGGCGGCAGGCTGTCGTCGAGACGGCGACCCCGCTGCACGAAGCCGTGTTTCGCCTCCATTATGGCGATGGTGTCCCGCTTGAAGAGCTTCCGTCGCGACTGAAGGTCGACCTCAGCTGGCTGCGGCCCGCGCGCGAGGCCGTACGCGAGCTCGTGAAGGTGATCGTCGCGGAGGATGGCGTGACGACGGAGGGTTGGGAGCCGGCCAGGCTCGATCGGCTCGTGACCCGCGTGGCCCTTGCCGCCGCCGACCGTTGTCCGGGTCCGGGGGGGCTCGCCACCGAGAGCGGCCGTGCCCACGGCGAGTCGTGCCCGCGTTGTGGGCGGGCCCTGCGCCTGATTCGTGAGGGTGTGCTCTCGCCAGGAGACCTTTTCGCGCCCGACGGGCCGGTGCCGCCGGCCAACAGCGTGCTGACGCTGGTCCACCTGCATCCCGACTCGCGCAAGCACAGCCGCGCCCTGGTTCGGGCCTTGCCTGCCGCGGTGCGGGTCGCAGACGACCAGTTCGTGTATGCCCACGACGATGCCGCCGATGCGGCCCTGCGGGAACTCGCTGAAAGCGGGACGCCGCCTCGCTCACAGCTGCGCATCGCTCGGGGCTCGGTACCGGGACGCATCGTCGATGGCGTTGTGCTGGGCAGGGCGTTTGAGAGCCTGCACGACGCCGTCCAGCTGCTCCCGTGGGGCGAGGTCCGAGGGGTGGAGCCCCTGCCGGATCCATTGCCGGAGCCGCCGTCGGCGGCGCGCTGGTGGGCGGTCGCGGGTCTGGTGGGCAGCCTGGCCCTTGGGGCGGCGGTCTTGGCGGCGCAGACGGTGGCTCCCGGGCCGGCCTGGGCGGTCGAGGCGTCCCGCGGGGCGGCGGGGGTGGTGTTCGTGGCCGACGAGGCGGCGTTCGTCGATGTGGTCGCGGTCGCGCCGGCGCACGGGGAGGTCGTGTTCCACAGCACCAGTGCTGCGGACAAGGCGGTCCTCGCCACCATGGACGGGCGCTACCGGCTGCCAGTCGACGGGCGGCCCATCTTGATCATCGCCGCCGGCGTGCCGATGGGCGACACCGCCGACGTGGTGGCGGCTGCACGCGACATTGACGACGTACGCGTCCGGTTGCGCAGTCGTTATCCAGAGGCCGGGATCGTCATTGTTCGTTAGGGCTTGATACGCGGCGCGAATGACCGTGACCCCGCTCGACATTCTCCAGAAGCAGTTCGGTCCTGCGCGGCGTGGCGGCTACGAGCCGGCCGAAGTGCACACCTTCCTGGACAACGTGCGTGAAGCGCTCGAAGCGAGCTTGCGGGAGAGCCTCAAGCTCCGCGAAGCGCTGCTCGAGCGCGATCATGAGGTGGCGGGGATGCGCGCCGAGTCCGGCGAGATCAAAGAGGCGCTGGTTCTGGCAAGGCGACTGGCGGTCGACATGGACAACCATGCTCGTCGCGAAGCGGACCTCATCGTCGGCGAAGCGCGTCTGGAAGCCGAGCAGATCCTGGCGGCTACCCGCGACGAAGAACGGCTTTTGCAGGAGCACATCATGCGCCTGCGCACCTCCCGCACCCACCACCTTTCCCAGATGCGCGCGTTCATCAACGCCCAGGGCCGCATCCTCGATGAGCTGGACCGTGAGTAAGCGCGAGGCGTCCCCGTGAGCCCGCTCCGCCTCGATCTACACGTGCACAGTGACCGCTCGGACGGAAAATACCCGGTGGACGAGGTGCTCCGGCGCGCCGGCCTGGCCAAGATCGACGTCATCGCCATCGCCGACCACGATCTCGCCCCGGCGCTCCCTGCGGGGACCGTCGAGATCGAGGGGCACCCGGTCCGCCTGCTCGCCGCCGCCGAGGTCTCAGGGGCACACGACGGAAAAGAGCTTCATCTTCTTGTGTATTTTCGTGGGCAGCCTCCGGCGGAGGCGGTCGCCTTCCTCAAAGGACGCTCCCAAGCGCGGGCGGAACGGTTCGACAGCGCCGCAAAACGATTGGGCCTCTCCGACACGGCCGGCGCGGACGCACGCGCGGGGACCCTGTCCTTGACGCGTCATCACCTCGCTCAGGCCCTCACCCGGTCCGGAAAGGTCACCAAACAGTCGGACGCCTGGCGCCACCTCGGTCGCGATATCGTGCCGCTGATCGCGTTCACCTACCTCGAGGCCATCGCGCTCGCCCGCAGTTGGGGCGCGCTCACCAGTTGGGCACACCCAGCCTTGGCCGATGCGAATCTATACCTGGATACCTTCGTCAAGGCTGGACTTCAGGGTGTCGAAGCCTCGCGCCCAGGCCTGGATCGCCCCACCCGGAACGGGCTGCGCCGGCTAGCCAAGAAACACGAGATCCTGGTTACCGGCGGCTCGGATTGGCACGGCTGGTGGCCTGGAAACCTGGGCGACTTTCGCTTCGACGACGAACACGCGCGGCGGTTCATCGAGCAGCTGGACGCGTGAGCGGCCGGCCGCTGGTGGTCTTCGGCGGAGGGGCACTGGGCGGTGCGGTGGCCCGGCTCGCGGCAAGCCGTGGGACGTCGGTGACGGTAGCGTCGCGGCAGCCGGGCGAACACGTCGGCTGGTGGCGGCGGGTGTGCGTGGGCGGAGATGCCCCTCTGGGTTGGTTGCCGACTCAGGCCGACGTGGTGATTGCGGTGGGTCCGGGGGCCGGGGAGCACGCCGCAGAGACCTGGGGCCCCGCCTTCTCGGCGTGGTGCGGGCGTCTCCGTAGTCTTCGGCCCGCTGGCGTGGTGATTGCAGGACCGGCCGGGCTGGTCGGCGGCGGCATCGACGCCTTCGACAGGGCCGCGCGCGTCCTTCGCCATGAAGGCGTCGCTGTGGTGCGGGTTCCGGCCCTCTTGGCCACGGAACGCGGCTGGGCCGGCGAGCTGGCCGCCGGTCTGCGCCGTGGACTCTGCCCGCGAGTGAGCCCCCGCCTGCCCGCCGCCCGGGCGCTGGTCGTGGAAGATGCAGCGCGCGTGGTGCTCTCCGAGCTGGGCGCTGAATCCGACGTGATCGTGACCGGTCCGGCCTTGGTGACGGCTGAGGAGGTCATCCGCGCGCTGGAAGTTCGCTACGGGTCGTCCACCCGCCCGCGCCTTTTCGGAACCGGCGTTCCCCGCGAGGTCCAGGCCCGGCTGCGGGCCCAGGAGCAGCTCGAGGACGCTTGGGACGACACCCGATACGGAGCGAGGACCACGCTCGCCACCTGGGTGGAGCGACAGCCCGGTCCGCGTCGGCGACGAGGCGAGCCCACACCCTGAATCTCGCTTCACATTTGGCGCCGCTGCGTTAATCGACCCGACAACGGGAGCCATCATGGCCGAGACCGCCGAGTTCTTCGATACCTACATGCCCCAGAAGTTGATCGACAAGCCAGACCTGATCAAGACCAACGCCATCTTCCGCTTTGACGTGGGCGGTGCGGGGAACTGGGTCATCGACCTGAAGACCCCCCCTGGCGCCGTGCGGGCGGTGGATGCGAACGAGCCCGCGGACTGTGTCATCACGGTGGCCAAGGCCGACTGGGAAAAGGTGCTCGACAACCCGGGTCTTGCCATGCAGCTGTTCATGACGGGCAAGCTCAAGGCCAGCAACATCGGTCTCGCGATGGCGCTTCAGAAGATCCTGGGCTGATCTCCGCGGCGCGGCGGTATCAGGCCGTCGCGCTCGCCCAGCGCTTTTCGGCGCTGGCCAGGAGGTCCCGGTGGGCGCGGTCCTCTTCTGCCATTTTTTGGAGAAGGTCGCCAAACTCGGGGAAGACCTTGAAGAACTGAATCCGGCCGTGGAGCTCGGCCGCGTGCTCTTCCACCCACCGCGCCAGTTGCAGGGCACGGCCGATGGTCACGCCGTCCCGCTCGGCGCCCTCCCGAGCCGCACGGACCTCGGCGAGGAACTTCCGGGCTTCATCCTCCTCGACTTCGAACTTCTGCACGCCCATCTCGGGCATCCCCGCCAGCGCGGACTGGTGGATGCGGATGCTGGCGGCGTGGTAGCGCTCCGCCTCGGCGTAGTTCATCCAGAAGTAGACCAGCTCGCGACGGTGTGAGAACCGTTTGGCGAAAACTTCGTAGAGGGCTGCACACTCGAGCTCGATCGCGACCGCCACTTCGAGCACATCTTTCCAGGTCGACGCCATCGGTCCCTCCGAGTCTGTTGAGTGTAACGCCGGCCGTGGCGGGTCGCGCCTCAGGTCTCGGCCAGGATGCCGTCGGCGACCACGTCGGACAGGGCGTATATGGTCAGCTGCGGGTTGACGCCGGATGCGGTGGGAAACAGGCTCCCGTCGGCTACATAGAGGTTCTGGTAGGCCCACATCCGGCCTGTCGGGGACACTGCACCGACCGCGGGGCTGTGCCCCATTCGCGCTGTGCCCATCTGGTGAAAGCAGAAAAGCGCCACCTCGCCCGGACCCCAGCCCACGTCGTCGAGTTTCCGCAGGTCCTTGGTGGAGCGAATCATCGTGAGGCGACTGTGTCCGGTCACCACGGCGCTGGCGCCCGCGGCCAGCCACGCTTCGGCACAGTGCGCCGTCGCCTCTTTCAGGCGCCAGGCATCTTCTTTGGCCAGGCTCCAACGGACGGACGGGCGGCCTTTGCCGACCCCGATGCTGCCTGGCACCTTGTCGCGCAAGAGCAGGCCCGCGGCGCTGAACTCGTTGTACCGGCGGAGCATGTCTTGGCGCTCCCAGCCAAGTCCCGGGAAGATGGTCGCGGTGATGCCGGGCGGCGCCCCGATGCCTTCGATGAGGACGCCCGTCGGGTGGCCGTGGAGGACATCCGAGAACTCCGAGATGTAATAGCCCTGTTTGATCCCTTCGTAGTTGGCGACCCGTTCGCCGGGGTACCAGCCACAGACCGGCGAGCCCGGGTGCGTCCAGAAGTTCTGGCCCAGGTGACCAGAGGGGTCGTCGACGCCCGAAGACAGGAGCAGGTACGGGGTATGGATGGCGCCCCCGCTCACCACGATCACGTCCGCATCGATGCGGAAGGAGCCTCGCGGCTGCCGGGCGTGGTCGAGCAGGGTGCCCTCCACGGCGATGGCGCGGCCGGCCTCGGTGATCACCCGGTCGACCCGCGCGTCGGTGAGCAGCGTGGCTCCGGAGGTCGTCGCCAGCGGAACGAAGGTGATCGCCGCCGATTGTTTGGCGTTGTAGCTACACCCGAGGTCGCAAAAGCCGCTGCCGTAGCAATCCTTGGCGTTGCGATGGAAGGTGTCGCCGGCCCAGCCCAGGGCTTCGGTGCCGCGGCGGAGCTTGTCGTTGTTCAGGTTGAGGTTCTCGACCGGGAGCTTGCGGACGTGGAGGATATCCTCAATCTTCTCGAAGCGCGGCCGCATCTTCTCGGGGGTGAGCTCCGGAAGGCCGAAGCGAGCCACCCAGTCGTACAACAGCCGATCGGGGGTCCGGAAGCAGTCGAGGTAGTTCACCACCGAGCTGCCACCGACGACGCGTCCGTGCAGCATCGCCATCGAGCCGTCGTCCGTCGTGCGCAGCCCGGCCTCGTGGTACAGTTTGCGCATCATCTCGCCTTCGCGCTGCGAAAACTCGGCGGCGGAGATGTACGATCCGGCATCGATCATCACCACGTCGCGCCCAGCCTCAGCCATCCGTTTGGCGATGGTGCTACCGCCAGGGCCGGTTCCGACGACGACAACTTGGGCCGTTTTCAAAAAAGGGGTCGCGACCGTATTCCCGGAGAGCCTCACGTCGGCTCCCCGAAGCGCAGAGGGTGTACTGGCAGGAGGTGCCGACCGAGCCACGGGCCGGGGTACGCGATGTCGGTGTAGACGGCCTCGTCGGTGTAGCAGTGAGACAGCACCAGCTGCCGCAGCGCCTGGCCAATCTGACGGCGGAACCCCACTCGGCTCTGCAGCCAATCCTCCAACGCCGCGCCCTGATCGGCCTCGGAGAGGGTGACAAACGGATGCACGGTCGGGACGAGTGCGCGCGAGAGCAGGTCGAAGGTGCTGGGCAGGGACGCCAGCAGCGCCTGCTGGCTGTCGTCCATGAAGCCGAGCGTTTCCGGGAGGCTCGTCCGCAGCGACAGCGCGTCGGCGCCAGGGCCGTACAAGACGCGAGCGAGGGCCCCAATCACGTCCAGGTCGGCGTCACCGAAGCGCGCCTTGGGAGGCGGGAGGGCGGCTTGGAGGGATGTCGGAACCAGGAGGACGGCGGACGCGGCGCCGAGGGCCATTAGGGTGCGGCGGGTGACGGGCGCGGCCACAATCCGGGCGTATCGCGGCGGCGGTCGCGCGCTCAGCTTTGGCGACGTCGCATCCAGGTGCCCACGGCGCCGAGCACGGCGAGGCCGGGGACGAGGAACACCGAGAGCAGACCGGAGACCAGCATGCCCACGGTGTCGAGCGTCAGCTTGCCCTTCTTCCCTTCGTTGGCGTGGATGGTGATCGCTGCGGTGTCACCGCGAACCCAGGCCAGGCTGTTGAGCGCGAGGTCGGCGTTGTCCCCAGCGAGGGACAGCATGTTGGTGGCGAACATGGCACTGCCGAGGATGACCACCCGCCCGCCCGCCTTGTCTGCCAGCTCTGGCGGCGCCTCGGCGACGATCGGCGCCAAGACCGGCGCGCCTTCGCTTGGGGCGACCGGCGCATCGGCAGCGCGGCGTGTCGAAACGGCCGCTGGGTCGTTGATCTCGACCGCGACGGCGAGGGGCACGTTCCCCTCGCGCTCACCGCCATCTGGCTGGGCTGGCACCGTAGGATCGACTAGAGAGTTGACTTCGGCCCAGCTGGATTCGCCGGCGTTCATCAGCTCGAAGACCGAGATGCCCTCGATCGCAGGTCCGGCCCCGACGCTGCGAGCGCGCGGAAATGCAACGAGGTCACGCAGCTTCTCGGTGATGGCGTGCGCGGCGAGATCCGGACCGCCGAGGCCGATGGACGTCTGCCCCATGCCGGTAAGTTCGCGTCCGGGGGCGAGGACGATGTCGTCCGCCATCCGAATGCCGTAGCGGCTCATGTCGGCCGCGGTGTTCGGCGTCCGCATCGGTTCGAGCATCACGAAAAGATGCCCACCGGCCGTCACATACTCGGCGAGCCGGTCGAGCTCGCTGGGGAGGAGGTCGGTACGCGGGCCGGCCACCAGCACGGCGTCGCAGATTTCGGGCGCGGGTTGCTCCTTCAAGGGTTCAATCGTGCGAAGGGTGAAGTTCTGACTGGCGAGCCTAGCAAAGACGAGGCCCATGCCATCGGGCCCGTCGCTGTCGGTGAGGTCCGCTTCCCCGTGCCCGGTCACCGCACAAAGGGTGTGGGTCACGTCCGAGGTGACGCGGATCAGCGCGTTGGTCAACTCTTCTTCGCCGAAGCCGGCGGTGATCCGCTCCACACGCTCGCCGGCCCGCACGATGACGGTACCGTTGGCAGAGGTGATGCCCTCCTCGTTGGTGGCGAGAAGGTCGGCATAGGGGTCGTGGTACGAGACGGTGACGAAGGTGCTCTCGGCGCTGTAGCGCTCGGCGAGGTCCTTGAAGTTGCGCTCGCCCGGGCTCCCAGTGGGGAAGAACGCCCGAAGCTGAACGGCTCGGTCCAAACCGCGAGCGGTGGTCAGCGACTGCTCGGCAAGCGAGTAGTGCTTATTCTCGGTGAAGTCCCACTTTTTGTCATAGCGGTTGCCGATCACGTTCGCGGCGATGGCGACGCCGAGGCCGACGAGGAGCAGCAGGCCGGCGGTGAAGCTGCGACCGACGGTCTGGTCCTTTCCGACCTGAGAGAGCGAGCCCCAATCCAGGAAAAGCCACGCCGCCACCAAGAGTGCGCCCACCGCGCCGACGGCGTGGAACCATGACGGCACGTCGCCCGACGTCGTGAGTTGGGTCAGGACGAGGAAGCCGAAAAGCCACGCTGCGACGGCAAAGGCACCGACAACTGCGAACAACCATCCGAGAGCGCGCATGGTTACCGCCACCGAAGCGCTTCCACCCGTTGGGTGGTCGCGAATAGAAAGAATAGGATCGTCGATGAGAAGTACACCACATCATTGATGTGCACCACCCCGCCGCTCATGGTGTCGAAGTGGCTGAGCATCGAGATGTGGCCGAGGATCGTGCCGAGCGAGCTTTCGCCCAAGGCCGCGCCGAACCAGCCGATGATCCACAAAGTGAGCGACAGGGAGAAAGACATGGCCAAGGCGACAAGCTGGTTGTCAGTCACGGAGGAGGCGAACAAACCGATCGCCACAAAGACGGCCATCAACAGGGTGAAGCTCCCATAGGATGCAAGCATCACGCCGCCGTCGGGTTCGCCCATCCAGTACATCATCGCCGGGAGGTACAGGGTGGTAGAGATCATCACGAGCACGAAGGCCAAGGCGCCGAAGTATTTGCCCAGCGTGATCTGCAGCGAGCTGACCGGTGACGTCAGCAGGAGCTCGATGCTCCGTTCACGCCGGTCTTGCGCGATGAGGCCCATCGTGACCGCTGGGATGAGCAGCAGGCCGATCACCGTGAGGTTGCCGAAGAAGCCCTGGACGACGCCCTCGGTGAGTCCTTCCTCCATCCCGAGTTGCATCGATTGATTGGCGATTTGAACCAGGACCACGTTGTAGAAAAGGGCAGCGATGAGCGTGAAGACCACCAGGCATATCCACCCGATGGGCCCGGTGAGGTAGCCGCCAAGCTCCCGTTTTGCGATGACGAGGATCGGTTTCATGCCTTGGCCTCAGCGCCCATCAGGCGCAGGTAGACTTCCTCGAGATGTTCTTTGCCGTCTAGCGCCAGCAGGCCGAACGGCACGGCTGCTGCCGCGACTTCCGCACGCACGTCCCGCGAGGTGCGAAGCGTGTAGATCGAGCCCGCCTGTTCGAGCGCGAGCACGCCGTCCACGGCGGCCAGAGCGACCTGCGCCCCCTCAGGGCGCGCCAGCTCGAGACGAACCACCCGGGCGGTACCGGAGAGGTTCCCGATGTCGTCCTGCGCGAGGATTCGCCCTTTGCCGATGAAGATGACCCGGTTGCAGATCGCCTCGATTTCGCCGAGCACATGCGTGGACAAGATGATCGTCCGGTCCCCCGCGGCGAGCGTGCGGATGAGCTCGCGAATCTCAACCCGTTGGGCCGGATCCAGCCCCGAGGTCGGCTCGTCAAGCACCAAGACCTTGGGATCGTGGACCAGCGCCTGCGCGAGCCCGACGCGCTGCCGGTAGCCCTTCGACAAATGGTCGATCAGCCGATGGGAAACGTCGGTGAGCCCGACACGCGACAGCGCGAGGTTGGTGGCGGCCGCTACGTCCGGAACCCGCTTGAGCGACGCCGCGTAGCTGACGTACGAACGCACCGTCATGTTGGTGTACAGCGGCGGGACCTCCGGGCTGTACCCGAGCATGGCCTGAACCGTGCGCGGATCTTCTGCGACATCGACGCCATCGACCTTGGCGGTGCCCGACGACGCCCCCAGGGAACCGGCGATGACGCGCATCGTGGTGCTTTTGCCGGCGCCGTTGGGGCCGAGAAAGCCAACGACCTCGCCCTTTTGGACGACAAACGACACGTCGTCGATCGCGGTGTTGGCGCCGTAGCGCTTCGTAAGGCCTTGTACCTCGATCATGCTGTAGCCATGCCCGGTTCGGAGGGGGCCGGTGGTAACCGGCCGATGCCCCGGCGTCGACCGTGCGGAGCAGGGCGGTCGGCGATTCACATTTCGTGACGGGAGCAGTTGCGGAGGGGGGGGGAGAGCGCCACGCACGGCGCGTTGCCGACGCGACGTGGGCGGCAGGCCGGAGACCGCAAGTTCACGTGATAGAGTGCCATTGCCCAGGGTCGCGCATGCGTCACGTCGCCACCGCTCTCCTCGTGTTTCTCGTCTCGGGCTGCGGCTCGACTTGGACCGGCCTCGATGGCGACGGGGACGGCTACACCCTCGCGCAGGGCGACTGTAATGATGGCCCGGAAGGCGGGGATATCGGGCCCGAGGCCACGGAGGTCTGGTACGACGGCGTGGATCAGGATTGCGACGGGAACGACTCGGATCAGGACCTGGACGGCGAGCCTGCACTCGCTGCGGGCGGCCTCGACTGCTGGGACGATCCCACGAACACCCCTGCAGACTTCGTCGCGATCAACGGCCTCGTTCAGCCAGAGGCGGCGGACGTGCTCCCCGGTGCGGCCGAGATTTTCTACGACGGTGTCGACCAGGACTGCGACGGCGCCGACGACTTCGATCAGGATCGCGACGGTTTTGCGTCGACTGCCTGGGTGGAGACCCGCACCGAACTGCCTGTGGAGGACTGTTACGACGATGTGACGGAGGTTTACCCTGAGCTTTGGCCCGAGTGCGTGGTCGAGGCCAATCGTGTCGTCGAGACGCCGCTGGCTCCGGGTGCGGTCTACCCGGCGGCGGACGACACCTGGTACGACGGCACCGACGCCAACTGTGACCGCGAGGACGACTTCGACAAAGACGGCGACAGCTTTGCGGTCTGCGCGGAGTGTGACGACGATGACGAGACGGTGTTCCCCAATGATGCGGTGGAAATCTGGTACAACCACATCGACGAGAACTGCGACGGCAACGATGCCGACCAGGACGGCGATGGGTACGTCGAGTCCGGCTATGTCGAGGCCGACCCAGGGAATCCGATCCACGTCGAGGGCGCGTACGGCACCGACGACTGTTGGGACGACCCCACGGACATCCCGACCGGCTACGACGCCATCAACGGGAAGGCGCAGCCAGGCGCCGACGACGTACACCCCGATGCCACCGAGACCTGGTACGACGGCGTCGACGAAGATTGCGCTATGGACGATGACTTCGACCAGGATGGCGACGGCGATCCCGCCGAGGCGGAGCCCAATCGCAGCGGCCTCTTCGGATCGGACTGCGACGACCTTAACGGGACGATCTACAGCGATGCGCCCGAAACCTGGTACGACGGCACCGACTCCGACTGCGATGGGGGCTCGGACTACGATCAGGACGCCGACGGCTACGATTCGTCGGCCTACAGCTACGGCACCAGCGACGACTGCGACGACACCAAATCAGAAGTGCATCCGTCGACGGCGGGCGATCTCGTCAACGAGGACTGCGGCACGACCTACGATGACGATTGTGACGGTGACACCAATGATGACGACGCCGATTCGTGCATCGAGTACTACGACGATGCCGACAGCGACGGCTACGGCGACGTCACCGACTCCCGCTGCCTGTGCACCGACGACGGCACCTACACCGAGACGGGCGTCACAACGAGTAATGACGATTGCGACGACACCCGCTCGGCGGTGAGCCCTGCGGCGACCAACGAGGACTGCGGCACCAGCTACGACGACGACTGCGACGCCGTCACCAACGAGCAGAACGGCACCGACTGCACGACCTACTACCTCGACGCCGACGGCGACAACTACGGCACCACCGTCTCTCAGTGCTGGTGTTCGGGCTACGGCACCTATGACGCCAGCAACGACGATGACTGCGACGACACGCGCGCGGCAGTGAGCCCGGCGGCCACCAACGAGAACTGCTCCACCAGCTACGACGATGACTGCGACGGGGTCACCAACGAGCAGAACGGCTCATCGTGCACCACCTATTATTACGACGGCGACAACGACGCCTACGGCAATGCCAGCCTCTCGCAGTGCTGGTGCTCCACGTCCGGCAGTTACGACGTCACCAACGACGACGACTGCGACGATGCCGACGCCACCACCTTCCCCGGCGTCGCTGAAGAAGACAGCACCACCGCGTGCATGACCGACGCCGACGGCGACGGCTTCGGCGATACCACCGCGCCCTCGGGCGGCACGGCGGGCACCGACTGCGACGACGCTCGCTCGGGCGTCAGTCCCGACGGCACGGAGACCTGCGGCACCTCCTACGACGACGATTGCGACAGCTCGATCAACGACGTCGGCGCGCTCGGGTGCACGACCTACTACTACGACGGCGACAACGACACATTCGGCAAGGCCTCGCTGTCGCAGTGCACCTGCACCACGTCCGGCAGCTACGACGTCACCGACAACACCGACTGTGACGACAGCGACGCCGACACCTTCCCCGGCGCGGCCAGCGTCGAGTCCGCCACCTCGTGTCGCAACGACGACGACAACGACGGTTACGGCGACACCACCGTGACCAGCGGCGTGACCGCCGGCACCGACTGTGACGACGCCCGCAGCGCGGTGAACACCGCCGCGACCGAGTCCTGTTCCACCACCTACGACGACGACTGCGACAGCTCCGCCAACGACGTGGGCGCCACCGGGTGTACAACCTACTATTACGACGGCGACAACGATGGTTACGGGATCACCACGTCGACACAGTGCACCTGCACGTCCAGCGGCAGCTACGACATCACCGGCACCACTTCTGCCAACGACGACTGCGACGACACCGACGACGACATCAGCCCCGGCGATCCAGAGCTGTGCACGACCACCGCGGACGATGACTGCGACGGCGGCACCAACGATGTCGGCGCTACGGGGTGCGTGACCTACTATTACGACGGGGATGTGGACGGCTATGGCATCACCACGTCGTCACAGTGTGCGTGTACGGGCACGGGTTTCTACACGGTCACCGGGGTCACGACGGCCAACGACGACTGCGATGACACCCGGGCCGCTGTCAGCCCTGGCGACCCGGAGGTCTGCACCACCACCTACGATGACGACTGCGACGGGTCGAGCAACGAGGTCGGCGCCTCCGACTGCACGACCTACTATTACGACGCCGACGTCGATGGCTACGGGCTCCTGACCACGACCCAGTGCGCCTGCGCCACCAGCGGATTCTACACCGTCACCGGCACGACCTCCGCCAACGACGACTGCGACGACACGCGCGCGACGGTGAGTCCTGCCGATCTCGAGGTCTGCACCACCACCTACGAC
The DNA here is from genome assembly GCA_947445035.1 of Deltaproteobacteria bacterium. Lineage (GTDB taxonomy): Bacteria > Myxococcota_A > UBA796 > UBA796 > SXON01 > SXON01. Next base: position 55,343 of record CANFCK010000008.1, read on the forward strand.
GACGACTGCGACGGCTCCAGCAACGAGGTCGGCGCCTCGGACTGCACCAACTACTACTACGACGGGGACAGCGACCTCTATGGGCTGCTCGCGACGTATCAGTGCGCGTGCGCCAGCAGCGGCCTCTACACGGTCACCGGAGTCACCGCCGCCAACGACGACTGCGACGACACCCGCGCCGCCGTCAGCCCCGCCGATCTCGAGGTGTGCTCGACGACCTACGACGACGATTGCGACGGGTCCAGCAATGAGGCGGGCGCGTCGGATTGCACGACCTACTACTACGACGGCGACAACGACGGCTACGGCCTTTTGGCCACGACCCAGTGCACCTGCGCCAGCAGCGGCAGCTACGACGTCACCGGGACCACGGCGGCGACGGACGACTGTGACGATGCGGTTGCGACGACATACCCGGGCGCGGCCGACACCTTCGCCACCAACGACGGGGTCGACAACGACTGCGACGACTTCATCGATGAAACGGGCGTGGCCTACGGCGACATCGTCATCACCGAGTTCTTCGGAGGCAACACCACGGCGACGTACGACTGGGTTGAGATCTACAACAACTCGGGGGACACGATCTCGCTGGCCAACTGGACGATGGACCTCTGTCACGAAGGCGACACCGGGATTGCGGCGCCGTACCTGTCCGCCGATTGCGCGTCTTGGGTGACGGTGACCTTCCCGAGCACGGCCACCATCGCGGACGACAGCTACTACGTGGTGTGCGACATCCTCACCAGCTTCACCACCACGACCGACTGTGATCTGGTGCTCACCAGCTACGATGATCCGGCCTACACCACCTCGACCGATCTGGAGAACGGGGTGGGTGGTGTCGAGGTGGCGCTCGACGGGACGCTCATCGACAGCGTCTTCTGGTGGCAGGACAACGGCAACGACGACTGGCCGGCCGACGCCAGCACCGCGGTCACCGCACAACTCACGTCGATCCAGCTCGACCTGGACACCATCAACGCGGTGAGTCCGGACCCCGCCGACACCAATGATGACTACTCGACTTCGGCGAGCAATCCCTACCTGGACGACATCTGGTGCACCGCCGAGGATGCGGGGGTCAGCACCGACTGGGCAACCTTGTACACCTTTGTGGGCAGTCCAGGCGCGGCCAACGTCGTCTGCCCGTAATAGCGGGATCGAATGCGGCTGCTTCTCCCCCTCCTGCTCGTCGGTTGCGGCTCGTCCTGGCTTGCCCAGGACCTCGATGGTGATGGTTGGACCGCCGCAGACGGCGACTGTTTCGACAACCCCGAACAGGACGCCGACGGCATCGCTGCGGCCGACATCCACCCCGGGGGCTCCAACGAGACCTGGTACGACGGGGTCGATCAGAACTGTGATGGGGCCGACGACTACGACAAAGATGCGGACGGGCACCGGGCGGCGGAATTCGAGGGCGGGGACGATTGTTGGGACGACCCCGACGCCGCCCCGCCAGCGTTCATCGCGCTGAGCGGCTTCTACCAACCGTTGGCCCGCGAGGTGCATCCGGGCGCCGAGGAGACCTGGTACGACGGTGTCGATGAAAACTGCGACGCCGGCTCTGACTTCGACCAGGATGGCGATGGCGCTGACACCCTGTGGCACGAGCAGGCTGCTGGCGCTGTCGGCGACGACTGTCTCGACGCCGGCACGGATCCGTTCGACAATCCGGCGCTCGCGGCGCCGGAAAACGTGAACCCCGACGCGGTGGAGACCTGGTACGACGGCACCGACGCCAACTGTGACGGGGCCGACGACTACGACCAGGACGCCGACGGGTGGGTGGTCGATGACGAGTGCGACGACCTGGACCCCGACATCTACCCCAATGATGAGGCCGAAACCTGGTACGACGGCATCGACAGCAATTGCGACGGCCACAGCGACTACGACCAAGATGACGACGGCTACGACTCGGCCGACTACGCAGGGGACGACTGCAACGACGACCCGGCCGCCCCCGCTTCCGGTCGCGATGGCGCCAGCGTTGGTGCGGACGACATTCATCCAGACGCTCGCGACACGGCCTACGATGAAATCGACGCCGACTGCGCGGGGGACAGCGACTTTGACGCCGATGGCGACGGACAGGACGCGGATGACGTCGCCAACGGGTCCGGGCTCTTCGGCACCGACTGCGATGACGACGACGGAACGGTGTACACCGGCGCGGCGGAGGTCTGGTACGACGCCGTCGACGCGAATTGTTCGGGCGGCAGCGACTTCGACCAGGACGGGGATGGTTTTGACTCGTCGTCGTACGGCTACGGCACCTCCGACGACTGCGACGACGCCAGCGCGGTCGTGCATCCGAGCACCGACGCCGATCCCGTCGACGAGGACTGCGCGACTGTGGCCGACGATGATTGCACCGGCACCGACAACGACGAGGACGCGGTGGATTGCGTGGAGTACTTCCGCGACGCCGACGCCGACAGCTATGGCAAACTGAGCGACTCAGGCTGCTTCTGCGCGGCGTCCGGCACCTACACCGTGACCGGCGTCACCGCCGCGAACGACGACTGCAATGACGCCAAGTCGACGGTGAACCCGGGTATTTCTGTCGAGGACTGCGATACGTCGGACGACGATGATTGCGACGGCGACACCAACGAGCTCGGCGGCGACAACTGTGAGGAGTGGTACGGCGATGGCGATGCCGATGGGTACGGCGTCGGGACCGCAGCCTGCTATTGCGCTGCGACCGGGGCGTTCTCTTCTGCCAGCGATGACGATTGCGACGACGCCGACGACAGCGTCCATCCCGGCGCGACCGAGACGTGTGACCTCGTGGACGAGGACTGCGACGGCGCCGTCGATGAGGGGGTCAGCCACTACTATATCGACGCTGACGGTGACCTTTACGGGGATGACACCACGGAGACCTGCTCCTCCGGCGGGGGACGCATCGCGACCGGTGGCGACTGCGATGATGGCGACGAGCGCATCTACCCGTCCGCTCCGGAGCTCTGCGACGAACAACAGAACGATTGCGACGCCGCGAGCTGGGCCACCACGGACGAGGATGGGACGGTGTCGTACGCCACGACGGCGGACGTGTGGACCAGCGTCACCTCCGCTTGGGCCGCCGGCACGAGCACGACGGTGGCCGCGATCTCGCTGGCTGCCACCGGAACCTACCAGGTGTGCGCGGGAACCTGGTACGTCTCCCTGGTTGCCGCGTCCGGCGACGACGTCGATGTTGTGGCGCCCTACGGCGCGAGCGCCACCATTCTGGATCGAAACGGCACGCTGGGGCCGCTCTTGTCGGTGACCGACAGCTCGGTGACGATGGACGGCTTCACGCTGACCGGAGGCACCGGGCAGCTTGGTGGCGCCTCCCGATACGGCGGGGCGGTCCTGTCGTACGCCACCACGTCGTCGGCGGTTGCGAGCGTCGTGCTGACGGATTGCGACGTGACCGGAAACACCGCGACCTACGGGGGCGGGATCGCCGCCTACAACTATGGCGACATCACCCTGACCAACACCGAGGTCTACGACAACAGCGCGACCAACGGCGGCGGGATATTCGTGCAGCGCGGCGCCGTCGTCGCCACGGCCGGGGGGGTGCACGACAACGTCTCCTCCAGCGAGGGGGGGGGCGTCTACTTCTCGACGAACCAGGGTTCACTGACGGTGACCGGCGGGGATTGGCTCACCAACAGCCCGGATGACGCGGCGGGGGGCAGTGGCGGATTCGGCACCGAGTCTGACGCATCCTACGGCAGCGCGGCTGACTTCTCCTGCCTTGGGAACACCGGGTGCACGCCGTAGCCTTCGGACTGGTCCTCGGCTGCCAGACGGCGGCGACGCCCCTTCCTGAGTCCGGGGAGTCCGGCGGGTCCGACACCTCCCACAGCGGAGCGGTGGCGCCTCCCAGCGTGGTGGTGACGGTGACTCTCGACGGCACCCCGATCGCGGGCGCGTGGGTGCTCCAGGCGGGGACCGAGCGCCGCTACGAGACCGATGCGGACGGGCTTGCGGAGGTTCCGATCGACGCGACGATCGAGGGCGATCTGTGGCTGGCCGCGAGCTACCCGAGCGCGTGGAACGTGGGCGCGCCCGTGGATGGCGGCACCGCGGTGACCATCGAACTATCGAGCTTCGACCCTGCGGACAACCCCGACTACGTGTTCGCCGATCCTGGGTTGGACGCGACGGCGAACTCCAACGCCACGGAGTGCAGCCACTGCCACCTGTCGCTCCATCGCGGCTGGTCGGCCAGCCCCCACGCTTCTTCGGCGAAAAACCCCGTGGTTCAGGCGGTGTACCAGGGCTTCGATCGTGAGGTCGTCGATCGCGCCACGTGCGAGGCGCGGGGCGGAAGCTGGGGAGCCGCGGTCGAGCCGGGGTCGGCCCTGTCGATCGAGGCGTGCCACGTGGCCGACGCGGTCAGCGGCGGTGGGGGGTGCGCGGACTGCCACGCGCCCGGCATCGGCGGTGCAGGGTTGGCGGGGCACGATCTGCTCGAGGCGACGGGGCTCGCCTACGACTACGGCGTGCACTGTGATGTCTGCCACAAGGTGGAGTCCGTCGACGTCGGCGCGGTGGCGGGCGTTGCCGGCTGGCTCAACGTTTTGCGCCCGAGCGATCCCTCTCCGTCCCGGCTGCTCGGGCCCTACCATCCCCTCCAGTTCGGACCCTACATCGACGTGCTCAACCCGTTGATGGGGGGGGTGCTGCGCGAACATCTGCACGAGGCGGACTTCTGTGGAGGCTGCCATCAGCTCGATCAGGGCGTGCTCGTAGAGGGGGCGGAGCTGGATCAGTTGCGATGGCCGGAGGGCACGCTACCGGTTCAGACCACCTGGGCTGAGTGGGACGAAGGCCCGATGAACCCGGCCGCACCCTGCCAAAGCTGCCACATGCCGCCGTTGTCGGGCGCCGGCAACTCAGCCGACCTCGGCAACGAGTTCGATCTCGTACCAGGCGTCGCGACCGGTTGGTATCGAGCGCCCGGCGCGGTACGTGCGCACTCGTGGGTGGGGCCGCGTCAACCGGACAGCGGCATGCTTGAACTGGCCGCTTTTTTGGACATTGAGGCTGAGCTCGTCGGCGCGGAGCTGGTGGCGACGGTCACGGTCCAGAACTCCGGTCCGGGGCACGCGCTGCCCACGGGTGAACCCCTGCGGAATCTGGTCCTTCGCGTCGAGGCCGCTTGCGATGGTGCGCCGCTTGCGGCGACGGGTGGCGACGTGGTTCCGGTCTGGGGTGGGACCGACGGCATGCTCGCGTTGCCGGCCGACCTGGCGGTGGTGGTCGGGGCGGCTCCTGGCGACCGCCTGCGTCTGTTGCGGAATGAAGGCTGGGTGGACTACCGAGGCTTCGGCGCCTTTGGCGATGGGCGCTTCTCGGCGGCCGAGAAGGGGCTTCCCGACTATGCGCTCATCGGGGACGCGGAGGTTCTCGCGGTGGACGACCAGGGCCGTGTCACGCTCGACCACCCGGAGTGGGTGGCGCAGGCGGATACCGCCTTCTGGGTCGTTGCCAGCAACGTTTCGGAGGTGGGTGCGGTCGGCGGTCTGCCCGGATTCGGGTTCGCCCGGGTGCTGGTCGGTGACGACGGGGAGCGCATGGTGCCCCACCATCTCGCCGTGGACGTCGAAAGTGACAATCGCCTCTTGCCGACCGAGTCCTTCACGACGGAGCACCGATTCGCCGCGGAGTGCGCGTCGCCGACGGTCACCGCAACGTTGCGCTATCGAGCCTACCCCTGGGACCAGGCGCAGCGCTACGGGTGGGAGGTCGAGGACCGGGTGATGGCGAAGGTGACGTGGTGATTTTCACCCTTTTCGGCTGTGTGGCGCCTGGCGTCGTCGCCGACACTGGCTCGGTCCCCCCCGAGACGGCCGCCGACACCGCGACCGCGGGGCCGATCCCGTTGCCCTTCCCCCCCGCCGCCGTGGATCTCGACGCCACCGAGGGCCGCGTGTGGTTCGCCCTCTCCGCCCAATCGGCGACGCACGACATCGGTGGCACCGAGCTTGCCGGGTACGGCTATGACGGCGTGGCGCCGGGACCGGTGCTCCGTGCTCGCGTGGGCGACGAGGTGACGGTCGAACTCCACAATGCCCTCGACACCCCCACCACCCTGCACTGGCATGGGATGAGCGTGCCCAATGAGATGGATGGCGTGGAGCGCGTGCAGACGCCGATCCCGCCCGGCGCGGGCTTCACCTACACGTTCACCGCCACACACGCCGGCACGTTCTGGGTGCACCCCCACGTCGATACCGCCCGACAGGTCGACCTCGGTCTATACGCTGCCGTCGTGGTGACGGAGCCCACCGAACCCCAGGCCGATCACGATGTCGTCCTGGTCTTCGATGCCTGGGGAGAGGCCGAGTCGGGCGTCGGCGCCGCGGACGATCACACGCCACCGGACCCGCGGACACAGGTGTGGACGGTCAACGGTGCGGTGAGCCCCGTGTGGACACTGGAGCCGGCCCAGTCGGTGCGGGCCCGGCTTCTCAACGCGTCGAACACCAGCTACCTCTCGCTGAGCTGGCCTGGGGCGCGCCTGTTGGCCACCGACCAGGGGTTGTCGGCGTCTCCCGCGGCGGTCGAGGCGCTGGTGCTCGCGCCGGGGGATCGCGCCGAGGTGGAGGTCCTGGCGAGCGGGGGCACCGTGGAGGTCAGCACGGCCATGTGGTCGCCGGCGGGCGGCGCCAGCTATGGCGAGCCCAGAACGCTGCTCACGGTCGTGGGCGGCGAGGACGGGCCCGAGCCACTCGCCTTCGTGTTCTCAGGGGCCGCGCCGTCGATCGATCCGGGGCGCACCGACCTGCTCTACACCTTTTCGGGGGGGGCGCCCGACGAGGACTGGCTCATCAACGGCGAGGCCTGGCCCGACGTGACCGCGGCCAACGTTGAGCTCGAGGCCGACGTGATCATCGAGGTGCGCAACCTCAGCGCGACGAGTCACCCCTTTCATCTGCACGGCCATCGGTTCGAGGTGCTTTCGGTCGGTGGGGTCGCCTCGCCCGCCCGCCGGTTCGAAGACACGGTCGACGTGCCGATTCGCAGCACGCTCCGGTTGCGAATGACCGCCGACAATCCCGGGCAGTGGCTGGTGCATTGCCACCTGCTGGGCCACGAGGAGGGGGGGATGATGACGGAGTTGGTGGTGGAGTAGGACGTAGCCGTCGGAGCCGCGCGGAGGGTCACCCCGTGCTCGAGGACATCGTCTGGTGTGGGCCGAACAGTAGCAGGCGTCAGCGCGGCCCTTCCAGGAGAAAGGCGGAGACTTCTACACCGAAGTTCATCGGCCAATGACCGAGGAAGGCGGGGAGAAAACTGCGACAGCGCAGGCATACGACCGCCAGCAGCGCGCTCCCGACGAACGACGACAACATCTCGAGCTCGGGCTTTCCCCGGTGCAAGAGGAAGTATCCGAGGCTGACATACAAGATCGCGGCACGGTTGCCGTGGGTTTTTGCGATCGCGAAAAGTCCGAGCCCGTGCCAGAAGAACTCTTCCGCGAACAGGCAGGCGCCACGCAGGAGTTGCACCCCAAGCAGCTGCATGAAGTCGGCCCGGGCGCCCACGTCTTGCGGGTAGTACGCCCGGAGGCTGGGCAAAAGCGCCACCACGAGGAACGACGCGGGGAGGATGATCGCCCCGGCGATGGCCATCTTCGGGCCCCACCAGCGCCAATCGCCGAGGCCGATCCCGTAGTCGTCGGCACGAACGTCGGAGGCGAGCCAGGTGCCCACCGACACCACGGCCGCCAGCGCCAACGGCGCCAAGTACCGGCCCGGATCGGTCTCCGCCCAGGTTTTCGCCTCGCCCATCAACTTCGCTGCCCACCACGGAGCCGCGACGAGCAGCGTCACCACGATCGCCGCGCCCGTGAGCGCGCCACGCCGCCGGGTTGCCCCCCACGCCGCGAGGAACGCCAGCGGAATGAACAGGTAGATCGAGTCGTAGCCAGCGGCCAACATGCGGCCGCTCCGGGGCATCAGCTTCCAATCACAGAAACAGCACCATGCCATCATCGTGGCTGGGAGGCCGCCCGCGAGCAGGCTCGCGGCGTTGAACTCGGCGATGAACGGGCGCAGGCGAGACATGCGCGCCGGCGTACCCTGCGGATCGCCATCGAGCCGTGTTAGGATAGCGCATGGGCGCGATTTCCCTGTACGAGGTGTCGCCGCGCGACGGTCTGCAGAACGAAGCGGGCGTGGTCTCCACCGAGGCCAAGGCCCAGTTGATCGCGCAGTTGGTGGGCGCCGGGGTCACCGACATCGAGGTGACCAGCTTCGTACGGCCGGGCTGGATTCCGCAGCTTTCGGACGCGGTCGAGCTGGTGCGGAGTCTCCCGAAGGTTGATGGTGTCCGGTACTGGGGGCTGGTGCCCAACCAGGTCGGGTTGGAACGCGCCCTCGAAGGTGGCATTCGGCACGTCGCGACCTTCCTCAGCGCCAGTGAAACGCACAACAAGAAGAACGTGAACCGGACCGTGCGGGAAAGCCTGGCGGGCATCGAAGAGGTCATCGCAGTCGCACGGGACGAAGGCGTAGCCGTCCGCGGGTACATCTCCACCGTCTTCGGCTGCCCCTACGAGGGGCGCGTCCCCTTTGACCAGACCCTGCGCATCGTCGAGCGTTGTTTGGCGGCGGGCGCCGAGACGATCGCTTTGGGTGACACCACTGGCATGGGCGATCCTCGGCTGGTCCGGGAAGTGCTCACGCGGCTCTTCGCGGCCGGGGTCTCGCCCGATCAAGTGGCCCTCCACCTGCACGACACGCGCGGCACGGCGCTCGCCAATGCTTTGGCGGGCTGGGAAATGGGCGTACGGCAGTTCGATGGGTCGGTGGGCGGCATGGGCGGTTGCCCGTACGCGCCGGGTGCCAGCGGAAACGCAGCCTCGGAGGACATGGTCCACACCTTCCACGCCATGGGTGTCGACACGGGCGTGGACCTGGACCGTCTGGCGGCTGCCGGCTGCTTCGCCGAATCCCTGGTGGGGCGCGAGCTGCCCGGGCGGTACCATCTGTATTGGAAGGGGGCCCGTCAGCGCTCGGCGTCAGCGCGCACCGCGTAGCCTGATGTCGCGCAGCTTCCTGAAGATCATCGCCGGCTCCCGACAGGGTCTCAACGTGCCCCTTCCGGTGCGGGACCCCTTGACGATCGGCCGGAAGCAGGGGGAGCTACTGCTTGACGACCCGCTCACGTCCGGGCGCCATTGTCAGGTGCAGGCGCGCGGCAGCGAGTGGGTGTTGACGGATCTGGGCAGCACCAACGGAACGATGGTGGACGGTCGCCTGGTGCACGAGGCTGTCCTCCGGGCGGGCAGTGAGATTCAGCTCGGTGGCACGCGGCTGGTGCTCTTCGTGGGGGCGGCCGACGAGGCGGCCTCCGCCGAGGACCAGCCCGGCGCGGGCGAGACGAGCGCCAATCAACCCGACATCGCCTGGCTCCTTGACGAGGAGCTGATCGAGCTGGCAGGAGGTGGCGAACGGACGCGCTCGCCGGCCGATGTGATTGGACAAGAACTGCGTCTGCCCCCTGGACTCAACGCGCTGGTTGAGGTCGTGGCGGGGCAGGATACCGGAAAAATATTCAGGTTTACGCGTGGAAATATCAATATCGGTCGCCGTAGTGGCGAGGTGCCGCTGTCCGATGGCGAGGTCAGTCGTCGTCACAGTGTGATCGAGGTTTTCGGTCGCGACATGATCTTTCTGCGTGACCTGGGCAGCACCAACGGCACCTACCACAACGGTCGGCGCGCGATTGTGGCCCGGCTGCGCTCAGGTGACACGGTGGGGATCGGCAAGACGGTGCTGAAGCTGCAACTCACGCGTTAGGCGCCGCGCCCGCGGGAGAGCACGTGACGTTCAATGAATTCGGCCTCGACGCCCGGCTCCTCCAAGCGGTCGAGGCGCTCGGGTACGTGACGCCCACGCCAATCCAGGCGCAGGCGGTACCCCCGGCGCTCCTGGGTCGCGACGTGATTGCGGCGGCGATGACCGGGAGTGGCAAGACCGCCGCCTTCCTTCTGCCCATCCTGCACCGTATTCTCCAAGCGCCGAAGCTGGGCACCCGGCTCCTGGTGCTGACCCCCACGCGCGAGCTGTGCGTCCAGATTCACGAGGCCTGCACCGCTCTCGGCGCGCACGCCGGCATCTCGTGTGCGCCCATCTACGGCGGCGTCGGGATGTTGCCGCAAGAGGCCGCCATCCAGCGTGGCGTCACCGTGCTCGTCGCAACGCCGGGCCGGTTGCTGGATCATCTGTCACGTCCGTACGGGCACCTCGATCGGATCGACTTCCTCGTCGTCGACGAGGCGGACCGCATGCTCGACATGGGTTTTTTGCCCGATGTGCGCCGGGTGCTCGCGCGGCTGCCGAAGAAGCGCCAGACGATGTTCTTCTCGGCGACGCTGCCGCCCGAGGTGCGAACGCTCAGCAAGGAGATCCTGACCGATGCGGTGGCGATCAACGTCGAGCGAAAGGCGTTGCCGGCAACCGGAATTGCCCAGGCCGCCTACGCCGTCCACGGTGGCGCCAAGAACGCGCTTTTGCTGGCGCTGCTCAAGGGCAACGAGGTCGGCAGCGTGATCGTGTTCACGCGCACCAAGGCACGATGCAATCGTCTCGCGGACTTCCTCGAAGGGCAGGGCATCCCCAACGTTCGGATCCACGGGAATCGCACCCAAGGGCAGCGGTCCTCGGCGATGGCGGACTTCAAGGCGGCCAAGGTGCGCGTGCTGTGCGCCACCGACGTGGTGGCGCGCGGGATCGACATCGAGGCCCTCAATCACGTGGTCAACTACGATGTTCCCCACGTCCCCGGCGACTACATCCATCGCGTTGGTCGCACCGCACGGGCCGAGGCCGTGGGGGAGGCGCTGACCTTCGTTTCGCCGGAAGAAGAGGCCGAGTTCAAGATGATCGAAAAGGCGATCGGGTCGAAGATCGAACGGCGCGCGCTGCCGGAATTCGAGCTGACACACAAGCCCAAGCGGCCGGCCGAACCCCGCAAGTTGGATGAGCGTGCGCTGGCGCAGCAGAAGGCCGCCAAAGCGGGAAAGAAGAAGTCGCCCGAGGTCACCACCTGGGGGCGTTCGGATGGGGGTCGCGGGCGCTGAGCCGGCGATACTGGGCGTTGTGCGCCGCGCCCTCCTGCTCCTTGCGTTGACGGCCTGCGCGCGGGTGGACGTTCAGAGCCCGCCGGATGGGTCGGTCGTGCGCGTGCCGTGGGTGCCGCTGGTGGTTCGCGCTCCCGAACGTTTCGCCGGGGGGAGCGCCACGGTCCTCTTGGACGGCGAGCCCTTTCCCGACCCGCTGTTGTTGACGCGCCGGGACACCGATCGGGCGGTACACATCCTCGCAGAGCTTGATGCCACCTCACTGAAAGAGGGTGAGCGCCAAGAGTTTTTTCGACGTGGAGCGCCCTTCGGCACGGGTGCGGTTCACGGTGACGGACGAGGCTGGGCTTCCGACCTCCGGGCGCGTCCTGGTGCGGGACGCCAACGGGCCGGTCTCTCTCACTGGGCGGCTCACCTCGGAAACGAGGCGACCGACCTCCAACCGAGCTTCGCCCACCTTGTTTCCGATGGTGGTCCTACGTTGACCACCGGAGCCGAGGTCAACATCGAGTCCAGCGGCGAGTCGCTCGGCCACTTCAACAGCTTCCCCCTCGATCCGGCGCTTTTGCCCGCGCCGGTCGATTCCGAGGATGTTGCCACCCACCTGGATGCCTTCGCCGCCCTTCCCGGCGCACCGATCTCCCAGCTCAACCATCCCCGCGGCATCCAGTTCGCGCGGGCCGGTACCGGCACACGCGCCCTGGACTTCGACGTGTTGGAAGTGGTCAACCGCTTTTCGAGGGTCGGCTACCTCGCGGTTCGCGCCGACTGGTTCGCGCGACCTCCTCGCAGGCAGCGGCCTACGCGCCCGGCTGCATGTGCGGGCCGCGGCCTGGGTGCCCTGGCCCGCGATCCGCCTCGTCGTCAACGGGCAGGTGGTCTTCGAGGCCCTCTTGCCCCCGCGCGTGGACACGCTTTTGGACCACACGGTGGAGCTGCCGCTCTCGTTGGACGCCGATTCGTGGGTGCTGGCGGAGGCGGGCACGCCGATCGGCGTGATGGCATCGGCCGTAAAGGTGGAATGGCCCACTCCCTGGGCCTGGATACTGCCCGAGTACGAGCCGCTCGCCTTTACCAACCCGGTGCGCGTGGATGTGGACGGCGACGGCGTTTTCACTGCGCCCGGGCTGCCGCGCTGAGCGCCGGTCTTCGGGCCCCCGGGAGGGGGCGGCGACGCGGTGAGGACGCGGGATCCTGCTTTAGACCTGTACCTTCACGATCTTGCGGATGAGGATGGCGCCGATCACCTGGAGAGTCAGCATCAAGAAGATGAACGCCCAGCCGAGAGCAGTGGTCCAAAGACGAGAAATCAGCACTGGATCGATGACCCACAAGGAACCAGCCAGCACAAAGGGCATGAAGACGATGATCACGCCCTGCGCGACGCCCTGCGCGGTCAGGGACTTGACCTTGCCAGAGACTTTCTTCCGCTCACGAATCGTGTTGGCCACAGTGTCGAAGGTCTCGGCCAGGTTGCCGCCGGACTGACGGAGGATGTTGATGCTGGTGACGATGATCTGCACGTCCTCAGTGCCGATGCGCTTTTCCAGGCCGATCAGCGCGTCTTCCAGGGGGACGCCGAGGCGCTGTTGATTGAGCGTCAGGGCGAATTCCTGGCTGATGGGGTTGGGCAGCTCTTCCCGGACCATGTCCATGCTCTGGAGCAGGGACAGTCCCGACTTCAATCCATTTGACATGAACGCGAGCGCGTCCAGGAGCTGATCCTCGAAGAGGTCGATGCGTCGCTGCCACATCCCTTCGACCACCGCGCGAGGCAGCCGGTAGCCCGTGGGCAGACCGAAGGGACCGGCCACCAAAACGCTGACGACCAGCGCCCGGATGATGTGGTAGCCAGGGTGGTCCCACGGCAAGCCGCTCGTCAGCCATAGGCCGAGGGCCGCAAAGACCAGGACGCTGGTGACGATGCTCAACAGGCAGACCGTGTTCGAGACCTCTAAGAACATCCTATCGAATTCGGTCTGCATCCAGCGGACGTAGCCGAGGGTCATGTCGTCGAAGACCGCCCATGCTTTGGGCGCCGAGTAGTAGCCGACGCCCGCCCAGGCCACGACCGCTACGCCGAGCGCCAGCAGTCGGCCGAAGGTGAGCCCGTCCCAGAACTGAGGAAGCAGCTGGAACATCAGGCCCGACCGCGCGGCGTGGTCGCCTGACCCGGTGCCGCGAAGATGCCCTTCGGTACCTCGATGCCGAGCTCCCCAAGCTTCGAGACGAACTTGGGTACGAAGCCCGTGGGGCCGAAGGTGCCGATCACCTTTCGTTGGGCGTCGACGCCGGTCTGCTTGAATGCGAAACACTCCTGCATGGTGATGGTCTGCGCCTCCATGCCGGAGACTTCGCACACCGACAAGATGCGCCGGCTACCATCGCTGAGTCGCGACACCTGCACGATGATGTTGATCGCACTCGCGATCTGCTCGCGGATGGCGCGTGACGGAAGATCCAGGCCGGCAAACATCACCAACGTCTCCAGACGCGAAAGGGCGTCGCGGGGGGTGTTGGCATGCACAGTCGTCAGCGAACCATCGTGACCGGTGTTCATCGCCTGCAGCATGTCCACCGCTTCGGCGCCGCGACACTCACCGACGACGATGCGGTCGGGGCGCATGCGCAAGGAGTTCTTCACCAGGTCGCGGATCTTGACCTCCCCGACGCCTTCAATGTTTGCAGGTCGCGACTCAAGTCGTACGACATGCGGCTGCCGCAGCTGGAGTTCGGCGGCGTCCTCGATGGTGACGATGCGGTCGTCCTCGGGGATGAAGCTGGAGAGTACGTTTAGCAGCGTGGTCTTGCCGGAACCGGTGCCGCCGGAGATCACGATGTTCAGTCGCGCCTGGACGCAGGCCCGCAGCAGATCGGCGAGATCCGGGGTGAGGCTGCCGTAGCGGACCAGGTCCTCCACTTTCATCGGCTCACGAGCAAACTTCCGGATCGTGATGCTTGGACCGTCGATCGCCAGCGGCGGAATGATGGCGTTGACGCGGCTGCCGTCGGCCAGCCGGGCGTCGACCATCGGCGACTTTTCGTCGATGCGGCGGCCGAGCGGAGTGACGATGCGCTCGATCACCGCCATCAGCTGGGCGTCGTCGGTAAAGCTGTACTCGGTCTTGCGCAGCTTCCCGTTGATTTCGGCGAAGACATTGTCGCGACCGTTGACCATGATTTCGGTGACGCGCTCGTCGGCGAGCAGGTCCTCCAGCGCGCCGAGCCCCAGGGCCTCGTCACACACCTCCTTCACGATGCGGCGGCGCTCATTGCGGTCGGTGACGCTGGCGCCTTCTTCGTCCAGCACCTTGGCCACGGCGACCTCGGCGCGCTCCCGTAGCAGCTTGTCCCGGTCCGGCCGCCCGCCCACCTCGCGGTCCAGGCGCTTGAGATCGAGCACCTCGGGCAGCCGTTTGTGGATGAGCATCTTCAGCCGGGTGCGGTTGTCCATCTCTTTGGCCGTCCGCCCTTTGCCACCCCCGCGCGCCTTGAGGAAGCCCTCGATGGCCTTGTCCTGCTCCTGCGTCACCTCGACGCCACGATGTTTGTCGACCGTCTGCCCGCGCCCACGTTCGACGGCCGCCAACTGGTCCAGGATGCCCTTCTCGACGAGCTGACGGACGAGCTCGTCGTACGTGCGGGAAAGCGCGGCGCGCGGCGCGTCCATCACGAACGGCGCCGCCCGTATGGCCGAATCCAAGGTGACCGTGTCGTCCTTCGGCAGCACGACCAACGCGGCCCTCCCGAGCGGGATCGCGACCGCATCGCGGGGCATCGGACCCGCCGCGTCGTGGGCGTTGACGACGAACTTCACCAGGGCTTGCGGAAAGTGGAGGGTCTGGAGGTGGTCCGCGAACTGACGTGTCGCCGCCAATGACGTCGGGGTGGCGTTGGCCAACAGGAAGATGCCGGAGGCCCGCTCCATCGCCACGATGTTCGCCGGGTCTACGCCGGCCCCGGCGTCGATCACGATGTAGTCGCACAACGGCCCCGCCAGGTCGAGCACCTTGCGGATGCCTTCGGGTGGCACCTTCTGCGCTGCCTGGGGGTTCGCGGCCAGCGGCAGCACGCCCACGCCAGTCCCGTGCGCTTGGATGTACGGGCCGAAGCTCTGGGGGGTCAGCTGGTCGACGTACGGCAAGAACTCCGCGATCGTGCGCGCTTCGGTGACGCCGAGGAGCGTCGCGACGTCGCCGACGCCGCTGACATCGAGATCGATCACCATCACCCGCTTGCGCGTCTCCTTCAGCAGCGAGAGGGCGAAGTTCACCGCGAAGGTGGTTTTTCCAACACCGTCGCGGGCGCCGCCGACGACGATGAAACGACACGCCATCTTACTGCCGGACCTCGGAGAGATTGAACTTCTCCTGGATCTCCTTGTTCGCCGTCGTACTGGACTCGTGGATCTGCGGCGTCACGAAAACCAGAAACTGGGACTTGGACTTCTTGTAGTCCTTGGAGCGGTACAGCGTGAACACCGAGTCGGGTAGGCTGGCGCCTTCCGGTAGCTTGTTGTAGTTGACCCGATCGCTGACCCGTTCCAGGCCGCCAATCACGATGCTTTCCCCCCCGCGACAGTATTGGGCGGTGGTGATCTCGGACTGGTCGACGCTCTGGAAGCCGCTTGGCGCCACCTCACCGAGCGAGCTGACCTCGATCTTGATCTGCATGTCGACGTTGCTTCCGGCGGCGTACGGGGTGACGTCCATCTTGATCCCGATGTCGATGAACTCGATGACCTTCTGACCATTGTCGATGAAGACGAAAGGCACCTTGCTCCCAGAGAAGATGTGGGCGGTGTCGCCGCTCTTCACGGACACCGTGGGGTTTTCGAGCACCCGCACGTACCCAGTAGACCGCGCTTGCTGGAGCTTGGGCAAGAGCCCCGTGATCTCAGCGGTGGCGGCCCCGGTGATGTCGCTCCAGCCGCTGCCGTCGTTGGTGGCGCCAAGCTCGAAGACGACGCCCGGAGAGCTCAGGGGCGTCCATTCGATGTTCCACTGATCTTCCATCGACTTGGTCAGCTCCACGAAGTGCACGACCAGGACGATGGTCGGCGCGTCGCCAGGCACCCGCTCTACGGCGCGCACCTCCAGGACGTTGATCACATCGGGATAGTAGGCGCGCGCGATCGCTTCCGCGCGCTTGCTGGCGGTGTCGCTGTGTACGACGCCCTCCAGCATGATCTTGCGACTGACGAGGCGGACGTTGACCCCCGGCGTGGCAATCTCCTTCTGGATCATCGCCGCCAGCAAGCGCTGCGACACCGGCGACAGCGTGACCATCGACTCGACCAGCGGTTCTTTGTCGTCCAGCTCCTGGACGCGGCGGATCTCTTCGTCCAGGCTGACCTCGCCCTGGATGTAGATGCGGTCGCTGATGATCTTGAAGGAGAGACCTTCGATGTCGTCGAGGAGGACCTTGACGTTTTTGATGACCTTGGCCAGGTTGGCGGGGATGACGTTCACTTCGAATTCGTCGCGCCGAACGCCCTTGGTGTCGTAGATGATGACGTTGGTGGTGCCGACCTCGCGGCCCGCGAGCAAAAGCTGGCGTTCGTCGCGCAGCGGGACCACCTTGAGCACTTCGCTGCTGCCGACACTTACGTCGCCGAAGTTGTAGGGCACATCGACCGCGGCCTGGTTGTTGAGCACGACCACCTGATCGGGGATGGCCTCTTCGGCGAATGCGACGCCCGGGACCAGCGCCACAATGCAGGCCATGGCGAAGCTGGCGCGCATCAGTTGCCCCCTTCGATGAGGCGGTAGCTGGGTCGTGGCTTGTACCGGACCTGTTCCGGAATGCCGAGCGTCGACTGCACGGTCGCGGGAACGAGCTCGGTCGTGCCTTCAGATTCGTAGAGCGAGCGCAGGATCAGCGTGAGGTTGCCGAGCTCCTGGGCCATCGCGAGGCGCTGGGCTTCTGCCGGGACCACGGCGACGGTGATCGTGGCGCGGCTCACGAGGCTTTCCGACGGGCCGGGGGGCACGTCTTCGGGGCCGGCGTCCACGCCGTCGGGCGGAAGCGTACGCACCTGGCGCGCGGTGATGGTGCCGATGTCGTCGACCACGCTGAGCACCTGGATGTCCTGCATGATCGTGACCGTTCGCAGATCGCTCGTTTCGCCGGTTCCAAAATCGAAGCTACCCAGGATGTCTACGTGATTACCGGCCTTGACGTGACCGCCGACCGCGTTGAA
This sequence comes from Deltaproteobacteria bacterium, assembly GCA_947445035.1. Classification (GTDB taxonomy): domain Bacteria; phylum Myxococcota_A; class UBA796; order UBA796; family SXON01; genus SXON01. The sequence continues at coordinate 72,646 of CANFCK010000008.1, forward strand.
GACATCGACGGCCAAGGCCAGGGCGCGGGTGCCCTTCGGGATGTAAAAGGCTAGCCCTGCGTCGTCGGCGGTGACGAGTTTGGTCGCGACGACCTGCTCTCCCGTGAAGATCGGCACCGAGGTGATCTGGCCGATCACGTCGTCCACCTTGGTCAGCGCCTTGGGCTGCTGCCACTTTCTCGGCACTTCCACGAGTTTTACCATCGTCTCGTCGAGGCGGATTTTCGGCGGGATGTCCCTCGTGGCAACGAGGGTTGTCAGCGGCTCCGAGTCGTAGAGTAGCGCTTGTTCTCGCGACGCCACGTACTGGCACTGAGCAAAGGTGGCCACGATGGCGACCACGAGCGAGATGACCAGACCGCGGACGTTCTTCATGACCGGCTAGTCTATCATGCAGCGGAACTACCTCGTGTCGCCGCTGCCGTTGGTCTGTCCCTGCTGGTAAAGGCGGCCCAGGTCGTCATCCAGGCTCTCGATGCCGTTTTGGAAGCCGGGAATGAAGGCGTACGCGGCGAGCGCGAGCCCGACACTGAGGACCGACACCAACAGCATCCACTCGACGGTTGACTGTCCACGACGCATTTCGTCTTTCTACCAGAGATCAGGCCACTCGTGGAGGCGCGCGGCCACGATTCCGGCGGCAATCACCGGGCCGAACGGGACAACCGTCGTCTTGCCCTCCCATTCGGACATGAACGCCTTCATCGGCCGACGCTGGACGATGGCCTTGACCAGTGCACCGCAGAAACGAAGAAAGTGGCCCAACCTCCCGCGAACGGTGAGCACGAAGATTGCGAAGGGAAAGTTGAGCAAGAACCCGATCAACATGCCCCGAAGAATCAACTCGGGCCCGGCGAGAGCGCCTGCGGCCATCACCAATTTCACGTCGCCGGGCCGGTAAGCCCCGCCGAACTTCCACAGGACCACGCCGAGCCCGAAGGCGGCGACGAGCCCGGCGGCCCCGTCCCACCAGTGCGCCGCGGCGATTGGGGCGAGGAGCACGCCAAGCACCATCACCGGAACGGTGAGCCAGTTCTTGATCTTTCCGGTAGTGATGTCGGTGTAGCAAGCGATGGCCAACAGTCCAGCCATCACGACATCGCGCGAACCCCAGTCCATCCGGCGCTACGGGTACGGCATCTGAACGGTGCGGCGCACGGTGTCGAAGCCTCCCGTCACGCCCTCGGTCAAGAGCGTCCACACCGCGGCGAGCCCTACCACCAGCACGCTGACCGTCAGCATGTACTCCACCAGCGATTGCCCGCGGCGTAGCCGCCTCATTCCGACACCCACTCGACGATCTGATGGAACATCGCGGTCTCCTGAAAGCGGATGGACACGTCGTTGACGAGGGGCAGTAACCGATCGAACTGCCACCAGCAGAGCCCCAGCAGCACCAGCATGACCGCGGTGAACTTGAGCATTCCTTCGACGCTGCTTTGTCCCGTTCGCATCACCCGCCCCCCACCGCGCGGATGATCTCGATCTCGTCGCCGGCGCGCACGCTGCGATCGTGCTGTGAGCGAGGCACCACCTCGCCGTTGTGGGCAACGGCCACCGCATCGGGGCGGGCGCCGACGAGCAGCACCAACGACACCAGGGTGAGCCCCTCGGGGAGCTCGCGGTCGACGCCGTTTACGCGAACGCGCATCAGCGCGCGGGGAAGCCCGGGCGCGCCGGGGCCGTCGCGGGGACTTCATCGAACAGCTTGGGATCGTTGGCGAGCTGCATGGCCGCCTCCCGCGTGATCTTTTTCTTCATCGCGAGGTCTTTGAGGGCCATGCCCATCGTCTGTTGACCGTCTCCACGTCCGGCCTGCATCATGCTTGGGATCTGAAAGAGTTTGTTCTCCCGGATCAAATTTCGGATCGCGGCGGTGACGATCATGATCTCCTGGGCCGCGATGCGCCCAGGTTCGAAGGCTTTCTTCACCAGCGCCTGCGTCACCACGGCCATCAGCGAGCTGGCCAGCATGGTGCGGATCTGCTGCTGCGCTTCGTGAGGGAACGCGTCGATCAGCCGATCGACCGTTTCTGGCGCGGAATTGGTGTGGAGGGTGCCGAACACCAGGTGGCCGGTTTCGGCAGCGCTGATCGCGAGGCTGATCGTCTCGAGGTCGCGCATTTCGCCGACAAGGATGACGTCGGGGTCCTCGCGGAGCGCGCTGCGCAGGGCGGCGGAGAAGGACTTGGTGTCGGTGCCGACCTCGCGTTGGTTGACGAGCGACTTCTGGGGCGGGTGCACGAATTCGATCGGGTCCTCGATGGTGAGGATGTGTTCGGCGCGTGTGCGATTGATGTGGTCGACCAACGCGGCCAGCGTCGTGGACTTGCCCGAGCCCGTGGGGCCGGTGAGCAGGACCAGACCCCGCTTGAAGCTGATGATGCGCTGGAAGACCGGCGGGAGGTTCAGCTCCTCCATCGTCAGGATGCGAGAGGGGATCTGGCGCATCGCGACGCCGATGCCACGCGACTGGGTGAAGACGTTGACCCGAAAACGCGCGAGGCCCTTGAACGCGACCGCGAAGTCGGTCTCGAGGTTGTTTTCGAAGGCGATGCGCTGCTTTTCCGGCATCATCGAGTACGCAAGTCGTTTGGCATCGTCGGGCGTCAGCGGGGGGACGTCCAATCGGACGACTTCGCCGTCCCTGCGCACAGCCGGACGCTCGCCCGCGCCGAAGTGAACGTCGCTGGCTTTGCTGTCGATCGCCGCTTTGAGCAGCTCGTGAATCCGGATGGCCATCGGGTCCCGGGGAGGCCAGCGAGTATCGCACGACCGGCGTGTTGGCATCGCCCCCATCGCGGCGCGCGCGATAAAGGGGCGGGGACATGGGCGGCATCAGCGGAATTCTCCGAGCGGACGGGGCGCTCGACCCTGACGAGGCGGCGGCGCTGGGTCCGGGACACCGCTTCGGGGCCGGCGGCGTCGGCCTCGTGGCCCGTCCGCGAAGCACCTTGGCGATGGACGATGGCGCGGTCGTCCTGGTTGCGGGGCACTTCGATCGGGCGCCAACCACCGGGCAGAGCGCTGCGGACATTGTCTTGGAGGGTTGGCGGAGCCAGGGAATCGGGGTCTTCGACCGGGTTGAAGGCGCCTGGGTTGCGGTGATCTGGGATCGCCGCGCCAGCACGCTGGACATCGTCCGCGATCCCTTTGGCGTTCGGCGTTGTTTCTGGACGCTCAAGAACGGTCGGTTCGCGTTCGCCTCCTCGCTGCGACGGCTATTGGACGCTCCGGGCGTGAGCCGCGAGTTGGCCCGCGAGAACCTCGCTGAATTCCTGTCGTTCCGCTACGTTCACGCACCGCGGACCCTGTTGCGCGACGTCTCCGCGCTGCCCCCGGGACATCGCCTTTTTTGGGCGCCCGGGCAGAATCCCGTCGTCGAGCCCTGGTTCCGCGTCAAACATGCCCCGCCGTACAGCCCACTGCCCGACGACTCCGCGACGCTGGCGGAGCTGGAACGGCGAATGTTTCGGGCGGTTGCGGCCCGTGCGAGCGGGCGGGAGCGCGTGGGCGTATTCCTGAGCGGAGGGCTCGATAGCAGCGCCATCACCTGGGTCGCCTCCCGGCTCGGCCCCGTCAACACCTTCACCGTCGGCGTGCAGGATGGCGATGACGACGAGACGCCCTATGCGGGCCGGGTCGCCACCCTTTTGCGCTCCAACCACGAAGTGGTCAGGGTGGGCCCGGACGACATGCTGGGCGCGCTGGAGGCCCTGGTAGGGGCCTCGGACGCACCGGTGACGGATCCGGCGGCGATCCCGCAATTCATCCTGGCCCGGCGGGCGCGAGAAACGGTCGATGTCGTGCTCTGCGGCGACGGTGGCGACGAGATCTTCGGCGGGCGCAGCGTGGGCCTACTGGCCTCCCAGATGCGACTGAGCGGTTGGGTGCGTCGCCTTCCGGGAGCGGGGCGCCGCCTGGCCTCGATGGCCTTTGGCGACCGACGGCCGGAGATTGACCACGAGAACGTTCCGTTCGGACTCGCCCGCGCCGTCGGGGGCGTGGTGGCTTTCGATGCCACCGCGCGCGCGGGCCTCATTCGCGATCCTGGCTGGGTTCGGGGCGGCATCCGGCGGTCCTGCCTGGAGCCATTTTACCGCGAGATCGTCAGCGACCCCGTCAACGAGATGCTCCATGCCTACCTGCGCGGGCGGATGCCGGAGGACGCCCTTTCCCGCACCGGCGCCGTTGCGCAGCTGGCCGACATCGGGGTGCGCCCGCCGCTGCTCGACCGCGACCTCGTCGCTTTTTGTGCCAGCCTGCCAGGTCCCTGGAAGGTGCGCCCGGGGCTGGCGGGCTCGGTCACCAAGTGGCCGCTGCGCGAGCTGCTGTTGCCGGTGCTGACGCGGTCGCTGGTGCAGCGCCCGAAGCGGGTCTTGCCCGGTCCATGGCGCCGTTGGTTCGAGGGGCCGCTGGCGCCGTTTCTGGCGGAGCGAATCGAGCGCCTCGTCGACGATCCGCTGCGATTGTTCATGCCCAACGCGGTTCGGGCCTTGGTGCCGCGCATCGGGGAGCCCGGGGTCGCGGAGCGACTGTGGACGCTGATCTTCCTCGACGCCTGGATTCGCGATGTTGGCGCGCGCTAAACGGCAACTCGGGTGAGTAGGCCCGTTCTCTCGGCGGGCTTGCTCTGCGTCGTGGGCGTTTTGGCACTGCTCTTGGCGAGCCTTCCGGGGAGCGGTGGCGAGTTGGTCTTTCCGTTGGACGACGCCTACATCCATCTTGCGCTGGCGCGAACGCTGGCCGAGAGCGGGACATGGGGCATAAATCCAGGCGAGTTTGCGAATGCATCGTCGTCGCCGCTCTGGTCCGTACTTTTGGCGGTCGGGGAGCTCGTCGGCCTGGGGGGGCCGGCGTGGGCGCTGGCGATCAACGTTCTGGCGGCGGGCGGTGTCCTCGTGGTGGCGGATGGGCTTCTGGCGCGCGGCGGCCTAGATGAGCGGGCGCGGATGCTGGCTTTGGGGGCGCTGGTTTGGGTGGCGCCGCTCCCCTTTCTGGTGGGCCTGGGCATGGAACACGTCGTTCACGCCGCGCTGGTGCTCGCCCTGCTGAGCGCGGTGCGCGGCCCGGCCCCGGAGTGGGCGGGTGCCGTGATCGCCGCTCTGGCAGTATCGATGAGACTTGAGACCCTCCTTCTACTCGGGGCCATCACGATCGTGGAGCCGTGGTCCCGGTTGCGGGGTGCGGCAGTCGGAGGCGCGACCGCCGTCGGCGGCTTCGCTCTCTTCGGCCTGGCAAACGGCGGGGCTTGGGTGCCCAACGGGGTGTTGAAGAAGGCCAATTTTGGGGAGGTGGAGGGGGTCGTCGCCGCCGTCCGCGAATGCCCGGAGCTGGTTTTGTGGGTGGTCGTCCTTCTGGCTCTGGCGGTTCTGGACACCCGGCCAGGCCCCCGCCGCGGGGCGGCGACACTGGCGCTGGCCGCAGCGGGGCAGCTCGTATTCGGTCGTGTCGGCTGGCTTTACCGGTATGAAGGGTGGCTTTTCGTGTTGGGCGTTGTCTTCGCCGCCGAACTGGTCTCTGCCCATCCCCGGCGACGGATCGCGTGGGGACTCGTCCTCGTACTCGCCGCCGTGACCACCCATCGGTCGGCGCTCGCGTTGCAGGCGTACGCGCCGGGCGTGCGCTTCTGTGCCGACGCCAACGTCTCGGTGGCGCGATGGCTTGCCGCGGGCTGGCCCGGTCGTGTCGTGGCGGTGCACGACCTGGGCGCGGCTGCGTACTACACCCGCGGGCGGGTGGTTGACCTGGGCGGGCTGGGAACGGACGTGGTGGCGGCCGCGACTCGGCGGGGTGAGTTGACGCCGGCGTTCTTCTCGAGGCTCCTCGACGATGAGCAGGTCGCCATCGCGGTCACGGGGGCACAATGGCCACAGGATGCCCGTCCCGAGGGGCTTTCAGCGGCCGCTCGCATTTTCGTTCGCCACCCTGCACCGCCTGGGGAATTCGAGGTCGTGGTCTGGGCCGTCGATCCCGACCTGGCGGGTGCGCTGGCCGAGGGTGCGAGCGTACTGAGCCGCGAAGGGATGCGAGTCCTGGATGGACGAGACCTGGTCCTCGATGACGCCACGCTCACAGGGGCGGCGCTCCAGCACCTGGAGGGCGGCGTGGTCTTCTACACCAACGGCACGATGACAACGGTCGCGCCGGCCTCAGGGATGCTCCAGCTGTGGATCGACGGTACCGCCGCCGATGGGCGTCCGCCCCGCTTCCGCGTGCGCATCCCGTCGGCGGAAGTCGAGTTGGCTGCCCCGGCGGTGACCGAACGCGTGGAGGTCGGTGTCGTTGCCGAGGGCGACTTCGTCGAGATCATCTACGCGGACGACCTCGTGGACGCCTCAGGCGGCGATCGAAATCTCGCGATCCGGCGCGGGGCGGTGCGTCGGGAGTGATTTCTGTGTGTGTGGGATGACGACGACGCGGAGGCCGAAACTCAGGCGCGCCGCAGTGTGAGGATCGTGATCTCGTTCGGGGCCGCGAGGCGCATGGGCGGTCCCCACCAGCCAGTCCCCCGCGACACGTACACCCAGCTGTCGCCCACCTTTACCAGCCCGGCGACGATCGGCTGAACCAGGCGGACCAGCAGGCTGAACGGCCACAGCTGCCCGCCGTGGGTGTGGCCGCTGAGCATGAGCGTCACCCCCCTGGCGGCGGCCGCCTCTGCAAAAACGGGCTGGTGAGCCAGGAGCACCACCGGGTGCGAGCGGTTTCGTCCGTCCAACGCTGCAGCGAGGTCCGGGCCATGCCCTGGCTCCGTGGCAAATGGGTCGTCGATTCCGGCGATATCGAGCTTTGCGCCGTCATGTTCGATGGTTCGAGTTTCGTTTCGGAGGACGACGAAGCCCATCCGTTGGAACTCGGCGCACCACGCTGCGCCGCCCGAGAAGTATTCGTGGTTGCCGGTCACGAAAAAGACGCCGTGGGGTGCCCGGAGGCCGGCGAGAGGCGCAACATCCAGCGCGAGGTCGCGCACGCTTCCATCGACGAAGTCGCCGGTCAGCGCCACGAGGTCGACGCCCTCGGCGTTGGTGAGCTCGACGATCGACTCCACGAACGGCCGCCGGATGGTGTTGCCGACGTGGAGGTCGCTCAGTTGGGCAATACGAAGGCCGTCCAGGGCCGGGGCGAGCCCGCGTATGGGGATGTCCACGCGCCGAATCGCCGGCGACCCGGCCCCCGCCAACGCCAGCACGCTCAGGCCCACGCCCAAACCCGCCACCACGATGGCCGCGCCGCCCGCCCAGGGGAGCTCAGGCGCGAGCCACGCCCCGCCCCGCACCACCGGCTCTGCGAGCAAGGAAAGAACGAACCAGAAGAAGCTCAGCCCCAGCCAGCGATACCCCACCCCGGTGACGCCGGCGGGCACGCGGTCGCCGAAAAGCCGCGCCGACAGCGCGGCGGGCACGCTCACGAAAAGCCCTGCCAGGGCCACCGTCGCACCCGCGGTACCCCACGCTGGCAGGTCGACGCTGCCCACCAGGCGCCACCAGATGACGGCATGGAGCGTGGCGAAGACGCCGAGGATGATGGCGGCGAAGAGCGGCAGCGACCGGGGCGGGCGGCCGCGCACCTTCGTGCGGGGCGAGGCGTGGGTCTTGGACACGCTCGAACGGTGGTCACGGCCGGGCGCGCGGCCAAGGGTCTGCGGCAAATCGTGACAGAGGCCGCCCGTGCGTTAACCTGTGCGAATGGTCACCATCGTCCTGTCGGCGCTGTCCTGCTTCTGTTGCTGCATCTTCTGGGTCTTCGTGATCATCCTGGTCGTCGGGGTGTTGCGGATGCGCAAGAAGGGCAAGAAGGCCACCCCGGTCGATGTCTTCCAGGAAGGCTTCGAGGCCAGCCGCGCCTTCGTGCGTGGGCAGAAGACGCGCGAGCAGCTTCTGAACGAAGAGGATGACGAGGCGCGCTAGCGCTGGTTTCGCGCGCTCCGCGGGACGGCTTCGTGCCCCGCGGGCTCAGCCTCTCGTTACCAGCCGCCCTTCGGCCCGCCGAAGCGCCCGATGTCGCTGCGGGAGCCGTCGGTGTCGTCCCAGGCCATGTAGCCGGCGTCGATGAGCGGCGAACCGGCGCCGAGCGTCAGGTCGTCCGGCCAACTCGCGAAGAGCGGGTCGGCTGAGACTTCGGGGCTGACCGTGAGCCCGCAGCCGTCGGCGGTGTTGTCCCAGAAGGCCGAGTAGCTATCGCTGAAGGTCTGGTCCCCGGTGATGCCGCAAGCGGAGTCGGCGTAGACGTTGTTGACGCCCGTGCTCGACGTGCTGCAGCCCGTCATCGAAAGCCCGCTGTCCCCGCCGTAGAAGACGGAGTTGGAGACGGCGAGGGTCATGTACCGGATGTCGGCGCCTACGCTGCCGCCGCCGAAGACGCTGTTCTCAGCGTAGAAGCGTTCGCTCGGGCTATCGGGCTCCTCCGCGGTGTTTTCGTTGTCGTAGGCGTAGTAGGCTGCAATTCCGCCGTAGATGCTCGAACGGACGATGTAGTCTTCGCCGTGGTAGTCATGCACGCCGTAGCCGGTGTCGCAGGTGATCATGCTGTCGGCGATGATCAACTGCACGTGATGCCAGACGGCCTGGGTGCCGGTATCGCAGTCGATGCGGGTGCGGTCCATGGAGAGGCCGCCGCCATCGACGTAGATGGCTTGCCCCGCGGAGGCGATGTCGTTGCCCAAGATGGTGACGTCGATGAGGTCGATGCTGCCCCAGCTGCCGCGAAGGATGCTGAGCCCCTCGTTGCCCTCGAAGACCACATCTTCAAGCTCGACCGAGGCCTTGGTTACTTCCATGCCCGCCGCATCTCCGGGGTCGTAGCCGCCCGTCACGGTGAAGCCCGCGAAGCGAGACCAGCCCGCCTCCATCTCTTCGAAGTCAACGACGGTACCGCCGCCGTCCCCGTCGAGGATGGTATCGGCGCTTCCGTCGATGCCGTACATGTCGATGATCTTGCCGAGGAAGTCGAGGCGCTCGTGGTACTCGCACTTCTTCACGGCGATGCGCGACGGCGAAACCGCAGCGTCGATCGCCTCCTGAATGGTCTCGTAGTCACCGCTTCCTTCACAGTCGACGACGATGTCTGGGACCGGCTCGTCAACGTCATCCGGGGGATCGGTATCGGTGTCGCTGTCTGTGTCCGTGTCGGTATCGGTGTCCGTGTCGGTATCGGTGTCAGCATCGCCATCCGAGGCGGTGTCGACGCCCTTGATTTCGATGCTGCTGACGGGGTTGCAGGCGAGCAGAAGGGCGGGCGCTGCGAAGAAGAAAAGGCGCATTACCAACCCCCGTCCATGCTGAAGTGGCCGCCGTACACGCCGATGTCGTTTCGACTCCCGTCGACGTCCTCGTGGTCCCATTCGTCGACCCCCGCATCCTCGAGCGGGGAGCCGCTGTTGAGGTGGTAGTCGCCGCTTGCGGCATCCACCATGTCGGGGTCGCCGTCCATGTTGCCGTCCACGCCGACCAGAATGCTGCCGTTGCAGCTCGCGGTGGTGTCCGTGAACGCGTTGTTGCGGATGGTCGAGGTGACCGCGTCGTGACTGATGGCGCACGTGGTGTTCATGAACACGCTGTTTTCGATCACCGGTGTTCCGGGGGTCTCCGCGAAGGCCGTGAAGCTGAAACTACCGCCGTCAATCACGGAATTGCGGATGAGCGCGCCCCCGTACGTGGCGGAGTAGTTGCCTTCCAGCACCGTGTTGACCAGCGCGAGGAGGTCCTCGGGGTGGTCGTCTTCGTTGACGACCGAGAGGTTACCGCGCAGCGACGAGCGGGTGATGGTCCCGGTGGTGTGTTCTGCCGCAAGCGCGTACCCGCCGCGGCCGCAGGTGAGCGTCGATTGGTCGATCTGCGCGTAGCCGTGGCCGGTGTACACGGCGTAGCCGCCGCTTTCGCAGTCCACGGTGATCGCGTTGGCCTGGAGTGACCCGCGCGACATGGAGATGCCGGCGGTGTTCTGGGTGTTGTTTTCGAAGACGACGTCCTGCAGTTCCATGTCGGCGGCGCTGCCGAAGACCGAGTAGGCGCCCGACGTGTTGGTGATCGTGACATCTTCGATGTGGAGCGAGGCGAACACGACCCAGAAGGCCGCTTCGCTCGCATTCTCGACCGTGAACCCGACAAAGCCGGTCTCCGCGGTCTCGGCCGAGGTGGCGCTGACCGCGTAGCCGCGGCGACCGGCGTTGAGGGTGGTCACGTCCTTCCCGTCGCGACTGGAGATCCAGAGCGATTTTCCGCCGTAGTCGATGGTCTCGTCGTAGGTTCCCGCGCCCACGAGGATCCAGTCGCCATCGGCCGCCCCGCGGATCGCGGCGCCGATCGAGGTGAAGTCGCCGCTTCCGTCGGTCTCGACGGTCCAGTCGGCGACGCCCCACGGCGACACGGCGTCGTCCCCGGTGAACGGGGGTTCGGTTGCCGCGTCGAAGGGGATCGAGACGTCGGCGCAGCCGACGAGGAGCAGGAGTATGGAGTTCACGGCTTTGCCCTCACAGAAGGGTGCAGTATAGGTGGTGGCGAGACGATCTGGAAGCGAGATCGGCATGATGGCAACCGAAGTTCACCGGTCGGACACAAGCGGGCGCTACTCGGCCGGGTCGGTCGATTCGCACACATAGTTGAGTAACGCCGCCTCACATTCGTCTTGCAGGTCGGCGTCCGCCTCGGCGTACACGGCGTCGCAATCCTCGCACGCGACGGCGTCTTCGCAATCACAGACCGTCGCGCAGTAGTCGGCGCACGGGTCTTCCGAGGAGCCAAATCCGAAACAGCCGGCGAGGAGCAGGACGAACATCGCGGCAGTGTACGACGGCGCGCACGGACCCGCTACTTCTCCCCCTCGTACCGGAACGCGCTCTCGCCGATGTGGATCCGGTCCATGTTGCGTAGGCGGGTGCCGGTCGAGGGGCTGTCGTTGATCTTGAGCGGCACCCACCACGCGGCCTTTTTGATCGTGTGCCCGGTCCCATCCCACCGGACCTCGGCGGCCGTGCCCCAGACGAACCAGCCATTGATGCCGACCATCGCCGAGCTGTCGCCGAAGCTCAGCACGCGATCCTCCGGGTGCCAGAATCGCGTCGGCTCGCGGACCAGGACCACGCGCGCCTGTTCCACAAGGCGGCTCTGGCTCTGCATCGCCTTGAGCGCGTCTTTGGTCAGCACGAAGGTGTCGTCGTGGGTGACCTCGGCAAGCCGGGGTTCGTACTTGGGCATGTAGCGGACGCTGCGCCCCTTGTAGAACTCTTCACTACGGGCGTCACCCAGGAGCACCAGGGTGAATTTCCCGATCTTGACTTCGTCTTTGGAGCTGAGGTGGGCCTGGAGTACGATGTTTCCGTTGACACTCGTGCCGTTGCCCGAGCCGAGGTCTTCCAAGGTCACGACCGGCCCCTTGACGGAGACCTTGGCATGCTGTCGGCTGACAGAGACGTTTGGCAGGCTGATCTGCGCGTCGTTGTCGCGCCCGATGACGTAGTCGCCGTCTTTGAGCTCGAAGACCTGGCCGCGAGCGGCTGCACCGGAGATGAGGAACCGTGGCATCTAGCCTCCGGCGCGGGCGACCAGGGCGTCGCGGATGCGCAGCATAGCGAAGGTATCCCGCGCGCAGTAGGCGAGGAGGGCCGATCGAATGCCGAGACGTTCCTCCGTCGAGAGCTCGGGCCGGATCATCCGCAGCCATGCCTGCGCCGCGCTCGCGCCGTCGGCGATGGCCAAATCCGCGTAGTCCAGGCCCGGGCAGATGGCCGGAAGCGTGGCCTTGATCGAGAAGCTGCCGTGCAGATCAGGGTGGTAGTAGTGGTCGCGAACGATGGGGAGCAGGTCGACGATGCGGTTGACGAGCCCCTCGAGGTCCGACCACCACTCGGGGAGGCGGTCCCGCAGCGAACGGAGGGTCGTGGCCTCGTAGTTGCTGTACACGAGGATGCTGCCCTCGGTGCCCGCGGCGGCCACGAGGCTCTGGACGAAAGCGGCTCTCGAATCGCTGTCCTCCGTGTGAAGGAATTCGGCGTGCTCGATGCGCCCGTCCCGGTGCTGCACGTGCATCGACCATTGCGTCGGGATCTGCTGGAAGGGAGAGGTGCCTTCCCAGCGAGGGACCGCCGGTTGGCAGGCCTCGAAGTCCAAGAAGCGCAGCGGCCAGCCGACGTTGGCCAGCGCGGGGGCCAGGCCTTGGCCAAGGTATTCTTGGCCGTGCGTCAAGGACCAGACCGCATGGCGTTGGCTCGGACTCATGCGCAGATCCGCTGGGATCTGGCGGACGTCGGAGATGCCGAGCTCACGAAGTTCTTGGAGGAGGCGGCCGGCGCGGGGTAAGCGCGCGACCGAGTACGCGCCGATCTCGCCAGGGGTACAGTGGCTGCGGAACGGGCACTCACGCGGACGAGAGCACTGCGACCCCGGCGCGATGTCAGGTTCGGTCGGTCGGGTGCGGGCTGCGAGCGCGGCCTCGGCATCGGCGAACGAACGCGCCGGGACGTTGACGGCCACGAAGAGTGCCGCCTCGTCCAGCGCCCCGGTTCGCACGTACTCGCTGTCCATATGGAGGAGCACACGCCCGACGATGGGCACCCCTGACCGTTCTGCCACCCACGCGACAGCGGCGACGTCGAGCTCGTGGGCCTCGCCCACGCTGTTGGCGCTTCGTGCCTCGACCACAACGAACCCGCCTGCCGCCCGGGCAAGGATCGCCGCGCGGACCACGACCCCACCGGACTCAAAGGTGGCGTCGTAGATGCTGGGCACCCTCACGTCGTTGAGGTGCGCCCACGTCTGGGCGAGACGCTCGGCAACAGGCAGATGGTTCGGGACGCGAGTCCCACCGGGGTAGCGGCGGCGCGCGGCGTCTCGCACGGCGTCGCGATCATCCGCGCGCGGGTAGATCGGCGGCGTTGCCGCCGAAACCGGTGGTTGATGCTGCAGCCACGCCCGTCGTTCACACTGATGTGCCGCGAGGAGATCGGCGCGGCCGAGCACATCCATGGCAACGGCCTAACCGGCCGCCGCGCGCTCGGTGCTACGTTCCCCCGATGCCTGCCCCCCTCTTCGTCCTCGGCGCCCCCCGCAGCGGCACCACTCTTTTGCGGGTCATGCTCGCTGGCCATCCAGATTGTTTCTCGCCGCCGGAGATGGTGCTGGCGCCGTTTGCCACGATGGCCGAGCGTCGTAAGAAGCTGGATGAGCGATTCTGGGAGAAAGGCGGCCTTCGGCGGGCGCTGATGGAGTTGCACGATGTCGGGGTGGACGAGGCCAAGGTGTTGGAGGCGGGCCTGCTCTCGCGCACAGTGCCCGAAGTCTATGCGTGGCTCCAAGCTCAGCTCGGCGAGCGCATCCTGGTCGACAAATGCCCCCACCTCAGCGCCGATCTCCCGGCCTTGGAGCGGCTTGGCCGCTGGTTCCCCGACGCCCGCTGGGTGTGGATCGTCCGCCATCCCGGGAGCGTCACGCGGAGCATCGAGAACATGCCGATGGCGGAGGTCATGCTCCAGGGCTATGCGCCGGATGCTCGCGACATATGGATGTTTGCAAATCGAAACATCCGCGAGTTTTTCGCCGGTCTGCCGGAGGGTCGCAAGGCGCGGATCCACTACGAGGAGATGGTCCAGAGCCCGCGGACGGCCATGGAATCGCTCTGTCGCGACATCGGCCTTCCCTTCCACGAGGCCCTGCTCACCCCCTACGAGGGCGAACGGATGCGCGAGGGGCCCAGTGGCGCAAGGGCGGTCGGCGACCCGAACCTCGCCAGTCGCGGCCGCATCCAGAGCGAGCTCGCGACCTCCTGGCTGGAGGGTTTCGACCCCGCGAGCGTCTCGCCGGAGACCCACATCTTGGCGCGGGAGCTCGGCTACGATCTCGGCGCCCTCGACGCCCCCCCGATCACGCTGGTCTCGGCCGCGATGACCGCGTTGTGGGACACCGCCCGGCGGCTGGAAGGAAACATGAGGATGCCGGCTGATCTCGACAATGTCGAGGGCCGCCGATTCTTGCTACGCATGCTCAGTGCCAGCATCGACCTTTTCGTGGAGGAAGGCGACGTCGACCACCCCCGCTTCCACCACGCGGAGGGACCAACCCGAAAGATGTTCGCCGATAATCCGGATGCCGACTACTGGCGCGCTCCGATTCGTCTGGGGGACGGCAGGCGCTATCGGCTGTGGGGCCAGGTTCCGGTTGGGACGACCTACGTCGGGCTTTTGCTGTACCGCAAAGGAGGTCAGGTCGGCGCCCACCGCCACGACACCGACTTCGTGGCGAACGATGGAAGCTTCTCGCTCACGATCAGCAGCGAGGAAGGAGCCGTCGTAGAGGGGCACGGCGACGAAATCGCGGTGATGGTCCGGCAATATTTCACGGACCGCCTCCGTCAGGAGCCGCTGAAGCTGTCCATCGAACTCTTGGGCGCGCCGCCGCCGGCGGGGTTGGACGCGCGGGCGCTGGCCCGGTCCCTCGATCGTGCCAAACGAAACCTGGAAGTGGTCTTCGAACGTACCCTGCAAACCTGGAAGATGGCCAGCCAGGGGCTCCTGAATCGGTTCATCCACATGGAGGGCGCGGCGCTCTTTCCCACCCCTGACAACACCTACGTCGCGTGCTGGTACCGCTTTGGCGGCGATCAGGTCATGTTTGTGCGCGGGCGGGTTCCCAAGGCGCGTTATTGGAGCTTCTGTCTCTACAATGTGTGGATGGAGAGCTTGGAGTACCGCCACCATCGGGTGTCGCTCAACCACGCCCAGGTGCAGGTCGAGCCCGACGGCAGCTACGAAATCTGTCTCGCGCACCGGAATCCCGGGCATCCGAACTGGATCGCCACGACCGGCCACCCCGCCGGGTACGCGCTCATCCGGGTGCTGCTCACCGAAGAGCCGGTCGACGTGCCCACGATCGAGGTGCTCTACGAGAAAGAGTGGCACGCTCGCCGGGGAGCGATGTCTGAACCTTAGGGTAGATATCCGCGTCCCACCAGCAAACTCTTCAGCGGGTGCGTGCCGTGGAAGCCCACCAGCCGGCGGAGCAGGTCATCGAGTGCTTCAACGCGCGAGCGCCCGAGGTCGACGTTGTAGGTGACGCCTTTGCCGCCGCGTTTGACGTCGGGGTCGCTGACATAGTGAAAGCGCTCGGCGTCTTTGGTCCCGAAGGTGCCGTCGTAGCCGGCGCGGTACCAGTCCCCGATCAGCCCGTCGACCTCCTGCGCGCCCTCGGGCCGCTCGAAGAGCATCGAGATGGGAAGCTGATCCCAGGGGCATTGGCTCGAAATGCGGAGGTCGAATGGGAGGCCGCCCACGGCGAAGCACACCGGTGCGCGCGCCAACGCTTCGTAGTCGGCCACGGCAACAACCATCGGCTGGTCCCCGACCTGCCCGATCTCGGAGGTGGCCGGGTTCACCAGGTCCACGCGCACCGCGGCGTAGGGGCGGGCCCCGTCCGGGATGAGCGGTACCACCCTGCCGTCGGGGGCACGCTTCATGCGGGCCGCCTCTGCGATCCAGCCATCAGCCTCCTGTTCGGCGGCGTAGTGGTCGAACATTTCGACGTAGGATTCCCGATGCGCGACGAGGAACTCCCGCGGCATGATGTTCTTGCTTGTGAACCGGTCGACCGCTTCGACGTAGGCCGCTGCCCCCTCGATAAACGAGTCCTCATCGAGGTTCTCGCGGACATAGGCCCGCAGCTCGTCGAGCCCTTCGGACAATCGCCCCGCAGCCAGCAGCAGATGCCCGAGCCCCTGGCGCGCCCGTGGCTGGCCCGCGGAGTCGGCCATCACCCGCCGATACTGCGACTCGGCACGATCGGGGTCGTCGAGGTCCTCGTAGGCGGCCGCGAGAGACAGGCGAAATCCATCGCGCATCGTCGTGAGCTGGTCGCGCTCATCTGGCCTTTGAAGCACGAGCGCATCTACTCTGGAGACGGCTTCCTCCAACAGGCGACAGGCCAACTCAGGCTCGCCCAGCTGTAGGTGTACGACGCCGAGGGCCTGGAGGAGATCGACCCGGTCGGGGGCGGCCTCAACGGCACGCAAAAGCAGCTCTCGGGCGGCGCGGGGGTCGTCACCCCGGAGCTTGGCGAGGGCTTCGTCGGCGAGGGCTTCGGGGGTGGGGTCGGACATCGGCCGAAGCTAACCGTGCTCTTCTCAAAGTTGATATCCGGCCCGCATGTCGACCGACGAACGTCCCACTCAGCCCACCCGCCGCTCGGTGGTCCCCGCGCTCGAAGCACGGCTGGACACCCAGGTGGCCTGCCTCGACCACGGCTTTGTCCGGGTGGTCGACTACTTCGGCGATGACGCCGCGATCGTGCAGGCGGCGCGGGTCTCCTACGGGGCGGGAACGCGAAAGACGTCGGAGGATCGTCAGCTTATCCGCTACCTGATTCGGCATCGGCACACGACGCCGTTGGAGATGTGCGAGATCAAGTTCCACGTGAAGTTGCCGATCTTCGTCGCGCGGCAGTGGATTCGCCATCGGACGGCCAACGTCAACGAGATCAGCGGGCGATATTCGGTTTTCACCGACGAGTTCTACCTGCCGGAGCCCCACGAGCTGGCCAAGCAGTCGACCAACAACAAGCAGGGCCGCGGGGATCCGCTGACCGACGACGAGGCCGCCGCGGTGCGGGACTGCATCGAACGGGTCAGTCGGGGGGCGTACGCCGATTACGAAGCGCTCATCAACGAAAAAGGGCTGGCGCGAGAGTTGGGCCGGGCGGTGCTGCCGGTGAACTACTACACCGAGTGGTATTGGAAGATCGACCTTCACAATCTCCTGCACTTCTTGTCCTTGCGGCTGGACGCGCACGCTCAGTACGAGATTCGGGTCTTCGCCGAGGCAATGGCCGGCTTCGTGCGCGACTGGGTGCCGATGGCCTGGGAGGCCTTCGAGGACTACCGTCTCGGCTCGTTCAACCTGTCGAAGCAGATGATCGCAGTGATCGGGCGGCGGATGGCCGGTGAGCCCGTGACCCAGAAGGACAGCGGCCTGAGCAAACGGGAGTGGGACGAGCTGTGGGGCGCGTTTGGGGGGGAGCCGGCTTCAGGCTGAGGGCGCCGCCAACGGCCGGTAGAACTGCGCCAGGACAGCCGCGACGAGCAACATGCCCCCGAAGGCGGCGACGACGCACGGCCCGGTGGGGAGGTCGAGCCACAACGAAGCGACCATGCCCAACGCACTTCCGAGGGTTCCGACACCCCAACCCGCGACGAGGCGTGCGTTGAGGCCCCGCAAGAAAAGCGCCGCGATCACCGTCGGAATGATCAGGAAGCAGAAGACGATGAGCACCCCCCCGATGGACACCGAGCTGGTGATGACAAGTCCAAAGCTCAGGTAGAAGAGCAGGTCCCAGAAGGGCACGCTGATGCCTCGCCGCCGCGCCTCATCCGGATCGGTCGAGACGAGGAGGAACTTTTCGCGGAAGGCGAAGTGGAACGCGCCGACGACGGCGTAGATCGCGGCGGTTCGACCGATGTGTTCCCAGGTGACGGTCAGCAGATCGCGGGCGAGCACCTCGCGAATCTCATCTGCGCCATGGGGGAGCTGGTTGGCCACGAGGATGCTGACCCCTGACGCCACCGCATAGACGATGCCGATGATCGCCTCGACGGGAACGCGATCGGCGAGGCTGCGCGCGGCGGTGAACAAGAGCGCGCCCGCGAAGGTGAAGGCCAACGACAGGAAGTAGGCGGCAGCGGTATCGGCCTCCCACCCCCACAAGATCGCGAAGGTGGCGCCTAGCGCGGCGACCTGGGCAAGCGCGAGATCCACGAAGATCACCCCTCGGGAGAGCACGTGGAGCCCCAGGTACACGTGGATTCCGGTGAGGACCAGGCACGCGACCAGCGCCGGAAGCAAGAACTGAAGCATGAGGGCCATCGGGCGTCAACCGGCCACTTTGAGCACGATGGCATCGAAGAGATCGAAGTAGGTCTTGATCTCGGGTTCGGCGCCCACCGAGGTCGGCAGCAGCAGCGCCGGGGCTCCGCTCAGCGTCGCGAGGGGCCGGGCGTCGGCCGGATTTTTATACGGCTCGACGAATATCCACCGCACACGCGCGGCCTTCGCCGCCTGACCTACGCGGAGGGTGTGGGCAGGCGTGGGGGGGATACCGGGTTTCGGCTCGACGAAGCCGATGACGTTGAGGCCGTACACCGCACAGAAGTAGTCGAAGGTGGAGTGGTAGCCGACGACGTTTGTCCCCTTGAGCGGGGCCATCTTCGTGGCCCATTGCGCCTGTTTGGCGGTGAGTTGAGCCTCGAACGTCGCGAGGTTCTTGGTGTACTCACCGGCGTGCCCGGGATCGATGGCCGCCAGTCGCCCAGCGATCGCCCGCGCCATCTTCCGGCCGTTCTCCGGGTTGAGCCAGTAGTGGGGGTTGCCACCTGGATGTAGATCGCCCCGGGAGCGGTCGATCATGCCGGTCGGAACCTCGATCTTCGTCACGCAGCCCGAGAGGTCGAGGTTGCCGGCGCTCCCCGGTGTGATCTTCGGGTTCCGTGCGCCGGTGAGGAGTCCGGGGAGCCACCCGACCTCCAGATCCATCCCCACCGAAAGCACGAGGTCGGCCTTGGAGAGCTTGACCATGAACGAAGGCTTGGCGTCGATGAAGTGGGGGTCGAGGTCGCCTCGGGCGAGGTAGTCGGCGGTCACGGCCGACCCCCCGACCGCGTTGGCCAGCGCCGCGAGGTCCTGGGTGGTGGTGACCACGTTGACGGTGGCCAACGCGGCGTTGGCGGATAGGAAAATAGAGAGGAGGAAAGTCATGATTTTTCCTCAGTAGGAGTGAGCGGGGTGGGCCCCGATCGTGAAGTTGAGCTGCCCGACCACCGAGTCGACGGTGTGTCCCCCGGGAGCCCATTGCCGCTGGGCCTGAATCCGGAAGGCGGAGAATTCTGTGGGCGCGAACACGAAAATCGCTGTGGCGGCCTGCGCCTTGTCGGCCTCCGTGCCGGCGATGCCCAGGTAGTCGTAGCGACCCCCCAGCCAAACCCGAGAGCTGAGCGAGTACTCGACGGTGGAGTAGACGCCGCCCAGCGTCCTGGCGTCGGCACCCTCGCGATCGAGCAGCATGAACTCGGATTGCCAGATCAGGCGATTGAACTGTCGCGACCCACGCCCGTGCGACTTCACCGTGACATCGACGCCACCTAGCTTGCTGAGGCCATCGCCGTCATTGAGGCCGGCGGCGCCGCTGAGCCCGAGCTCGATCGATGTTTCGTAGGACGCCTCGAACAGGTTCTTCCAGTGCGCGAGGTAGCCGAAGCCCTCGGGCTTGCCGCTGTTGAACAGCCCCTCGTGACTTCCCCGATCGGCCGAGACGAGGAGCTCCGAGTACCAGGGTGTGGGCAGGAGGAACGCGGCGTTGACTCCCACGTCGTTGAGCCCCTCGCCGCCGAGCAGCGCCTGGCCGACCAGGGACTTGTCGATGGTCAAAAGGCCGTGCGTGTGGGTGAGGTTCTCGCGGCCGAACGCCTCCTTGATCTTGCCGATCGTGATGGTCGTGCGCGGGATCGAGACCAGTTGCACGTAGCCCTCCTCCACCTCGATGCCTTCGGTGCCGGGGATGGCGAGCACCACATTGGCGTTGAAGTAGGGGTCGACCGCGGCCCTAAGTTGGAGCTCCATCTCCTGGACGTTGAGGCCTGTCCCAAAGGTCTCGCCGGCGCCTGGAAAGGCGGCTTCGCCGGCTTCCCCGCCGAGGTGAGGTGTGGTGAGCGCGCCGTCGTCCCATTGGGCGCCAGCGAGGAAAAGGCCATTGAACGAGAGTTGAGGATTCAGCGCGCCCGGGAAGACCTGAACCGGAGGCGGCTGGGCCTCGGCCGGAGCGCCGGGCTCTTGGGCGAGCGCCGAGGCCAAAAGTAGGTGGATGATGAGCATGAAAACGCCGCAGTGAACAGGAGGATCGGAGGCGTGCCGGGGCACGCCGAGAGGCTGCCGCGATCAGCGCGGCAGCGATTGGGGGATCAGCCCAAGCGGGGAGGGGACGTCTTCGGTGCGTAGGCGAGGGGCGACGCGAGTCGTGCGCTCTTCGCACCCGCTGAGACATAGGCGACATCGGCGTGTTCGCGGACGACCACGAGTTCGCGAGCCGCCCCCGTAGCTCCAGGGAGCGCGCTCGGTACGCCGCAAGCGTCGTGGCCGTCACCTTGGCTGGGCGCCGCGGCGATCGCCGGGGTCGCGCTCGCCTCCGCCGTACCACCGACATCGACGGTCTCGCCGTGCTCGGCGCACACCACGTGTGTGATGGCGACGTGATGGAACTTCGTACCCATCCCGACCAGCATCCACACCAGGGCGCTGAGCACCAACAGGACGCGGGGCCATCGCCGGACGAGTCGCACGTCGCTGGCTATACCACGGAGTCGAGGCACGCGAATGTTGCTCCTGTTGGCCCTTGGTTGTGCAACCCCGCCCGAGTCCCCCGACGCGCCCTACGACGAAACGGCGATGATGGCTGACGTGACCTACCTGGCGTCGCCCGAGCTCGACGGCCGCGCGCCCGGCTCGGCGGGCGATTCGTCCGCCAGAGCCATGGTCAGCGAGCGCTTCGCGGCCCTGGGTCTGATCGAACCGGAGGAGTTCGGCGACTATGAACAGCCGTTTACGGATGCCCAGGGCAACGAGACCGCGAACGTGATCGGGTACTTGCCCGGCACCGATGACGCGTTGGCGTCAGACCTGGTGGTGGTGTCCGCCCACTTGGATCATTTCGGCGATGGCCTGCTCGGCGCGAACGACAATGCCTCCGGGGTCAGCGGGCTGTTGTCGATTGCCCAGGCCCTTGCTGAGCAGGGGGCTGCCCGCACCGTCGTTTTTGCGGCCTTCGGCGCCGAGGAGTCGGGGTTCGAAGGCTCAAACCACTTCTACACAGATCCCCCTTCTGACCTCGACCCCGCTGACTTCGTCTACAACGTAAACCTCGACATGATCGGCAGCTACGACAGCACGTCGACGGTTTTCGCGCTTGGCACGATGTCGGGCACCCCGGCCCGTGCGGCCGTCGACGAGATCACGGCCGAGTACCCCCACTTGGACGTGGGTGTTGGCGAGGCCAGCGACGAGTCCGACAACTTCGAGTTCTGCTCCCGCGGTGTGCCCTACGTCTTTATGTGGACTGAGGACCTGGACTGT
Organism: Deltaproteobacteria bacterium; assembly: GCA_947445035.1. Lineage (GTDB taxonomy): Bacteria > Myxococcota_A > UBA796 > UBA796 > SXON01 > SXON01. The sequence goes on from CANFCK010000008.1 coordinate 93,743, forward strand.
TACCACGAGACGTGCGACACCGCCGACCGGATTGACTCCGAGAACATGGCGCTGATCGCGAAGTTCACTGGAGACCTGGTGACCGTGCTCGCGGACACCTCAGACGACCTTCGCGCCGGCGTGCAAGCGGGCACGGACGTGTGCGGGATGTGAGCCACTGCGTCATGCGCGCCCGTTGCGCCGGTTCGGGCGGCTGCAACGCCGGGCCGAAAAAGGCCTCGTCGACGTACCGCATCACCGCAGCCGCCTCGAAAACCCGGAAGCCGTCGTGGTCCATGACCGGCATCCGTCGCCACGGGTGCATCGTTCCGTACTGTTCGGAGCGTAGGTCAACGCCTTGGATCGTGTACTCGACTCCCTTTTCGACGAGCGCCAGCCGTGCCGACCAGGTGAACGTGGAGAAGGGGGAGCCGTAGAGGATGACAGGCATTGGCGGCAGCTAAGCGTGTTGCACTGCCGCTGCCCTCCGCGGGGTGCTACCCTCTGGCATGATCATCGCTTTTTTCGCCGCCCAAGCCCTCGCGCTCCCGCTGCTCGTCGAACGGTTCGATTCCGCCCCGGTCGGGTGGAAAGAGCGCGTGGCCTCCCAGACCGGCGGCGGCCCCTCCAGCAAGTACAGCGTTGCCGACGGGGTGATCAGCTTCACGGCCACGCCTCAGACGAAGAAGTTTCTGGCCTTCGGCAAGCGCGTCGACCTCAAGGGGGTGGAGTGGTTGGACGTCACCGCGAAGTTGACCGCCACCGGCGTCGAAGGCGCCGCTCCAGGCGTCGTCTGCGGAGTTTTTATGCGCTTTGACACCGGGCAGGTGGTCGCGACGCGGGACTGCGCTCCGCGGAAGGACGAGGCACCGCACCGACGTCATGTCGTGGTCCCCGCCGGTGCAAGGGACATGGAGGTCGGCGTCTGGCTCGGGACGCCCGGTACTCTCGTGGTCGACGACATCGTCGTCGAGAGTGCCCCCCCCGACCTGAAGGCGGTCGGTCGCGGTCGATTTCAGTACCATTGGCTCGGCAATGACGGCTTCCGCGAGGAGCAGCTCGAAGCCAACGACACCCGCTTTGCGGAATTGGCCGCGTTCTTCGGAACTCCGACGTCGCTGAAGCTCGACTACTGGAAGTACGCGGACGCCCCCACGATGGAGGCGTTCACGGGCGACATGCGTTCGTATGTCGCGACCGATACTGCGGTTCACTCCCTCCTTCGCACGGATGTGCGCGCGATGATGGCGGCGCTGTCGCGTGGGTGGGGCAACCCCGGACCGCTTTTCTTTGAGGGGCTTGCGGTGCACCTTGCCGGCGATTGGGACGGCCGGGATCCCCGACTCTCCACCCGGCAGGCGGTCAACGCCGGCACCGCCTCGACGCTGGCTGCGCTGCTCGATCCTGCGAAGTTCGCGGCCGAGCCCCCCGAGCGCGCCTACACCTACGCCGGGGCCTTTGTGTCGTGGTTGGTGGCGAACAAGGGTGGTGACTCCGTCAAGGCCTGCTTCGGCGGGGTGTCGGTGAGCGCAACGCCGGCCGCCAACCTCGCCGCGCTGGAAAGGGCACTCGGTGCGCCGCTCAGCAAGATCGAGGCTGATTTTCGCGCGTCACTGTGAGCTTTGGCCGCCGTACCTGAGCAACCCGCGGGCCGCCCATCCGAACAGGGGGAGTCCCGCGAAGGCGGCGGCATCGACCGCGAGCGACGTAGCCGCCCCGAGGCACACCACCGCGCCCACCCCCGCCGCGGCGGCCTTTTGGACGATCTCGAAGCCGGCGCGACTCGACACGATGAGCGCCAAGCCCTCGAACTCGCCATCGGCCCTGAGCACGCTCCCGAGCACTTTATCCACCGCGTTGTGGCGGCCCACATCTTCGCGCGCGCTGAGGACGGCACCCTGGCGGTCGAAAAGCGCCGCGCCGTGACAGCCGCCCGTGGCGGTAAACCACGGCATGTGCGTCGGTAGGGCCGCAAGCACGGCCTGCAGCACCCCCGCCTCCGGAGCCCAGGCGCCGCCCACCTTGCGGGGCTTCGGCATCCGGTCCAGCGATGCCGTGCCGCAGATGCCGCAGCTCGACGTCGCATACATCGCCCGGTCGGCGCTGCGGGCGCGCGCGGCCGGCACCCCCTCACGCAGGCGCACATCCACGACGTTTTCGCTGACCTGCGCCAGGGCGCGCACGTCGTCCCAGCCGTCGATGATCCCCTCTGTGAGCAGGAACCCGGCGGCAAGGTCGAGATCGGCCCCCGGTGTGCGCATGGTGACCGCCGCCGCGATGCCTTCGATCCGCAGCTCGAGCGGTTCTTCGACGATGACGTCGTCTTGGCCGGGGGTGCCGGCCCGTTCGACTCGGAGTGTGCGCAGGCCGCTTTTCACGTACCCCCGTTATAATCCCCGCCCATGCTCCGCCCCTCGCTCGCGCTCATCGTCCTCCTCGCCGGCTGCGACACGCCGGTCGAGGCCGAGCCACCGTTCCTTCGTGGCGAACAGCCTGCCTATTCCGCACCTGCGCCGGTCCTCCGCCGGCTCACCTACAGCCAGTACACCCACAGCATCGACGACCTTTTCGGGGCCGGGCTGGTGCTTCCGAACGAGTTGGAGCCAGACACGCGCGCGGCGGGGCTCTACGCGGTCGGCGCCTCACTCACTTCGATTTCGGCGCTTGGCGTCGATCGCTACGAGAGCGCTGCCTACGCGATCGCGGAGCAGGTGCTCATAGATCCGGCCCGCCGCGCCGCGCTGGTCCAGTGCACCCCGGTTTCCGCCGCGGACGCGGACTGCGCCCGGGAGGTCCTCACCGCGGTCGGGCAGCGCGTGTGGCGCCGGCCCCTCGCCGCCAGCGAGCTCGACACCCTCGTCAGCGTCACCACGACCGCTGGCAGCACCTTGGCGGACTTCGATCTGGGGCTCAGCTACGGGCTCGCCGCGCTTTTGCAGTCGCCGTATTTCCTTTTCCGGGTCGAGATCGGCGAGGCGGATCCGGCCGGCGGCTATCGATACACCAGCTGGGAACTGGCCTCGCGGCTGTCGTACTTCTTGTGGGACGGGCCGCCAGATGAGGCGCTTTTCGACGCGGCAGCCAGCGGTGTGCTCCTGACCGACGCGGGCCTGCAAGCCGAGGTCGACCGGATGTTGGAGGACGAGCGCACCCGCCGCGGCCTTCGGGCGTTCTTCGGTGACATGTTGCGCTTGGACGAGCTCGACTCGCTCACCAAGGACCCGACTCTGTTCTTGTACATGAGCTCCGATCTGGGCCCTGCGGCGCGTGAGCAGACTCTCCAGGACCTCGACGCCATCGTGCTAGAAGACGATGTCGACTTCCGCACCTTCCTGACCTCGACCGAAACCCACATCGATCGGACGCTGGCGGCGCTCTACGATGTGCCAGCGCCGGTTCGTGAGGGCTTCGGGCTGACGACCCTGCCGATCTCGGGCGGTCGGCGTGGCTATCTCGGGCAGGCCAGCTTCTTGGCGCTGCAGGCGCATGCCACCTCGACCAGCGTCACGCTCCGGGGGCTCTACCTTCGCGAGGTTTTGCTCTGTCAGGAGCTGCCCTCGCCGCCTGCGGGCCTCAACACCGCGATTCCCGAGGCCAACGCCGAGCGCCCGACGATGCGCGATCGGGTCGCCCAGCACCTCGAAGATCCCAGTTGTGCCGGTTGTCACCAGCTGATGGACCCCATTGGCCTCGGATTCGAGCACTTCGACGGGGTCGGTCGGTGGCGCGACACCGAGAATGGCCACCCGATTGACCCGTCCGGCAGCTTCGACGGGGACGAATTCGTGGATGCGTGGGGGCTGGGACAGGTGGTGGCGGACCACGGGTCGTTCGCGCCCTGCGTCAGCGACACCTTGCTCCGGTCTGCAGTCGGCCGCACGCTGGCCGACGAGGAGTTGGCGTTGGCTGTGTGGCATGCGGACGGGCTGCACCAGGAGGGCTACCGACTTCGCTGGCTTTTCCGCGACATCGTCCTTGGTCCTGCGTTCCGGACCGTGGGGGTGGTGCAATGACCGCGCGATTGAAAGGGGTGGGCCCGCGTCGCCGCTTGGCGTCGGCGGTCGTACCGTCGCGACGTGGGTTCATGCGAGGCCTGCTCCAGGGCAGCGCGATCTTCGTGGGGTTGCCGCTCTTTCAGCGCGCGCTCAACGGAAACGGCACGGCCCTGGCGTGCGGCGGGGTCATCCCCAAACGGTTCGGCATCTTCTTCTGGGGCAACGGCAACCGCCCCGAGCGGTGGATTCCGTCCACCGATGGCGAAACCTGGGAGCTCTCCGAGGAGCTTCTGCCCCTGACGAACGTCAAGTCCAAGATATCCGTCGTGACGGGGCTTTCGGTCAAAGTCCCGAATCTCCTCCCCCATACTTCAGGTGCGGGCGGTCTCCTGTCGGGCATGACCCCGCTTTCGGCCGATGGTGTCGAGAGTTTTGCGGGTCCGACGATCGATCAGATCATCGCGGGTGAGGTCGGCGGCGACACCCTTTTCCCTTCGCTTCAAACGGCGGCCAGCGACTGCTCGGGCGAGTCGTGGAACGGCGTGAACAGCCGGAACCCCCCCGAAACGGACCCCTACGCGCTCTACGAACGGCTCTTCGGACCGACCTTCCGCCTTCCGGGTGAGGAGGGGCTGGTTGACCCGACCCTCGGCCTCCGTCGCAGCGTTCTCGACAGCGTCATGGGGGACATCTCCACGCTCCAGGCCCGTCTCGGCGCGGCGGACAAAGCGCGTCTGGACCAACATCTCACCGGCGTCCGCGAGCTGGAGGAGCGTCTGGCTCGCCTCGAAGAAGACCCGCCGTCGCTGGAGAGTTGTGGTCGCCCGCCGACCGAGCCCGAGGCCAGTTACCCCGACATCGACGGTCGCCCGCAGATCTCCGCGCGCAGCCGGATCGTGAGCGACATGTTGGCGATGGCGCTCGCTTGCGACCAGACCCGGGTTTTCGGGCACTATCTCACGGATCCGGTGGCCAGCCCCCTGTTTCCCGGCGCCACCGCGGGCCACCACAACCTCACCCACGACGAAGGGGGCGATCAGCCCGAAGTGCACGCCATCACCGTGCAGATCGTGGCCGAGCTCGCCTACTTGTTGGAGCGCCTGGACGCTGTGCCCGAGGCGGACGGCACCCTCCTGGACAACTGCTGTGTGCTGGCCTGCAGCGAAGTCGGGCTCGGCCAGACGCACAGCATCGACGACGTGCCGATCGTGGTTGCAGGCGGCCTCTGCGGCACCCTGCGCACCGGCATCCACCACCGCAGCTACACCGGCGACAACTCGGGGAAGCTGATGCTCAGCATCCTTCGCGGCATGGACATCCTGGCGCCTAGCTTTGGTGCGGAGGACGCGTACACCGAGGACGGGTTGTCGGAGATTGAGGTCTAGACGACAGGCCGCCGCAGCCCGCTCGCTGAGCCTGTTGGTGCTCGGGGTGTGAGTGCGCTACGATTGCTTTGTGCTGCGCGACGCCGTCCCCTTGATTTCCGCTCTGGTCGCCTTGGGCGTCCTCGGGTGTGCGCCCGCCGCCCAGGAGGCAGGGACCTGCACGCTCACCGACATGCCCGAAGTGCTCGTCCTGCGCACGCTGTCCTTCGCTCTGGCCGATGCCAACGGGGTTTCGGAGGGCTTCGACCTGGACGGCGTGACCTCGACTGACGGTGGGGAGTCGGGCTGCGGCGTCGCGGATTTCACCAGTCCCGATGGGGCGCCGGGCATCGACAATGCGTTCTCGCGACTCGAGCCGGCGCTGAATTCCACCGAGGCCAAGATCAGCGTGATCGAAGGCCTGGTCCAGTCGGCGATCGACTCGGGCGAGCTGTTGCTCACGGTCGAGCTGGGCGGGGTCGACGACTGGCAGACGGACGAGTGTGTCGCGGGTCAGATCGGTCAGGCGGTGGGCACCCCGATGCTCGGGACTGACGGACTTTTGCTCGATGGGCAAACCTTCGATCGGGATGAGGACATCGGTGTCGTGGGCCTTTCGGAGGGGTCGGTCTCGTCCGGTGTGTTCGTGGCAAGCGGTCTCAGCCTGGATCTCCCCGTGCAGATCCTCAACGCCAGCCTGGTATTCCCGCTTCGCGATGGCAAGGTTCGCCTCGAACAGGGCGAGGATGAGGTGTACCGCGGGGTGCTCGCCGGACGGGTGAGCGCGGCCTACGTGCTCGCCGTGGCGAAGACCCAGGCGGTCGACCCCGCGGTGGCTGAGCTGCTTGGGGTGGTTTTGACGGCGAACGGCGACTTTGACGACGAGGACGGCACCTGGTGCGGCGCGATCTCGGTGGTCTTGAAGTTCGAAGCGGTGGGTGCGTACTTCTACGGGGATTGAGCCACATGCGTCGTCTGGTTGTCTTTTTCCCCGTTCTGGGGATTGTTTTCGCCTGTGCGGGCTCCACGCCCGAACCGTTGCCGATGCCCCCGCCCCCGCCGGAGGGGCTGGTGCCCGTGGTGCCGGAGGTCGTGGTCCCGCCGCCCGTGGTGGATGCACAACTCCTGCCGCCGCCCTGGAGTGACCTTGGCCTCGGCTACGGAACGGCGACCGTGCTTTTGGTCGACCCGGTGCAGGCGATCCTGACCTTCCCCGTGGCCCAGAAAGTGGAGTGGGAGGCGCTTGGGGCCGAGTGGCAGTCGAAGCTCGCCGCGGCCGGATTTCTCGCTGGGACCGCCACCTACGCGGACGGGGATCACGCGGGAACCCCGTGGACAAAGGGCGAAGCCACGGTCAGCGTTGCTCGCGGCGCTGTGGGCGACGTCGTGTACCTGACGGCGTCCAAGCCCGGGGCGCTGGGGGAGGCGGAGTTTGCCCGGTCCTCCGTGGACGCGGTGGTCGCCCAGGCCCTGGGGATTGAGCTGCCGAAAGCGGCCGCGACCCCCAAGTTGGGGAAGCCTGGCGGCAAGGGGCCGCGTCCGGGTGGGCGGCTCACCGGACCGAAGCTCGGCGGCGGCGACGGTAAGCTCAAGGGGAAGGGCAAAGGCAAGGTCGATGGAAAGTCCGGAGCAAAGGACAACTGATGCTTGAGTTGTTGATCTCGCTGGCGCAGCCGGTCGGCAGTCCCACCGACCTCGATCGCTGGACCGCGAGCATCGCCGCCGACCAAGCCAGGGCCATCGCCTGCATCCGTCCCCAGGCGGTCCTCCGGCGGTACCAGGCGACCCCGATCCTCCATCTCCGCATGGACGACGCAGCGGTGCGTCGCGCCCATCAGTGCGCTGGTGTCGAAGCGATCGCGCCCAACCGGCTTTTCCAGCGCGCGCTGACCGAGAGCCTTGGGGTGGTCGGCGCCGACACCATCCATTCTAGCTACGGCTTCGGCGGCGCCGGCACTGCGGTGGCGATCATCGACACCGGCGTCGATTGGACCGAAAGCGACCTTGGCGGCTGCTTCGGCAGCGGCTGCAAGGTGGTGGGCGGCTACGACTTTGCCGAGGCCGACACCGATCCCAGCGATTGCCACGGTCACGGCAGCAACGTCGCCGCGATCGCCGCGGGGACCGGGGGCGTGGCGCCCGACGCGGACATCGTCGCGTACAAGGTGTTTGGCGGCGACTGCGACAGCGCTACGGACGCGGATATCGCCGCCGCGCTCGACGACGTGGTGCTCAACGTCGCGACCTACAACATCGTCGCCGTGAACCTTTCCTTGGGCACATCCGACTACCGGACAGACACGTTCTGCGACGGCACCGGCACTGCCACTGAGACGGCGGTGTCGACGGTGTACCGGGCCAACGTGGTTGTCGTCGGGGCCGCCGGCAACGATGGGGACCCCGACAACGTCTCGTTCCCAGCGTGTTTGCAGCGGGTGTTCACCGTCGCCAACACGTACGACACCGCCGCCGGGAGCACCAGCTGGTGCACCACCCAGAGCTGCTCGACCTACTGCACGGACAGCGCGCCGATGGTCGATTCGCTGAACTGTTCGAGCAACGGCGGCAACCTCATCGACCTCGCCGCGCCGGGAACCACGATCACCGCGGGCGGCCAGTCGATGGGCGGGACCAGCCAGGCCAGCCCCCATGTGGCCGGGGCCGTGGCCTTGATGAAGGAAGCCGTCCCCGATGCGCGGCCGCGAAACACCGAGGCGTGGTTGATCCGCTCGGGAACCAGCGTCGCCGACACCCGGGGGGGCACCGCCTACAGCTACCCTCGCCTGGACCTGGACACGATTTTTCTGGGCGACGGCAGCGACTTGAACATCGACAGCGTCACGCTGGACGCGTCGGGCGTGCTGACGCCAGGCTCGGTCGCTTCGCTCGCGGTGGTCGTCGGCAACGGCGGGCCGGGAGACGTCGAGGCCGTAGAGCTGGTCCTGGTCGCCGAGAACGACGAGCTGCTGGTGGATGGGGTCGTTGTGGCGGTCGACACGGTGCTGTCGAACTCGGAGAGCGTCGCGTTCGCCATGCCCTTCTCGGTGTCGGAGGACTGCGCGCTGGACCAATCGGGGTCGTTCGCGGTGACCTTGCGCGTGGCAGGGGCGGACGTGGATGTCGCTAGCTCCACCGTGGTCCTCAGCTGCGTGCTCGACGCGGACGGCGACGGCGTGGACGTCCGCGACGGCGACTGCAACGATGCCGCTCCTGACGTGTTTCCGGGGGCGGTCGAGCTCTGCAACGGCATCGACGACGACTGTGACGAGACGGTGGACGGCGTCACCTCGGCCGACGTGCTCTCGTTCTACGCTGATGCCGATGGTGACGGCTTTGGCGACCCTCTGGTGCTCCTTTCAGACTGCGCCGCGCCGCTCGGCTACGTCCCGGACCTCACCGACTGCGATGACGCCGCCGCGGTCGTTTACCCTGGCGCGGCCGAGTCCTGCGCGTCTGCGGTCGACGCCGACTGTGACGGGATTGCCGGCGCCGCGGATCCCGATGCGGACCCGGCGCCGTGTGCGCGGGCCGACTCCGATGCCGGGGATGAGGATGGGGGCGGATGCGCCTGTGAGCAAGGTGGCGCCTCGTCGAACGCGCTTCTCACCCTCTTGGGGATGGCGCTGATTTTTGCCGGGCGTCGACGCGGGTGAAGAAATCGACGCAGGCGATCGTTGTCGCCGGCATGGTCACGCTGCTTTTGGTGGTTGGGGTCTCGCTTGCTCGGTCGCCGCTCGCGGCTCCGCCTCCCGTGCCCGCCGCGGGGGTGGTGGCCGACGCGCCGCCGGCCACCAAGGCGCCCGTCGAGTACACCGTGCTTGACTCCGTGTGGTCACCGGAGCGCATTCGTGCGTGCGGCCTCATCGACGTGGCGCTGGCTCCGGAGCGCGCCGGCTCCAGCGTGGACGTGCGCATCACCACGGGTCACGGCGGCGGGCGCGGGACCGCCTGGTACTTCTTCGACGACGCCGGGAAGCTCACGATGGGCACCGTGTCGTCGGCCTGTCTCACGTCGATCAAGCTCAAAAAGGGCGGCGGCCACTTTCGGACTACGTTCACCCTCCCCGGTGACACCGTCAACCACGACGTCGCCATCGACGCGGCTTCGATGACGGACCCTCGCTGGACGGCCTGTCACGTCGAGTACCCCGACCGGATCACCGCGGTGGTGTCGGTGGCGACAGTCATCGACATCGACGGGAGCGTGTTCACGTCCGACGGCACTCGACAGGCGGGCACCCTTCAGGACTGCCTCGGCAAGGCCCAGAACGCCTGGGTCACCGAGCAGCTCGCCGCGGGGACGTTGACGCTCGCAGCTCCGGCGGTGGTGCTGGGGTCGTTGCCGAGGGAGTGAGGCGGCCAACTACCCCACCCCGAGCAGCTCCACCTCGAAGATCAAGGTCGCATTCGGCGGGATCAACCCTGGGTAGCCACGGTCGCCATAGGCGAGGTCCCCGGGGATGGTGAGCTTGCGCTTGCCGCCAATCTTCATGCCGGCGACGCCCAGGTCCCAGCCCTTGATCACCATGCCTGCGCCGAGCTTGAAGCCGAACGGCTCGCTGCGGTCGCGGGAAGAGTCGAACTTCTTCCCGGACTCCAGGGTGCCCACGTAGTGCACGCTCACCATCTTGCCCTTCACGGCTTCGGCACCCGTACCCACCACGAGATCGTCCATCACCAGTTCAGCCACGGTCACTCCAGCTTTGGACCGGCTTAGCGGCTGGCCGCGTCTAAAGCCACTCCGAACAGCGGGACCCGCCCTGGCCGAGCGCGCCGGCCAAAACAAGTTGGCCGGCCCAAGCCCCCATCACTCATCGGCATATCGCGATATGCCGTAAGGCATGTCCACCTTCCTGCACGCGCTCGACGATCGGGTCCTCATCTTCGACGGGGGCATGGGCACCCAGCTTCAGGGCTTCGACCTGCCTTTGTCGGACTACAACGGCTTGGAGAACTGCTCGGAGATCCTGAATCTGACGCGTCCTGACGTCGTGGGCGCGATCCACCGGCGCTACTTCGAAGCGGGCGCAGACATCGTCGAGACCAACAGCTTTGGTGGGGCGCCCTGGGTGCTCGCGGAGTTCGGGCTCGAAGCGGAGACGATCGCGATCAACCGCGACTCGGCGCGGATCGCACGCGAGGCGGCCGATGCCGCTTCTACCGAGGCGCGGCCACGCTTTGTGGCAGGGAGCATCGGCCCCGGAACCCGCCTTCCCACCCTCGGCCACATCGGGTGGGACGAGATGTTCGCCGGCTATCGCCTCCAAGTGCGCGGGCTGGTCGAAGGCGGCTCCGACGTGCTCCTGGTCGAGACGTGCCAGGACCTGCTCCAGACCAAGTGCGCGGTCGCTGCCATCGTCGAAGAGCTGGCCTTCTTGGGCAAGAAGATTCCCATCATGGCCCAGGTCACGATGGAGACCACGGGCACGATGCTCCTCGGCAGCGACATCGCCGCGGCGGTGACCGTCCTGGAGCAGTACCCCATCGATCTGCTCGGTCTCAACTGCGCGACAGGGCCGCAGGAGATGGCGTCGCACATCAGCTACCTCGGCCGCCACAGCCGCCGCCGGCTCAGCGTGCTCCCCAATGCCGGCCTCCCCCAGCTTGTCGACGGCAAGACCTGCTACCCGCTCGGCCCCGACGAGCTTGCCGAGTGGCACGTCCGTTTCATCCAGCAGGACGGTGTCAATGCCGTGGGCGGCTGCTGCGGCACGACCCCCGACCACATCCGGGCCGTCGCGGCGCGGGTGCTTGGCATGAAGCCGAAACACCGCGTCCCCGACTTCGTGCCCAGCGCGTCCAGCCTGTATTCGCCGGTTTCGTTGCGGCAGCAGGCCGACATCTTCGCGATCGGGGAGCGCACCAACGCCAACGGCTCCCGGCAGTTCAAGCGGCTGCTCGACAATCACGACTGGGACGGCATGGTCGGCATGGGCAAAGAGCAGGTCAAAGGGGGTAGTCACGCCATCGACGTGTGCGTGGCCTTCGTCGGTAAGGACGAAGTCAGCGACATGGACGAGCTGGTCAAGCGGTTGGTCCAGAGCGTGCAGGCGCCGCTGGTCATCGACTCCACCGAGCTCCCTGTGCTCGAAGCCGCGCTCAAGCGCATCGGCGGGAAGCCGCTGGTCAACAGCATCAATCTGGAGGACGGCGAGGACCGGCTGGACAAGGTCTGCCGGCTCTGCAAGCGGCACGGCGCCGCGGTGATCGCGCTGACCATCGACGAAACGGGCATGGCCAAGTCGGCGGAGCGCAAGCTGGCGGTGGCCGAGCGGCTCTACGACCTGGCGGTCAACCGGCACGGGATGGAGCCCGACGACATCCTCTTCGACCCGCTCACGTTCACCATCGCGACCGGAATGGACGACGATCGCAAGCTCGGCGCGTGGACCCTCGACGGGATCCGGCTGATCTCCGAGCGTTTCCCCCGCTGCGGTATCGTGCTCGGCCTCAGCAACATCAGCTTCGGCCTCAATCCTGCGGCGCGCCATGCGCTCAACTCGGTCTTCCTCCACCACGCGCGCGAGGCCGGCATGACCGCGGCGATCGTGCACGCCGAGAAGATCGTGCCGCTCTACAAGCTAGAGCCCGAGGTGCGCGAGGTCTGTGAGGACCTGATCTGGGACCGTCGCCGCGAGGGCTACGACCCGCTCAAGAAACTTCTGTCGATCTTCGCCGATCGTAAGCTGGAGAAGGTTGAGAAGAAGCAGTTGGAGACGGTGGAGGAGCGGCTCAAAGAACGCATCGTCGAGGGCGATCGGACGGGCCTGGAGGCCGAGCTGGACGATGCGCTCAAGACCCACCCCGCGCTCAGCATCATCAACGACATCCTGCTCGACGGCATGCGGACCGTCGGCGAACTTTTCGGCTCGGGACAAATGCAATTGCCCTTCGTGCTCCAAAGCGCGGAGACGATGAAGGCGTCGGTTGCCTACCTCCAGCCATTCATGGAAAAGGTCGCGGGGCCGCCCAAGGGCACCATGGTGCTGGCGACGGTGCGCGGCGACGTACACGACATCGGCAAGAACCTCGTGGACATCATCCTGAGCAACAACGGCTACAACGTGGTGAACATCGGCATCAAACAGCCGATCGACAACATCCTGAAGGCCGCGATCGAGCACAAGGCCGACGTCATCGGCATGAGCGGGCTCTTGGTCAAGAGCACCGTGATCATGAAGGAGAACCTCGAGGAGATGCGGCGGCAGGGGCTGACCACCCCGGTGGTGCTCGGGGGCGCCGCGCTGACCCGTGCGTACGTCGAACAGGACTGCTCCCGCACCTACGGCCGGAAGGTGGCATACGCCAAAGACGCCTTCGCCGGTCTCTATTTCATGAACGACCTCCGCGAGTGGGACGACACCCTGGTCGCTGAGGTAGGCGAGGCGGCCGCCACTCCGGTTCCGGCTCGCCACGAACGACCCCTGCCTTACGATGCCCGCGACAACGTGCAGATCGAGGTGGTGGCCCCGCCCGCGATGCCGGTCTTGGGCGCCCGGCTGGCCGAAGTTTCGGTCAAGGCGCTCTTGCCCTGGCTCAACGAGGACGTGCTCTTCAAGTTCCAGTGGGGGTTTTTGCGAAAGAACCTATCGATCGAGGAGCATGCGGCCCAGCTCCGAACGGTCGCCAAACCCATCCTCATCGAGCTGGCCGATCGTGTCGCGCGTGAGGCGATCCTGAAGCCGCAGGCCTTGTACGGTTTCTTCCGTGCGCGTCGCGACGGCGACGGGATTCGTTTTCTCGACCACGACCTGCGACTGGCCTTCCCCCGGCAGCGACGGGCCGACGGAAGTGCGGGCTTGTGCCTCGCGGACTTCGTGCATCCCGACGAGGACGTCGTCGGCCTGCAGGTCGTGACCGTCGGGCAGCAGGCCAGCGACGTTGCCCGGGAGTGGTTCGCGGACAACCGCTACGCCGACTACCTTTACCTGCACGGACTCGGCGTCGAAACCACCGAAGCGCTGGCTGAGTATGTCCACAAGCAGATGCGCGCCGAGCTCGGCATCACCGCCGACGATTCTCGCGATTTACCCGACTTGTTCCACAAGAAGTACCGCGGCTGTCGCTACGCCTACGGCTACCCGGCCTGCCCCGAGATGGCCGACCAACAGAAGCTCCTGGACCTCCTGGGCGCCGAACGTATCGGCATCACGATGGACGCGGACGAGCAGTTGCACCCCGAGGTGTCCACGGCCGCGATTGTGCTGCACCATCCACAGGCGCGGTATTTCAAGGTTTGATACCCCATCTGTGGCCGCTCACCGAAATCGCCATGCCCCTGCTCACGGAAACGTGTTCACCCCGAATCCGCGTGCGAGGTGGGCGGCTTCGAGTTCAGCACAGGAAGGCGGGTGGCCCACTCTTCGTGAGCACTACCCTGGCGATTTCGGTGAGCGTCGACCGCTCGCCATCTCGACCGCAACCCTCCGCGATGTTCGTGGGCACAGACGCCACGGACCGACGCAGTTGCGCCGTCAGGCCGTAGCGCTCCTCGGTCGGGAAGCTCTTCGTGGCTCGGTACTCGTCGAGGGTGAGGCGGTGCGCCTTCTGCCAGGTCCCTGAAGTCCCGCATGCGCCTCCGACCGAGCTAATCACTGACGGCTAACGGCTAACGGCTCGGGCTGCGCGGCTTAAGTGACCGGCATTGGCCCTAGCGCCCCCCCGATGTCGCGTTCGCCTGGGATCAGCACACCCCGAGCGCCAGAAATAAGGCAGCTTCGTCCAATGGCACGCCGCTTGCACCCCATCGCGCGATGCTCACACTGCTCTTCGCTGCCGCCCTCGCCGGTCCCGGCTCCAACTTTCTCCCTGGCGTCGAGGGTCAAACCGGCTTCGGCGCCCCGGTGCCCTCGCCAGACGGTCGTCTGGTGGCCCTGACTCGCGCCGATCGTGTGGGACTCTGGGTGCTCGATCTCTCCGACGACAGCGTCTCCGAAGTGAGCACCTCTCGCGGCGCCGGCTTCGCCCCGGTGTGGGCCGGAAACCGGCTTTTGTACAAGGCGGTCACCTCCGACGGTCAGGAAGCGTGGTCTTGGGAGGCAGGCGTCAACCGGCTGCTGGACCGCGGCGATCGCGTCGGCCAGCCGGTACCTGCCGGCGACTCGGTGCTCTGGACGCATGGCGATGCGCTCTATCAGCTCGACGGCGCCGGGCTTTCGGAGCTGCCCGGCATCGGCGATGTCGACGTGCTCGCAAGCGCCGGGGACGCGCTGGCGTGGGCGGATGGCCGGACGGGTCAGCTGTGGTTGGCGGGGGCGGGCGCGCTCCGAGCGCTCGGGATCACCGGCTATCGACCGAGCTTCAGTGCGGATGGCGCCTACCTCGCGGCCGAGTCCTACGACGGTCGGGTGGTGGTCCTCCGGGCCTCCGATGGCGAACTCGTTGCCCAAGAGTGGGGCGACCACGCGCGTTGGGCGCCGTCCGGGCACGCTCTCCTCTACGATCGCGTGCTCACCGCGGGCGACGTGGGTCCGGAGGCAGGCGAAAGCCCCTACGGCGTGCTGGAGTCCACGCTCTACCGGCTCGACCTCGACCTTGGCCGTACGATGGCGCTGGAGACACCTGCCGGGCTCCACCCCCGCTACCCGGCGGCGCTGCCCGACGGCCGTGTCTTGTTCGTCGACACGAGCGACGGGGCGCTGTGGCTCAGCGATGGGGGCATGGTCTCTCGGTTGTTGCCCTCGCCTCCGGAAGCGACCGCCCCCGCGGCGCCGCCACCGGCCTACGAGACCCACGCCGTCGACCTCCCGTACATGCACCAACTATGGGACACTCCCGACAACTTCGACGGGGGCTGGTCGTGTGGGGCCGCCTCCTGCGTGCAGACGGTGGCTCGCTATCAGGCGCTGCCGCGCGCCGACATCGGCGTGTCCTGGCCCTACGCCCACACCAGCACCCACGGCTGGTACATTCCCAACGCGTACAGCTTCAATGGGTACACCTACGATACCTGGGGGGTCGCCAAGAGCGCCGACTGCCAGGGGTCGCACGGATTCATCTGCCTCAGCTATGGCGGCGCGTTGTGGGCGCAGATGGTCAGTTTCCTCAACCAGCATGGGGTAGGTAGCGCCTACGCCAGCACGTCACTGGAGTCTGTCGTCAACGAGACCAACGCCGGCTACTCGATGATCGCCTCGACCTCGGTGCTCGGCTATGGTCACATCATCGCGGTTCGTGGCTATCTTTCTTCGGGAGGGAGTCCCATCCATACCCTGGTGGTCAACGATCCCTACGGCAACGCAGGCTCGGGCGACTGGGGCAACTTCGACGGCGCCGGCGTCGGCTACGACTGGCCCGGGTACAACAACGGGTACCTTGAAATCGGCATTTCCCAGCTCTTCAGCGCGCACGGCACCATGCCGGTGGTCGAGGAGCCGCCTGTCGAAGAGGAGCCGGTGGGGGAGGAACCGGTCGAGGAGGAGCCCGTGGCCGACGAGGAGCCGGCCGATCATGGGCCCGGCCCTGCACCCTATGACGAGGGTGGCCGTAGCCCCCGCCCCGGCGCCGCGGTGCCCTGGGATGACGTCGCCGCCTGCTCTGCGGGGGCGCGAGCCAGCGTGCTGGCGTCGCTCGCGGCGTCGCTCGTGGCCGCCCGCCGTCGTCAGACCGCCCTCTGGCGCGTCGGATTAGAAGTGAACGCGAAGGTCCAGCCCGTGCCACAGCCGCGCGGGTGAGCTGTCCACCTCGCCGACGAGGCTGTAGTCCAGCTCCGCTTTCTCGCTGACCAACGAAAGCCCGCCGCCGACCCGGTGCTGGCCGTCTTCGTGCGACCAACCCGCGCCCAGGCGCAGCCACTCGGTCACGCCGACGTCGGCACCGAAGTGTTCGGCCAGCGATTCTTCGAGAGGATTCCCCATCCATTCCGTCCGCAGCTGACCCTCAACCGCGAAGTAGCTGCCGATGTCGTAGCGCACGCCCAAGTCAACGAGGCGGCGGGTGTCGGCGTAGCCCAGATCCAGGACGTTTTGGACGGAGAGCGCGAGGGTGAGCGGCTCATACGGCCGCGCGGCCATGCTGGCGCTGAAGTTGAACCCGTCCGAATCCCCCTCCTGCTCCGACGCCCGCCAGTCGAACCGGCCGGTGACGCCGATCGCAACGCGCCGGTCCAGAAAGGGGTAGGCGAGGCCGAGCGTCAGGCCCTGATGCAAAGTGGTGTTGGTCAGGGCTTCATCGAGCAGCGCCCAGCCTGGCAGCGCGGCGGCCGGCGGTGGCAGATCGTCGCTGAGGTAGTTGTAGCTGGCGCCTAGAGCCACCACGCTGGTCCGCGAGTCGACGGCGGCGACGCGCCCCAACCAGGTGCTGTCCGGGCCAGCCACGCCTCCGGCGGTCATGTCGTATTGTTCGGTGAGCGCGGCCGTCGCGACATTAGTGGCGACCGATCCGACATCAGTGGAGCTTGCAAGACCAGTACCTCCACGTGCGTCCCCCCGAGCACCCGCCCAATCGTCGGCCATGGCGGGTTTCGGCGCCGCGTAGACGAGGAAGAGCGCGGCACTGAGCTTGCGGAAATGCATGGGTGACAGTAGTAAAGAACCCGCCGCGGGCGGTCAACCTCCGCCCTGCAACAGTTTTTCACGCTTTCCCCCGGTTGTGGAGTCGTCATGGAGCAGGAACGCATCGAGTTCTTCCGGAATCTGCTCAACGAGCGACTCCGCGCCTTGCTCAGCGAAGCAGGCGCGACGCTTGGCGATCTCACGGTCGAGAAGGAAAGCCTCGCCGACGCGATCGACCTGGCGTCGATGGAGTCCAACCGAGATTTCCAGCTGCGCATTCGAGATCGCGAGCGCGTCTTGATCCACAAGATCAAGGAGGGCTTGGCTCGTATCGATGCCGGCGACTATGGCATCTGCGTCAGCTGTGGGGAAGAGATCGCCGAAAAGCGGCTGATGGCGCGCCCGGTGGCCACCCACTGCATCGATTGTAAGACGGAGATCGAACAGCTCGAACGGTCAAGCCGCGAGCTGTAGTCAGCAGCCTCGGGCCACCCGGAGCCCGATCCCGTTCACGCGAACACTGGGCACCTCGCCCAGTCGCGGCGCGCCTCGGCACACCCGCTTGCGACACCCGCACGTGGCAGCGCGACGGGTCAAAACCATCGCCCCACGGTGGGCGTGGAATCGCCGGGGCGGACGCCGTCCCAATGGTGCAACCGGCGAACCCCGACAGGGTAACGGACGTCGTGACAGCCGCGGCGCGCGGAGCACAAGGAGCCAGCTGCCCATGCCGAGCGGGGCTTCGACAACCGGCGTCGGCCGGGCCTCCGCGACGAATTGGGCGCAGGCCGAGGTTGACGCCAGCTGACCGGGTCGCAGCACCTTGAGCGCCACGGTCCGCTGTAGGCGTGGATTCCGAACGCGCCACACGTCGCCCATTCCCCCGACGCCGAGGAGCACGGTGTCGCGGTCGTCCGCCGACAGCGCCGGCGGGCCCGTCAGGACCTCAACTCCTCCGCTTCGCGATCGTCGGGCACCTCGCCAGTCTACTGCTTCCCGGGCTCTGCCGAGGGGGAGCCCTGTGGTACCCTCGGCTTCTCGCTGGAGTCCCGATGTTTCGCCGCCGCCTTCGCATGGTCGCGCTCGTGTTCGTCGCCTGCTTCGTCCTTTCCCGCTTTTCGCTCGCTGGGGACGGTACGCCACCGGCAGCCGGCGCACTTCCGGCAGCCCCGGCGGCGCCGACCGACGCGCCCGCCGCTGGCGAGCCCACCCCCGAGGGCGAAGAAAAGGTTTACGAGACGCCGGAAAAGGTCGCGATTGGGGTTCACCTCAACGACATCCAGTCGATCGATCTGAAGACGCACTCCTACGCGATGGACTTCTACGTCTGGTTCCGCTGGCAGAATCCCGACCTCGATCCGGCCAGCTCGATGGAGATCGCTAACCCCATCGAGCAGTGGGGGCTGATGGTCACGCCGCTGTACGAGGAGGCCGAAAAACTAGAAGATGGCACGTTGTACCAGGTCCTTCGCATCCAAGGCACCTTCTCCAAGAAGCTGCCGCTCTACAACTACCCCTTCGATCGGCAGACATTGGCGATCATCTTCGAGGATGCGGTTCATGACAGCACCGGCGTGGTCTACGTGCCGGACTCGACCGAACCGTCGATGAATCCGAGTCTGCAACTGCCGGGGTACCGGGTGTCCTCACCCAGGTTCAACGTGGATGGTTTCCACTACAACACCGGGTTTGGCGACCCCCGAACCGCGGCGGATACGACGTATTCGCGGGCAACGCTGGAGGTGCCGATCTCCCGACCGCCCATCGCCTACGCCACCAAGCTGTTCCTCCCGGTTTTGTGCGTCGTCCTCTGCGCCACTCTGATGTTCCTGTTGTCGCCGAGCATGGTCGACAGTCGCGTGGACGTCGGCATCACCTCGCTCCTGACGATCGTCGCGTTGCAGATGACCTACAGCAGTGACTTGCCCGATGTCGGCTACCTCATGCTCATGGACAAGGTGTACCTGCTCGCCTACGGCTTTGTGATCGCCGGCTTGGGCGTGGTGGTCCACACCACGGGAATGGCCGAGGCGGGCGTGATGGAGCGGGCGCTTAGGCTCCACAAGCGGTCGTTGGCGGTGTTGTCCGTGGGGTGGACCGTGGCGATGGTGATGCTCGTCCGCGCCGCCATGCAAGAGGGGTAGCCGACCGCCATGCTCCTCTTGCTGCTCGCATGCTCTGGAGAGTCGGAGGCCCCCCGCCCGCGCCACCCTTCCCCGCCGGGAGGGCGCCCGCCGCCGGTGGGTTCCGGCGAGTTGGTCATCCCCATCGACGACCCCGCATGGCGTGGGCTCTCTGGGCTCTTGGACAACCCGCGGGCGTACGGCGAAGCATCCTGGGACGACGTCCGCATGCGGGTGGCGGGGCACCTGGCCCTCGCGGGGCGTGACCGGGCGCGGCTGGCCGCAGGGCGGGGGGATTGGGTCGGTTGTGCCGTCGCCTACCGAGACAATGCCGTCGCGCTCGGCCAACTGCGGCTGAGCGGGAAGATTGGCCCACCAATACGCGCGGCGCTGGTCGGCGCGGCCGAGCGCGACGGCGGTTTGTGCGCGGCGCTGGCGGCCAAGGAGCCCCCGGTGGCGGGAACGGGGCTGATCGCGCCGCTGCGGGCGCGTTGGGTCGGCCTCGTCTTGCGCGCCGAGGGTGGAGAGCAAGTCGGTGCGGAGGCCGGCATTCTGGCGGCCGACGCCCGAGCCGTGGTCGCCCCGGAGGGGCTCGATCTCGACGCCTTCGGTGACTTCGAAGCGCGGCACGCCCTCCGCGTGCGGCTCGTGGAGGCCTGGGCCGACAGCGTCTCGCCGTTTTCGGCGACCGAGCCGTTCTCCTATTGGACTGCCGCGGAGTTTCCGCGCCAGGCCGCCGGGATCGCCGTTGCGGCTGCGGCCGTCGCAACCGGCTCCGCGCCCGTAGTCCTCGCTGCGGACGCGGTACCGCCGGCCAGGCGCCTTCCCTACTCAGCCTCGGAGCTGGGCTCGTTGGTCACCGGCGACTCGACGGTCGACACCCTCGGCTTCGCGGGTCCCCGTGCGATCGGCACCCTCGCGCGGTTGGGCGCGGAGGACAAGGAGCACCTGCCATGGCTCGCTGAGACGGCCGCGGAGCTCGATGCGGCCCCCCCGACGGAGGTTCCGGCCATCGTCGAGCGCCGCGCCGCGAAGCTCGGGGAGTTTCCCGGTGGTATCCGCTACTACGCGATCAAGCAGCTTCGAAACACCGCGACGCGGCAGCTCGCGACCGGCGGGCACTACCGCGAAGCCCTGACGGTGGTCCGCGGCCATGGCGCGCTGCACGCGCAGGACTGGGCGTGCCCTGATCGGGCCGGCATCCTCGCGCTGATCGAGGCACGCATCTTGGTCGTCACGGACGATCCTGGCGCGCTGTCGGCGCTGGATCGCGCGGACGCGCACATCTCTGACTTTCTCGCCCATGTTGCCCAAGCCGAGACGAATCCTCGAGCCACGCCAGGGCCGCAAACGGGTCCACCCGGACAACCGCCAGGGCCACCCTCGGCGCCGCGAATTCCGCCGTCCAAAAACGACTGACGGGTCAGTATTTCGACCCGTCAGTCAGTTTCGCATCCGTTGCTCCGTGTCTACTTCGACGGTTCGACCCGTTCCTTGAGGTCTTCGGTCACAAAATCGAGCAAGGTCGTCGATAACTCGATGATCTGCTGGTGCGTGAACCCCTCGCCGCGGAGCTGGCGGTAGAACGCACGGGCGACCGACCGGTTCCGGTTGCGAAAGAGGGCTTCACTTTGTTGGGTCTGCGCGGTCATAGAGTTTCCGGGAGGACGGTAGACTCGGAGCAAAGGGCGTGCCATCGGTCAGCCTCACGAAAAATAAAGCTTCTTCCTCAACGTCACTTTCCGACCGCGTAGTCGATTACGCAGTTTGGGTGCGAACTAGGCTACGCACTGCGACTTTCCCCACGCACCCCGGCGGCGCGATAACGGCGAGGGGATGTGGGGTCTCTTCGTCTGCATGGCGGCCGCCGCGCCGATGGCCTTCACCGCCAGCTCCGGCGGCGGGGTCGGTTTTGTCGCCGACAGCTCGGCGGGATCGGTCACCGGTCGTCTCGACGTCTTCGCGGCCTCGCTCGACCTCTCCACCGGCACCGGCACGCTGGTCGCCGACCCGGCCTCGCTCACCACCGGCTTCGGACCTCGCGATCAGCGCATGTTGGTGGGGAGTCTTGATGTGGTCACCTTCCCCGAGCTCCGCTTCGAGGTGCAGCGGATCCAGCGGGCCGTCGGTGCTGGCGACACGGGTCCCATCACGCTTGTGGGGGTGCTGACCCTTCACGGTGTCCAGCGCGCGATCTCAGTGCCGGCGACACTTTCACGCGACGGCGCGAAACTGCGACTGGTCGGCGAGTTGCCATTGATTTTGGCGGACTTCGCCATTGCGGACCCCTCGGTGGTGATGGCCAGGGTCGCCCCCACGGTCACCGTCACCTTCGATCTTGTGGGGACCGATTCAGAATGATCACGCTCGACACCCTGCATCTCAGCATCGAGGGCTCGGCCGCGTGCCTGCGTCTGGACCACGGCAAGGCCAACGAAATGGGCGTGGCCCAGATCGCCGACTGGGAAAAGCTCTGCGCGCTCCTGGAGTCTGGCGCGGTTCGCTCCCTCGTCACCTGGAGCGACCGGGTTTCGGCCAAGGGGGCGCCGATCTTCATCGCCGGCGCCAATGTCCCTGAACGAGCGGAGTGGTCGGCGACCGCGGTCAAAGCGCATGTTCGCCGGCAGCGCTCGTGCCTCGTTCGGCTGCGCCATGCGCCCGTTTTCCACGTTGCCGTCGTGCATGGCGTCGCGTTGGGTTGGGGAACCGAGTTCATGATCGCGGCGGATTGGCGCATCGTCACCCCGGGCGCTCGGTTCGCGCTCCCGGAGACGGGGCTTGGCATCCTCCCCGGTGCGGGCGGCGCGGCCGAGCTGGCGATGTTGGTCGGGCCCAGCCAGGCGTTGCGCATGGGGATGACGGGCGAGGCGATCGATGCCGTTGAGGCTGTCCGCATCGGCCTCGCGGACGAGCTCGTGGGCGATCTTCCGGAGGGGTTGGCCCGGGCCGACGCGTTCGTCGCCCGGATGGGCACCCGGTCGCCGACCGCCGCCGCGGCGTACAAAGCCGCGGTGCTCGCCGGCATCGGACAACCGGCCGAGATCCGCCGGACGCTTGAGGCTGCGGCCTACGAACACTGTGTGGATGTGGGCGAGGCCGCGATCGGGCGCAAGAATTTCACATCGATCCTCGCGGGCGAGCCGGCGGTGTGGGGGCCATACGCGCGGTGGTCCCCGTGATCCTGGCGGTGCTTTTCGGCTGCGATCTGTGCGACGCGGACTGCCACTTCCTGCGCGCCCAGGCGACCTTCGGAAAGGACGACGCCGCCACGCTCGCGGAGATTGCCGCCGTCGAAGATCCGGTCGAGCGGGACATGCTGCGGCTGCGCCTCGCCACCCTCGACCCCACGCGCGGAGGATTTCTGTGTCGCGACGTGAGCACGGACTACGGACGCGCCCGTTGTGAGCAGGTGGTGGGGCGTCCGCACCTGGGCGCCGAGCCGCGGTGACGTTCCTCGTGCTCCTCGCCTTTTTTGCCTGCAATTCCGCGGAGACGGTGCGCGCCACGCCCGCCCACCCCGCCGACTGTGACGCCGAGCCGGCCGCCGAGTTGCGCACGCTCTGCCTCGTCCAGGTCGCCGCTGACCGGGCGCGGGCGGGGGACGTCGATGAAGCGCGAGCGGCCTGCACCGAAGTGGGCGCGGGCGTGTGGAAGGACGAGTGCCACTTTCGAACGGGCGAGGAGCTGGCCCGTTCGGGTCGGATGAAGGCCGGGTTGGAGTTCTGTGCGAAGGCCGGTCGTTTTCGCGGCTTCTGCTTCACCCACGCCGTCTGGAACGCGCCCCCCGACGAGGCGCCTCTTGCCGATTGGGAAGCGCTCGGCGCCCCCTTCGAGGTGGAGGACGGCGTCGCGAGCCTACGCGCCCGGTGGTGGTTCAATCACTACGTCGGCACCGGGCTTGCGGACTCCGCGGACGCCCTCGCTGCGGCACCAGCCGCCGCCGCCGCCGCGCGCGGCGCCTGGGCCATCGAGGCCATCCGCCTCTGCGACGGCGACATCCCCTGTGCCTACCCGAGCTGGGGTGGTGCGGCGCTGTCGGGCCCCGCGCTCCCTCCCGGCGAGCGGGTGGGTCGATACGACCTGCCGTTCCCGCTCCCCGCCGAGCGCGCGTTGCCGAGCGTCCCGGGATTTGCCGGCAGCCGGCGCCTCGTGGGGGAGACGCCAGAGGAAGACCTGATGATTGCGCTCCTGGAGGGCGTGTGGTTCCACGAGAAGAGCGGCGCCAGCACGTTCGCAGCGTGGTTGGGCGATTCCCGACCTCGCGTTCGCTACACGGCGCTGCGCGCGTTCCGGAGCCTGCCCTCGCCGGATGCCGAGGCCGTGCTCAGCGGCATGCGTGGGGACCCGGACCCGATCGTGGTGGCGCATGTGGCGGACGCGCTCAAGTTTCAGACTTGGATGGGGAAGGGGAAGGGTCCGAGGTAGCCCTACTTCCGCCCCATCGCCAGAACGGTTGTGAACGCCGGCGCGCGGTGGTCCTGGTGAACCACCTCGCAGGTGACCTCGTGAAACCCAGCCTCTCGAAGCACGGCGCCAAGATCGGCGAAGCCGAGGTGTTTGTGCCCGAGGCGATGGCGGACCCACTCGTGGGGGTGCGGCGCGAGATCGAGCACCGCGATCTGACCGCCGCCGACAAGCGCTTCGCGGCACCGAACCAACGTCGGGACCGGGTCGTCTACGCAGTGCAGCGCCTGCGAGATGAGCACAAGATCGACCTCGCGTTCCCCCAGGGGCAGGGCTTCCAGGGTGCCCGTCCGGCGCTCGATGCCCGGGGCCAGGCGCGCCAATGCAGCCTCGTCGCGATCGATGGCGATCACGTGGCGCGCGCGCAGCGCCAAGAGCCCCGTCAGGTGCCCGGTCCCCACCCCGAGGTCGGCGACCCGGAGTGGCGGCAAAAGCGCCAGGAGCAGCCGCGCCAGCGCCTCCCAGGAGCGGCCGGGCAGGTAGTCGTTGCCGAGCCCTTCCGGGGTGGGCGCCGAACGCTCGGCCCGGACTCGCGCCAGCGCGAGCGCGTCCCCCTCGGGGAGCGCGTCGGCAACGAGCACATCGAATAGGCGCTCCTGGCCTTCGGGACGCGCCGCGGCGTAGCGGGTGTGCTGGCCATCGCGACGCGCGGTCACCAGGTTGGCGGCTCGTAGCTGAGCGAGGTGCCCGCTTACGGTGCTCTGGCCGACGCCGACGATCTCTTGCAGCTCGCCCACCGCCAACTCCTCGCGCGTACACAGGGCGAAGATTCGCAGCCGCGTGGGGTCGCCGAGGGTCCGGAACAGGTCGGCGCGGGACATATGAGCGCTGCTAACCGCCGTCGGCGATCTGACGACGGCCGCGATCGGGTCGATTCTCGGCTCAGACCGGCCTCTACGGCGAGAATCGACTCTCGGGGGCGCGCAAGTCGCGCGAATCGGGTCGCCGCCTTCCGCCCCGCCGCCGCTCGCCGCCGCCCCGGCCCCGCCGCTACGGCCCCGCCGCCGCCACGATCAAGTCGTCCCACAGATACGCGTCCGCCCACGCTGCTCTGGCGTAGATCGGCGGCATCACCGCGGGCGACGGCGAAAAGATCGACAGGCCATGGCTGTTCTTCACCCGACCAACCTGGTTGTAGTTGGCGACGATCACCCGCTCGGTCACGGAAATCGCGGTTTCCACCGCCGTATCCACCGCTGCATCGTCGCTCAGCGCGGCCATCCGCTCCAAAAGATCGACCAGGTCGTGTTCGCGACTGTAGTCGCCGTCGTACCCCTGTGCCTCCAACGCCGCAGCGCTCATCAGCTCTGCCGCCAATCCCGACGCGATGACCGCGTCGGCGACGTCGTCCAGCGCCGCTGACAGTGCCGGCACCTCCGCGAGCGCCAGGACCGACTGGGTGGTGTCGCCGGTCTCGTAGAAACGACGAGAGATGATCTCACCCAGTCCGGCGCCGTCCACACCCGGATCTTCCGCAAGCTCGGTCAGCACGGTGTCGTAGGGCCATCCGTCGGTTCCCTCGTAGTCCTGGCTGGCGACCATGAACTCGGCAAACGGGGCCACGCTCGTGGCGACCTCCCACTGCTGCATGGTGCACGCGTCGAAGCCGAAAAGATCGAGCGGCCGACCAAGGACCGCGGCGGCACCGGCCGCAACTTCGGTCAGGTCCCCGGCGGCGACCGACAATACCGAGCCCGAGGAGTAGTCGTCGGAGATGCCCTTCCTCCACTCGTCGTCCGGCGGCTGGGGCCCCAGAGACCAGCCATCGCCGTGATCCCACAGCACCAGCGCCACACGGTCGGCGGGGTAGGCGGCGACGCCCCACTCCACGAAGTCGAGCACGGCATCGACGCTGCCCGAATCGACCTCGCCGAGCTCGGCCAGCACCGGGGACCCGATGGTGCGGGGATCGTCGTCAGCGGTGACGAGGTAGCGGCGGGCGCCCGACCAGTCGCCGTCCCCGTCGGACTGCTCGGGGCTCCGATCGAGCTGCACCACGACGTTTGTCCGGTCACTGGAACCCACGGCCTCCATCTCATTGACGTCACCCAGCGCCCAGCGCTCCAGGTCGTTGTCGCCGTTGAGGAAAAGCAGCAGCGTCCACGTCGGGTCGACCGCGCCGGTGTCGCCCGTGTCTTCCGTATCGATGTCGCCGGTGTCGGTCGGTTGGGGAGCGGGCGGCGCGTGCGGAGTAGCCGTATCGTTGGTGCAAGCGAGGGCGAGCCAGAGGGGGAGCACGTCGTCCAGCATAGCGCCCGGGCGGAGGGTCGGCGCGGCGCACCCGTGCTACCCTCCCGCGCCATGCCGCTCAGCCCCACTGCCTTCGCGATCGTGCACGCCACCGTGCTCACGATCAGCGGCCCGCCGTTGACGGACACCCCTGTCGTCGTGGACGCCGGGCGCATCGTCCAGGTCGGTGGCTCCGTCCCCACGGGTATCAACACCCTGGACGCCACCGGCCAGTTCCTGACCCCCGGCTTCATCGACATGCACAGCCACATGGGCGTGTACTCCTGGCCGGGCGGCAACGGCTCCAACGACGGGAACGAAGCGGTTGAGCCCTTCACGCCTCGCGTCCGTGCGCTCGACAGCTTCGATCCGGAAGATCCGGCGATTCCACGCGCCCGTGCCGGCGGCATCACCACGATCCAGGTCCTGCCCGGGTCGGCGAACATGATGGGCGGCCAGGCCGCGGTCCTGAAGCTGCGGCTCGCCCGCACCGTCGATCCGATGGTCTTCGCCGAGGCGCCCCGCGCGATCAAGATGGCGTGCGGCGAAAATCCCAAGCGGGTCTACGGCAGCGTCACTGACGACGACCAGGTGCAGACCCGAATGGGGGAGATCGCGATTCTTCGCCAGGAGTTTCTGCGCGCCCGCGAGTACGCCGCGGCGCGGGCCTCCAAGTCGCCGCCCCCCCAAGACCTCGACCTCGACGTCATCGCTGACGTGCTCGCCGGCAAGGTGAGGGTGAACCTGCACTGTTACCGCAGCCACGACATCGCCGACTGGTTCCGCGTTGCCGACGAGTTCGGCTTCCGCATCGTGACCATCCACCACGCGCTGGAAACGTACAAGGTGCGCGATCTGCTCGCTGCGCACGGTACCGGCATCGCCACCTGGCCCGACTGGTGGGGCTTCAAACAAGAAGCCTTCGACGGCATTCCGGAGGGGGGGGCGCTGGTCTCCAATGCCGGCGTTCCCGTCGCGACCCATAGCGATTCCGCCAGCCACATCCAGCGCTTCAACATCGAGGCCGGAAAGATGGTGCGGTACGGGATGACCGAGGCGGACGCGCTGGAGAGCATCACCCTCGATCCGGCGCGTCTGCTCGGCGTCGATGCCTTGGTGGGCAGCGTGGAAACGGGCAAACAGGCCGACCTCGCGCTGTGGGACAAGCACCCGCTCGACGGCACCTCGCGCTGTCAAAAAACCTGGGTTGACGGCGCGTTGGTCTACGACCGCGCGGTGGAGGGCACTCCCAATGGCCGTCGATAGGCGACACCTGCTCGCGGGCCTCGGCGCGCTCGCCGCCAGCGCCGCCACACGACCGGCCCACGCCGCCTTCCCCAAGGACGTGCAGACCTCGGGCGGAACGCTGACCTCGCCGTTGGGCGCTCCTAACGCGGATAATCGGCCCACTACCCGCGGCGGATACGTCGTGGGCGGCGAAGCCACCTTCACCCTTCGGAACGCGCGCATCCTCGCCGGCGACGGGACGGAGCTGGCCGGCGGCATCCGGGTCGAGCGGGGCCAGATCGTCGAGGTTGGTCCCGGCGTCACCATGGGCGAGGACCTTTCCGGGGCGGTGGTGTTTCCGGGATTCTTCGACGGGGGTAGCACGATCGGGCTGGTCGAGATCGACCTCGAAGCGGCCACCCACGATGAGAGTGAATCGGCCGATGGCGTCGTCACCGCGGCCCATATCGAAGATGCCTACAATACTGAAAGCGCCTTGCTTCCAGTCGCAAGGCGGCAGGGGGTTCTGGGCGGCCTGGTGCTGCCGACGGGGGGGCTGGTAAGCGGTCAGGGCGCGTGGATGCGCTTCGCCGGCGAGCGGGTGTCGGAGGCGACGATGCTCGGCGGCGCGGGCCTGGTGATCCACTTCGGCCGCGGCGGTACCGGCGCCCTCCCGAACCAGCCGAAGTCGCGGATGGGTGTGGCATTGAAGCTCCGGGAGCTGATCGAGGCCAACAAGGCTCCGGATCCGCCGGATCCAAAGGCGAAGAAGAAGAAGGGAGACGACGACAAACCCGAGGAAATCACCCGCACCCAGAAGGCGTGGCACGCGGTGCGCGCCCGCGAGCTGAAGGTCATCCTCGAGGCCGATCGGGCGGACGACATCCTCAGCGCGATCGCGTTTGCGAAGGAGTTCTCCCTCGATGCGGTGCTGGGCGGCTGCGCGGAGGGTCACCTCGTCGCCGCCGACATCGCTGCCAGCGGCTTTTTGGTGCTGCTCGCCCCTACGACCACGCAGCCGTCGGATTGGGAGACGCTCAACGCCGCGTACGAGAATCCCGCGCGGCTGCACGCGGCGGGCGTCAAGTTCGTCTTCCGGGGCGGGGGTCCGCACAACCTCCGTGAGCTTCCGACCGAGGCGTGTATCGCCGTCGCCAACGGCCTGCCGTTCGGTGCCGCCATCGCGGCGGCGTGCGGACATAATGCCGCTGCGTCGTGGACTTTGCCGGTTGGCACCTTGAAGCCGGGGCGGCCAGCGACGCTGGTCATCGCCGACGGTGATCCATTGCAGCCCCGCACGCGTATGCGTCGCGCTTGGCTCGACGGCCGGGAGGTCAGCTTGCGTAGTCGCCAGACCACGTTGTTCGAACGATTCCGGACGCTCTGGTAGGATGCACGTCCTGGTCACCGGCGGGGCCGGTTTCATCGGTCAGCACGTCTGCGCCGCGCTGTTGGCGCGGGGTGACCAGGTTCGAGCGATGGACAACTTCGACGAGGGCTACGATCCCGCGCTGAAGAAGGTGCCCGCAGGGGTCGAACTTGTCCGCGCTGACGTGTGCGACCCCAAATCCATGCGCCGCGCGCTCCACACCATCGATGGCGTGATCCACCTTGCTGGACGGGGAGGGGTGCGGCAGTCGGTGGCCGATCCCGAGCCCTACGGTCGCAACAACGTGGTCGGCACGATGACGGTTTTGCGGGCGATGGAGGACCGCCACGTGCGGCGGATGGTGCTCGCGTCGTCGAGCAGCGTGTACGGCAGCGGCGGCGGCCCCTTCCGGGAAAGCGACGCCGCCGACCGCCCCGCCTCGCCGTACGCGGCCAGCAAACGTGCGGCGGAGCTATTCGGCTACGCCTCCGGGCTCGACGTGACCGCCGCGAGGCTGTTCAGCGTCTACGGCCCGGGCCAGCGGCCGGACATGGCCATCGCCCGCTTTGTGCGGCACGCCCTCGCCTCCGAGCCGATTCCCGTCTTCGGCGACGGCTCCTCCAGTCGTGATTACACCTGGATCGCGGACGCGGTCGATGGGATTTTGCGTTGCCTCGATCGAGCCGATGGCTACAAGGTCGTCAACCTCGGCGGGGGCACGCCCGTGCCGCTCACCGCGGTCTTGGCTGCGGTCGGCGATGCGACCGGCAAGCAGCTGCGCATTCAGTGGTTGCCGCCCCAGCCCGGGGACGCACCCCTGACCCATGCCAGCCTCCGCGTCGCGAAAGACTCGCTGGGCTGGGCGCCGAAGATGCCGTTTCGCGATGGGGTTGGGCGATACGTGGCGTCGCTGTAGGGCAGATCGGGCACCCAGACGCGATCTGCGGTAGACTTCCGGGCATGTTCGCCCTCCTCCTCGAAGCGTGCACCGAAGCCGGCGTTCAGTCCTTCAACACTGCGCCCACCGTCTCCATCATCGCGCCGATCGACGGGGACGTCGCCGATCCCGGCTCGCTCATCGAATTCTACGGCGTCGCGAAAGACGGGCAGGATGCTTCCGAGAAGCTGCAGATCACGTGGACCAGCAGCCTTGACGGGGTCTTCAGCACGGCGGTTCCCGACCGCAATGGGGATCTCATCGTCCCCAAGAACGACCTCAGCCCGGGTGCGCACGTCATCACCTTGAGCGCGGTGGACGTCCGTGGGGATGCCGGCACGGTCAGCATCAGCCTGCAAGTCGGCGATTCCCAGAACGAGGCGGGGGCACCGAGCATCGTCATCGTCAGCCCCGATCCGGGCGAGCAGATCGGGGCGTCTACGCTCATCTCGATGTTGGCCACGGTCACCGACGACATCGACCCGCCGGAAAGCCTCATCGTCGAGGTCCTCGACGACCCGGACGGAGTCCTTTTCACCGGCTATCCCGCGGCTACCGGTACCTTGGAGGTGCCGTTCACCGCGCACACCTTGGGGCTGCATACGTTGTATGTCAGCGCGCGGGACAGCGAAGGCAAGAAGGGCGTGGCGAGTGTCATCTACGAGGCCATCCAGGATCATGTTCCGTTGGTGAACATCAAATCGCCCAACGATGGGGATTGGTTCGACACCGTTGATACCATCACGTTTCGTGGCAACGTAAGCGATGACACCACCGCCAAAGAACAGATCGCCATTCAATGGACCAGTGATCTCCAAGGGGCGCTGAGCTACGCGCCGCCGGACAGCAACGGTGACACGACCTTTGCCGGTCCGCTCATGGGTGGCAGTCACGTCGTCACCCTCACCGCGACCGATTGGGATGGCAACATCGGTCGTGACACCATGGTGGTGAACATCGATGATCCGTTGGCGCGCGACGACGACGGGGACGGCTACACCCAGTATGCCGGCGACTGTGACGACGCCGACGACACGCTGTCGCCGGGCGAAATCGACATCTGTGATGGCATCGACCAAGACTGTGACGGCTACATCAACGACCCGTACTGGGACAGCTACGAGCCGAATGACACGATGGCCACCCGCTACGACCTGGGCAGCGTCGACGGCGGCGGGCTGTGGTCAGGCGACTCGGTCGAGCTGTCTGGCATGACGTTCTCCTACGCCGGGGACGACGACTGGTTCTATTGGGAAGCGGACGACGAGCTGTGGGACAACGTCGATGTGCAGGTGGTGGCCTCGGGACTCAACGTCGCCGGCGACTACGTCATCGAGTTGTACGACGGCGGCGGGACCCTGTTGGCGAGTGACAGCGGCGACGGCGCAATCACCGCGGCGTTCACGAGCGACCAGCTCGAAACGGGCGACGACGATTTCATGGTCCACATCTACGCGTCCACTTGGCCTACGAACTCCTGCTCCACCACTTGGAAGCTCAAAATCAAGAGCTGAGTTTGCGATCTCGTAGGTGAGCGTAGAAGCCCCAGCCGTATTGCGCGGCGCTGAGCACGCTGAGCACCATCGACTGCCACAACAGAACGATGCCGACGGTGTGGGCGTCGATGGTGATCGGGATGAAGGGGACCAGCTCGTGGCTGCTGTAGTGAAACAGCAGAAAACCCAGCGCGGTAGATTGGTACGCTGTCTTGAATTTGCCAAGACTACCGGCCGAGATCACCAAGCCTTCGGACAACGCAATTTGACGGAGCGCGCCGATGATCAATTCGCGGGCCTCCAATACGATCACAATCCACGCGGGGACCCATCCCAGGGGGATCATCATCACCAGCGTGGCCAACATCATCAGCTTGTCGGCGATGGGGTCCAAGAACGCGCCGGCAACGCTCTGAATGTCCCACTTTCGGGCCAGCCACCCGTCCACGACGTCGCCGATCATGGTGGTGACGAAGATGAGCATCGTGATGGCGGCGAGCGCGGGCGACGGTTTTTCCCACAACAACCACACCATCAGCGGAACGGCGGCGACGCGGCCCAGCGTCACCAGCATGGGCAGGTTGGTGTAGCCGGGGCGTCGATACCAGGGAACGTTCACAGGGCGCGAGCCTACCGCGTCACTTTGCGGTTGTCTCGGAAGTGGGCGTACAGCCCCATCACCCGGGCGACGTAGGTGCGTGTTTCGTCGAAAGGGGGGATGCCACCGAACTTCTCCACGTTGCGGGGCCCGGCGTTGTAGGCCGCCAGTGCGTGTTCGTAACTGCCGAAGCGCGACACCTGCTTGGCGAGGTACGCGGCGCCGCCGGCGATGGAGTCCCGAGGGTCGAAGAGGTCTTTGACCCCCAGGGTCTTGCCCGTAGACGGCATGATCTGCATCAGGCCTTTGGCGCCGGCTCGCGAGACCGCGCCCGGATTCATTCGACTCTCGGCCACGGCCACCGCCTTGAGCAGCTCTGCCGGGAGACCCTCCGCCGTGGCCGACTCCAAGAACCAGGCGTCGAACGCGTCTAGATTACTGATGCGGTCCAGGCGGGGCATCGCCACACCATTGGGCAGGTAGCTTCCCGGCACCACCTCGGTCCACCACTTCTCAAAGCCGTCGTGATCGGGCGAGTCGGTGAGCACGACGGTGCCATCCGGCGCCGTGTAGGTGTAGAAGTCGCGCGCCGGGGCGGACGCGCAGAGGGCAAGGAGGAGCATCACCGGGCCGCAGTCTACCAGATAGGGTAGCCAATGTACTGTCCGCCCTACACCCGCGCCGACGATCCGGCGGTCGCCCACGAGATCATCGACGGGCACCCCTTTGCGACGCTCATCTCGGTCGGTCCCGACGGTGATCCTCTCGCCAGTCATATCCCCATTCTCCGCCAAGAAGAAGCGCTTCTTTTTCACGTCGCCCGTGCTAATCCGCATGCGACGTTGGCCGGCGGTCGCGCGCTGGCGATCTTCCATGGACCCGACGCCTACGTCTCGCCCACCTGGTACGGGAAGCCCGCCGAGAACGTCCCCACCTGGAACTACGTTGCAGTGCACGTTTTGGGGGTGGTGGAGGCGTTGTCGGATGAAGAGTCGGCCGCGGCCCTGGACCTCCTGGTGGAGCGCTTCGAGGCCAGCTGGTCGGTCAACGTTGGGGTGCGGGCTCGGCTGGTGGGCGCCATCGCCGGTTTTCGCCTGAAGCCCGACCGAATCGAGGCCAAGTTGAAGCTGTCCCAGAATCGTGATGAGCTCGACGTGGTGCGGGTCGCGGAGGTGCTTCGTCGGAACGAGCCGGTGTTGGCTACTTGGATGAGGAGGGTTTTGCAGCGAGGGTGATTACCTCTTCCCCCGTGACCGCCCCCCCGGACCTCGACGCGCTGGTGCGGGCCCGTTTCGGCCACCCCGAGTTCCGTCCGGGTCAGAAGGAGATCGTAGAGTGGATCGCGATCGGGGGCGATGCGCTGGTGGTGATGCCGACGGGCGCCGGCAAGTCGTTGTGCTACCAGGCTCCGGCGTTGGCGCGCGGCGGGGTGTGCGTGGTGGTGTCGCCGCTCATCGCGCTGATGAAAGACCAGGTGGATGGCCTGTTGGCGCGGGGCGTGCGCGCCACGCTCATCAACTCCACGATCGACGCATCCGAACGCCGCGCCCGGATGGCGGCGGTGCGCAGCGGGGAGATCGAGCTGGTCTACGTAGCGCCCGAGCGTTTCACGCCACGGTTCATCGACGAGCTCGCGGCGTGCAACATCCAGCTCTTCGCCATCGACGAGGCGCACTGTCTGAGTCAGTGGGGCCACGATTTCCGCCCGGACTACCTGCGGTTGGGCGAGGTGCGCAAAGCGATGGGCTGCCCGCGGACCGTGGCGCTCACGGCGACGGCGACGCCCGAAGTGCAAAACGACATCCTCAAGGTGCTCGACCTCGCCGACGCGCGCCGCTTCGTGCGGGGGTTTGACCGCCCGAACTTGCGCATCGACCTGATCGACGCCCGTTCCCCAAAGGAAAAAGATACCCTCGTCGTCGCCCTGGCCAGTCCGGGCCCGTCGCTGGTGTATTGTGCCACACGCAAGAACGTAGAGCGTGCGTGCGCAGCGATCCCCGGGTCGCAGATGTACCACGCAGGATTGGAAACCAACGAACGGCAGGCGGTGCAGGACCGCTTCATCCGCGGAAAGGCGCCAATCGTGGTGGCGACCAATGCCTTTGGCATGGGCATCGATAAATCCGATGTCCGCACCGTTGTTCACTACGACATGCCCGGCTCGATCGAAGCCTGGTATCAGGAGATCGGTCGCGCCGGTCGCGACGGAAAGCCGGCTCGTGTCACCCTGATCTTTCGGGAGGAGGATCGGCGCATCCACGAATTCTTCATCCACGGCAGCCATCCACCCGCGGCCTGGGTCCATACCGTATGGCAACAACTCAATATCCGCTCTGACACCGGCGCTGGGCCAAGCCGGGGTCCGGTCCACGTGCCCCTGCTACAGTTGCAGTCGCATCTGCCCGACGGTTCCGACGAGCGCGCCGCGCAGAGCTGTTTGTACGTGCTCCAGCGCGAAGGGATGATCCGCCGGTTGGGGACCACGGACCGCCCGGGGGTGGCCAGGTTGCTGACTTCCACCAGTGAGGGCGGCACTCGAGGGGTGGTGTACGGATGGTTGAAGGCGCAGAAGGACGCCCCGATGGGGGTGTCGATTTTCATCGATCGCCTCGCCGACACGCTGGGATTGGACCCCGCCGAGGTCGTGGCCGGGCTCACGACGTTGCGGGCGCGCGGCGTGATTGCGTGGGAGGAGCCGACGCGGGCTGACGGCTTGGAGCTCTTGCGGCCGGGAGAACCGTTGGTCCTCACGGAAGACACCGTCCGGGCCCGACGGGCCCGTGAGCTCAAAAAGCTGCAGGCGATTGTCGATTTCTCTCGGGCCGCTTGCCGTCGTCGCTACATCCTGGAGTATTTCGGCGAGGTCGTCCCCTACGAGCGCTGTGGGAATTGCGACGCCTGTCGCAGTGGCAAACGTTCGGGAAACGCGCCCCGCCCGCTCCGCCCCGACGAGGAGATCATCGTCCGCAAGGTGCTGGCCTGCGTCGCGCGCATGAAGGAGGGCTACACGAGCACGATGGTGGCCAAGGTGCTCACTGGGCAGCGCGACGGCGCTTTGTCGGGCTTGGGACTCGATCGGTTGTCGACCTTCGGCATCTTGGCCTCGCTCGGACAGCGGGAGGCCGAGTCGGTGATCGCCGAGCTTCTCCGGAGCGGGGCGCTGTCGCGAAAGGAAGTCACACGTAATATAAACGATCGCGACATGAAGTACGCGGTCCTCGAAGTGAGCGCGATCGGCAAGGCGGTCATGACCCAGGCGGCACCCGACTTCCGGATGTGTTTTCCCCTTGCGGAGGCGGAGCTTGCGGAGCCGCTCGTCACCTCGCCACCGCCGGGCGCTGCTGACCTCCTCGCTCACCTCAAGGACGTGCGGGGGCGGGTCGCCCGCGCATGCGATGTCCCGGCGTACGTTGTCGCGAGCGATCGCGCGCTCGGCGCCATAGCGGCGTCGCGACCGGTCTCGCGTGGCGCGATGTTGGCCGTCCACGGCATGGGGCCGGAGCGGTTTCGCAAGTACGGGGAGCCGTTGCTCCAGGCAGTACGCTCGTGGTGCGGGAGCTAGGCGAGTTACCCTCCCTGCCTCCACCGATGACCCGCGTTCGCAAATTCAACGGCGGCCCCGAGGCCGGTGACATCGTGGCGCGCTGGCGGCTGTTGGAGCCGTTGGGCGCCGGCGGAATGGCCACCGTCTGGCGTGCCGAGGCCGTCGATGGCGGGGCCATCGTGGCGCTCAAGGTGCTGCACCAGACCCGGATCACCACCGAGGAAACCCGCCGGATGCGTCGGGAGTTTCTGACGTTGCAGAGGCTGACTCACCCCCACATCGTCGGCGTCGTCGATGCGGGGCAACAGGACGGCTTCCCGTGGATCGCGCTGTCCTACGTCCGCGGGGTGGACCTGGGCCGCCTCCTCGATCAGTGGGGGGTTGCCGAGCCACTCGACCGGTTCGCCAACGTCGAGCGAATCACCCGGCAGCTCTGCAGCGCCCTGGGGTACGTCCACGAGCACGGCATCGTCCACCGCGATCTGAAACCGGCCAACGTGATCATCGATGAGAGCGGTGGCGCCTGGCTGACCGACTTCGGCGTGGTCAAGGACGTCGAGTCGTTCCAGACCAACTTGACGGTGGCGGGGCGGCTCGTCGGCACGGTCGCGTTCATGGCGCCCGAGCAGATCACCGGCGACCCCGTGGATCACCGGGCCGACCTCTACGGGCTTGGCGCCCTGCTCTACGCGATGCTCACCGGGCGTCGGCCGGTGGTGGCGGACACCATCGCCGGGTACCTCGCCCGGCAGCTGGCGGAGATGCCGAAGTCCCCGATCGAGCTGGATCCGCGCGTGCCGCCGCGGCTGGATCGGCTGTGCATGCGCCTTTTGCAGAAGGACCCCCGGCACCGGTTCGCCTCCGCCGCCGAGGCCCTCGCGGCCCTCGACGCGCCCGAGGGCACGGTCGAGCTGCCGATGCACGGCCGGGACGAGGTGCTTGGGCGCTTCAACGAGCGCCTGGCCACGCTCGCGGCCGGGGTGGGCGGGGCGGTCGCCATCATCGGTCCGTCGGGAAGCGGCCGCACGCGGCTGTTGCGAGAAGTGGGTGTCCGTGCTGCTGCCCTGGGGCTTTCGGTGAGCCCGCCCGGCCCGGCCGAGGCCGCACAAGTGCTGCTGGTGGACGACGCGGACGCGCTCTCCCTCGCCGAACAGGGTCGGCTTGGCGATCGGATGGCGACCGCCCTGACCGAAGCGCCAGCGCTGTTGGTTTTGGCGGTTCCTGGCCCGATGGCCACGACCCTTCAGGAGCTCACCGACAGCGTCCCGGTCGAGGAGATCGAGCTGACGCCGCTGGATCGGGAGGGCGTCCGCACGCTTTTGCGGGACCGGGGTGTCAGCGGCGGTTTGGGCGCAGCCCTCGCGCGGCGCTTGCACGTTGAGCTGGGCGGCTGGCCGGGGAATGTGGTGGATCAACTCGACACCCTGGTCACCGAGGGGTGGCTGAGCCGGGCCCCGGACGGCAGCGTGCGGGCGGTGCGCTCCGTGGACCAACTGCGGCTGGAGCCGCTTCCGCTGCCCGCTGGCGAACGCGAGCGTGCCTCCGCGATCCGGTTGCGCTTCACCCCCGCGACTTGCCGGCTCCTCGACGCCGCCGCTG
Organism: Deltaproteobacteria bacterium; assembly: GCA_947445035.1. GTDB lineage: Bacteria > Myxococcota_A > UBA796 > UBA796 > SXON01 > SXON01. The sequence continues at coordinate 130,159 of CANFCK010000008.1, forward strand.
TCGTGGCGATGCCCGCGAGTCTGGCGGTGCTCGCGGCCGTCGCCAATACCGGAGATGGCTCGCGCGAGTTGGAGGCGCTGGTGAGCGCGGGCATCCTCCACGTCCAGACCGAGGGCCTCCAGGAGTTGGTCGACCTTCGGTCGCCCCGGTTCGGTCAGGCGATCCGCGAGTTGCTGCCCGAGGCCACTCGCCGCGCGTTGCACAGGGGCGCGGCGGCCGCGCTGCGTGAGCGGTACGGCCGCGCCGGCGGCGCTGTGGCCGAGCTCATCGCCCTCCACCTGGAGCGCGCGGGGGCGCCAACCGAGGCCCGCCCGCTCCTGGTCGCGGCCGCGCAGGCCGCCCTCCGCAGGCAGGAGGCGACCCAGGCCCGAACGCTTGCAGAGCGCGCCGTGGCGCTCGAGAGCGCCGGTCGTTTCGCGGACGCCGCGGAAGAGGCGCGGGTCGGGCGTCAAGCGCGCACCGTGATCGGCGACGCGTATCGCCACAGCGGGCGAGCCCGCCGGGCCCTGGATGCGTGGGCCGGCGCGCTGTCGCTCGGCGGCGCTTCCGAGGCCGAGCGGGCGCGCCTCCAGGTGAGCTGCGCGCTAGTCGGCGTCGACCTTGGTGATGTCGCGGCGTCGACGCCCGACCTCCTCGCGGGTCTGGCACGGTTGCCTCAAGGCGATGCGGCCTGGGTCGAAGCGGCGCACGCAGCCGGGGAACTTTCCCTCGGCGCGGGCGACCGCTCGGGGGCGGTTTCCCGCTGGCACGCCGTCGCGGCCTACGCTTCGGAGACGCGCCACGGTCTCGCCGGCATCCTCGCCGACCTCGGGCTGCTCCTGGTGCAGGCTCCGCCGGGCGCCCACGCCCTCGGCGGCTGGACCGCGCTTTTTGAACGAGCGCGGCGGCTTGGCCGTCCCGGACCGCTGGTTCTCGTGGGCGTGCAGCTAGGCCGCGTGGCGCTCGACGTCGGGGATCACGCCCGGGTGGCCAGCCTCGCGCAGGAGCTCTGCGAGCTGGGGGAGCGCCACGAATGGGCCAATGTCGCGGCGCTGGGGAGTGGACTCACCGCGGCTGTGCTGGTGGTCGAGGGGGACTTCGATGGCGCCGCCCGCGCCGCAAAGGAGGCCTTGGCGCCCCTTTTTCTCGACGAGGTGCGGCACGGCGCCGAAGTCGCCTTCGCCGTTCGTGCGCTCGCGCGCAGCGAGGACTCCGCGGAGGCCGCCGGTTGGCTGGCGGTGGGGGGGCTCCGGCCGGCGCCGCCCTTCGATGCGGAGGGGCTACGGCTGTCACTCTTGGGGCTCGTCACGATGCGCGGCCGGCCCGCGGACGCGCTCGCAGCGGCGCGAGCCGCGCTCGCACGCCCCTCGCCATCGGCGGCGGCTGGCGCGCGCGTTCGCATCGACGCGGCGCGGGTGCTTCAGCTGGTCGGCTGCCAACCGGAGGCGGAGGCCGCTCGGGCCGGACTTGCCACCTCGCTGGCGGCGTCCGGGTGGCACGGGCTGGCCAACGAAGCGGCCGACCCGCGGATCAGATAGGGCCTGTGGGGCGGAAGAGCGGGCCATGGCCGAATCCACGTCAGAGCCGATCGAGCTGCCCCTGGAAGTGGGCGGGCTCGTCATCCAGCCGGGCGACCGGATCGGGCAGTACGTGTATCGTCGGGTGGTCGGCCGTGGCGGCATGGCCCACGTGGTGCTGGCCTCCGACCCCGACGGGCAAGGCGTCGCGCTCAAGATCCTCAAGACGGGTCGAGTCGGCACCGGACTTCAGCGCTTTCGTCGTGAGTTTCGTGCGTTGGCCAGGTTGCGCCATCCCAACGTCATCCGGGTCGATGCCTATGGGGACATCCACGGCCATCCGTACATCGCAATGGAATACATCGAAGGGAGCGATCTCCACACCCTCATCCACCAGCTCCGCAAGCTTCCCGAGGAAGAACGCTGGGCGCGCTGTGACGAGGTGCTCACCGACGTTGCCCGCGCGCTGGTGTACATCCACTCGCAGGGCCTCGTACACCGCGATCTGAAGCCGTCCAACGTGCTCATTGACGCCCAGGGGCGCTGCAAGCTGACCGACTTCGGCATCGTGAAAGACCTGGACCCGGAGCACGACACCCAGGCCTCAACCACGCTGGTGGGAACCTGGGCGTACGCCTCGCCGGAGCAAGTTGCGGGCGGCGCGGTCGACCACCGGAGCGACCTGTTCAGCCTCGGCGTGATCCTCTTCGCGATGCTCACCGGGCGCCGCCCATTCCTGGCGAAGGACCTGAGTGGTTACATCGAACTCCACCGGACGCTCAATCCACCGGCGCCTTCGGACGTGGAACCGGGCGTACCCCCACACCTGGACGAAATGTGCCGGCGGCTCTTGGCGAAGGAGCCGCAACGTCGGCCGCAAGGCGCACACGAGCTGCTGTACCGACTGGAGGTGCGCGCCGTGTCCGGGGCGGCGATGCCCACGCCGATCGGCCTTGCGCTGGTGGGGCGCGAACCGCTGGCCGACCGCCTGCGCGACGCCGTCGGTGCCTTGACCCGCAACCAGGGCGGCGTCGTTCTTCTGGAAGGGGAAAGTGGCAGCGGGCGCTCCCGGTTGATGGAGGTGGGGCACGCTGCCGCGAGCGCCTTGGGACTTCCGGTCCACGGCGTTGGCGTCACGCGCCCCGACGGCCCGATCGGCGTGCTTGTACGGCTGGCCGATTCGCTCACGGCCGCCGAGTCCGGCAGCGCCGCGCCCGTGCTCCTGACCGCCGCGCAGCGGGCCGCCGAGGCCGCGGGGGGCACGGCGCGGACCGAGCTCTACGCTCGCCTGATCGAAACGGTGCGGACGCGCTGCAGCCGGCAGCCCCAGGTGATCCTGGTAGACGACGTCCACCAGGCCCTGCTCCCTGCGCTGGACGGGCTGCTCGCCCTGGTCCGCGCGCTGGCGGGCGAGCCGGTGCTCTTTGTCTTCGTGCTCGACGCGGACGTCCGCACGCCCCGCCTCAACGCACTCCGTGCCCTGGGCGCCAGCCTCGCCGTCACGCCGCTGGACGAGGCGGGCGCCATCGCGCTGGCCGCGGCGGTTTTGGGGGCCGGGAAGACCGCATCGGCGGTCGGAGGGCGCTTGCACGCCGAGACGGGCGGGAATCCGGGCGCGCTCGTGGATTGGCTCCGCGCGCTCGTCGCCACTGGCATCGTGGTGAAGAGCGGCCGGAGTCATCGCCTTGGCGTGGACCCGGAGGAGATCGCCCGCGGACACCTCGACGTGCCGGCCAGTGTGCTCGACCGGGTGCGCGAGCGGCTCGACGCGCTGGACCTTGCCGACCGGAACTTCGCCGAGGCGCTGGCGGTGTACGGTCACGAAGTCGAGTTGGACGTCATGCTCACCGTGCTCGGCCTCGACGAAGAATCGGCCCAGGACGTGGTGATGCGCCTCGATCAGGACGGAATCGTCCGTTGTCGTACGGCCGGCCCCCACCAGTTCGTGTCCTTGGTCCGTCCGCTCGACCGCACCGCGCTCTACCGCGGATTGGATCCGGAGCGTCGATCGCGTTTGCATGGCACGTTCGCCGCGGCGTTGGAGGCCGGATTTGGCGCGACGGTGACCAGCCTGGAACGCGTCGGCGCCCATTGGGCCCGGGCGGGGCAACCGGGACGCGGCTGGCGATTGGTGGTCGAAGGGTCGCGAACCATGCGCGAGCGCGGGCACAACGCCGAGGCGTGGGAGCTCAGCGAGCGCGCCGGAGAGTACGAGGACACGGCCCGCGTCGACATGGCGCCCGCTGAGTTCGCCGCGGTGAAGCAGATCGATCTGCTCGTGCGCTCCGAAGTGTTCTACATGCGAGGGAAGTGGCCAGGTGCGCGCGATGCACTCGAAACGGCGGCCATCCTGGCCGAGGGCGTCAACGACGAGCGGGGTGCGCTCCGCGCCCGCATGCGCCTGGCGCGCGTCCTGCGCACCTCGGGCCAGGTCGACGCTGCCGACGCGATGGTGACCTTGCACCTGCCGCGTGCCCGTGAACTCGGAGAGCGCGGCGCGGTGGCGGAGGGCCTTTTGGCGCGCGCGCACGTCGCCTGGGCGCGCGGGGAGATCGACAAGGTCGAGCAGTATGCCCAGGAGGGGCTGGTTCAGGCGGGCACGGCACACCCGCGGGCGCGTGCGGACCTTTTGCTTGCCGCGGCCGCGGTACAGGCGTCGCGCGGCCAGCTTGCGAGCGCGGCCAGCGGCCTCAACGAAGCGCAGATGCTGTACGCCGACCTTCGGATGCACGGCATGCGATCGGCGGCGCTGGCGAATCTGGCCGAGGTCGAGTTGGGCCAGGGGGACCCGGTGGCGGCCTGGGAGCACGGCGCCGACGCGCTTTCAGAGATGGAGGCCGAGGGCGCCGGGAGCGAAGGGGCCCCGAGCGCTGGCGCCCACATGATCCGCGGCCTCGCGGCGCTTGAGCTCGGCGCCTGGAGCGAGGCCCGCGCTGAGTTGGAGATCGCCCGGGGCCGAGCCGAAGCGCTTGGTCTCTGCACCGTGACCCTTGCCTGCAGCGTTCACCTCGCCCGGACCCGACTCGCCCTTGGCGATGCTGCCGGCGCGTTAGCGGTTTTGACCGAGCCCGAAGCGGCGCCGTGGCGCTCCGACCCCGAACGTTTCCTGCCGGTAGCGCACGCGCTGCGCGCCCGCGCGCACGCCCTCCGCGGAGAGCTTCCCGCCGCACGAAGGGCTCTTGCCGCGGCAGAAGCAGAGCTGCCTCGGCTGCCGCCGCAGCGCCGCGTGGAGACGGCGCTGGACATGGCGCGGGCGCTCGAGCGGATCGGCGATGCCGCGTCGGCCCTGCCGCTCGCCCAGTCCGCTGCGCGGCTTGCTCAGGGCCGGGGGTTTCGCATCCTGAGCCTCGACTCGATCGCGCTGGCGGCCCGGGTCACCAGCGACGCCGCCGAAGGGGCCCGCCTCACCCGTGAAGCGCAGGCCGGCTTCGCCGCGATCCAGGCGCGGCTGCCGAGCTCGTGGCAGGCCAGCTTTCGCGTGCGCGGGGGCGGCGCCTGACTCCGGCTGCGCGGGTCGGGCAATGGGCCCTGCTCCGGCCCCTTGGACAGGGGGCGATGGCGGAGGTGTGGCTGGCGGAACACCAGTCGGGCCGGCGCGCGGCGCTGAAGTGGCTACGGCCGGATGCCTCGCCCGCGGTGCGCCGCGGCTTCGAAGCCGAGATTGTGGTCCTGTCGCGTCTGGACCACCCTGGTATCGTGCACCTGGTCGCTTCGGGGAAATCGGGCGGACGGCCTTGGTTTGCGATGGACGTGTGCGACGGGGCCGACCTGTTGACGGTCGGAGAAAAGCTGCGTGTGCGCCCCTCGGCGGAACGCCATGCTCGCGCTCGCGACGTCGGCGTTCAACTGGCGGCTGCGCTTGGCTATCTGCACCGGGCGGGGCTGGTGCATCGCGACGTGAAGCCAGCCAACGTTTTGTGGGCAAGCGGCAAGGCGGTGCTGACGGATTTCGGCGTAGTGACGGCGCCGGGACCGGCGATGGAGGAAGGCTTTGTGGGCTCGATCGGGTGGGCTTCTCCGGAGGCGCTCTTCGGAGTCGCCGTCGATGCCCGTGCTGATCAGTACGGCTTGGGGCTGGTGATGTACTGGCTGGTCACCGGCGCCCGCCCCTTCGACGAAGGCCGGCGTGCCAACCCCCATGTCTCGCCGCGGCCCCCGTCCGAACGTGATCCTTCAGTCCCGGCTGACCTCGAGGTCGTCATCCTGCGCTGCATCGCGAGTGACCCCCACGCGCGGTACGCCGACATGGACGCGGTGGCGTTTGCGTTGGGTGCGGTCTCTGCCTCTGAAGGCTCGTTGGTGTCGGGACGACACGAAGCGGCCGCCAGCATCGTGGGGGCGTTGGACCGCGTCGCGCAGGGGCAGGGACAGGTGGTGCGCCTTGTCGGCGTGGCCGGCTCCGGTCAGGCCCAACTCTTTGCGCTCGCGCGCGCGTCTGCGTTGCGACGAGACTTGGCGTGTGTGGTCGATGACGATCCGGCGGTGATCGTGCCCGCGGCGACCCGCGCCCTGCACGGCGAGGCATTGCTGGTGCTGACGAGCGCTATCGTTGTCGCGACCGAATCTGTGACGCTCTTGCCCTTGTCGGTGGCGGATATCCGGCGCTCGATCTTCGCCGCGGCGCCGGCGACCCCCGAGCTTGCGTCGGAGGCGGAGCGGCTGCGCGCGTGGAGCGGCGGGCTGGTCGACCTCGTGGAGGCGGCGCTCCGGTCCGGCGTCCGGGACGGGTGCTTCTCGGTGGGGCAGCTCGCGGAGCCGGACTTGGAGCCTTGGCTGGGGCGGTTGGACCTGGACGCCGCGAGTGTCGCTCAGGCCCTCGCTGCCCTCCCTGATGCCGCTCCCGCCGACGTGATCGAGGCGGTGGCCGCTGCCCCGGCCATCGAGGTCTTGCCGTCGCTGGTGCAGCTGGGCATCGCGGTCCAGATCGGGGCGCGCTGGCTCTTGGGTGCGGAGGCGTTTCGGGCGCCGCTGCTTCGGAGCGCGATCGACCTGGACCCGCTGCTTGAGCGAGCGGGTGTCGCGACCTCCCCGCCTTCGGCGCCCGATCCCGTGCTGGTGGAGGCGCGGGCCCACCTCGATGCTGGTCGGCTTTCGTCGGCATTGGACACGCTGGTTCGCGCGGTTGGCAGTGTCACGCCCGACGCGCCGCCGGAGCACCGGCTTCTGCTCGCCGCACTCCATTGGACCCTTCGCGACCACGCCGGTGCCGCCGAACAGTGGGGGCGGGTCCGCGTGGAGGCAACTGACCCGAGGGCGCGGGCGCGGGCCCTCATCGGCCTCGGCGTGTTGCACCTTCAGCGCGGCGAGCTGGACCTCGCGCTGGACGAGCTCCACCACGCGCTCACCGACGCCGAACTGGCGGGCGACCCCCGGGTGACGATCCTGGCGGGCGTGGACCTCGCGGAGGCGCGGGCGTTGCGCGGCCACCTCGGAGACGCCCTCCGCGCCGGGCGCAGAGCGCGTGACGAAGCCAGGGCGCTCCGGGATGGCCCCCTGGAGGCGAAGGCGGCGCGGGCGTACGGGCACGTCTGCCTTGAGGTCGGCCTTTGGCGCGAGGCGGAGGCGTCGCTGGCCGACGCGGCGGCTTTGGCACGTGCCGCGAACCTTGAAGACGAGCGGTTGGCGGTGCGGGCCCTGCGTGCGCAGGCGGCGCTCGACGCGCGGCCGGGGGACAGGGTCGCGGCGGCGGTGGCGTTGGATCGCCTGGGGGGTGGCTCTGGCTTGGTCCGTCCCGATCCCGAAGGCTTTCGCGCCCTCACCGATGCGCTCCGCGCGGAAGCGCAAGCCCGGCTTGGCGAGCCGGCGCGCGCCCGCAGCGCCCTCGCGGAGGCGCTGGCGGCTACACCGCCGCGAGCGATGGCCCTGCGTCTGGGTCTGCGCTTGGCCCGCGTCCACCAACTGCTCGGTGAGCGGGGCGCGGCGATGGTTGCCCTGGAACAGGCATTGGCGTTGTCCGACGCGCACGGATTCGCCCTGTGCTCGTGGCGGGCGCGTTCGGCGCTGGCTGCGGCGGCGGGCGAGCCGGCGCCGGAGCCGGGGGGGCTTGTCGATGGGCTTGGCGAGGCCGAGCGGGTGGCGCTTTTGGGGGGAGGGGGGGGGGAGTGGCTCGCGGACCACGCGATGCCCTTGTCTCACCGGTCGGGACGCTAGGGCTCGCCCAGGCTCGCCAACGCGCCCCTCGCCCGTCAGACCTCCGTCACCCCCCGTCAGACCTCCGTCACCCCCCGTCAGACCTCCGTCACCCCCCGCTCGAATACATCAGCTTCCTCCGTCGGCACGGGTCTTGCCTCGCCCCCGGGATGCTCCGCCCTCTCGCTGTCGGCCTCGTCGCCGGGTGTTTCTTCTGGCCCTGGCTACAGGTGCCGCTCGTGGAGGCGGTCGCCGCCGCCATGGCGTTGGCCGCGCTGTCCGTGGTGACGAAATCAAACACGACGGCCAACTTCAACCTCGCTGCTGCCGGCCTCGCAGTGGGCTTCGCGCTGGTTGCACGCATCCCCTCGGGGCCAGAGCTGCGCGGGGAGGTGTCGCTTCGGGGCGTGGTCGCCAGCGCGGGGGAAGGGCGGCGCGCCAACGTCCTGCTCTCGGCGGCCGGCCCCCTCGGGACACAACCGGCCCCTGCGTCGGGTCGAGTCCGCGTGGCCTTTCCCGAGCGCCCGCCGCCTCCAGGAAGCGTGGTCCTGGTCGCGGGCTTTGCCCGACGCATCGATCCCACGCACCTCCCCGGCACGCCCGATCCGGTGATCGACGCGGCGCGCGCGGGCGTCCGGAGCGAGGTCCACGCCACCCAGATGGTGACGCTCGGGCCTGACCGGCCCGCCCCCGCCGTCACCGAGGCGAGGCACGCCGGCCTGCTCCGCGCCTTCGTTGATGGCGACACCGCGGACGTCGCACCGGACCAGAGTCTGCTCTTGCGGCGCACCGGCACCTGGCACCTCGTCTCCATCTCGGGGCTTCACGTGGGTGTGGGTGCCGCCCTCGGCTGGGGTGCCGTCTGGGTGCTCAGCCGACCGTTCGCGGTGTGGCGCCGCCATGCCCTTTGGCGGTGGGTGTGCGCTCTGGGGGGCATCGCGGGGGCGATTGGCTACGCCGAGCTCGCGGAGTGGGGCGTGCCGGCGCGGCGGGCAGCGTGGATGACCTCCGTAGCCCTCGTCGTGTTGGCCGGGTCACGCCGGCCCGACGCGGCACGCACGATCGCGGTCGCGGCGATCGCCGTCGTGGTCATCGACCCCGCTTCCGTGGGTAGCCTCGGCTTCCAACTCAGCTTCCTGGCGCTCCTGGGGATGATGACGGTGGGCCCGCGGATCACCCGTCGCGTTCCGCCCGACCTGCCCCGACCGGTGCGTTGGCTTGCCGCCTCGCTCGCGACGTCGCTTGGCGCCACCGTCGGCACCCTTCCCATCATCGCGTTGCACCTCCAAAGCGTCAGCGTCCTGAGCCCGCTGGCGAATCTCTGGGCGATCCCGTGGCTGGGCACGATCGCCACGCCGCTCGCCGTTTTGGCGTCCGCGCTTGAGGGCGCTCCTCGTCGTGTCACGCTCGTGCTCGCGGACGCGGCGGTCGACGTCGGCCTGGCGGGGCTGCGGCTCTGTGACGTCGATCCCGCCTCGCCTGCCGTGGGGGTGATCGGTGCCGCGGCGCTCGCGTTGACGCTCGCGCTCTGGCGGCGCGAGCTGCTGGCGCTTGGCTGCGTGGCCGCGGTTTTGCTGTGTCCGCGTGCCCCCAGCCGCGACCTGGTGGTGACTTTCCTGGCGATCGGCCAGGGCGACGCCACGCTGGTGGAGTGGCCCGACGGGAGGCGCTGGCTCATCGACGGTGGCCCCCCGGGGCGGGAACTTCTGCAGTGGTTGCGGGCGAGGGGCATCCGGCGTCTGGACACCGTATTTCTGTCGCACGGCCACCCCGACCACTACGGCGGCCTGCTGCCGATTCTCGCGGAGTTGCCTGTCGATCGGTACGTCGCGGGCGCGCTCCTCGACGGTCAGGAGCTTGGCCATGTGGGCGTGTGGACCCGCGATCATCCCGACCTTGTCGGTGTTCCGGAAGGATTTGTGGCGGAGGACGAGAACGATCGCAGCTTGATCCTCCGGGTGCGCTACGGTGCCAGGACGGTGCTCCTGCCCGGCGACGCCGAAGAGGCCGAAGAACTCGCGGTCGCGGCGTCGGGAGTGGACCTGCGTGCGGACGTGCTCAAGTTGGCGCACCACGGCAGCCGCACGTCCTCGACCGAGGCCTGGCTCGCGGCCGTGCAACCGAGCGTCGCGATCGCACCCTGTGGATTCGACAACCGGTATGGTCACCCGCACCCGGCAGTTCTGGCTCGCCTGAGAGCGATTTCCCCCGGCTTGCGGCTCTGGCGTACCGACCGGGACGGTTCGATCGAAGTACGCACCGACGGCGTCGATCTGCGCCTCCGTGCGATCGGAGGACCGGCCGCGTATCGGCTGCGTTAGGCCTACGAATGTTCGACGCCCGCGCCCTACTTTCTACCGCCGCGACCGCCCAACTGCCGCTCCACCTCATCTCGCTGCGTCGTGAGGTGCGTGTGACCGGGCAGCTCGCAGAGGCAGCAGATGACGCGCTCACGGTCGCGCTGCCGAGTGGGCATGGGCTCGAGCCGATGGACCAGCTCAGCGTCTCGTTCAGCCAGGGTGGCTACACCCATAGTTTCCTCGCGCACGTCGTCGACATCGACGGCGACTGCGCGTGGCTCTCCGTGCCCGGCCGCGTGGTCTCCGCCGACCAACGGCTCGTTCCCCGCGCCCGGGTCACGGTTCCCGTCGAAGTGGACCTGCTCGGCGCTCACCCGGAGTGTCGCCCGGTGCTGGTTGATCTCGCGGTGATCGGCATGCAAGTTACCGTGTCGCGCCCGGCCGGCATCGCGCTTTACGAGCGCATTCCCGTCGTTCTGGCCTTCGAGGGTCATCGGATCGAGCTCGTGGCCGAACTGCGCCGCGAAAAGGGCGCTGCGCTCGGGTTCTTCTTCCCCGATTGCGTCAAGCGTGGCCGACTTCAGCCACCCGCCGCGCTCGTCGCGCTGGTCGAACGCGTAAAACAGGGCTGACCCTTCGCCGTGACCGCCGCCGAACTCGGACTCATCTTTTGGCTCGGGGACGACATTCCCCTGGGTACCACGGGCCTGCAGCCGGGGGTCGCGGCCGGCGTACGTGGGCGCTTCCGACCGCTGGCCAACGCCGGGGTGGAGCTCGGCTACAGCCAGGGTCCGCGGGGCAGCGAGCTGGTCTTCGACGGACTTGGTTTTCTGGGTGAGCCGGTCGAGGACATCGTTGTCACGCCGCTCGCTGGAGTGGGCGTCCGCTGGCAGGATACGCCGCAGCTTCTGCTCCAGGCCGGCTTCGGCCTGGACCTCGTCCTGGCGCCGATACTGGATGTCCGGCCCGACGTGCGGCTGACCTGGACCGTCGAGGATCGCCTCAGTCTGCAGCTCGCGGTCGGGCTCTCCCTGCACCTCCCCCGCCGCTTTGATCGGGATGGGGACGGCGTGAGCGACCGACTCGACCGCTGCGTGGACGCCGCCGAGGATGGTGATGGCTTCCTGGACGCCGACGGCTGCCCGGACCCCGACGACGACCAGGACGGCGTGCTCGATCTCGCCGACTCCTGCCGCGGCACCCCGGAGGATCGGGACTCGTTCCTGGACCTCGATGGTTGTCCTGAGCCCGACAACGACGGCGACGAGCTAGTCGACGATCGCGATGCCTGCATCAACGAAGCGGAAGATCGCGATGGCTACCGTGACCTCGATGGCTGCCCCGATCCCGACAACGACAGCGACGCGGTCTTGGACGTCTCGGACGCCTGCCCCAACGTGCCCGAGGATGCCGACGGTTTTGGCGATGAAGACGGCTGCCCCGACCCTGACAACGACGGTGATGGCGTCGGGGATCGGTTCGACGGCGCGCCGAACGAAGCTGAGAACATCAACTTCTTCGAGGATGCCGATGGTCTTCCCGACGTGCTGCCGCCCATCGTGCAGAAGGTCGTCGGCCCGCAACCGCGGCTCAAGTTCAAGGGGTATGGCCTGACGGAGGCCGGACTCGAACGCGCGGAGCTGATCGCCGCCGCCCTCGCCGAGTATCCGGAGACAAGGGTGCGAATCCTCGTGAGTGACCCCGACCCTGCCAAAGCCGAGAAGCGCGCGCTCTCCGTGGCGGCGGCGGTGGTGCAAGCGGGCGTGGTGGCCGAGCGGGTCGAGCCGCACGCCACGGAGGGCGTGGCCGAGGTGCGGTTGGAGCTGGCGCCGTGACGATGCTTAGCCCCCAAGCTCCTTGATCAACGTCTCCACCTGGGTGAGGTAGCGGCCGGTGCGCACCTCGTCGGCGGGGCCGGGGCGGGGGGCGGCCGCCAACTCCGCCCGCAAGACGGTCAGCGCCTCGGGCCGGCGACCGAGCCCGTCCAGCGCACGGGCGAGGTTCTGTCCCGCCCGCAGCCGTTGGTCTCCCCACGCGGTCGACAGGGCCTTGCGCGCGCGCACCTCCGCGTCCGCGAAGCGCTTCTCATCGAGCAGAAGCCGCGCCGCCGCGTGATCGAAGGTGAACTCTCCCGGGTACAGGGCTGCGTACTCGTCGAGCAACGCCAGCGCCCGCGGCAGGTTCCCAACCTTGGCCAGCGTATCGGTCAGATCGACGATGTAGCCGCGTCGGGTCTCCGGCTCCGTGCCCATCTGCGTGCGCAAGAGGGCCGCCAGGGACACCCGGGCAACCAGCGCCGACTCTGCCGGAGCGCTGCCGGCGTAGGCGTCCAGCACCGTGATGACACCGCCGGTGTCGAGCTCAGAGACGTGCGGCGCGACCCGAGGCCAGAGGTCGGGGAAGGTGGCCAACGCATCGGGAATCCACGCGCCGGCGGGGTCGTGCGCCACGAGCCACTCAGCGTCCGCCCGGGTTTTGTCGAGCAGCAGCCGGGTGTGGTGGGCGGCCACGTCGTCGCCCGCCGCCACCAACCAGGCGCGCGCCGCCACTTCCCGCTGCGCGCCCACCAGCCGCAGGGCCTCGCGCCCGGCCAGCGCGCGGTCTACCCCGGCCGGCGGACCCCCCTCCAAAACGGCGATCGGGGTGACGGTGTCCAGTCCGACCAGCCACGCTCGCAGGCTCGCTTCGCCTTCGTAGCCGACGTACCGATCCACCTCGCCGCCCTGGGCGTCCACCGCCACCAACGTCGGGTACCCGCCCACGTGGTAGCGCGACTTCAGCGGCCAGCTTGCTGGCAGGTCCACGTCGACCATCTCCACCGGCATCGCGGCGAAAAAGTGGGCGTCCGTGGGGTCGTCGAGCACGTCGGCGCGAAGCTGGTTGCAGGGGGGGCACCACACCGCGGCGAAGTCCAAGATCCGCACCGCGCTGCCGGTGGGGCGCGGCCCTGGGACGTCGATGGTGCCTACCTGCAAGACGATTCGCCCGGCCCTTGCCGGCGCCGCCACCCGTGCATGTCCGATCACGATGCGACAGTTCGCGCCGACGTCGTCACAGAGCGGGATCTCCGCCGTCAGCGTGAGCGCGCCGGTGGAGACGGGAAGCCGCGCCCCGACGAGGCCCCCTCGCCCGCGGACCTCGGCGGCGCCCGTGCTGAACGCGGCCGGCGCCTCCTCGTTGACGTGCTCGCCGGGGGGCGCGGTGACGTCGAGGCGGGCGCTCCCTCCCGACCAACGCACCAGGAGCGTGGGTTCAGCGGAGAGCGCGAAGCTGAGGAGCATGAGCATCCGAGGCCTTTAGCCTTCGCCGATTGAACGCGCGCTCGTGCCGCCCGGCCGCGCCCCGCGGACTGGAGATCGTCGGGGAGAGAGGTGGTGCGTGCGCGTCGGGGGCAGCGCGCGCACGGTTTCCGGGCCCCCCCTCACTTCTTGGGCGGCTTGGGCGGCTTCTTCAGGTCTTCCTTGTTCTTTTTCCACGTGTCGAGCATCCGCTGCTCTTTGACGCGCGTCTTGCCGCCGAAGCGGTAGCTCAGCTCCCAGGTGTTGAGCACCCACGCGCCGGGGATCGAAGAAACGCCGATCCCCGCGCGGGCCTCCCAGTGCTCCCACGAGAACTGCCAGGCGATGCTGGCGCTCCCGGCCTCGGTCGGGCTGAGAAACCCGTCCTGCGCGAGCGCATCTTCCAAGCCGAGGAAGGTCGGCACCCACAACTCCTGGTCGTGCTCCACGTGGGCGTACAGGGTCGCCGAACCTTGGAGGATGATCGCGTCCCGACGGTTGAAGCGAATATCGGTTGCGATGCGGGCGTTCACCGTCTCCACGTGCAAAAGCGAGTCCGAGTGGTTGGGGTTGCCCGTTCCTGCGGTGTCGAGGAACCACAAGAGCTGGTCGAGCGAGTCCAGCGAGATGTCCCCGGCGACGTCGCCACGCGCGTAGGAGCCGCCCAGGTGGACCGCCCAGGGTTTGGCGAGTTGGAACGACGTGATCCCGCCCACCGTCCACAACGTGGCGTCGAAGTCGGTGCGAACGAGGCGGTCGTACTCGCCCCACACGGCGATGTCGAAGGGGCCGCCCTCGGTCGCGTGAATCTTGGCCTGGACATTGGGGATTCCCAGCACGTCGAGCGGCACGCTGGTGCCCACCTGGACGTGGGGAAGAATGCCGATGGTGACGTTGCTGACGCCGAGCTTCACCTCGCCAAACTCAAGGGTGTAGGCGGTGAAGTCGATCTGTCCGCGGGGATTGGCTGGCAGGTGGAACGGGCTCGGCTTGAGGAACCGAAGCACCGTGCCGGTGAGCGTCGGAGCGGCTTCGGCCTTGGTGAGGTCGATCGCGGGCGCGTCGGGAGCGACGTCGGGTGACGGGGCGGCCTCGGAGGGCGAAGCCGGCGGCACGTCTGCGGAGGGCGCCGGCTCTGCCGGAGGAGGCGGCGGCGGCTCGCCAGGGGCAGGCTCGCTCGGCGGTGGTGGGTCTGAAAGCGGCGACGCTGCGCTCTCTTCGGCACGCGCGGACAGGGCCATCAGAAGCAGGATCGTCATGATTCTACCTTTCGGTCGATACGCGCCAACCCTTAGCTCGGACGCCACCGCAACGGGGGAAACGGCGTGGCCTCTCGCCTACTGCGACCTCGCCCTGGTCACTACCCGGTTGATGCTGTGAACCAGCGCCTCGAGCGCCGACCAACGAACCGGCGACACCACCTTGTCGACGTTGTCGAGCAAGGCGTGCTCAGTCTCTTCTTGCACCGCGGCCAGCGGCCGCAAGACAAACATCCACAGCCCCGCCGCCAGCACGCTCGCGGCGGCGGCAACCGCGAAAAGGGCGGCGGCAACACGCAACCAGGGGCTGACCACCGCTCCGGCGGCCACGGATGGGTCGTATTGTAGCCAGGCGTAGCCGACCACCATCCGCGCGCCCGAGCCGGCCGCAACCTCACCCCGGATCGGAGCCGCGATCTCCCAGCTCCCGTCGGCCCCCTCGACCCGTTCGGTCTTGCGGGTGTCTTTGGCATCGAGGAGGACCCGTGCGCGGGCGATGCTCGTCCGTGCGCGCTCCGGTGGGGCGAGGACCGTCCCGTTGACATCGGTCACCACGGCATCGCGGACGCCGGCTTCGTGCAGCACGAAACCCGCGTCGAGTTGCACCAGGCGCCCTTCGGCCACCGCGACCGCGTTGCGTTCCCCGAGGGCGAGCGCCAGGGCCTCACCCCGTTGAAGGCTCAGCTCCTCGGCGGCGGCGGAGGCCGCGCTCACCTGGGAAAAGAGTCCTCCGAAGGGCGCGCAGAGGACGATACTGCCGGCGAGGACCACCAATCCGGCGACCTTGGCAATCCACGGCGGCCCGGACGCCGGCTCACGATCGGGCTCCGCCTTGCGCAGCGCCGGCAGGCGCGTTTGGGCCTTGGCCCCGACCTCCGATGCAGTAGGCGGCTCGTTGGCGTACCGCGCGAGGGTCGGCGGGGGGAGGGGCGCCGGCATCGGGGGAAGCGCCCCCGGGGGTAGGTGGTTGGCCAGCGGCGTGGGATCGTCCCGGAACGGCGGCGGCTCGGGGACGGTACGGGGCGGCGGCTCGGCGCGAGGCGGGGGCGTGGTGAAGCCGCCGAAGCCGCCGGCCGCGGGGCCGAAGGGCAGAACCGGCGGCGGGAGGCGTTGAGAGGTTTCCCCGGTGGGGTGATCCTGCAAGGGCGGGACCGCGGTGAGCGAGGGCGGGAGCGCTGGCCGGGCGGTAGGCACCGCCGGCGGCGGCGGGGGCGGTGGGAAGGGCAGCGGCATCGGCGCCAGCTGTGGCGGCGGAGGCCGCGCGGGCCCTTTCGGCGTCGTGCGCTTGAGCGGGGGCGGCAATCCCATCGATGCGCTGGCCGGATCGGGCACCGCTGGCCGTGGCACCGTGCGCAAGACCGGCATGGGTCCGCTTGGGATGGGCGTGTCCTCGTCTTCGTCGTTCAGGAGCAGCTCGTCCTGGGCGGTGGCGGGCTCGTCATTTTCGAGTTCAAGGTCCACGTCGGCTTCGGGCACCTCCAGCCTCAAGACGAAGTCGCCGATCTGGACTCGCATGCCCGCAACGAGCTCGATCTCGGAGCGACGTTGGCCCGATTCGTCCACGATCCCGTTGGCCGAGTCGAGGTCCTTGATCCGCACGCTGGTCTCGCCCACGATGGCGAGGCAATGTCGTCGCGACACCCGTTTGCTGGAGAGTCGAACCTCCGCATGCGGGTCGCGACCGATCACGCTCGTGCCCGAGGTCAACTCGAAGGGGCCGGCCAGCTCCGGGCCGCGAACTACGACAAAGCGCATGGAACGCACTCCAATTGGTCACCCACCTCAGTCGCTCCTGCGCCGCCTGCCGCCAGCTCCACCACCCGCGTGGCCCCGCGTACCCATCGTGTCATCCGCCACGGCGGCAGCGCGGCATAGACCGCCAGCACGCGCCCGTTGATGTCCAGGAAAAGCACGTCGATCGCGTAGCCCATGAACCAGGTGTGGACAGAGCTACAGGGCTCCAGTACCAGGCCGCCGCCGACGTCGCGACTGCCCAGGAGGCCGATGGCGCGGGTCCAAAAGCTGTCGGCGAGGCGCGCGCGTTCGGCGAGCACTTGTCCGCGGGCCTGATTGCCAATCCGCAGCTCAGCCACCGATCACCGCATCGCCGTAGACGAAGTTCAGCACGATCGGCCCGAAGATCACGATGAAAACCGCCGGCATGATGAACAGGATCAGCGGGAACAACAGCTTGGTCGCGGCGTAGGCGCCCGCCCGCTCGGCCGCCTGGAAGCGCTGGGTGCGGATGAGGTCGCTCTGCGCGCGGAGCACGGGTCCGATGCTGGCGCCGAGGATGTCGGCCTGGATCAAAAGTGCCGCAAAGCTTCGTAGTTCTGGCATGTCCACCCGCACCGCGAGGTTGCGGAGCGCCTGCTGGCGGCTGGCGCCGACCTGGATCTCGCGGAGGGTGAACGAAAGCTCATCCACGAGCGGGCCGCTTTTCGCCTTCTCGCACACCTTGCCAACCCCGGCGATGAAGTCGAGGCCAGCTTCGACCGAAAGCGTCAGCAGGTCCATGACGTACGGCAGGTTGCGCCGGATCGCCGCTTGGCGGGCGCTCACCAATCCGGACAGCCAGAAGTCAGGGAATAGGCTTCCCAAGCCGATGAGCAACAGGTGCAGCGGAATCGGGAGGAAAACCCCGACGATCACCCAACCGAGCACGATGGCGAAAAGGGTCTCGAAGAACAACGCCATCGCCACCTTGTAGGCGATGAATTCGTCGGTCGTCATCAGTCCAGCCATGCCCGCGGCCACGAAGCGCCGGGAGACGCGCTCGCGGTAGCCGGCCAGGACCAGAGGCCGCACGAAGGGGACGAAGATGGAGTACAGCGGCCGGAGTGCGTGCGCGAGCACGGCTTCTTTCGCCGACTCGACCCCGCCGGGAAGCCGGCCCGCCGCGGCCTCGGCTTCCAGATCACGCGGTGTCAACGCCCGAAATGCGCCGAAGATCGCCGCGCCGAAGCACAAGGCGATGAAGTAGTAGGGGGCCTGCCCGAACATGACGGCGGAGGGTATCAAGAAACGGGGTCTACCAACCGCCGATGTCGAGCACGCCGCGGATCGTGTCGGAGTCCACCGCCCGCCCCGTAAACAGCTCGAAGGACCGCGCCCCCTGGTGCATCAGCATGCCGATGCCGCGTTGGATGCGCACGCCTCCGGCGGCGCAGGCTGCAAACTGGGGCGGGTCCGCCATCCAATAGTTGGCGTCCGTCCACACCGCCCCGCGGGGCAGGTGGCGCACGTCGAAGCCACTGACCACGGGCACCCCGGGGCCGGAGAGGCAGTTCACAACCAATGACCAGGGTCGCGACGAGAACGCCTCCTGGGCAAGCTCGGCGTGCGCGAACGAGACCCCCGGAAAACGAGGCGCCATCGCATCGACAGCAGCCTGCGCTCGCGCCCCGGTCCGGTTCAGCCACGTCACGGAGGCAACGCCGGCACCGGCGAGGGCGGCGCCGACGGCGCGTCCGGTGCCGCCAGCGCCCAGGATCGCGCAGTCGCGTCCGAGGAGATCGACCCCGAGCTCGTCGCGAAGGGCGCCCAGGTAGCCCTCGCCGTCGGTGTTGTGGCCCGTCAGCCGCCCTCCCTGGTTGACCACCACGTTGACAGCCCCCGCACACGCCGCCGCGGGTGACAACGCGTCGAGCGCGGGGAGCACCCGCTCCTTGAACGGCACGGTGAGGTTGCAGCCCGCCAGACCGAGCGTGCGAAAGGCGGCACCCACCTCGCCAGCGCGTTCTGGCGCCACGTCCAGCGCCACGTAGACGGCGTCGATGCCGAGCCGGCGGAAGAGCTCGTTGTGCATCGCTGGCGACAGCGAGTGCCGGATCGGGTGGCCGAGGAGCGCAAAAACCTGGGTGTGGCCGGTGATCATTGCAAGAGCCCCCGCGCTGCCGCCGCGTCCAGCCGGATCTGGGCTACCAGCGCGTCGATCGAGGCGAAGCGCCGTTCTTCTCGAATACGGCCGACGAGTTCGAGCTCGACGGTCTGGCCGTACAGGTCCTCGGCGAACTCGAAAAGGTGGGCCTCGACTGCGTAGCGGTTGCCCCCCACCGTCGGCCGCAGGCCGATGTTGGCGACGCCGCCCACGAACCGACCGTCGGGCAGCCTGGCCCTGACGGCGTAGACCCCGTGCGCAGGCCGGATCTCTTCCGCAATCTCGATGTTTGCGGTCGGAAAGCCGAGGGTGCGTCCCCGCGCCTCCCCGTGGATGACCGGACCGGTGATCGAGGCTGTCCGTCCCAAAAGCGCAGCGGCCAGGTCTACATCGCCCGCGGCGATCGCCGCACGCACCCGCGACGACGAGATTGGCTCGCCGCCGTGGTCCAGCCCAGTCACCTCGATGACCTCGATCGCTGGCGCCAGGCGACGGATGGCGTCGGCGTCGCCCGCGCGCATGTTGCCGAAGCGAAAGTCGTGCCCGACGATGAGGGCCCGTGCGCCCAGGCGCGCCGTCAGCACCTCCGCAACGAAACGCTCGGCGCCCCAGGCCGCAAAGGCCGCCGTGAATGGCTCGACCTCAACCCGAGCCACGCCCGCCGCATGCAGTGTCGCGACACGATTTGGCATGGTCTGCAATCGCGGCTGGTGGCGCTTCGGCGCTACGATCGCGGTCGGAGCGGGATGGAAGGTGTACACGCAGCTTGCCACGCCCAGACGAGCGCCCGCGTCGAAGAGCGAAGCGAGCACATGGCGGTGGCCACGGTGCACGCCGTCGAAGTTCCCGATGGCCACGACGCTGGTCATGGATGCGGGGTCCGGCGCGGCGGTCAGCAAGGGCTCGGCGCGTAACGCGGTGCGGGCGGACACGGTCGGACCCGGGCTATCCTAGGTGCCATGCTCCTCTGGTTGGCGACTGCGGCGGCTGAGACGATCGTCGTCGCGCGGGACGGGACCGGGGACTTCGCCCAACTGCAAGATGCGATTGACGTGGCGAGGGCCGGGGATGTGCTGCTCTTGGAGCCCGGCACGTACGTCGGCAGCTTCGCCGTGCGCAGTCGTTACCTGACGATTCGGGGTCGCGATGGCGCGGCGGTCACGGTGCTCGACGGCGATGGTGCGGACAGTACGCTGAGCCTCACCGATGCCGACGTGCTGATCGAAGGACTGACCATCCGCAACGGTCGAGGCGGGCTGCGCACCCAGGATCGGACCGACCTTGTCGTTCGCGACAGCGTCTTCGACAGCGTCGGGAGCGCGGACAGCGACGGCGCCGTGTACCTCGACAACGGAACGGCGCTTTTCGAGGATGTCGCCTTCATCGGCGGCGCCGCGGCCACGTCGTGGGCGATCGAGGCAGTGGCTGGCGAGCTGACGGTCGAACGCTGCGCCTTCAACGGTGGGGACGCTCCCTTCGGCGCGGTGTCCCTGGGGGCGAACATGAGCGCCACCCTCTCCGACAGCACGTTCGAGGACGGGGTGGGCGGGTTCGTAGGCGGGCTGTCGATCGGCCCCGACACGCTCGTCACCCTTCGCGACAGCTCGTTCCTGCGCAATGCGGGCGCTGCCGGTGGCGTCTCGATCGCAGCGCGGTCCGAGCTGCTCCTTTTCGGCGGCCGCTTCGAGGACAACGTGGCTTCGGAGCGCGGCGGGGCCATCGTCGTGGAGGCGAGCGGCTCACTCTTAAGCCAGGAGGCTTACTTCGGGGGAAACGAGGCCTCCGAAGGGGGCGCCATCTATGTCGCGGGCACGGGCGCGGTCCTCGACGATCTCGGGAGTGACTGGACCGAGAATGCCGCCCGGCTCGGGGCCGACGCCATCGACGCCAGGGACGGCGCGCTGGTGAGGCTCAGCGGCAGCACCTTCAGCGAAAGCACCGGTCGACTCGCGATCTTTCTGGACGCGGGCGAATTGGTGGCCGACACGATTGAGCTCGCCGGCGCGTCGACACGGGTGCTGGCGCAGCAAAGTGTTGTCAGCGCTACAGATGTCGCGACGCTGGATGTCGACGGCGCCTTGCGATTCGCGGCGGGTACCGAGGCAACGCTCACCGGACTCGTGGTCTCTGGTGGTCGCACCCAAATCTGGGCGGAACACGCCACGGTCACCGTGTCCTCGTGCAGCGCCCAGGGTGGCGTCGGTGACGCGGCGTTCTTTGTCGCGACCGATTCTACGCTTGTCGTCGACGACTGTGAGCTGAGCGCGTGGGGCCCCGCGGTGCTCGCCGACCGCAGCCTTTTTCGGTGGCGGGGCGGTCGGCTTGTAGGCAATGTCCTCGGCGGTGAGGACGCGCTCTTGGGGGTGCGCGACGCAGCGGTGGGCACCGAAGTGACCAACCTCCAGATCATCGCCAACGTCGGCGTTCTGACACGGTTCTTGGACTCGCCCGACGCCGCCTTTCGGTATGCGAGCTTTGTAGGCAACACCGGAGACGCGCTGCAGGTCGGCGGCGCGGCGCCCACCTTCGAGGCGCTCGCGTTCGCGGACCATCAGGGTGCGCTCCTGGACGGCGATTCCGCGAGCTGCCTCTGGTGCGGCTTGCAGGCGCGCTCGAACCCCGGAAAGCCGCTGTCCCTCACCGAGCCCGCGATCGGCGAGCCCGCCTTTGTCGCCTGGGACAAACCGCAGGCCGCGAGCGCCGACCTCCATCTGCGTCGCGACAGCGTTCTGGTTGATGCGGGAGACCCCGCCGCCGTCGACGTGGATGACTCCCCGGCCGACATCGGCGCCTGGGGCGGGCCCACCGCCGGCCCCTTCGGCGACGACGACGGCGACGGGGCCACCACCCTCACCGACTGCGACGACGCCGACCCCATCGTGCATCCCGACGCGACCGAGTTCTGGTATGACGGCGTCGACCAAGACTGCGACGGTCGCGACGACGATCAGGACGGTGACGGGTGGGCCGACAGCGCCGACTGCGATGACACCGACCCCAGCTTGCACTTGTGCGCGAAGGCCGACGCCAAGCCGATCGCAGCCCAGGGGTGTGGGTGTCAGAGCGGCGGTGGCGGTGGCGGGCCGTGGTTCTTCGTGGTGTTGATCTTGGCGAGCTGGTGGGCGCCGCGCCTGGCCCGGACGTCTCGGCAGGCAGGCGCTTCGGCGCGGCGCAGCGGAATTGCGACTTGACCGCGCCCGCGGCGGGCACCACACTGCGGGGCAGTGGAATTTCAAGACGCGCTGGCGGTACTCCGGGCCTTCGAAGTCGAGGGCGTGCAGTACGTGTTGGTCGGCTCCATGGCGATGGCGGCGCAAGGAGTCGTGCGCGCCACCCAGGACATGGACGTTGTGTCGCGACGTCGCTTCGCGATCACGGACGACTGATGCCGATCCATCGTTACAAGCGCGTGGAGCACGTGCCCCCGCCCGCCCTGGCCCCGGCGCACCCCGACGGCCTCCGGCAGGCGTTCGAGTGGTCTCTGGCGATGGCGCGGCTGTCCGGGCGGAAACCGACGCCTGGTGTCTACCGGCGCGACGTCAGGCACCCTCCGCCAGACGAGTAGCGACGGCCGCCTCCTCCGAGTCTACGACGGTCCGCCGCCCCGCCGCCGCCGCAAGCTCAGCGCCGTCACCAGCACCCCAACGGCGCCCGCAGCGGCCTCACCCCCAGAGAAGCAGCCCCGCTCGATCTGGGGTGGCGCCTCGCCCTCCACCGGGCAGAAGTCGATGCCGTCGGGGTTGGGATTCTCGCCGACGGTCAGCTCCGCGACGTCGTTGACGCCATCGGCGTTTCCGTCGTAGGCCGTGCCCGCCGCCAAAACGGCATCGAGCGACGCGCCGGTGCTGGCGGCGTCACTGATGAGCAGGCCCTCGGCCAAGAGCGCCTCCGCAAACGGCTGCGACGCCGTACCGGACCCACCGGCGGGCGAGGTGTGGCAGAGCAGGCACGAGGGCACACATTCCATGCCCAGGTAGGTGCTGACGTCCCCCGGGAGATTGGAGAGCGCGTGGGCGACGCCGACGAACAGGAACAGGCTCACGTGCGCCTCACAGGAACATGTGGAATTGGGCGGTGGCGGCCGGCGAGGCATCCACGCCTGGGGTGCAGTAAAGCGCGCCGTAGAGCGCGTCCAGGCGCACGTCCATGTGCGGGGCGAAGAACCACAACGCGGTGACCGTGCCGCGCCCGACTGGGGCGAGCGCGTCGCCGTGCTCGGTGTCGCACCACTCAGCGGTCCCCTTGATGTGCACGCCGCCGACGGGCTCGGTGTCGACTTGAAGGTAGCCGACGGTCCCCACGTCGAGGGGCCCACCGTCGAATCGCGACGTCATGACATTCGCTTCTGCAAGGAAGCGCACTTTTTCCAGTGGCGCGTACCGGCCGAAGACGCCGTGCGCCTGCCGGTTGCGGGGCAACGGCAAGTCGACATCCAACGTGGCGGTGGTGAAGAGTGACGAAAGCCCCAGCTCCAGGTTGTTCGCCGGCGCATACGCCACCAACGCGGAGTACCCTCGCTCCCGGTAATCGTCGGGCGCGATCTGGAAGTTGCCGGCGATGCCCATCACCTCTGCGCGCCACTTGCCCCTGCCGTAGACCGCGTCGAGGCCAAGCTGCTGATCGTCGTTGGTCGTGGTGCGCGTGGCTGAACGCGCGTAGAGCAGATGCTCCTCGGTGCGGATGCCGAACGGAAGCGCCAGACGACCGGCCCGCACCATCAGGCCCTTGCTGACGTCGTACCCGAGCCAGTGCTCACGCGAGACCGCGTTGCCACCGGTGCCGACGTTGCTCGAAATCCACGCCCCATCCGCCCCTTCACTGACGTAGCCGGCGCTTCCGTAGGCGTGGAAGCCGCCCAGCTTGATGTGCGCGCGCAGGTCGGCCTGCATCACGATGAAACGCAGCATCCACTCTTTGGCCTCGGCATCCACCGGCCGCGGGAAGATCAGGCCGCGAATATCGCCTTGGAGCTGCAGTTCTTTCGGAAGCGGCACGCCAAACGCGAAGTCCTTGATCGGCCCCGGCTCGTCGCCGTGCTTGCCGTAGGTCGAGCGCATGAATATCTCGGCCTGCCCTCGACCATATTCGGTGAGCACGCCGCCGCCGGACGGGTCGGCGTGGCACTGGGCGCACGAGGTGTAGCCATGCCCGATCATGAACGGGTAGGCGTACGCGGGGCTGGAAAACAAGCTGGCGAGCACGAGGATCGCCACGACGACGACCGACTTCAAGGCGCGTCTACCAAGTACACGACCGCGGACGCCTGCTGCAGCGCATCAACAGAGATGCCGAGGTAGTTCGGCACCGCGATGCCGTGGTCGGTGGTGTTGTAGGTGAACGACGCCTTGGCCTTCCAGCCTTGCTTGGTCTTGCTGACGTCGTATTTGACCTTGACCGCCTTGGTGGCCCCGTGCGCGGTGAAGTCGGCGTCGAGCGTGCCCTCGGCGTGCTTCCCCAGCTCCGTCGGCCACGCAATGTTGGCCTTGGCGAGGGCGAGCGTGGCGTTGGGGTAGGTGCCCACCTGCAGGAACTTGTCGCGCATGTGTTCGTCGCGCAGGTCGATGCCGGTCTTGATGTTGGAGAGCGGCACGGTGAACGTCAGGGTGGTGCCGTCGTCAGTGACGGTGCAGTCGTTGGTGCGGGCGTCAATGTCGAGCGCGCCGGGCTCGCCGTTGGCCTTGAAGCGGATGTCGGGTTTGGCCACGCCGCTCTCCACGCGAAGGCCCGCGAGCGCGGCGCTGGGAGCGAGGAGGATGGCGGCGAGGAGGAGGTGACCGAGGGTCGGGCGCATGGGCATGGTCCTTGAACGCGCCTATCGTACCACTGTTTCACCGGCCGCAGCGAAACCCGATGAACACCCCGCTCTGATTCGCGTTGACCTGGTCGCTGGTGCCGCCGTCGTCGCGCCGCCACCGCGCAGCGCCTCCTTCTTGCCGGTACTCCATCCACGGCTGGCTCGCCGACTCCTTCCACGACAACGGCTCGGCCTCCAACGCGGCCAGCCCGCGGCGACCGCGGCGTCTTTCTGCCAGTCGGGGTGGGTTCCGAGCCACTTTGCCAGCTGGGCGTTGGTGACGGGGGCGCCCGATGTAGCCGGGGCCACCGCGATCACCGCTTCTGGTGCGGGAACGACCGCGATGACCGCCTCGGGCACCGATGGCGACTCGGGTGTCTTGGTTTTTGAGGCCGTCCTCGGGGGCAGACGTCCGACCTCGACATCCGGAGCGCGCTGGGCGACCGGCTCCGGAACCACGACAGCGACGGGCTCGACGACCGCGGGGGGAGTCAACCACCACGCCCCGACGGCCAACACGCCCAGGCCGGTCAGGAGCGCTACCCCCGCGACCGCGGCCACCACCAGCCCGTACCGGGCCCACGGGACGGGCGCGACCGGTACGGCATCCGCCTCGGCCGTCGAGTCTGGCGCGCAGGGTTACGGCACCTCTCGCCCGGTCGGCAAAAACGACACCGAGGCCGGCCGCGCCCGCAACCGGCGGGTACAGTTCGAAATCCTCCCGCCCACCTGATTGGAGCCCTCCTTGCGCCTCGCCATCGTCCTGTGCCCCCTCTGTCTGTCCGCCTGCACCCCACTCGTCGGGGAATGGGAAGGCGACGCGAGCTGTGGCGACATCGACCAGCACATCGACTTTGAGCTGGAGTGGGACAACGATCACTACGAGGGCAGCGGCCTGCTCACCTACGACGGCTCGGCGGGCGGGTTTGACGCCCAGCTCACCGTGGAGTTTGACGTCGAGGTCGACCCGGAGATCGACAACGACGGCGACCTCGACGTCTCCGCGGAGGGCACGAAGTGCCACTACCTGCTCGGGGGCGCCGACATCGAGTACGAGTGTACCGGGGCGCTGGATCCCGCCGCGGTCTTCACCTGGGATCGGGCCGACACCATCGATATCTCCGGGTCGTGCGAAGGGGAGTTGGAGCGGGAGGAGTAGGGTACACACAGCCGGAGGGGGGGGCACCCCCCCGCTTCGGCTCCCGCTCGTTCAGGCGGCATCCGGCACCCTGGCGGCGCCGGCAATCGCCCGGCTCGGCCCCGCCCATGCATCGTGATAGCGCGCCGCCATGCCCCTCCCCAGCACTCCCGGCACCTGGTCCCTGGTCACCTTCACCTCCGATGCCGCGGCCATCGCCGCCTTGGGAGAGCTCCAGTCTCGCCATCCGACGTTCCGCTACGTCGCGATCGTGCCGACCGCGATCGACGCGCCGACCGGCGTGGTGGTGCTCGTCGATGTCGGCGGGCGCCTCGCCGACCAGTTGGCCGTCCGTACGACGCACACCTACGTCGTCGACGGGCGCGGCACCATCAGCCACCAGTGGCACGGCGTTCCCGAGGCCGAGGCGGTTGCGGTCTACTCGGAGCGTCCGGCGATGCCGAGCGGCGCGCCCTCGTGGCTTTTCCCGGTGCTCGCCGCCGCGGTGCTCATGGTGGGCATCGGGGCCTGGGCCACGACGCGCACGCCGAGCACGCACGCCCCTCCGGCGCTGATCAAGCCCATCGCCGAGGCGGCGGGTGCCCCTGCCGCTGACGTGGATGAGGGTGGGGACGAGGACGGCGAGGACGAAGCAGGCGGGCCTCCCGGGGGCAACGGCGCGGGCAAGCGCGGCGGGCGCGGCAACAAGGTCGGCGACTGGGTCATCCGCCCGCCCAAGGCCGCGGCCGAGTCGGCCACGCTGGATGGAGACACGCTGATCCTCACGGCGTCCGCCGACGCAACCCGCTCCGCGTGCAAGGGTCCGATCGAGTTGACGGGCCCGACCACGGTCGAGGCCGAGTGGAAGCTGGACGGCATCACGGGGGGTGTGGCCAAGCTGGTCGCCCGGCAGGCCGATGCCAATGGCAAGGCGATTCGCGGGCCGACCGGCCGGGCCATGGTGGCGCGCGGCAAGGGCACCGGCCAGTGGAAAGCGGTGACCGCGACCGTGACCCCCGGCGACGGTGCGGGCAAGTTGTTCGTCTGCTTGGAACTCGACAAGGGCGCCGGGACCGCATCGATCAGGGGTGTGCGTCCGTAATTGCCAGGCCGGCGTCCAAGATGGCGAAGGCGTCGTCGATCTGCGCTTCGGTGATGCACAGCGGCGGGTTGCACATCACCCCGTCCCACCGGACCAGCGTGACCAGCCCGTGCTCGATCAGGAACCGGTTGAGCTTCGCCATCACCGGGTGGTTGTCGGGGTAGTGCGCGATGGGTTGGCCGGCCTTGTCTTGGATTTCCAGGATTCCGAACAGGCCAAAACAACGTGAACGGCGCACGGAAGGGTGTTTGACTCTCATTCGCTCCATGTGTGCCCGCATCACCGGCTCCATGCGGGCGGCGTTGTCGATCATCCCTTCGCCGATGAGCACGTCGATGGCGGCCAGCGCGCACGCAAGCAAGGTGGGGTGGGCATTATAGGTGAGCCCGCCCCAAAAGACGTTGTCGCGGAAATGCGCGGCGATGGGGTCGGACACCGCCATCGCCCCGAGTGGCAGATACGAGCTGGTGAGCCCCTTGGCCATGGTGAGGATGTCCGGAACGATGCCGCCGTGCTGAAACGCGAAGAGCTTTCCAGTGCGCCCCCACCCACACATCACCTCGTCACAGATGAGGAGGATGCCATATTTGTCGAGAAGGGCCCGCAGGCCCTGGAGCCACCCGCGGGGCGGCATGAGAATTCCATTGGTTCCGGTGACGGTCTCGATGATCATCGCCGCGATGGTGGTCGGGCCCTCGGCCCGGATGGTCTCCTCCAGGTACCGGAGGTGGTTCCGGGTGATTTCGTCCTCGTCGTCCCCGAACGAATAGTCATAGGGCCAGGGGTCCATCACCCGGACGAAACCCGGCGCGCCCGGCTCGTTGTACCAGCGACGATTGTCGCCCGTCGCTTGGAGCGTAAGGTTGGTGCTGCCATGGTAGCTGCGGTATCGCGACAGTATCTTCGTTCGACCAGAATACAGCCGCGCCGCACGTATGGCATTTTCGTTGGCCTCGGCGCCGCCGAGGGTGAAGAAGAAGGTGTTGAGGTTGCCCGGCACCAGCTCGGCCAGACGGCGGCCGATCCGCGCACGGATCTCGGTCGCCGCGCCGGGGTAGGCGAACGCGAGCGTCTGCATCTGTTCGGCGACGGCCGCGAGCACCTTGGGGTGCCCGTGCCCGATGTTCACCGACATCAGGCCGCTGTTCCAGTCGATGTAGCGCTTGCCATCGACGTCCCAGAGGTAGATGCCATCGGCGCGGGCGATGGCCAGCGGCTCGACCTTGCCGGTGGCCGACCACGAGTAGAGGGTGGTTTCCAGGCAGGCGGAGACGATTTCATCGCGGGTCATGCGTGCGAGCTTATCGCGCCGCCGCGCCGCCATAGAGCCGCGCCGTGCCGCTGTTCGCGCTCGCGCTGGTCCTCGTCGCTGCGTGTACCCACGCGACCTGGAACCTGTACGCGAAGCGCGCGGCCGCCTCTCGGCATTTCGTGTGGGCGTATTCGGCGATCGCGGTCATGATCTGGGCGCCCGGCTTGTTTTTCGTCGGGCTGCCGACGCCCAGCTGGTGGGTGCTCGGGGTGCTCCTGGGAACGGGAGTGCTCCATGCGGGCTACTCGCTGGCGTTGCAAAGGGCGTATGCCTTGGCGGACCTGTCGGTCGTCTACCCCGTGGTGCGCGGGACGGGCCCGCTCCTGGCGTTTGTCGGCGCGGCAGTTTTCTTGGGCGAGCGGCCGTCACGATTGGCGGCTGGCGGCGCGTCGCTGGTGGTGCTGGGCGTGTTCTTGCTGTCGGGTGGGCGCACCAACCGCAGCGGCATTCTCGTCGGTGTCGCGACGGGCGCCCTGGTGGCTTCGTACACGTTGTGGGACGGCTGGGCGGTGAAGTCGCTTTTGGTTGCGCCGCTCCTCGTCGATTGGGCGGGCAACGCGTTCCGGGTCGTCGTGCTGGCGCCCCGCAGCTGGCGGGAACGCTCTACGCTCCGTGCCGAACTGGTCCGGTACCGCTGGGAGATGCTCGCCGTCGCGGTCCTGGGCCCCCTCGGCTACATCCTGGTGCTCACCGCGATGCAACTGGCGCCGATCGGGCACGTCGCCCCAGCCCGCGAGCTGTCGATGTTGGTGGCGGCGTGGCTCGGCGGTCGCGTGCTTGGCGAAGGCGACAACGGGAGGCGGATCGGCGCTTCGGCGCTGATCGTGGTGGGGGTGGTGACGTTGGCGAGCGCCCCGGTGACGTAGCGGCGCCGCGATGCGCCGCGACCGATTTCGACCCGCCCGCCGCCAGCGTGAAGCGCATCGCCCCCAAGTGCTTGCCGGTGATTAGACTCCGCCACCCCCAAGAGAGTCCCATGCCCGAGACCACCCTCCCCGACCAGGCCAACGCCCTCCACGACCGCTACCGCCGCGCTTTTGCGGGGCGTGCGCGGGTCACCAGGGACCTGGCGGCGCTCGACGGCCTGATCGCCGATACCGAAGCGCTTTTGCCCGCCCTCACCCAGTCGACGAGCCTTCGCGGTGAGGTCGACGAGCGCTTGGCCACCTACCGCAAGGAGCGTGAGACGATCGCGACGATTCAGGCGGGCGGTGACGATGCGCGCACGGCTTGGCGCCATGTCGAGTGGACTGAGGCGAACTTGAACCGTTACCGCCGCGAGTTCGGCGGCCAGAACCGCAGCACCCGCGACCTGGGCCTGCTCCAGGAGCTGGCCGCGGAGGAGACCCGCGCCCTCGCCGCCGTCGGCCCCCTGGCCAAGAAGCTGGGCGAGTCGAACCTGAGCACGCGGGTCGACGAGGTCCGCAAGAACGCCGCGCTCTACACCGAGGAGGTCGGTCGCATCCAGAAGGCGCGCGCCGAGCTCCGCCCGGCCGATCGGGTCGCGACACTGGCGACGCTGGCCAACCGGCAGTTCGGGTTGTACCGCACCCACTTCGAAGGCAAGCCGCGTGCTTCGCGGCGGGCGGGCTTGTTGGAGCGGATACTCGGCAACCTCACTGCCATCCACCAGGACATGGTCGCGACGCGCGATGCGGGCGTCACCGCTCCTGGGCACGCCGAGAACATCGCCAAGGTGGCGGCCCGCATCCAGCACCATCGCGACGAGGTGGCGAAGGTCAAAGAAGCCGCCGTGAACACGCCCAGCAGCAAGCTCGCGCCGATGCTCGGGGACGACGCCAACGCCTGGATTGCCCGCTACCGCGCCGAGTTCGCCGGGAAGCCGCGCCAGGGTCGCAACCTGGCCGCCCTCGCCGAGATTTGCGATGGGCTGCACGAGGTCGGCCGGACGATGCGTGACGTGGGCGGTAACGATCCCGGGAACGAGAAGAACCTCGCCGTGGTGATGGAGCACCTGAAGATCGCCGAGCGCGAGTACGGGGCGATCCGGACCGCCAGCCGGCCTGCGAAGACGCCGGCTTCTTGAGTTGACGGGGCGGCGGGGTCCCTGACCCGTTCCGTAAGGCCACTCTGGCGGTGGTGCTGGGGGGGGCAGGGGCCCCCGTCCTCACCCCGCGTGCTCGGCGCGAATCTTCGCCAACTCGTCTGCCACCGTACGGGTGGTATAAACCAGATCCTCCTCGGTGTGAAGGTTGCTGAGGAAGAAGCGTAGGCGCGATGCGTTGTCGGCCACCGCCGGGTACAGAATCGGCTGAACGTTGATGCCACGTTTCATCAGCGCATCGCTCAACAACAGCGCGTGGAAACTGTTGCCGACGATCACGGGAATTACCGCGCTCTCGCCCGCCGCCGGTCCAGTATCGAGGCCGTTCTCTTTGCACAAGTCGTAGAAGCGTCGGGAATTGGCCTGGAGTTTTGCGACATGCTCGGGCTCCCGCTCCATCAACTCCAGCGCCGCGATGGCGGCCATTGTGTTGGCAGGGCTGAGTCCGGCTGAGTACACAAACCCGGGCGCCGTGTATTTCAGCAACGAAACGAGCGTCTGCGTTCCGGCGATGTATCCGCCACAGGAAGACAAGGACTTCGACAGCGTCCCCATCCAGATGTCTATGTCGCGACCGGGCACGCCGAAGTGTTCGGCCACTCCGTAGCCACGCTTGCCGACGACCCCGAAGCTGTGCGCTTCGTCGACCATCAGGAAGGCTTTGAACCGCTTCTTCAGCCGCACGAGAGCGGGGAGATCGCAGAGGTCGCCGTCCATCGAGTAGACGCCCTCGACGATGATGAGACACTTCTCGAAACGCCCACGCAAGGCGTCGAGGTTCTTTTCGAGCGCCGCCAGGTCGCCATGGGCGAAGGGACGTCGGGTGCTGCCCGCCAGCTTCATGCCCTGAAGCGCACTGTCGTGAATCAGCTCATCGTGAAGAATCAGGTCCTTGGGGCCGAACAGATGGCCAATGACGTTGACGTTGGTCATGTGACCGGCCGTGAACAAGATGGCGTCGTCTACGCCGAGCGCCTTGGCGATCCGTTGTTCCAACTCATGGTGGATGGGGCGATCCCCTGAGGCCACGCGCGAAGCCGACACACTGGTGCCGTATTTGACAACGGCGTCTTGAGCCCGCTTTGTGACATAGGCGTTGCCGGAGAACCCAAGATAATTGTAGCCGGAGAAGTGGATCATCTCCTGACCGGCGATCATCACCTTGTCACGCGCGATCCCGTCGAGCACCTTGAAATAGGGATTCCCGATCCCCATCATCGTGACCGCATCCAGTCGCTGTTTCAGGTCGACCCAGGCGGGGAAATGCTCGAAGTCGGTGTGTTCGATCGCGACCTGGATGCCCTCGCTGCGCATCTCGGCTTCCACGCCTTCGCCCACCGCCACCACCCGCCCACCGGGCTCGGCCAAAAGCACCGTGCCGCGGAAGCGGTCCCCGACCTGCTCCTCAAACCACAGCGTCGCGACCAGCTCGGCCGCGGCGGTCGGCACCTGCGTCCACCGCCCGACCCGGACCGGAAATCCTGCACGGCCAAGCTTGTTGATCGACCAGTAGGCCGCCAACTGGAGCGCGCTGTCGATGGCCAGCGGCGACAAGGACCACGGCGCTTCGCCCCACTCTTGACCGAGCCCTCGCCGCACCACCCCGGAAACCCCGCGGTCGCCCAGGCTGGTGACCCGGACGATGCCGCGCAGCGTAGGCCCGTGAAAAGTGGCCTTGTAGAAGGCGTCCAGCGTCATCGGAAGCGCGCCGGCGGGGACGGTGGGGGCTTGCACGGCCGGCATGCCCTCGTCGGTGAGAATGCCCTTCCACGCAAGCTTCTTCTCCGCCATCACCGTGAAGCGGTCGCCATCGAGGCGTATCCGCACCTGGGTGGGCCGTTCGACGACGACGCCGTCGTACAGGGTCAGCTCCTCGACCGTACGCCCGCCCAGACCACAGGCCCATTCGAGGATCATCGCCATCGGGACCGTGGGCCGGCCGAAAAGGGCGTGGTCCGCGAGCCAGTTCATCTCGGGGGTCAGGGTGCGCTCGAGCTCCAAGGCGCGCCGCACGACGGGGAGATCGAGGCCAAGGACCACTTCGCCCGCGTTGCCGAGGGTGTTGCAGAGGGCGGCGCCACCCTGGGCGCTGTCGACGAACCACAGGCCATCTTCGCGCATCGCCCGCTTCAGGTGCGGCGGGATGGACGCCACCATCTCGCTGTCGGCCCAAGGGCCCCACACCTGCGTGGCGACGCCGAGCTGGCGGCCGAGGGCGGCCATGGCTTCGTTGGCGGCGGCGTACTCGGTCTGGTAGGCGTTGCCGAAGCGCGCGGCGTAGCTGCCGATGCTGACGATCCAGGCGTCTGGGAAGCGGCGGCGGAGCTTGCGGAGGCCGTCGACCTTGATCGCCCAGGCGGGGGCGCCATCCGCCGTGCCGACGGCGCCGTCGGCGAGCACCCCGGCGGCATGAACCACCCCATCCACCGACAGTCCGGCGAGCGATTCAAGGTCACCGGTGAGGTCGGCGCGGACGAACTGGGCGGCCGCGCCCAATTCCGCCAACACCTCAGAGCGGTCGCGGCTGCCGACGACGATGACCTGCGCGCCCGCGGCGATGAGCCGGCTCGCGATGAGTTTTCCGAGCCAACCGGTGCCGCCGGTCACCAGCACCCGCTTGCCGCGCACGTCCCGACCGACCGAGACCACAGGTTCCATGCCGACGACGAAGCGCAGCCCGTCGCGGTAGACGACCTCGACATCGCGCTCGGCGGCCCGGGCCTCGCCGCTGGCCTGAGCCGCGGTACCGTCAACGACACACACCTTGTGTTCCGGCCACTCGCGCGCCAGGGCTTTGACGAACCCGGTGACCCCGGCGAGGTGGGGATCATGACCGAGCACCTCCGAAACCACGATGACATCGCCCTTGGAGAGGCTGCGCAGCGTGGCGAGGTCGGGGCGCAAAAGTACCCGGGGCTCCCCCGCGCGGGCGTGGCCACCGAGCGGCGCCGCGACGAGCGTCGGCGTGTACGCCTGCATCATGCGTTCGGGCGCGGTCAGGGGTAGATTCTCCGCGTCGCCGCCGCCTTCGACCTGGCGCACGATGTCCGCCACCTTGGGCGACGATGCGAAGAGGGCTCGTGGAATGCCGGCGAAGCCGGGGAACGCCTCGGAGAGCCGCGTGGACAGCTCGTTCGCCATCAGCGAGTCGAACCCCAGGTCGTCCATGAGCTTCTGCTCGGTGCGCAGCGACTCCATCGGGAAGGCGCTGACCTTGCTGACGATGCGGAGGACGCGTGCTTCAACCGACTCTTCGCCGGAAGGGGCGGGTGCGACGTCGGGTGCGGCAGAAACCGACTCGGTGGCTTCCCCTGAAGCCCGGGCCGCGATTCGGCTGGTCCGCTGTTTCTCGGCGGTGATGGGCCAGTAAGCCTGGACGGCCAGGGGGGTGGGGGGCACCATCTCGATCCCGACGCCGAAGGCGGTGAGATCGACGCGGTGGCCGTTGGCCGCGCATAACGCGAGCACCCGCAAGAGGCCGATGCCGCCATCGGCCTCTTCTGTCGCGACAGATACGATGCTTTCCCCGCCGTCGAGCACGCCACGAGCGAACGCGCAGAGGGTGGCCCCGGGCGCGAGCTGCACGAAGATGCGGGCGCCCGCCTTGCTGCACTGCTCCAGGCCACGGACGTAGTCGACCGGCGCCACGGCGTGGCGGGCGTAGATGGAGCGGACGTCGGCCGCGGTCTTCGGCGCGTCGGCGGCGATGCACGACGCCATGGTGATCGCTGGCGGGCTGAAGAGGGTCTCCGTGAGTCCGGCTTCGACATCGGCCTGCACCGCTTCGAGCATCGGTGAATGGAAGGCGTGGCTGACCGGGATGCGCTTGGCCTTGACCCCAGCCTCGACGAGCCGAACGACGCTGCGCTCTACCGCCAGAGTGGGCCCGGAAATGACGTTCTGCCTTGGGTGATTCCGATTGGCGAGGATGACACCCGGCTCGAGCCACGGCTCGATCTCTTCCGGCGCGGCCATGCACGCGGCCATCGCGCCATGGTCGCCTTGAAGCGCCGACATCGCCTTGCCGCGCTGGGCGACGAACCGAATCGCCTGGCGCGGAGCGACCGCACCAGCCACCGCGCTGGCGGTGAACTCCCCGAGGGAGTGCCCCAGCGCGACCGCGGGAAACACGCCGAAGCGGCCGAGCACGGCAGCAACTGCACAGCCGACGGCGAACATCGCCGGCTGGGCGATCTGGGTGTCGGTGAGCGCCTTTTCGTCGGCCCCTGCCGCGTAGAGGTAGTCACGAAGCGGCCGCGCGGTGATGTCGAGCACCGCCGCCTCCATTTCCGCGAGGGTCTGGGCAAACTCAGGGAGCGCCAGCCACTCCCGCAAGAGCCCGACCTTCTGCATCCCTTGCCCGGGGCACAGAAACGCCACCGGCACCGGGTGGATTGCGTCACCAAGGATGATGTCGCGGCCCAACGTGCCCCGCGTGGTGGGGTCCTTTTTGAGACATTCTGATACACGCGCCATGTGTCGACGCAGCTCGTCGATGCTGGACGCCACCACCGCTGCCCGAACTGCACGGCGTTTGCGGCCGATATTGAGCGTATGTGCCACCGCGGCGAGGTCCTGGTCGTCCTCCATGGCCTCGGCGATCTCGGCGGCGTAGTCCGCCAAGAGCGTGCCTTCGTCGGCCGAGATGACCACCAGCTGCGCCTTGCCGAGCGGCTGGGAGTTCGGCACGGCAGAGCGGAAAAGCCGGGTCTGAGGCGGCTCACGTCCTTCCTCGACCACGATGTGGCTGTTGGTCCCGCCGAAGCCGAACGAGGAGACCGTCGCGATGCGTGGCCCGGTGGAGGTCCAGGACACCGGTTGGGTTGGTACCGAGAAGACACCGGGAAACGCTGCGATGTCCGGGTGGGGCGCCGACCAGTTGGCCAGCGGCGGGATGGTCTTGTGGTGGAGGGCGAGGAGCGCCTTCATCAACCCGGCGATGCCCGCGGCGGACATGGTGTGCCCGACGTTGGCTTTGGCCGACCCAATCCAGACCGGGGTGTCCCGACCGGCCAGACGGGAGCGCAGCGCCGTGAGCTCGGTCCGGTCGCCGACGGCGGTGCCGGTGCCGTGCGTCTCGACGTAGCCGACGTCCGCGGCCACGATGCCCGCGTCGGCCCACGCCGCGCCGATCACCGCCTCCTGCCCGTCCGTGCGCGGCGACATCGGCCCGTCCCCACGCCCGTCGTTGTTGCAGGCGCTGCCCCGGATGACGCCGTAGATGCGGTCGCCCGCCGCCTGTGCGTCTTCCAGACGCTTCAAGAGCACCATCCCGACGCCTTCGCCCTGGACAAAGCCGTCGGCGCGCGCGTCAAAGGGCCGGCACACGCCGCCCGCCGAGATGGCGCCGATCCGGGAGAATCCGATCAGGTGCTCCGGCGTCAGGTTGACGTACACCCCCCCGGCCAGGGCAGCATCCACGAGTCCGGCGCGGAGCTGGGCGACGGCATCGTGGACGGCGACGAGCGCGCTGGCACAGGCCGCGTCTACCGTGAAGGCGGGACCGCCGAGATCGAGCTCCTGCGCCACGACGGCGGCGCTCATGTTCGCGAGCACGCCAGGGGCGGTGAACGCGCGGGACGGGACGGACCGGTTGACCATCTTCGCCAGCGCGGCGGCCTCAGCTTCGGTGGCCGGCTCGCCGAACTGGCCAGCGGCGAGCATCTGCGCCATCACCCGCGCTGAGGTCAGGATGCGGAACTCCATGACCGAGAGCCCGAGGAAGGTGCCGATGCGGCTGCGGTCGATCGCCCGGCCTCCGGCGACCCCGTCAATGCTGGCGGCGTACCCGGCGTCCTGGAGCGCCGTCCACGCGCACTCCAAGGCCAG
This sequence comes from Deltaproteobacteria bacterium, assembly GCA_947445035.1. Lineage (GTDB taxonomy): Bacteria > Myxococcota_A > UBA796 > UBA796 > SXON01 > SXON01. The sequence continues at coordinate 165,741 of CANFCK010000008.1, forward strand.
CCGCTGTTGCGGGTCCATGACCTCGACGCGGCGGGGCGGAATGCCGAATTCCATCGCTGCGAACGAGCGGACGTCGTCCAGAAAGGCCCCGGTGGGGCAATAGTATTTGTCGACCGAGCGCAGTGAGCTCGACCAGAACGCCTCGTGGTCCCAACGGTCAGCCGGGGGCGTGGCGAACTTGTGCCGGCCCTCCACGACCAGCTTCCAATACCGGTTGGCGTTTTCCGCGCCGGGGAATCGACAGGCCATCCCGACGACTGCGACGTTTCCTCCCCGTGCCATCGAGCTCAGCCCTTCGTCTTTTCGACCAACTTCGCGAGGTCGCCGAAGGTCTGGATACGGATCATCACCTCGTCTGAGAACTGGGTATCCAGCTTCTCCTCGAGGTATCCGACCATCTCCATGGTCGCGACCGAGTCCATGCCCAGCTCGCGAATTTCGGTCGTCAAGGTGACCTTGCCGAGCTTCGAGGTCTTGGAGGGGTCGACGGCCGAGATCGCCGCCTTGATGAGTTCCAGGCTGTCCATGAGTTCCTCAGGTTTCGGGAGTGCGGGAAAAAAGCTTGCCGGCGGTGTGCGCGGCGCGGCCCCATAGCGAGCGGGCCATATGCCGCGCCACGGTCAGCCCTTGTCCAGATGTGCCAAGGGTGCGGTCCCCCTGCTTGCCCAGATGCTCCGCAAGGTACTGTTCCCGCGTCTTGCGGCGCTGCAACTTGCCGGAGCTGGTCTTGGGGAGCTGCCCGGCCCCCAAGAGCACCACATCGCTGACCTTTATCGACAGCGCTTCGGCGACGGCAGCGACGATACGATCGGCGGTGTCGGCGGGGGCGGCGGGGCGCGTCTCGGCGACCACCACCAGGACCTCGCTGTCTTCCCCCGGAACCGAGAAGGCAACGACGTTTCCGCGACGCACGCCTTCTACTTCGGCCACCGCCCACTCGATGCTGGTGGGGTGGTGGTTGCGCCCGTTGAGGATGATGAGGTCCTTGCACCGGCCGCTGATGTAGATGTCCCCGTCGTGGAGAAAGCCGAGATCGCCCGTCTTGAGCCAGCCGTCGGCCCGAAAACACGCCGCGGTGGCTTCGGGGTTCTTCCAATAGCCGGCCGTTACCGACGGACCGCGGAAAACCAACTCACCCTCGGTGTCTTCGCCCAAGAGGTTGTCGTCGGCATCCATGACCCCGATCTCGTGCGCGGAGAACGGCCGGCCACAACTGACGAACCCGTCGGTGACCAGGAGCGGGACGCCCCTGGGGTGAAAGGTCATCGCCAGGGTGGCCTCGGCCATGCCGTAGGCGGGCATCAGCGAACCCGGACGGAGGCCGGCCTTGCCCATGACCGTTTCGAAGTGTGCCATGGTGGCAGCGTGGATGGGCTCGGCTCCGCAGCCGAGCACCCGGATATTACTAAGGTCCCACTTTGCTAGTTCGACATCGGTGGCCTTGCGGCTGGCCAGCGCGTACGCGAAGTTGGGACCGAAGCTGTGATGCGCCTTCATCTCGCTCATCACCTGCATCCAGATGTTGGGACGCTTCACGAAGAGCAGGGTGGGAATGAACGCCGCCTGCGCCCCGACCGTCATCGGCGTCACCACAAAGCCGATGAGACCCATGTCGTGGTACAGCGGCAGCCAGCTGACCGCGATGTCGGTCCACGGAATCAGGGCCATGCCTTCGGTGGCGGTGACCCAGGCGTTGGCCATGAGGTTCCGGTGGGTGACGATGACACCCTTCGGCGTCGAGGTGCTGCCGGAGGTGTACTGCAAAAAGCACACATCGTCCGGAGACACCGTCGGGAGCTCGCCAGAGGCGGCCGACTTCTGATCGAGTTTTTCGACCGTGAGCAGGTCCTTGAGGCTTTTGACCTTGGGCACGACCTGCCACAGCACCGATTGGAGTTGTGCGTCGGTGAGCAGCAGAGAGGCTTCGGCGTTCTGCAGAATTCCCAGCGCCCCTTCTGCCCATGAGTCGAGCTTGCCGAACGACAGCGGCGGGTACATGGGTACCGGGACAAGTCCGGCGAACAAGCAGGCATAAAAAGAGATGACGAAGTCCTGCGGCTGGGCGAGGACCATTCCCACCCGGTCGCCCTTGCGCAGGCCACACCCTACCAACTTCAGGGCGCGCGCCTCGGCCGCCTCGTTGAGCTGCCGGAACGTGTACGGAGTGGGCTTGGCAGCGTTGTCGTAGAAGGTGTACCCGACCTTGTCGACGTTTCCGAGCCGCCGAAGGGCATCGACGATGGTGGCGGGACAGCTGGAGACGTCGGGGAGGGACATTCGCACCTCGGCGTGCGGGGGGGGCGCGCCCTTACCACGGCGGCCGCGCACGTCCAAGTGCCCGACACCGCTATTTTTTCGGTCGTGCCAGTCAGAATTGGGGACCGACCGGTCAGTTGTTTTTGGGGGTGCCGGCCAGGGGCGCCATGATTGTCACAAATTCGGTCAACCGTCAGTACGCCGCCGCAATCTCGGCCTCGACCAGCGCCGTCAGCTGGGCCTGCCCAAAGCGGGTGAGCGGCCGTTCGTTCACGAAGAAGCTCGGGGTCTTGTTCACGCCCAGCTTCTCGCCGTCTTTGGCGTCCGCCAAGATGACCGCGTCGATGGCCGGATCAGTCATGTCCGCGCGTAGGCGGGTCACGTCGAGGCCGCCGGCTTCGAGCAGTGGCCAGATACGGTCGGGCTGGGGGTCGTGGTGGCTGGCCCACTGCGACTGGGTGGCGAACATGATCTCGAGGGTCTCCCAGTACTTGTCCTGGCGTCGGGAGGCTTCAAGAATCGCGACCATCGTGTCCGATCCCTTGTGGAACGCTGCGTAGCGGAGCACCAGCTGCACCTGTCCGGGGTGAGTCTCGACCAGCCCCTTCGCAACGGGGGCGAAGGCCGCGCACGTCTCGCATGCGGGGTCGAAGAACTCCACGATCACGACGCGCGCAGCGGGGTCACCGAGGCGCTGAGCGTGGGCAGGCGTCAGGGAATTGGACTCGTCGCGCGCGATGGCGTTGACCGCCGATGTCGCGTTCGAGCGGTACGCAGACGCAGCGACGGCGAAGCCGCCCGTGAGCACAATGGCAGAGGCCGCCAGCAGGACGTTGCGGTTCATGGAGCGGACCTTTTCCGATGCAAGAGGAGGAGCGTGGCGATGGCGGAGAAACAGAGCAGCGAGAGGATGGGAATCGAGAGGAAGCCGAACAGCTCGAACGTCGGCTCGGTACACGAGACGCCGCGAGTGCACGGCGCCGCCGCCTCCGGCAGGATGCCGACGTACAACAGCGTGTGCCAGAGCGCGACGGCGGTGCCGGCCAGCGCGAGGGGAAGCGCGTACCGCGAGGCTCGTCCATCGTACGGGACGAGCCCGGCGAGGAGGACGAGCGGGAGCGGGAACATGAAGATGCGCTGGTACCAACACAACGAGCATGGCGGCAGCTCCATGATCTCGCTGAAGAACAGGCTTCCAAGCGCGGCTACGCTTGCGATTAGCCACGCACCGAAGATCAGGGGCCAGCCGGCGTCAGCGGCGGGCGGGGACGAACCGACGGTGCTCATTGCCCCGCGAGAAAGCTCATTGGGTGGCGCTAATCCGTCCGGCGGCGAAACGCCCAACCCGGGGGCGTTACGGGGGGCCCGTCCCATCATCAGGCTCGCCCATGCCCACTGACTTTCCCGGCATCACCATCCGGGTGCCCAGCTCGCACATCGACATGTTCGGGCACTGCAACCACACCCACTACTTGGAGTACATGGAGTGGGCGCGCTTTGCCTGGGCAGCCCACAGCGGCATTCCCATTCCGGTCATGGTTGAAAACGGCGTCGGACCGGCGATTCTGCGTGCAGATGTGCGCTATCGGCGGGAGTGCCGGTACGACGACGAGCTGCACGTTTCGGTCGAGCCGGTTTCCGCCCGGCGCGGGATCGGGCGGTTGCGGCAGGTGATCACCCGGCCGCGCGATGGAGAGGTCGTCTGCGACGGCGAGCTGACCTTCGTCATGTTGGACCTGGTTCAGCGCAAGGCGACGACGCTGCCGCCCGAGTTCCTGGCTCAGCTCCTAGATATTCCGTGAGCTGGGTCCTTGCCGCGTCGTTGGCCCGGGCCGACCCACCCGACGGCGATCTGCTCGTGGAGAGGGCCCGGCAAGGGGTCGATACCCCCCCGGGCTGCTGGGTGATGGCGGGTGTGGCCCAAGACAAGTGGAACGCCGGGATCTTCGGAAAGGGCGAACGAACCTGGGCGCTGACAGGTACGCTTCGGGACGGGGTGTGGAGCGAGTGGACGCAGGCCGTCACCACCGGCAAACCCGCTGACAAGGACCAGGACCGGCGCTCACTCTTCGGTCGAAGTGACCCACCCGACGACCCAGCGGCAGAGCGAGTCAATGTGTTGGATATGCTCCAGGACGATGTTGCCATGGAGTACATCGAGCCGGATAGTGCGGGGTGGAAGCTTGTGCGGACGCTCAAGGGCGGCGACCAGGCGAAAAACACCCTGGAGCTGCGCTATGACGAAGCGCTGAGACCGATCGCCTGGGCGATCCACATCGTGGACGCGGTGCGCATCAAGACGCCGAAGGGGAGCAAGGCGCGCATCGTGAGCATGGATGCTCGACTGACCGCGACGGCCGCGGGGGCGCCGCTGTCGGAGCGCTTGGTTGGCACTTTTGCAAAGTGGCCGGTTGGCGTTGATGTGGACGTGCGGACGCAGTGGACTGGGGTGGGGTGCGAGGTGCCCTCAAAAAACGCGGGGCCGCCCGGGGACATGCACGGCGCCGTCGGTGTGGACGTACAACCCGTGCGGTGAGGTACGGCAACGGTGGCCACGTCGAGTTCCGGCCGGTGAAGCGTCGGGACACCGGTACCCCCCGCCACCGCCGCCACCGCCGCCACCCTTTGCCCCCGGCCTGACCGCACCCGCGATACACTGAGCCCGAATGCTGGACCTGCGCCCGCGCATCCTCTGTGTCGGCACCGCCAATCCGCCGGATCGCTACTCCCAGAAAGAGCTGCTGGAGCGCTATCAGGTCACCGATCCGAAGTTGGTTTCGCTGTTTTGCAGCTCGCACATTCAGTCGCGACACTTGTACTTGCCGCCGGGCCGACCTGAGGGCGGCCCCGAGCCAGAGACCCAGGGTGACCTGCTCCGGAAGCACCGCAAGGGGGCGCTGGAAGTGGCCCCGCAGGCCGTGGAGCGCTGCCTCTCGCAAGTCGGCCTCGGCGTGCGAGACATCGACTATCTTTGCTGCATCACGTCGACCGGATGGCTGACGCCCGGCCTGACCGCGATCTTGATGAAACACCTCGGGTTTCGCGAAGACTGCTCCCGGATGGACATGGTGGGGATGGGCTGCAATGCCGGCCTCAATGGGCTGAATCCGGTGTCGAGCTGGGCGATGGCCAACCCAGGCAAGAACGCGCTGATGTTGTGCGTGGAGATCTGCTCGGCGGCCTACGTGTTCGATGGCAGCATGCGCACCGCGATTGTGAACTCACTCTTCGGCGATGGGGTGGCGGCGGTCCTGGTGCGGGCTTCCGAGAAGGACGAGCGCAGTTTTTCACCCAAGATACTCGGTTTTGACAGTCACATCATCTCGTCCGCGTTGGACGCCATGCGCTTCGACTGGGACGAAGAGCAGGGAAAGTACAGCTTCTTCCTGGACCGTGACATCCCTTACGTGGTGGGTGCCAACGCCGAAAAGCCGGTGGGACGACTCCTGGCGAAGTTCGGCTTGCGCAAACGACACATCGCCCACTGGATCGTGCACTCCGGCGGAAAGAAGGTGGTAGACGCAATCAAATACAATGTGGGCCTCACCGACTTCGACGTGCGACACACGCACTCTGTGTTGCGTGACTACGGGAACCTTAGCTCGGGCTCGTTCTTGTTCTCGCTCTCGCGCCTCATCGCCGAAGGGCGGGTTCGCCGGGGTGATTACGGCATTCTTATGACCATGGGGCCCGGCTCGACCATCGAGACGGCCCTCATCCGCTGGTAGGAGTCTTCATGTACGAAACGCTGCGCTTAGACGAAACCGGTGATCTCGCGACGATCACGCTTTTGCGGTCGCGTATCAACGTGAAGCAGATCCGCGAGTTGGAGAGGGTTTGCGACCACCTGGAGGACGTGTCCAAGGCCAAGGTGCTGGTCCTGCGCGGGCACTCTGAAGGCATCGATTTCGTGGACTTCGACCCGCGGGAGGCGATGGACATCCATGGCTTCAACAAGTGGGAGAAGCTGGTCAATCGGTTTGAGAACCTGGACAAGGTCACCGTCGCGCTCGTCGACGGGCCCTGCGTGGGCGGCGGTTTCCAGCTGATGCTGGTGTGTGACCAGCGCATCTGCGTGCCCTCGGCGAGCTTCCAGCTCAACGAGGTGCGGCAGGGCTTCTTGCCGGGGATGGCGACCTTCCGCCTTGCCAAGTACATCGGCCTGGGGCACGCCAAGCGCATCGTCATGACCGGTGCCGTCATCGGCGCCGAGGAGTCCAATCGGCTCGGCCTCATCGATCAGATCGACGCCGACCTGGACGCGGCGCTGGCCCGCACCATCCAGAGCTTTGGCGCCATGCACACCGTGGCCTTCACCCTGGCGCGCCGGCTGCTCAACGAGAGCTACGGCACCCAGGCCGAGGACGCGCTGGGGAACTTCCTGGCCGCGCAGCACCGAGCGATCAGCCAGACGGCCTTCCTCGACACCCTGCGCGCCGAGCACAAAAAGAAGTGACCCAGCCCAAGCCCTTCCCCGTGGACGCGGCCGTCCTCGGGGCGATCCGGCCCATGCAGTTCCGTGATGCATCACGGGTGGCCGAGCTGCATCGCGCCGCCATGGGGAACAGCCTGTGGGGCCGTTTGGGGCTGCCATTCCTGCAGCAGCTGTATCAAGCAATGGTTGATTCTCCCTGGTTCATCGGCTTCGTGTATGTTGAGGGTGATGACGTCCGAGGGTTCATCGCCGGGAGTGTTGATACATCAAAAATGTATCGCGATATCGCGCGGCGACGATTCATGTTTCTCGGTCCCGCGGCGGCGCTCGGAGCGCTCCGGGCGCCGAGTGTGGTGCCGAAGTTGGTCGAAACCGTGCGATACTTTGGTGTATCAGGGGCCGAGGATGTGCCCGGGGAAAGCCTCTTCTGCTCGTTTGAACCGCAGCTGCGTGGGAAGCGGGTCTCGGGCCACGTGAACAAGGTGTTCTTCGACGAGCTGGCCGCCCGTGGTCACGCCCGGGTGAAGATCACGACGGAGACCGACAACGAAGGGGCCAACCGGCAGCTGTTGAGCTGGGGTTTCAAAGACACCCGCCGCTTCGTATTTTACGGCAAGAACATGGTCACGTATGTGCTGGACCTTGTGGGCCATCCCCGCGTGGAGCCGACGAGCCGGCACCCCGCCATCTGACGCTTTCGGGAGCCAACATGACGCCCTTTCACCTCCGAGATCGACTCAAGAAGCTTGCGCAGGGGGTCATGGGCGACCCCGTGGCCTCGGACCAGCGCGCGCCGCGTGCGGAGCCGGTTTCTGCCAAGCCCAGCGGGCCTCGAGTGGTCGCTGCGGTGGTCGCCCCTCCCGCCACCGCCGCTCCGACCGCGGGCCCTGCAACGGAGGCGGCGCCTCACCCGCAGCGACCCTCAGAGCGTCCACCCGCGGCGGCGCTCCCAGCTGCTCCGCCCGAGGCTGGAGGCCCCGCGGTACCTACCGAGGCCGAGAAGGCCAAGACGGCGAAGCATTGGCAGAAGACGCGCTCGGGCATGCTCCACTGGCTCAAGGAGCAGGGCGGCTCGGCGCCCATGTCGACGATGCACGACCGGAGCGAGGCCCGCTACTTTGTGGCCCATCGCAGCTTCAGCCGATTGATGGAAGAGTACACCGGCGAGGCACTGGTCACCTACGAAGGTGGGGTGGTCGCGCTCACCGACGCCGGGAAGGCCGCCGCCGCGATCAAATGACCAGGAGCTCGCCGTGGCGTAGCTCCCGGCCGATGCGGAAGGCTTCGATCGACACCGCGCGCCCCAGGGCCGATACATGTGTCATGCTTCGCCCGGCCTCGGCGAGGCTGGCCCCGATGAGCGCCGTGAACGGTCCGAACATCGCCCCGTGCCCCGAAAAGCCTACCAGCCGGATGAGGTTTGGCACCTGGGGATCGTAGCCGAGGAAGGGGTTGTGGTCCGGCGTGGTCGCGTAGAAGCCAGCGGTCGTTGCGGTGATTCCTGAGAATTCTTCGAGCTGCGGCACGACCTCGGCCAAGGTGGCCCAGGTTTCGTAGGCGACGCTGTCGGCACCCGAGCGGTGGAAGAAGCCGGGCTCGATGCGGTCCTGGTCGTCGTAGTCGAAGTCGGGCTCGGGCAACGCGTCATGCGCCCAGCCCATGAGCATCGACGCATCGTTTTCGGGGCGGCAATACGCACCGCCCGGGGCGACCAAAAGCGGCATCCGCGCCAGGGCCTCCCCACTGAGCGACCCGGCACGCTCGGCGAACCATAGGTAGCGCTTGAGCGGCGCGATGGGGAGCTCCACCCCCCCCAGGACCTGGGCGAGGCGAGGCGACCAGGCATTGGTGGCGTCGATGACGACGTCGGCCGTGAAGCGACCACGCGGGGTGAGCAGCGCGTCGATCACCGAGCCGGTCCGCTCTACACCGGTGACCGGCGCGCGCTGGACCAGCTCGACACCGAGCCGCTGCGCGGCCGCGGCCGCTTCGTTGTAGACCGTGGCCGGGTGGAGGAACCCATCGCTGGGACACCACGTGGCGCCGAGGACAGCGTGCCGGGCCACCCATGGAAAACGCGCCACCAGCTCGCTGACGTCGAGGTACTCCACGTCGACGAGACCACAGGCCTGCTGCATCTTGACCCGCGCCTGTGCGGCCGCAACCGCCTCCTGCGTCGCGAGCAAGAACAAGTAGCCATTCTGGACGATCGGCACCTCGACGCCGCCGACGCGCTCCGGAAAGTGCCGGTATTGGTCCACCGCGTAGCGCATGCCCATGACCGTTTCGGGGGTGCTGAACTGCTGACGGATCCCGGCCGCGGTGCGGCTGCTGCTGCCCGCGCCGACGTGCTGCGCTTCGAGGATGGTGACGGCCCACCCCCGGGTGGCAAGCGCGTGCGCCACGAGCGTCCCCGTGATTCCCGCACCGATGACCACCGCCCGCTGACCCACCCGCGCTCCGATGGCGGCGTGGCTAACGCGCAGGGGTCCCTGGCGGAAAGGGGCGCAACGCTGCTGGCCCCAACCGGCTACGCTCCCCGGCTTGTTTCCATCCTTCCGCCAGCTCGCGCTCATCTGCCTTCTGTGGGCGGTCATGGCGTGGTACACGGTCGCGGTATGGACGATGAAGGCCAATGAGTCGGCGTTGGCGGATGCGTTTTCCGGCACCTACGCGGTGCGCGCGCCGCTGGTCGGCGCGTTGGTGGCGCTGTTGTGGAGCCCGATCTTTGCGCTCGGCTACCACCCAGGGCGGCTGGTCAGCGGCCACATGGAGGGACGCGATCTGTTCAACGAAGACTCGCCGCGTCGGCACTGGCTCCGCTTCATCCGCGGCGCCGTCATGGGGCAACTTGCGGGGGCCACGATCACCTTCGCGCTGTTGTTCCTCTGGCCCTTTGAACTGATGAACACCCGCTGGGACGCCCTGAAGTGGGCGGCAGTTTTCTGGAAGTTGTACTGGTACATGTTCGTGCCGGCAGCCGGGATCGCGGGGGTCGCCAGCGTGTGGGCGGCGGTGCGGCATCGGGAGCGAGCCGGTTAGCTCCCGCCGGTGCCGCTGCTCCTTCAAAACGTGCTCCTCGACGACCGGGAGCCGAGCCTTGTCGCGGCGGCGGTGCTCGCGCTGCCGCCTGAACGAATCCGCAGTGCCGAGGTCGTCCGCCGCGGTGTGGACGCGCGTGCCAAGAGCGCCGTGTGGCGGGGAAACATCAAGGTGGAGTTGGATGACCGTGAGGCGGAGGTCTTGGCTTCGGATGTGCCGGGCGTGCGCGCGTGGACCGAACGGGATGAAGCACGCCGGGTGGGTTCTTTCCCGGCGCATCGACGGGCGTGGCCGACTCGACCGATCGTCGTCGGGGCCGGACCGGCGGGTCTTTTCGCGGCGTTACGGTTGATGGAAGCAGGAGCGCCGGTGCTGCTCTTGGAGCGCGGCGAGCCCGTGGAGACACGGGTCGGCACCGTGGCCGGATTCTGGCGTGGAAAGCCGCTGAACCCGGACTCGAACCTTCTTTTTGGAGAGGGGGGCGCCGGGACGTTCAGCGACGGCAAGGTCTACACCCGGCGGCGCGACGGGGACTTGGGTTGGATATTCCGACACCTCGTGGACGCGGGCGCCGACGCGTCGGTACTGGATGAGTCGTGGGCGCACCTCGGCACCGACAAGATTCGGAAGATCCTCCCGGTACTACGGCAGCGCCTCATCGCCGGCGGCGGAGAGGTCCGCTTCAACGCCCGCGTGGTGGACCTGATCGTCCATGCCGGTCGCTGCGTCGGCGTGCGTCTGGCAAACGGCGAGGAACTTTTGGGCGGCCCGATCATCGTCGCGCCGGGACACAGCGCGCGCGACTCCATCGCGATGATGCTGCGCGCCGGGGCGGTGGGTGAGCTGCGCCCGGTGGCCATCGGCGCTCGGATCGAGCACCCGCAGGCGCTGATCGACGCGGGGCTGTATCCGGGGGGTCGCGGCAAGCTCCCCGCGGCCAGCTACCGTCTCGCGTACAACCCCCCCGGCGCGCGCAGCGCCTACACCTTCTGCATGTGCCCCGGCGGCATGGTGGTGCCCGCGCAGCACGAGCCGGGGAGCAACGTCGTCAACGGGATGTCGTTCGCGTCCCGGCGTGCGGGCTGGGCCAACAGCGCGGTAATCGTGCAGGTGGGGCCTGAGGATTACGGGGCGACCGACGCGAGCGCGGGGCAACGGTTCCAGGCACGGATCGAGGCGGAGGCCTACCGCCTGAGCGGCTCGTACGCGGCCCCGGCGCAGCGGGTCGACGACTTCCTGGCCGACCGCCTGAGTCGTGAGTTGCCGAAGAGTTCGTATCCCTTCGGACTCGTGCCCATCGAGCTGAGAGCGCTTTTGCCCGCCGCCGTCATCGAGGGCATGAAGGGGGCGATTCGGGCCTTTGACGAGAAGATCCCCGGCTTCGCCTCGGGCGCGGGCGTGCTGATCGCTCCAGAGACGCGCACCACCTCGCCGCTCAGGCTTCTGCGTGGCGACAACGGGGAGAGCCCCACCCTGCCGGGGCTGATTCCCTCGGGGGAAGGGGCCGGATGGGGCGGCGGCATCATCTCGGCAGCTCACGACGGCTTTACGGTGGCGGAGCGGGTGATCGGGTAGCCAGCGGCGCGGCCATCCAGGGGAGGAGCAGGACGGGCAACACCAGCAGCACCGGCAAAAGCCGCGTCGTCAGCGCCGGGTAGATCGCGACCCCCACCGGTCCGAGCAGCAAGCCCGCCGCGAGCGCTGCCATCGCGGCGAGCTTCGAGTGCCCCCGCATCGCCAACGCCCCGGCGAACGCGCCAGGCACAAGGATGTACCCCGCCTCGGGGACCGCTACCGCAGCCCCCGCCGCCAGCACGATTCCCGTCGCACGCCAGCCCCACGTGGCGTCGCGACCGTGAATGCGATGTGCTAGCCACCATGCCATCGCCATGGTCAACGTGGCGAGCAGAAACGCCGCCAGGTACACCGGCAGCGCGCCCTCGACCTCCGCCGGGCGGTCCAGGAAGCCAGGCCACGCGCCGATCAGCACGAAGAGCAGGCCGAGGCCGAGCGCGGCCGCCGCAATGACCGCGAACCCCCACGCTGCGGCGCCAGCGAGCGCGCGGGACCACCGCTCAGGCCTACGGAGCGCGAGCAGGGGCAGGACACCAGCGAGCTGGACCCCCCAGGGAGGCGCCACAATCGTGACGCCCGCGGCCTGTCCGTACACCCGGGCACCCTGGCCCTCGCGTGGCGTGTCCAGCCAGGCGCCGCTGAGCCCGAGGACACAGTCACCGACCTGCTGGACGCTGCGGGGATCGAGGTTCTCGGGCGTGTCCTCGGCGGTGTGGTAGCGCGAGGCGCCGTGCAAAAGCGCGAAGTCGTAGCCCCACCAACCGGCCTTTCGGAAGGCGGTAAAGTCGGTGTCGTTGGGCATCTGCTCGTACACCACACGGGCCAGCGAGGTGGCCTGCGCTCCGCACCCTGACGCCTGCCAGGCGTCGAGCAGCGGTACCGATGCACCCGCGGTCTGGAACATGTACGCCGGACCCTCGGTGCCCCGTGCTTCGACGTTGATCAACAACTGCGGGGTGGGCGCGTCCGCCGCGGCCAAGAAGGCCTCGGCGCCAAGGAGGCCGCGCTCCTCGCCATCGGTGATGAGCAGGTGGAGCCGCGGGTGCGGGCCGAGCGCGCGCGCCGTCTCTACCAGCACGCCAAGCCCAAGCCCGTCGTCCGCCGCCCCGGGAGCACCGGGCGCGGAGTCGCTGTGCGCGACCAGCCAGACGCCCTCGTTTCCCGCACCCGGCGCCGAGGCCACGAGGTTGGTGAGTCCGGGCGCCGGTTGCCGGCGGACGTCGAACCCGAGGTCGAGCAAGGCCGCCTCAAGCGAGGTGAGTACGCGCTCGTGCTCGGCGCTGCCGCTGGGGCGGGGTGCACGCGCCCAGGCCTGAATGTGCGCCATTGCGCGCCCGGCCGAGAACCGATCCGCGGGCGCGTCCGCGCTCTCCGCGCTCGGGAGCCGTGGCCAACCTACGGCCACCCCCAGGGCGAAGGGGGTTGCCAGAGCCCCCGCCCGAATCGCGGAGGCCGCCCGGCCTCTCAACGTCACTGCCCGGCGTCGGCCGTGATCGTGGCGCCCATGTCCTCGAACCCGCCGAAGCCGGTGGAGATCGACAACACCTCGAGGTCGGGGCTGACCACCACGAACGTCGGGTACCCGAATTCATCGCCCAGCTGCTGCCCCACCACCGACAGCCCCCCCACCCGGTCGGCCAAGATCGGGGAGGTGAGGTCGAAGGCGTCGATCCACTGCTTGAGTTGGCGTTGGGTGGGCGTGCCAGCCGTATCGCTGAGCGAGGGCGCCAAAAGCGTGATCACGTGCACGGGGAGGCCGGCGCTTGCCATCTCCGCGACGAAGGCCTCCTCCTGCTCGGCTGCAGTCTGGCACGGCGGGCAGTCGATCGCCGAGATGTCGACGATCAGATAGTCGCCAGCGAAGTCGTGGAGCCGAACGGGCTCCTCGCAGCCGTCGGTGAAGACGCCGTCGGGGAGCGTTTCGCCCACGGCGGCCACGTAGTCGCCCTCGTAGGGTGCGGGATCGGCCTTGGGCCAGCCACACGCGTAGCTGTCGGGGGGAACAAAGCTGCCGTAGGGGTCACCACCATCGGTCGCGACGGTGAGCGCGCCGGCGATGTCGAATGCGTAGTCCGCGCCCAGCTCCTCGTCGGTGAACCCGTGGGCGACGGTCACCGCGTCCCCGTCAACGGTCGCCTCCCCAAACGGGGTGAGCCAGGAGCCGGCGCCGCGGTACCAAACGCCCCCGCCGAAGCCGAGGTACTCCGTCTCCAGCGGCGACGAGGTCGAGACCTGGGCGTAGCAGTCGTCCAGCCCGGCGACCATCTCCACATCGGCGAGGAAGACCAGATCGCAGCCAGGACAGAGCCAGGGCGCCGAGCGGTCCTCGACCCCGGTGTAGTGCCGTGTGTAGGTGCAGTCGGTCGCGCCGTCCGCCTCGGACTCGGCGCCGAAGTCGACGGACCACGACATCTCGCCGTCGAGGGTCGCCCGTGCTGAGGTGTCGTCCGTGTCGGTGTCCCCGCCGGTGTCCCCGCCGGTGTCCCCGCCGGTGTCGGTGTCGTCCTCGCCCGGCGTTGGGGAGCGGGCTCCGTCACAACCACCAAGCGACCCGACCAGGGCGATGAGGGTCAGACGCATACAAGCTCCTGAGGGAACGTGGGCCTTAGCCCGCCCGGGCCGCCCGGGCACCGAGAGCCCTTTTCCCAGTTTGTGGTTACCGCGCGCCGGGGTGGAGCCACGACATGGGATCGCCGTCCGAGGCCGGACCGCTCATCTGGGGCCACCTCATCTTGCTCCTGGGCGGCCTGGTGTGGGCGCTGGCGTGCGCCGTGATGCTTGCGATGAAGTGGAAGGTGCCGCCGGTGGTCGCGACCGCGCCGCTGCTGGCGCATGGTGGCCTCGTTCTCGGGGTGGCGATGTGGGCCAGTAGCCGCCCGCCGGTGGGCGCGGACGACCCGGCGGCGCGGGCGGTCAGCGTGGCCGGGGCCCTTTCCACGATGCTGGGAAATGCCACCGCGTCCGTCGCGGTGGTCCCGGTCGCCGCGCTTTTGATGCTCGGGGGGCTCTTCGCCGGTGCCCGTGGCCGTCGGCGCTTTGGCGCGCCGGCGCTCGCGGCGCTTTTGGGGTTCGGCGCGGCGGCGATGCCGCTGGTCGCCTTGGTGCTCGTCGGCGCAGATATGCCGCTCGCCGCCGGCCGCTTCTTGCTGTACATGGTGGCGACGGTTGCCGTGGCTGGTGCGCTCGTGGGTGCCCATCCGGATGACAACAGCCGCGAGGGAGGTCTCATCGCCACGGCGGGCTTCGCCGCGCTGGTGGCTTCCTGCGAGCTCTTGGTGCAAAGTAGCCAATGGGCGGCCGGACTGTCTGTGCTCACGACGATTTTTGCCAGTGACAAGGTGCCGGCGCTTGCCGCGCTGACCTTGGAAATTGGCGCGGTCGCCACGCTCTCGCGGGTGAGCATCGGGCTGGCGGCCGCCACCGCGCTGGTCGCGCTCCTGCGACCTGCCGCCGACCTGACCGATGAGGAGATGCTCTCCGGCAACGTCAGCCCGTCCGGAATGCGCTGGTTGGGCGGCGCGCTGGCGCTCCTTGTGCCGCTGGTATGGGCCGCTGCCCTGCTCGCAGCTGACCCCAGCGAGATACTGTCGGGCCTGTTGGCGGTCGACGCACACTAGGCCGCGTATCCATCCTCCAAGGCCGACTGCGCCTCGGATTCCGCGAAAGCGTTGGTCCGAATCCGCTCGTTGACCCAGCTGGCGACGCGATGCTGTCGGCCTTCGAAGTCGATCGTCATCTCGGGGTCGAACTGCAGTCCGACTCGACAGCCTCCCGCGGTCGGGTGCACCGAGCGGATGATCACACCGAACTGCATCTCCTCCTCGTCCGGATCGAGCGTGAGCGTCAGTGTGGTTCGGGTGCCCGTTGCGCTCAGCGCCGACACGGGCGCCGGAAGGTCGACCCCCAGCCCGTCGGCGCTGACGTCGAACACGGTCGCCTCGAGGACGCCGTCCAGACCCGCGAGCAGGGTGGCCGAGACCTCGGTGAATGCCGCCGACACGCGCGCTGTGGCTCGCGAAAAGGCGATGCACGCCACCATGTCGGGGGTACCCGGAAGGCCGTCGATCCCGTTGAGGCTCATCACGTAGTCGGTGCCGTCCTCCGCCTCGACGCGACGCACGACCCGAAGCTCGGTCTCGCCCTCCACCGCCCCGTTCCAGCCCAACCGAACCAGCATGCCGGGCGCGAGATCGATGAGCGTCCACTTCTGTACGCGGACGACGACGTGGTTGAACGAAAGGTCGATGAGGTCGGCGGACTCCCGCCGCGAGCCCCCGGCGTCCACCACCATGCACTTGGGCTCGACCACGCCGCGCAAGGCCTCCCGGCGCGCCACCGAGCCGCCATCGAGCATCGCGTCCGCCACGCGCATGCCAGACTCGGTCTCGCGGGCCCTGGTCACCACCTCTGCCATCCGCTCGCGGAGCCCCTTCCGGGCGGCTTCGAGTCGCCACAGGAGTGGGTCCCCGCCGCGGCGGATGGGGGTGTCGAGGTCGCCTCGCTCCAGCCCACGGACTGAGCGTATTGCCCGCGCCGTGGCCGTTTCGGTCGTGGAGGCCTGCGCGGCGGCCAGCGCGGCGAGCGCGGCCATGGCGAAGAGCGAGGCGCCGGCCAGGACCCCGGCCTGCTTGCGCGCCGCGGCCAGCGCCTCACCTACCGGCGCGTCGAATTCGAAAAGCGCCAGGGTCCGGCCGCGTCCGTCCTGCAAGGGG
Organism: Deltaproteobacteria bacterium; assembly: GCA_947445035.1. Classification (GTDB taxonomy): domain Bacteria; phylum Myxococcota_A; class UBA796; order UBA796; family SXON01; genus SXON01. The sequence goes on from CANFCK010000008.1 coordinate 181,761, forward strand.
ACCCAGGTGTGGACGTGCGCGCCTCGTTGGGCGGTTTCGGAAAACCTGGAAGATACGCGACCCTTTCGCCACGAGACGCCCATTTCGGGGAGGTAGTCGGCGGGCGCGCGCCACGTGGGTTTGTCGGCGCTGCTGAGGAGGACCTGTAGCGCTCCCTTCCGACGCTCGGCGGGGCCGGTCAGGATGGCCTCGTGGGCGGCCGCTTCTGGTTGCAGGGTTCGCACCCGATCGAAGCCGTGTCGAAGCGCTGTGCTTTGCACGTCGGCTTGCAGGGCGCTCAAGAAGGCGCCGTGGGCGTCCCAGCTCCAGACGTCGGCCGGCTCCGGGAACAGGCTCCCGAGCATCTCGTAGTAGTCGCCGCTGAACCGGGCCTTGAGCTCCGACGCTACCACCGAGGCGCGCTGCACCTCGTCCGTGACCACGCGGTCCTGGGCCGCAGCGAACTCCCACCCGCCGAGCGCCGCTGCCGCTCCGCCGCCAACCAAGCCCACGGTGAGGAGCAAGCGAGCGACGAGAGGCAAGCCTGGGGGCGGGGCGGGCATGGTTCTGCCACGGGGATCGGTCGATCGGTGCCGCGGGATGAGGCCTACGGCGAAACCCCCAGGCGCCGGAGCCCCGCCGCCGCGGCCACCCTGGTGCGAAGTGAAGCGTCGGTCGCCAAGGAGTCGAGCGCCGCACGGTCGCCGGGAAGCGGGTGTTTTGCTAGTGCCACCGCCGTTTCCTCGCGCTCGGTATCGCCTCGGCTGGCCAGGAAGTCTCGCAAGAGCGCGTGCGCGTCCTCGTCGTTGCGGGCGCCGAGCGCGCGCACGGCGTCGGGCCAAGCGTCGGTGGCCAGGTCGGGGCTGGCGGCGCCTGGAGGCAACTCGGACCGGGCCACGCGGGCGAGGCGCGCGGCGGGGATCGAGGAGCGGCGTAGCGCCGCCCCGGCCGCCGGTACGGGGCAGGTCGCCAGGCTCCAAGCCGTGTCGTCGCGCAGGCCCTCGTCGCGGTCGTGCAACAGGCGCGTCGCCGCTGTCAGCGCGCCGGGGACTGCATTCTGGAGCATGCCGCACAGTAGTGCCGGTCGCGCCAGGGGCTCCACCCGGTGGTAGGCCGCCCGCCAAGGGAGTTCCGGGTCGCTGATCGCGCGGAAGATGTCGGGCTCGATGGGCAGGGTGCTCAACAGAAAGATCGCCTCCAACCTGGTGCGTGCTGCAGGTGCCCCGGCCTTCGTCCCGGCCACGAGTAGCCCGAGCGCGGCACCGGAGGCGGGCGCTTCCGAGGCCGCCTTTGCGACCCGTTCGCGCGCAACGGGATCTGGCCGCTCCGCCAGTGTCATCGCCGCGAATCCGCGAATCCGCGGGTCGGCGGTCACCGCGCCGGACGCCAGGGCCCATAGATGCTCGCCGGCCTCAGAGCTGCCAGAGTATTGGCGAAGACCCTCGATTACCGCCAACCGAACCCGGTCGTCATCCCGATGCATGAGCGCCAACGCCGGCGCCAACCCACACAGTCCCGCCTCCGGCCCGCAGGGCAAGGGATCACGAAGCAGGCTCGCCACCGCGAGCGCCTGCACCCCGCCATCCGACGCTGCGAGCCCCGCAAGGAGCACCACTTCGGGCGTTTGGGCGGTGACCGGCGCGTCCCGTTCGCCGCCCGCGTCCACCATCGGGACCAGCGGTGCCCACCGCACGCACCCCGCCAGCACCAGGACCATCATCGCAAGAGCGCATCCGTCCGCGTGCGCGCCTTCTGCGAGAGGGGATCGGACTCGTCGTCCACGTACAGCTGCACCTTGTGGTACAGCGATACCGCCTTGTCGTCCTGCCCGAGACCCTCAAGCGTGCGCGCCTCTTTGTAGAGCTCGCTGGCCAGCTCCTTGAGGTGGCGCCGCGCCTCTGCGAGCCGGGCCACCGCGGCTTCGTTGTAGGGGTCGATCCGGACGACCTCGTTCAGCCGCTTGCGTGCGGTCAGCCAGTCGCCGGCCTTCACTGCTGCGGTTGCGTCGGACCATGCCGCCTTGCTTTCGGACTTCATGCGGTCCTTCGCGGTGCGCATGCCTTCTTCGGCCTGGTAGTACTCTGGTGAGCTGCGACTCGGGTCCGCGGCCATGACCGCCTCGAATCCTTTCATTGCCTTGCCGTAGGCGCCCTTGTCCAGATCCGCGCGTGCGGAGGCGAGCCGTCCGCCGACTTCCTTGGCTTGGGCGGCGGCCTTGCCGGCTGAGGCGGCGCGAGAGACGGCGGACTGGCGGGCGTCCAGGCTGGAACGCGCCGCCAGCAACTCTGCGTCGTCGGGGGAAAGGGCGCTGGCCTCGTCCAAGACTGCTCGGGCGTGGACCACGGTGAGGTCCCCAGCCGCGGCCTTGGCGACCGCATCGAGCGCCTTGGCCTTGGCGTCGGCACGCGCGCTGTCGCTCGTGGTGCGGGAAACCAACGCGCCGCGCACTTCGGTGAGGGTGATGAACTCGCAGGCCAAAAAACCCATCCGACGGGCGTCGGCGTGCCCGGAGTCGAGCTGGAGCACGCGATAGAACGCCCCCGCCGCCTCGAAGTATTGACCCGACGCAAAGTGCTGCATGCCCTCGGCCATCAGCGGATCCGTCGCGGCTCGATCAGCGGGCGCGGCCGTCGTTACCGAGGTCGCGATGGCGGCGGGCGCGGCTGGGGCGCTGGCGGCGGTTGGCGGAGGCGCCGCCGCCGCGACCGGCTTGATGAAGCTGGCGAGCAGGTCGCTGGCGGCCTTTCCGCCGAGCATCACCAGGGTGATGGCGAGCAGTCCGGCCGAAATCTGATTGATGGGACGGGCGAAAAACCCGGTTCCGCGCCGGGCGCCGCCAGACAGGCGTTTCCCACCCCGCGCACGCGCCGGGTTGACGTCGAGCTCGACCGCGTCCGGGCCGGGGCGGAACCGAGGGGGCGGCTCGGGGTCGGGGATGGAGGTCGTGACCCCAGCGGGGGGGAAAGGCAGGACCGGTTGGGCCGGGGCGCTGCGTGCTGGGAGCGCCTGCACACCCGGAGGTGGGGGGGGCGGGGGGAGAGCGCGCCCCGGAGCGCTCACCAGCGCCTCCATGTAGGACTCCGTGCCCTCGCCGGCCGTCGCCAGCGCGTAGCGCAGCTCGACGGTGCCGATCCGGATGCGGTCGCCATCTTCCAGTCGCCGCTCGCGGACGCGCCGACCGTTGACGAAGGTGCCGTTGCTGGAGCCGTTGTCTCGAAGCGTGGCGACGCCTGCGTCGCAGACGATCTCAGCGTGCACGCGTGACGACGCGGGCTCTGGCAGGACCACCACGCATCGATCCGACCGTCCCAGGGTCACCGTGCCGACAGAGGGCAGCGGGAATTCACGCGTCGGCATCTTGTGCGCCGAGGTGACGACCAGGTTGGCGGTGTTCGGAACCGACTGCAACGGCACGGTCTCGTCGCGACCGTCCGTCACCTCCGCGGCGTTTGCGGCTTCAGGCCGAAGCTCGACTCGCAGCGTGAACGGTTCGATGACGACCTCGTCTCCGTGGCCGAGCACCTGCCTCGTGACCAGGCGGCCCTTGAAGGCCATGCCGTTTCCGCTGCCGAGATCTTCGACGACCACCGTGGTGTCCGCCACTTCGATGCGAGCATGTCGTCGCGACACACCAACGTCAGCCAGCACCACGTCGTTGTCGTCGGCGCGGCCCACTTGCACCACACCGGGCATCAAGATCAGGCGGCGGGGGGAGTGCCCCTGGCGGAGAATGTGAAGTTCGACTTGGGTCACTTTCCGCGCGCCTTGGTCAGCGCCTCGGCGGCGCGCTGATGCAGCGGATCGGTCGCCTCGGGTACCAGGAGCAGCACGGTCTCCCATGAGGCCACGGCCTGCTGCACCTGCATGCTGTCCCAGTAGCGCATTCCGGCATCCAGCTGCATCTGTGCCTTCTCCGCGATCTCGGCGTTGAGGCGCTCCACGCGCACCCGACAGATCTCGCAGGCTGGATCGAGCGTGAGCGCCAGCTGGTAGCCCTGGCGGGCTTCGTTGAGCCGGCCGGTCTCGTATTGGGCGTGCGCGCGCTCGACCAACTCGGTGGCGGTCGTTCCCCCCGGCGCCGAAAGCCCACCGGCCGGAGCGACTGGGACTGCGGTGGGCGCGAGCACGTCGGCGAGTGTCGGCGTGGCGACGGGAGCGGGCACCGGCGCTCCGTCGGCGGGCAGGACGGTGCTCAGGGAGTAGGCCGGGCCGCCGCTGGGCGTGGTCGCGACGGCGTCGCCGCGCAACCAACCGTAGGCGCCAAAACAACCAATACAGCCTGCCGTCATGACGCCTGCGAGGGCGAAGGGCCAAACCTTCCACCGCCGAGCCGGCGCCTCGTCCCCGACCACGACCGTTCGTGCATCGAGCCGAGATCGCGGGTTTGCCGGCGCCTTCGCCGGCGGCACCGACGCGCCAGGGTCCTGCAACTCAAAGACAAAGGAATGACCGCCGACCGTGACTTGATCGCCCGGCTTGAGGGTCCGATGGTCGGCCACGCGCTCGGCGTTGACGAAAACCCCGTTTCGGGAACCTGCATCCTGCACCCACACGGCGCCATTATGCAGGATGACCCGTGCGTGTTGCCTGCTGACGCCCGCGTCGTCAATCCACACCTCGTTCCCAGGCTCGCGCCCGAGGCGAATGCCCGTGGCGGTGACTGCGAATCTTTGCCCCGAAAGGGTTCCCCCGACCCCGACGAGCACCGGTACCGGTTCCATGCGTCGGTGATAATCCGAAACCGACCGGGAGGGTGGATGGAGTCTGTGCTGGGGCTGTTTCGGGAGGGGGGGCCGAGCATGGTGGCGCTCCTGAGCGCGGACTGCTCGTGCTGCTCGTTGTGGGTCCCGGCGATGCTGTTGGGACTGGTGCTCCGGCGTGGAATCGGGCGGCGGATCGCCCAAGTCGTGGCGGTGTTTTTGTTGATCGGGACGCTCGTTCCGCTGGTCGTTGGCATCGCGGGGTGGCAGGCGGGCGTGTCCTCGACCGACCGGGCTGCCGCGATTGTCGACCCCGAGTACGTCGCCGCGCTGCGGGCCGTGGGCCTGGCCGAGGCGGAGATCCCACTCCGGTTTGGGGTATCGAGCATGCTCGGGCTGCTCCTGATCTCGCTCCTTCCGGCGCTCCTCGCCTTTCGGGCGGAGGCGGAGGTCGAAGAAGAGGAGGAGGCGCGGTCGGGCGGATGATCTCGCTACGGGGCGGTTCCCAGCATGTAGAGCTCGAGGATCGAGGGCCAGAGGGTCTGAACGAGCCAGCCGAGCAGGTCCCGGTACATGCCGAAAAGTGCAGCCTGGACAACCAGAATCAACAAGGACAAGCTCATCAGGCCGAAGGAGCGCTGGCGCACCTTGCGTGCCTCATGACCGACCGCCGCGGTGGAGATGCCGGCATCGGCGCGGGCGATTTCATCGCCTGACCGTGTCCAGGTGTAGATGGCGATGAACGCCCCGAAGGGGCCGGAGCAGCAGCAGGGTCCAATCGCCACCATCACCGCGGCGGCCGTCAGCCAGCGCCAGAGGTGCGGCATGGGGTCCGGGCGCTCTGGAACCCCGGCGCCATCGAAGAGATCGTCGACGCCCACCTACTCCTTCCGAAGCAAGAGGCGCTCGAGCATGGCGACGTACTCAGCCGCCGAGTCCGCATGGACGCTTACGCCGCCCTCGGGCGCCACGAGCAAGACGGCGTCCTCGCGTAGCGCCCTGGCGGCGTTCTGGAGGTTCACCACGTTGAGGGCCTCGGGGCGAGCCAGCTCGTCGGCGGCCAGCATCGCGCGCCCACGAGCCAGCGCGTCGGCGGGCAGCGATTTCCAGTTGGAGCGCCCATCGCGTGCGGTGAGTAACAAGAGCAGGTAGGACTCCAGGAAGTTTGCGGTGAGGTTGGCGATCTCGCCGATGCGGGCACGGTCTTTGACGATCACCCGGTCGCCTTGAAGTTCGACCGCGCCGTAGGCCTCGAGCGCCGCCACTGCGCGCCGTTCAAGCTCGGACTCGCCGGCGTCGGGATCCAGGACGAATTCGTAGCGCAACAGGAATTGTTGCGTGGTGAAGAGGCGATTGACCGCGTCGAGGTCGATCTCGTCGGCACCGAGCGCCCGCACTGCCGCTGCGAAGTAGGCCGCCGGCGCCAGGGCGTGGAGCACGGCATTCTTGTGGTACTCCATGCTCACCCGACGTTCCTGCGACACGATGTAGACCGTGTCCAGGCCCTCTTTGACCTCCGACAGCATCTTGGCGGCCAGGAACCGCGTCAGCGCCTCGTCGAGAATGCCGTCCAGATGCGCGATGCCGCCGGCCTCTTGCACGCCGGCGACAAACAGAAACGCCCGTAAACGTTCGGCGCGAGCGCGCAGCTCGGCCCTACGGACCCCGCGTTTGGGATGCGCCAGGATCGCGAGCGCCACCAAGGCCGTGGGCAAGAGCACCGCCTGTCCGTTGATGCGATGCAGAATGCGCTCGCCGAGGCCCATCAGCGCTTCTTCTCGTCGTGAGCGAGACAGTTCTACCCACGCTTCTCCGCTGGATACCGACGACGCCAGGATCGGCTCGCCAACGCGCAGATAGACCTTTCCGTAGCGCTCGCGCAACACCTTGGATGCGCGCGCCAACTGGCCAACCGTCTCCTTCTCCTTCGCCGCGCCCGCCAGCTCGCTGGCATAGGCCCGCTCCTCGGCGATCTGTTCGTAGCCGACGTAGATGGGCAAGAAAGTGACCGCCCGCTGCTCGCGTGTCTGGCGCGCCGCGGCGTCCATGATCATGCCGAGAACGCCGGTCTTGGGCGGCAGCAGTTTGCCGGTTCGCGAGCGGCCGCCCTCGATGAAGAACTCGATCGGCACTTCCATACGAACAAGCTCGCGAAGATACCGCTCGAACACCACCGGGAAGATGCGGTCCCCGTGAAAGCTGCGCTTGATGAAAAAACCGCCGCAGCGGCGTATGAACGCCCCGAGAGGGAAGAAGGAGAGGTTCTCGCCGGCGACGATGTGCGGGATGACGATGTCGCGACTCACCAGCAGCGAGGAGATGAGCAGGTAGTCGAGGTGACTTCGATGGCAAGGGACCAGGATCGGCGTCCCGTCGCGGAGCGCCGCGCGGATCCGCTCCAGGTCCTCCTCGCGCACGTCGATGCCGCTGTAGATCCGATTCCAGATCTGCCAGCACAACCACCCGGCCAGGCGGACGATGGGGAAGGAGAAGCGGGCCGCGACGTGATCGAAGGTCTTGGCCACCTTGTCGAGGACCTGAGCCGGCGCCTTGCCAGTCGCCTGCGCCTCACGCACGATGAGCTCTCTGACCTCGCGCGATTCGAGCACCTGGCGGCGAACAAAGCCGCGAGGCCGGGCGCGCGGGCCACGAACGACACGCGACTCGCGATAGAGGAAACGGCGAAGCAGGAGCCGCAGCCTCCGATCCCGCCGAACCGGCGCCTCGTCCGCGAAACGGGTGAGCCAGTCCGTCAACTCGATCGGCTCGCCGACCTGAACCAGGGCGCTGCCTTGCGAACGGGCCAACGACAGCAGCTTCCCGGCCGGCCCCGGCGTGTCCTCCGTGCCGAGCAGGAAGCGCCCCACCTCCGTACGCGCGGGCTCAGGCGACTTGTCCCAGATCACCACCACCGGCAGCACCTGGATCGGCCGCTCGGACCGCGCTTGTGCCGCCACGAGGTGCGGGACGACGTCATCCTCGGGGGGCGCGAGTCCGACGAGCTCGCGCACGTCCCAGGGCGTGCTGAGGAAGACACAGGTAGCCTGTCCGGCGGCGATGAAGTCGGGGAGCTGGTCGGATGTCGACCGATCGGGTGCGCCGAAGAGGCGGGTGAGCATGCCCAACGGGAACCAGCGGCGCGCGTCGAAGTCAGCGGTGAACACCGGCAGTGGAAGCCGACGTTCGCTGAGCGCGCTCTTGAGCGCTTGCCAATCGACGTGCGAGCGGGTGTGGAGTGCATAGACCACCGGGCCGCGCTCCGCCGCGCGGCGGACACGCTCGGCCGAATGATCCTCCATCCGCAAGCGCCGGAGGAACCAGGGAAGGCCGCTCAGCCAATACAGGGGACCCTGCACCGGGAGCATGGCCGACGAATGCGGCGTCGCGACCAGCACGCTCATCCGCCGCTACTCTGCCGTGTCAGCGGAGTCGGCGGGTTCGCCGGTGTCGGGTTCGCCGGTGTCGGGTTCGCCGGTGTCGGCTTCGCCGGTGTCACAGGGACCCACGGTCGCATCGCCGTCGTCGCAATCGCCAGCGAGCGCGATGTAGCCGGGCAGGGCCTCACACCCGACGTACACCGACAGCGGGTCGCCGAGGCCGTCTTCGTCGCCGTCTGCGTAAAAAGCGCTGCGTGGATCGCAGGCCCGCTCACCATCGGCCGTGTAGATGTCGGGGACGAGGTCACATCCGAGAAGGAGGACCAAAAACGCGCGCATGGCGGGGGTGTAACCCGGGCACCGCGCCGCTCACTCCGCGGTCACCACCGGGTCGACCGACTCCGTTCCGTCGAGCAGCGCGCCGTAGCGCCCCCGGCCCAGCTGAGTTTCGGCGTGGGCCAGGACAAAGGTGCGGACGATGCGATGACCGACCTCGGGCACGAGCGTCTGGCCGTCGCTCATGCTCCCCGCGACGTCCGCGAAGGTGTTGTGCGCACCGCCGTCGATGTCCACCCAATGGCCGCCCGCACGGGCCGAGGCCGCGGCGTACAGGGCTCCATCCGCGTCGCGTTCCGGATCGTGCTCGCCCGTCATCAAGAGCGCTGGCACCGGCATCGCGGCGACGTGATCGGCCCCGAGGAGCCAAAAGTCTCCGGGCGCCATGGCCACGGCGGCGCGGACCCGGTCGTCCGCCGCGCCCGCCGAAAACAGAGCGCTCCACTCCGCGTCCCAGCTCGTGCAGATCGACTCGGCCCCCCCCGCCGTGCAGGCAGCGTCGATCGCGGCGGCGTCGTACTCCGCGCCCGACCAGGCGTAGGCGCTGTAGCCGCCGAAGCTGTGGCCGACCGCGACCACATCGCCGGTGGCGCGCGGATCCGCCACCAGCTGGCCGGCGACGAGCGCATCCATGACCGCGCCAAGGTCGCCCGGCCGCTGGAGGTAGATGGCAGTGTCCCGATACGACCCGTCCAACGTCGTATTGCCGGTGTGGTCCGGCGCGAGCACGTAGTAGCCGTGCGAGGTGAGGTGTTCGGCGAGGAAGCTCGACGCTTCGGCGTAGCCCTGATGCCCGTGGGAATAGACGACCGTGGGAAACTCGGCGTCGATAGCGGGCTCCACGTCCTCGAACGCTACTGAGGAGATGAACGCGCCATGCCAATAGGTCGCGGCAAAACCGGCATCTGCGTGAGTTGGATACCAAACCGACGTGCGGAGTGTGCGCGGCGAGCCGGTCACGTCGTCGTAGGTCACGTCGCGCTGGGTGTGTCCGACACCGTAGGGACCGGGGGTGCTCAGAAAGGTGATGTCATCGACCTCGTCGGGAGTGTCGGCCACCTCGGGAGCACAGGCGGTCAGCCACAAGAGCACTCCGGTCATGACCGCACCTGCCACCAGATCGTCGGCCCCGCGGTCGCCATCGGCAGCGCCCACCACCCGGCCCCCGAGGCCTCGATGGGAACGGGCTCGCCGGGCTTGCCGTCGGCATCGATGGGGCGCACTGTCGGGCGCGAGGGCCAGGCAAATCGCACTTGTCCGTTCGGTCGTCCGAGCACCGTGCTGCCTTTGCCGTCGTCCACGATCATCGTTCCGCTGCCGATCCGCTGCATACCAACGTTCTCCATGCGCCCGGCCACGGTCAGGACGCCCTTTTTGCAGCTCGCAATCGGGCCCTCGGTGCACAACAGGCTGACCGCCGCGGCGTCATCGAGCTGCGCATCGACATGCAAGGCCTCGATGGGCCCCGATCCCTCCCCCTGGCCCGCGCGCATGCGCAGGCCGTGATCGCCGAGCACCGCTTCGATGGCGTCGGTCTGGATGACGTAGCGGGCGCCGGCCGGCCACCAACCCACGGTTGGGGACGGGGTTCCCGCGACCGGCAGCGGTGCGGCCCCGCCGTAGGCCTCCCGGATGCGAGTGCTCAGCGCTACCGACACGTCCCGCTGCTCGGTGTACACCGGGCGCGCCCCTTCGATGACCTCGTCACGCAGCCCGGCGACGCTCCGCCACTGCGGCGCCAGCCCGCTTGCCGCCGCAATGGTGCCGCTGCGGAACAGCCCTGACGCGGCGGCCATCTGCCCCCACTTCACCGTCGCCAACCGCATCTGCGCGAAGGACGCGACGGGGCCGGGGCCGTCGGTCACCGGGCCATTGGTGTAGTCGAACCAGATGAGGGCGTCCCAGTCCTGGACCGCGGCGAGGCTGGCCCAGAAGAGCGGGGCTTCTGACATCTGATCGTTGGGAAAGCCCTGGTTGAGCTCCGAGATGATCATCGGCTTGCCCACCTGCGCCGCCTGGAAGCGGTCGAGCAGCGCCTGGTCTCGCGGTTCGGCGATGATCGAGGCGTTGCGGAGGACGCCGCCGCGCGGTGGATCCCACTCGAGGTGGGCGTCGATGACGTCGTACCGAGACATGATCTGGGCGATCGCAGGGTTATACCAGGTGATTCCTCCGATCAGCGGTTGCGTGTACCCCAGGCCGCGGACATGCGCGGCGACATCGTCGAAGAAGCGGACATCGAGCTGGAGGAAGAAGTCGTAGAGGTCGCCCACGCGCGCGGTGGGCCAGGCCTTGAAGTCTCCCTGGCCGACGGGCGCGAGCTTGACCCTGCCCAAGACCTCGCCGGGTTGGAGGCCAGGATGGAGGCTGCCCGTCCACGCCGCTTTCAGCGCGGTATCATCGGCGTAGCGGGAGCGAACGAACACATTCCACTGCCGCTCCATCTCGGCGCGGTGCACCTCGGGGAAACGGTCCACACCGCCGGTGATCCACGCCATGAACATCGAGTGTTCGTTGGCGAGCTCGACCATTGCGACGCCTGGATCGTCGGCGTAGCGCCGACCCGTGTACTTGTTGGTGCGGCCCAGCCACGCCGTGGCCCAGTCCAGGTATGCCTTTTTCCAAAGTGGTTGGAACATGGGCAGGCCCTTGTGGCCGTTGGGGATGTCGGCGCTGGGGTCGTTCACGCCGTCGAGCTCCGTGAACACCCGGTTGGTCGCCGTCTCCATCAGTAGGTAGATCCCCGCGGCCTCAAGTCGCGACACCAGATAATCGAACCGATCGAGCCCATCTTCGAGGAAGAGTGGGTCGCTCGCGGTCTTTCGATCGGGGTTCAACCCGCCGGCCTTGGGGCTGTCGAAGTGATGGAGCCGGACGAGGTTCACGCCGTTGTCGGCGAGGTTGGCGGCCATCTTGTCGGCCATCTCGTGGGTGGGGTAGCACGCCGCATTCACCAGGTTCACCCCCCAGAAGCGGGCGCGCGTGCCGTCGGCGTACGCCAGGTGTCCATCTTTGAGGCCGACCTTGCCGCGGCGGCCGGCGTTGGGCTCCACCCGCCACGCCGTGGGCACCGGGGCCGCGGGGGTGTCGATGTCCAGAGGGAAAGCGAACCCTTCGAGGGACCGCGCCGGCGGCCGCGGGGCGCCAAGAAGCTCGCCTGGTGCGACGCCGAGCAGGACCACGCTCACCGCGGGACTGCGCGCCTCGATCGACACGCTGACGCCTGACCCCCGGTGCACAACCGTCAACGCGCGCCCGCCGCCCGCATCGACGGCGACCGTACCCACTGCGGCGCCGGCGGCATCGAGCTGAAAGACGTCGTCCCCGGCGCGGAGGTCTACTTGTCGCGGGGCGCCAGCTGTGTTGCGGAAGACGAGGCGCACCACCGGCGTGCCGCGAGGGACAGACCCCGTGTAGGTCAAGAGCAGTGTCGTCGGCGCCGTCGCGTCGAGGGCCACGTTCACGCTGGCGCGAGCCTTCGGTGCGGAAGGGCCACGGAGGGTGATCGCGTCCTTGCCTGCGTCGGGGACCGCGAGCGTGGGTGCCGCCGCGGTCAGCGCTGCCCACGCGTCGGGCGTGACCAGCGCGCCGGGGTGGGAGCCCACGACATCGGCGTCGACGAGGGAGGAGAACGGCGCCGGCGGGATGGCGGCAGGCGGCTTGGCCCACGCACTGACGACGAAGGCGGACCACAGGCACCACAGGGACAGCGCGCCGGACATGCGGAACCCTACCCGATCACGGCGCGGACTGCCGCGGGCCCGGAGGTTGCTTGTCGATCACGGCGGCCTCCTCCGTGGAGATGCCCGCGCGCCGCCGCACGCCGTTGTTGTGGCTCACGATGAGCTCGTCGGCCAGCTCGGGGGTGTAGTAGTCGGAGACCGCGTGCCGGCGCTTGCCTTCCTGACCGCACGATGAGACACTCCGACTACGACCCACCTGCGCCGGAGCAAACATGTTTCATCCCCCCCCCCCCGCCCGGTAACCGGCTGAACATCTTGCTTGAACGTGCATTTAGCGCATGTTTGATTCTTGTCGCGACCGTCCTGCTCGCCCCGATCTCGCCCGCGCGCGCCGAGCCCGGCGATGCCGGCGCGTCCGGACCCTCGGCCCTTGACGCGCTGGGCGGCGGCCTTGCCTTCGGCGGCTGGTCCGACTCGGTCCCCCTGGAGTTGCCGCCGGCGCCGCGGGGCATGGTGCCGGAGCTGGGGCTCACCATCGACTTTCGGGTGGACGAAGGGTGGATGGGCGCGTCGATGGCGCTCTCCGGCTTCTCCCGAATCGACCTTCGCTCACAGACGGGCGGGGTGCCGCAGCTCGATGGCCAGGACGTGCCGTGGGTGGACGGCGAGCGCCTGTGGGTGGAGGGCGGCGCGAACTGGGCTGCGGAGCAGGACGACGATCGCAACTTCTCCTTCGACGGGACCGCCAACGTCTGGGTCGCCGAGCGCGACGGGTGGACGTGGACGTGGGGTCCGAGCGCCGACGGACAGTGCGCCGTAGAGCGCCGCGACGAGGAGGCCGATTGGGATTGTGCGCACCCGCCCACGCCCGACGGAAACGCCGAGGACGTCACCACCTCCTGGCTGTTGACGCGCATCGAGGACCCCTTCGGCAACTCGATCGTCACCACCTACACCACCGGGGCCAACGAACTGGCGGCGGCGGCGCCGGAGTTGTTCGACGCGCCCGACGAGTACGCCCACGAGCACGTTCCCAAGGCCGTCGCCTACGCCAACGGGTACCACCGCGTGGACTTCGTGTGGGAGGTCCGCGGCGACATCCCGACCAGCGCGCGGTCGGGCACCTTGCGGGCGAACCTGCTGCGGCTGGTCCGCATCGAAGTGGTCAGCAACGTCGCCGGCATGGAGTCCGGGCGGGTGGCCGACGATCCCAGCGCCACCTACGCGCTGGTCTACAGCGACGTCGCGGACGAGGAGCCCTGTCGTGACGCGGACGACGACGACGTGGACGACCACGAAACCGCCGGCGAGCTGAGCGCGTTGGCCGGCTCGGGCCGCTCGCTCGTCCATCGGATCGTGCGACGCGAGGATCGGGACGCGGGCGTGGTCTACAGCGACCTCAACGAAGGGCGGACCCTCCGCTGCATCGAGCGCGCGACCGAGGAGACCACCTTCGCCAGCGTGCCGGCCGTGTCGTTCACCGGTACCCACGATGGCCTTGCTGCCGCTGCCACCCGTCAGCATCAGGAGGTGAACTTCGACGGGGACGCGAGTCCCGACCTGCTGTACCTGAGCACTGAATGCACCAACGGCGGGGGCGCAGAACTCGAAACGGTGACGGGTTGTGCGGCGGTCGAATGGCAGTACTTCGAGAACCAGGAAGGCGTGCTGAGCGAGCCGGCGGCGGCAAGCGCGCCGGAGGCGTTGGTGTGGTTGGAGACGAACGTCGGCGGTGCCTTCTTCGGCAATCAGGGCGCGTGGGTGGCGCTGGACCTCGATCGCGACGGCCGCACCGAGCTGTTGACCGCGACCCAGGACACCGGCGACGACTGGCAGCGCGGGGTGATGTACCGCGGCGACGAGGTCGGCACGTGGACCGAAGGCGAGTGGCTGGCCAACGTCTCGGGTCTGCCGTCGTCGGCGTCGGAGCTGCTGCGCCACGCGCAATGGGCTGACATCGACGCCGACGGGTTCGTGGATCTGGTCATGCCGGTCGTCGACCACGTGGACCTGTTCGATGATGGCGTCACCCCGACGACCACCCGGTGGCTCCGCAACGCTGGCGCCGAGCCGTTCTTCGACCTCGACGAGCTGGCCGACCTGCCGACGCCGATGGAGTCGGATCCGGTGCTGCTCCCGAGCGAGTGGGCCGATCTCCTGAGCGAATGCGGCACCGACGGCGCCGCCCGAACGTGGCCGCAGGGCAGCTTCATCTGGGGCCCCGGAAACGACCGTGACGGGACGCCAGACCCGGAGGACACCGCGACGATGGTGGTGTTCGACCAGAGCAACGACCGCTTCACGGGCTTGGATTTCGACAGCTTCGAGCACTATGTCTCGGCGCAGGCGCGATGGGGGGACTACAACGACGACGGCGCGGCTGACGTTGCCTACGCGTTGTACGGCTGCTGGCGGGACCCCACCACGCCGGCCTACGACGACGAGTTCGGGCCGCTCGACGTGGGATACTCGACGATCTTCTACGGGGATGGGCGCGGCTCGTTCTCGGACAGCCACACCAGCGCCGGGCCGCCCTTCCTGGCGTGGAGCACCGACTTCCCCGATGGCTGGAGCGCGGCGTACGCCGAGAAGTGGACCCGTAGCCACCCGGGTTGGCGGACGGCGTCAACATTTGCCACCGTGGATCTCGGCGACGCGGGCCGTACGGGCCTGCTCACGGCCTGCATCGGTACCAGTTGCACCAATCACGACATCGTCTACGAGCGCGCTGGCGTCGGTCTGACGGCAGGTGTCCAGTCCACCGGCGTGCAGCTACCGCTGCCCCTTTTGTCGCTGGCTCAGCCCGACGAATCCTACGAGCAGCTCCTCGCCGACTGGGACGGCGACGGCTTCACCGACGCGCTGGTCCACGATCGCGGCGGCACCGGTCCGGCGCTGGCCGAGGGCCTCTACGAGAACGAACGCACGGTCGCGATGTACCGGCCGACGGTGATCCACGGGCCCTGGGGCGGCGAGACGCTGCTGACCTACGCGGCGACGTCCGCGTCGGTGGGCGTTCATCCTCGGCTCCCCCACGCGGTGGACGTGATCGCGAGTGTGTCGGATCAGAACGGGACGACCGAGTTCAGCTTCTCCAATGGGGTGTTCTGGGGGGCCGAGGCCCGTTTCATGGGCTTCCGCGACGTCGTGATCGACCGCGAGAGCGGCAGCGTCACCAACGCCCGCTTTGTCCAGGCGCCGTGGGGGGCCGGCAAACTGGCGTGGCGGATCGAGCGGCGCGCCGACGGCACCATCGCGCGGGTTTCGCAGAACCGGTACGGCGCGGAGAGCCCGCACATCCAGAGCTGGGACACGCTCGCGCCGCTCTACAATCCGCTGGTGCACGCGTGCGAGGTCG
This sequence comes from Deltaproteobacteria bacterium, assembly GCA_947445035.1. Classification (GTDB taxonomy): domain Bacteria; phylum Myxococcota_A; class UBA796; order UBA796; family SXON01; genus SXON01. The sequence goes on from CANFCK010000008.1 coordinate 197,194, forward strand.
ATGTCGACGCCGGGACGGGGACCTGGCCGAACCGGTCTCAGTCGCTCACGGTCGAGGGGCTCATCGTGCCCTGCGAGATGGACGGGAACGCGTCGACAGCGGCAACCGACGGTCGGTACTTCGACGCCATGGGCTGGAGCTACGGCACCGCGAACGGCGCGGTGAGCGACGCCCTCAAGGACCAGGTCTGGACACTCGAAGGCGACGACACCGTCGACCCAGGCTCGCTGGCGTACACCTGCGCCGCCGGCTCGTGCTCGTGGAGTCCGCAGGGCTCGAGTATGCCCCTGGCGCCGCCGGGACCCGGTCCCGGCCCCCTGGGTGGGGGGCCGCCGCTGTCGCCTCCGGTCTTTTCGGGCGGGCCGATGGTCCCGCCGGTCGGGCCGCCGCTGGGTGGGGGCTCGGGGGCGGGGAGCGGAAGCTCGTCGGCGCCGGAGTTTTCCGAGCTGGAGTGGCCGGGCATCACCGACGAAGTGGAGTCGGTCTCGACGCCGGACTGGGTCTACGACAGCGGGTCGGCGACGACGGACACCCGGATGTACGCCCGGCGCTGGTGGTACAACAGCGCCCATCGGCTGGCGTTTGCCAACAACGACGGCGATGTCGACGAGCCCCAGGACGACAGTCTGGTGGCCTACGTCTACAACAGCGCGGGCGCCCGCACGGCGGCCACGGTGTTCGGTCCGACGAGCACCTGGGAGCGCACCGACACCTTCGGCAGCTTCGTGGGCTTCGACACGCCCGAGACCATCGTCCAGGTGGCCCGCGATGGGGGTGGGACGGGCGGAACGATCGGCCGCACGGTGCGGCGCACCTACGACGCGGCCGGCGGGGTCAGCTCATCGACCGACGGCGAGGGGCACCTCACCAGCACCACCAACGACGCCTGTGGCCAGGCCACCAGCACGGTCGACGCCGTCGGCCGGACCGAGCTGCGGTCGTACGACGCGGCCTGCCGACCGGTGTCGTGGTCGTTGGAGGGTGCGAGTCGCGCCTGGACCTACGACGACTACGGACGGGTCGCGACACTGGCGACCAACCCCGGAAGCAGCGGTACCCAGATGTCCCAGAGCTGGCTCCGCGACGACGATCTGGCGCGCGTCGACGACCGCGAAGCCGGGTCCCGCGACGAGCCGCGGCTGGGGGTTCTGGACAGCGGCGGCGGCCTGCGGCTGACGTACCTGGACCCCTGGGGACGGGAGTTCGCCTCGGTGGCGTGTGAGAACGCGGGCGCAGGCACCAGCTCGGTCAGCGACGTGCTGGACGAGGTCTCCTGCGACAGCTCGGCCACCGCGACGACCCAGCCGGTCTACGCGCTGCGGGCCTACGCCCTGGATGGGAGCCTCCGTTTTGTGTCGGGGCCTTTTTACGGTGGCGACACCGTGGTCGGGTCGTGGACCTTCCTCGACGAGCTGGGCCGGCCGCGATTTGCCTACGCGCCGGCGCCGGACGTGCTCGCCGACTTCGTGGAGACCGACTTCGCCTATGGTCTCGGCTACGCCACGGTGACCGACCCGTTGGGGCTGTCGTGCACCCAGGAGTCGACCACGCTGTCGTCCGAGCGCAGTTGTGCGGGGGTGGCCCGCGGCAGCGAGGAGACCGACGCGCTGGGGCGCGTGGTGTCCTCGATGGACCCCGCCGGCGAGAGCTGGGCGTTTGCCTACGACGGCTGGGGCCGGCTCATCGAGCGGGTCGCGCCGTCGATTGTGACCACCACCGGCACGGTCACGCCGGCGTGGACGATCGAGTACGACGACGACGACCGGCCGACGCTCACCACCGCGCCCGACGGCACCACCAGCACCACCAGCTTCGACGCCGCGCATCGTCCCGAGGCCCGGTGGGTGGACGGCGCCTCGATGTCGCCGCTCCAGGTGGATGCGTGGGGCTACACCGCCGCCAGCTCCGCCGTCGGACCGATCGTCGTGCACGACGACGCCAACGGTCGGCGCACGGTCACCTCGCTCGACGGCCTGGGCCGCCCGCTGGTGACGCTGCACCCGGACGCACTCCTCAGCGGGCAGAGCTACGGCGCCAACGGCGCGGTGGCCTCGGCCACCGACATCGACGGACTCACGACGTCCTTCGACTACGATGCCCTCGGGCGGCTCCTGAGCCAGACCGACGAGGCGGGCGAGGTCCGCACCTACACCTGGGCCGCCAACGGCCAGCTCGACTCCGAGACCGACCGCGACGGGGTCTTGACCGAGCACGTCTACACCTTCAGCGGGCAGCTCTCGGCTACCTACCGCGGCGGGTTCACGCTGGTCGACCGCGAGTATCGCGACGACGGGCAGGTGGTCCTGGCGGTCGAAGGCGGCGTCACCTCCAGCTTCGGCTACGACAGCCTCGCGCGCAAGGACGAGGCGTGCGTCGGATACGACCCCAGCTCGTCGAATCCGTGTGCGGTCGAGTTCGCGTGGACCTACGACGACCGCGACCGCATCGAGACCGAGACCCAGGGCACCTCGACGTGGACCTACAGCTACAACGCGCTCGGCTGGCTCACCACCAAACAACTGCCCGACGGCAACAGTGAGTCGTGGTCGTACTTCACCTCCGGAAAGGTAGCCGAGTACACCGACCCCAGCAACCTCGTGAGCACCTGGGCGTACGACGACCTGGGCCGGCCGACGACCGAGTCGTTGCCGCACCAGGGCGTGACCAGTTTCGCCTACACCCTGGACGCCGACGCCGATCACCACGAGCAGGTGACCCGCAGCGAGCCCGACGGAGGCGAGTGGGACCAGTACATCGACCATCGTGGCCGTACCATCCGCAGCATCGATCCGCTTGGCGACGAGGTTCTCGCGACCTTCGTCGGCACGCAGCTTCGACAGGTGGACTACGTCGAAGGCAGCACCGGCACGCCCATCGCCTCCGAGGCCTACGCCTACGACAGCATGGGCCGGGTCGCGACCCGCTGCGGTCCGAGTGACGACCCCACCTGTGTGGACGGCGGCGCGTTCTCGCCGTCGACGGTCTACGGCTTCGAGTACAGCTACTCGGCCGAAGGTCGGCTGACCGAGCGCGAAGGCTACAACGACCGGACCGCGTGGCTCTACAACATTGATGGGACCCTGCATGCAGAGGTGATCGAGGGGGTCACCACCGAGGTGTACACCTACGCGACGGACTACCCGCGCATCGAGGGGGTGCAGGCCGGCGACAGCGTCGATGTCCGGACCACCTCGCGCACCTATTTCCGTGGCCTGTGGTTGCAGGAGGAGGAGATCGTCGAGACCGGGAATCCTGATGGGGTCCTGCGCACCTTCGGGTCCTGGGACGCCTTCGGCTCCCCGCGAGCGGCGGAGCGCTGGGTGGGCGCGTCCTTGGAGGCCGAGTACGTCAGCACCACGGACGCCCTGGGTCGGCTGTCGGGGCTCAGCGCGTCGACGGCCACGGGCTTCAACGAGACGGTGACGTGGGGCTACGAGGCCAACAGCGCGCTGAGCACCATCGGGACGAGCTGGGCGGGGTCGCTGACCTACACCCGGGATGCGACGACGGGCCTGGTGGACAACGTGGCCTCGGGCACCGGTACGCTCGCGACGGTGATGTCGCGGGACGTGATGGGGCGGCCCGAGGACATCGCCCTGGCGGGCGGCGCCGCGATCACCAGCACCTGGGACGTGCTCGGGCGGGTGCAGGAGCGCACGACCCGCTCCACCGCGGGCGACGAGCAGACGCGCGCCTGGAACTACGACTCGCGCGGCCGGACCGAGAGCCAGCTCACCTATGAGAACGGGCTCCTCACCCAGACGATCAACTACAGCTTCGCCGAGCCGGGCTGGCTGCTCTCTGAAGAGCGGGTCACCGCGACGGACATCAACTCGACCGAGTACGACTACGACGTCGGCGGCAACCGCACCGAAAAGCGCGAGGTCAACCAGGCCGGCGCCATCGTGAGTACCCAGACGTACGGATACGCCTGGGGCAACGAGCTGACCGATGTTTCGGGAGCGGCGGTCACTTGGAATGCGTTCGGAGAGGTGACCACGGATCACCGCGGCCTGGACATCCTCCGCGACGCCGACGGTCTGGAGTGGGGCATCGGCACGCCCGTCGGCATCCGCCACGTGATCACCCGCGACGCCTTCGGGACGCCGGTGGCGGTGGATGCGGATGGCGACGACACCACCGCGAACGTCCGTGCCCAGATGTGGGGCCCGAGCCTGTCGGACGCGCCGGTGGCGGGCGTCGATGGGAGCGGGGATGGGGTGATGACGGTGGCGATCGACGGCATCGCGGTGGGGCGCCTGGAAGGCGGGGCCTTCGTGGCGATGGGCACCGACAAGAACGGTTCTGTGGTCATGGACGGCCTGGAGATGCTGGCGGATGCGGGCGCGTTCGGCGAGCACGCGGTGGCGGCTGCTGGCAGCGACGAGACGCGGGTGTACGCGGGCCTGGATTCGCTGGTCGGGACGGCGTACCAACTGCCGCGGCGGCGGTTCTACGACGCGGAGCTGGGGCGGTTCACGTCGATCGACCCGTCCGGGCTGGCGGGGGGAGAGCATCGGTTTTTGTACACGTCGAACAATCCTGTGGATTTTGTGGATCCGAGTGGGTTGTACCGGGTGCCGGCGGCGACGCAGATGTCAGGCCACGTCGACGAATTCGGCCAGCCGTTGGCGAAGGGTGGGCCTGACGGGCTGGACGCCGGCGGCACCGTCGATGGCGACAGCGCGTTCATGGAGGGGCGGTCGATCGAGGAGACGGTTGGGTTCGCGGAGCGGGACGCGGCGATTGAGGCGAGGAGGAAGAAGCTGGCCGCCGCCAAGGCGGCGATCGACGCGGCGCTGCAACAGATATTCAGCGCCCCCGCGCAGGATCGAGACGCGTTGCTCGCCCTCCTGTTGACGATGCTGGAGGGCGCGGGCTTGGGCGAGTTGCTCGACATCAAGGGGATTCGAGCGCAGAAAGGCCCGGCAGTGACCGATGAAGGCGTCGGCAACAGCGTTCTGGTTGAAGGCGGCGCCGAGGTCGCGATGGGTCCGGTTCTCCTCCAGCCCCCAACGGGGAACGTGGGGCTCCGGCTCGAGATGCTTGCCAGCGCAGCTGCCAAGCTGACTGCCCCGGGGGGGGGCGGGGGATGTCTACGACGGGGCACGGTTCGTCCCGTGGAGCCTCACGGGCGAGATGGAGGGCGCGGTCAAGCGCGGGGGGGTGGTCGTAGGCGACTTCTTGAGGGCGAACCCGGCCGTGAGCGCGGCCCTCAAAAAAGGCGCGTTCAGCGCTGCTCACATCCTTCTTTCAGGTGTGGGTTTGGTCCCCGGCGCGGAGGGCGCGGACGCGTTGGACGCCGAATTGTCTCTCGCCGAGGGGGACAACGTCGGCGCGTGCATGTCTGCGGCCGCATGCGTACCAATCGGGGGCATGGTGGCCGGCGTGGGCAAGATCGTCCGCGGCGGGTCCAACATGGTCGAGGCCACGGGCGATCTGTTGGCGGCGGCGAAGGCGGCGGCCTCAGGGGGACTGCCGGGCGTCGCGAAGACGGTGAACTCCAATATGCCGCACGCCATTGAGCGTGCGGTTGAGCGGGGGATCTTTCCGAACGCCGCGGAAGCCCGGACTGGGCTGGAATCGTTGAGCGCGAGGATCGGCAAGGAGGGATTTCCGGAGGGAGCGATCCTGGACACTGCTCACGCGGACCGGGTCCTGGTGCCCCTCGGGGAGGGCGGGATGGCGGTGTACCAGGTCGGGGCCAACGGCACGGCCAAGCTGAAGACGATACTCAATGCCCTGTAATCGGAGGAGGTGGTAATGCCGCGCGAGAACAACCAGATGAGGTTGACCGTAAGCCCGGACGACAATGACGTCGGATACGTCACGCTTCCGGCACATCCTGGACCCGGCGTACCGGGCGCGGTGAAAAGGACGATTCGACTTCGCACCCTGCTCGACTACGCCGGTCCGGACCTGAATCTCGACCTCGACTCGGAGGGCAATTTGATTGGGGTCGAGTTCGTGGGTTGAGCAACCTCCCACGCCAGTCGCCGGCCACGGTCCTGCGCCGGGGCCTCGCGCGGGTGCCGGGTCCCTCACCCCTTCCCGATCCCGCACCCCGATTTCAACGCGTCCTCGGTCCGCCCCCGTCGCCCCCGCTCGCGGCCCCGTCGAGAGTAGCGGAGCGGTGTTCTGCTCCCGACGGCGGTGGTTCGGATCGCACCCTCGACTACGTACCCGTCTCGATGAAACCGACGAGAGCCGCCCTCTACGCCCGCGTCTCCACCACGAACCACGGCCAAGACGTCGGCCTCCAGATCGACGAGCTTCGCGCCGTCGCCGCCCATCGAGGCCTCACCCTCGTGCACGAGTACGTCGACGAGGGCGTGAGCGGTGCGACCACCTCGCGTCCGAGCTTCGACGCGATGATGAAGGCCGCGCAAGCCGGGAAGTTCGAGCACCTGCTGGTCTGGAAACTGGATCGGTTGGGGCGCTCGCTCCCGCATCTCCTGAATTCGCTCGACCTGCTCGCCGGGTGGGGCGTCAGCTTCTGCTCCGTCCGTGATCCTGGCATCGACACCGCCTCCGCCCACGGTCGGCTCCTGCTTCAACTGCTGGCGGTGTTCGCCTCTTACGAGCGCGAGCTGATCAAGGAGCGCGTCACCGCCGGTGTCCGCCGCGCACAAGCCGCTGGGAGGCACGTTGGGCGTCCTCGCGTCGTTGTCCCCGTTGACGCCGCCGTGGCCCTCCTGGGCGACGGGAGGGGCCTCCGCGAGGTCGCTGGGATGCTCCACGTTGACCGGAACGTCCTGCGTGACCGCCTCAGGGAAACGGGTCGTTGGCCCCCCACGCCGGGGCGGGTGGAAACCCCCATCTCGGCGTGGGTCGACGGGGTCGGGTAGCAAGTCCGGGTGGGAAAGGGGTGGAAGACATCTGGTTTTCGCCCGCCCGGAACCGCTCGCCTACCTCGGCAAAACACCGTCCCGGTGATCCCGCCCGGCCCCCATCCGCGACCGGCCCTGGCTCGCCGCCCGTCCGCGCGCCTGCGGGAGGTGGAACCCCGACTGCTTCCTGAGCGCATGACCGGCGCCATCGTGAGCACACAGACGTACGGCTACGCCTGGGGCAATGAGTTGACCGATGTTTCGGGAGGCACGCCCGTCGGCCGTGGATGCGAAGGCCGGCCGCGGTGGCCTCGCGTCGGCCCGCGCGATCGTCCACGCCGTCGCCCGCGACGACCACCTCGTCGAACACGGCGCGGGGCACCAGCACGGTTCCGTAGAGGGCACGCAGCAGCTCCAACTTTCCCAGCACCGAGAGGTAGATCAGTGGCGACGAGTCCGCGACTACGATCACGTCCGCGAACCTACCTCGGCCTCGACCTCTCCGGGCTCGGCATCCAGCACGGCGAGGCCGTAGGCGCTCGCCTCACGGAGGAACCGGGCAAGGGGCATCCCCAGGACCCGAGCGCCGCACCCGGTGCTGATGCGCCCCTTCCGGACCGCCTCGATCACCCACAGGACACGAAGCTCGGCGACGACCGACACATCCGCACGATCCCGCGTCGTTTCCTCGGGCAGGTCTACCGGGTAGGTACGTGAGGATTGTGCCATAGGAGGAGAATGGCGCCGCCACCCGTTGACGTCACGTGGTCGAAGTGCCCGCGACCCCCACGAACCCCCGCATCCCCACCCGGGCCGACATCGACGCCTGCCTGAGCGTCACCGACACGGACGATCACGCCCGCGATTACTTCCTCGTCGCCGTGGCCGCCGGCACCGGCCTCTGCGTCCACGAGCTGGTCGCCCTCGACTGGGGGCAACTGGTGTCCGACACCGGTGCCGTCCGCCACCGCGTGCACCTCCGCGCCGAGGACACCAAGGGCAACGTAGACGGCGACGTCGTGATCAACGAGGCCCTCCGGTGGAAGGTCGCCCGCTATCGGACGTGGTGCGCTCGCCGCCCCGACGAAGACCTCCCGAAACACACCACGCACGTGGTGGAGGGCAGGCTGCACCGACGCCGGCATCGCGCGGATGGCGCTTGACCCAGCGCGCTCGCGGCGGTAGGCCATGCACATGAAACGTACAAATCTTGTGCTTGACGAGCAAATCCTCGTCGAGGCCACCCAGCTCAGTGGGAAGACGACGTGGTCCGCCACCGTGAATCTCGCCCTGAGCGAGTTCGTCCGGCGCGCCCGCGCGCGCGAGCTGCTCACGCTGCGGGGGTCCGGAGCCTGGGAGGGTGACCTTGAGGCGATGCGCCGTGACGCGGGTTCACGGTAGCCGTGGTCCTCGTCGACACGTCGGTGTGGATTGAGGTGTTCCGGCGGAACGACCCGCTCGATCTCGAGTCGCTGGTATCGCTTGACGACGTCGCGACATGCGGGCCGGTGGTGCAGGAAGTCCTCCAGGGCTTCCGTGATCAGGCGCCCTACCAGCGGGCTCGGGTCGGGCTGTTCAACCTTCGCTGGGTCGAGTCCCCGATGTCCGCAGAGCTCTTCGAAGCAGCAGCGGAGCTGTACCGCGCCGGTCGGCGGCGCGGGTTGACGATCCGGTCCTCCGTGGACTGCCTCATCGCCGCCTGCGCCATCCGCAACCAGATGGAGGTTCTCCACCGAGATCGAGACTTCGCGGCGCTGGCGCAGATCTCCGGGCTTCGGCAACGTCAGCCGTGATCGTGGCCACCCGTCAGGTCGTGATCACCCGGTCAAAAGACATCCACCGTCGCAACAGCGTCTTGGTCATCTCACCCTTGGCCACCATGTTCACCGCGGTGGTGCCCATCTTCACGTAGTTGGTGGCGTGGGCGAGCTGGATGATCGGCCAGGGATGTTTCTTGAGGAACTCGACCTTGGTCAGCGGCTTGAGCATCTGCCGGGGGACGAAGGACTTGCTGAGCATCTGGGTCATGGCGATCCAGAAGGTGTCTTCGACCGGGCGCGGATACTCCAGGTTGATCCGGTGCTGGTAGAAGGTCTTGGTGCCGAGGCCCTCGATGTCGTACTCCGAGATGAGCCCCGCCTCCAGGAGCTTGTGATTCAGCTCAGAGCCGGGGAAGACCGTCATCGAGAACAGGTAAAGGTCGAAAGGGTGCGGGAACTCCGCGATCATCTCGAAGAGCGCCTGCTTGTCCTCGACGGTCGAGACCGGATCGTCGAAGATGAGCTGGAAGTGGCCCTTGATGCCAAGTTTCTTGAAGAGATCGGCGATGTCGTTGATGGTGCTGTTCTTGACCCGACGATCGTAGAGGTGTCCGGTCACCCGTTCCGAGCTCTGAACGCCCATGTAGACATTCTTCAGGCCCGCAGCGGCCAGCATGGTCATGCGCTCCTCGTTGACCAGCTTGGGCTCGATGAACACCTCGAACGGCAGGCCGATCTCCTTGGGGTAGCGCTCGCAGAAGTCCACCAGCCAGTCGTACTGGAAGTTGAACACCTCGTCGTCAAAGCGGATGCGCTTGAAGTTCCAGTGTTTCTGCGCCTCTTTGATCTCGGCGACCATGCTTTCGGGCGAGCGCACGCGGAACCACTTCTGGCCGGGGTAGATGTCTTTCTTGTAGGTGCTGTTGTAGCAATAACTGCACTTGTAGATGCAGCCGCGACTGCCCATCATCTGGAAGACCGGGTCCCCGTGCATCGGGTCGCCCTTGTCGATCTTCTTGCCGTTGATGAAGTACTTGTGGTCGTGGGTGACGTAGTCGCGGAAGGGGAGTGAATCGAGGTTCTCGACCAGCGGCCGCAGCGCGTTCTTGCGCACGCCGTCGGCGGTCTGGAACATCAGGTTGCCGGTGTCGAGGATGTCGATGCCGTCCCGGAGGCGGTCGCAAAACTCCGCCAGGGCAAACTCACCCTCGCCCTGGAGGACCATGTCGGCGTCCTGGATGCAGACCGTGGGCACCAAGGTGGCGTGCATGCCGCCCCAGAGCACGGCGATGTCCATGACGTCGTGGATCTTGTCGGTGAGGATGCGGGAGGCGTTGTAGTAGGCGCTGGCGCGGATGCTGAGGCAGACGACGTCGAGGTGTTCGTCGGCGATGACCTTGATGAGCCCGTTGAGCTCGTCATCGGTGGCCGCGTCCAGGTGATTGCTGATCCAGTCCTTGAAGTAGATCTCGGCGACGTGGTGGCCGTGCTTGCGCAACATCGCCGCCAAGATGCGCACGGCGTTGTTTTCCACGTCGTACATCGACACGATGCCGATGCGGACGGGGCGGCCGGCGGTGTTCTTCACGAGACGCGCGATACGGTCGTTCATGCCTGCACCCACTCCGACGTGGTGATGGTAGCACCCTGACGGGAACGGCGGATCATCCAGTCGGCCGCCGACGCCGGCCTTGGTGGAGCCGGCTACGGAAGCGGGACGCGCCGACGGCGCTTGTGCTACCCTCGCGCCCTCCCCGGACCCCCCGCGCATGAATCAGCCCACTCTGTTCGGCCACCCGACTGGCCTGTTCAACCTGTTCTTTGCCGAGATGTGGGAGCGCTTCTCCTACTACGGCATGCGCGCGCTCCTGGTCTTTTACATGCTCAAGGGGTTCTTGGGCTACGGCGACAAAGAGAGCTACGCCGTGTACGGCGCGTACACCGCGCTGGTGTACATGACCCCGTTCTTCGGCGGGATGTTGGCGGATCGGGTGCTCGGCGCTCGGCGCGCCGTGCTGCTGGGCGGCCTGTTGATGGCAGCCGGTCACCTGACCATGACGATTGAGTCCAAGGAGGCCTTCTACCTGGCTCTTGGACTGTTGATCGTTGGCAACGGCTTCTTCAAGCCCAACATCTCGACGATCGTCGGGACCTTGTACCCTGAGGGATCCACCAAGCGGGACGCGGG